>CAWCNG010000001.1:0-327731 GCA_963796805.1 uncultured Alphaproteobacteria bacterium
GGAGAAAAGGTACGCGTGATGCAATCGCCCGGTCCGCAGCGCTTGGCTCAGCGGCTCGGTGACGTGCTCCTGACCGATGAGCTCGGCGAACGATCGGGGCCGATATTTGCGGTAGAGCGCCAACTCAGCCATGCGCGCCACCAGCCCGCAGATCACCGATCAGCAGCTGCTGGCCCGCCGCATCTCCCAGGCCCGCATCTCAGGGACCCGCCGCATCTCAGGCGCCATCTGCGTCACCTCTCCCACGGTGCCAAGCTTCGCACGCCGATGTGACACTGGCGACGCCCGGTGGCAGGGAACGAAAGGCCCCCCGTGCACCCGTCAGAGCTCACTTATCCTTGCTGCCTTCCGGCCCTGGGGAGGTTCATGAGGTGTACGCCGCACGAGGGGTGTGCCCACTCTACCCGACCACAGCGGAGTCGGCGTGCGGATGGGCGAGGTAGCGTTCGCGCCGGCGTTCTGTATCCTTCTCGGCGGAGGATTCGCCTAGTGGCCTAGGGCGCACGCTTGGAAAGCGTGTTGGGATAAAACCCTCACGAGTTCGAATCTCGTATCCTCCGCCAGATAGCATCAACGCCCGGCCGACCCGCCACGGGACCGGCCGGGCGTTGATCTTTGAATAGCTCGATCAGTCCATGATCCGGTACCGGCACGGCTATCCACTCGGGCAACTGACGGTGCCCGAAAAGGTGCCCGGTGAGAACGCTGTCCCATGCCCATCGGCCGCACTGTCGAGAGATGTCGTCCGCACCGCGGTTTGCCGACTTCCGCGAAGGTCCCGACGTCCGGTGCCCTACCGCTCGTGCCGGTACACGGGCACACCCGGTCCTGGCCCTTCAGAATGACGCCGGCAACGCCGCGGTCACCGCGATGCTGCGTGCGGTACAACGCCAACCTGCGCCGGACACGCCGGATACGAGAGAGACATCGTTTCGCGCCGACAATCCCGACCTGACGGCGCTCGATCCCAAGGCTTCGGCAGAGGACAACGAAGCCGCTGTGCGGGCCGTGGTCGTCGCCGCCTTCGGCTCGGAACAAGCCGTCGAGGACGCATTCAACGGCCTCGCGCCCGAGGTCAAGGCCCAGGTCGACGCGGGCGCCTCCAAGTCCGATCCGGCCGCGGTGGCCGCCAACCACGTGCAGTTCTTCGTGCGCATGCGGCTCTACTTCGACTCATGGACCGGGCTGCTCGATCACTTCAGCCCGGCGAGCATCGTCCGGGTAACCGATGGCCAGGTGGACGTTTTCTTGCACATCGATGCCGCCACCCGGCTACGCCGAGTACTCACGGTGATGAAGAACAAGGGTCACCCGCTGCCGCCTATCGGCGAGGGGTTCAGCCTGCGTGGCTTCTATAAAGGTGCGTTCCAGCACCCCGGCTTCATGGTCCATGCGATGGGGTACGCGGTGGACATCCAGGCCCGCGAAAACCCGAAGATCTTCACGCCGAAGGGCGGTGGAGACCCCGGGCGCCACGACCCAGTCCAGATCGCGGCGAAAGTCGGCGTTCCGGGCATGCACATCGAGATGAAATACCAGGACACGGCGACGATCGCGGCTATGGGCAAACGCACCGCAGCGGACCCGAACTTGTCGGCCACCGAGGACACCGATGCCGCCACGCGCGACTACTTTCAGCGATTTGAGAGTGGCTTCACCACGATGAAGGAGGGATCGTCGGCCTTCGTCGAGTCCCTCAGCTTTCTGGAGCGCACAGCACTGCTGCTGCTCCCGGGATCACTACTTTGACACGATGGAGGCCATCAAGGCCGAGAAGGCAAAAGGCGCACACGCGAACTCGACGAAGCTGGAGCAGCTGAATGTCGAGCGGCGGCAGACGCTCGCACTGATCCCGCACCTGACGTCGGGGTGGATCAAGGTCATCGACGACGAGATCGCTCAGACGATCAAGGCGCACCCCGGAATCGAGAATCTGCGCTCGGAGGCGGATCTGCGCCGTGCCATCGCGCAGGAGAATGCGACGCTCGCCAAGAATCCGGCGCTCGTCCCGGCGCGCGCGGAGGCGGCCCGCAGCCTGGCTGCGAAGACGCACGCGGAGCAGGTCAGCGACGCAGCCGAACGGATCGCCTACAAGACCGGCGAAAAGGCCAGCCAGACGCCGGCGGGGCCAGCGCGCGATCGAGCCATGGCCGACCGCAAAGCGGCGTTCGAGCGGTACACCGAAACGATGAAGGCGAGGTCGGCTGCGGCCGATGCGGAGTTCACCGCCCGGCAGGCGGTCAAGGCGATCACCCATAACCGCGACGAACTCGCCACCGAGTTGCAAAAGTTCAGCGCCAAGGAGGTACGGGGCGCCTGGTCCTGGCTCGACAATCTGCGCTTCCTGCGGCACCTGCTGCCGGCCCCGGACCTCACGACGCCGGGCGGGCTCAGAGAGTATGAGGCCGTGACAACCGGCGACTTGGGTCACCGAGCACCGGTCGAAAACCCGCCGCTGCTGCGTCTGCTGGACAAAGGTTTCTTCAACCCCACTGGAAGCTTTGACCTGGCCTTTTTCGAGGAAATGGCGCATAGCGGCTTCTGGCCGGGCGCAACCTGGGAAGCGGGGCACGCCGACCCGATGCATTTCGAGCTGTTCGAGGGCCGCACGAGCATCAAAGCCCCGGGAATCATCTCCCCGTAGTGGATCTCGTCCGGGGTACGACCACCATGTACCCATGCCAATACGGGTCGGGTAAACGCGTTGCTGTCTGGGTTCGCATCGGGGATTGTGGAGACCCGGTCGGACCGGAACGGGGGCAATATGACGCAGGTACAAGCCCGAGGAGTCACGCTCGCGTTCGGTGACCTCACCGTTCTCGGCGGCGTTGACCTCACCGTCAGCCCTGGTGATCGGATCGGCATCATCGCGCCCAACGGCGTTGGCAAGTCGACGCTGCTCAAGCTGCTCGTCGGCGACCTGACGCCGGACGCCGGCGCGATCACCCGGAGTCCCGCGACGACGACCGTGATCCGGCTCGCCCAGGAACACGACCGAGCGCCGGGCGAGAGTGCCGTCGATTATCTGGCCCGCCGGACCGGCGTTCGGGCCGCCGAGCACCGACTCGACGCTGCGACGACGGCGCTCGAACGCGGCGCGCGCGGTGCCGACGACGCGTATGCCGAGGCGTTCGACACCTGGCTCAGCCTCGGCGCAGCCGACTTCGCCGAGCGGGCCGTCACGGTTGCCGCAAGTCTCGGTCTGGACCTTACTCAGACGGTGGCGTCGGGTGGCGAAAAGGCCCGGCTCGCACTGGCCGCCGTCCTGCTGGCCCAGCCGGACATCCTGCTCCTAGACGAGCCGACCAACGATCTCGATGCCGACGGCCTGGACCGACTCGAAGACCACGTGCGCCGTAGCCGGGCCGGGATCGCACTGGTCAGCCACGATCGTGCGTTCCTGTCGGCGACCGTCCACCGGATCCTCGAACTCGACGAATTCACCCGACGCGGCACCGAATACGCTGGCAGCTACGACGCATACATCGCCGAGCGCACGGCCGCGCGCAAGCGCGCGATCGACGCGTACTCGGCCTATGAAGACACCCGGAACCGGCTGGTGGAATCGGCCCGCACTCAGCGGGAGTGGGCTCGGGAAGGGGTGGCCCGCGCGAAGAACCCGCGACGCGCACCGGACAACGACAAGAACATTAAGGCTGCGAAGATCGCCGGGGCGCAGGCCACCTCGGCGGGCGCGTCGAAAGCCGACGGAGCTATCGAACGCCTCGATCAAAAAGCCCCGGATGTGGTACGGGAACCATGGCGCCTGCAGTTCACGATCGCCGAAACGCGGCGCTCCGCCACGGACGCCCTATCCCTGCGCGATGCCGTCCTGCAGCGCGGCGATTTCCGGCTCGGCCCGGTGACGGTTGACGTGAAGTGGGGCGAGCGGATCCGGTTCGCCGGTCCTAACGGCAGCGGCAAGTCAACGCTGATCGAAGCGCTGCTCGGCCGGGCTCCGCTCGCTGGCGGTGTCCAGCACACCGGCCCTGGCGTCGTGGTCGGCGAGATCGATCAGACCCGGCACCTGTTCGAGACCGATGAGCCCGTCGTCGACGTGATCCGGGGCGAGGTCGACCTGGACGTGAGCGAAGCCCGTACCCTGCTCGCGAAGTTCCGGTTGTCGGGCGACGCGGCCTTGCGCCCGGCGCGAAAGCTCTCGCCCGGCGAACGTACTCGGGCCGGATTGGCTCTTCTGCAGGCACGCGGCATCAACTGCCTCGTGCTCGACGAGCCGACGAACCACCTCGACATCGAGGCCGTGGAGCAGCTGGAACAGGCCTTGGAAGGGTTCACCGGCACGTTGCTTCTGGTGACCCATGATCGGCGGATGGCCGAGGCGATCAAGGTGGACCGCACGATCGACGTGACGGCAATCGATCATGAGGTTGATCGCACGAAACGCCGTTGAATGTGTAAGTAACGCCATGATCGACGGGGTTATTGCGGGGTTATGGGTTCGCGCGGGGGCTGGACCGTTGGGTACGCTCGGTGGCAATAGCGACGACGGAGACGAGTAACACCTCGACCACCGGAGTCGGAGAGAGCCGCCGGCAGCTGCGAAGGCGGACTCCGGCGCCGGCGATGATCGCCCTGAGGCCGCGCCCGGCGGCGGCCTCGGCATAGGCAAAGAGCCGGTCGGGGGTACGGTGCGCCGAGACGATGCGAACCTCGTGCGCCACCCCCAGCTCCGCCAGCACCTCGGCCGCGGCGCGCATGGTCTCCCAGTCCGACTGGCTGCCCATGACGATGCCGATCAGCGGGTCGGCCATTGCGAAACTCCCCTGGGCCCAGAAGGCGGCGACTATAGCCGGGCGCAGCGGAGGCGCAAGCCGGCGGGCTCAGGCGATGATGTCGGGGGTGATCTCGTCGCTGATGCGCTGGATCTCGTCCTTGAGCATCAGCTTGCGCTTCTTCAGCCGGCGCACGGTCAGCGGGTCGGCGCGGGCCTCGGAGTCAAGCGCGGCGATGGCGTCGTCGAGGTCGCGATGCTCGCGCTGCAGCAGCTCAAGCTTGACGCGCAGGACATCTTCGCGCCGCATCGTGTGAGGGCTGTTCATCGGCGAGCCACCTTGCGAACTGGCCCGCTTATACCCGCCCAAGACGCTTCCGCATAGTCCCGGAACCCGGCTCCGCCTCTTGTTTTTCAGGCCGTGGCGCCCCATCTGCGGAAGTGTCGGGGCCGCCTGAAGGGACCCCGGCTAAGTCGCTTGAGACAAGGGCTTTACAAGATGACCAAGGTGACCTTCGCCTCGCATCCCTATCTATTGGGCTTCGAGCAACTGGACCGGCTGGTCGAACGCACCGCCAAGACGGGCAACGACGGCTATCCGCCGTACAACATCGAGCAGAGCGGAGAGCAGTCTTACCGCATCACGCTGGCGCTGGCCGGCTTCGGCGAGGCCGACCTTTCGATCACCATGGAGAACAACCAGCTGGTGATCCGGGGCCGCCAGGCCGACGACGCGGAGGGCCGGGCCTTCCTCCACCGTGGCATTGCGGCGCGCCAGTTCCAGCGCAGCTTCGTGCTGGCCGACGGCGTCGAGGTCTCGGGAGCGCAGCTGGAGAACGGGCTCCTGCACATCGATCTCGCGCGCGAGGAGCCCGAGACGATCGTGCGGACGATCCCGATCAACGACACCGGCAAGAAACCCTGAAGGAGGCAGCCATGACCGATTTTCCGAGCCTTCCCGCCGAAGACAAGACCGCCTTCGGCGAAAAGCGCATCGTCTATGTCCGCGAGGTGAAGACCGCAGACCTCCCCGAGGAGATCCGCACCCAGACCTCGCTTGATCACCTCTATGCCATCCACGCTCCCGACGGGCGGGTGCTAGCGCTGGTCCCCGAACGCGCGCAAGCCTTCGTGGTCGCTCGGCAGAACGAGTTCTCGCCGGTCAGCGTGCACTGAGTTCGGCCGGGCCGGGTTCGAAACCGGCCCGGCCGGCGGGCACCATGGCCGCGGCGGCCGCGAAGGCGAGCAGCGACGCGGCACAGGCCCGGTCGACCCACCGACCGAAGCCGTGCCCGTACCCGGCGCAGCCGAGGGCCACCAATATCGCTCCCACCTGTGCCGCCGCCGCTCCCGCAAGGATCGCCCCGCACATGCCCGCCACGGTCGACATGCCCGGACGCGCCGAAGGCATGACCTGCGGAAGAAGTGCCAGATAGAATACGAGATTGAACGGACTGGAGAACCCGACCGCGAAGCCCGCGGCGACGTCCCGGGCAGACATACGCTCCGCCCGGCCGTTTACCGACATCGCGGGCCAGAGGCAGCGGGCCGCCAGCCCGACTAGAGCGGCCACCCCCGCCCATTTCATGATCCCCACCGCCGCAGGCGAGACCTGCATTGCTCCCATCATCAGCATCGCCGCCGCGACGACGAGCAGGATATCGGCGGTGAGGACGCCCAGGGTCACGGCCGCGCCGGCGCGCCAGCCGCTGCCTGCGGTCCGGCCCATTGTCGTAAGCACACAGGGGCCCGGCAACCCGGCATTGATTGCCGACGCCAGGAAAAGCGCCGCGAGTGCGGGGAGGTCCATATCGAGATCCCTGGTCCAACAGCTGAAATAATCCGCGCTGGCAGAAAAGGCTCTTGTCCGCTCGTACGACAGCCGAACCCCGAGAGAGGCCGCGATCGCTCTAGTTCTTTCGAAGTGTGCCCCTGAAAATTCCGGAGCCGTCAGTCATTGAAATCTGATTGTCGCCGCTCGTTCTGCGAAGATACCATCAACTGCCTTTCGCGGCAAACGGTACTTGGCCCGTGGCACGGCGGATCATCTGAACCGGGCGTCTCTCGCCCGCACTACTCCGCCGCAGCCACCTGCGCTGCGTCCGGCGCAGGCTCGCCCGCCTCGTTGCGCGCCGCAAGGAAGCGCTCCGCGTCGAGCGCCGCCATACAGCCCATGCCGGCGGAGGTCACGGCCTGCCGATAGATCGGGTCGGCGATGTCCCCGGCGGCGAAGACCCCTGGGATCGAGGTCGCCGTCGAGCCCGGCTGCGTCTTCACGTAGCCGCCGTGGTGCAGCTCGAGCTGCCCTTCCACCAGCGCCGAGGCCGGCGCATGCCCGATCGCCACGAAGACGCCGTCGCACGGAACGACCCGCTCCTCGCCCGTGCGCAGGTCGCGCAGCCGCACGCCGGTGACCCCGCGTGGATCGTTCTCGCCCAGCACCTCGTCCAGCGCCTGGTGCCAGAGCACCTCGATCTTGGGATGCCTGAACAGCCGCTCCTGCAAAATCTTCTCGGCCCTCAGCTCGTCACGGCGGTGCACCAGCGTCACCTTGGTGGCGAAGTTGGTGAGGAATAGCAATTCCTCGACCGCGGAGTTGCCACCGCCAATCACCACCACCTCGCGGCCACGGTAGAAGAAGCCGTCGCAAGTGGCGCAGGCCGAGACTCCGAAGCCCTTGTAGTGCTCCTCCGACGGCAGCCCCAGCCACCGCGCCTGAGCGCCGGTGGCGAGGACGACCGCGTCGGCGGTGTAGACCGTGCCACCGTCGCCGATCGCGGTGAACGGCCGCTTGTCGAGCTCGAGCCGCGCGATGTGGTCGGAGATGATCTCCGTGCCCGTCGTCCGCGCGTGCGCCTCCATCCGCTCCATGAGCGCCGGCCCCTGCACCTCTTCGTCGCCGGGCCAGTTCTCCACCTCGGTGGTGATGGTAAGCTGTCCGCCCGGCTGGGTGCCCTGGATCAGGATCGGGTTCAGCATCGCCCGCGCGCCGTAGACCGCCGCCGTGTAGCCCGCAGGCCCGGAGCCAATGATCAGAAGGCGGGTATGGCGGACGTCGGACATGATCCAGAACCTTTCGCGCGTGGCCCGCTATATAGTCGCGCGTGCCCGCCGTTGGAAGGGTGGCCGGCGCCAGGCCGGCCACCCCCGCTCAGAAAAGCTTGGCCCGGAGCTTCGTGTACTCGTCCGCGCTGATGGCGCCGTCGGCTTTCAGCTTGTCGAGTTTCACCAGCTCGTCGGCGACGCTGAAGCCAACGACGCTGCGCAGCTGCTCGCGGGCAGCGTCCGCCTGCTCCACGTCACGCTCGCCCATGCTCCAGCCCTGGGTGAGCAGGTAGGCGAAGATTCCGATGTAGGGCAGCACCACCAGGAAGATGACCCACAGCACCTTGCTGATCCCGGACATGTCCTTGCGGCGGAAGAGATCCATCAGGACCCGGATGAGAATCCAGAACCAGACGACGAAGAAGAATATGAACATAGCGTCGAGAAGGAACGTTCCGAACGTCATGCCGCCCATGTGGTGGCCGTGCTCGATCATTTCCTGTTCCATGGCAGTCCCCGCAAAATCTTGCCGCTTCCGCCCCGGGGCAGCTCGCCCGCCCGGCCGCGAAAGTACCGCCTTTTCCAGTGGCGCGCGGCTGGAATCAAGGTCGATCGCCGTCATATTCAAGATTGATGCGCAATCGGGAACGATTGTTGCGAAGTCCGGACCGAATGCGTAAGGAACGGACGGCCCCAGGAGTCCGCAATGCCCAGCACCAAGCTCGACCCGATCGACCGCCGGATCCTCGCAGAGCTGCAGGCCGACGGGCGGATGACCAACGTCGAGCTGTCCCGGCGCGTCGGCATCTCCGCGCCCCCCTGCCTGCGCCGGGTGCGTACGCTGGAAGAAGCCGACCTCATCGAGGGCTACCATGCCCGCATCAACGCCCGCGAGCTCGGCTTCGAGGTTCAGGTCTTCGCCATGGTCGGCCTGTCCAGCCAGGCCGAGCGCGACCTCTCCGCCTTCGAGGCCAAGTGCCGGCAGTGGCCCCTGGTACGCGAATGCCACATGCTGAACGGCGAGATCGACTTCATCCTCAAGTGCGTCGCGCCCGACCTCTCCACCTTCCAGACCTTCCTCACCGAGGAGTTGACCGCCGCGCCGAACGTCGCCAGCGTCAAGACCAGCCTGGTGATCCGCTGCGCCAAGGACGAACCGGCGGTGCCCTTCGACATCTACGAGGCGCGCGCCCGCGCCCGGGACTGAAAGCCCATGCCCGAGGACGCCGCTGCGCAGAAGGACCGCATCGCCCGCCAGTTCATCGAGGCGATCCCGCATTCGCGCCACCTCGGCATGCAGCTGCAGGAGATCGGCGACGGCTGGGCGGTCATGTCGCTCGACTACGACCCGCGCTTCGTCGGCGATCCCGAGACCGGGGTCCTGCACGGCGGCGTGGTGACGGCGCTCCTGGACACCTGCGGCGGCGCAAGCGTCATGGCGCATCCCGCCGTGCCCGGCGGCACCGCGACCATCGACCTGCGCATCGACTACATGCGCCCGGCACCGCCCGACCGCCGGCTTTTCGCCCGCGCCGAATGCTACCGCATCACCCGCAGCGTCGCGTTCGTCCGTGCGACGGCATGGACCGAATCACCCGACGAGCCGGTCGCCGCCGCCAGCGGCGCCTTCACCGTCGAGTCGCGCTGATGCCGCCCGCGCGTCCCGAGCCGGTGCAGGTGCTGAAACAGCGCCGCGACGCAGCACTCGCCCGAATGGCCGGGGCGGTGCCCTACATCCGCGAGCTCGGCGTCGTCTTCGACCGGCGCGGCGACGAGCTGACGGCGCAGCTTCCCTACGCCGACAAGCTCATCGGCAACCCGCTCCTGCCCGCGCTGCACGGCGGCGCCATCGGCGCCTTCCTCGAGATCGCCGCGATCATGGAGCTCGCCTGGGCGCAGGTCTGGGAGCGCATGGAAGGCGGCGGCGAGCCGGCCGCCGCCATCGAGGCCGGCCGCTTCCCGCCCCTGCCCAAGACCATCGACTTCACCGTCGACTACCTGCGCTCGGGCCTGCCGCGCGACGCCTATGCCCGCGCCCGCGTCAACCGCATGGGCCGCCGCTATGCCAGCGTCCACGTGGAAGCCTGGCAGGACAACCGCGCCCGCCTCTTCGCCCAGGCGACCGGGCACTTCCTCATGCCCCCGAGCGATGGCTGAACGCGGGCCTGCCCGCTCCGGCAGATGACGGCGAGCTCGATCACCAACCGTCGGGTGCTGGGCATCGCCCTGCCCATCGTGATCTCTAATGCCACCATCCCGCTCCTCGGCGCCGCCGACACCGCGGTCGTGGGCCAGCTCGGCCAGGCGGCGCCCATCGGCGCCGTCGGCATCGGCGCCATCATCCTGACCTCGATCTACTGGATCTTTGGCTTCCTGCGCATGGGCACCACCGGGATGGTCGCCCAGGCGCGCGGCGCCGGCGAGGCGGCCGAGACCGGCGCGCTGCTCATGCGCGGCCTGATGATCGGCGTCGCCGCCGGCCTCGTCTTCGTCGTCGCGCAGACGGCGGTCTTCTGGGGCGCGTTCCGCCTCGCCCCGGCCTCGGCCGAGGTGGAGGCGATGGCGCGCACCTACCTAGCGATCCGCATCTGGGGCGCCCCCGCGGCGATCTCGGTCTACGCCCTGACCGGCTGGCTGATCGGCATGGAGCGAACCCGCGGCGTCCTCGTGCTGCAGCTCGCCATGAACGGCATCAACGTCACGCTCGACCTTCTCTTCGTCCTCGGCTTCGGCTGGGGCGTGGCGGGCGTGGCGGTGGCCACGCTCGTTGCCGAGTGGTCGGGCCTCCTTGTCGGCCTCTGGCTCTGCCGCCCCGCCTTCGCCGGCGCGCAGTGGCGCGACTGGGGCCGGGTCTTCGATCCGGTGCGGCTCCGCCGCATGGCGCAGGTCAACGGCGACATCCTGATCCGCTCGGTGATCCTGCAGGCGAGCTTCACCAGTTTCCTCTTCTTCGGCGCCGGCCTCGGCGACGTCACCCTCGCCGCCAACCAGGTGCTGGTGCAGTTCCTCGGCTTCACCGCCTACGCGCTGGACGGCTTCGCGTTCGCCGCCGAGGCGCTGGTCGGCCAGACCCTCGGGGCGCGCGCCCGCGGCGAGGTGCGCCGCGCCTCGGTCCTCGCCTCCGCCTGGGGCGCCGCCGTCTCGCTCCTCCTTGCGCTCGCCTTCCTCGTCGCGGGACCGTCGCTCATCGACCTGGTGACCACCGCGCCCGAGGTTCGCGCCGCGGCTCGCAGCTACCTGCCCTGGATGGCCGCCGCGCCTCTCGTCGGCATCGCCGCCTGGATGCTCGACGGCATCTTCATCGGTGCCACCGAGACCCGTGCCATGCGCAACGCCATGGTGGTTTCCGTGGCCGTCTATGCCGCCGCGGTGGCGCTCCTCTTGCCGCGCTTCGGCAACGACGGCCTCTGGGCCGCGCTGATGTTCCTGAACGCCACCCGCGGCCTGACCCTCGCCCTGCGCTATCCCGCCCTCGAGGCCCGCGCCACCTGACCCCTCCCGACAAGCTGCTGCACAGGGTGCGGCGCACACAGCCGCGAACCGCGCAGCTCTCCCGTCTGCTCCAGGATCGGATAGGCGACGGTGGTCAGGTGCGCGTTGATCCGCTTCAGGTCGCGCAGCACGTCGAGGTGCAGGGCGCTCGTCTCCACCGTCTCCGGCAGCCCGTCCCGCAGCCGGCAGAAGTGCCGTTCGCTGGCGCGGAACTCCTCCTCGCGCAGCCGGTCCTTCTCGGCGACCAGGTCGCGCGCGACAACGGCGTCGCGGGTCACGAACACCGCCAGCGCCCGGCGCATCTGCTCGGCGATGAGCGCGTGGAAGGCGCAGATGTCCCGCCAGCCGTCGGCCGAGAACTGCAACCCCTGCCTGCGCTTCTTGGCGGCCAGCCGCAGCAGCCCCTTGTCGATGACATCGCCGATATGCTCGAGGTTGGTGGTGAAGAGCACCGCCTCCAGCACCTGCGCGCTTTCCTCCGGGCTCAATTCCCGCTGCATGAGCTGCGCCAGGTAGAGCTTGATCGCCTCCTGGTCGGCGTCCACCTCCTCCTCCAGCGCCGCCACCTCGTCGATCCGCCGCGCACCCTCGTCCTCGAAGGTGAGGATGGTCTCGCGCAGCATGAGTTCCACCTTGTCGGCCAGCTGCAGCATTGCCCGCGTCGCCGCATTCAGCGCCAGCGCCGGCCGGTCGAGCAGCGCCGGGTCGAGGTGATCGAGCCGCGCCGCCTCACGCCCCGGCGCCGGATCGGGGAAGACCCGCTCGAGCAGCCGCGCCGCCCGGCCTGTCAGCGGCAGGAAAACCACCATGAGTGCCAGGTTGAACAGCATGTGGAAGTCCGCCGCCAGCCGGCCGGTGTCGCCGCCGAGGCGTTCCATCGCGCCGGTGGCCGGCCCGAGTGCAACGAACGCCACCAGCACCCCGAGCGACCGGAAGGCGAGATTGCCATAGAGCACCCGCCGCGCCGCCACCGGCGCTTTCGGTGCCAGACCGAGCGCGATGAGCCCGCCGCCCACGTTGGCGCCCAGCACCAGCGTCAGCGCCAGCGGCAGCCCCACCAGCCCCGTGCCCGCCAGCGAGATGACGAAGAGCACGAACGCCACGCTCGAATGCATCAGCCAGGTCAGCAGCGCCGCCACGATCAGTGCCAGCAGCGGGTCGTGCGCCAGCCGCTCGACTACCAGCGCCGTCACCTCGCTGCCACGCATCGGCGCGGACGCCGCCGCGATCAGGCCCAGCGCCAGGAGGATAAGCCCAAAGCCGATCAGCATCCGCCCGACCTGCGCAGTGCGCGGCCGCCCGGCCGCGCGGGCCAGCACGACCCCCGCCACAAGCAGCAGCGGGATCGCCAGGCCGAGGTCGAACGACAGCGCCTGCACCACCAGCGTCGTGCCGAGATCGGCCCCGAGCATCAGCGCCAGCGCCGCCGGCAGCGCCACGAGGTTGCGCGCAACGAAGGAGGTGAGCAGCACCGCGGTGGCGGTGGCGCTCTGCAGCGCCGTCGCCGCGGCGACGCCGGTCGCCGCCGCGCGCAGCGGATCGCCGGCCGCGCGCGAGATGATGCCGCGGATGCGGTCGCCGAAGCCCTTGAGGATCGCCGCCTGCACCATGTGCGTTCCCCAGAGCAGCAGGGCGGCCCCGCCAATCAGGTTGAGCAGAATGGTGTGGCCTGCCATGCGTCCGAGTCCTTCGACACCGCTGGCAACGAGCAGACGGTTAATCGACTACGAATCCCTTAAGATGGTCCGCAAAGCACGGCGTCATCGCGGTCGCGTGACCGCCTCCCGCCAGTCCCGACCGCCTCCGCCACGCTCGCGAAGCCATCCCGCTCCAGCAACGCATCGAGCCGCCGAAGGATGCGTGGCACCAACCCGAGCCCCTCGTAGACGAGCGCGGTATAGAGCTGGACCGCCGAGGCGCCGGCGCGGATCTTGGCATAGGCCTGCTCGGCCGAGCCGACCCCGCCCACGCCGATCAGCGGCAGCCGTCCCCCGGTCAGGGCGCGGACGCGCGCCAGCACCGCCGTGGACCGCGCGAAGAGCGGCGCCCCCGACAGCCCCCCGGACTCGGTCGCCTGACGGCTTCGCAACCCTTCTCGGGCGACGCGTGGTGTTGGTGGCGATGATCCCCGCGATCTCGGCCTCCAGCGCCACCCCGACCAGCGCCTCGAGCTCACCTTCGCTCATGTCCGGCGCGATCTTGAGCAAGACCGGCACGGGACGGGCCAGCGCCCGGTTCGCCGCCGCCACCCCCGCCAGCAGCCCACGCAGCGCCTCTGCCCCCTGCAGCTCGCGCAGCCGCTCGGTATTGGGCGAGGAGACGTTGACCGTGGCGAAGTCGAGGTACGGCCCCGCCGCCGCCAGCACCGCGGCATAGTCGGCCGCACGGTCCTCACTCGCCTTGTTCGCCCCGAGGTTCAGCCCGACCACCCCGCCCTTCGGCCGCGCCGCGAGCCGCGCCGCGATCGCCGCCGCCCCGTCGTTGTTGAAGCCGAAGCGGTTGATCGCGGCCCGGTCCTCCGCCAGCCGGAACAGCCGCGGCCGCGGGTTCCCCGCCTGCGGCAGCGGCGTCGCCGCTCCGACCTCCACGAAGCCGAAGCCCGCCGCCACCAGCGGCCCGACCACCTCGGCATTCTTGTCGAACCCCGCCGCCAGCCCCAGCGGATTGGCCAGCTCCAGCCCCGCCACCCGCGTCCGCAGCCGCGGGAAAGCGCCCGCCGCCTGCCGCGGCCCGGCCCCGGCCTTGAGCGCCGCCAGCGCCAGAGCGTGCGCCCTCTCCGGATCCAGCCGCAGGAGGATCGGCAGCACCAGCCGCTCGCGAACTATCCCCGCCGCTCATCCAGCGCCTCGACGCCACCTCGTCCAACGGCCGCGCCCAGAGCACATCCCCGAGCCGCAGCGCCCGGTAGAGATGCGGAAAGAGCGCCCCGCCCCGCGACGGCTCCCAGCGGATCGCCCCGCCCGCCGCCTCGGCCTCCACCGCCAGGAGCATCAGCCCCGCCTCGCCGGCGAAGTGCTTGCCGATCGTCCCGGCCAGCTGCGCGGCGGTCGAGAAGTGCACGAACCCGTCCGCCCGGTCGACCGGCGCGCCCGCGCTCTCTCTCGCCGCCTCCAGCTCCGCCCACTCCGCCGCGCGGAAGACCTTGTAGATCAGCATCGCCCTACCCCTGCGGCGTCATCACCTTGCGCGACCCCGACCGCTGGATGCCGAGCCGCCGCTCGCGCCAGATGATGAACAGCCCCGCGGCCACGATCAGCACCGCGCCGATCAGCATCGAGCGCGTCGGAATCTCCTCGAAGATCACATAGCCGAGAATGAGCGCCAGCAGCATCGAGACATACTCGAACGGCGCGATCACCCCGGTCTCGGCGTGGCGGTAGCTCTCGGTCAGCAGCACCTGGCCCACGCCGCCGAGAAGTCCGGCGCTGACCAGCAGCACCGCCTCGCGCGGCGCCGGCACCACCCACCCGAAGGGAATGGTCAGGAGCGACAGCACCGAGGCGGTGAGCGAGAAATAGAAGACGATGGTCGCCGTCTTCTCGGTGTGGATCAGCTTGCGCACGAAGACCTGCGCCAGCGCCGCGAAGACCGCGCCCAGGAGCGCCGCCATCGCCCCGATCGCCAGCGTGGGCGTCGCCGCGTCGCCGGCCCCTACGCTCAGGTTCGGCCAGAGCACGATGACCACCCCGATCAGCCCGACGAAGACCGCCGAGAGGCGGAACGCCCGCACCTGCTCGCCGAGAAACATCGCCGCGAAAATCACCGTGAGGAGAGGCGCAGCATATCCGAGCGCCGTCGCCTCGGGCAGCGGCAGCAGGCCCAGCGCGGTGAACCCGAGCCCCATGGCCGAGGTGCCGACAAGCCCGCGCCAGAGATGCCCCAGCGGATACTGCGTCCGCAGCCCGAAACGCAGGTCGTGTTGCCAGACCAGCCAGACGATGATGACC
The DNA here is from genome assembly GCA_963796805.1 of uncultured Alphaproteobacteria bacterium. Classification (GTDB taxonomy): domain Bacteria; phylum Pseudomonadota; class Alphaproteobacteria; order Rhodobacterales; family Rhodobacteraceae; genus Amaricoccus. The sequence goes on from CAWCNG010000001.1 coordinate 15,217, forward strand.
GGAATGGCGAAGAAGGATCGGAAGAACACCCGTTCGCCCGGCGGCACGTGCGGCGCCGACGCCTTGATGCAGATCGCCATCATCGTGAAGACGACGACGGAGAGAATCTTCAGGCTGATGCCGCGAAGCGGGTTCATGCGGGCTCGTTCGGAATTGCCGGGCGGGCGGACGGCGACTATGCGTGGCCGGCCAGCCCCTTACAACCCCGCCCCGCCCGGCGCCGCCGCCGCAAGCCGCGCGCGGTCTTCCGCCAGCGCCAGCTTCCCCGCGGCATGGGCGAGCCCGCGGGCGGAGACGTCGCGCGCAATCCGGCCGAAGCGGCCGGGATCGGCGGCGGCCAGCGCCGCCAGCGCCTTCTGCAGCCGCAGGGCAGCCTCCAGGCTCCCGGCGGTGTCGCGCAGCAGCGGCCCGAAGGCGTCCTCGACCAGATCCTCGGTCGAAAGCTCCGGCACCGCCACCGCCGGGTACTCCGGCGCCTCGTCGCCGCGTTCGGCCAGTGCCCAGTCGGTAAGGAGCCGCTGGTGCGTGGTGATCACCCCGATCGCGGTCCCGGGATCGTTGACGCCGGGCGAAAGCGCGCGCGAGGCGATCTCGGTGAGCACGGCCAGGCAGAACCGCGGGTCCTGCTCGAAGCTGCGCTCGGCGCCGAGGGTGAAGGCGGCGCGGATCGCAGCGACCGCCTCCTCCGAGGGCGCCCAGTCGGTCAGCGCCAGCGGTGCCGAAGGATCGGTCAGGGTCCCGGGAAGCGCCGCGACAAGGACCCGACCGCCGGCCTTCTCGGCCTGCGCCTGCAATGCGGCGATGTCGAGGTGGCGCACGTAGCCGGTCTCCTCCGCCGTCACCGGCCGGTCCGGCGGCGTCTCGCCCGGCGCCACGCCCCCGAGGTGCGGCGCCGCGGCGATCGAAGCGAGTGCGTCCGCCGCCCGGCGCTCGATCTTGCGGATCGTCTCGCCGAGGCGGGTCATGTCGATCAGATGATCCAGCCACCCGAAGAAGGCGGTGATCACCCCCGTGACGACGAGCGCCGTCACCGCCAGCAGCACCACCTCGCCGCCCGGCCCGTAGTAGCTGAGGCTGTGGGCGATCAGCGCCACGATGCTGAACACGAAGGCGCCGAGGAAGGTCGACAGCACGTTCTGCGAGAAGCGGTCGTCGATCAGCACCGCCGTGGCGCGCGGCGTCGCCACCTGCGCCGCCGCGGCGAAGGCCTGCACCATCGTCCCGATGGCGAAGGTCGCCACCAGCAGCATGCTCGAGGCGATGATCGACAGGATCTGCCGCGCCGAACCCTCGCGCACCCGGTCGGTCAGCTGGCGCGGAACGAACGGCGCCGCCCAGGCCGCGAGGAGCGCGCTCGCCACCGCCGCCGCCGCGAAGAGGGCGAGGCGGAACCAGAGCCGGCGCGTGACCTGCGCCCAGGCCCAGCCGAGGCGGCTGGTCGGTCCGCCCGCGCCCGCGCTCAGCCGAGGTGCCCTTCGGCCCGCGCCCAGGCCAGCGTCGCGTCGAGCGCCGGCCCCAGCGGCGCGAACATCTCGTCCATCTCCTCCTCGGTGATGATCATCGGCGGGCAGAAGGCCAGGCTGTCACCGATGGCACGGGTGATCACCCCCCGCGCCAGCATCTCGCTGGCCAGCCGCGGGCCGAGCTTGCCCGGCGTGGCGAAACCCTTCGCCCCTTCCGGCGCCAGCTCCAGCGCCCCCATCAGCCCGATGGCGCGCGCCTCTCCGACCAGGGGGTGCTCCAGGTGCCGCCGCAGGTGGCCCTCGAAATGCGGCGCCAGCGTGCGCACCCGCGCCGGGGCGTCCATGCGCTCGTAGATCTCCAGCGCCTTCACGCCCACCGCGCAGGCGACCGGATGCCCGCCGTAGGTATAGCCGTGCCCGAGCGTGCCGATGCGCCCCGAGTTGGCCTCGATCGCCTCGGCCATCTCCCCGTTGATAGCCACCGCGCTCAGCGGCAGGAAGCCCGCGGTCAGTTGCTTGGCGATCGAGATCGACGTCGGCTCGAACCCCAGCGCCTCCGCCCCGAACCAGGCGCCGGTGCGCCCGAAGCCGCATATCACCTCGTCGGAGATCATGAGCAGGTCATGGCGGCGGCAGACCCGCACCATCGCCTCGAAATAGCCCGCGGGCGGCACGATGACCCCGCCCGCGCCCATCACCGGCTCGGCGATGAAGGCGGCGACCGTGTCCGGCCCCTCGGCCAGGATCAGCGCCTCGAGCTCGCCCGCCAGCCGCTCCACGAAACCGGCCTCGCTCTCGCCCGGTTGGGCCTCCTTCCAGTAGTGCGGCGTGCTTACGTGCCGGACCCCCGCGAGGGGCAGGTCGAAGTCGCGGTGGTTGTTGGGCAGCCCGGTCAGCGAGGCCGCCACCATGGTCACGCCGTGGTAGGCCTTCACCCGGCTGATGATTTTCTTTTTCGCCGGCCGGCCCAGCGCGTTGTTGTAGTACCAGGCGAACTTGACCTGGGTGTCGTTCGCCTCCGACCCGCTGCTCTGGTAGAAGACGCGCGCCATACGGCCGGGCGCCAGCGCCTTGATCCTCTCGGCCAGCTCGACCGCCGGCTCGTGGCTCTTGGAGGTGAAGAGGTGATAGTAGGGCAGCCGCTCCATCTGCTGCCGCGCCGCCTCGACCAGCTCGGCGTTGCCGAAGCCGAGCCCGCAGCACCACAGCCCGGCCAGGCCCTCGATGAACGGCCGCCCGCTCTGGTCGAAGACGCGCACCCCCTCGCCGCGCTCGATGACCTGCGCCCCGGTCTCCCGGAGAGCGACCGCGTTGGCGTAGGGATGCAGCAGCGCCTCGGCGTCGCGGGCCTGGAAGTTCGACAGCGGCGGGGTCATGGCCGATAGCCTCGTGGGGATGCCGCCCCATCGCACGCCGCCGCGCGCCGGTCAACCGACGCGCCCCCCCGGGGACGCGCCGGTCTGCGATCCGGGCTTAGTTGGCGTCCCAGCCGAGCGCGTGCTGCATCACGTGGAAGGTGAACTGCTCGCCCACCTCGCCGGCGAAGAGATGCGCGAACGGCCCCGCGGCATAGATTGCCACGTCCTCGCCGCCATGGGTCTCCGACGCGAACGGATAGGTCGCCTGCTGCTTGTAGTCGACGGCGGCGGTGTCGATGTGGGTCAGGTCCTCGCGCTCCAGCGGACCCGCGCTCTCGGCCGAAACCAGCACCGCGCCGTCGGTCGCGGCCGCAGCCTCGGCCTGGGGCTCCACGTCGCTCGCAACCACCGAACCCGGGCCGTTCTGGTAGCCGAGCGTGGTATAGGGCTTGCCGTCGTCCGCCAGCGCCAGCGAGCCGTCGATCTCGTGCACGAGCCCGAGGATCGGGTTGTTGCGCTTCGGATAACCCGCCATGGTGAAAACGTGGCTGTGATCTGCGGTGACGACGATCAGCGTGTCGTCGGTGTTCACCTTCGCCATCGCCGCCGCGACCGCCTGGTCGAAGGCCACCGTATCGCTCATCGCCCGGTAGGCGTTGCCCTCGTGATGGGCGTGGTCGATCCGGCCGCCCTCGACCATCAGCACGTAGCCGTTCGGGTTCTTCGACAGGATGTCGATCGACTTCTCCGTCATCTCCGCCAGCGACGGCTCGTCGGTACGGTCGGCGTCGTACTGCATGTGGCTCGGCTCGAAGAGCCCGAGCAGGCGGTCGGTCGTGGACGGATCAGCCGCCTCGAACCCCTCGCGGTTCCAGACGTACGCCGCCTTCTGGTTGTGGTGGCGGTTCAGCCACTCGGCGGTCAGAATCCTTCCCGTCCGCGCGGTTCCCGGTCTGGTCAGGATATTCCGGGTCGGCCACGGTCGAAGGCAGGAAGTAGGCGCGGCCGCCACCCAGGATGACCTCGAAGCCATCGCCGGCCTGCCAGTCGACCAGCTGGGTCGCGATGTCCAGGCACTCGCCCAGCGCCAGCTTGTCGACCTTGCTGTCGGACTCCCAGTCGCGATCCGGCGTGTGGGCGTACATCGCCGCAGGCGTGGCGTGGGTGATGCGCGCCGTCGAGACGACGCCGGTGGCGAGCCCCGCCTCCTCCGCCATCTCGGCGATCGTCTTCACAACCTTGCCGCTGCCACAGACGCCCGCCTGCACGCTGTCGTCGAGGCCGATCGTGTCGTTCTTCGTCTTCACGCCGGTGGTCATCGCCGTGGCGCTGGGCGCCGAGTTCGGTGACCTGCGAGTCGCTGGAATAGGTGCGCGACAGCGCCGTGTACGGGAGTTTGTCCATGGTCAGGTTCCAGAACTCGCCGTCTTCGCCGGCCTGCTGGCCGGCGAAGATCCGGCTGGCGGTCACCGTGGAGACACCCATGCCGTCGCCGACGAATAGGATCACGTTCTTCGCGCGGTTCACGTTCGGCTGGCGGGACAGATGCTCCTGGAGCATTTCCTGCGCCGCGGCGAAGTAGGGGTCTCCGGCCTGCGGCAACACGCCGGCGGCATTCTGTGCCGAGGCGATCGTGGCGGCCGATAGGGCGCAGGAAGCGAGGAGGAGCCTGGGGAGGATCTGGGTCATAGGGAAGCCTTTCTGAAGGCGCGGAAAGCGGGCTGCACCGCCTTCGCCATAGCACTCGCCTTTGACGCTAGCGTGACCATGCCCGGCCTTGCCCCGGCGCGCCCTTACCTGTCATGCTGGCGCCGTCCCCGCTCCCCGGCCGCAGGAGGTCCCTATGCCGCTTCGCCGAGTCCTGCTTGCTTCCGTCGCCCTGGCGTTCACTGCCTGCGGCGCGCAGGCTTTCACGCTGCACGTCGTGCACTTCAACGACTTCCACAGCCGCATCGAGTCCATCAACGCCTTCAATTCCACCTGCTCCGGCGACGACGAGGCCGCCGGCGAGTGCTTCGGCGGCGCCGCCCGGCTGGTGACCGCGATCGCCGGCCTGCGTGACCAGATCGCGGCCGACGGCGGCAACGTGCTGGTGCTCGAGGCCGGCGACGTCTTCCAGGGCTCGCTCTTCTTCACAGCCTACTCCGGCCAGGCCGAGGCCGAGATGCTGAACCGTATCGGCCTCGACGCCATGGTCTACGGCAATCACGAGTTCGACCTCGGCCCCGAGGCGCTGGCAAAGTTCATCGAGACCGCCGACTTCCCGGTGATCTCCGGCAACGCCGACGTCTCCGCCGACAACATGCTGGCGCCCCTGGCAGTGGATCACCTCGTTCTCGACGTCGGCGGCGAGAAGGTCGCGATTCTCGGCGCCGTCACGCCCGACACCGCCGAGATCTCCACCCCCGGCCCGACCGTCAGCTTCCGCGCCCCGGTGGACTACCTGCGCGGCGAGGTGGCCGCGCTCCAGGCCGAGGGCGTGGACAAGATCATCCTCCTCAGCCACCTCGGAACCTTCGGCGACGAGGCGGTGGCGGCGTCGGTGCCCGGCATCGACCTGATCGTCGGTGGCCACAGCCACACCCTCTACTCCAACACCGTCGAGGACGCGCCGTTCAAATACCCGCTCATGGTCGACGGCCCCGACGGTAACCCCGTGCCCATCGTGCAGGCCGGCGCCTACTCCAAATACCTCGGCCACATCGCGCTCACGTTCGACGACGCCGGCGTGCTCACCGAGGCAACGGGCGACACGCAGGTCCTCGATGCCAGTGTCACCCCCGACCCCGACACCCTCGAACACATCAAGGAACTCGCCGGCCCGATCGAGGAACTGAAGTCCCGCGTCGTCGCCGAGATCCCCGCCGGGATCGACGGCAGCCGCGAAACCTGCCGCGCCCAGGAATGCCTCATGGGCGATATCGTCACCGACGCCATGCTCGACCGCGTCGCCAGCCAGGGCGTCACCATCGCTTTGCAGAACGGCGGCGGCCTGCGCGCCTCCATCGGCGCCGGCACCGTCACCATGGGCGACGTGCTGGCGGTGCTGCCGTTCCAGAACACCCTCTCGACCTTCAACATCCCCGGATCCGCCATCGTGGCTGCGCTCGAGAACGGCTTCAGCCAGGTCGAGGAAGGTGCGGGCCGCTTCCCGCAGGTGGCGGGCCTGCGCGTCAGCTGGGATCCCAAGGCGCCGGCCATGGCCCGTGTCAAGTCGGTCGAGGTCCGCGAGGACGACGCCTGGGTGCCCATTGACCCGGCCAAGGTCTACGCGGTCGCCAGCAACAACTTCATGCGCGGGGGCGGCGACGGCTACGTCTCGCTGCGCGACGAGTCGACGAACGCCTACGACTACGGCCCCGGCCTCGAGGACGTCCTCGCCGACTTCCTCGCCGAGCATCCCGACTACGAGGCCGGAACCGAGCCGCGTATCACCGCAATCGAGTAAGCCACTTCATCGGCAATTGAGATTGCCCAGCGTGTCGGGGCGACAGCGCCCCGCGCTCCCGCCCTGCTCGATGGTGATCCCGCCCAGCCGGTTGGTGCGCCGCGCCGGAATGAACTGCGGGCCCTTAGGCTCCTGCCCCTCCGCCAGCACCCGGTCCAGCGCCTGGACGGAGGCCCGTGCGGGCGGCCGCGGCAGCGGCCGCGCCGCCGGACAGCTCACGCTGCCGAGCGTGTTCGGGCGGCAGACCACGTCCGCCGCCGGGGCCGTCGCAAGCATCGTGGCTAGCAAAGCTAGCGGTCCCCATCGAACTCATCGAAACGCCTCCTCATCCTTGTATGAATTGGCGTTTGCGGCGCCGGTTCCAAGCGGTTTCCGGTCGCGGCGGCCACCTTTCGCGAAAGGCGCGTGCACATCTTCTGATTGGGGAGGAATTATGGTTTCGCAATAGTCGCGACAAACGGAAGACTTCCGCGGCCTGAGCAGATCCCGTCTGCCGCTCCCGGTTTCGACGACTTGCGTACAGCGCGCAACCGGCTCATGCGAAGGATTCGAAGGAAAGGGTGTCCGGCATTCAGCGTCTGTAAATCTTCGGAAATGAGTTCAGAGGCTTTCGATTGGTCGAAATTATCTCCGGATGTATTTCATTGACGGACCGTGCTTTCGTGATACGATTAGAAATATAGATTAAAATCTCATTGGTTGAGCAATGGGCATCTCCTTGGTGTGCTTGGCGGCGTCGCTATGGGCGACTGTCGGAGTGGCAAACGGCCTGATGTCGGATGGTGCGGCCGTATCCCCGGCTCTGTTCGGGTTGATGCGGACGGCCCTTGGCGGCCTCTGCCTCCTGGCGGTCGCTCACGCGATGAAGACCCCACGCCCGCAGCTCAGGGATTTTCCGTTTGCCGCTCTCTGCGTCTTCGCGATCGGCGGCGCCGTGTTTCAGATCTGCCTCTTCGCGGCCTTCGTTCGGGTGGGCGTGACCATCACTGTCGCGGTCACGGTCTGCGCGCCGCCGATGATCGTCGCCGTAGCCGACGCGCTGCACCGGCGGCGGGTGCCGGATGCCGGGTTGCTCACGGCGATCGCGGTGGCTGCCGGCGGCGTCGTCCTGGTGCTGCGGGGCCACGGCAACCTTCCCGACGAGGCGGCGAGGATCGGCGTGCGCGGCGTCGCTCTGCTGGCTGGAGCGTCCTTCGGCTTCGCAGCGCTAGCTGTCGCAGCCCGGCTGATGGCGCAGCGACTGCATCCGGTTCGGGCCGCCGGCCTCGGTCTGGTTGCGACCGCCACACTGCTCGCGGCGATTGTGGCCGGCAGACACGTCGCGGGGATCGCGGCGTTCCCTGCGCTGTCCTGGGGCGACCTCGGCATACTCGTCTACGTCGGAGTGGTCGCGACGGGCGGCGCCTACCTGGCCTTCGGGTCCGGGATGCGCCTCAGCAGGTCGGCCTGCACCGGCCTCGTCGCCACCATGGTCGAACCGGCGCTCGCGGCGCTCTTCGCCGCATTTCTGCTGCAGGAGCGCCTGGACCGGCCACAGCTGGCCGGCTGCCTGCTGATGCTGGTGGCGATGGCCCTCCTCGCCCGCTCCGAACGCGCCGCCCCGCCCGGCACCCGAGACTGATCCCTCAGCCTTCCATCGCCTCCAACTCGTCGATCATCGCGGCGATGAGCCCGAGCCCCTTGTCCCAGAACCGCGGGTCCGTCGCGTCCAGGCCGAACGGCGCCAGCAGCTCCTTGTGGTGCTTCGACCCGCCCGCCTCCAGCATCGCGAAATACTTCTCCTGAAAGCCCGGCCGGCCCTCCTGGTAGACGGCATAGAGCGCGTTCACCAGCCCGTCGCCGAAGGCATAGGCATAGACGTAGAAGGGCGAGTGGATGAAGTGCGGGATGTAGGTCCAGAAGGTCTCGTAGCCCGGCATGAACTCGAACGCCGGCCCCAGGCTCTCGGTCTGCACTTCCATCCAGACCGCGTTGATGTCGTCCGGCGTCAGCTCGCCCTCGCGCCGCTTGGCGTGCAGCCGGCACTCGAAGTCGTAGAAGGCGATCTGCCGCACCACCGTGTTGATCATGTCCTCGACCTTGGACGCGAGCAGGATCTTCCGCGCCGCCTGGTCCTTCGCCCCGTCGAGCAGCTTGCGGAAGGTCAGCATCTCGCCGAAGACGCTCGCCGTCTCCGCCAGCGTCAGCGGCGTCGAGGACAGGAGCTCCCCCTGCCCCGCCGCCAGCCGCTGGTGCACCCCGTGCCCCAGCTCGTGCGCCAGCGTCATCACGTCCCGGCTCTTGCCGAGGTAGTTGAGCAGCACGTACGGATGCACGTCCACCACCGTCGGATGCGCAAAGGCGCCCGGCGCCTTCCCCGGCTTGACGCCCGCATCGATCCACCCCCGCTCGAAGAAGGGCTCGCGCCAGATCCGCCATGCGCGGGTCGAACCCGGCATAAGCGGCCAACACCGTCGCCTTCGCTTCCTCCCAGCCGATCCGCCGGTCATCCTCCTTCGGCAGCGGCGCGTTGCGGTCCCAGACCTGCAGCTTGTCCAGCCCCAGCCACTTCGCCTTCAGCGCATAGTAGCGATGCGACAGCTTCGGATAGGCCGCGACCACGGCATCCCGCAGCGCCTCGACCACCTCCGGCTCCACGTCGTTCGACAGGTGCCGCCCGGTCTGCGCCGTGGGGAACTTCCGCCAGCGGTCCTCGATCTCCTTTTCCTTGGCCAGGGTGTTGGTGATCCGCGCGAAAAGCGGCAGCCGCGCCGCAAAGGTCGCCGCCAGCGCCTCCGCGCCCACCTGCCGCCGCGCCCGGTCGCTGTCCGAGAGCAGATCCAGCGTCGCCTCAAGCGTCAGCGTCTCCTCGCCCACCGGGATCTGCAGCCCCGCCATGGTTTCGTCGAACAGCCGGTTCCACGCCGCCGCCCCCACCACCGACTGGTCATGCAGGAACCGCTCCAGCTCGTCCGACAGCTGATACGGCTTCATCTTGCGGATCCGGTCGAGGATCGGCTTGTAGCGCGCGAGGTCCGGATCGGCCGCCACCACCGCGTCGAGCGCCGCGTCATCGATCCGGTTCAACTCCAGCGAGAAGAAGACGAGCGGCGTGCTGATGTCGGTCAGCGTGCCCTGCATGTCGCCGAAGAACTTGGCGCGCATCGCATCGGTGGTGTTCTGGTAGTAGCGCAGGCCGGCATAGCTCATCATCCGCCCGGACACCGACTGGATCCGCTCGTAGCGGCGAATGGCCGCCAGCATCCCCGCCGCGTCGAGCCCCGCCAGCTTGCCCTCGAAATCGCGGGCGAAGGCGGCGCACTCCCCGCGCAGCCACTCGGTATCGGCGTTCAGTTCCGACGCCTGCGGCGAGACATAGAGATCGCCGAGGTCCCATTCCGGCAGCGGGCCGAGATTTTCCGCGGCAGCGGGTTCGCGGGCGTCGTGGTACATGCGTGGCTCCTTTCGCGTGCGCGCCCCATGTAGGGGATCGCGCGCGCCCTGTCACGCCGGGACAAGCAGCCGTGATCCGCGCTATGCCAGGATCAGCCCTTCGACCGAGGCGGGCCCTGGCCCGCGAGTCCCGGCCCGACCAGCCGAAGCACTGCTTCGGCCGGGCCGTTCGCTGGAGCGCGCGAGCGCGCAGGCGAAGGGGTTCTCCGATCGCCCGACGCTCGCAATCCGCGCGCGCCTGCCCGGGCAGCGCGAATCGCGAGCGGCGAGGTCACGCCCCGATCGGATCGGCAGCCGCTTCTGGCCCGGGAGCGGACATGCAGCGATTTTGCGAGTATAGGCCCTGGATACGATCGTCATGCCCAACACGGCAGACCCCCTCGCCCCGACCGGAAGGGCCCGATGACCGACGACCCCTTCGAGCACCACCCGGCTCTGCGGGGCCGCATCGTCGATCCCGCGACGTCCTTCTTCCGCAGCTTCCGCCCCGCCGACTTCGACGAACGGATGCAGGCGCTCGGCAACCCGCCCGACTGGCGCTTCAGCGACGAGACCATCGAGGCGAACCGACGCGCCTTCTTCGCGGATCGGCTCGACCGCGACCTCTGGGTCTTTGCCTACGGCTCGCTGATGTGGGACCCCGCCTTCCGCTTTGCCGAGGTGCGCCGCGCCCACGTCGACGGCTACGCCCGCCGCTTCATTCTCAAGGACACCGTCGGCGCCCGCGGTACCCTGGCCATGCCCGGCCTGCAGGCCGCGCTCGACCTGGGCGAGAGCTGCGACGGGCTCGCCTTCCGCGTCCCACAGGAGATGGTCGAGGAGGAGAGCGGCTACATCTGGCGCCGCGAGCTCATCGCGCCCGCCTACAAGCCGGTCTTCATCGCCGCCGTCACCGACGTCGGCCCGCTCGAGGTGCTGGCCATGGTCGCCGACCACGCCGCCGCGATCATCCGGGCCGATCTCACCCGCGACGAGCAGGTGCGCTACCTCGCGACCGGTACCGGCATCCTCGGCACCAGCCTCCAGTACATCGAGAACCTCGCCGCCCAGTTCGCCGCCCTCGGCATCGACGACCCGGAGGTCACCAGCCTCCTCGCCGAAGCCCGCGCCTACGCCGCCACCGGCTGACTCTCCGCATCGAGCTCGGCGACGTCCTCGGCCGTCAGCTTTAGCTCGGTCGCCCTCACGAGGCTCGCCAGCTGATCGAGGCTGGTGGCGCTGGCGATGGGGGCGGTAATCCCCGGCTGCGCCATCACCCAGGCCAGCGCCACCTCGGCAGGCTTCGCCCCCTGCCGCGCCGCCACCCGGTCCAGCGCCTCCAGCACCGCGAACCCGCGCGGGGCGAGATACGCCGCCACGCCGCCGCCGCGCGCGCTCTTGCCCAGATCCTCCCTCGAGCGGTACTTGCCCGACAGGAACCCGCGGGCCAGGCTGAAATAGGTGATCACCCCCAGCCCCTCCGCCCGGCAGAGCTCAAGCAGCGGCCCTTCGAGCTCAGCCCGGTCCATGAGGTTGTAGCCCGGCTGCAGCACCTGGTATCGCGGCAACGCGGTCTCGTCGGCCACCTTCAGCGACTCCGCCAGCAGTGCCGCGTCGCGGTTCGAGGTGCCGACCGCCCTGACCTTTCCAGCCTGCATCAGCTTGCCGAAGGCGCCCAGCGTTTCCTCGGTCGGCGTGGTCGGGTCCGGCCAGTGCGACAGGTAGACGTCGATCGCCTCCACCTGCAGCCGCCGCAGCGACGCCTCCGCCGCCTTCAGGATCCACGCCTCGGAGAGATCCCGCTTCCCCTGGCCCATGTCCGAGCCCACCTTGGTGATGATCACCACCTTGTCGCGCTTGCCCGGGTTCTTCGCCAGCCAGTTGCCGATGATCGTCTCCGACTCGCCGCCGGTATGGCCGGGAACCCAGGTCGAGTAGGAATCCGCCGTGTCGATCGCGTTCAGCCCGGCGTCGGTGAAGGCATCGAGCAACCGGAAGCTTGTCGCCTCGTCGGCCGTCCAGCCGAACACGTTGCCGCCGAGCACCAGCGGCGCGATCTGAAATCCGGTCTTTCCCAAAGCGCGGGTCTGCATGCTTTCCCTCCAGTACTCAGCCGCCTGCCCCAGCTAGTCCGCCGCGCCCCGAGGGCAAGCGCCTCCACTCCGGTCGGCAAGCGTTAATCATTCGGTCGCTGGCACGCAGTTGGCACATGCAATGTACATGCGTTGTACCTGAGTTGTACGTCTAGGAAATCGCCGTTAACCATTGACACGCCGGCGAGACCCGGCGTCCGTCAGACCACCCGCGCCGGCATCGGTTTCCCGGCGAAGAACGCCTCCAGATTGTCCACCGCCAGCATTCCCATGGCGGTCCGCGTCTCCAGCGTAGCACTGCCGATATGCGGCAACAGCGTGACGTTCCGCAGCCGAACCAGCCGCTCCGGAACCTTCGGCTCCTCGGAAAAGACGTCGAGCCCGGCCCCCGCCAGCTGCCCGCTCTCCAGCGCATCGGCCAGCGCCGCCTCGTCCACCACGTCCCCCCGCGCCGTGTTGACGAGATACGCCCCCCGCTTCATCCCCGCCAGCCGCTCCGCCGAGATCAGCCCGCTGTTCCCGCCGCCGCCCGGCACGTGCAGCGACACCACGTCCGCCTCCGCCAGCACCGCCTCCACGCTGGGCAGCGCCTCGGCGGCGAACTCGAACGGCCCCACCGCCGACCGGTTGAAATAGACCACGCGCATCCCGAATCCGAGCGCCGCCCGCCGCGCCACCGCCGCGCCGATCCGCCCCATCCCTATGATTCCTATGGTCTTTCCTTGCAGACCCATCCCCAGCCAGCCGGTCGGCCGCCAGCCGTCCCAGCCGCCCGACCGAAGGATCGCCTCGGTCTCGCTCATCCGCCGTGTCGCAGCCAGCATCAGCGCAATGGCAATGTCGGCGGTCGCATCTGTTAGCACGCCGGGCGTGTTGCTCACCGCCACCCCCGCCACCTCGGCCGCCCCGAGGTCGATGTTGTTCACCCCGACGCCGAAGTTCGCCACGATCCGCACCTGCCGCCCCGGCGTTCCCAGGATCCCGGCATCCACCGCATCGCTCACCGCGCAGAGCAGCCCGTCCGCCTCCCGCATCGCCCGCTCCAGGGCGGGCTGCGAGAGCGGCCGGTCCTCCACATTCAACTCCGCCTCGAACAGCCGTCCGACCCGCGCCTCGACCGCCCCCGGCAGCCGGCGGGTGACGAGGACCCGCGGCTTCTCCATCAGACCCCCTCGACGATGGCCAGGGTACATCTGGCCGCGCCCTGCCGGATCGCCTTGATCGGCTGATAGACGGGATCGTCGACGAAAGCCCGCGCCGCCGCCATGTCGGGGAAGCGGATGATGACCAGCCGTGTCGGGCTCCAGAGCCCGTCCTCGATCACCGCGAGCGCCCCGCCGCGCGCCAGAAACTCCCCGCCATGCCGCTCGGCGATCGGCCGCGCCGCCGCCTTGTAGACTTCATAGGCGTCGGCATCGTTGATCTGCGTATCGACCACGAGATAGGCGGCCATCCCCGCTCCCTCCTGCTTCTTCGTTCAGTGTAGCCGCGACCCCAGCGGCACCTCGAAATCCCCCGCCACCAACACCACCGCGCCGCCGGCATCCGCCACCCCGAGCGTCAGCACCTCCGAGCGGAACGGCCCGATCTGCCGCGGCGGAAAGTTCACCACCGCCAGCACCTGCCGCCCCACCAGCGCCTCCGGTTCGTAGTGCACCGTAAGCTGCGCCGACGACTTCCGCTCGCCGATCTCCGGTCCGAAATCGATCCAGAGCTTGATCGCGGGCTTGTGCGCCTCCGGAAACGCCTCAGCGCGGATCACCCGCCCGACCCGGATGTCGACCTTGAGAAAGTCCTCGAACGCGATCGTCGCCATGCCTGCCTCGCCCCGTAACCCGCGCTCTCCTAGCACATAAGTGCAACTGGATTCATCGCTCAACATCGGATTAGCTGCGGCGGCGTGAGTGTCCGGCGGTTTCGACGGAACCTTGCGGTCGACAGAAACAAAAAGGGGGGAATTCGTGAAGACACCTGCAATCCTGGAGGCGGCAGCGGCAGCGGACCTCGCTCTGGCAGCCTGCGACGACACCTCGCTGTCCGACGATTCAAGCTCGGCCACGATGCCCCGCGCGCAGAGCGGGCCCGCGTCGCGGCGGTCTCCTGGCCGACGAACAACGCCCAGGTTGCCGTCCTGAGCTGGGCATGCTCCGAAGCGGATTCGCCGGTGATGATCGGCGTCGGCCCAGACCGGGCACGCGACGCTGCCCCCGTCCCAAACGACGGCGTCGTTGCCGAAATCTATGCGGCACCAGATTCGGGCCGGCTTTCCGGCCCGATGGGGCGCCTTTATCCTAGGCCTTACCGCCCTTGCCCGCCATGTCGCGCAGCTCCGCAACGCTCTCCTTGATCCGCGCTGCCACGATCTCGTAGGCATCGGCATTGGCCTTCTGCGCGCTCTCGGCCAGCGCCTGCATGTTGGACAGCGCCTTCTCGAAGGCGGCCTTGGCCAGTTCGCCCTGCGCTTTCGCTTTGTCTGGATCGATCTTGGCGACGTCGAAGCTCTTGATCTGCTTCTGCGCCTCCGCCATCGTCTCCTCGAAGATGGCGATCTGCTTCTTGAACAGGTCCTGGTAACCCGCCGCAGCCGCCTTGTTGGCCTCGACCAGCGCGTCCATGTTCTTCTGCTGCGCCTTCATCAGCGCGTCCGGGTCAAGCCCTGGCATCTTCAGGTTGGCGAGGTACTTGGTGAAGTCATTCTGCTTGAAGAACTCGGTCATCTTATCGGCGTCGAACGAAAAGGTCTTGGGATCGAGCATCGGAGTCTCCCCTGCTTGGCCGGGTCTGTGGCTCTCAGCCGCCGAGCTCCCGGCTCCGGACCGCGGCGGCTCCGACGGCCCGGCGTAGCAACGCCGGCAGACCTTCGGATTTCTGCATAAGCACGCCCAAGGCGGCGGCCGTCGTTCCGCCGGGACTAGTCACGTCCACACGCAGCTGCCCCGGGGTGCTGTCGGAAGATTCGGCCAGCGCGCCGGCGCCCGCAACCGTAGCACGGGCAAGCAGCAGCGCCAAACCCGCTTCGAGCCCTTCCGCTTCGCCCGCCGCCGCCAGCGCCTCGATCAGCAGGAACACGTAGGCAGGCCCCGACCCCGACACCGCCGTCACCGCGTCCATGTCCGCCTCGCCCGCCAGACGCACGGTCTGGCCCACCGCCTGCATCAGCGCCTCGGCAACTTCGAGGCCGGCCTCGCCCGCACCGTCGTTGGCAACAAGCGCCGTGATGCCATGACCGACCGCCGCCGGCGTGTTCGGCATGGCACGGACGATGCGCGAGCCACCGCCCAGCGCCGCCTCGAGGTTCGCGATCGACGTGCCGGCGGCGATGGACAGAAAGAGCGTGCCGCTGCCGCCCAGCGCCGCCAGCCGCGGCAGCGCCGCGCCCATCATCTGCGGCTTGACCGCCAGCACCGCCACGGCCGGATCGGCCGGCAGCGCGGCGTTCAGCCGCAGCCCTCCGGCGGCCAGCTCGTCCAGACGCTCAGACGGATTTGGCTCGATGACGGTAACCGCGCCTGGCGCGAGGCCGCCGGCTAGCCATCCCTGCAGCAGCGCGGTTCCCATCTTGCCGCAACCGAGCAGCACGACCCCGCGGCCGGAAATGTCCGAGAGTTGCAAGCGGCCCCCCTTTCCGGCCCACCAGCCGGACAGGGGGACCGCGAAAAATCAGGCGCGACCGTAGGCCTCGGAAATGGCGATTCCAAGCGCCTTCTCCGGCGTCTCGCCGCCCCAGGCCACCATCTGGAACGCGGGATAGAAGCGTTCGCAGGCCAGGACCGCCGCGCGCACCATGTCGTTGATCTGTGCCGAGCTTGCCTGCGCCCCGCCGGTCAGGTTCAGGCCGTAGCGGTATCCCACCAGCTTTTGCTCACGCCACAGCACGAAGGCGCCGGTCCAGCACTTGTCGTTGGCCATTCCCATCACCGTATGCATGGCCGCCATCCGCTTCGCCGGCGGTGCCATGTCGAAGGCGCAGATCAGCCGCAGCGTCTCGTCGCGGGCGGACCAGGCGAGCGTCACCGAATAGGTCCGCCAGCTGCCCTCGATCGCCATGGCGATCTGGTCATCGGCAATCCGGTCGAAATCCCAGGACCGCTCCTCGGCCAGGGTCTCGACGATATCGATGGGGTGAAGCTCTTCGCAGTCGAAATCGCGCTCGACAATGCCCATGCCCGGTGCCCTCTCGTTCTGGCCACCCGGCGGGGCATCACCCCGCGCGGGGGGCGGTGAGGTTAACAACAGATCAACGAACTGCGCCGCCGATCTACAACATATGGTGGTGGAACCACGGTGGCCTGTAAAGGCATAAATTGCGCGGCTTTGCGAAGAATTACGCGTCAGCCTTAACGCCTTGTCAACCCTTCCCGGCTGGCGATTCGCCCACCTCGAGCGCCTCGATGCGCGCCTTCAGCGCCTCGTTCTCCTCGCGGGCCTTCTGCGCCATGGCCCGCACCGCGTCGAACTCCTCGCGGGTGACCAAGTTGCGGTCGGCGAGCCAGCGATCCACCAGGCCCTTCAGCGCTGTCTCCGCCTCGACCTTGGCTCCCTGCGCCACGCCCAGGGCGTTCTGCAACAGCTGGGCAAAGTCGTCGAAGACCCTGTTTTTCGTCTGCATCCGCTGGCTCCTTACCGTTCCTGCCGCATATGGCGTCGCCGGCGCCCCTTGCCAAGGGCCGGGGCGCGTGCCGCAGGGAAGGGCTTAGCCGCGAAAATCCGCCGGCCCGAACCGCCCCGCCGCGCTCATGTTCTGGTGCCAGTAGGGGTAGATCGCCGGCGGCGCGCTGACCTCGTCGAGCCTCGCGCGCTCCTCCGCCGCCAGCTTCAGCCCGACCGCCCCGAGGCTGTCCTCGAACTGCTCCCTGCTCCGCCCGCCCACCACCAGCGAGCTCACCCCCGGCCGTCCGAGCAGCCACGCCAACGCCACCTGCGCCCCCGAGACGCCGTGCGCCCGCGCGACGTCGTTCAGCACCTCGACGATTCGCCACAGCCGCGGCACGTCGCGGATCGGCGGCTCGTGCCGACCGCCCAGCTGCCGCGACGACGGCGCGTCCGGGCCGTATTTGCCCGACAGCAGCCCCCCTGCCAGCGGGCTCCAGACCAGGATCCCCACCCCTTCGCTCACCGCGATCGGCACCAGCTCGTACTCCGCCTCCCGCGCCTCGAGCGTATAGTGGATCTGTTGGGTCACCAGCCGCGGCAGGCCGCGCGCCTCGGCGAGCGACAGCGCCTTCATCAGGTGCCAGCCGGAGTAGTTCGAGGCGCCGGCATAGCGGATCTTGCCCTGCTGCATCAGCGTGTCCAGCGCCCCAGCGTCTCGTCCAGCGGCGTCATCCCGTCCCACTCGTGCAGGTAAAGGATGTCGATCACGTCCGTCCGGAGCCGCTTCAGGCTCGCCTCCACCTGCCGGATGATATGGTGCCGCGACAGCCCCTCGCCGTTCGGCCCCTCCTCGATGCGGAAGCGCACCTTCGAGGCGATGAGCACGTCGTTCTTGCGCTTGCCGCCCAGCGCCTCGCCGATGATCGTCTCCGACTCGCCCGCCGAGTAGACGTTGGCCGTGTCGATCAGGTTGACGCCCGCATCGAGGCAGAAGTCGATCTGCTCGCGCGCCTCCGCGAGATGGATCGCGCCTACTCCCTTGAAGCCCGCGCCCGTGGCGAAGGTCATCGTGCCCATGGCGACCGCCGAAACGCGCAGCCCCGACCGGCCGAGATACCTGTATTCCATCACCCACCCCGTGTTGTGCCCGGCCGTTTGACCACAGCCGCCGCCGCCGTTCAACGCTTGACACCAGCGCCGGCGCCCCCGATGCAGAGGCCGCCTGGCCGTCCGGAGCCCTGATGCCCCTCGTCCTGCCGTTCCCCGACGTCGACCCGGTCCTCGTCTCGTTCCAGCTCTTCGGCCTCGAGCTCGCGATCCGCTGGTACGCGCTCGCCTATATCGCTGGCCTCCTCCTTGGCTGGCGCTACGTCGCCTTCCTCTGCCGCCGGCCGGCGCTCTGGGGCGGCACCGCCCCGATGCGGCCGGAGCAGGCAGACGACCTGCTCACCTGGATGATCCTCGGCGTCATCCTCGGCGGCCGCCTCGGCTACGTCCTCTTCTACCAGCCCGCCTTCTTCGCCGCGAACCCGGCCGAGATCCTCGCCGTCTGGCGCGGCGGAATGTCCTTTCACGGCGGCTTTCTCGGGGTGGTGACCGGCGTCGTTGGGTACAGCCTGCGCAACCGGCTGCCGATCCTCGGCGTCGGCGACGCCGTCTCCGCCGCCGCGCCCATCGGCCTCTTCTTCGGGCGTCTCGCCAACTTCATCAACGCCGAGCTCTGGGGCCGCCCCTCCACCGCCCCCTGGGCGGTCGTCTTCCCCGGCGAGGCGGCGCAGACCTGCCCGCCGGACTGGCCGATCCCCTGCGCCCGCCACCCCTCGCAGCTCTACGAGGCCGGTCTCGAAGGGCTTGTCCTCTTCGCCCTCCTCGCCCTCGCGATCCGCGGCGGCGCCCTCGCCCGCCGTGGCCGCGTCTTCGGCCTTTTCCTCATCGGATACGCACTCGCCCGCATCGCGGTGGAAGGCTTCCGCCAGGCCGACGCCCAGTTCGTCACTCCCGCCAACCCGCATGGCCACGTCGTCGCTTTCACCACCGACTGGGGCCTGACCATGGGCCAGCTCCTGTCGCTCCCCATGCTCGCGGCGGGGTGATCCTGCTCATCCTCTCGGCCCGGCGGCCGTGACCGCGCTCGAAGCCCTCCTCCGCGACCGCATCGCCGCCGAGGGGCCGCTTCGGCTCGACGCCTGGATGTCGCTCTGCCTCACCCACCCCGAGTACGGCTACTATCCCACGCGCGATCCGCTCGGGACGGCCGGCGACTTCACCACCGCCCCCGAGATCAGCCAGATGTTCGGCGAACTCCTCGGCCTCTGGATGGCGCAGGTCTGGGCCGACCAGGGCCGCCCCGACCCGTTCATCCTCGCCGAACTCGGTCCCGGACGTGGCACGCTGATGCGCGACGCGCTCCGCGCCGCAACGGCGCTGCCCGGCTTCCCCGCGGCGGCCCGTCTCTGGCTGGTGGAGACCAGCCCCGCGCCTCCGCGAGCGGCAGGCGACGGCGCTGGCCCAGGCGGCCCCACGCTGGGCGGACCGGGTCGAGGACCTGCCCACGGCCCGCTCTTCGTCATCGCCAACGAGTTCTTCGACGCGCTGCCGATCCGGCAGTTCCAGCGCGCCGACGCCCTCTGGCGCGAGCGATGGGTGGCGCTTGCAGACGGCGGCTTGCCTTCCACTGGGGGGCACCGCGCCCCGACGCGGCGCTCGACGCCCGCTTTCCGCCACCTGCCCGACGGGGCGGTCGTCGAGGTCTGCCCGCAGCGGCGAGGCGATCGCGGCCGCGCTCGGCGCCCGTATCGCCGGCGACGGCGGCGCGGCGCTCGTCGTGGACTACGGCGCCTGGGACGGCAGCGGCGACACCCTCCAGGCCGTGGCCGGCCACGCGCATGCCGACCCGCTGGCCGACCCCGGCGAGGCCGACCTCACCGCGCACGTCCGCTTCCGCGCGCTGGCCGAGGCGGCGCAGCCGGCAAGGGCCTGCGGCCCGCTGGGCCAGGGGCTCTTTCTGGAGCGGCTCGGCATCGCCGCCCGCGCGGAGCGACTGCTGCGGGGGGCGTCGCCGTCGGAACGGCAGGCCTTCGTCGCCGCGCATCGCCGCTTGACCCACCCGGATGAAATGGGAACGCTCTTCCAGGTGCTGGCCCTGGTGCCGCATGACGTACCCTGCCCGCCCGGATTCGCTCCATGACGCTTGACTTCCTGACCTCGAACCTTCTGGCCGGCACACGGCACGGCTTCTTCACCCGCCGCGGCGGAGCGTCCTCGGGCATCTATCGCCGGGCTGAACTGCGGTCCGGGATCGTCCGACCAACGCGAAGCGGTGGCCATGAACCGGGCACGGGTGGCCGACGCGCTCGGAGTGGCGCCGGAGCGGCTGCTCTCGCTCTGGCAGGTCCACGGGACCAAGGTGGTCACCGCCGGACCCGAGGGATGGGCCGAACGGCCGAAGGCCGACGCGGTCGTCACCGCCGACCCTTCGGTCGCCATCAGCGTGCTGACCGCCGACTGCGCGCCCATCCTCTTCCGCGATCCCGAGGCGCAGGTGATCGGCGCCGCGCACGCCGGATGGCGCGGTGCGCTGGACGGGATCGTCGGGACGACGCTTGCGGCCATGGAGCGGCTGGGCGCGCGCACCGCCTCGGTGCGCGCCGTGATCGGCCCCACCATCAGCCAGCGCGCCTACGAGGTGGGGCCGGAATTCTTCGAGACCTTCCGCGCCGAGGAGGCCGGCTTCGAGCGCCATTTCGCGCCGGGACACGGCGACCGGCTGCACTTCGACCTGCCCGGCTTCGTTCTGGGATGCCTGCGCGAGGCCGGGGTGGCCGAGGCGGCCTCGGTCGGAGCCTGCACCTACTCCGAACCGGAGCGCTTCTTCTCCTACCGCCGCTCCACCCACGCCGGCGAGCCCGACTACGGCCGTCTGATCTCGGCGATCCGCCTTTAGGCGCGTACCCACAAGCGGAGTTGGCCGGGTCAGCTATGCGGCCAGGAGCAGCCCTTCGACCGAAGCGGGCCTCGGCCCGCAAGTCCCGGCCCGACAAGCCGAAGCACTGCTTCGGCCGGGCCGTTCGCCGGAGCGCGGGAGCGCGGAGGCGAAGGGGTTCTCCGCCCGCCCGTCGCTCGCAATTCGCGCGCGCGTGCCCGGGCTGGCGCTCTTCGCGCCTGCCCCCGGGCGGGCAGGCGCGCGCGAATTTGTCGACGGACAATTCCGCAAGGTGCGAGCGGCGGGGTCGCGCGCCTATCGGATCGGCGGCCGCTTCGGTCCGAGCGCCGACACAGCGTTCGAGGCGACGGCCCCGCGGAATCTCATGAGCACACGCCCCAGGCCACGCGCCAAGCCCGCAATTCACTTCCACTCCGGCGGCACGCCACGCGGCGCGCCACCGCCAGCCCGCGGCATTACGTAGCGTCAAGCTGACGCGAACGTAAGCTTTTCGTCTTGCAACGACCCGCCGCGCTCGGGCATGGTCCGGCGCAACATCGACCTGCAGTGGAACCCTCGTGTCCGACAGTCCCCTGACGATTGGCCAGATGTGCGCCGAGTTCGGCGTGACGCCACGCACGCTCCGCTTCTACGAAGCGAAGGAGCTCATAGCGCCGATCCGCGAAGGCCAGCGGCGCCTCTACACCCGCCGCTGCCGGGCCCGCCTCGCGCTGATCCTGCAGGGCAAGCGCTTCGGCTTCTCGCTCGAGGATATCCGCCAGCTCCTGAACCTCTACGACATCGGCGACCAGCAGAGCACGCAGCTCGCCCGCACCTGCGACCTCGGCCAGGAGCGGCTGCGCGTCATGGAAGCGCAGCGCGCCGAACTCGACACCGCCATCGCCGAGCTCCGCAGGCAGCTGACCTGGGCCGAGCAGATGCTCGCCGGCCGAGGCGTCCGACGCGCCGCCGAATAGCCCGAGGAGAAGGACCGAATGGCCGCCTACGCCCCGCCCCTGGACGACATGGCCTTCGTGCTGCACGACGTCCTCGAGGTGCATGACGCGGCGATCCCTGGCTACGCCGACCTCGACCGAGACTTCACCGCCGCCATCCTAGAGGAGGCCGGCAAGATCGCCCGCGACGTGCTGGCACCGCTGAACGCGGTCGGCGACCGTGAGGGCTGCGTGCTGGAGAACGGCGTCGTGCGCACGCCCGAAGGCTTCAAGGCTGCGTTCGGACTCCTGCGCGACGGCGGCTGGACCGGCCTCGACTGCGATCCGGAATACGGCGGCCAGGGTCTGCCCTACGTGCTGCACGCCGCCGTCGGCGAGATGCACTCCGCCGCCAACATGGCCTTCGGCATGTACTCCGGCCTCACCCACGGCGCCTATTCCGCCATCCACACCCACGGCTCCGAGGAACAGAAGGCCGCCTACCTGCCCAAGCTGGTGTCCTGCGAATGGACCGGCACCATGAACCTCACCGAGCCGCACGCCGGCACCGACCTCGGCCTCCTGCGCACCAGGGCCGAGCCGCAGCCCGACGGCTCCCACAAGCTCACCGGCCAGAAGATCTTCATCTCCGCCGGCGACCACGACCTCACCGAGAACGTCATCCACCTCGTCCTGGCCCGCACCACCGGCGCCCCCGCCGGCGTCAAGGGCATCTCCCTTTTCATCGTCCCGAAGTTCCTCCCCAACCCCGACGGCAGCCTCGGGGACCGCAACGCCCTCTCCGTCGGCAAGCTGGAGGAGAAGATGGGCATCCACGGCAACGCCACATGCGTGATGAACTACGACGCCGCCACCGGCTGGCTGCTCGGCCCGGAGAACGCCGGCCTCAAGGCGATGTTCACCATGATGAACGAGGCCCGCGCCCAGGTCGGCATGCAGGGTCTCGGCCAGGCCGCCGGCGCCTACCAGCTCGCCGCCGCCTACGCCCGCGAGCGCCTGCAGGGCCGCGCCATCCCACCCGGCCGACGCGGACGCCGCCGCCGACCCGATCATCGTCCACCCCGACGTGCGCCGCGCGCTCCTCGACCAGAAGGCCTTCGTCGAGGGCGGCCGCGCCTTCGCCCTCTGGTCCGCCACCCTCATCGACGCCCACGTGCGCGCCGGCGACGAGGCGGCCAACGGCCTCGTCTCCCTCCTCACGCCCGTGGTGAAGGGCTTTCTCACCGACAAGGGCTTCGACTGCACCGTCCAGGCGCAGCAGGTCTTCGGCGGCCACGGCTACATCGAGGAGACCGGCGTCAGCCAGTTCGTCCGCGACGCCCGCATCGCCATGATCTACGAGGGCACCAACGGCATCCAGGCGCTCGATCTCGTCGGCCGCAAGCTCGGCCAGGACGGCGGCAAGCCGATCATGGCCTTCTTCGACCTCGTCAAGACCTTCATCAAGGACAACGAAGCCGACGACCGCCTCAAGTCCGACTTCCTCGATCCGCTCAAGGCCGCCTCCAAGGACCTGCAGACCGCCGCCATGTTCTTCGCCCAGAACATGAAGACCCCCGACGTCGCGCTCGCCGGCTCCACCGACTTCCTCCACCTCTTCGGCCACACCTGCCTCGGCTACATGTGGGCGCGCATGGCCAGGGTGGCGCTCGCCGCCGACACCCCCTTCCACGCCGCCAAGCTCGCCACCGGCCGCTACTACATGGCCCGCCAGCTCCCGGCGACGGCCATGCACCTCGCCCGCATCCAGTCCGGCGCCGACCCTGTCATGTCCCTCCCAGCCGAAGCCTTCTGATGCCCATTGCCCCCCTCACCTCTCCCTGGATGACCGACGAGCACCGCATGCTCGCGGATCTCACCCGCGACTTCATCGCCGATCGCTGGGCGCCGCAACTCGGCCGCTGGCGCGAACAGGGCATGATGGACCGCGAGGCCTGGAACGAGGCCGGCGAGGTCGGCCTCCTCGGCACCTCGATCCCCGAGGAATACGGCGGCTCCGGCGGCGACTTCGGCCACGACGCGGTCGTGCTGATCGAGCAGGCCCGCGCCAACCTCGCGAGCTGGGGGTTCGGCATCCACACCCCCATCGTCGCTCACTACATCCTCGCCTACGGCACCGACGAGCAGAAATCCCGCTGGCTCCCTCGCATGGTCAGCGGCGAGCTCGTGGGCGCGCTGGCGATGACCGAGCCCTCCGCAGGCTCCGACGTACAGGCGATCAGGACCCGCGCCGTCCGCGACGGCAACGGCTACCGGCTGACCGGCTCGAAGATCTTCATCACCAACGGCCAGCACGCCAACCTGATCCTGGTCGCCGCCAAGACCGACCCGAGCGAGCGCGCCAAGGGCACCAGCCTGATCGCGGTGGAGACCGACGGCGCGGACGGCTTCTCGCGCGGCCGCAAGCTCGACAAGATCGGCATGAAGGCCGCCGACACCTCCGAGCTCTTCTTCGACAACGTCCCGCTCCCGCCGGAGAACCTGCTCGGCGGCGAGGAAGGCCAGGGCTTTTACCAGATGATGCGCCAGCTCCCGCAGGAGCGCCTCGTCATCGGCTGCGGCGCCGTCGGCGCCATGGAGGGCGCCGTCGAGCGCACCATCGCCTACACCAAGGAGCGGCAGGCCTTCGGTGGCCCGATCCTGCAGTTCCAGAACACCCGCTTCAAGCTCGCCGAATGCCTGGCCAACACTACCGCCGCCCGCGCCTTCAACGACGCCTGCATCGCGGCGCACCTCAAGGGCCAACTCACCGCCGAGATGGCGGCGATGAACAAGTTCTGGCTCTCCGACATGCAGGGCCGCGTACTCGACGAATGCCTGCAGCTCTTCGGCGGCTACGGATTCATGATGGAATATCCCGTCGCCGAGATGTGGACGGATGCCCGCGTACAGCGCATCTACGGGGGGACGAACGAGATCATGAAGGAGATCATCGGCCGCGCGCTGTGACCGAGGACCGCCGCCGCGGTCCGTTCGCGACAATTGGGGATCAAGGGGACCAAACCATGGCCGAATATACGCTCCGCTGCTTCGCCCAGTCCGGCAACTCCTACAAGGTTGCGCTGATGCTCGAGCTCGCCGGCGCCGACTGGGAGCCGATCTGGATCGACTTCTTCCACGGCGCCACCCGCACGCCCGAGCACCTGGAGATCAACGAGATGGGCGAGGTGCCGGTGTTCGAGCACGGCGAGCTCGTGCTCACCCAATCGGGCGTGATCCTCGACTACCTGGCGCAGCGCTACCGCGACTATGCGCCTTTGGGCGAGGAGGAGCGCCGCGAGGTGCTGCGCTGGACGCTCTGGGACAACCACAAGCTCACCGGCACGATCGCCTCGCTGCGTTTCATGATGAAGTTCGTGCCCGAGGAAAAAACCGACCAGCACGTCATCGCCTGGTTGCACAAGCGCGCCGCCAATGCGCTCAAGGTCCTCGACCGCCACCTCTTCACCCAGGAGTGGATCGCGGCCGACCGCGTCACCATCGCCGACTTCTCCTGCATCGGCTATCTCTACTACGACCACGAGTTCGGCCACGACCTCACCGCCTATCCGCACATCGAACGCTGGCGCCAGGCGATCGCCGCACTTCCCGGCTGGAAGCACCCCTACGACCTGATGCCAGGCCACCCGATCCCCGCAGGGGCGCTTTCATGACCGACGCCTACATCTACGACGCGATCCGCACCCCCCGGGGCAAGGGTCGCGCCGACGGCAGCCTGCACGAGGTGACGGCGCTCCGGCTCTCGGCCGACATGCTCAACGGCATCCGCGCCCGCAACAACGGCGCCGCCGACACGGTGGAGGACGTGATCTGGGGCAACGTGACCCAGGTCGGCGAGCAGGGCGGCCTCCTCGCCCGCACCGCCGTCCTGCTCTCCGACCTGCCCGAAAGCGTCCCCGGCCTCTCGATCAACCGCTTCTGCGCCTCGGGGCTGGAAGCGGTGAACCTCGCCGCCAACCAGGTCCGCGGCGGCGCCGGCGACGGCTACATCGCCGGCGGCGTCGAGATGATGAGCCGGGTGCCCATGGGCTCGGACGGCGCGGCAATCGCCGTCGATCCCTCGGTCGCGATCAAGAGCTACTTCGTGCCGCAGGGCATCGCCGCCGACATCATCGCCACCGAGTTCGGCTTTTCCCGCGACGACTGCGACCTCCTCGCCGTCGAGAGCCAGAGGCGCGCCGCCGCTGCCTGGGAGGCCGACCGCTTCGCCAGGTCGGTCGTTCCGGTCAGGGACGTGAACGGCCTGCCCATCCTCGAGCGCGACGAGTACATGCGCCCCGGCACCGACATGCAGTCGCTCGGCGCGCTCAAGCCCTCGTTCAAGGACATGGGCGAGACCATGCCCGGTTTCGACGCGGTGGCGATCCTCAAGTACCCGCACCTGGAGCGGATCAACCACGTCCACCACGCCGGCAACTCCTCCGGCATCGTCGACGGCGCCGCCGCGGTGCTGATCGGCAACCGAGACTTCGGCGTCCGCCACGACCTCAAGCCGCGCGCCCGGATCAAGGCCACCGCCAAGATCGGCACCGACCCCACGATCATGCTGACCGGCCCCGTCCCGGTCACCGAGAAGATCCTCCGCGAGAGCGGCATGGACATCCGCGACATCGACCTCTTCGAGGTCAACGAGGCCTTCGCCGCCGTGGTGCTGCGCTTCATGCAGGCCTTCGACGTCGACCCGTCCCTCGTCAACGTCAACGGCGGCTCCATCGCCATGGGACACCCGCTCGGCGCCACCGGCGCGATGATCCTCGGCGCCCTCCTCGACGAGATGGAGCGCAGCGACAAGGAAACCGGCCTCGCCACCCTCTGCATCGGCTCGGGCATGGGTGCCGCCACGATCATCGAAAGGGTCTGAGATGGGCGTTATCGACCAGACCAAGTGCCCGATCAAGACCGGCTCGATCTACCCCGAGCCTTACGCCTCGCAGATGGCCGGCCGCTCGTCGCTGCGCCTCGGCCAGGCCGGCGGGCTCACCCAGTTCGGCGCCAACATCGTGATCCTCGCGCCCGGCGCACGATCCTCGCTGCGGCACTGGCACCGAAACGAGGACGAGTTCGTCATGGTCACCGAGGGCGAGGTCGTCCTCGTCCAGGACGAGGGCGAATACGTCATGCGCCCCGGCGACTGCGCCGCCTGGCCGGCCGGCGACACCAACGGCCACTGCTTTTTCAACCGCACCGACCGCGAGGCGCGCTTCCTGGTCGTGGGCTCGAAGGCCCCGCACGAGGTCGCCACCTACTCCGACGTCGACCTGATCCTGGAGGTGAAGGACGGCACGGCGCAATATTTCTACCGCGACGGAACGCCCTGGAACGGCCCGCGGTGAGAATACCTGACAAAATTAGGTGCCATATGGATTCCATACGCTTTCCATACGCTTTCCATACGCGCCGATTCCGGCAACCGACTGACCAAAATGAAGAAAAACCGACGTCGCAATTCGCCGGCATTCCGGAGGCCTGAAATGCCCATATTCACCCTCGCCACCGACGCCGACGGCGTCGCCACCATCACCTGGGACCTGCCCGGCCGCTCGATGAACGTGCTCACCTTCGAAGGCATCGCCGAGCTCGACGCCGCCATCGACGCGGCCCTCGCTGACCCGGCCGTGAAGGGCATCGTCATTACCTCGGCCAAGCCGGACTTCGCCGGCGGCATGGACCTCAACCTCTTGGCCGAAATGAAGAATCAGGCCGGGACCGACCCGGCCCGGGGCCTCTTCGACGGCATCATGTCGATCCACCGCCTGCTGCGGAAGATCGAGCGCGCCGGCATGGATCCCAAGACGCTGAAGGGCGGCAAGCCCATCGCCTGGGCCGCCCCCGGCCTCTCCGCCGGCATCGGCACCGAGATCGGCCTCGCCTGCCACCGCCGCTTCATGGCCGACAACCCCAAGGCCCGCGTCGGCCTGCCCGAAATCCTCATCGGCATCTTCCCCGGCGCCGGCGGCACCACCCGCCTCGTCCGCATGCTGGGGGTAATGGCATCCGCACCACTACTGCTGGAGGGCAAGATGCTCGCCCCCGCCCCGGCCAAGGCCGCAGGCCTGATCGACGAGGTCACGCCCGCCGACGAGCTCGTGTCCCGCGCCAAGGCATGGGTCCTCGCCGCCACCGACGCCGACATCGTCAAGCCCTGGGATGCCAAGGGCTACAAGATGCCCGGCGGCACCCCCTACCTGCCCGCCGGCTTCATGACCTTCGTCGGCGCCTCCGCCATGGTCCACGGCAAGACCCAGGGCGCCTACCCCGCCGCCAGGGCCATGCTCTCGGCGATCTACGAAGGCGCCCTCGTCCCCTTCGACACCGCCCTGCGCATCGAGGCCCGCTGGTTCACCAACGTGCTGCTGAACCCCTCGTCCGGCGCGATGATCCGCTCGCTCTTCCTCAACAAGCAGGCGCTCGAGAAAGGCGCGTCGCGGCCCGCCGTCCCCGACCAGAGCGTGAAGAAGCTCGGCATCCTCGGCGCCGGCATGATGGGCGCCGGCATCGCCACCGTGGCCGCGCAGGCCGGGATCGAGGTCGTGCTGATCGACCGTGACCAGGACGCGGCGGACAAGGGCCGCGCACACGTCGAGGCCTATCTCGACGAAGGGGTGAAGCGCAAGCGAACCACCCCGGAGAAGAAGGCCGAGGTCCTGTCCCGGATCACCGCCACCCCCGACTACTCCGCGCTCGCCGGCTGCGATCTCCTCGTCGAGGCGGTGTTCGAAGACCCCGCCGTCAAGGCCGAGGCCACCAGCCGTGCCGAGCAGCACCTGCCCGCCGAGGCGATCTTCGCCACCAACACTTCCACCCTCCCCATCGGCGAGCTGGCCAAGGCCAGCCGGAACCCCGAGCAGTTCGTCGGCATCCACTTCTTCTCGCCGGTAGAGAAGATGGCGCTGGTCGAAATCATCCGCGGCAAGGCTACCGGCGACCGGGCCGTCGCCAAGGCGCTCGATTTCGTGCGGCAGATCCGCAAGACCCCCATCGTCGTCAACGACGCCCGCTTCTTCTACGCCAACCGATGCATCATTCCCTACATCAACGAAGGCGTGCGCATGGTCGCCGAGGGCGTCGAACCGGCGCTGATCGAGAACGCCGCCAAGCAACTCGGCTTCCCGCTCGGCCCGCTGCAACTCGTCGACGAAACCTCGGTCGACCTCGGAGTGAAGATCGCCAAGGCAACCCGCGCCGCGATGGGCGACGCCTACCCCGAGAGCCCGGCAGACGGCGTGCTCTTCCAGCTGGCCGACCTCGGGCGGCTGGGGCGGAAGGCGAAGGCGGGTTTCTATGCCTACGACGAAGCCGGCAGGCGCCTCGGGCTCTGGCCCGAGCTGCGTCAGCACTGGCCATCGATCGCCGAGCAGCCGGCCCTGGTCGAGGTGCAGCACCGGCTGGCGCTGATCCAGTCGCTGGAGGCGGTCCGGGCCCTCGAGGAGGGCGTTCTGACTGACATCCGCGAGGGCGATGTCGGGGCGATCCTGGGCTGGGGTTTCATGCCCTGGTCGGGCGGGCCCTTCTCCTGGCTCGACATCCTTGGCGCCGGGCGGGCGGTCGAAATCTGCGATACCCTCGCCGCCAGCCACGGGCCGCGCTTCGCCGCGCCGGAACTCCTGCGCGATCTCGCGGCGAGCGGCGAGAGCTTCTACGGACGTTTCCAGCCGATACTCCAGGCAGCCTGAGGCTGGACTAGAAGGATTCGCCTTTTCAGCCGGTTGCGCCAGGTTCAACGATCCGGCGCCGCTTTCCCTGCCGCCCGCCGCGACGAAGCTTGAGTTCGGCCGGCCCGCAGGCAAGACTGACGGCCATTGGAGGCATGGCTTGGCATTCGAACGCATCCATTTCGTGGCGAGCTCGGCCGATCTTGCCCAAGCGTCGCTCGAGCAGCTGATCGCCACGCATGGCCAGTGCCCGGTCGAGGCGGCCGACGTGATCGTGGCGCTCGGCGGCGACGGGCTCATGCTGCAGACGCTGCATGCGACCGAAGGCATGGCGATCCCCGTGTACGGCATGAACCGCGGCACTGTCGGCTTCCTGATGAACGAGTACGCCGAGGCTGGGCTCCGCGACCGCCTGCAGGCTGCAGAGGAGGCGGTAATCAACCCGCTCAGGATGCGCGCGACCCGCGCCGACGGCGAGATGATCGCAGCTCTCGCCATCAACGAGGTCTCGATCCTGCGCGCCGGCCCGCAGGCGGCGCGGCTGCGGATCCTGGTGGACGGCCGCGAGCGTCTGCCGGAACTCGTGGCCGACGGTGCGCTCCTCAGCACGCCTGCCGGCTCGACCGCCTACAACTACTCCGCCCACGGGCCGATCCTGCCCATCGAGGCCGACATCCTGGCGCTCACCCCCATGGCCGCCTTCCGCCCAAGGCGCTGGCGCGGCGCGCTCCTGCCCAAGGCGGCACGGGTGACCTTCGAAGTGCTGGAGCCCGCCAAGCGCCCGGTCTCGGCGGTGGCCGACTCCGCCGAGGTCCGCGACGCGATCCGCATCGAGATCGAGAGCGTCCCCGACATCGAGCACCATCTCCTTTTCGATCCTGGCCACGGCCTCGAAGAGCGGCTTATCCGCGAGCAGTTCGTTTAGCTCAGGCCCTGAACCGCAGGGCTTGCCACGCGTTTGCGACTCGTCCCTATTCGGCGGCGCATTTTTGAAGGAATCGGACGTGGCAGTCGACGCCAGACGGCAACTGCAATTCTGGGGCATCGCTTTCGCGATCTTCGTGGTCGTGTTCTGGCTGCTCGGCTCGACGCTCCTGCCCTTCCTCCTGGGCGCCGGGCTCGCCTATTTCCTCGATCCGCTGGCCGACCGCCTGGAGCGGCTGGGCCTGAGCCGGACGCTCGCCACGGCTGTCATCGCCGTCAGCGCCGTCCTCGTGTTCATTCTGGTGCTCGTCCTCGTGGTGCCGGCGCTGATCGAGCAGATCCAGGGGCTGGTCGAGGCGTTGCCCGACTATATCGCCGGGCTGATGGCACTCCTCAGCCGCAGGTACCCCGAGCTTTTCGGCGAGAACTCGCAGATCATGCGCAACCTCTCCGACACAGAGACCATGCTGCGCGACGGCGGCATGACGGTTCTGAACCAGGTGCTGGCCGGCTCGCTGAAGGTACTCGACTTCCTGATCCTTCTCTTCGTCACGCCGGTGGTGACCTTCTACCTCCTGCTCGACTGGGACAAGATGGTCCAGGAGATCAACCAGATCCTGCCGCGGCAGCACGCACCCACCATCCGGCGCCTCGCGCGCGAGATCGACGTGGCGCTGGCGGGATTCGTGCGAGGTCAGCTCTCGGTCTGCCTCGTGCTCGGCGCCTTCTATGCCGTCGCGCTGATGGCCATCGGGCTGCAGTTCGGCTTTCTGGTCGGGCTCGTCGCCGGGCTCATCTCCTTTGTCCCCTATGTGGGCTCGGTGGTCGGTCTGGTGCTCTCGGTCGGGATCGCGCTTTTCCAGTTCTGGGATGACAAGTTCTGGGTGCTGGTGACTGCGGGCATCTTCTTCTTCGGCCAGTTCGTCGAGGGCAATATCCTGAGCCCCAACTTGATCGGCAAGTCGGTCGGTCTGCATCCTGTGTGGCTGATCCTGGCGCTTTCGGTATTCGGCACCCTCTTCGGCTTCGCCGGCCTTCTCGTCGCCGTCCCGGTCTCGGCGGCGATCGGTGTCCTCTGGCGCTTCCTCGTCGGGCGCTATCGCGAGAGCGCCCTCTACACCGGTCGTCCGCCATCCGAGGACGACGCGCCTTGAGCGCACCGCGTCAACTCGTCCTCGACCTCCCGACCCGCCCGGCCCTGGGGCGCGCCGACTTCTTCGTATCTCCCGCCAACGAGCT
The DNA here is from genome assembly GCA_963796805.1 of uncultured Alphaproteobacteria bacterium. GTDB lineage: Bacteria > Pseudomonadota > Alphaproteobacteria > Rhodobacterales > Rhodobacteraceae > Amaricoccus. Next base: position 46,276 of record CAWCNG010000001.1, read on the forward strand.
TGCGCTCGCTCAGGTCGACGCCTGGCCCGCCTGGCCGAGCGGCCGGTTGGCCATCACCGGCCCGGCGGGCGCCGGCAAGACCCACATCGCGCATGTCTGGGCGACACTCAGCAGCGCGCAGATACTGGCCGATCCGGCTTCGCTCGACCTCGCGGCCTTGCCGGGAGACGCGGCTCTCGCCATCGAGGACGTGGACCGCCTTGCCGGCGACGCGGCCGCGGAGGTGGCGCTCTTCCACCTCTGCAATCACCTCGCCGCCGGCGGGGGCAGCCTCATGATCAGCGGACGCGAACCGCCAGCGCGCTGGCCCATCGTTCTCCCCGACCTCGCGAGCCGGCTCGGCGTGGCTGCCGTCGCCCGTCTGGAGGCGCCAGACGACGACCTCCTCGCCGCGCTGCTTGTCAAGCTTTTCGCCGACCGCCAACTCGCTGTATCGCCCGAGCTGATCCGCTACCTCGTCAGCCGCATGGACCGCTCCTTCGCTGCCGCCGAGAAGCTGGTCGCCGACCTCGACCGAACCGGGCTGACGCGCCACCGGCCGATCACTGCACGCCTCGCCGCCGAGGTTCTCTTCGGCAATGAGTGATGCGCCCGACGCGGCCCCAGACACCCGGCTGCTGAATCACCGCCCCTTCCTGCTCTATTTCGTCGGCCGCGGCTTTTCGCGCTTTGCAGCACAGATGGCGACGGTTGCACTGGGCTGGCAGGTCTACTCCATGACCGGCAGCGCCTTCCATCTGGGGCTCCTTGGCCTCGTGCAGTTTCTGCCGGTGGCGCTTCTCGTCTTCGTCGCCGGGCACATTGCCGATCGCTACGATCGCCAGCGGGTGGTGCAGGTCTGCCAGTTGGCGCAGGCGGTTGCCGCCGGCTTCCTCTGCTGGGGCAGCTACGAGGGTTGGCTTACCGTTCCCGCGATCTACGTCGCGGTCATGCTCCTCGGCGTCGCCACCGCCTTCGAGTCGCCCGCGACCGCCGCCCTCCTGACCGGCGTGGCCCCGCGCGGGCAGTTCCAGAGGGCAGCCGCGCTCTCCACCGGCATGTTCCAGATCGCAGTGATCTCCGGCCCCGCGATCGGCGGCTTCGCATACGCCGTCGGTCCGGCGCTCCCTTACGCGCTCATGGCGAGCTTCTGGCTGATCGGGAGCATCCTCAATGGCGCGATCCGGCTTGACGCGCCGCTGGGTGAACGCCCGCTGCCGCGGTTTGGCGATCTCTTCGCCGGCATCGGCTTCGTGCGCGGCGACAAGGCGATCCTGGGCACGATTTCTCTCGACCTCTTCGCCGTCCTTCTCGGCGGAGCCACGGCGTTGATGCCGATCTACGCCCGCGACATCCTGCACACAGGCCCCTGGGGCCTCGGCGTGCTGCGCGCCGCGCCCGCCGTCGGCGCGCTGGCGATGACCGCGCTCCTCGCCCGGCGCAGCATCACCCGCCGGGTCGGGATGCGGATGCTGCAGGCGGTCGTGGTCTTCGGCTTCGCGACCCTGATCTTTGCCCTCTCGCGAAACATGGGGCTGACCCTGGTTGCTCTGGTGGTCATGGGCGCAGCAGACACCGTCAGCGTAGTGATCCGCCACAGCCTGGTGCAGCTCCGCACTCCCGACGCAATGCGCGGCCGGGTCGGGGCAGTGAACTTCCTGTTCATCAATGCATCGAACCAGCTTGGCGAGTTCGAGAGCGGGATGACCGCCGCCCTCTTCGGAACCGTTCCGGCCGCCGTCCTCGGCGGCCTCGGCACCATCGGCGTTGCGCTCCTCTGGATGCGCCTCTTCCCCGAGCTCCGCGCGGTGGAGCGGCTGGAGTAGCGTTTTGCCGCAGCTCGCCGCATGATGCCGGCACATGAACGACGCCCTTTGCCCTCCGGGACTGGACCTGAACCGTTGCGCTGGCGCGCAATCGTCATAGAATTGTTGAAGCAAAAAAATGGAGGGCCGGGCCTTCGCCCGGACGACGTGTCTGAATGATCGAAGAAAAGGCCGATGCCCAGGTTCGAGAGGTCGACGCCGACCTCCTGCATTCCCTGGCGCCGCCAGGACGCGGCCTGCCGGGTTTCGATACTGCTGGGCCAGAGCGGTTCATCAATCGGGAGTTGAGTTGGCTCGCCTTCAATTGGCGCGTGATGTCCGAGGCCGAGAACCCCGCCGTCCCGCTTCTCGAGCGGGTCCGCTTTCTCTCGATCTCCGCCTCCAACCTCGACGAGTTTTACTCCGTGCGCGTCGCCGGCCTCCGCGGCCTGGTGCGAGCCGGCGTGCATATACCGAGCGCCGACGGCCTGTCAGCTTCCGACCAGCTCCGCCTGATCGACGCCGACTCCCGCGCGCTGATGATGCGCCAGCAGGAGTGCCTTAGCGTCCTCCGCCAGCTCATGCGCGAGGAGAGGATCGAGATCCTCGGCCCTGGCGATCTCCGCGGCGCCGACCTGAAGCTCATGGAAAGCCATTTCTTCGACCAGGTCTTCCCTATCCTCTCGCCGCTCGCCATTGACCCTGCACACCCCTTTCCATTCATCGCCAACGGCGGGTTCGCCATGGGCCTGCAGCTCAGGCGCGCGGCGGATGAGACCGTGCTGGAAGCGCTCCTGCCGGTGCCTGCACAGGTTCCGCGCTTCGTCCGCCTGCCCGACGGCCCGAAGAGCCAGGCCCGCTTCCTTCCGCTCGAAGCCCTCCTCGAGGTTTTCCTCGGCAAGCTCTTCCCCGGCTACGCCATGCTCGGCCACTGCGCCTTCCGCGTACTGCGTGACAGCGATCTCGAGGTGGAGGAGGAGGCCGAGGACCTTGTCCGCGAATTCGAGACCGCGCTCAAGCGCCGCCGCCGCGGCGAGGTGATCCAGCTCACCATGACTGCGGAGGCACCGTCCGACCTCCGGCGCAAGATCGTTCTCGCGCTGGGGGTCGACGCTGGCGAGGTGATCGAGATCCCTGGCTTGGTCGGTATGGCCGATCTCGCCGAGCTTACCCGCGTCGGCCGCCCCGACCTCACCTGGCCGCCCTTCACGCCGCGGATGCCCGAGCGGGTGCAGGACTTCGACGGCGACATCTTCGCCGCCATCCGGCAGAAGGACATGCTTCTGCATCATCCCTACGAGACCTTCGATATCGTGGTGCGCTTTCTCAGCCAGGCCGCCCTCGACCCCGACGTTCTCGCCATCAAGCAGACTCTCTATCGCACCTCGCGCGATAGCCCGATCGTCGCCGCCCTCTGTGAGGCCGCCGAAGCGGGCAAGTCCGTCACCGCGCTCATCGAACTCAAGGCCCGCTTCGACGAGGCCGCCAACATCCGCCAGTCCCGCCGCCTGGAGCGGGCCGGCGCGCAGGTTGTTTACGGCTTCATCGACTGGAAGACCCACGCCAAGATCTCGACCGTGGTGCGCCGCGAGGGGGGCGAGCTCGTTACCTACACCCACTTCGGCACCGGCAACTATCACCCCGGGACCGCCGGCATCTACACTGATCTGTCTCTGTTCACCTGCGACAAGACGCTCGGCCGTGACGCCACCAAGGTCTTCAACTACGTCACCGGATACGTGCGCCCCGATACGCTCGAGAAGCTCGCCATCTCGCCGCACATGATCAAGCCCCGGATCCTCGAGGGTCTCGAGGCGGAGATCGAGCACGCCCGCGCCGGCCGCCCGGCGCAGGTCTGGATCAAGCTCAATGCCGTTACCGACCCGGAGGTAATCGACGCGCTCTATGCCGCAAGTCGGGCTGGAGTCCGCATCGACATGGTCGTGCGCGGCATCTGCGGCCTGCGCGCCGGTGTCGCGGGCCTCTCCGAGAACATCCGCATCAAGTCGATCATAGGTCGGTTCCTCGAACATAGCCGCATCGTCTGCTTCGGCAACGGGCATGGCCTTCCGTCGAAAGGGGCGCGGGTCTACATCAGCTCCGCCGACTGGATGGAACGCAATCTGTCCCGCCGGGTCGAGGTCCTGGTCGAGATCACCAATCCGACCGTGCATGCCCAGATCATCGACCAGATCATGGCCGCCAACATGGCCGACCAGGCGCAGAGTTGGGTGGCCCAGCCCGACGGCACATACCGCCGCCACGAAGCGCGCCCCGGCGAGCACCTTTTCTCCTGCCATCGGTTCTTCATGGAGAATCCCTCGCTTTCCGGACGCGGGCGGGCCGGGGCACGCGACGTGATCCAGCTGGTGCACGGCCACGATTGACGTGCGGTTTCGCGGATGCGACATCTTGCCCCGCCGAATGGACGAGGGGACGCGGGGCTGGTGCCGATGCAGAGGATCGGTGAGCTGACCCAGCTTCGGATCGAGGACACGAGCAAGGCCCGGCTCAAGCGCATCGGCGTTATCGACGTCGGGTCTAACTCGGTGCGGCTCGTCGTCTTCGACGGTTTGGCGCGGAGCCCCGCCTACTTCTACAACGAAAAGGTCCTTTGCGGCCTCGGCGTCGGCCTCAGCCAGACGCGGCGCCTTAGCCCGGACGGCTGCGCGAAAGCGCTCGCCGCACTGCACCGCTTCGCGGCGCTGGCCGGTCGCATGGAACTCTCCGGCCTGATCGCCGTCGCCACGGCAGCGGTGCGCGAGGCATCGGATGGACCGTCCTTCTGCGATCGTGTGGAGCGGGAGACCGGCCTGCAACTGCACGTAGCGACCGGTTCCGAGGAAGCGCGGCTCGCCGGCATGGGCGTTCTTCTCGGATGGCCGGACGCGAACGGCGTGGTCTGTGACATGGGCGGCGCCTCCATGGAGCTCGCGCTTCTCTCGGCCGGCGAGATTCTGACCTGCGGCACCTCGCCGCTCGGCCCGCTCCAACTCGCGGACGTCCCCGATCCCGTCCACCGCGGCAAGGTGATCCGCAAGGGGGTCAAGGCGCTCAGCAGTATGGTACCCGCCTCCGGCAAGCGGCTTTTTCTCGTGGGCGGGTCGTGGCGGTCAATCGCGCGCCTCGACATGGAACGGGTCGGCTATCCCCTGAAGGTGCTGCATGGATACGCGCCGCCAATCCCGCAGCTTCTCGATACGCTAAGGTGGATCCGCGCGCAGGACCCACTGGCGCTCTCAACGCTGACCGGCACCTCGCCGGCACGGCTTGCTCTCGTTCCCCTTGCGGGCGAAGTGCTTTCCGAACTCGTGCGCCGGCTCGATCCGGAACGGATATCCATCTCGGCCTACGGGCTGCGCGAGGGCCTTCTCTATCGTCAGATGCCCGAGGCGATGCGCGTCCTCGACCCGCTGATTGAAGCCTGCCGCCACATGGAAGCGGCCATGGCGCGCAGCCCCGGGTTCGGCGAGGCGCTGCGCGACTGGCTGCGTCCCTTCTACTGCGATAGATCGCCGGCCGAGCAACGGCTTATTCTGGCAGCCTGCCTGCTGCACGACGTCAACTGGCGGGCACATCCCGACTATCGTGCCGAGCTCTGCTTCGAGTTCGGTCACCCGCGCCAACATCGCCGGTATCGGTCATGCCGACAGGGTTTTCCTGGGGCTGGCGTTGCTCAACCGCTACAAGGCCGTGGCACCGATCGACGAGGTCGAACGGTTTCGCGGATTGCTGCCCGCGCACCGGGCTGCGGACGCCGCGGTGCTTGGTCGCGCCATGCGGCTCGGGGCAATGCTCTCGGGCTCCTCCGTCGGGGTCCTGGAGCACGCGACCCTCGTGCGCGACGCGGATCAACTCGTGCTGACGCTCAGGGGGCCGGCGCGGGAGTTTGCCGGTGAGGCGGTCGAACGCCGGCTGCAGACCCTCGCCGAGCGCGTCGAATGCCAGGCTCAAATCGTCATCGAGGCCTGATCAGGAAGTAGGTATTCGAAAATGAAAAGCGGCCTGCAATGACAGGCCGCTCTCAGCTTTCCCCCCCAGACCTGGGCCAGCGCCAACGGGTCGGTTGTTGCTCCGGTTCTAGAGACTGGCGGTTGACCCCGCGCTCATTTTACCTGGAGCATTCCCCTTGCGGCTGGCGGCACTTAACCAGCTTCATGCACAGGATGCAACGCTGAAATGACGGTTGCGCAAGGCTTCGGCCGTTTCAGCGCCTACCCGCAGACGCCGCGGAGGGCCTGCCAGTCGGATTTCGACAGATCCACCGCCGTGTAGAGCGCGCCCGCGGAGGGCATGAAAGTCGCCGATTCGGCGGCATGCCGCAGCGCGTATTCATCGAAACGACCGCTGATGATGTATCGCAGGTCGGCCAGCAGGCCGGCATCCCGAACGAACGCCGCAACTGGATCGCTCCCCAGCGCCGCGGTCGCCCATCCAGTAAGCTCACCGGGCGTGGCGGTGGTCAGGAGATCAAGGTCGATCAGTAAGGTCCCGCCCGGAAGCGGCGCAAAAACAGGGCGGCCCAGCCGCATCACCCGAAGCCGCGGCGGCTCGGCCGGTTGCAACCTCGAGGCAAGCAGTCCAAGCGCGCGCTCACCCTCGGCGCCAACACAGGGAGGGCCATGCAACTCGATGAGCGCGATCAGCATGCGGTCACCGATTTCGGTGGCCAGTTCCGGCGGCACCAGGCGGGCGGTTGCGGCCCGGATCAACCGCGGAGCCGCCACGATCAAGGCCGCCAGTCCCGCCAGTGCCAGGATCCGCCCGATCGGCAGGCGGCGGCGCCGTGGCGGCTCCGGCGGACGCCGCGTCACGGCCGCGATCGCCGCGATCATGTCGCGATCGCCAATCGTAAGCGTCTCGCCGCCATCGGGCGTCATGGCATAGACGGCCGCACCGTCTGCGCCATACTCAAGCACACTGACGCCCGCCAATGCCCAGTGGCCAAGCGGCTGCTCGGCAAGGTCGGTCAGGATCAGCGTGGCCTTGCCGAAGGAAACCACCACCTCGCGGGCCGCGCCATCCGGCGCCTCGCGCCAGAGCCCCACCGCTTCCAGTCGCACATATTTGTCGAGCGCGGTCATCACGCCGATCCGATTTTCCGAGCTCTTGCTCCACTCCTACCGCGGGCTGCAGCACCTGTCACTCGCCCCCGCTCCTTCACTCGTCGCAAGCGGGTCGTTGGAGATCTGCAGGCGATTCCGGGTTTCCTGCCCGCGGCAATCGGAGTATCTGACGCGCAGCCACGAGCCTCCGGAGCCCCGACCGTGAAAGATACCCTCCCCGACAACGGATTCTTCACCGATGATCTTGCCACACGCGATCCCGAGATCTTCGGCGCTATCCGCAACGAGCTGACCCGCCAGCGCGACGAGATCGAGCTGATCGCTTCGGAGAACATCGTTAGCCGCGCCGTTCTTGAGGCGCAGGGCTCGGTGATGACGAACAAGTACGCCGAGGGCTATCCGGGCCGGCGCTACTACGGTGGCTGCCAGTTCGTCGACGTGGCCGAGACGCTGGCAATCGAGCGTGCCTGCAAGCTTTTCGGCGCCAACTTTGCCAACGTCCAGCCGAATTCGGGCAGCCAGGCGAACCAGGGAGTGTTCCTTGCGCTCTTGCAGCCGGGCGACACGTTCCTCGCCATGGACCTCGCCGCCGGCGGCCACCTGACACACGGGGCCAGGCCCAATATGTCGGGCAAGTGGTTCAACGCGGTGCACTACGGCGTGCGCAGGCAGGACAGCCGCCTCGACTACGAGCAGGCCGCCGAACTCGCCGCGGAGCACAAGCCCAAGCTCATCATCGCCGGGGGATCCGCGATCCCGCGGCAGATCGACTTCGCCCGCTTCCGCGAGATCGCCGATTCCGTGGGAGCGTATCTCATGGTCGACATGGCGCACTTCGCCGGGCTGGTCGCTGGCGGACAGCATCCTAACCCGATGGACCACGCGCATGTGGTGACCACCACCACCCACAAGACCCTGCGGGGGCCGCGGGGCGGCATGATCCTGACCAATGACGCGGCGATTGCGAAGAAGATCAACTCGGCGATCTTCCCCGGACTGCAGGGCGGCCCGCTGATGCACGTCATCGCCGGCAAGGCGGTGGCCTTCGGCGAGGCGCTACGGCCTGAATTCGCCGATTATGCCGAGAGTGTGGTCAAGAACGCCAAAGTGCTGGCCGATACGCTGATGAAGGGCGGGCTCGACATCGTGACGGGCGGCACGGACACCCACGTGATGCTGGTCGATCTTCGGCCGAAGTCGGTGACCGGCAAGGACGCCGAGGCGGCGCTCGGGCGCGCGCACATCACCTGCAACAAGAATGGCATTCCCTTCGATCCGCAGCCGCCGACCGTCACCTCGGGCGTCCGGCTCGGCACGCCTGCCGGCACCACGCGCGGCTTCGGTGCTGCCGAATTCGACGAGGTCGGCAAGATGATCGTCGAGGTGCTCGATGGTCTCTCCGCCAACGGTCCGGACGGCAACGACGCGGTCGAGACCGCGGTCAAGCGCCGCGCCACGGCACTCTGCCACCGCTTCCCGCTCTACGCGGGGCTCTGACCTGCCGGAACGTCTCCCCTCGGATTAACCGGGGGTTACTCGATGCACATGGCATGCACCACATTCGCACACCGCATATGCTGAGCAAACGCTTGGGATTGCTCGGCCCTACCGCAGAAGCGGAGCACCCAATCGCTCTGCGGTCGTCGTCAGGCCTGCACCGGTCTCCGGGGCGCTTCAGACGATCAGAATGTCGTGGTCCGTTAGCGCGGCGGCGGTCAGCGTTCGACCGCCGGTGATTATGAGGCATTCATCGAGGAAGCTTATCTGCACTTCTCCCTTTTTCAGGGTCCGAAGGTTCAGGTCGTCGAAGTCGAAGTTTGCCGGGCAGGTGAGCTCGATCCAGTCTCGGCCGAGCTCGAAGTCCTTGATCCGGTCGACGTCGCGATCCAGCCCGAGGCGAAAGAGGTCGCCCTGGTTGCCGCCGTACATGACGTCGCGGCCGTCGCCGTCCTCGATCACGTCCTTGCCGCCGCCGCCCTTCAGCGTGTCGGCGCCACGGCCACCGGCAAGCCAGTTGGCACGCGCGTCGCCGGTCAGCTTGTCGTCTCCGTCACCGCCCAAGACATCCTGCACGCTCCCTCGGAGGGTGATTTTGACCCCGTCGATCACGCCCGTGCCCTTCGCCAAATCGATCGTCGTCGCGGCGCTCACCGCCGCGGCATTGAGTGTGTCACGGCCGGCAGTGTCGCCAAGAACCTTCGAATGGCCGTTCCTGCCGGCATAGTCCGAGAATTCGTTGGTGAAGATCAGCACGTCGTCGTCACTCGGGGCCGCGCCGTAGAACCGCAGGTAAGCGTCCGTGAGCCGGCCCGGGTTCGCCACGAATGCATCGGTGATGCTGATCTTCCAGACCCCAGCGGCGTCCTCGCCGCGGAACGCATTGCTGTAGTACGCCCACGGGATCTTGGCGTCGCTTGGCACGTCAAAAAAGGGTGTGGCAGTCGACAGGATGCTCTTTGTTCCAGACGGTGAGGTGAGGACGATATCGTAGTCGGTCAGGTCGCCCGAGTGGTTGAGCCCGAGCTCCACGGATTCGAGGCTGACGTCGGCACCCGTCGCGATGGTGAAGGTCAAGGCTTTGGCGTAGGGGATCGCCTTGTCGCCGTGCCAGACATCGGTCTTGATCAACTGGAGGTTGGCGAATGTCTCCTGCCCGGTCCAGGTTTCCGCCAGCCGGACCGCAGCCAGGGCATCCACTAGGCCGAAGCCGTAGTCGTTGGAGAAATGGAGGCCCCCGCCGTTCCACGTGTCGGCTGCGTTGAAGCCCCAGGCGTATTTTTCGCTCCCTAGGGGCTGGCTACCGATGGGGGAGCCGACATGGCGAGCGCTGTATGCGAGGATTTGCTGGACATCGCGGTAGCCAAGCAGCGGATTGGCGTCGAGGATCAGTGCCACCACGCCACTGACGGTAGGCGCGGCGGCCGAGGTGCCGCCGAAAAAGGCGTCATAGTTGGGATTGTTGTTTAGGGGAGCCTGGTTCTTCCCGTCGCTGTAGCCGCCTTTTCCCGTTCGGTCAGTCGTCCAGATGTCGCCCTCCGGCGGGCCGACCACCACGTTGCTAAGCCCGGAGATCAGCAGGCTGGCACCGGGGGAGGAGTAGAGCGCCACCTCGCCGTCGTGCGTCACCGCCGCGACGGCGATGGCATATGGCGAACTTGTCCGGTTGGACATGTTGGTATGTTCGAGATCCAGGCGGGAGTTCCCTGCCGACACGACGTTCACGGTGCCGAGGCCATCCCTGCCGAGCTGCACACTCTCCTGCCATCCGGCATAGAAGCTGACGATGTCATCGCGGAGGCTGAACTGGTTGTCCTCGTACGGCGCGGAGGCCCAACTGTGGTTGGTGATGTCGAAGCGGTCCATCTCGTGGAAAGCGAGCGATCCCGTGACTGAGAAATCCCCCCCGCCGAGGGCCGGATCGAAGAAGATATCCACGCCCGCGATCTTCGCACCGTAGGCGACGCCGACCGTCCCCTTGCCGTTGCGCTCGGCAGCGATGATGCCTGCGACCGGAGTCCCGTGGACCGACTGGGGACCCTCCGGATAGGGGTCATGCACCTGGCCGTCGATCACGATGTGCAGGCTGGTGTCGTAGTTGCCGTCCAGATCCGGGTGGTCGTACTGCACACCGTCGTCGTAGACGCCAACGGTGACGCCCGCGCCGGTGTAGTCCTTCCAGACGTCGAGCACGTTGAGGTCGACACCGGGCACGCCGAAGCTCTGCCCGGTATTGTTCAGGTACCATTGCCGATAGAACAGATCGTCGCGAGGCAACCCCGGCGACGCATTGACCGTTGGCATAACGAGACCCCCACCCCGTGCCCAAGTAGTGCCGCAAGCATAGCCATGGAAATCGATTCGACGCAATCACACGCGCTGCGCGTGTGGCGCCGCGCCGAAGCCGATCAACTTTACGGTGGGACGCCTATATTTCGAGACGCTTCAGGCGGCGGGATGGTCTCGCCGGTGCGTCCGGCGGGGCCTTTTCTGGGCTCAAGCCTGGTCGAAGCGCACCTTGACGTAGGAGCCCGGCGCCGACTCGATCGCGCCGAGCTTCGCTCCCGGCACTCGCGCCGGAACCATGCGTCCCGGGCGCTCCCTGAGCCAGGCGTCCCAGTCGGGCCACCAGCTCCCCGGCGTCTCCGCCGCGCCGAGCAGCCATTCCTCGAGCGTTGCAGACGACATGTCTTCGTTGGTCCAGAACTGGTACTTCTGCAGCACCGGAGGATTGACCACGCCGGCGATATGCCCCGACCCCGACAGCACGAAGCGCACCTTTGCGCGTTTCATCTCCTTGGCGCCGCGATAGACCGAGGCGGCCGGCGCGATGTGATCCTCCTTGGTGGCCACGTGGTAGACCGGCCCCTTGATGTCGGAGAGCATGATCCGGGTGTCGCCGACCGCGAACTCGCCGCGCGCGAAGGCATCGCGGATATAGAACTCCTGCAGATAGAAGCGATGCGCCCGCGCCGGCATCGCGGTCGAGTCGGCGTTCCAGTAGAGCAGGTCGAACGGGAAGGGGTCCTTGCCCAGCATGTAGTTGCTGACCATGTAGCCCCAGATCAGGTCGTTGGCGCGCAGCATGTTGAAGGCGTTGGCCATCTTGTCGGCCGGCATGTAGCCCTTCTCCATATCCTCGCCGACCACCTCGAGGATCTGTTCGTCGACGAAGATCTGCAGCTCGCCCGCATCCTTGAAGTCGAGCTGCGCGGTGAAGAAGGTGCAGGAAGCGACGCGCTTGTCGTTGTGCTTGCCGAGCCAGGCCATCAGCGTTCCCGCCATGGTGCCACCGACGCAATAGCTGACGAGGTGCAGGTTCTTCTGCCCGGTCTCCTCCAGGACCTTGTCGATGGCGGCGAGTCCGCCCTCGAACATGTAGTCCTCCCAGGTCTTGGCCCCGTGCCGCTCGTCAGGGTTGACCCAGGATACGACGAAGACGGTGTGGCCCTGCTCCACGAGCCACTTCACCATGCTCTTTCGCGGATTGAGGTCGAGGATGTAGTACTTGTTGATCCAGGGCGGGATGATCAGGAGGGGCTTGGCGTGGACCCGCTCGGTGGCGGGCTCGTACTGGATGAGCTGGAGCAGGTCATTCTGGAAGACGACGACGCCCGGCGAGACCGCGGTGTTGCGCCCTACCTCGAAGGCGTCCATGTCGGTCTGGCGAATCAGGAGCTTGCCCTTGCCGCGCTCTAGGTCGGCCAGCATCATCTTCAGCCCGCGGACCAGGTTCTCGCCCTTCTCGTCCGCGGTGGCCTGCAGCACCTCGGGGTTGAGCGCGAAGAAGTTCGCCGGGTTCATCGCCTCGACGAACTGCCGGGTATAGAAGGCGGCCTTGCGCCGCTCCTTGGGATCCATCTCGCCGACCGAGGCGACGCTGTCCTGGATCCAGCCCGAGGTCAGCAGATAGGACTGCTTGAGATACTCGAAGAGCGCGTTCTCGGTCCACTCCTTGTGCGCGAAGCGCTTGTCCGCCTTCATCATGTGCGGCAGCTGCAGGTCGTCGACGGCGTCCTTGGACCCCAGCCACTTGAGCATGGAGTTCTGCCAGAGCTTTTGCTGCGCCGCCCAGTACTCGAGCGTCATGTCGGCAACCTGCTTGGGGTTGTCCCACATGGTGCGGTAGAGCTCGGCGAAGGTAGGCCAGGTGTTCAGCGGATCGGGCCGCTTCGCGCCGCCCTCCTGGAGCTGCCCCGCAAGGAACGCCTGCCAAATCTGGCCGGAGATGTCGAAGACCTCCGCCATGTTGTGGGCAAGATGCTGGCCCTGCTCGGCGAGCGTCTCGGTCTCCGCCGCCTTGCCGCCTTCCGGTTCCTTCGCGTCGTTCATCATCGCCTCCCCCGGCGCGACCTGCGGCGCACCTGGAAATGAATATAGGCCTCCGTTCGCTTGCGGGGAACCCTCGCGCATGCCGGCCGCACGGCGGCGGCGTTGCGCCCGTGCTCCGCTTCGGTCCAGACTGAAGTCTCAACTCCGACCCTGTCCACCCTGGGAGTTAATAGATGGCGTGCCTGTGGCGGCTCTGGCCGGCGACGGTGGTGCTGGCGGTGATCGCGTGCAGTCCGCCCGACGCCGCCGTTGCGCCAGTCTCGGAGGCTGCGCGCACCGCGCCGCCGCCCCGTCTCGGCGAGACGGCGCAGTTCGATGCGGTGCTCGCGACGGCCGAGCCCGATGCCCGGCGGCTCGAGGAGGAGTCTGCGGCTCTTGCTGCGCGCGCCGCGGCGTTGCGCGTCCGCGGCGCCGCGCTGCAGGCGCCGGTCGTCGATCCCTCGGTGCGCCCGCGCCTTGAGGGCGGCGCCCGCTGAGGGAACCATCCGCGGGCCGCGGCATTTACTCCCGGAACCGCTGCAGTGCGGCGGATGCCTGGGAGCATGACCATGAACAGTATAATCTATCTCGTCGGCCTCATCGTTGTGGTGATGGCGGTCCTGTCACTCGTCGGCCTTAGCTGAGCCATGAAGGGAGCTCAGGACGTGACACCCACACCCATTGAGACCTTTCGGACAGACGCCATGGCGCGCGACATTCCCATGATCGGGTACGTGGACTGGGCGGCGATCTTTGCCGGAACCGCACTGGCGGTGGCGATGTCCTTCGTCCTTCTGACCTTCGGTTCGGCGATCGGCCTTTCCGTGACGTCCTTCCAGCCAGGTGAGGGCGTGTCGCTGCGTTGGCTCGCCATCGCGTCGGGCATCTGGTTCCTCTGGGTGGCCGTCACCAGCTTCGGCGCCGGCGGCTATCTTGCCGGGCGGCTGCGGCGACCGGTGCCGGGCACCAGCGTCGACGAGACCGAGATGCGCGACGGCGCGCACGGGCTCGTCGTCTGGGCCACTGGCGCACTCGTCGGCGCGGTGCTGGCCGCCTCAGGCGTGACCGGCGTGGTCGGTGGGGCAGGAGCAATAGCTGGGACTGCCGCCGGGACCGCGGGCGAAGCGGTCAGCGGAGATGTGAGCTACCTTGGCTCGCGGCTGCTGCGCGGCGACGGCGCCGATGCTGCAGCGGTTCTGACGCGCAGTCTCGGCGAGGAGGAAATGTCCGCCGAGGATCGCGGCTATCTGACCTCGCTGGTGGCCGAACGTACCGGGCAGACGCCCGAGGAAGCCGAAGCTGCGGTCGAGACGGCCGTGACCGAGGCCAGGGCATTCTACGCCGAGGCGCTCGATACCGCCGAGCAGGCCCGCGTGGCAGGAGCCATCGCAGCCTTCGTCATCGCCGCCACCCTGATGGCCAGCGCCGCAGCAGCCTATCTCGCCGCGGCGGCCGGGGGTGATCATCGCGACCGCAGCGTGCCCTTCGGCACCTTCGGCCGCCGCCAGTAACGGAGGAAACGCCAGTGCCCGCACTCATAGCTTGGCTGCTCGGAGCGCCGCTTCTCGTCGTCCTGATCATAGCCTTCCTGACCTGAGCGTCGGAAGGACCGCTTCCAGAAGAGCCCCCGGCAACGGGGGCTCTTTTTTTATGCCGCCGCCTCCTCGGCGTAGTGCTTGGCCAGGAGCGCATCGGCGTTCTGCATCACGCGGCGTACGCCGCGGGCGGCCTGGCGGATGCGGTGCTCGTTCTCGACGAGGCCAAGGCGGACGTAGCCCTCGCCGTACTCTCCGAAGCCGACGCCGGGGGAGATGGCGACCTCGGCCTCGCGGAGCAGGATCTTGGAAAAGCCCATCGAGCCGATGGCGGCGAAGGGCTCGGGCACCGGCGCCCAGGCGAACATGGTGGCCGGCGGCGAGGGGATCCGCCAGCCGGCGCGGCCCATGGCGTCGATCAGCACGTCGCGGCGGGCGCGGTAGATGCCGCGGATCTCGGCGACGCAGTCCTGCGGGCCGTTGAGCGCGGAGGCTGCGGCGACCTGGACCGGGGTGAAGGCGCCGTAGTCGAGGTAGGACTTGATGCGGGTCAGTGCCTCGATGAGGCGGACGTTGCCGACGGCGAAGCCCATGCGCCAGCCGGGCATGGCATAGGTCTTGGAGAGCGAGGTGAACTCCACCGCCACGTCGCGGGCCCCCTCGACCTGCAGGATCGAGGGCGGCGGGTTGTCGTCGAAATAGATCTCGGCATAGGCGAGGTCGGAGAGCACCCAGAGGTGGTGCTTCTTGGCGAAACCGATGAGATCCTTGTAGAACTCCAGATCGCAGACCTGCGCCGTCGGGTTGGACGGGAAGGACACCACCATCGCCACCGGCTTCGGCACCGAGTGGATCACCGCACGCTCCAGGGCGCGCAGGTACTGCTCGGGATCGAAGCGGCCGTCGTGGAGCGCGGGGACGTGGCGCAGCGTGCCGCCGGCGATCATGAAGCCGTAGGGATGGATCGGGTAGCTCGGGTTCGGCACCAGCATCACGTCGCCGGGCGCGGTGATCGCCATGGCGAGGTTGGCGAGGCCCTCCTTGGAGCCGAGGGTGGCGATGACCTCGGTCTCGGGATCGAGCTTCACCCCGAAGCGGCGCGCATAGTACCCGGCCTGGGCGCGGCGCAGGCCCGGGATGCCCTTGGAGGCGGAATAGCGGTGGGTGCGCGGCTTGCGCACCGTCTCCACCAGCTTCTCGACGATATGGCTGGGCGTGTCCATGTCCGGGTTGCCCATGCCGAAGTCGATGATGTCCATGCCCTCGGCGCGGTAGCGCGCCTTCAGCCGGTTCACCTCGGCGAAGACATAAGGCGGCAGGCGCTTGATGCGGTAGAATTCTTCGGACATGGGGCGGACCGGCGGCCGGGGGTTGCGGTGGCGCGTTATAGCGCCGCTGCGGCGCGAGCGACAGGGCGATTCCGGCCCTGCGGCCGCCGCGCCGATCGGCCCGTCAAGCGCTGGTCAGCATCTCCGCCGCCACGCCGGTCATCCCCTCGAGCCGCTTGCGCAGCTTCGTCAGCGCCTGCGCCTCGAGCTGGCGGACGCGTTCCTTCGAGAGCCCGAGCTCCTGGCCGAGGCTTTCCAGCGTGCGCGGCTCGTCGCGGAGCTTGCGCTCGGCGATGATCAGCCGCTCGCGCGCACTGAGCGAGCCCAGCGCCTCGGCGAGCCAGCCGCGTACCCGCGCGAGATCGGCGTCGCGGGTGACGGTCTCGGCGGCCTGCGGCGCCTCGTCTTCCAGGGTCTCCAGCCACTCGCGGCCTTCCTCGCCGGCCTGCTGGGCGTTGAGCGAGAAGTCGGCGCCGGCGAGGCGGGCGTCCATCATCTCCACGTCGCGCAGCGGAACGCCGATCTCGGTGGCGATCATCTCGCGCAGCCGGTAGCCGTCGAGCACCTCGCCGTTCTGGCCAGCCTCGCGCTCGAGCCGGGCGCGGACCCGGCGGAGATTGAAGAAGAGCGCCTTCTGCGATGAGGTCGACCCGGTGCGCACCATCGACCAGTTGCGCATGACATAGTCCTGGATCGAGGCCTTGATCCACCAGACGGCATACGTCGAGAAGCGCACGCCGCGGTCGGGATCGAACTTCTCCGCCGCCTTCATCAGCCCGACGCCGGCCTCCTGGATGAGATCGGGCATCGGCGCGCCGTAGCGGCGGTAGCGGGAGGCCATGGAGATGGCGAGGCGCATGTAGGCGTTGACCAGCCGGTGCAGCGCCTTCTGGTCGCCGTCGTCGCGCCAGGCACGCGCGAGGGAGAGCTCGGTCTCGGCGTCGAGCATCTCGGCACGCATCGCCCGCCGGGTGACCGTCCGCGTGCCGCTGTCCTCGAAAGCCATCTCGCGTCCTCCTCGCCAGCGGCACGGAGGACGGCCTTTCGGCGCGTCCCCGGTAAGCTACGCCAGTTATCAACATTTGGATCACCCTATGGGTTCCGCGGAAGAGCGGATTTCCAAACGTTTCGTTCGGCGGCTTTTCGCCCACCATCTAACCTACGATATGGTGAGGCTTTTCCGGCGCGCAGCGTGCCGGATGGCCCACGCATTTCACGATTTATTGTAGAGCGCTGCCTGCCGCAAAAGCCTGACGCACGCATCTTGACCAGGATCGTGCTCCGTGAGAGTGCCGAACCGGGAGGCGCGCGGCGTGAGTTATCTTCTCGCAATCGGTGATCGGAGCTACTCCAGCTGGTCGCTGCGCGGCTGGCTGACCTTTGCCAAGTTCGCGATCCCCGTGACCGTGCGCGAGGGCCGGCTCTATTCGCCGGAAATCCGCGAGATGCTCGCCCGCGACTTCGGCGGCGCGCGGACGGTTCCGGCGCTGCGCATCGAAGAACGGAAGGCAGTGGCGATCTGGGACACCCTCGCCATCGCCGAGACAGTGGCCGAGCGGCATCCCGAGGCCGGGCTCTGGCCGGCGGACCCCACGGTGCGGGCACGGGCAAGGACGCTGGCGGCCGAGATGCATTCTGGCTTTTCCGCACTCAGGGACGCCTGCCCGATGAACCTCCGGCGGTGCTATGTCGGCTTTGCGCCGAGCGATGCCGTCAGGGCGGACCTGGCGCGGATCGAAACGCTTTGGGGGCAGGCGCGGGCGGAATACGGGGGGGCCGGTCCCTGGCTCTTCGGCGCCTACTCGCTGGCGGATGTCTTCTTCGCCCCGGTGGCGGCCCGTGTCGCGGGCTACGGCCTGCCCATGGGTGCGGCGTCGATGGACTACGTCGCGGCGCACCTGGCCGATCCGGCCTTCCGCGCCTGGCGGGCGGAAGGGTTGGCCGATCCCTTCGTGCAGGCCGTCTACGATCTCGACCTGCCGGAACGGGCCTGGCCGGGAGACTAGTCGAGGGCCACTGCGGCGAGCGTCTATCCCATCCCGCTGCGCTGGCGAGGACGATTCCAGTATGTCGCTCGCCCACGATACACCCCCGGGCTGCTCCCGGGCCGAAGCGAGACGCCTCCGGTGTACCATGCGATGAGGAGGAACAATGGCAGGAGGGACAGGGCGGCGATGGCGTCGGTCAAAGCAGTTGCCTCCAGCGAGAGTGCCGATGCCCACCTTGGTGCCGGGTTCTGATTGAACCGTCTGTAAACCAGATTGGTTAATGCGCGCTTAACTCGCCCAGGGTTGCCTTAACCCACTCACCGTCTGTCCGCGTGCCGCTCGGACCCGACCCGGCGAAAATGCGCGCGCGTCAGACCAAGCCGGCATGTGCAATCCGGGCGAGGCTCCCGTGGAGCCTCGCCCCTTGCGCGGGCGTCAGGCCGCCACTTTGGCCGGCACGTGCGCCTCGATCCAGCCCAGGATGTCGGCCATGACCTCTTCCTTGCCGAGGTCGTTCAGCAGGTCGTGGTAGTGCCCTTCGTAGATCTTCAGCGTCTTGTCGGACGAACCGGCGTGCTCGTAGAAGAACTCGCTCCCCTTGCAGACCGTCGCGTGGTCGTCGGTGCCGTGCAGGATCATCACCGGCAGCGTGATCTCTTCGAAGTTGTCGTGCAGCCGCTCGTCGGCGCGGACCAGCGCCGCCACCGTCGCCGCCGGCTGGACCTCGCCCTTGGTCAGCGGATCGGCCTCGAGCGCCTTGAGCGCCTCCGGATCGCGGGTGAAGTCCTTCATGTGCAGCGTCAGCACGCCGAGCTTGGGCACGATGTGGCTGAGGCCCTTGATCGCGGCCAGCGCGAAGCCGGGCGCCGGCACCTGGAAAGCAAAGCTCTCGCAGATCAGCCCGTCGATCTTCTCCTGGTGGTCGAGCGCGTAGACGCAGGAGGTCACCCCGCCGGCGCTGTGCCCGAGCAGGTAGACCGGCAGCCCCGGATGCCGCTCCTTGGCGATGTCGATCACCCCGCCGATGTCGGCGACGTACTCGTCGATGTTGTCGACGTAGAAGCGCTCGCCCTCGGACTGGCCGCGCCCCCGCAGGTCGACGGCGTAGACCGCGAAGCCGCGGTCGGTCAGTTGCCCGGCCGTCCAGGCGTGCTGGCCGCCGTGCGAGTTCACCCCGTGGCAGATGGCGACCACCGCGCGCGGCGCGCCCTCGGGGAGCCAGGAGCGGTAGTGGATGCGCAGGCCGCCGAGGCCGGTGAAATCCTCCTCACGCATGGACATGGGCCTCCTCTTCGACCGCGCCCTCGACCTTCTCGCCGCGGATGAAGGCGAGGATGTCGGCGTTGATGACGTCGGCATGGGTGGTGGCCATGCCGTGCGGCAGGCCGGGATAGGTCTTGAGCGTGCCGTTCCGCAGCAGCTTGATCCCGAGGCGGGCGCTGTCGTCGATCGGCACGATCTGGTCGTCCTCGCCGTGCAGCAGCAGCACCGGCACCTCGATCGCCTTCAGGTCCTCGGTGAAGTCGGTCTCGGAGAAGGCCTTGATGCATTCGTAGTGGGCGTTGGCCCCGCCCATCATGCCCTGGCGCCACCAGTTGCGGATCACGCCGTCGGAGACCGCGGCGCCCGGCCGGTTGAAGCCGTAGAAGGGGCCGCTCGGCAGGTCGAGGAAGAACTGCGCGCGGTTGCCGGCCAGCGCCTTGCGCAGTCCGTCGAAGGCCTCGATCGGCAGGCCGCCGGGGTTCTTGTCGCTCTTCACCATCACCGGCGGCACCGCGCCGATCAGCACCGCCTTGCTCACGCGCCCCGCTTCGGCGCGCGCGACATAGTGCGCCACCTCGCCGCCGCCGGTCGAATGCCCGATGTGCACGGCGTCGTGCAGGTCGAGCGCGGCGGCGAGCGCCGCCACGTCGGCGGCATAGGTATCCATCTCGTGGCCGCCGGAGGTCTGGCTCGAGCGGCCGTGCCCGCGTCGGTCGTGGGCGATCACCCGATAGCCCTTGCCGAGGAAGAACAGCAGCTGCGCGTCCCAGTCGTCGGCGCTGAGCGGCCAGCCGTGGTGGAACACCAGCGGCGTGCCGCTACCCCAGTCCTTGTAGAAAATCTGCGTCCCGTCTTGCGTGCCGACCGTTGGCATCCCGTGTCGCTCCCCCTGCCGGGCCCGTCCCGAGCGGACGGGCGGAAAATCCTGCGTCCACCCTGACACAGGTCAAGGCAGCCGCGACGCCGTCTCCGTTTACGCTATAGTGCCGATACAACGATTGGATGACGCCTGTCATGAATCGAGTCAAGCGGGTACCGCAGCGCCGTGGGCGTGGCACCAGGGCCCAGGTGGCGGAAAACCGCGAACGTATCATCGCCGCGGCGGCGCGGGCGTTCCGCGAGCGCGGCTTCGATGGGATCGGCGTCGCCGAGCTGATGCGCGGCGTCGGCTTGACCCACGGCGGCTTCTACGGCCACTTCGCCTCCAAGGAGGAACTGATGGCGCTGGCCTGCCGCCGCGCCGTCGACGACATGCTCGCCGACTGGCGCGAGCAGATCGCCGCCGCTCCCGGCGACCCGGCCGCGTCGATCGTCGCGCCCTACCTCTCGCCCGCCCATCGCGACGCGCCCGGCCTCGGCTGCCTGATGGCCGCGCTCGGCCCGAACTCGGCGCGCGCGCCGCCGCAGGTCCGCGCCGCCGTCACCGACTCGCTCGAACGGGTGCTCGACACCATAGCCGGCGAGATACCGGACCCCGACGCCGTCGACCGCCGCCGCCGCGCCATCGGCGTCTTCGCCTCGCTCGTCGGCGCCATGGTCGTGGCGCGGGCGGTCGACGATCGGCAGCTGTCCGACGAGGTCCTCGACGCCGTGCGCGCGCGGACCGAGGCCTCGCTGCGTTAACCTTTGCCCGGATAGGCCGAGTCATGTACATGCGATGTACGTGCGTTGTACGCGTGATGTACGTCGAAAAAACCGCCGTTAACCTTTGACGAAAACACGATAAAAGCCGTCGTCACCGGCCCCGGCGAAATCCGCCTTAACCCCCCGCTAACCATGCCCCCGCCAAGGTCGGCCGGTTCGAAAAGGGGCCGGGATGGTCGCGCGCGCCTACACCGTCGCATTCCAGGGCGTCGAAGCGCGGCTCGTCGAGGTGCAGTGCGCGATCTCCGCCGGCCTGCCCGCCTTCAACCTCGTCGGCCTGCCCGACAAGGCCGTCAGCGAGGCCAGGGAGCGGGTGCGCGCGGCGATGACCGCCATGGGACTGGCGCTCCCGGCCAAGCGAATCACGGTGAACCTCTCGCCCGCTGACCTGCTTAAGGAAGGCTCGCACTTCGACCTGCCGATCGCGCTGGCGCTGCTGGCGGCGATGGAGGTGCTGCCGCTCGACGAGGTGGCAGCGCAGGTGGCACTGGGCGAGCTCTCGCTCGACGGCACGCTGGTGCCGGTGATCGGCGCCCTGCCAGCGGCGCTGGCCGCCGCGGAGGCCGACTGCGGGCTGATCTGCCCCGCCGCCTGCGGTGCCGAGGCGGCCTGGGTCGGGGCGGTGCAGGTGATCGCACCGAAGTCGCTGCTGGCGCTGGTCAACCACTTCACCGGCCGGGCGGTGCTGGCGCCGGCGCAGCCGGGGACGGTGCCGGATACCGCCTCCGACAAGGACCTCGCCGAGGTCAAGGGTCAGGAAAAGGCCAAGCGCGCGCTGGAGATAGCCGCCGCCGGCCGCCACCACCTGCTGATGGTGGGGCCGCCCGGCAGTGGCAAGTCGATGCTGGCGGCGCGGCTGCCGGGCATCCTGCCGCCGCTCGAGCCCGAAGAGGCGCTGGAGACCTCGATGATCCACTCGCTGGCCGGCCTGCTCGACGAGGGCGGCATCAGCCGGGCGCGGCCGTTCCGCACCCCACACCACACCGCCTCGATGGCGGCCATCGTCGGAGGCGGGCGGGGGGCGAAGCCCGGCGAGATCAGCCTGGCGCACCACGGCGTTCTCTTCCTCGACGAGCTGCCGGAGTTCCCGCGCACGGTGCTGGAGACCCTGCGCCAGCCGATCGAGACCGGCGACGTGGTGGTGGCGCGGGCGAACGCGCACGTGCGCTATCCGTGCCGCTTCATGCTGGTGGCGGCGGCCAACCCCTGCCGCTGCGGGCACCTGGCCGATCCGGGACGCGCCTGCGCGCGGGTGCCCGAGTGCGGGGCGGAATATCTCGGGCGCATCTCCGGACCGCTGATGGACCGCTTCGACCTGCGCGTGGAGGTGCCGCAGGTGACGGTGGAGGATCTCGGCCTGCCGCGCACGGGCGAGACCAGCGCGGTGATCGGGGCGCGGGTGGCTGCAGCGCGGGCGGTGCAGCGGGCGCGCTTCGCCGGGCACGATGGCATCAAGGTGAATGCCGACGCGGAGGGCGACCTCCTTGAGGCGGTGGTGGCGCTGAGCGAGAGCGCGCAGCGGTTGATCTCCGAGGTGGCCGCCCGCTTCCGCCTGAGCGCCCGCGGCTACCACCGGGTGCTGCGCGTGGCGCGGACGATCGCCGACCTCGAGGGCTCGGGGTCGGTCGAGAAGCCGCACGTGGCCGAGGCCGCGGGCTACCGGCTGGCGATCTGACGCCGCCGGGCACGCGTGCCCGGCGGACGCGCCGGCTGCCTCAGTTGGTCAGCGCAGCCTCGGAGACCAGCACCGGGTCATCCCGGTAGACCGCCGGGAACAGCCGCTTGAGGTTCGCGATCTTCGGCAGGTCGTTGTACACGATATAGGGCGCGGTCGGGTTCAGCGTCAGGTAGTCCTGGTGGTAGTCCTCGGCTTGGTAGAACATCCTGCCCTGCTCGATGGTGGTGACGATGGGGGCGTGGTAGACGCCCGCCTCGTCGAGCTGGGCGACATAGGAGGCGGCGACCTTCGCCTGCGCCGAGTTCTGCGGGAAGATGGTGGAGCGGTACTGGGTGCCGCGGTCGGGGCCCTGGCGGTTCAGCTGCGTCGGATCGTGCGCCACCGAGAAGTAGATCTGCAGGATCTCGCCGTAGCTGATCTTCGACGGATCGAAGTCGACCTGCACCGCCTCGGCGTGGCCGGTCTTGCCCGAGCCTACCACGCGGTACTGCGCGGTCGTGGCGTCGCCGCCGGCGTAACCGGAGACGGCATTCTCCACACCCGCCACGTGCTGGAAGACGCCCTGCACCCCCCAGAAGCAGCCGCCGGCAAGCACCGCCGTCTCGGTCGCGGCGCTGGATTTCTCGTTGAGCACGGGAGCCGGGATGGGGATGCCTTCCTCCGCGAAGGAGGGGAGCACCTGCCAACCGGCGGTGGCGACGAAGGCCGAGACGAGAAGTGCTGCGGCGCGAACAGGGAACTTGGTCATATGGTCGGGTCTCCCGGTCTGTGGTTTCAGGCGGCTGCCGGCACGAAGCCGAGCGCGACGCCGTTCATGCAGTAGCGCAGGCCCGTGGGCTGCGGGCCGTCGTTGAAGAGGTGGCCGAGATGCCCGCCGCAGCGGCGGCAGTGGACCTCGGTGCGGCGCATCCCGAAGGTGGTGTCGGTCTCGGTACCGACGGCATTGTCGAGCGGCTGCCAGAAGCTCGGCCAGCCGGTGCCGCTTTCGTACTTGGTGTCAGAGGCGAAGAGGGGCAGCGCGCAGCCGGCGCAGGTGAAGGTGCCGTTGCGGTGCTCGTCCAGAAGCGGGCTGGTGAAGGGGCGCTCGGTGCCGGCCTGGCGCAGGACGGCGTAGGCGTCAGGAGGGAGCATCGCCTTCCATTCCGCGTCGGTGTGCGTAACCTCGAAGGAGGTGGCGGCGCCGAGCGGCAGTCCCGCCGCCGAAAGGGCCAGTCCCGCCGCGCCGCAGGCGAGAAGGTGGCGTCGGGTGAACCTGGTCGCGTCCATCGTGCTCTCCTTTGTCGCCACCGCATCCGGCGCCGGCTCTTCCCCCTTTACGAGCGTGGCGGCGGTCCTGTTACGGCAGGAGCGTGCAATCACGCGTTTTTGAGGTGAAGGACCAGAAAGCGCGGCGGCGCGGTCCATGGCGGCGGCGGCCTCGGGCAGCCGCGCGTGGTAGACCTGCCAGACGTGGGGGACCGATGGCACGAGGTCAAGCGTGACCCGCGCCCCGTCTGCCTCGAGGCGCTCGGCCATGGCGCGGGCGTCGTCGCGCAGGATCTCGGCACGGCTGGCCTGGATCAGTGCAGGCGGGGCGCCGCGGAAGCGGCCGAGATGCGGCGAGGCGCGCGGATCGCGTGGGTCGGCACCGGCGAGATACTGGTCGCGGATCTCGGCAATGCGGCGGGCGGGCAGGAAGGCGTCGCGCCAGGCGAGGCGGCTGATGCTCTTGCCCGACAGTGTGAGGTCGGCCCAGGGGCTGAAGGCGAGCAGGCAGGCCGGCGGGGCCATGCCCGCCTCGAGGATGAGGTGCAGGAGCGCGAATGCAAGACCGCCGCCGGCGCTGTCCCCGCCCAGCGCGATACGTCCCGGCGGCCAGCCTTCGTCAAGGAGCGACCGCCACGCGGCGAGAGCGTCCTCGACGGCGGCTGGAAAGGCGTCCTCGGGCGCGAGGCGATAGTCCGGCAGGACCGCCCCGGTCCGCGCTCGCTGCGCCAGCACACCGACCAGGGCGGCATGAGTGCGCGGCGAGCCGAGGCAGTAGGCCCCGCCGTGCAGCCAGAGGATCAGTCCCGCGCCGCCCTCCGGGACCGGAAGTCGCCAGGCATCGAGCGGCGGTTCGTCGCGCAGGCGCACCTCCTGCCACGAGCTCGCGGGTACGGGAAATGCCAGCGCCGCGTTTTTCTCCATGCGGGCGCGCGCTGCGGTGATCGAGCGCTCACGGGCCAGGCGCGGCTTTTCGTTCAATCGGAGCCAGGTATCGAGCGCCAGGAGCTGCCAGGACATCGGGCCGTCAGTTCAGCCGCACCGCCGCTCGATCGCTTCCCAGATCTTCGCGGTGGCGTTGATGCCATCGAAGCGCTCGAGCTCCTGCAGGCCGGTGGGCGAGGTGACGTTGATCTCGGTCAGCCAGTCGCCGATCACGTCGATGCCGACGAAGATCTGCCCCTTCTCCCGCAACAGCGGGCCGATGGCGGTGCAGATCTCGCGGTCGCGGTCGCTCATGGCGATCTTCTCGGGCCGCCCGCCGGCATGCATGTTCGAGCGCGTCTCGCCCTCAGCCGGCACGCGGTTGATGGCACCCACCGCCTCGCCATCGACGAGGATGATGCGCTTGTCGCCGCTCGCAACGGCGGGGAGGAACTTCTGCGCGATGAGGGGCTCGCGGTTGATGCCGGTGAAGAGCTCCCAGAGGGCGGTGAAGTTGCGGTCGTTGGGGTCGAGGCGGAAGACCCCTGCCCCGCCGTTACCGTAGAGGGGCTTCAGGATGATGTCGCCATGGCGGGCCTTGAACGCCTTCAGCGTGGCGAGGTCGCGGGCGATCATGGTGGGCGGAGTGAGCGCGGGGAAGCCGAGGACGAGGAGCTTCTCGGGGTAGTTGCGCACCCAGAATGGGTCGTTGACCACCAGGGTTCGAGGGTGGATGCGCTCGAGGATGTGGGTGGTGGTGATGTAGCCCATGTCGAACGGCGGATCCTGGCGCAGCCAGACCACGTCCTGGCCGGCGAGGTCGATCACCACCTCCTCGCCGAGGGTGAAATGGTTGCCCTTCTCGCGGCGCACCTCCACCGGCCAGCCGCGGGCGGTGACGCGGCCCTCGTCGAGGGCGAGGCGATCGGGGGTGTAGTAGAAGAGACCGTGCCCGCGCGCCTGCGCCTCCTCCATGATCCGAAAGGTGGAGTCGGCGGCGATGTTGATCCGCTCGATGGGATCCATCTGGACGGCGAGCTTCAGCGATCTGGGCGACGACATGGGCGTGCTCCGGCGGTTCGGCAGGGCACTGTTGGCCGAGCCGCGCGGCGGGGGCAAGCCTACCAGTCGTCGAAGGTCGCCGCGTTTTCGACGCGCTCGAGTCGGCCCGCTCCGTCGACGAGCGCGAGGTCGAAGCGGCAGGGGACGGTGCCGTCAGTGTGCTCGGCGAGGTAGCGGGTAGCAGCTGCGCCGATGCGCGCCCACTGCCGGGCGCTGACAGAATGGGCGGCACGGTCGGCGTGGCCGCGGCGGGCCTTCACCTCGACGAAGACGATCTCGCCGGGAAGCTCGATGATGAGGTCGATCTCGCCCTCGGGGCAGCGCCAGCGCGCCGCGCGAAGCGCCCCGCCTTCGGCCAGATAGCAGCGGGCGGCGCAGTCCTCGGCCGCGAGGCCGGTGTGGTATGAACGCGCGAAATGATGGGGCGGGACGGACTGCATACCCAAAGTATAGATGGTGGCGAAAGGCTGGACAGTTAAACGGGGCGCAATGGTTAACGCGAACGGGAGAGGGCCAGCGCCCGGGCATAGACCTCGCGGCGCGGCAATCCAAGGACGGCGGCGACCGAGGCGGCCGCGTCGCGCACGCTCTCCCGCGTGAGCGCCTCGGCGAGGGCTTCGTCGAGCGCCCCGGCGGCCACCGGCGTCGCCACGGGGCCGCCCGCGAGCACGACGACCTCGCCCTTTACCTCAGGCGCCGCGGCATAGTGCGCGGCGAGATCGGCGAGGGCCGCGCGACGGGTCTCCTCGAAGCGCTTGGTCAGTTCACGGCAGACAGCGGCGGGGCGGGTGGGGCCGAGGATGCCGGCCATGTCGGCGAGGCACGCGGCGAGCCGGCGGGGGAACTCGTAGAAGACGAGGGTCGCCGGCACCGCCGCGAGTTCGGCGAGGGCATGGCGGCGGGCGGCCTGGCGGGGGGGCAGGAAGCCGGCAAAGAGGAAGCGGTCGGTGGGAAGGCCAGCCACAGCCAGTGCCGCCAGCAGCGCCGAGGCGCCGGGCACCGCGGTGACTGGGTGGCCGGCGGCAATCGCCTCGGCGGCCAGGCGGTAGCCGGGATCGGCCACGAGCGGCGTGCCGGCGTCGGAGACAAGTGCCACCGAGCGGCCTTCGGCCAGGGCGGCAAGCAGGCGGGGGCGCTGGGCGGCGCCGTTGTGGTCGTGGTAGGGCAGGACCGTTCCGCGGCGGATGCCGTGGATCGCCAGTAGCTTGCGGGTGTGGCGGGTATCCTCGGCGGCGAGGATGTCGGCGCGCTGGAGGACGTCGAACGCGCGCAGGGTGATGTCGCGGGCGTTGCCGATTGGTGTCGCCACGAGATAGAGCCCCGAGGCGAGCGGCGCTGCCGCCGCGGGCGGGCCGGGCGGCCGATCGGAGGAAATGCTGGCCATTCTCCGTTTTACATTTCGCGGTTGAGCCCGTAAGTGGAACCACCGCCGCCAAGGCCGGAACGCTGCGACAAACGACACGGGGACGGAACATGCTGTCAACCGGATTCTCGATCTTCCCCGGGCTCCGGGCGGTGGCGCTGGCCGCCGCCATGGCGGTCGTTGCCGCTTGCGCGGCGCCGATCGGCGTGCCGTCCAACGACGGGGTCGCGGTCGATGTGAACGCGCCGGTCAAGGTGGCTCTCCTCGTGCCGTACGGCTCCGGTGATGCGGGGCGCGAGCAGATTGCGCGAAGCCTCGAGAACGCGGCGCGGCTGGCGCAGGCGGACCTGCGCAACGCCAGCCTGGACCTCGTGATCTATCCCACCGCCGGCACCAGCGCCGGCGGGCAGGCGGCAGCCTCGCAGGCGGTGGCCGAGGGGGCGAAGATCCTCGTCGGGCCGCTCTTCTCAACCGAGACCGCCGGCGCGCAGCCTGTCGCGGCGCAGGCGGGGCTGAACGTGCTGAGCTTCTCCAACAATGTCTCGGTCGCCGGGTCGAACGTCTTCATCCTGGGCACGAGCTTCGAGAACACCGCCGACCGGCTGGTGGCCTACGGCCTCGCGAACGGGCTGCGCAACTTCGGCGTGGTCTATCCCGCCGGGCTCGAGGGCGAGACGGCGCGTGACGCGGTGACGGCGGCGGTGCGGGCGCGCGGCGCCACCCTCGCCGGGGTCCAGTCGTACAACCTGTCGGTCGAGGGGATCCAGGCCGCCGCAGTTCCCGCCGCCGCGACGCTGAGCGCCGCTGGCGCCGATGCCATCATCCTGACCGACGGGCCATCCGGCGGCCTCGCCTTCATTGCCGAAGGGCTGCGCGCCAACGGCCTTACCGGGGCGCAGTTCCTCGGCATGCAGCGCTGGGATGTCTCGGCCGAGGCGCTGATCGTGCCTGCCCTGCAGGGCGGAGTCTTCGCCGCTCCAGATCCGGCGCTGGTCGCCGCTTTCAACGGTCGCTATCAGACCGCCTATGGCGAGAACCCGCACGAGCTGGCGGGGCTCGCCTATGATGGCGTCGCGGCGGTCGGCGCGCTCGTCGCGCAGGCGCGGAGCCAGGGCGGCAGCCCCTTCTCGACGGCGCGGCTGACCCAGCCCGCAGGCTTCGCGGGGGTCAACGGCCCGTTCCGTTTCATGAGCAATGGCCGGATCCAGCGCAATCTCGCCATCATCGAGGTTCGCAATGGTCAGGCCATCGTCACCGAGCGAGCGGCGAGGTCGTTTGACGCCGTTGGCTATTGAGCGGGGCCGTCTCGTTCCGGCCACCCCTGTCTGGCGGGGTCTAACCAAGGCGCCCCAGACCATCCTCGACGTACCGGCGACGCGCGCGGCGATCAATGAGGCGGTGCGCGGGGGGTCCGAGCGCAGCGCCAGGCGCGAAGCGGCGGTCGCAGTGCTCCGCCGGGCCTACGCCGAGGGACGGGCGGCCATAGCCGTCGAGATCGCCGCGGCGCCGCGCGACGCGCACCGGACGATTTACGACTATGCCTGGCTGATGGACAGCATTGTCTGCCTCACGCTGGATCTCGCGGCCCAGTGGCTGCACCCGCTGCCCAATCCGACGGCGACCGAACGGATCAGCGTGCTGGCGGTCGGCGGCTACGGGCGGGGGGAGATGGCGCCCTTCTCCGACGTCGATCTCCTCTTCGTCACTCCTTACAAGCAGACGCCTTGGGGCGAGAGCCTCATCGAGAGCGTGCTCTATTGCCTGTGGGACCTGCGATTGAAGGTCGGCCAATCTGTGCGCACGGTCGAGGAGTGCCTGCGGCAGGGGCGCGCGGACGTCACCATCCGCACCAGCCTGCTGGAGCACCGCCATCTCTGGGGCGACCAGCGCCTGGCCGAACGGCTGCGAACGCGGCTGTGGAGCGAGCTGTTCGACTCGACTGGTCCCGAGTTCGTCGAGCTGAAGCTCGAGGAACGGGCCGACCGCCACACCCGCCAAGGCAGCTCACGTTACCTGCTCGAGCCTAACGTGAAGGAGGGCAAGGGCGGCCTGCGCGACCTGCAGACGCTGTTCTGGATCGGCAAATACCTAAACCACGCCGATACGTCGGAGGATCTCGTGCAGATCGGGGTCTTCACGCAGGAGGAATACAGCATCTTCGCCGATGCCGAGGCCTTCCTCTGGACCACGCGGGTGCACCTTCACCTCCTGAACGGCCGACCCACCGAGCAACTCACGTTCGACACCCAGGTGGAGATCGCGGCCGCCCTCGGCTACCGCGCCACCGCCGGCCAGCGCGCGGTCGAGAGGTTCATGCAGGACTATTTCACCCACGCCAAGCACGTAGGCGACCTCACCCGCATCTTCCTCGCCGCGCTGGAGGCACGCCACGTCAAGTCCCGCCCCAGCCTCGGGGAAAAGCTGCGCACCGTCTTCGCCTTCAGCAGGGACCCGACCCGGCCCGGCTACCAGTTGAAGCACGGGCGGCTCGACTTCGTCGACGAGAACGCCTTCGACAAGGATCCCATCAACATCCTTCGCCTCTTCGAGGAGGGGCTGGAGACCGAAATCCCGATACATCCCGACGCGCTGCGCCGGGTAGCCGCCAACCTCGACCTGATCGACGACGAGTTCCGCGCCTCGGCCGAAGCGAACCGGATCTTCCTCGATCTGCTGCTGAGCCACAACAACCCCGAGCGGGCACTCAGGCTGATGAACGAGGTGGGCGTGCTCGGGGCCTTCATCCCCGAGTTCGACCGTATTGTGGCGATGATGCAGTTCAACATGTATCACTACTACACGGTGGACGAGCACATCATCCGCACGATCTCGACGCTGAGCCAGATCGAGCGGCGGGAGCTGGCCGGAGAGCTGCCGGTCGCTACCGACATCATGGCCAAGGGGATCGACCGGCGGCCGCTCTATGCGGCGCTGTTGCTTCACGACATCGGCAAGGGGTCGGGGCGCGATCATTCCGCATATGGCGCCGAGGTGGCTGAGCGACTCTGCCCGCGGCTCGGGCTGAGCGCCGAGGAAACCGACCTCGTGGTCTGGCTGGTGAAGAACCACCTGCTGATGTCCGACACCGCCCAGAAGCGCGACCTCACCGAACCGCGCACGGTGCGCGACTTCGCCCAGGCGGTGAAGAGCCCGACCCGGCTGAAGCTCCTGACCGTGCTCACGGTCTGCGACATCCGCGGCGTCGGCCCCGGCGTCTGGAACAACTGGAAGGCCATGCTGCTGCGCGGGCTTTTTGGCGAGACGCTGGAGTACCTGACCGGCGGCAGCCAGGCGGCCAGCCGCCCGGAGCGCGAGGCGACCGCCAAGATGGCGCTCGAGACGGCGCTGGTCGGCTGGTCGAAGAAGGGTCTCAAGGCCGAGTGCGCACGGCACTACGCCCCCTACTGGCTCGGCTTCGACACCCGCACGCATGCCATTTTCGCCGAACTGGTGCGGAAGGTCTCCGAGAGCGAGCTTGCCCTGCAGATCGAGCTCGACCTGGGGCGCGACGCCACCCAGGCCTGTTTTGCCATGCCCGATCACCCCGGCATCTTCGCGCGGCTCGCCGGCGCCCTGGCGCTTGCCGGCGCCAACGTGGTGGATGCGCGCACCTACACCACGACCGACGGCATCGCCACCGCCGCCTTCTGGATTCAGGACTCGGTCGGCAAGCCCTACGAGCGTGCACGGCTGACGCGGCTCAGGAACTCGGTCAACCGCATTCTGCGCGGCGAGATCAGTGCGCGCGAGGCGCTGAGGGACAAGGACCGGATCAAGAAGCGCGAGCGCGACTTCCTGGTGCCGACGCGGCTCAGCTTCGACAACACCGGCTCGGACATCTACACCATCATCGAGGTGGAGACGCGCGACCGGCCGGGGCTGCTCTACGATCTGGCGCGGACGCTGACCGCCAACAACATCTCCATCTCCTCGGCGATCATCGCCACCTACGGCGAGCAGGCGGTGGACGTCTTCTACGTCAAGGATCTCTTCGGGCTGAAGCTGCACGCTGAAGGCAAACGGCGGTCGCTTGAGAGCCGGCTGAAGGCGGCGATCGCCCCGCCGGCCGCCGGAGCCCGCTGAAAGGTCGCCTCGCTCCGCACGGCCGGCGGCCGGATTGGTCACTCTGAAAAGGGGGGGGCAGATGAGCCTCTTCTATCGCATCGCCTACGCCATGGGGTTCACCCCGTGGGAAGCGGCCGGATCGCATCCGCCGGCGCGGAACCTGATGATGGCCGCGCTCGACCGCGAGGAGAGCGGGAGGAACCCGCCGCTGGGAGCGGCACTCGATCTCGGGTGCGGTTCGGGCCACTGGACGATCGAACTCGCGCGGCGTGGCTGGCAGGCGACGGGGATCGACAACGTCCCGAAGGCGCTGGCCCGCGCCCGCGCCCGCCCGGGACACCCGGGCGTCCGTTTCGTCGAAGGCGACGTCGCCGCGCTCCGCTGTGCCGGAATCGGCGATGGCGTCGGCTTCTTCCTCGATGGCGGGACGCTTCACGGATTGGACCGCGCCGGCTTCGCGGCGGCAGCGCACGAGATCGACGCCGTCGCCGCACCGGACGCCACGATGCTCATGCTCGCCTGGACGCCGGCAAGCCGTGGACCACTGCCGAGGGGTGTGGACCGCGCGGAGATCGAGCAGGCCTTCGCCGGCTGGCGCGTGGTCGACGAACGTCCGTTCGACGTCACCGGCCTGCCGCCTCCACTTCGGTCCGTAGGGCCAAAGCTCTACCGGCTCGCGCGAGCGGCTTGATCCGCCGACGGCGATCTGCCAGTCCGGGGCCACCGAACGTCGCGCAGGAAGGCAGCTCTCCCGATGGCCCCGATCCGGCTGCTACCGGCCTTCCTGAGCGTGGGCTCCTGGACGATGATCTCCCGCGTCCTCGGCCTCGCGCGCGACATCATCATGGCCGCGCTCCTCGGCACCGGGCCGGTGGCACAGGCGTTCCTGATCGCCTTCACCCTGCCAAACATGTTCCGCCGCTTCTTCGCCGAGGGCGCGTTCAACCTCGCCTTCGTGCCGATGTTCGCCAAGAAGGTCGAGGCGGGCGAGGATGCCCAGGGCTTCGCCCGTGACGCGCTCTCCGGGCTCGGCTTCGTGCTCCTTCTCTTCACCATCGCCGGGCAGATCGTCATGCCCTGGCTGGTGCTCGCCATGGCGAGCGGTTTTGCCGGCGACGAGCGCTTCACCCTGTCGGTGGAGCACGGGCGGATCGCCTTTCCCTACATCATCCTGATATCGCTCACCGCACTCCTTTCCGGCGTCCTCAACTCGCTCGGTCGCTTCGCGCTCCCCGCCGCCGCGCCGATCCTGATGAACGTGGTGATGATCGCCTTCCTCGTATTCGCCTCGGCGTCGGGCGGCAACATCGGCCTCTGGCAGATCTGGTCCGTTCCGGTCGCCGGCCTCGCCCAGCTGGCGCTGGTCTGGTGGGGCTGCGCCAGGGTGGGCATGCCCATCCTCCCCCGTTGGCCGCGCCTCACCCCGGAGATGCGGCGCCTCACCGTCATCATGATCCCCGCCCTCCTCGCCGGCGGGGTAGTGCAGATCAACCTGATCGTCGGCCGCCAGGTCGGCTCTTTCTTCGACGGGGCGGTGGCCTGGCTCTCCTACGCCGACCGCCTCTACCAGCTGCCGCTCGGAGTAGTCGGCATCGCCATCGGCACCGTGCTCCTGCCCGACCTCGCGCGGCGGCTGAAGGCCGGCGACGGCTCCGGCGGCCGCGACGCGATCAACCGCGCTACCGAGCTCACCCTGGCCCTCACCCTGCCCGCGGCGGTGGCGCTGATGGTGATCCCGGTGCCGATCGTCGCCGTCCTCTTCCAGCGCGGCGCCTTCACCGCCGCCGACACCTGGCCCACCGCGCTGGCGGTCGCGGTCTACGGCGCGGGGCTCCCCGCCTTCGTCATGCAAAAGGTGATCTCGCCGCTCTACTACGCCCGCGAGGACACCCGCAGTCCCTTCCGCTTCGCGCTCCACGCCATGCTGGTGAACGCCGGCGTGGCGCTGGGGCTGGCGCCGGTCATCGGCTTCATCGCCGCAGCACTCGGAACCACGATCGCCGGGTGGGTGATGCTCTGGCAGCTCTGGCACGGAACAAGGCCCATGGGCGACATGGCGGCCGTGGACGCGCGGCTGCGCAGGGCGGCGCCGCGGATCGCGCTCTCCTGCCTGATCATGGGCGCGGTGCTCTTCCTCGCGGCGTCGCTGCTCGGCCCGGCGCTGGCCGATCCCGGCTACCGCTACCTTGCGCTGGCGCTCCTCGTCGTCGTCGGCATGGCGAGCTACGCCGGCGCAGTCTTCGCTACCGGCGGCATGCGCATGTCGGAGCTCCGCGCCGCCATGCGCCGCGGCTGAGCAGGCCCCGGCCGGTTGACGGGAACCCCGCGAGGGGCAATAAGCGCGCCCGTTCTCCTTTGCAGGCAGTCCCGTCCATGCCCTCGCCCGCGTTCACTCGCCGCGTCTTCTCCGGCATCCAGCCGTCGGGAAACCTGACGCTCGGCAACTACCTCGGCGCGCTCCGCCGGTTCGCCGCGATGCAGGACAGCCACGAGACGATCTACTGCATCGTCGACATGCACGCGATCACCGTCTGGCAGGACCCGGACAAGCTGCGCCAGGCCACCCGCGAGCTGGCCGCCGCCTATATCGCCAGCGGCATCGACCCGGCGCGCTCGATCCTCTTCGCCCAGTCCCAGGTGCCGGGACACGCCCAGCTCGCCTGGATCTTCAACTGCGTCGCCCGCATCGGCTGGATGTACCGGATGATCCAGTTCAAGGACAAGGCGGGCAAGAACACCGAGAACGCCTCGCTCGGCCTGCTCGCCTACCCGGCGCTGATGGCCGCCGACATCCTGCTCTACCACGCCACCCACGTGCCGGTGGGCGAGGACCAGAAGCAGCATATCGAGCTGACCCGCGACATCGCCGCCAAATTCAACCACGACTACGGCGTCGATTTCTTCCCGCTGACCGAGCCGGTGATCGAGGGTGTCGCCACGCGGGTGATGTCCCTGCGCGACGGCACCAAGAAGATGTCCAAGTCCGACCCCTCGGACATGAGCCGGATCAACCTCACCGACGACGCCGACGCCATCTCGTCCAAGATCCGCAAGGCCCGCACCGACGCCGAGCCGCTGCCGGAAACGGCGGAAGGTCTGGCGGGACGCCCCGAGGCGGCCAACCTCGTCAACATCTACGCCGCCCTCGCCAGCACCGGTGCCGACGCCGTGCTCGCCGAGTTCGCCGGCCGGAACTTCTCCGAGTTCAAGCCGCGCCTCGCCGAGCTCGCGGTCAGCGAACTCGCACCGATCACCCGCCGGATCGGCGAGCTGACCGCCGACCCGGCCGAGATCGACCGCCTTCTCGGCAAGGGCGCCGAGAAGGCGGCGACGATCGCCGAGCCGATCCTCGCCCGCACCTACGAGATCGTCGGTATCGTGCGCTAAGGCCCGAACTCGGCTGGAGCGCGTGAGCGCGCAGGCCGAGGGCGGCGCCGCAGGACCGACGGCTGCAATTCGTGCGCGCCTGCCTGGCTGGTGCGTCGGAGACGCGCCTGCCGGGGGCAGGCTGGCGCGCGCGAATTTGTCGACGGACAAATCCGCGAAGTGATCTGGGCACCGTCGTGCCCCCACGCGATTGAGACGCCACGGCAGCGCTCTGCGCGCCGCGCTTGCCGGCACGCTCGCAGTCTCTCGACGGGCCGGCCATACGGGGTCGCGGCGGGGAGAGCGGCGGTGACACTCTTGGCGACGCTTCTGATCGGCATCGTGGCGGGCTCGCGCTCGATGATGGCGCCCGCGGCGGTGGCCTGGGCGGCGCGGCTCGGCTGGATCGACCTCGCGCCGACCTGGGCGGGGTTCATGGGCTCGCTCTGGGCCACGCTCCTCTTCACGGCGCTGGCGCTGCGTCGAGCTGGTCACCGACCAGCTTCCCGCCACCCCGAGCCGCAAGGTGCCGGTGCAGTTCGGCGGCCGCATCGTCTCAGGCGCCTTCTGCGGCGCCGCACTCGGGGCAGCCACCGGCGCCACGGTCCTCGGCCTTGTGCTCGGCGCGATCGGCGCCGTGCTCGGAACCCTTGGCGGGGCCGAGCTGCGCGGGCGGATGGCGGCATCCTTCGGCTCCGACCGGCCGGCGGCGCTGAGCGAGGATGCCGGCGCGATCGTTCTCGCCCTCATCGCGGTGGCGCTGGCATGACCGCCGAGCCGTTCGACGACATCGTCATCGGCGGCGGCCAGGCCGGGCCGTCGCTGGCGGTGCGCCTCGCCGGCGCCGGCCGGCGGGTGGCGATCATCGAGCGCCGCTATCTCGGCGGGACCTGCATCAACACCGGCTGCCGCCCGACCAAGACGCTGATCGCCAGCGCCAAGGTCGCGGCGATGGCCCGCCGCGCCGCCGACTACGGCATCGCCGCCGGCCCGGTCACGGTGGACATGCCCGCGGTGATGGCGCGCGTCTCCGGCCTGGTCGCCGAGGGGCGCAAGGGCCAGGCCGACTGGCTGGGCGCGACCGACGGGCTCACCGTCATCGAAGGCCATGCACGGCTGATCGGTCCGAACGAGATCGCCGTCGGCGCGCGGCGGCTGGTGGCCGAGCGCATCTTCCTCAACGTGGGCGCCCGCGCCGCGGTCCCCGATCTGCCTGGCGTCCGCGACGTGGCGACGCTGACCAACTCCAGCCTGCTGGCGCTGGATCAGCTGCCCCGCCACCTCGCGGTGGTCGGCGGCGGCTACATCGGCCTCGAGTTCGCCCAGGCCTACCGCCGGCTCGGCGCGGAGGTGACGGTGGTCGAGAAGGGGCCGCGGCTGATCGGCCGCGAGGACCCGGACGTCTCCGAGGCGATCCGCGATTTCCTCGAGGCCGAGGGGGTCCGCATCCGCACCAACGCCGAGTGCATCCGCTTCGCGCCGCACGGCGACGGGATCGCCGTGGGCGTCGAGTGCGCCACCGGCGCCCCGGAGGAGATCGCAAGCCACGTGCTGCTGGCGATGGGGCGGCAGCCCAACACCGACGACCTCGGCCTCGACGCCGCCGGCGTCGCCACCGACAAGCGCGGCTTCATCACCGTCGACGACCGGCTCGCCACCAGTGTCCCCGGCATCTGGGCGCTCGGCGAGTGCAACGGCCGCGGCGCCTTCACCCACACCGCCTACAACGACTTCGAGATCGTGGCGGCGAACCTCCTCGACGGGGCTGACCGCAAGGTGACCGACCGCCTTCCCGCCTACGCCCTCTTCACCGACCCGCCGCTCGGCCGCTGCGGGATGACCGAGGCCGAGGCAGTGGCCTCCGGCCGCCGGGTGCTGGTCGGCAGGCGGCCGATGACCCGGGTCAGCCGCGCGGTGGAGAAGGGCGAGACGGCAGGCTTCATCAAGGTCGTGGCCGATGCCGACACGAGAGCGATCCTCGGCGCCGCCATCCTCGGCATCGAGGGCGACGAGGCGATCCATGCCGTGCTCGATCTGATGTATGCCGGCGCCCCGGTCGAGACGATCACCCGCGCCGTCCACATCCATCCCACCGTCGCCGAGCTCCTGCCCACCGCCTTCGGCGAGATGCAGCCCGCAGGGTGATGCCGGCCCGCCGTCTCGTTAACACTTCAATCCTGACTCTTTTAGGTGCCATATGGATTCCATACGGATTCCATATGGATTCCATACGAAGCAAATCCCCGTAAACCTTTGGCAATCCAAGCCCTCATCCGGCCTCTCCCCCTCCCGCCCGATTTTCGTATGGGTCCCCCCAATCCGCCCACGGCTTGCGCCAAGAGCGCGCTTCCCCGATGATCGGCAAAAATATTGGGGGGACGACTTGCGGAAATTCCTGATCCTCATGGACGACACGCCGGAGATGCTGAACGCCATGCGCTACGCTGCGCTCAGGGCGGCGAAGACCGGCGGCGCAGTGGAGATGCTTGCGGTGATCTCGCCCGAGGAGTTCCAGCACTTCCTCGGCGTCGCCGACGTCATGCGCGCGGAAGCGCACGAGAAGGTCGAGGCGCATTTCCAGGTGTTCAAGGACCGCATGGAAAAGCACGAAGGGGTCACGCCAAGGCTCTCGATCCGCGAGGGCGACAAGGTCGATGCCATCATCGACCACATCAAGTCCGACCCTGAGATCGCCGTGCTCGTGCTTGGCGCCGGCATCGACAAGAGCGGACCCGGCCCTTTGGTCGCGGCGCTCACCGGGCGGCGCATGTCCGACCTCAGGGTCCCGATCACGGTCGTGCCGGGCACGATGACCAAGGAGGAAATCATCGCCGCCTCGTGAGCGGCGGCTTCTTAGAAGCATTCCAGAAACCTTGACTTGCGGTCCGGGCGGGCGCACTTAGGGCGCAACCGACCGGAGATCCGTTCAATGTTTATCCAGACCGAGTCCACCCCGAACCCGGCGACGCTGAAGTTCCTGCCCGGCCGCACCGTCATGTCTGCCGGGACGGCGGACTTCCCGAGCGCCGACGCCGGCCAGGCCTCTCCCCTGGCCCAGCGCATCTTCGCCACCGGCGACGTCACCGGCGTCTTCTTCGGGCCGGACTTCGTGACCGTGACCAAGGCCGAGGGCGTGGACTGGGCGCATATCAAGCCCGCGATCCTCGGCGCGATCATGGAGCATTTCCAGTCCGGCCAGCCGGCGATCGACGGCGAGGCCGGGGCGGTCGGCCATGCCGCGCATTCCGGCGAGGACGCCGAGATCGTGGGGCAGATCAAGGAGCTCCTCGACACGCGGGTGCGCCCGGCGGTGGCGCAGGACGGCGGCGACATCACCTTCCACGGATTCGACCGCGGCATCGTGTACCTGCACATGCAGGGCGCCTGCGCCGGCTGCCCCTCCTCGACCATGACGCTGAAGATGGGCATCGAAAACCTGCTGCGCCACTACATCCCTGAGGTCACCGAGGTTCGGCCGGTTGGTCTCTGAGCCACCGCTGATCCTCGCCTTCGACACCTCGGCCGCGCGTTGCGCGGCCGCTCTCGTTCTTGGGCACGCCGTCCTCGCCCGCCGCGACGAAGCCATGGACCGCGGCCAGGCCGAACGCCTCCTGCCCATGCTCGAGGAGATGCTGGCCGAGGCGGGCCTTGGCTGGCCGGTGGTCGACGGCATCGGCGTGGTCACCGGGCCGGGAAACTTCACCGGAGTGCGCCTTGCGGTGGCCGCCGCGCGCGGGCTGGCGATGGCGCTCGGCATCCCCGCCGTCGGGGTAAGCCGCTTCGAGGCTCTGGCCGACCGGCCGGGCGACGTCACGGTAACGCTGGCCGACAAACGCGGCCGCTTTTCCCAGAGCTTCCGCGACGGCCGGCCCCTGGCTCCCCCCGCGGCGGCGCCGGCCGATACCCCCGCCGAAGCCGCGCTGGCCGACCCGGTGGTGGTGGCACGCCTCGCGGCGCTGCGGATTGGCGAGGCGCCACCACCGGCGCCGCTCTACCTCCGGCCCGCCGATGCGATGCCGTCCTCGGACCCGGTGCCGGTCCTTCTCGATGACGCCTGAGGCGCTGGCCGCGCTGCACGCGACCGCCTTTTCCGATACACCCCGCCCCTGGACGGCGGCGGAGTTCGCCAGCCTCCTCGGCCAGACCGGCGTGTTGCTGGCCAGCCGCAGCGAAGGCTTCGCCCTCGGACGGGTGGCAGGGCCTGAGGCGGAGCTTCTGACCCTCGCGGTCCATCCCGACGCGCGGCGGCAGGGTCTTGCCACCCTGCTCATGCGCGAGTTCGAGGCTCAGGCCGCGTCGGTCGGCGCCGAGGAGTGCC
Source organism: uncultured Alphaproteobacteria bacterium (assembly GCA_963796805.1). Taxonomy (GTDB): domain Bacteria; phylum Pseudomonadota; class Alphaproteobacteria; order Rhodobacterales; family Rhodobacteraceae; genus Amaricoccus. The sequence continues at coordinate 84,713 of CAWCNG010000001.1, forward strand.
TGCTCGAGGTGGCCGCCAGCAACGGCCCCGCGCGGGAACTCTATGCGAGGATCGGCTACACGAGCGTCGGCCGGCGGCCTGGCTACTATCGCCGGCCAACGGCGCCGCCCGTCGACGCTTTGGTGCTGCGCAAGGCTCTGGAGCCTTCGGCGGGCGCTACTTCTTCACCAGACCGGTGAAACCGGCGATCCAGAAGCCGGCGAGGGCCCAACCGAAGAGCTTGTAGACCCAGACAAACCAGCGAAGCCACCAGGCCTCGGGGGCGTCCGAAGGCCGCCAGCCGTCGGCCATCCCCAATCCGAGGACCGGAACGAAGCTGTCCACTGCGAAAACGAGCGGCTGAAACACGGGCGGATGCTCGCTGGCGGGAACGAGCGCGACCGCCCGGGGCGGGACACCGGGAGGGTCGGGGGCAACCCAGGCGAAGCAGAGCCAGCCCAGGAGCAGGAAGGCGAGAAGCCACAAACCCGCCCGCGACGGGCGGTAGCCGAAGCGGATCGTCCAGTCGAGCACCGTGTCGTAGGCGGCGAGCCCCGCCCGCTGCCAGATCGGCCGCCGGCGGCGGCGCGCGGCGCGCCAGGCCCGCTCCTTCTCGATCTGGAACCTTCGCGCCTCCTCGTCGTCGCCCATCGCCTTGAGCGTGGTGGCGCATTGCTCCCAGGGTTGCGGCCGGAAAGGGTCGAGCTGGTCCGGTCGCTGGCGTTCGAGCCACCGGACGGGGTCGGTCTCGAGGAAGGTGGCGGAGCTGGCGAAGCGGTCGTAGGTCAGTCCGTCGAGCACCACCCGCCCTTTCGGCCAGGCGAGGTAGTCGCGCAGCGTGAGCACCCCGGCATGGGCGTGCCTGAGCTCGATCCCACCTACAACGACTGCCGAATCCCCGATGTCGAGGGTGCGCTCGAAGGTCGCATAGTCGGCGTGGATGGCGACGCCGAACTCGCCATGCTCCTGAACCGAAGCCTCTCCGAAAAGCTCGAACGTTCCGATGGTCGCGCCGCGGAGGTTGAGCCCCTCGGTGATCGTCGCCTTCTTGCCGATCAGGATCGAGCCCTCAACCGCGGCGCCTTCGAGGTCGAGACCCCAGTAGCCGACCATGCTGGTCTCGGAACGCTTCGTCTCCGGCTGTCGCCCGAGAATACGGGCGTTGGCGATCTCGACATTTGCTCTAATCGAGGCGCGATGAGCCGGACGTTCCCTGACGCGGCGAACTCGTCATCGATGACGAGGGCCTGTTCGATGCGTGTGCGCTCGAAGCTCAGCACCTTCGGCCCAGCGTCCTCGGCCGCGCTGGGCCAGAACTTGCCTCCGTTCAGGAAGACCGAGCCCTCCACGTGTCCTTCGTCGAAGGCGACCGGTCCCCAGGACTCAAATCCTCGTCCAAGCGCCAGTTCCCCCTTGATCCTTGCCCTGTTCCCCCAGATGCCGCGGCATTCCCCGCCCTCGAACCGAAGCGAACGGGTCTCGCTGTCTTCCAGTCCGATCCGCTCGAACTTGCAGTCCCGGAATGTGACGCCCCGCTTGATGGTGCCCCCGGTCAGGTCGAGGTCGCCGCGGATTCGCGCACCCGAGAGCGTCAGCGGGAGCGCGCCCGCAATCGGCTCCGCCGTCAGCACCTCGCGAAGGACCGCGGCGTTCAGCTCATCTCTGTCCGCGACGAACTCGATCAGACCGCCGGCTGCACCGCGATCGCGCAGGACCTGATCCGCTTCGGTCTGCTGGTCCGCCATGGCTCCCCCTCGCATCAGCAGACCACAGCCAGTCCCGCGATGCATGCTTCGTCAAACCCTCGGAGAAATCATTTGACCGGTTCCAGACGATAAGCGTTTATGGGCCGATCCTTTTGCACCGGCCCAGAAGCGCGAGGCCGGAATGCGGCGGGGCGAGCGAGCGTCCCGCAGCAGGTCCTTGGAGGTTATATATGAAGTTCGCAAAGTCAGTGGGTTCGGCGGCAGCCGCAGTTCTGATGGCTGCGGCCGTGCAGGCGCAGGAAGCGGCCAATCCGGCAGTCATTTTCGACCTCGGTGGCAAGTTCGACCGCTCTTTCAACCAGGCCTCGTTCGAGGGTGCCGAGCGCTTCAAGAAAGAGACCGGCATAAGCTACGAGGAATTCGAGCTGCAGAACGACGCCCAGCGCGAGCAGGCACTGCGCCGCTTTGCCGAACGCGGCTACAACCCCGTTGTCGTCGCCGGCTTCTCCTACGGCTCGGCGATGGAGACTGTCGCCGCGGAGTTCCCCGACACCGACTTCGCCATCATAGATACGACGGTCGACCTGCCCAACGTACGCTCGATCATGTTTAACGAGCACGAGGGGAGCTATCTCGTCGGCGTGCTGGCGGCGATGGCTTCGAAGACCGGGAAGGTCGGCTTCGTCGGCGGCATGGACATCCCACTCATTCAGAAGTTCGCCTGCGGCTATGTCCAGGGCGTGAAGGCGACCAACCCCGACGCCGAGGTTTTCCAGAACATGACCGGCGACACCGGTGCGGCCTGGAATGATCCGGTCAAGGGCGGCGAGATTACCAAGGCCCAGATCGACAAGGGCGCTGACGTCGTCTACCACGCCGCCGGCGGCACCGGAATCGGCGTGCTACAGGCGGCGGCCGACGCTGGCGCCTTCGGCATCGGCGTCGACTCCAACCAGAACTACCTCCATCCCGGCCAGGTGCTGACCTCGATGCTGAAGCGCGTCGATCTCGCCACTTACAACGCGATGATGGACGTCCAGAAGGGCCAGTTCACCCCCGGCGTGCAGGTGATGGGTCTGGCCGAGGACGGCGTCGGCTATGCGGTCGACGACAACAACAAGGCGCTCATCACCCCGGAGATGCAGGCGGCGGTCGACGAGGCGAAGGCCAAGATCATCTCGGGTGAGATCAAGGTCCACGACTACACCACCGATGGGGCCTGCCCGGTCTCCTAAGGGCCATGACCTCGGGGGCAGAGAGCACGGCGGGGGGCGGCCGATCCCCCCTTGCCATCGAGCTTGTCGGCATCTCCAAGAACTTCGGCCCAGTCCAGGCCAACAAGGACATCCACCTCGCCGTCCGCCGCGGCACCATCCACGGCATCGTCGGCGAGAACGGCGCCGGCAAGTCGACGCTGATGTCTATCCTCTATGGCTTCTACCAGGCCGACACTGGAGAGATCCGCATCGGCGGCAAGCCGACCCCGATCCCCGACAGCCTCGCCGCCATCCGTGCCGGCATCGGTATGGTCCACCAGCATTTCATGTTGGTTGAGCCCTTCACCGTGCTCGAGAACGTCATCCTCGGTGCCGAGAACGGCGCGCTGCTCCGGCCCTCGCTCGCCAAGGCGCGGGCGGAACTGAAGCGGCTGGAAGAGGAATACGAGCTCGAGGTAAACCCGGACGCGGTCGTTGCCGAGCTATCCGTCGGGCTGCAGCAGCGGGTGGAGATCCTGAAGGCGCTCTACCGCGAGTGCGACATCCTGATCCTCGACGAGCCCACGGGCGTGCTGACCCCGGCCGAGGCAGACCACTTGTTCCGGATTCTCCACCACCTCAAGGACCAGGGCAAGACGATCATCCTCATCACCCACAAGCTCCGCGAGATCATGGCGGTGACCGACGAGGTCAGCGTCATGCGCCGGGGCGAGATGGTGCGGACGCTCGCAACCGCAGAGACGAGTCCGGCGGAGCTCGCCGAGCTCATGGTCGGGCGGCGGGTGCTCCTGCGGGTGGAGAAGGGTCCGGCCACGCCAGGACCGATCGTGCTCGAGGTCGAAAACCTCTCTCAGACCGACAGCAAGGGCGTCCCTCGGCTGAAGTCGGTCAGCTTCACGCTCAGGGCCGGCGAGATCCTCGGCATCGCGGGCGTCGCCGGCAATGGCCAGTCCGAGTTGCTCGAAGTGCTCGCGGGGATTTGTCCCGCAACCAGCGGAACGGTCAGGCTCGACGGCAAACCCCTCGATCTCAGCCGCTCGACCAACGCCGACGACCGGCGCGACGCGCGGATCGCCCACGTGCCGGAGGACCGGCACCGACGCGGCCTCGTCATGCCCTTCGCCGAGTGGGAAAACTCCTGCCTCGGTTACCAACGCGAGGAGCGCTTTGAAGGGCCGGCCTTCACCTTGGATCGAACCGCCATCCGCGCCCTCGCGCGCGAGTCGATCGAACGGTTCGACATCCGCCCGCCCTCCTGCGATCTCAAGACCGCCAACTTCTCCGGCGGCAACCAGCAGAAGATCGTGATCGCCCGCGAGATGGAACGCGATCCCGAGGTTCTGCTGGTGGGCCAGCCCACGCGGGGGGTCGATATCGGGGCGATCGAGTTCATCCACAACGAGATCGTGGCGCTCCGCGACCGTGGTAAGGCGATCCTTCTCATCTCTGTGGAACTGGACGAAATCCAGGCGCTCTCCGACCGCATCGTGGTGATGTTCGACGGACGCATCTCGGGCGAACGTGCGGCTGGAGAGACGGACGAAAGGGAGCTGGGCCTGCTGATGGCGGGCGTCGATCCGGCAAGCCGCGGGGCGGCATGACGAAGGGGCGGAAAGATCATTGCGTGGCCGCCCTCAGGGTCGGTGTGCGCAACATGTCCATACCCACGCACAAGGTGGCTGCGGCATGAACACGACCCTTCCCCGCTGGGCGGATCTGCTGCTGATCCCGGCGCTGAACCTGCTCCTCGCCTTTCTCGTGGCGGGCCTCGTCGTCATCTTCATCGGCGAGGATCCGGTCGCGGCGGTGAAGTTCCTGCTCATCGGCTCCCTCGGGTCGAGTTACGGGATCGGCTTCACCCTCTTCTACGCCACCACCTTCGTCTTCACCGGACTCTCGGTCGCCATTGCCTACCATGCCGGGCTCTTCAACATCGGGAGCGAGGGACAGGCGGCGCTGGGCGGTATCGGCGTCACCCTCGTCTGCCTCGCGGTGCCCTGGCCTTACTGGTGGCTGGCGCTTCCCTTCGCCATCCTCGGCGCCGGGGCCTTCGGCGCCGCCTGGGCGTTCATCCCCGGCTACCTTCAGGCCAAGCGCGGCAGCCACGTGGTCATTACCACGATCATGTTCAACTTCATCGCCTCGGCGCTGGTGGTCTATCTGCTCGTCAACGTGCTGAAGGTCCCGGGCTCCATGGCGCCCGAGACCCGCAACTTCCCGGACGGCACATTCCTACCCTTCATGCACGAAATCCTCGCAGTCTTCGGCATCAAGATGTCGAAGACGCCGATGAACCTCACCGCGATCCTGGCGCTGGTGGCTGCCTTTCTCACCTGGGTGCTGATCTGGCGCACCCGCCTCGGCTACGAGATGCGCGCGTTCGGGCATTCCGAGCAAGCGGCGGTCTACGCCGGCATCGATCCGGTCCGCATCACCATCATCGCAATGATGATCTCGGGCGCCATGGCCGGGATGATGGCGCTCAACGTGGTCATGGGATTCCAGCACCGGCTGGTGCTCGACTACGTGGGCGGCGCGGGCTTTGTCGGCATAGCGGTCTCGCTCATGGGCCGCTCGCATCCGTTGGGCGTGGTGCTGGCGGCAATCCTCTTCGGCATCCTCTACCAGGGCGGGGCCGAGCTCGCCTTCGAGATGCCTTCGATCAGCCGCGAGATGATCGTGGTGATCCAGGCGCTGGTCATTCTCTTCACCGGGGCGCTGGAGAATCTGGTGCGCGTGCCGGTTCAGCGCGTCTTCCTTCGCCTGCGAGGAAAAGCGGCCTGATGGATCTCGTCACCCTTATCCAGCTCGCAGGATCGAGCCTTCGCCTCGCGACCCCGCTGCTCCTGGCCTGCCTCGCCGGCCTCTATTCCGAGCGCGCTGGCATCTTCGACATCGGGCTCGAGGGCAAGATGTTGTCCGCCGCTTTTGCCGCCGGTGCCTTCGCGGCGGTCACCGGGTCGGCCTGGGTCGGGCTCCTGGCCGGGATCACCGCCTCGTGCCTCCTGTCGCTCCTGCACGGGTTTGCCTCGATCACGCTGAAGGGTAACCAGCTCATCTCGGGCGTCGCGATCAATTTCCTCGCGTCCGGATCAACCGCGCTCATCGGACAGAACTGGTTCGGGCTGGGCGGGCAGACCCCGCAGCTTGGGCAGGGACAGCGTTTCCTGCCGCTGCACTGGCCCCTGGCCGAGACGATCGGCCGGATCCCGGTGGTCGGGCCGATCTACCAGAACCTGATTTCGGGCCACAACATCCTGGTCTACGTCGCCCTGCTCGCGGTGCCGGCGACCTGGTGGGTCTTGTTCCGGACCCGCTTTGGTCTGCGTCTGCGCGCCGTGGGCGAGAATCCCGGCGCCGTCGATACCGCCGGGGTCTCGGTGGTGCGCCTGCGCTACGCGGCGGTGATGATCGCGGGTCTCCTCTGCGGCATCGCCGGCGCGTATCTCTCAACCGGAATGGCGGCAGGCTTCAACCGCGACATGACGGCCGGCAAGGGTTTCATCGCGCTCGCAGCCCTCATCTTCGCCAAGTGGCGGCCCTGGCCTGCGCTCGGCGCGTGCCTGCTTTTCGGGGCGCTCGAGGCCATCGCCATCCGCTACCAGTCGATCACCATTCCCGGTGTCGGCACCGTGCCGGTACAGTTCATGCAGGCCCTGCCCTACATCCTCACCGTCGTCATTCTCGCCGGCTTCGTCGGCAAGGCGATTCCGCCGAAGGCCGGCGGGCGCCCCTACGTCAAGGAGCGCTAAGTGCAAGCCTTGGAGACCATCCGTGCCCGTGCCGGCGCCGCCCCCGTCGCGGTCGGCCTCGTCCTGGGGTCCGGCCTCGGCCACCTGACCGATGCCGTGGACGGCACGGCCATCGACTATGCCGACCTGCCCGGGTTTCCGCACACGGGCGTTTCCGGCCATCGGCCGCGGCTGGTCGTCGGGCAGCTGGAGGGCGTGCGGGTAGCGGCGCTCGGAGGGCGGGCACACTACTACGAGACCGGCGATCCGACGGTGATGCGCCAGCCGCTCGAGGTCTTGCGCGCGCTCGGGGTCGAGACGCTGATCCTGACCAACGCGGCGGGATCGTTCCGCGCCGACATTGCGCCGGGTGACCTGATGCTGATCTCCGATCACATCAATTTTTCGGGGAAGAACCCGCTGATCGGCGAGCCGACTGACGCGCGCTTCGTCAACATGACCGATGCGTACGATCCGGGCCTCCGCCGGGCTCTCGGCGAAGCCGCGACCGCCGAAGGTGTGGCGCTGCCCGAAGGCGTCTATGCCTGGTACTCCGGACCGAGCTTCGAGACGCCGGCGGAGATCCGGGCGCTACGCCTCCTCGGCGCCGACGCGGTCGGCATGTCAACCGTCCCGGAGGTGATCCTCTCCCGCTTCCTGGGGCTCCGGGTGGCTGCGATCTCCACCGTCACCAACATGGCCGCTGGCCTCAGTGACGAGGTGATCAGCCACGACCATACCAAGGCGATGGCGCCGCTCGGCGCGGCAAAACTCGAGCGCGTGTTGCGGCGCTATCTCGCCTCCAGGGCGGCTTGAGAGGAAACCGTCCGCTCCCTTCCGCGTTGGGGATTGAGCGCCATCCGGCGCGCACGTCTCTGTTGGAAAGGAATCGCCCTGATGCCCCTACAATCTCTCGACGACCTCTTCGTGCACTTCCTCCGCGACATCTACTATGCCGAAAAGCAAATTTTGAAAGCATTGCCGAAAATGGCGCGCAAGTCCGATTCCGAGCAGCTGCGCGAGGCCTTCGAGCATCATCTCGAGGAAACCCAGACCCACGTTGCCAACCTGGAGCAGGTCTTCGAGCTTCTCGAGCTCAAAGCGCGCGGCGTCACCTGCCAGGCGATCGACGGGATCCTCGAGGAGGCTAAGGAGATCATGAACGAGACCCAGGACGCCGATGCGCGCGACGCGGGCATGATCGCCGCGGCGCAGGCGGTCGAGCACTACGAGATCACCCGCTACGGCACGCTGATTGCCTGGGCGAACCAGCTCGGCAAGAAAGACGCTACCGCGCTGCTGCACGCCAACCTGGAGCAGGAATACGCCGCCGACCGGAAGCTGACCGATCTAGCGACCAAGACCCTGAACCGCGAAGCCGCCTGAGGATCGCTCAGCGGCGCGCCGCGGCCCGGTAACAGGTTGCGGCGCGCCGCTTTTCCCCCGGGAACGCGCTGGCCTCGGGCCTGGCCATCCACTAGGCTGGGCCGAGGCGTCATCGGTCGCGGTACATGCAGATCTATCTCCCCATCGCCGAGGTGTCGGTCAGCAGCCTCGGCCTCCTGCTGATCGGGGCGATGGTCGGGCTGCTGTCGGGGATGTTCGGGGTCGGCGGCGGCTTCATCCTGACGCCGCTTCTTTTCTTCATTGGCATTCCGCCTGCGGTCGCGGTGGCATCCGCCGCCAACCAGATCGCGGGGTCCTCCTTCTCGGCCTTCCTCGGTCACCTGCGCCGCAAGACCGTGGATTTCAGGATGGGTCTGGTCATGCTGGCGGGCGGCCTTATCGGCTCGGCGCTGGGCGTCGCCATCTTCACGCGCCTGCGCTCCCTGGGGCAGTTCGATCTGGTAGTGAGCCTGCTCTACGTGGTCTTGCTCGGCACCATCGGCGCGCTGATGCTGGTGGAGAGCGTCCGAGCGCTGCGCCGGCGCAACGACCCCAATGCCGTGCTCGTTCCCCGCCGGCGGCATACCTGGGCGCACGGCCTGCCGCTGAAGATGCGCTTCCGCGTCTCCAACCTCTATGTCAGCGCCATTCCACCCTTCGTGATCGGGGCGCTGGTGGGTATCCTCGGCGCGGTGATGGGCGTGGGCGGTGGCTTCATCATGGTGCCGGCGATGATCTATCTCATCGGCATGCCGACCAAGGTCGTGGTCGGCACCTCGGTCTTCCAGTTCCTCTTCGTCACCGGCTTCACTGCCGTGCTGCACGCCACTCAGAGCGGCACGGTCGATGTGATGCTGGCGCTGATCCTCCTGGTGGGCGGGGTGATCGGCGCGCAGGTCGGCGTCAACCTCGCCGCGCGTCTCCGCGCCGAGCAGTTGCGCATCCTGCTTGCGGTGCTCGTTCTCGGGGTCTGCCTCAAGCTCTTCGCCGACCTCGTGCTGAAGCCCGAGGACCTCTTCTCGATCGCCGTGTCCTAGGCGGATGGCGCGGCGGGCGGCATTCCTCCTCGTGCTGCTGCTGGCCGGGCCGGTGGCGGCGCAGGAGACGGTGGTCACCGGCGTCTCCACCGACAACATCGCGCTCAACGCCACCTTCGACGGGTCCGAGCTTTTCGTCTTCGGGGCGATCCGGCGGGATGCGCCGATCCCGCCCGGTGCGGCGCCGCTCGATGTCATCATCACGATCAAGGGCCCGCCCCGGACGGTGAAGGTGCGCCGCAAGGACCGCCGGCTCGGCATCTGGATGAACACCGACTCGCTGACCGTGCGCCAGGCCCCGAGCTTCTACGCCATCGCGACGACGCGCCCGCTCGACGACATCCTGAGCGAGACCGAGCGGTTGCGCTACCAGATCGGCATGGACCAGGCGGTGCGCCGGGTGGGAGGCCACGATACCATCGAGGACACCACCGTCTACACCGACGCACTGGTGCGCTTGCGCGAGTACTCGGGGATCTACCAGCAGCTCGAGGACAAGGTCGCACTGGCCCAGGACACGCTGTTCCAGACCCGCATCAACATGCCGGCCAATCTGGTCGAGGGCGACTATGCGGCGCAGTTCTTCCTCGTCCGCGACAACAAGGTCATCTCCTCGGGTGGCACCACCATTCGCGTGCAGAAGACCGGGATCGAGCGCTGGGTCTACAACCTGTCGCGCACCAACCCGTTGCTGTACGGCCTCGCATCGGTGGCCGCCGCGCTCGCCGCCGGCTGGCTGGCCGCCGAAGGCTTTCGCCTGGCACGGCGGTAGTCCACGGACGCCCTCGCGGCAGACCTCGTGGTCAGTAGCTCGCTTCGAGGGCAAGCGGGCTGGGCGCCTCCCGCGCGAGATCCTCTACCCCCAGCGGCTCCTTCGGCCGCGCCAGCGCGTAGCGGGTGACCCAGACCAGCCGCTCCTCGGCGCGGGTCACTGCCACGTAGGCCAGCCGCTTCCAGAGCGGCACCCCGGCCTCGATGCGCCCGGACTGGGCGGCGGCGTAGAGATCGGGGGCGAAGACCTGCACCTCCGGCCACTGCGAGCCCTGCGCCTTGTGGATCGTCACCGCCGCCCCGTGCAGGAAGACCGCCCCCATGCTGGCCGCGGTCACGATCATCGGCTCCTCCTGCCCCGGCGCCTCGATCTGGATGATGCTCGCAACCCCCACGCGCGGATCCTCCGCACCCACCACGTAGAGCCGGGCAAATCCCGGACGCGCCCCCGGCCCGAGATAGATCGTCTGCGCGCCCTTGATCAACCCGCGCGCCTCGAAATCCATCCGACGCTTGCGGTGCTTGAGCGGGAGCTCGATCCCGTCGCAGACGAGCGGCTCGCCGGGGAGGAGCGCATCGGGCGGCGCGTCGTGCGCCAGGCGGAAGGCGTGGATCAGCCGCACCCGCGTGGCATTGCGCCAGACCAGCACCGGCGCGCGCGCCATGGCGCCGGCGTCCACCCGCTCGGCGATCACCACCCGCGGATCGCGTCGCGCCGCCTGCCGCACCAACTCCTCGAAGGCGAAGAAGTCAGTCTCCGGATCGCCCAGCGCATGGGCGAGATCGAGGATCGGGCTGTCGGCCGCCTGCCGGTGTACCCGGCTCAGCGTCAGGCGGGTGCCCTCCGGCAGATCGTCGAAGACCATGCCGCCGGAGCCACCGACCGGCGCCAGCTGCGCCGGGTCGCCGAAAAGCACGAGCGAGCTGAAAAGGTCGCGCAGGTCGCCATAGAGCCGCGCGTCGAGCATCGAGGCCTCGTCGATCAGCCCGATGTCGAGCGGATCCTCGCGCCGCTTCCAGCCCTTGATGAAATCCGAGCCGCGCAGCCCCGCGCTCGCCAGCGCCCCGGGGATCGACGGGTGCTGCCTGAAGAAGGCAGACGCCCGGTCCAGCGACGCCTCGGTCAGCCCCTCCACCTTCGGACGGTCCCCCTTGCCGGTCAGCCACTCGGCGATCGCCTCGTACTCGGAATGATAGAGCGGGGTGTATAGGATGCGGTGGATGGTGGTGGCCGGCACGCCACGGTTGCGCAGCACGCTTGCGGCCTTGTTGGTTGGGGCGAGCACCGCCAGCGTTCGCTTCGTCCGCGCCTTGCGGCTTTCATAGTCGGCGGAAGCCGGCTCCACCCCGGCGGCAATAAGCCGCCGCACCATGTCGGCGAGCAGCATGGTCTTGCCCGAGCCCGCCTTGCCGACCACCGCCAGCGTCGGCTGCGGCCCGCCGCCGGCAGGCTTCAGCGCCCCTTCGACCAGATCGACCCCGGCGGCGGCGAGGACAGCCTCGATGCGGTCCCGCGCCCGCGCCTGATCGACCGAATACTCCATGGGCCTCCGCCTGCCGCTCTCGCCATCTCTAGCGGGAGCGGCAGGCGGGTGCCAGCATCAGAGCGGATCCCGGCCCCAGGAACCTGCCCCGATCCGAATTCGTCAGGCGGCGATGCGCTCCTCGATGACGCGAGAAGGGAAGCTCGCGTCGAACCAGCGGGCGGCCACCGACAGCGGTACGCCTGAACGGCGCGACACCTCCGCCCGGACCTCATCGCTGACCGTCCAGATACCGACGCTGATCGCGTCGCGTCCGGTGCCGGTCGATCCAATCACCTCGGGCTGATGGCCGATACGCCCGTAGATCTTGGGCATGCGCGCATCGAAGACGCCCACGGCCTGCTCGATGCCGAACCGCAGAGCTGCCTCGAGGCAGGCAAGGAGCAATCCGCCGGCAATCATCGGCGACGCCCCCGGCGCCAGGCAGAAGCGCGTGCATTCCCAGATCAGCGGGCTCGCGATCCGGACTCCTCCGGTGATGTCGAGGAAATGCTCGTTCACCATGGTCCGACCGACCGTCGGCATTGCGCGCATGGACCCCGCGTGGCGTCCGTTCTCGTCTTCCCAGATCAAATAGAGCGGGTTCAGGTCGTCGTACTCATCCTGCTCCCAGCCACGCAGATCGACAGTAACGTCCCAGTTGAGACGCTCCTTGAACTGAGACGCTCGGTCCATGTACATGGACGCCTCAAGCACAGGGTACTGCGAGATCTCATCAGCGTAAATGTAGTGGATCATGGGGACCTCATGTCTATCTGACTGAGGTTAGTTTTTGTCGATCAGTCTTAATAAAGGCCGACCGTGCGCTGCTTTAGTATTTTGGCAACGCCCCGTGCTGCACGATGATCCCCTTGGCCAGGGCAATCGCAACGGCATGGGTCACGTTCATCGCACCAAGCTTGTGGCGGGCGGAATCGATGTAGGCTCGCAAGGTATTCTCGGAGATCTGCAGCGACTCCGCGACGGCGGCCCTGTTCTGCCCAAGGCTGAGTTTGAACAGCGCCTCCTTCTCTCTCGGCGACAATTCGGTCGTCGCCGCCTCGGTCTCGCTGTTCAGGACGCGCATCGTCTGCTGGTGGACGAAGTGCGCGATCAGGAGCAGGTTCTTTGCCCACTTTGCGATGAAGGCGTCCCATTCGGCGTCCGACGCGTGATCGTTCGCGGTGAAAACGGCGAACTCCCCGGCGGGTCCCCAGATCGGCACCGACCAGCCCTGATTACCGACACCCGCTGCAACGGCATCGCGCATGAGTTGACGAGATCGGGGATTTGACCAATCCAGCGTCTTCCAATCCATCGGATGGTAGCGTCGAATTGCGCCCAGAACCACGGGATCGCAGTTGCTGTAGTCTTTCTCGATATACTCGCGAACCCAATTCACATCGTAGGTGAAGAAGCCGACCTGCTCGCCCTTGATGTTTCCGGTGTGGTAGAGAACGTGTGCGATACCGAGATGATCGCGCAGTTCGTGTGCCCAGACTTGGAGTTCGTCAATGGACTTCGTTGTCTGCAAGCGCTCCAGCAGTTCCTCGAGCTTGGCCTTTTCCAACTTCGACATTTCCTGCGCTGCAGAGCCTGGCGCTGATCTCGCTGGCCGCGACAAAGATCGCGTCGTCGAGATGCTCGGCCAACTCTACCATACCGTTCTTTTCAGAAAACTGCCGGATATCCTTGAGAATATCAATCACCCAGTAGGCTTTCATCTGCAGTCCCCTGTGAAAGAACGGGATTCCTTGGGGACTGTGATACCACGCGGGGCGATATGGTTAAATTCGCCAATACTGATACCCCATAAGTGGTGGGGTCGGTTGTTGCCAAAGTATTGAAATGTCTCGGATTCACTCAACCCCAGCGCGCAACGCCCGTCGATCCAGGCGTAAACGCACCATCAGGCTCACTGCTGCGCCCGACTCACCTCCACCGTATCGGCCAGGGTTCGCAGCCCCGTCGTGGGCGCGCTGACCAGCACCGCCATGTTCCCTGGTTTGTGCTCGTTCCGGCGCATTTTCACGTGAGCCTCGGGAATCTGCGCCCAGGGAAAGACCTCCGACATGCACGGGTCGAGCCGCCGCTCCAGCATCAGTTGGTTGGCGGAACTCGCCTGCTTGAGGTTGGCGAAGTGGCTCCCCTGCACCCGCTTCTGGTTCATCCACAGATAGCGCGCGTCCAACGTCAGGTTGTAGCCCGTGGTGCCGGCGCAGATCACCACCATGCCGCCCTTCTTCACCACAAGCACGCTGACCGGGAAGGTCGCCTCGCCGGGATGCTCGAAGACCATGTCGACGTTGACGCCCTTGCCTGTGACATCCCAGATAGCTTTGCCGAACTTCCGCGCCTCGCCCAGCCACTCCTTGTACTCCGGGCTGTTCACCGTCGGCATCTGCCCCCAGCAGTTGAAGTCCTTCCGGTTAATGACTCCTTTCGCTCCGAGCGACAGCACGAAATCCCGCTTGTTCTCCTCCGAGATCACCCCGATCGCATTCGCCCCGGCGGTATTGATCAGCTGGATCGCGAACGACCCCAGCCCGCCGGAAGCCCCCCAGACGAGCACGTTCTGGCCCGGCCGCAGCTCGTGCGGCGCATGCCCGAAGAGCATCCGGTACGCCGTCGCCAGCGTCAGCGTGTAGCAGGCCGACTGCTCCCAGCTCAGATGCTTCGGCCGCGCCATCAGCTGCTGGCTCTGCACGTTGGTGAATTGCGCAAAGCTGCCGTTCGGCGTCTCGTAGCCCCAGATCCTCTGGCTGGGCGAATACATCGGGTCGCCGCCGTTGCAGTGCTCGTCGTCCCCGTCGTCCTGGTTGCAGTGGATGACCACCTCGTCGCCGACCTTCCAGCGCCGCACCTTGTCGCCCACCGCCCAGACGATCCCCGCCGCATCCGAACCGGCAATGTGGTACGGTGCCTTGTGGACATCGAAGGGCGAGATCGGAATCCCCAGGCCCGCCCACACCCCGTTGTAGTTGACCCCCGCCGCCATGACGAAAACCAGCACCTCGTTCGAATCGACCGTCGGGGTCTCGACCACCTCGAGCTGAAACGAGACGTCCGGCTCGCCGTGCCGTTCCCGGCGGATGGACCAGGCATACATTTTGGGCGGGACGTATCCGAGCGGCGGGATTTCCCCGACCTCGTACAGGTCCTTTTGCGGCGCATCATAGTCCGGCTGGATGACGGGGGTGTCCAGAGGGGCCATGCTATCGATCCTTCTTCGCGTGCCGCCGAACACGATCCGGCACGCAACAAAATTGCGTGTGAGACTCCGAAACCTCCATTACATTATCCTCCGGAGCGCGCAACCGATTTGTGCGCCGCGGCGGGGTCCGTCCCGCCCGTGATGCACGGCAGGCCCGCGCGACTAACCTTGCGGCGCCTCGGCAGTTCACGCAAGTTTATTGCGCTATCATCTTGACGCCTTACGCTGCATTGCAGCACTATCATTGCAAGTCCGACCCGGACAGGCCAGCGCGTGCGAAACAGGAGTCCAGCAACAGGAACCCCTCTCGCATCAACGGGACTATCCGGAACACGGCGTACGATACACCTCCTCGGGAGACGCGAATGACCGAACCCGTCCGCGACAAGCCCTGGCTCTTCCGCACCTATGCCGGCCATTCCACCGCGACCGCGTCGAACGCCCTCTACCGGTCGAACCTCGCCCGCGGCCAGACCGGCCTTTCGGTTGCGTTCGATCTGCCCACCCAGACCGGCTACGACAGCGACCACCCCCTGGCCCGCGGCGAGGTCGGCAAGGTGGGCGTTCCCATCTCGCACCTTGGCGACATGCGCGCCCTCTTCGACGGGATCCCGCTCGAGACGATGAACACCTCGATGACCATCAACGCCACTGCCGCCTGGCTCCTCGCGCTCTACGTCGCCGCGGCTGAGGAGCAGGGCGCTGACCCCGCGAAGCTACAGGGCACCGTCCAGAACGACATCATCAAGGAATACCTTTCCCGCGGCACCTACGTCTTCCCGCCCACGCCGTCGCTCAGGCTCATCGCCGACGTCGCCCACTATTGCTACCGCGCGGTGCCGAAGTGGAATCCGATGAACGTCTGCTCCTACCACCTGCAGGAGGCGGGCGCGACGCCGGAGCAGGAACTCGCCTTCGCGCTGGCCACGGCCACCGCCGTCCTCGACCAGGTGCGCGGCCAGGTCCGGTCCGAGGACTTTCCCGAAGTCGTCGGCCGCATCTCCTTCTTCGTCAACGCCGGCATCCGCTTCGTCACCGAGATGTGCAAGATGCGGGCCTTCGTCGACCTGTGGGACGAAATCACCGAGACTCGCTACGGCATTGCCGACCCCAGGCACCGGCGTTTCCGCTACGGCGTGCAGGTCAACTCGCTCGGCCTCACCGAACAGCAGCCGGAGAACAACGTCTACCGCATCCTCATCGAGATGCTGGCCGTCACCCTCTCGAGGAACGCCCGCGCCCGTGCCGTCCAGCTCCCGGCCTGGAACGAGGCGCTTGGCCTCCCCCGCCCCTGGGACCAGCAGTGGTCGCTCCGGATGCAGCAGATCATGGCCTACGAGACCGACCTTCTCGAATACGGCGACCTCTTCGATGGCAACCCCGCCGTTGCCGCCAGGGTCGAGGAGTTGAAGGCAGGCGCCCGCGCCGAGCTTGCACGGATCGACGAGATGGGCGGCGCCATCGCCGCCATCGACTACATGAAGTCCGCCCTCGTCGCCGCCAATACCGCGCGGCTCGCCCGCATCGAGTCCGGCCTCACCACCGTAGTCGGCGTAAACCGGTTTACCGAAGCCGAGCCCTCGCCGCTCACCGCGGGCGAGGATGGCATCCTCGTCGTCGACCCCGCCGTGGAGGCCGAACAGATCGCGCGGCTCCAGGCCTGGCGATCCGCCCGCGACGCGGCCGCCGCCGAGGCGGCACTGGAAGCGTTGCGTGCCGCCGCGCGCGAGGGTAGCAACGTGATGCCGGCCTCGATCGCCGCCGCAAAGGCGGGTGTCACCACCGGCGAGTGGGGGGCGGCAATGCGCGAGGTCTTCGGCGAGTACCGGGCGCCGACCGGGGTCGGAAAGGCAGCAAGCGCGTCCGCCGGCAACCTGGCCGAAGTGCGTGCCGCCGTGGAGGCCGCCACCGCCCGCATCGGGCGCCGGATCAAGTTCCTCGTCGGCAAGCCCGGCCTCGACGGTCACTCCAACGGTGCCGAGCAGATCGCCGTCCGCGCCCGCGACAGCGGAATGGAGGTGCTCTACGAGGGCATCCGCCTCACCCCCGCGCAGATCGTCAATGCGGCGCTCGAGGAGAGCGTCCACGTGGTCGGCCTCTCCATCCTTTCCGGCTCGCACCTGCCGCTCGTCACCGAGATCATGCAGCGGATGCGCGCCGCCGGGCTCGAGGACATCCCCGTGGTCGTCGGCGGGATCATCCCCGACGCCGACGCCACCGAGCTGCTCGCCGCCGGGGTCGCGCGCGTCTATACACCCAAGGACTTCAAACTCAACCGGATCATGCTCGACATCGTCGCCCTCGCCGACGCAGGCGCCCGCGAGGCGGCATGACGCTGCGCGCCCTCGCCCTGACGCTCCTTCTCGCCGGCCCTGCCGCCGGCCAGGACATCGACGCGCTTATGGCCAAGTCGCTCGGCGCGGGCCCGCTCGCGGCCTACTGGCTGGCCGACGATGTCGACCCGGCAAAGGCGACCGAGGCGATCGGCGTCGAGTACATCGAAATTGAGGGCGCCGCAGGCAATACCAACATCTTCCCCGGCTATTTCAGGAAGGGTGCCGGGGGTTTCGATTTAGTGGGCGAAGTGAGCGAGCTCTATGGCGAGGAACCGCGCGACCCACGCTTTCTCGCCGACCGCATCGAGCTGACCACCACCATGCCCAGGCCCGAGGACCCCCGCTGCTGCCCGACCGGCACCGCCCTGTGGTCGATCGACCGCAAGACGCTCGCCGCGAAGCGGCTCAAGTAGCCTCCCGTGGCCCTCGAAGTCGATCCGCTGGATAAGAACCCCGCCCCGGTGCGGGTCAACTATTTCGCCGGCCAGATCCTCACCACCGACGACCTCGGCACCGAACAGACCTATCATCGCGGGCGCCTCGCCATGGCGCTCCGCCACCTCGCGGGTTTCGGCACCGTCGCCGGCCTCCGCGTCACCGCCACCCCCGAGGGTGAAGTCCGCGTCGCCCCCGGGCTGGCCATCGACGCCCTCGGCCGCCTGATCGAGCTCCGCCAACCCTCATGCCTCGACCTGACGCAGTGGCTCGCCGGACAGGACGCCTCGCTCCTCGACGAAGCGCGGTGCGACGATCCGCCGGTCATCCTCGCCGATCTCCTGCTGCGCGCCGAGGACGCCCCCGCCGCGCTCACCGCAGGTCCGGACGACGTCACCCCGTCCCGGATCGAGGAACGCGCCTGCCTAGTCCTCACCCCCGTTTCCGGGCCGGCGCTGGCCCGGGCCGCACCCCGCCCGGGCGCGCCCGATGCCGACACGCTCGAAGTCGTGCTCTCCGCCTGGGAGGCCGAGGAGAAGAACTTTCCCGATGCGTCCCTTGGCGACGGCCTCCTCCTCGCCCGCATCACCATCCCCACGGACCCCGGCCTGCCGATCCTGGCCGACAACAGCGTCCGCCCCTTCATACTTCTTGCGGGGCGATGGTCCGCCTCGCCTTGAGAACATGATTTCCTGCAGGCGAGCTAACTCGGAGAGCCGACGCGCAGCCTCCATGGGGGCCGCTCCCGCCCGGCCGCGCCCATGCTGATCCGCCCCGCCCGGCCGGCCGACCATGACGCCATCTGGTCCATCCTCGCGCCAATCTGCGCCAGCGGCGAGGTCTTCTGCGTGCCGCGCGACGGTGGCCGCGAGGCCGCCTTCGACTACTGGTTCTCCGGTCGGGATCGCGAGGTCTTCGTGGCCGAGACAGAGGCCGGCATTCTGGGCACCGCCTACCTGCGGCCGAACCAGGGCGGCGGCGGGGCGCACGTGGCCAACGCCGGCTATGCCACCTCCGCCGCGGCAGAGGGCAAGGGCATCGCCCGCGCGCTCCTCGCCCATTCGCTGGAGACCGCCCGCGCCCGCGGCTTTCGCGCCATGCAGTTCAACTTCGTCGTCGCGACCAACACCCGCGCCATCGCCACCTGGGAGGCCGCGGGCTTCGTCATGGCCGGCCGCCTGCCTCGAGCCTTCGCCCATCCGCACCTCGGCCTCGTCGACGCGCTCGTCATGCACCGCGGCCTCTGATGCTCAGACTTACGCATACGCGCCGTGCATGAGTTGTGCTTAAGTTGTGCATGGGTTGTACGTCAGGTCTTTCGCCGCTTTTCAGTGACTTGATCCCGATTCCGGCCGATCGCCCCGGAAGGGCGAACCGTACCCGCCCCCTCGCGACAACACCCATCCCCGGAGGAAGAATGACGCTCCGCGGCTTCGAACACGTCGGCATGACAATCAGCGACCTCGATGCCAGCATCGCGTTCTATTGCGACCTGCTCGGCCTGGCTCTGCGCCTGCGCCGCACGACCCCCGGAGGCGGTGAGGTGGCCTTCCTCGACGCCGGCGGCGGCCAACTCGAGATGGTCTGCCCTCCATCCGCCACCGCGACGCCCGCTCGCCGGGTTGGTCCCGACGAAGCCGGGCTCCGCCACCTCACCTTCGCCGTGGACGACGTCGAGACAACCTACGCGCGCCTCCTTGCGGCCGGCACGGTGCCCCTCGAGCCACCGCGCGCGGCGATGAACCGCGACGTCTTCGCCCGGGTCGCTTTCGTGCTCGACCCGGACGGGATCGTGGTCGAACTCGCCGAACGCGCCTGAGCCGCTCAAATCCGCCGTTCGACCATCAGCTTCTTGATCTCGGCGATCGCCTTCGCGGGGTTCAGGTGCTTCGGGCAGGTCTGAGTGCAGTTCATGATCGTGTGGCAGCGGTAAAGCTTGAACGAGTTGTCGAGATCGTCCAGCCGCTCGCCGGTCGCCTCGTCCCGGCTGTCGATGATCCAGCGATAGGCGTGCAGCAGTGATGCAGGCCCCAGATAGCGGTCGGGATTCCACCAGTAGGAAGGACAGGACGTCGAGCAGCAGGCGCACATCACGCACTCGTAGAGCCCGTCGAGCTTGCGCCGATCCTCGATCGACTGCTTCCACTCCTTCTCCGGCGCCCTGGTCTCCGTCTCGAGCCACGGCTTCACACTCGCATGCTGGGCGTAGAAATGCGTTAGATCCGGCACCAGGTCCTTTACCACCGGCATGTGCGGCAGCGGATAGATCTTCACGTCGCCCTGAATCTCTTCCATCCCGTAGATACAGGCCAGGGTGTTGATTCCGTCGATGTTCATAGCGCAGGAGCCGCAGATCCCCTCGCGGCAGGACCGGCGGAAGGTCAGCGTCGGGTCGATCTCGTTCTTGATCTTGATCAGCGCGTCGAGAACCATCGGCCCGCAAGTGTCCATGTCGACAAAGTAGGTGTCGACCTGCGGGTTCAGCCCCGAATTCGGGATCGTAGCGGTAGATGCGAAAGGTGCGGACGTTCGTCGCGCCTTGGGGCTTCGGCCAGGTCTTGCCGGTGACCATCCGGCTGTTGCGCGGCAGGGTAAGCTCGACCATCACCCGCTCCTTTAGTAAACGCGCGCCTTGGGCGCGATCTGCTTCAGGTCGATGCCTCCCTCGGCCGCCGTGGTCAGCGGATCGAGATGCACCGGACGATAGCTCAAGGTCACCGTGTTGTCCGCGTGGACGACGGCAAGCGTGTGCTTGCGCCAGTTCTCGTCGTCGCGGTTCGGCCAGTCCTCCTGCGCGTGTGCGCCGCGGCTCTCCTTGCGCGCCTCGGCCGAGACGATGGTGGCGAGCGCGTTGGGGACGAGGTTCGTAAGCTCCAGCGTTTCCATGAGGTCCGAGTTCCAGATCATCGAGCGGTCCGTGACCTTGATGTCGGCCGCGCGGTCGGCGATCGCCTTCACCTTCGCCGCGCCCTCGGCCAGCGTCTTGTCGGTGCGGAAGACCGCGGCATCGTCCTGCATCGCCTTCTGCATGGCGAGGCGCAGGTCGGCCGTCGGCGTCCCGCCGTCGGCGTGGCGGAGGGCATCGAAGCGGGCGACCGCCGCATCGACCGAAGCGGCATTGAGCGGAGCATTCGACGTCGCGCGCTCCACCACCTCGCCGGCGCGGATCGCAGCGGCGCGTCCGAAGACCACGAGGTCGATGAGCGAGTTCGACCCCAGCCGGTTGGCGCCATGCACGCTGGCGCAACCGGCCTCGCCCACCGCCATCAGGCCGGGCTGGATGCGGTCCGGGTTGTGCTCGGTCGGATTCAGCGCCTCGCCCCAGTAGTTCGTGGGGATGCCGCCCATGTTGTAGTGAACGGTCGGCAGCACCGGAATCGGCGCCTTGGTCACGTCGACGCCGGCGAAGATCTTCGCTGATCTCGCTTATCCCCGGCAGCCGCTCGGCCAACGCCGCCGGCGGAAGGTGGTTGAGGTTGAGGTGGATGTGGTCCTTGAGCGGCCCGACGCCGCGGCCCTCGCGGATTTCGATGGTCATGCAGCGCGACACCACGTCGCGCGAGGCCAGATCCTTGTAGGTGGGGGCGTAGCGCTCCATGAACCGCTCGCCTTCGGAATTGGTGAGGTAGCCGCCCTCGCCGCGTGCGCCTTCGGTGATGAGACAGCCGGCGCCGTAGATGCCGGTGGGGTGAAACTGGACGAACTCCATGTCTTCGAGCGGCAGGCCTTGGCGGGCGACCATGCCGCCGCCGTCGCCTGTACACGTGTGCGCAGAAGTCGCCGAGAAATACGTCCGGCCGTATCCGCCCGTTGCCAGCACGGTCATCTTTGCGTTGAAGCGGTGCAGCGTGCCGTCGTCGAGCTTCCAGGCCAGCACGCCCTGGCACGCGCCGTCCTCGGCCATGATGAGGTCGATGGCGAAATACTCGATGAAGAACTGCGCGTTGTGTTTCAGCGACTGTCCGTAGAGCGTGTGCAGGATGGCGTGGCCGGTGCGGTCTGCCGCGGCGCAGGTGCGCTGGACCGGCGGCCCTTCGCCGAACTCGGTGGTGTGCCCGCCGAAGGGGCGCTGATAGATACGGCCGTCCTCGGTGCGCGAGAAGGGCACGCCGTAGTGCTCGAGTTCATAGACTGCCTTGGGTGCCTCGCGGGCGAGGTACTCCATGGCGTCGGTGTCGCCGAGCCAGTCGGAGCCCTTCACCGTGTCGTACATGTGCCACTGCCAGTGGTCGGGGCCCATGTTGCCAAGCGAGGCTGCAATGCCGCCCTGGGCGGCTACCGTGTGCGAGCGGGTGGGGAAGACCTTGGTGATGCAGCCGGTGCGCAAGCCCTGCTCGGCCATTCCGAGCGTCGCCCGCAGCCCGGATCCACCCGCGCCCACGACGATGACGTCGTGGGTGTGGTCGATGAAATCATATGCGGCCATGGGTCCGGCGTCCTCAGGAGAAGGCGATTTTGGCGACGGCGAAGATGCCGGTCATTGCGAAGGCAAGGGTCAGGAGCGTGTTGGCGAGCAGAAGGCCGATCAGCAGCGGCTTGTCGTGGACATAGTCCTCGATCACCACCTGGATGCCCTGCTGCAGGTGGCGAAATCCGACCGCCAGAAAGAGGATCGCCACCACTGCGTTGAAGGGATGGCGGTAGACGTCGCGCACCTGCTCGAAGCCCGATCCGAGCGCCTGAGCGAACGGAAAGATGAAGACCAGCGACAGAGGCAACAGCGCGATCGAGGTGATCCGCTGGCTCCACCAGTGCCCTACCCCGCCGCCGGAGGATCCGAGGCCCTGGACGCGCTGCCGTTCGGTTCGGAACTGCATCGGCGCCTCCCTCAGAATGCTACGATAAGGGTGAGTAGCGTCATCATCCCGGCCGCGGCCAACACGGCGATGCTTGTGGAGCGGATGTGCCCCTTCTCCAGCGCCTCGCCGGCGTCCCAAACCAGGTGTCGGATACCGTTGAAGAAATGGTACCAGAGCGCCGCCAGCGAGACGATCATCACCAGCGTACCAATCCACGAGGTCAGCAGCCCGTCGACGAAATCGAAATAGCCGGGGCTGGTCGCGGCGGCCATGAACCACCAGACCACCAGCATCGCGGTAAGCGCCAACCCCAATCCGGTAAAGCGGTGGAAGATCGACATCGCCGAGTTGATCTGCGGCCGGTAGATGCTCAGGTGCGGCGATAGTGGCCGGTTGCCCCGATTGACGTCTGCCATGTCTACCTCCGCGTCCCGCCGACCCTAAGATGCGCGAGCGCGCCGTTGCAGGGCCGGCTGATGGTTAATGGCATCAGACCGTCCCGGATTGCAAGGCGGGCCATGCGGCTCACAGCGGCACCAATACCCAGTAGTCCAGGTCGAGCAACACCTCGGGCAGGTACTTCCCCGCTTCGTCACGGAGGGCGAAGGCCGCACCGGGCTTGGCCGCCACCGTCCGGAGCCGCAGCGCCCCGACCCCCGGTGCCGGCGTCTCCGCCTTGTCCAGCACTTCCGACCAGGCCGCGACTGTCTCCCCCGCAAAGCACGGGTTGGCGTGGGCCCCACCGTTGATCGCCGCGACCAGCTGCGCATTGGCAAGGCCGTTGAAGCTGAGCGCACGCGCCAGGCTGATGACATGACCGCCGTAGATCAGGCGTCGGCCGTCCTCGCGCTGGGTCACGTCGAAATGCACCTTCGATGTGTTTTGCCAGAGCCGGGTGGCCAGCATGTGCTCGGCCTCCTCGACCGTGACCCGGTCGACATGGTCGATCCGCTCGCCAACCGCATAGTCACCCCAGCGCCACGGCTCGCCGACCAGGGTGAAGTCGTAGGCAGTGAAGTCGAGACCCTGCGGGACGACCAGATCGCCCGCTGCCACCGTCGGCGCGAGATCCGGCACGACCGGATCCGGCGCGGTGGCGGAGGCGTCGCGCTTTCGGACCATCACCCAGCGGCAATAGCTAACTACCGCCTGCCCGTGCTGGTTGGTGCCGGTGGAGCGCACCCAGACCACGCCGCTCCTGCCGTTCGAGGTTTCGCGAAGGCCGATCACCTCGCTGGCGGCAGTCAGGGTGTCGCCTGGCCAGACCGGGCGCAGCCACCGCGCCTCGGCATAGCCAAGGTTCGCTACCGCGTTGAGGCTTACGTCGGGCACCGTCTTGCCAAAGACGATATGGAAGGCGGCGAGTTCGTCGATCGGGCTCCGCGCCAGCCCGCAAGAGCGGGCGAAGGCGTCGGAGGAGGTGATTGCGAAACGGCTGGGATAGAGCGCCACGTAGAGCGCCCGCTCACCCTCCGTGATAGTGCGCGGCACGGCGTGAGTCAGAACCTGCCCGACCCGGTAGTCCTCGAAGAAGCGCCCCGCCTGCGTCTTGGACATGTCAGTGCGGGAACGGCGGGTAGCCGAGCCAGGTATGAACCGCGATGATCAGCGCGAAAAGCACGAGCGTAATCACCAGCCACCGCCCGTCACCGGCGACCGTCCCGCGCTCGGGGCGCTCCCAGACCGGCTCGCGGGCGTTGATGAGCAGCATCTCCGCGATGGCCCAGAGCCCCAGCCATCCAAAGAGTAACAGCGACGCCCGGTCACCGTTCACGAGGAGATGTGCGATGGCCCAGACGGCCACAGCCGCGAGCATCGGATGCCGCATCCAGGCTCGGGCGCGTCCTTTGGAGTGGCCGGCACCGAGGAGGCCTACAGCGCCAAGCATCATCAGATTGTTGAGATGGATGCCCCAGGCGGGCGGATCGTAAATCGCCACGAAGGATGCGCGGCGGTAGCCCACGATGATCAGCAGCGTTGCCGCCAGCAGCAGAACGACCACGACGCCGCGCGCCGGCCCGGCGCCGAGCGCCACGCTCATCCGGACGCGGGCGTCGGGGGCGAGACGCTTGAAGAGGTGGATGACGGTCCAGAGGACCAGTCCGACGACGAGGAGTGTCATTGCGCGGCCTCCAGTTCGGCGATAGCCGCAGCGCGCGCCAGAAGACTCCGGGCGGTCACCACGTGCAAGTTCTCGACGATCCTACCATTCACCACGGCCACCCCCTCACCGCGCGCCTCGGCGGCTTCGAAAGCCACCACCTGCTCGCTCGCGAGCGAGAGGTCGTCGCGCGTCGGCGCAAAGACCTCGTTCGCGATCGCGATCTGATCGGGGTGGATAAGAGTCTTGCCGTCGAAGCCCATGTCGCGTCCCTGTGCGCAGACCGCCCGCAGGCCGTCGGCGTCCTGGAAGGCGTTGAAGACCCCGTCGACACAGACCAGACCCTCCGCCCGCGCCGCCAGCAGGCAGAGGCCGAGACTCGCGATCAGCGGCAGCCGGTCGGGCGTGTGCGCCGCTCCGAGCTCCTTGACCAGATCGTTCGTGCCGAGGACGAACCCCTCCAGCCGCGGATGCGCCCCTGCCAAAGCACCCGCGTTCAGCATTGCGCGCGGCGTCTCCATCATCGCCCAGATGACGCAGCGCTCGGGCGCGCCGTAGCGCTGCATCAGGTCCGCCGCCCGCGCGAGATCGGCTGGTGTCTCGACCTTGGGCAGGAGGATCGCGTCGGGGCCGGCGGCTGAGGCCCGCGCCACGTCCGCCTCACCCCACTCGGTGTCGAGTCCATTGACGCGAATGAGGAGTCTGCGCCGGCCGTAGCCCCCCGTTTCCACCGCCTCGGCTACAAGGTCGCGCGCACGCGGCTTCTCCGCCGGCGCCACCGCGTCCTCGAGATCCAGGATCAGCGCATCCGCAGGCAGCGACCGCGCCTTCTCCAGCGCCCGTGGCCGCGAGCCGGGCATGTAAAGGACCGAGCGGTAGGGATGGTCGTCCTGCGGCATGGCGTCCCGGCTCTGCTGCACTGCGACAGGAGTTACCCGACCCGGGCCGAAAGACAAGCGGCATTTGGCCGCAACCCCGGCCCGCCGTTGCGCGCCCGGAGCGAGCAGCGCACGCTGCGTTAAGGTTAAGTTCGCCTTTAGCTCCCAGATTTGCGTGAACTTTCGCGGGGCAACGCACCCCCGCCAGGCAAAAGGAGCAGTATCTTGCCGCATGTCTCTCAACTGGTCCGGGTCGCGACCGCTCTCAGCCTCTTCGCCGCCACCCCCAGCGCCGGCGCGGAAGGCAGCCAAGCCTGCGCCGAGCGTTCGAGCGTCGTCCAGAAGCTCGAGGAAAAGTTCGGCGAAACGCTCCGAAGCCTCGGCCTGCATCGCGACGACGGCGTGGTCGAGATCTACAGTTCCGAAGAGACCGGCACCTGGACGATCCTCATGACCCGTCCCGACGGCATGACTTGCCTTCTGGCCGCGGGCCAGCGCTGGGAGCAGGACGTCCACCCCCTGGAAAAGCCCGGCAGCGACGCCTGACCCAATTGCCCGCCCGTCCATTCCGGCTTGCCAACGCTGAGCTGAGGGGCTAGCCCAAAGCCGGTTTCGCACCAGCAGCAGGGGAGTGGCGGGCAATGGCGAGAGCGAAGATCGCATTGATCGGGGCCGGGCAGATCGGCGGGACGCTTGCCCATCTGGCAGCGCTCAGGGAACTCGGTGACGTGGTGCTCTTCGACATCGCCGAGGGCGTCCCCCAGGGCAAGGCGCTGGACATCGCCGAGTCGGGCCCGATCGACAAGTTCGACGCCAAACTCAAGGGTGCCAACTCCTACGACGAGATCGCCGGCGCCGACGTCTGCATCGTCACCGCCGGCGTCCCACGTAAACCCGGCATGAGCCGCGACGATCTTCTCGGCATCAATCTCAAGGTCATGAAAGCCGTCGGCGAGGGCCTCCGCGCCCACGCTCCCGATGCCTTCGTCATCTGCATCACCAATCCGCTCGACGCCATGGTCTGGGCTCTCCGCGAATTCTCGGGCCTTCCGCCGCAAAAGGTCTGCGGCATGGCGGGCGTGCTCGACAGCGGGCGGTTCCGGCATTTCCTCGCCGAGGAGTTCGACGTCTCGGTCAAGGACGTGACGGCCTTCGTGCTCGGCGGCCACGGCGACACCATGGTGCCGCTGATCCGCTACTCCACCGTGGCGGGCATCCCGCTCCCCGACCTTGTGGAGATGGGTTGGACCAGCCAGGAAAAGCTCGACGCGATCGTCCAGCGCACCCGAGACGGCGGTGCCGAGATCGTAGGCCTGCTGAAGACCGGCTCGGCGTTCTACGCTCCGGCGGCGTCGGCGATCGAGATGGCGGAGGCCTATCTTAAGGACCAGAAGCGCGTCCTGCCCTGCGCCGCCTTCGTGGAGAACGCCTACGGGCTGAAGGCTATGTACGTCGGCGTCCCGACCGTGATCGGCGCAGGGGGCATCGAGCGGGTAATCGAGATCACCCTCAACCGCGCCGAGAAGGCGATGTTCGACAAGTCCATCGAAGCCGTGCGCGGGCTCGTTGAGGCCTGCAAGGTCATCGACACCCGCCTCGTCTGACGAGCGTCCTTCAGCGCTTGTTCCAGGCGGCAAGGGGACGCGGTTCCAGGCGGGCGCTATTCTTTCCCTCTGGGAGCCCGGGCGGCGGCTACCCTACTGGCCATAGCTGTCGCGGACGGCGTCGCCTCGCGAACCACAATCGAAACCCTGAACACCCGCATGGAGCTCGCCGCGGTCCCGTTCGACGCAAGGCAAATCGCTTCCGGCGCCGCAACCTCCCTCTTGTGATCACGCAATTTGGCTTGTGATCACAATGCTCAAGTTTTGCGGGGGATGTCCGGCTCGGCCTGCGCATTTCGTTTGCATACCGGGGCCGTCTGGGCCTAACCACGCCCCACGGTGGCTGGCCGAAGGCGAGGAAACGGCAGATGAACATCCACGAGTATCAGGCCAAGCAGCTCCTGAAGGAGTACGGCATCCCCGTCTCCGACGGTCGGGTGGTGCTGCGCGCGGAGGAAGCCAAGACCGCAGCGGGCGAGTTGGACGGCCCGATCTGGGTGGTCAAGGCGCAAATCCACGCCGGTGGCCGCGGCAAGGGCAAGTTCAAGGAGGCCGCGGCCGGCGAGAAGGGCGGCGTCCGGATCACCAGGTCAGTCTCCGAAGCCGCCGACGAGGCCCAGAAGATGCTCGGACGCACCCTGGTCACCCACCAGTCCGGCCCGGCCGGCCGCGTCGTGAACCGCGTCTATGTCGAGGACGGCTCCGACATCGCCCGCGAACTCTACCTCGCGCTTCTCATCGACCGGGCTTCAAGCCGCATCGCCTTCGTCTGTTCCACCGAGGGCGGCATGGACATCGAGGAGGTGGCGGCCAAGACCCCCGAGCGCATCCTGTCCTTCACCGTCGACCCCGCCTCGGGCATCTCCGGGTTCCACGGTCGCCGCGTCGCCTTCGCCCTCGGGCTCGAAGGCAAGCAGGTCAAGCAGTGCGTCGACCTGGTGAACCGGCTCTACAAGCTCTTCAACGCGAAGGACGCGGAGATGGTCGAGATCAATCCGTTGATCCTGACCAAGGACGGTGATCTCAGGTGCCTCGACGCCAAGATGGGCTTCGATTCGAACGCGCTCTACCGGCAGAAGGAAATCCTCGCACTACGCGACGAGAGCGAGGAGGATCCCAAGGAACTCGCGGCCTCGAAGTTCGACCTCAACTACATCGCGCTCGACGGCGAAATCGGCTGCATGGTGAACGGCGCCGGCCTCGCGATGGCGACGATGGACATCATCAAGCTCTACGGCGCGCAGCCGGCCAACTTTCTCGACGTCGGTGGCGGCGCCACCAAGGAAAAGGTGACCGAGGCCTTCAAGATCATCACCTCGGACCCGCAGGTGAAGGGGATCCTCGTCAACATCTTTGGCGGCATCATGCGCTGCGACGTCATCGCCGAGGGCGTTATCGCTGCGGTGAAGGAGGTCGGGCTGCAGGTGCCCCTTGTCGTCCGACTCGAGGGTACGAATGTCGAACTCGGCAAGAAGATACTGAACGAGAGCGGCCTCGCCATAATCGCTGCCGACGATCTGGCGGACGCTGCCGAGAAGATCGTCAAGGCGGTGAAGGGGTAACGAGCATGGCAATCCTCGTCGACGAAAACACCAAGGTCATCTGCCAGGGCCTCACCGGCAGCCAGGGCACTTTCCATTCCGAGCAGGCCATCGCCTACGGCACCAAGATGGTCGGCGGCGTCACGCCCGGAAAGGGCGGCGAGACCCACATCGGGCTGCCGGTCTTCAACACCGTCGCCGAGGCGAAGGCGAAAACCGGCGCCACCGCCACCTCGATCTACGTGCCGCCACCGTTCGCGGCCGACGCGATCCTCGAGGCGATCGACGCCGGGCTCGAACTCATCGTCTGCATAACGGAGGGCATTCCCGTCCTCGACATGATGAAGGTCAAGCGCGCGCTCGAAGGCACGAAGTCGATCCTTATCGGGCCGAACTGCCCCGGCGTAATCACCCCCGACGCCTGCAAGATCGGCATCATGCCCGGCCACATCCACAAGCGGGGCTCGGTCGGCGTTGTCTCCCGTTCCGGCACGTTGACCTACGAGGCGGTCGGCCAGACCACCGCCGCGGGGCTCGGGCAATCCACCTGCGTCGGTATCGGCGGCGACCCGATCAAGGGCACCGAGCACATCGACGTGCTGGAGTGGTTCCTGTCGGACCCGGAGACGGAATTGATCATCATGATCGGCGAGATCGGCGGCTCGGCCGAAGAGGACGCCGCCCAGTTCCTGAGGGACGAGGCGAAGAAGGGCCGAATGAAGCCCACTGCCGGCTTCATCGCCGGCCGCACCGCGCCGCCGGGCCGGCGCATGGGCCACGCCGGCGCCATCGTCGCCGGCGGCAAGGGCGGTGCGGAGGACAAGATCGAGGCGATGAAGGCCGCCGGCATCGTCGTCGCCGACAGCCCGGCGGGCCTTGGACAGGCGGTGCTGAAGGCCTTGCGCCGGTAGCGGCAGGGATTAACTGGGCGAAGGTGACTTGCATGTCGCGTCTGATCTTGGTCCAGCTTCACGGGTAGCATCACCCGCGATCGGGTGGTGAAGGAGAAATGGTGGCGATAGCACACGACACCGGCAGCGACCGCGACGGGCAGATCGCATCACTGCTGGTGACCCCGAGGGGATGTCTGAATCCCCTGAACGGGGGGGGCAGCGGGACTCACCTCTTCCTGGAGGCGCTGGCGCGCCTGGGGCCGGTCGTCGTGGCCGTCAACGGTCGTCCGCCCGACGAGCGCATGCGTGCCATGGCGCCGGACGGCGTCGAACTCGTGGCGCTGGGCGACCCTCCAGCGGGCTTCCCCGGCAAGCAGCGATTGCGCCGATGGCGCAAGAAGCCCGATCATTCCCCGCTGACCAATCCATCGTCGCAAAAGGACATCCCTCTTCATTGGCGTCGCCGCGGTGGCACGGATGCCGGGACACTGCGGGCAGAAGAGACGGGCCCCGATGAATTCGGCCGCCGGTTGGCGTGAACGAGTCAGGCCCTTAGGGGCGAACCAGCACGGTCCCGGCGTATGGGGCCAGATCGAAAGGAGCGGGCCAGTCCCGTGACGCCATGACCGAACAGTCGCAAAACACGGTCTTCCATTCATCGTCGTTCCTGCAGGGGCAGAACGCCGACTATGTCGAGCAGCTTCAGGCGCGCTACGCCGAAAGCCCGTCAAGTGTCGATGCGAGCTGGCAGGCGTTCTTCCACGGGCTGGACGATGCCGCCGCCGACGTCGCCCGCGGCGCGCGCGGACCGAGCTGGGCCCGCAGCGACTGGCCACCGTCGCCGAACGACGAGATTACCGCGGCTCTGGACGGCCAGTGGGGACCGGACCCGGCAAAGACCGTCGGCGAAAAGGTTCGCGCCAAGGCGCAGGAAAAGGGCGTCGCGATCAGCGAGACGCAGGTGCGTCAGGCGGTCACGGACTCGCTCCGGGCACTGATGATCATCCGCGCCTACCGCATCCGCGGCCACCTCGAGGCCGACCTCGACCCGCTCGGGCTCGAGGAGATGCTGCCGCATCCCGGAGCTGCGCTACGAAACCTACGGCTTCACCGAGGCCGATCTCGACCGCCCGATCTTCATCGACAACGTGCTCGGCCTCGAGACGGCCTCCCTGCGCGAGATCCTCGACACTGGTGAAGCGCACCTACTGCGGCACCTTCGCGCTGCAGTATATGCATATCTCCGACCCGGCGCAGTCCGCCTGGCTCAAGGAGCGCATCGAAGGCTTCGGCAAGGAGATCAGCTTCACCCGGCAGGGCCGCCGGGCGATCCTGAACAAGCTCGTCGAAGCTGAAGGGTTCGAGAAGTTCCTGCAGGTCAAGTACACCGGCACCAAGCGCTTCGGCCTCGACGGGGGAGAGTCGCTGATCCCGGCGATGGAGCAGATCATCAAGCGTGGCGGCGCCCTCGGCGTCGAGGAGATCGTCATCGGGATGCCGCACCGCGGCCGGCTCAGCGTTCTCGCGAACGTCATGGAGAAGCCCTACAAGGCGATCTTCAACGAGTTCCAGGGCGGCAGCTTCAAGCCCGAAGAGGTCGAGGGCTCCGGCGACGTGAAGTACCATCTCGGCGCCTCGTCCGACCGCGAGTTCGACGGCAACACCGTCCACCTTTCGCTCACCGCCAATCCCTCGCACCTGGAGGCCGTCGACCCGGTGGTGCTCGGCAAGGTCCGCGCCAAGCAGGCGCAGAAGGGCGACGTCGAGCGCACCAAGGTGCTGCCCATCCTCCTGCACGGCGACGCTTCCTTCGCCGGCCAGGGCGTGGTGGCGGAGTGCTTCGGCCTCTCCGGCCTCAAGGGCCACCGAACCGGCGGGACAATCCACATCATCGTCAACAACCAGATCGGCTTCACCACCGCGCCCCAGTATTCGCGGTCCTCCCCCTACCCCACCGACATCGCGCTCATGGTCGAGGCCCCGATCTTTCACGTCAACGGCGACGACCCCGAGGCCGTGGTCCACGCCGCGCGCGTGGCGATCGAGTTCCGTCAGCAGTTCAACAAGGATGTCGTCATCGACATGTTCTGCTACCGGCGCTTTGGCCACAACGAGGGCGACGAGCCCATGTTCACCCAGCCCCTGATGTACAAGGCGATCAAGGGCCACAAGACCACGCTGCAGATCTACACCGAACGACTGGTCGCCGACGGTCTCATCCCCGAGGGGGAGATCGAGGACATGAAGACGGCCTTCCAGGCGCATCTCAACGCGGAATTCGAGGCCGGGAAGGATTACCGCCCCAACAAGGCCGACTGGCTTGACGGCCGCTGGTCCGGTCTCGGCCGCCGCGAAGGCCGCTACCAGCGCGGCAAGACCGCGGTCGAGATGCCGCGGCTCAAGAACGTCGGCGATGCCCTGACGCGGCTGCCGGACAGTTTCGTGCCCCACCGAACCGTCCAGCGCATGCTCGAGGCCAAGCGGCAGATGATCGACACCGGCAATGGCATCGACTGGGCCACCGCCGAGGCGCTCGCCTTCGGCACCCTGCTCACCGAGGGCTACACGGTGCGCCTCTCGGGCCAGGACTCGACCCGCGGCACCTTCAGCCAGCGGCACTCTGCCGTCATCGACCAGGAGACCGAGGAGCGCTATTACCCGCTCAACCACATCGAGCCGGGCCAGGCCATCTACGAGGTGGTCGATTCGATGCTCTCGGAATACGCCGTGCTTGGCTACGAGTACGGCTACAGCCTCGCCGAGCCGAACACGCTCACGCTCTGGGAGGGCCAGTTCGGCGATTTCGTCAACGGCGCGCAGATCATGATCGACCAGTTCATCTCGTCCGGCGAGGCGAAGTGGCTGCGCATGTCCGGCCTCGTCCTGCTCCTGCCGCATGGCTACGAGGGCCAGGGCCCGGAGCATTCCTCCGCCCGCCCCGAGCGCTTCCTGCAGATGTGCGCCGCCGACAACTGGATCGTGGCGAACTGCACCACGCCGGCCAACTACTTCCACATCCTGCGCCGGCAGCTTCACCGCAGCTTCCGCAAGCCGCTGGTGCTGATGACGCCGAAGTCGCTGCTCCGCCACAAGCTCGCGGTCTCCAAGCTCAAGGACTTCGCCAAGGGCTCGAGCTTCCACCGGCTGCTCTGGGACGACGCCGACATGGGGCCGGAATACGGCATCTCCTCGACCAAGCTCGTGGCCGACGAGAAGATCAAGCGGGTCGTGCTCTGCTCGGGCAAGGTCTACTACGACCTCCTCGAGGAGCGCGACGCCCGCGGCATCACCGACGTCTACCTGATGCGCCTCGAGCAGTTCTATCCCTTCCCGGCGCTCTCGCTCACCAAGGAGCTCGGCCGCTTCAAGCAGGCGCAGATGGTCTGGTGCCAGGAGGAGCCCAAGAACCAGGGCGGCTGGACCTTCGTCGAGCCCAACCTCGAGTGGGTGCTCGGCCGCATCGGCGCCAAGCACGGCCGGCCCGTCCTACGTCGGCCGCCCTGCCGCCGCTTCTCCCGCCACGGGCCTCGCCCGCGAGCACAAGGCGCAGCAGGAGGCGCTGGTCGACGCCGCGCTCAGCCTCAAGAAGGACCGCTAGAGCATGGCCGACATCCGCGTGCCCACCCTCGGCGAGAGCGTCACCGAGGCGACCGTCGCCACCTGGTTCAAGAAGGTCGGCGACGCCGTCAAGGTCGACGAGATGCTCTGCGAGCTCGAGACCGACAAGGTGACGGTCGAGGTGCCGGCCACGGCCGCGGGCGTTCTCGCCGAGATCGTCGCCAAGGAAGGCGAGACCGTCGGCGTCGACGCGCTCCTCGCCACCATCGACGAGAAGGCCGGCGCCAAGCCCGAGCAAGGCCGCAGACAGCCGCGCCGCGCAGCCGCCAAACCGCCAGAGCCGCCGAGGAAACCGCCGGCAGCGCCGGCGGACGCCGAATCCGCGCCCGCCAACGAGAGCTCGATCGAGATCATGGTCCCGACCCTCGGCGAGAGCGTCACCGAGGCGACCGTCTCGACCTGGTTCAAGAAGGTCGGCGACGCGGTGACCCAGGACGAGATGCTCTGCGAGCTCGAGACCGACAAGGTCTCCGTCGAGGTGCCCTCGCCCCGCAGCGGCACGCTGGCCGAGATCTACGCCAGCGCCGGGCAGACGGTCGAGGCCGGCGGCAAGCTCGGCCGCATCTGCCGGCGGCGGCGCCGGCAAGGCGAAGGCCGCGGCGCCGGTCGCAGCCGCCGGCGCGGCGCAGCCGCGCAGGCGGCCCCGGGCGCGCCAGCGCGAGCGCGACGTCGAGGACGCCCCGTCGGCGAAGAAGATGATGGCCGACAAGGGCCTCTCGCCGCGGCGATGTCGAGGGCACCGGCCGCGACGGCCGGATCATGAAGGAGGACGTGCTGCGCGCCGAAGCCCCGAAGGCCCGCGCCGAGCCGCACCGGCACGCCGGCGCCCGCGCCCGCCGCGATCCCCCGCTCGCCGGTCCCCGCCGAGGACGCCGCCCGCGAGGAGCGGGTCAAGATGACCCGCCTGCGCCAGACCATCGCCCGCCGGCTCAAGGAGGCGCAGAACACCGCCGCCATGCTCACCACCTACAACGAGGTGGACATGACCGGCGGTCATGGGGCTCCGCAACGAATACAAGGAGCTCTTCGAGAAGAAGCACGGCGTGAAGCTCGGCTTCATGTCCTTCTTCGCCAAGGCCTGCTGCCACGCCCTGAAGGAGGTGCCGGAGGTCAACGCCGAGATCGACGGCACCGACGTCGTCTACAAGAACTTCGTCCACATGGGCATCGCCGTCGGCACGCCCCTCGGGCCTCGTCGTCCCGGTGGTGCGCGACGCCGACCAGATGTCCTTCGCCGCCATCGAGAAGAAGATCGACGAGCTCGGCGCTGCGCGCCCGCGACGGCAAGCTCTCCATGGCCGAGATGCAGGGCGGCACCTTCACCATCTCCAACGGCGGCGTCTACGGCTGGCTGATGTCCTCGCCGATCCTCAACCCGCCGCAGTCGGGCATCCTCGGCATGCACAAGATCCAGGAGCGCCCGATGGTGGTGAAGGGCCAGATCGTCGCCCGCCCGATGATGTACCTCGCCCTCAGCTACGACCACCGCGTCGTCGACGGCAAGGGCGCGGTCACCTTCCTCGTCCGCGTCAAGGAGGCGCTGGAGGATCCCCGCCGGCTGCTGATGGACCTCTGAGGCGCCGGGCCGAAGGGAGGCATCTGCGACTGAACGGGCGTCCACGGCCGCGTCGCACTGGCGGCTGACTCGCGCAGTCCTTGCTGCCAGCGGCAGTTTGGCGTGCGACACCTCTGGCCGCGCGACGACTGCCGGTCCGCGGCGTCGCCAGGCGGCTGATACGGCGCTGACAACAGTATCGCGGCGATGGCCCTGTTCGCGCGCGGTCCTGCTCGTGCACCTGCAGCGGCGCCAACGGCAGCACGCTTCCGCGGCGCAGATCCTCCGTCGCTCGCATCGCTCACGTGCCGATCGACACCTGCGCGACTGCCGTGCATCGCACTCTCGCCGGCTGTCGGGTGCTGCGCCCATCGGCTCGACTGGCGCCGTACTCGGTCACCGAGCAGGCTGACCGGGACAGATGACCCCCGAGCTCACCGTCCTCGTCCTCTCCGCGCTCCTGCAGTCCGTTCAGATCGTGCTGGCCGGCGCCGGGCATGAACCGCGACGTGGGCGTCGACTGCAACGCCGGCCCGCGCGACGAGCCGCGCCGGATCTACTCGGTCCGCACCGGCCGGCTGCGCCGTGCGGTCGACAATCACTTCGAGGCGCTGGTCGCTCTTCACCGTCGCCGTCGTCGTCGTCACCGTCTCCGGCTCAGCGAGCGGCGCTGACCGCCGTCTGCGCCTGGCTCTACCTCGCCGCCCGCATCCTCTACGTCCCCGCCTACGCTCTCGGCTGGTCGCCCTGGCGATCGCTGATCTTCGGGATCGGCGCCGCTCGCAACCGGCGTCATGCTGCTCGCCGCACTGTTTTACCTGAACTCGGCATACGCTTGGTGCATGCGATGTGCATAGCCTCGCGCATCGCCTGGAACTGAACGGAGGCGACCCATGGCAGACTACGACGTCATCGTGATCGGCGCCGGCCCGGGCGGCTACGTCTGCGCCATCCGCTGCGCCCAGCTCGGCCTCAAGACCGCCTGCGTCGAGGGCCGCGAGACCCTCGGCGGCACCTGCCTCAACGTCGGCTGCATCCCCTCCAAGGCGATGCTCTACGCCTCCGAGATCTACCACGAGGCCACGACGAACTTCGAGAAGATGGGCCTGATGGGCGCCGCCCCGACCGTCGATCTGCCGAAGATGGTCGCCTACAAGCAGTCGACGGTCGACAACGAACACCAAGGGCATCGAGTTCCTGTTCAAGAAGAACAAGGTCGACTGGCTCAAGGGCTGGGGCAAGATCACCGGCCCCCGGCGAGGTCGACGGTCGGCGACGCCGCCCACAAGGCGAAGAACATCGTCATCGCCTCCGGCTCCGAGGTCACCCCGCTCAAGGGCGTCACCATCGACGAGAAGACCGTCGTCAGCTCCACCGGCGCGCTCGATCCTGCCGCGAGATCCCCAAGCGCCTCGCCGTGATCGGCGCCGGCGTCATCGGCCTCGAACTCGGCTCGGTCTACGCCCGCCTCGGCTCCGAGGTCACGGTCCTCGAGTACCTCGACCAGATCACCCCCGGCATGGACCTCGAGCTCTGCAAGGCCCTGCAGAAGCTGCTGACCAAGCAGGGCCTGAAGTTCGTCCTCGGCGCCGCCGTGCAGCGCGCCGAGCCCGGCAAGGACGGCAACACGTCGACCTACAAGCTGCGCAAGGACGACAGCGAGGCCAGTCGCTCGACGCCGACATCGTCCTCGTCGCCACCGGCCGCCGCCCCTATCACCGAGGGCCTGGGCCTCGCCGATCTCGGCGTCGAGCTCACCAAGCGCGGCCAGATCGAGGTCGACGCCCGCTGGCAGACCGACCGTCCCCGGCATCTACGCCATCGGCGACGCGATCGCCGGCCCGATGCTCGCCCACAAGGCCGAGGACGAGGGCATGGCCGTGGCCGAGACCCTCGCCGGCCAGCACGGCCACGTGAACTACGGCGTGATCCCCGCGCGTCATCTACACCTCCCCCGAGGTCGCCGCCGTCGGCGCGACCGAGGAAAGCCTCAAGGACGCCGGCCGCGCCTACAAGGTCGGCAAGTTCCCCTTCCTCGGCAACGCCCGCGCCAAGTCGCACTTCGCCGGCGACGGCTTCGTCGAAGATCCTCGCCGACAAGGAGACCGACCGCATCCTCGGCGCCCACATCATCGGCCCCTAGGCCGGCGATCTCATCCACGAGATCTGCGTCGCGATGGAGTTCGGCGCCGCTGCCGAGGACGTCGCCCGCACCTGCCACGCCCACCCGACCTTCTCCGAAGCGGTCCGCGAGGCGGCGCTCGCCTGCGGCGACGGCGCCATCCACGCCTGATCCTATCGGCGCGTTACCGGCGCCGGCCGAAGTGCCTTAACCTTTCGGCCGCGCGCGCCCAGCGTGTACATGCGATGTGCATGCGATGTGCCTGCGTTGTACGTCGAAGAAACCGCGGTTAACCCTTGCGGCGCCGTCTCGATCCCACTCTCCCGACCGATGCTCTCAGACGGTACATTGCAACGTTTGGCATGCATCAGCTCACCAGCATCCGAAGCCCCTGCGTCACGTCCATGCGGATCGCCAGCCGCAGCCCCGGCTCGTCCCCCGCCCTCGAGCGCGGCGATGATCTTGCGATGGTTGTCGCTCGCCTGCCGCCGCTGCAGCCGCTCGTAGAGCATCCGCATGGTCGGCCCCGCCTGCAGCCAGACCGTCTCGATCAGCCCCAGCATCGCCGGCGCCTGCGCCCGGAGATAGAGCGTGCGGTGAAACTCCAGGTTGGTCCGCACGTAGCCCGAGGCATCGCCCTTCACGATCATCTCGTCGATCGACGGCGTTGATCGCCTGCATCCGGTCGGTCAGCGCCGCATGCGCCCGCGGCAGCGCCCGCGTGGCCAGTTCCGGCTCGATCAGCGCCCGGAGCGCCGCCAGCTCCTCGATCCGCTCGTTGGCGAGCTCCGGCGTCGAGACCCGGCCCGACGCCGACAGCTTCAGCGCCCCCTCCGCCACCAGCCGCCGCACCGCCTCGCGCGCCGGCGTCATGCTGACCCCGAAGTCCGCCGCCACTCCTCGCAGCGTCAGCGCCGCCCCCGGCGCCACCTGCCCGTGCATGATCCGCGCGCGCAGCGCCCGGTAGACCCGCTCGTGGGCCGGCAGCAGGCTCGTCGCTCGGCCGCTCGCGCTCGATCAGCGGCGGAGGGTCGGTCGGGTCAGCCGGAGGCGGCGAAGTCGCAGCCATGCAGGGCCGCGCCGTTGCGGCGCAGCCAGTCCGCGCGGCTCGTCGTAATCCGGGCAAAGCCGCCGCACCACCGCCCAGAAGCGCGGCGAATGGTTCAGCTCGGCCAGATGCGCCACCTCGTGCGCCACCACGTAGTCGAGCACCGCGCTCGGCGCCATCACCAGCCGCCACGAGAACATCAGGTCGCCCGTCGCGGTGCACGAGCCCCAGCGCGACCGCGGGTCGCGCAGGCTGATCCGCCCCGGCCGGCAGCCCCAGAGCCGCGGCATGCCGCTCCACGCCGGCCACGCACGTCCGCCGGGCCTCCTCGCGCAGCCATGCCGCCACCCGCAGGCCGCCTGGCCCTCGGCAGGGCCCGGCACCAGCAGGCGTCGCCCTCGTGCGCGCACCGCGCGGCCGGTGCCGCGGCACGGACGTCAGGCTGCCGTCGCCGAAGGGAAGCACCGTGCCGTCGCCGACCCGCTTGCCCGCTGGCCGCGCCGCCAAGATGGCGCCGCAGCCAGCCCTCGTGATCGCTGAGGAACGCCTGCGCCTGCGCCATCGGCACCCCCGGCGGCAGGGTGAGCGTCGGTCGCGCCCGGTCTGCGCCACCCGCAGCACCATCCGCCGCGCCCGCGCGTTCCGCCGCAGCCGGACCTCGATCGCGGGGTCGCCGATGCGGATCGCATCAGCCACGCGGGCCGCTCCGCTCAATGCCCGCGGCGCTGCGCCAGGATGAAGCTCGCGCACCCGCGGCTCGATCAGGCTGCGCCAGCGCGAGCCGTTGAAGACGCCGTAATGCCCGACCCCCTCGGCCACGCAGCGCTCGCCGCCGCTCGTCCGGCAGCCTCGGCACCATGTCGTGCGCCGCCTCGGTCTGGCCGAGGCCGGTGATGTCGTCCTTCTCGCCCTCGATCGTCATCAGGCCGATGTCGGTCGATCGCCGTCGTGTCCACAGGGTCGTCGCGGTACATGTAGGTGCCCTCGGCCAGCAGCCGCCGCTGGAACACCCGGTCGATGGTCTGGAGATAGAACTCGGCCGTCAGGTCCATCACCGCCATGTACTCGTCGTAGAAGGCGCGGTGCTGCTCGGCCCCGTCGCCGTCGCCGCGCACCAGGTTCTGGAACTGGTGCACATGCGCGTCCACGTGCCGGTTGATGTTCATCGCCAGAAAGCTCGAGAGCTGCAGGAACCCCGGATAGACCCGCCGCATGAAGCCCTGGATCGGCCAGGGCACCAGGACCACCACGTTGTTCTCGAACCAGCTCAGCGAGCGCTGCTGCGCCAGCTCGTTCGGCTGCTTGGGATTGCGCGCCGTGTCCATCGGCGAGCCCATCAGCACCATCGACGCCGGCCGCCGCGGGTTCCCGTCCATCGCCATCAGCGCCGCCGCGGCCATCACCGGGATGCCGGGCTGGCAGACCGCCATCACCGCGATCCGCTCGCCCTCCTGCGCTCAGCTGCTCGATCATCTCGATCAGGTAGTCGGTATAGTCGTCGAGATCGAACTCGCCCTCCGACAGCGGCACCTCGCGGGCGTCGGTCCAGTCGGTGATGTAGATGTCGTGGTCGGGAAGCATGTCGCGCACCGTCCCGCGCAGCAGCGTCGCATAGTGCCCCGACATCGGCGCCACCATCAGCACCTTGGGATCGTTCCGGCCTCGGCCGCCGCGGAGTCGCGGCGGAAATGCAGCAGGTTGCAGAACGGGCGCGACCAGACCACCTCCTCCACCACCGGCGTCGGCGCCCCGTCGACCACGGTCTCCTCGATGCCGAAGCTCGGGCTTGCCGTAGCGCCGCGTGGCGTTGATGAACATCTCCAGCGCCGCCGACATCGCCCGGGAGCCGTAGGTGTCCGCCATCGGGTTGAGCGGGTTCCGGATCACCTCCTGCCCCATCCGCGCCGCCGCGCGCATGGGCGAGATCGCCGCGTGCGTCATCTCGTAGGCGTGGTACAGCATTCCGTCCCCCGATTTTCTTTTTTGTTGCAAGCACGTTGCGTAGCGTAGCTCCCGCTGCTGCACTGCATCAAGCGATTTTTCACTAGAAAGCCGACAGACCTGTCACGCATCCTTAACGGCAAAGCCTTTGACAAAGTTCAACGCCCGTGGCATGCGACGCCGGATTTCCACCCTCTCCAAGACGAGGAAGCCGATGCCCAAGGACGAATGGGGCGTAAAGCGCATTTGCCCGACCTGCTCGACGCGGTTCTACGACCTGCGCACCGACCCGATGACCTGCCCGAACTGCGGCGCGGTCTTCACGCTGGAGAGCCTGACGGCCGTGAAGCCCAAGGCGCTCCGGCCCGAGAAGGTGAAGCCCGAGCCCGTCGATATCGAGGATCTGCCGGAGATCGAGGCCGACGAGGAGGGGATCGAGGCGGACGACGATCTCGACGACGAAATCCTCGAGGACGAGGAGGACAACGTCGATCTCGAGGAGATCGCCGACGTCGCCTCCGACGAGGAAGAGAGCTGACGCACCGTGCCCGGCGCCATTTTGCCCTTGATCTGGCCGGGGCGGCACTCCTAAAGACGGCGCGCGCGGCCTCCGGCCGCGCTCCGGGGCCATAGCTCAGCTGGGAGAGCGCTTGCATGGCATGCAAGAGGTCAGGGGTTCGATCCCCCTTGGCTCCACCAAACCACCTTGGTAAGCAATTGATGGGACGAAGAAATCGCTGAGCTGACGGCTGCTTCCCATCAAGCGTCCCATCATCCCGAACGGAGTGCGGAGCGCTCACCTCAGGGCCTCGCTGAAGCACGGTGTTCGTTCAAGAGGGGCCGGCCGCTGCCTGCGGAGACTCCGCTGACGGGTGTGATTGTGACTAGAGCATTTTGGCGTCCGATTGAAATCGCGGGGGATTCCCAAGCGGCTGCTGTCGTGATTCAAACTGCATGCTGGGGAGGGAGGCCAGCATGCATGGCTCAATACCTTTCCGCGGACCTTCGCATCCGGGTGATCGGGGCGGTCGAAGCTGGCATGTCGCGCAACGCGGCAGCGCGGCGGTTCGGGGTCAGCATTGCGAGCGCGGTGCGCTGGATGGACGAGTATCTGCGGACCGGCCGGACGGCGCCGAAGCCGCGCGGCGGCGACCGGCGGTCGGGGCGGATCGAAGCGCAGGCCGACCTGCTGATGCAGGCGATCGAGGAGGCGCCCGACGTCACCTTGGCGGAACTGCGCGAGCGGCTGATCACCGAGCGGGGCGAGACCTTCGCGATCAGCACGATCCACGACTTCTACCGCCGCCACGGGATCACGTTCAAAAAAAGACCGCGCATGCCAGCGAGCAGGCGCGCGCCGACGTAGCCGCGCGGCGGGAGGCCTGGTTCGAGCTCCAGCCCGAACTCGACCCGACAAAGCTCGTCTTCCTCGACGAGACCGGCGCGACCACCAAGATGGCCCGCCTGCGCGGGCGCAGTCCACGGGGCGAGCGCTGCCGCGCCGCGATCCCGCATGGCCACTGGAAGACGACCACGCTGGTCGCGGGCCTGCGCCTCGGCGGCCTCACGGCGCCCATGGTCATCGACAGGGCGATGAACGGCGACGCCTTCACCGCCTATGCCGAGACGTTCCTCGCCCCCACCCTCGCGCCGGGCGATATCGTCATCCTGGACAACCTGCCCGCCCACAAGGTCAGCGGCGCACGGGCAGCGATCGAACGCGCCGGCGCCAAGCTCCTGTTCCTTCCGCCCTACTCCCCGGACTTCAACCGATCGAACAGGTCTTCGCAAAGATCAAAGCGCTCCTCCGAAAGGCCGCCGCCAGGACGGTAGATGCCCTCGAAACCGCGATCGCGTCCGCCCTCGACGCCGTCCTACCAGACGAGTGCGCAAACTACTTCACGAACTCCGGCTACGAACCGGATTGATCCGAATATGCTCTAGTAGTCACTCAGCCGGCGATGCATCAATGCCCAACTGAATACAGCGGCACGAAGGCTTTGAAACGCGAAAAGGCGCCCCCCAAGGTTGTGTCCCATGACGTGGTGTAGCTGACGAATGCCACCACGAGCACCGGCGAAGTCCGGGCCGATCAGTCCGCCATGGCTGGCAGGCCGATGGCGGGATCATCGGCGATCGGGGCGATGGTCTCAAGGGTCATGTAGCGGGAGCGCTGGACGGCCCATTCGTCGTTCTGCTCGAGGAGGATGGCGCCGACGAGGCGGGTGATGGCGGCCTCGTTGGGGAAGATGCCGACGACCTCGGTGCGGCGCTTGATCTCGCCGTTGAGCCGCTCGAGCGGGTTTGTGGAGTGCAGCTTTGCCCGGTGCTGCTGGGGAAAGGTCATGTAGGCGAGAACGTCCGGCTCGGCTTCGTCCATCAGCGCGGCGAGCTTCGGCACCTTGGGGCGGAGCTGGTCGGCGACGCGGCGCCATTGCTGTTTCGCGCTGTCGGCATCGTTCTGCGCGAAGGCGGTAGCGACGAAGGCAGAGACGACGCGGCGGCCGCTCTTGCCGGCATGGGCGAGCGCGTTGCGCATGAAGTGGACGCGGCAGCGCTGCCAGCTGGCGCAGAGGATCTTGGCGAGTCGCGGCCCTGATGCCCTCGTGGGCATCGGAGATCACGAGCTTGACCCCGCGCAGGCCACGGCGGGCGAGCTTGCGCAGGAAGGCGGTCCAGAAGGGCTCGGCTTCCGAGGGGCCGATGTCCATGCCCAGCACCTCGCGCCGGCCGTCGCTGTTGACGCCGACCGCGACGATCACCGCCACCGAGACGATGCGGCCGTTCTGGCGCACCTTCAGGTAGGTCGCGTCGATCCACAGGTACGGCCAGTCGCCTTCCAGCGGCCGTTCGAGGAACTCCGTCACCCGCTCGTCGATCTCGGTACAGAGCCGGCTCACCTGGCTTTTCGAGATGCCACTCATCCCGAGCGCCTTCACCAGGTCGTCGACCGACCGCGTCGATACGCCGTGGATGTAGGCCTCATGGATCACCGCCGTCAGTGCCTTCTCCGCCATCCGCCGCGGCTCCAGGAAGCCGGGAAGTACGAGCCCCTCCGCAGCTTCGGGATGCGCAGCTCCACGCTCCCGGCTCGGGTCTCCCACATCCGCTCCCGGTAGCCGTTGCGCTGGACCAGCCGTTCTGGGCTCTTCTCGCCCCAGGCCGCCCCGGTCAGGCCGCCCACCTCCAGCTCCATCAGTCGCTCGGCCGCAAAGCCGATCATCTCGCGCAAGACATCGGCGTCCGGGGTCTTCTCCACCAGCTCGCGCAGGTTCATCATCTCGTCGGTCATCGTGAGGTCTCCGATCAGGTTGGCGTTTGCAAACCCGACCAACACCGACGACCGCGCGATGACCACCGCGTCGCCGCCTGCCTGCCAGCGCGTCAATCCGCGCAGGCAGCCGGCGACGCTACCGTCGAGCTACACCACCACCCGGGACACGACCCCCCCCAAGAACAGCGATCCTCGATGTGCAACCTTTACTCAATGGTTGAAGTCGCAGGGGCTGTGCGCCGTCTCTTGCGGCGCACGACCGGCTCGGAAACCAGCTGCGTTGCCCGGGCTTGCCCCTCGCCGCCCTCGGTCCTTGCCGGCCGTCCCGGACTCCGGTGCGAGGTAGACCTTGGCTGGGTCGCCTAGGTGGTCCTCAACGTGCTGCGTGCCAGCCGTCATCGCCGCGCCGGCAGTCGTGCCTGCCCCACGGCTCGCCACTTGCCAGTTCGTCACCTGCAGTCGCGGGGTTTCGCTCTCCGGGCCGCGCACAAGGATGTTCTGCGGGGCGAGACCGCGGTGGTAGAGCCTCTTGCCGTGGGCGTAGGCCAAGGCCTCCCCGAGGCGCTCGTCGAGGCCCAGGTTGGCGAGCCTCTGGTCCAAGAAGCGATCAAGGCGGAGCGCATTGGGGTCGTGCTCAAAGACGAGGGCTGGGCCGAGTTCCGCCTCCCGGTAGTCGAGGACGCGCTGGATGCCCACATGCTCTACGCCCTCGAGAACGCAAGCTTCGCGCTTAGCTGTCCGGGCTAGGCGGTCGCGGGCCTCGGGTGTGGCGGCGCGCGCGTAAGGATAGACCCGCACGCGGCGCGCGACGCCGGTAGCTGCGTGCCGAGCAGCAAAGTCTTGCCAGTTCTCGCCTTCCCCAAGGAGCTGCCCGCGTTCGTAGTCGCCGACCCGGCGGCCCCGGCCGGGCGCACGGATGCCTGCCTGCTCGATTGCACGGAGGACGACTCGGGGCGTCGCATGGTCTATCGGTCCACGCCGCCCTAACCCAAGCTCATCCGCACGGAGGAGCGTTCCGATGATCCCTTGGTCATCGGGGCTGCCGGGCGTCCCGCGCAGCGTGACGCGCTTTTCTGTACCTGGGTCGAGGGCGGGACGCTGTCTGACCCCGGAAAGGAAAATGAGCGGCTCTACCCAGGGCGTGACGCGAATAGCACCACGGCCGGCCAACGCCTCTTGGCGGCGGAGCACGGAAGCCAAGCGCTTCGCCCTTCTGTTGGCCAGTGGCAAAGGGTTGTCGGCGGTGAGGGGGCGCCCCTCGGTAGTCCAGGTCCAGCTATGGCCATCACCACGCAGGGTACCAGGGCGAGACTTGACCTCGATGAGGACAAGCCCGGCCGGTGTCAGGACGAGGGCATCCACCTCGTTGACCCGCCCCTCGTCGTCGATGAACTCGAAGTTCGACCATGCGTGCCACGGCTCGTTGTCCGGCAATAGGTCGCGTAGGAAGTCGAGCGCCTCCCGTTCCCCATTCGAACGCCGATTGGCTTACTGCGGTCCAGCGGGGCGCACGCATGGTCCTCTGTCATCTCCTTGGCGAGGTAATGGATGGGGAACCTACCACAACGGTTCCCATGTGGTCACCCGGTTCCGCGCCTCCCAATAGCGGGGCCTGCGATCACCGGTTTGTTTAAGTCCCACGCCGCCATGGCGACGGTCTCCAGCTCGGCGTAGTGGCGCGCCTCGGCCTCGGCGGGCGGGATGTTTCCGATGGGCTCGACGTGCAAGCTTTGCGATGCGGTCACCGCCGGCGAACCCGGCAAGGGCCCTGCGCACCTCCTGAGTTGTCGGTTCAAATAGTGTGGGTAGCCTGTCGCGCAGATTGTTCGAAAGGCTCTCCAGCAGCGCCGCCTGCGCCAGTCCCCCCGCGTCCGAAGAGCGACCGTCCTTAGAGGCCCGCCGCT
This sequence comes from uncultured Alphaproteobacteria bacterium, assembly GCA_963796805.1. Lineage (GTDB taxonomy): Bacteria > Pseudomonadota > Alphaproteobacteria > Rhodobacterales > Rhodobacteraceae > Amaricoccus. The sequence goes on from CAWCNG010000001.1 coordinate 129,326, forward strand.
CGATCGCCTCGTCGATACCCGTCAATAGTGACGAGACCGTGGCACCGCGGTCCCGCCGAATACCGAGCCTTTCCAACTCGTCCTCGAAGCAAGGGGCGCGCGCGGCAAGGGGCAACTTGACCAGCAGACCGGCTACATACTGGAAGAGCGGATCATCCGAAACACGACTGAGGTCAGCGTCAGACGCCTTGGCCGCGGCCCCTGCCACATCTGGCAGTGGCGCGTCCAACTCGAGCAGTCCAATGACCTCGCGCCAGCGCTTCGTCTGGGGAAGGGTTCCCAGCCTCACGTGACCCATGGCAGCCCCTCGCTCATGCTGTCACGCTGCGACGGCGGTGCAGCCAATGCAAAGCCCGTTTCGGGGAAAGACGCTGCGCTCAAGCTTACCTGGCGCTTACCCAAATGAAAATCACTCCCGTATGTATTGCTTAAGCTATTGAAAACTATGGTGCCCCCAGAGAGACTCGAACTCCCGACCTACTGATTACAAATCAGTCGCTCTACCGGCTGAGCTATAGGGGCAGCGGCGGGAGCATAGCCGGACGCAGGAGGCGGGATCAATCGCGAAGGGCAGAGGCTTGCGGCGGGTGTGCGGCTGCGGCTAGGGTGCCGCTCGCTCGCGGGTGTGGCGGAACTGGTAGACGCGCTGGACTCAAAATCCAGTTCTGGTGACAGAGTGTCGGTTCGATCCCGACCACCCGTACCAGCACCGCTCAGGCGACCCGCTCCATCAGCGCCATGGCCGCTGCCGGATTGCGGTGCTTGGCGCCGCTGATCACGTAGAGGAAGACGTCGCGCGAGACCGTTTCGAACGACGGCGCCACCGTGTCGAGATCGTCCGGAGCACCGCCCGCGCCCCAGCGGCGGGCGCGCTCCGCCCAGGTGTCGAGGGCAGCGGGCGGATAGCCGGCGGGTTCGTCGTCGACCGTTCCCATGATCCGAACGTAGACGAACGGCGCGGTCACGTCAGCGATTTGCGGATATTGCGAGTCGGCTCCAACGATCACCGCCACGCCGTACTCACGGGCCAACGCGACGAAATCCGGCGCGCGAAAGCTTGCGTGCCGCACTTCGACGGCGTGGCGGACGGGCCTGCCCTCGACCTCCTTCGGCAGCAGCCCGAGGAAGGCGGCAAAATCGTCGGGATCGAATCTTTTCGAGGCCATGAACTGCCAGTTCACCGGCCCGAGCTTGTCCCCAAGCTCCATGACACCGCTGGCAAAGAAGCGCTCGATGGACGAGCCCGCCTCGGCGAGCACCTTCCGGTTGGTGGCGAAGCGCGGACCCTTCACCGCGAAGACGAAGCCGTCGGGCGTCTCGTCGCGCCACCTGCGGAAGCTCTCGGGCTTCTGCGAGCCGTAGTAAGTGCCGTTGATCTCGATCGAGCTGAGCTGCCGGCTGGCGTAGGCCAGCTCCTCCTTCTGCGTCAGTCCCGGCGGGAAAAAGACGCCGCGCCACGGCTCGAAGACCCAGCCTCCAACCCCGACGCGGATACGCCCCACCGCCGTCAGGCCAGGGTATAGGCGGTCTTTACGGTGGTGTAGAACTCCACCGCGTACCGCCCCTGCTCGCGCGGCCCGAAGCTCGACCCCTTGCGTCCGCCGAAGGGCACGTGGAAGTCGACACCCGCCGTCGCCAGGTTGACCATCACCATGCCCGCCTCGGCGTTGCGCTTGAAGTGGGTCGCGTGCTTCAGCGAGGTGGTGCAGATGCCCGACGAAAGCCCGAAGGGCGTGTCGTTCGCCACCGTGAGCGCCTCTTCGTAGTCCCTGACCCGGATCACCCCGGCCACGGGTCCGAAGATCTCCTCGCGGCTGAGCCGCATCGCATTGGTGGCGCCGACGAAGAGCGCCGGCGAGAGGTAAAAGCCCTCGGTGTCGCGATTCAGCCGCTCGCCGCCTGCGACCAGCTCGGCCCCCTCCGTACGGCCGAGGGCGATGTAGTCCTCGTCCTGCTTGAGCTGGCCGGCGTCCACCACCGGGCCGATCTGGGTGCCTTCCTTCAGCGGATCGTCCACCTTCAGCGCCTTCAGCCGCTCCGTCACGGCGGCGACAAACTTGTCGTGGATGCCATCGCTCACGATGAGGCGCGACGAGGCGGTACAGCGCTGGCCGGTGGAGAAGAACGCTCCGTTGACCGCGCATTCGACGGCCACGTTCAGGTCTGCATCGTCGAGCACCACAAGCGGGTTCTTGCCACCCATCTCCAGCTGGAAGCGCCGCATCACCCGGACGCTCGCCTCGGCAACGCGGCTGCCCGTGGCCTGGCTGCCGGTGAAGCTGATGGCGTTCACGTCAGGACTGTCGAGCAGGGCCTGGCCGACGACGGACCCCTTGCCCATGACGAGGTTCAGCACTCCCTTGGGGATCCCTGCCCGCTGCAGGATGTCGACGATCGCCCAGGAGCAGCCCGGCACCAGATCGGCGGGCTTAAGAACCACCGTGTTGCCGTAGGCCAGCGCCGGTGCCAGCTTCCAGGCCGGAATGGCGATGGGGAAGTTCCAGGGCGTGATCAGGCCGACCACGCCCACCGCCTCGCGGGTCATCTCGACCCCGACCCCCGGACGGATCGAGGGCACCGTCTCGCCGGTCAGCCGCAGGCACTCACCGGCGAAGAAGTCGAAGATCTGTGCCGCCCGCACCGTCTCGCCGATGCTTTCCGGCAGCGACTTGCCCTCCTCGCGGGCGAGGAGCCGCCCCAGCTCCTCCTTGCGGGCCAGAATCTCGTCGGATGCCTTGCGCAGTACCCCGTGCCGCTCCAGCGGCCCCGAGCGCGACCAGGCCGGGAACGCCGCCTTGGCCGCCGCGATGGCGCGCCGGGCGTCCTCTACGGTGGCGCGGGCATACTCGCCCACCACGTCCTTCACATTCGACGGATTGATGTTGGGAACCGGCTCTCCCTCGATCCACTCGCCGTCGATGAGGTTCTTGTGCAGCGCCATGGCGGAAATCCCTTCGTTCAGATCAGCGGTCAGATAAGACCGCGGCCGGCCAGATTGCGCATCAGCGCGCCCGTGCCGAAAGTCCATTCCGGCGCCTCGGTGGCGAGGCCGACGGTGTTGACGAGGGCCCCGAGCCCCGGGGCGGCGATGGTGACGGTGTCGCCCTTGTGGTGGGTGAACCCCTGCCCCGGCGCATCGCGGTCCTGCACCGGCGCGAACATTGTCCCACAGAACAGCATCAGCCCGTCCGGATACTGGTGGTGCCTCCCGATGGTCTGGGCGACGAGATCGGCCGGGTCTCGGCTGATCTCGCGCATGGAGGAACTCCCCTTCATGCGGAAGCCGTCCGTCCCCTCGACCGTCATGGCGAGTTCGGCTGCCCGCACATCGTCGAGCCCGAAGCCGTCGTCGAAGATGCGGATGAGCGGACCGATGGCGCAGGCGGCGTTGTTGTCCTTGGCCTTGCCGAGCAGCAGCGCCGAGCGCCCCTCCACGTCGCGAAGGTTCACGTCGTTGCCGAGGCACGCCCCGCGGATGCGCCCGCGGCTGTCGACCGCCAGCACCACCTCGGGCTCGGGGTTGTTCCACTTCGACACCGGGTGGAGGCCCACGGTCGCGCCCCAACCCACGGCCGACATGGGCTGACCCTTGGTGAAGACCTCGGCATCCGGCCCGATCCCCACCTCGAGATACTGGCTCCACAGCCCCTCCGCCTGCAGCGCGGTCTTCGCAGTCGCCGCCGCCTCGCTGCCCGGTACGATATGGCGCAGGCTGGCCCCGATCAGTCCGGCGATCCGGGCGCGTACCTCTTCTGCCCGGGCTGGGTCCCCCGCCGCGCGCTCCTCGATCACCCGCTCGACCATCGAGCGCGCGAAGGTCACCCCGCACGCCTTAAGCGCCTGCAGATCACACGGCGCAACGAGGCGTGCCCGCCCCTCGTCACCCGCCCGCGAGGCGGCAGCGAGCTCCTCCAGCGGACCGATCACCCGGCCAGAAGCCGCGCGAAGCCAACCCGCGGCATCATCAAGCTCGAGCAGGTCGCGCACCGTCGGCACCACGCGGGAGGTCACGTCGAAGACGGCGCCGTCGCGAAGGGTGACCACGCAGGGACCGCCGGCATCCGGCACCCAGGCGCGACCTACCCAGACACCCGCGGCGTCTTCAGGATGCGGCAGCGGGGCGGTCATGCCGAGACCGCTTTGGCGATGAGCAACTGCGCCGTCATGGCCCCCCCCTTTGTTTTCTCGTTCGGGCTCCCGACCCGGCCCGCGGCCACGATAGCCATGCCGGGGGCCGGTGCAAGCCCGCGTGTCCACCCGCCTAACCGTCGACGACCAGCTCCAGCGTCGCCGGATCGGGAGAGCCGTTCCAGAAGGCGTCGAGGGCGGCGCCGAAGCGCGGGCCTTGGGGGCAGGCGAGGGCGAAGAGGGTCATTGAGGAGCGGAACTTGAGTGCGTCGATCGTGCCGAGGATGGCTTCGGGGGGTTGTGGGGCTTGGGCGAGGATGAGGTCCGTCGCCTGGCGCAGGCGTGGTCCGAGGACGGGATGTTCGGCATAGTCGGCGGCTTCCGCGACCGAGCCGAGGGCGTAGCGCCGGGACATGCCGCTGTGTCCGAGTCCTGCGATCTGCGGAAAGACGAACCACACCCAATGGCTCCGCTTCCTCCCGGCGGCAAGCTCAGCCACGACGTCGCGCCAGACCGGGTCCTGCGCCCGGACGAACCGCTCCAAATCCTCGGTCATTGATGGAAGGTAGCCGATCGGGGGGCCGCTTCAAGCGAGAGGAAACGTCGAAATGGGCGGGCGCCGCGACATTGGCGGTATCAGGCTGAAAAGGTGGCGAAAATCGCACCCAGAAAGCGTATGGAATCCGTATGGAATCCATATGGGTGTTTTCGTCTCCGCGGACCTTCGGTCGGGCGGTGACTGCGGGCCAGCAGCGCAGGGGAATCGCTTGAAGCTCATTGGTGGGTGTGGGTGAGCGCGGCGAGGAGGTAGTCGTCATCCCATCCGAGGGTCTTTCGGCGGACCTTAAGGCTGGCCTTGTCGGGTATCTCCTTGACGATGTTGAGGGCTGCGTGGCGGATGGTGGCCATGTTGGCGGGTCCGCCGCCGGTTCTGAGGCGCATGAGGTCGTCGTGGAAGACGACGTCCATCACCCAGTGGAGGCGGTTCTCGATGCCCCAGTGGGCGCGGACGGCGGCGGCGAAGGCGCTGGCGGAGAGCCGGGCGGAGGAGAGGTAGTAGCGGCGGGCGCGGCTGGTCTTGCCGTCGCGCTCGACCTCGGCCTCGACCATGCCGAGCATCGCGAGGTCCGGGAAGCGCCACTCGCCCGGGAAGCGCCGGTCCGAGGTGAGCCAGCCGACGTCGTGGCTGACGAAGGTGCGGCGGACCTCGATGCGGCCGTGGTCGCCGTCGGTGGTCTCGTGGCGGGCGAGGGTCTCGGCGGGCGCGGCGTCGAAGTGGCGCCGGACCTCCTCGGCGAGCGCCGGCCAGTTGTCCTCGAGCGCGAGGAGATAGTCGGCGCCCTTGCCGCGAATTGCCGTGGCGATCTCGGTCTGGCAGCCCATGGCGTCGATGGTGACGAGCGCGCCGGCCAGTTCGAGCCGGGCGAGCAGGAGAGGGATCGCATTGATCTCGTTCGACTTCTCCGCCACGGCCTCCTGGCCGAGCACCAGCCGCTGCCGGCTCGCCCAGGCCGAGACCAGGTGCAGGGGGGCGCTCCCCTTCGCCTTGCTCCGCCGCGAGGTCTTGCCGTCGATCGCCACGATGTCGGGCTCGGTCTCGCGCAGGCTCTCCACCCAGGCGGTGAAGCACGCGGCGAAGAGCGGCGCGGGCAGCGCGTTCATCACGTCGTTCAGGGTGTCGTGCGAGGCGATGCCCCGCTCGTAGGGCAGCAGCCGACGCAGGAACCCGAGCTTCTTCTGGCCCCAGCGCGCGACCTCGACGAAATCCTCCGCCCCGCCGAGCGTGGCGCACAGCACGACGAGCAGGATCTCGGGTAACGGATAGACCACCTTCCACGCCTGCCGCGGGTCTTCGAGCGCCGAGAACTGGTCGATGAACGCCTTGCCTGACATGGATGACCCCGCTGTTTCGAGGCCTCCCATAAATCACAGCAAACTCCATGCCGGAATCCCCATCGGCTTCAAGCGATCCCCCTGGCCAGCAGCACGAGGCGATTGACGCGGGGGCGTGATTCGGCCTATCCGGCCGGGATGTTCAGCCAGTCCGTCATTCGATAGCGCCTCACCTTCCCGGGTGAGGCAGGCAACCGACAGGCGCCCCGCAGGCGAGATGCCGCGGGCGCGCTCCTTTGCCATTCCTATCGCAGACGACGGACATGGATATTTCACGACAGGAACAGCGCGTGCTGCACGCGCTGGCGCAGGGCGGCGAGATCCGCCCGATCAAGTGCCCGCGCGGCCGCATCCGCGAGGTGCAGTGCCTGAACCGCGAAGGCTGGCTGATGCCGGGCGTCGATCTCGCGCTCTTCCGGCGGCTGAAGCGCCGCCGGGCGATCGGGTCGCGCGAGGGCCGGCCTTACCGCATCACCCGGCGCGGACTTCGAGCTGGTGCGAAGCCAGCCGGACAACCGCTGAGACAGGGGCCGGGCGTCAGCGCCCGGCCCGCAGTCCGGCCAGCCGGGCCGTCTCCTCGTCGACGGGGCCGCGCAGCGCGGCCACCAGCGGATGCGCGTCGGTATGGGCGCGCCCGTAGCCGAGGTTGAAGGCATAATCGAAATCCGGCGCGTTGGCGCCCTGGACGTGCTGCAGCACCGTCTCCAGCCGGTCGAGCCCCTTGGCGAGCCGTGCCTCGGGCGTGACCACCGCATTGTACTCGTCCCAACGCGCCATGAGGCGGGCGGCGACCGCTTCCGGCAGCGGCGCGAGCAGGCTCGCGAAGGCCTGCCGCTCGTCGGCGGTCTTGTCGCCGCCCTGCTGCGGGGCGGGGATGTCGCCGCCCACCGCTTCGCCGAGGTCGTGCAGGATCAGGAGTTCGAGCAGCCGCCTGAGATCGATCCCCGGCAGCTCGTCCTCCAGCGTCACCGCCATGAGGCAGAGCCGCCAGCTGTGCTCGGCCGTGCTCTCCTGCCGCCCGCCGCTGGTGCGGGCGCTGCGGAACGTGTCCTTCAGCGCCTCGGCAGCGCGGAAGAAGGCGAGATAGGCGTCGCGGTCAAATTCGGACATATGGCGGGCCTCGGGTCACGGTTTCGACAAGACATGTCGCATGGGCAGGATTTTCTGCTACCATGCCGACAGCGGCAGCAGTTCGTCCCCGGACCGAGGCGACCCTGCGATCCGACCACGATCTGCCGCCACATGACAAGCCATGTGCGCAAGACATGTGCCGGAGGAAAGAATGTCGGAAACCATTGGAAACCCGCTCTCCTGGAGTGTCGACCAGGCCAGCGCCGTCGGCAGACACCTCGGCGCCGCCGCGACCCACGTGGGCCACGGCGACGTCAGCGAGATGGAGATGCCGGGGATCCGCCACATCGCTGTGCGCGACCTGCGCGAGGTGCTGCGCAAGGGCGTCGAGGACTTTGCCGCCTGTCGCACCGACGTGATCTTTCTCTGCCTGCTCTACCCGATCATCGGCGTGCTGCTCGCCTGGGTGGCGCTACACAACAACCTCCTGCCGCTCCTCTTTCCGATCGCCTCCGGCTTCGCCCTGCTCGGGCCGGTGGCGGCGGTCGGCCTCTACGAGATGAGCCGGCGGCGCGAACTCGGCGAGGAAACCGACTGGTCGCATGCCTTCGCCGTGACCAAGTCACCGTCCTTCGCGGCCATCCTGATGCTCGGCATCATGCTTGGCGCGCTCTTCCTCGTCTGGGTGCTGACGGCGCACGGCATCTACTATGCGGCGTTCGGCGACATGCGGCCTGAACTCGGTGGGCAGCTTCGCACGCGATGTCCTGACCACGCCGGCCGGCTGGACGATGACCATCGTCGGGATCGCGGTCGGCGCCCTCTTCGCGGCGCTGGTGCTTGCCTGCAGCGTGGTCTCCTTCCCGCTGCTCCTCGACCGCGATGTCGGGCTACCGGTGGCCGTCATCACCTCCATGCGTGTCGCTGCGGCCAACCCGGTCCCCATCGCCGTCTGGGGCCTGATCGTGGTGGCCGGGCTCGTGATCGGCTCGATCCCCTTCTTCCTGGGGCTGATCGTGGTCTTCCCGATCCTCGGACATGCCACCTGGCACCTCTACCGGCGAACCGTCGTGGCCGAACCCAAGTAGGTCAGGCGCGGCGGCAACCGGGTTCTCAACGAACGAAAGTCCTTGGCTTAAGGGTAGGGCCTGTCAGATGCGCTCGAACGCCAGTGCGATCCCCTGCCCGCCGCCGATGCACATGGTCACCAGACCCTTCCTCCCGCCGGACCGCTCCAGCTCGTAGAGCGCCTTGATCGCCAGGATCGCACCAGTGGCGCCGACGGGGTGGCCCAGCGCGATGGCGCCGCCGTTCGGGTTCACCTTGGCCGCGTCGAGACCGAGGCCCTTGTTCACCGCCAGCGCCTGGGCCGCGAAGGCCTCGTTGGATTCGATGACGTCGAAGTCATCGACGCTGAGGCCGGTTCTCTCCAGGAGCTTCTGCACCGCCGGGATCGGCCCGATCCCCATGACCTCCGGCCGCACCCCGGCGACCGCGTAGCCCAGCACCCGCGCCCTTGGCTTCAGACCCGCCTTCGCGGCGGCATCTGCGGTGGCGAGCACGAGCGCCGCGGCGCCGTCGTTCAGGCCGCTGGCGTTGCCGGCGGTGACCGAGCCCTCCTTGCGGAAGGCCGGCCGCAGCTTGGCGAGCCCCTCGGCAGTGGTGGGCTTGGGGTGCTCGTCGGTGGCGAAGGCGACCTTCTCGCGCTTCACCATGACCTCGACCGGCACGATCTGGCTGGCAAAGCGGCCCGCCTTCATGGCGGCGGCGGCGCGGTTCTGGCTCTCCAGCGCGAAGGCGTCCTGTGCCTCGCGGGTAATCTGGTTCTCCTCCGCCACGTTCTCGGCGGTGACGCCCATGTGGCCGGTGCCGAACGGACAGGTGAGCGCGCCCACCATCATGTCGACCGCGCTGGTGTCGCCCATCTTCTGGCCCCAGCGCACCGCCGGCAGTGTGTAAGGCGAGCGCGACATGCTCTCCGCCCCGCCGGCCAGCGCGAAGTCGGCATCCCCCATCGAAAGCGCCTGGACGCAGGAGATGATCGCCTGTGCCCCCGAGCCGCAGAGCCGGTTGACGTTCATCGCCGGCGCGCTGTCCGGGACGCCCGCCTCCATCGATGCCGCTCGCGACAGGTACATGTCGCGCGGCTCGGTGTTGATCACGTGGCCGAAGACCACGTGGCCGATCTGCCCGCCCTCGACGCCCGACCGCGCCAGCGCCTCGCGTGCCGCCGTGGCCGCCAGGGCGATGGGCGGGACCCCGGCGAGGCTACCGCCGAACGTGCCGATGGCGGTGCGGGCACCGTCGAGAATCACGATCTCTTCCGTCATGGTCTTGACCTTTCCTCCAGCTGGCGGCGAACCTCGCGCCGGGCGGCCCCGGATGCAAGGCGACGCGCGGTCGCGGCCGCGGCGGGCTGCGGGGATTCACGCTTGTTTTCTCTTTGCAGAACAATATCCTGCAGCAGGAAGGCGTTGAACGAGGCGGCGGTGGAGGAACGTGCGATCGGGCTCGCCGGCGACCGGAGCGGGCGCCAGCTCGTTATGGAGTGCGGATCCCGTCGCTTTCCCGTGGTGGCCATGGGCTCGGATGGCTGCCTGATCGACGCACAAGACGGCTGGATCCCGCGCGGCTTTGTCGACATCTTCGATGGCGAGCGTCACGTGGAGCATTGCCTGATCGTGCTCACCGCGCCGGAAGGGCCGTTCCTGAGATGTACCTTCAAGCGGCGCACCGCCTCGCGGCTTGCGCCGCCGCTCGATTTCGCCAACGATCCGGCATGATCGAGGCCCCGTATCTTCTGTTCCTCGGCGACGCGCCCGACCCGCTGGCCGCCAAGGTGGCGCAGGGGATCCGCGACTGGCGGCCCGACGCCGCCATCGGCCAGCACCGGATGGACGGCTGCAACGCCGACATGGGGCTGGCGGACATGACGATCGCCGAGGCCGCCGCCGCAGGGGCGAGGACGATGGTGGTCGGCGTGGCCAACCGCGGCGGGGTGATCTCGCCCGCCTGGCTCAGCGTGCTGACCGAGGCGCTCGCGCACGGCCTCGACCTGGCCTCGGGCCTGCACAACCTGCTCCAGGACGAGCCCGAGCTCGTCGCCGCCGCCATGGCGCACGGCCGCAAGCTCCACGACGTGCGCGTCCCGCCCCGCCGCTACCCCATCGCCGACGGCAGGCGTCGCAGCGGCAAGCGCTGCCTCGCGGTCGGGACCGACTGCTCGGTGGGCAAGATGTACACGGCGCTCGCAATGGAGAAGGAGATGCGCGCCCGCGGCATGGCCGCGACCTTCCGCGCCACCGGCCAGACCGGGATTCTCATCACCGGCGGCGGCGTGCCGCTCGACGCGGTGGTGGCCGACTTCATGGCCGGCTCGATCGAATGGCTGACGCCGGACAATGCGGCGGACCACTGGGACCTGATCGAGGGCCAGGGGAGCCTGTTCCACGCCTCCTATTCCGGCGTGACGCTGGCGCTGATCCACGGCGGGCAGCCCGACACGCTGATCCTCTGCCACGAGCCGACCCGGGCGCACATGCGCGGCCTGCCGGGTTACGCGCTGCCCTCGCTCGAGGCGCTGCGCGACCTCTCGCTGACCATGGCGCGGATGGTGAACCCGGAGGTGCGCGTTACCGGCATCTCGATCAATACCGCCGGGCTGGACGAGGCGAGCGGCGCTCGACACTTCTCGCCGAGACGGAGGCGCGCATGGGCCTGCCGACGGTCGATCCCTTCCGCCAGGGCGCCGGGCGCCTGGTGGACGCGCTGGGATGAGGCGCGAGGTCAGGGCCGAGACCTTTCCCATCGCGGGCGTCTTCACCATCAGCCGCGGGTCGCGCACCGAGGCGCAGGTGCTGACGGTGACGGTCGAGGACGCAGGCCACCGGGGGCGGGGGGAGTGCGTTCCCTATGCCCGCTACGGCGAGACCCCGGACAGCGTCACCGCGCAGATCGAAGGCCTTCCGGAGACGCTCGATCGCGTTGCACTCCAGGGGCTTCTCCCGCCGGGGGCGGCGCGGAATGCGGTCGACTGCGCGCTCTGGGATCTCGCGGCACGCGGGGCGGGCCGGCGGGTCTGGCAACTCGCGGGCCTCGGCGAGCCGGGGCCGGAGGTTACTGCGTATACCCTGTCGCTCGATACCCCGGAGGCGATGCGGGCCCAGGCGGCGACGAACGCCGGACGGCCGCTGCTCAAGATCAAGCTCGGCGGCGAGGGAGACATGGCGCGTCTGGAGGCGGTGCGCGCCGGTGCGCCGCGGGCGCGGATCATCGTGGACGCCAACGAGGGCTGGACGGCGGATGCCTATGCCGCGCTGGCGCCGGCGCTGGTCAGGCTCGGCGTTGAGTTAGTCGAGCAGCCGCTGCCTGCCGGCGAGGACGGGGCGCTGGCCGAGATGGCGCGGCCGCTGCCGGTCTGTGCCGACGAGAGCTGCCACGACCGCGCCAGCCTCGCCGGACTTGCGGGCAAGTACGACGTGGTCAACATCAAGCTCGACAAGGCCGGCGGCCTGACCGAGGCGCTGGCGCTGCGCGACGCGGCGCGGGCGGCGGGGTATGGGGTGATGGTGGGCTGCATGGTGGGCTCGTCGCTCGCCATGGCGCCGGCGGTGCTGGTCGCGCAGGGGGCGGCCTTCACCGACCTCGACGGGCCGCTCCTCCTGGCGCGTGACCGGGCGCATCCGCTGGTTTACGACGACCGGGGCGTGCATCCGTCCACGCCGGAGCTCTGGGGGTGAGATGAGCCGGATTGTCTATGTGAATGGCGCCTACGTGCCGGAGGAGGAGGCCAGGGTCAGCGTCTTCGATCGGGGCTTTCTCTTCGCCGACGGTGTCTACGAGGTGACCAGCGTGCTCGAGGGCAAGCTCGTGGACTTTCCCGGCCATCTCCGGCGGCTGCATCGCTCGCTGGGCGAGCTCGCCATGCCGGCGCCGGCCTCGGACGAAGAGATCGAAGCGATCCACCGCGAGCTCGTGGCGCGCAACGGAGTGGGCGAGGGGATGGTCTATCTTCAGGTGACGCGCGGTGCGGCCGACCGGGACTTCGCCTATCCGGCGAATCCGGTGCCGAGCCTCGTCATGTTCACCCAGGCGCGCGCGCTGGTGGATACCGCCGGCGCAAGGGACGGGATCCGGGTCATCGGCGTGCCGGACATCCGCTGGGGGCGGCGCGACATCAAGACTGTGCAGCTGCTGGCGCCGTCCATGTGCAAGATGATGGCGAAGGCGGCGGGCAAGGACGATGCCTGGCTGATCGAGGACGGCTTCGTCACCGAGGGCACCTCGAACAACGCCTGGATCGTCACACGCGAAGGCACCGTGGTCACCCGCGACCTGTCGGAGGCGATCCTGCACGGCATCACCCGCGCGGCGGTCATCGCCTATGCGCGCGAGGCGCAGGTACGCATCGAGGAGCGCAGCTTCACCCTCGACGAGGCGCGGACCGCTGCCGAGGCCTTCATCACCGCCGCCTCGGCATTCGTGACACCGGTTGTCGAGATCGATGGCACCCGCATCGGCGATGGCCGGCCGGGGCCGGTGACCCTCCGGCTTCGCGAGCTCTATCTTGCCGAAAGCCGGGCGCGCGCCACGTAGGGCCGGCATGGCTCGAAAGCCGCCTGCGCCCATCGAGCTGTCCGCGGAAGAGGCCCGCCGCATCTGGCTGCGCGCGCAGCGGCTGGACCAGGCGGCACCCTTCGGCGCGGGGTCCGAGGCGACGCGGGCGGCGGTGGAGCATCTCGGCTACGTGCAGATCGACACGATCAACGTGATCGAGCGGTCGCACCACCACATCCTTTGGACGCGGATCCCGGAGTACCGCCGCGCCGACCTGCACCAGGCGCTGGCGGTGGAAAAGTCGGTGTTCGAATACTGGACGCACGCGCTTGCCTATATCCCCACCCGCGATTTCCGCTTCTTCATGGCGGACATGGAGCGTCATCGGGAGAACCCGGTGAAATGGTTCGGCTCGGTCTCGCAGGCCGACCTGCGGCGCATCGTCGGGCGGGTCCGAAAGGATGGGGCGCTCTCGATCCGCGACATCGACGACGACGAGCTGGTCGAAAAGGACCATCCCTGGGCCAGCCGCAAGCCGTCCAAGCGCGCGCTGCAGATGGCATTCTTCGCCGGGCTGCTGACGGTCAGCGAGCGGGCCGGGATGCTGAAGTCCTACGAGCTCACGGACCGGCATTTCGGCTGGGCGCGGAAGCCGCGGAAGGCGAGCGAGGCGCAGATCGCCGAGTACCTGCTCGACCGGGCGCTGACGGCGCAGGGGATCGTGAGCCTCGATTCGATCTGCCATCTCGACGCGCCGCGGAAGAAGGCGGTGGCGGAGGTCATCGAGGCGCGGGTCAGGCGGCGGAAGCTGGTGCCGGTGGCGGTGGAGGAGGCGGGACGGCAGATGCACTGGATGGCGCAGGGGACCGAGGCGCCGTCGCTGGCGGAAAGGGTGGTGCATCTGCTCTCGCCCTTCGATCCGCTGGTGATCCAGCGCAAGCGGCTGCGGCTTTTCTTCGGCTACGACCACCTCTTCGAGGCCTACGTGCCGAAGGAGAAGCGTGTGCTCGGCTATTTCGCGCTTCCGGTGCTGGCAGGCGACCGGATCGTTGCGGCGATCGACCTCAAGACCGACCGCGCGGCAGGGAAGCTGCTGATCCAGAAATGGACCTGGGTGGTCGAGGGTTCGGAGAGCTACAAGCCGCCTATCGAGGAGGCGCTGCACCGGTTCGAGCGGTTTCAGTTGGCGGGGTGATATGATGGAGGAAGATCGCGAACAAAAGTCCAATGTGCCAGACGCCGAGGATGGTGGTCCGAAAGACAGCGAGCAATGGCGAATCGCGAGGCGCTTGAGCAGTACGCGCGGGAAGTGGAACGGGAAGGGCTCCCTCTCGCGCGGTTCCGCAGCTTCTGACTGGCTCTGATTCCTTCCACAGGCATCCGCCCGTGATTCCCGCGAGTGCATTCTTGCCAAGGTGATGGCCGGGCGAAGCTATCCGGTGCGCCGCGACCCGCTGGCGGCGACGATTACCGCGATGATGACGACGCCGGTCAGGATCAGCCGGAGGTCGGCGCCGAGACCGAAGGTGTTGAGCATCGTCACGAGCAGGAAGAGGAACATCGCCGCGCCCCAGAGGCCGGGGACGTTGGCAAAGCCGCCGCTGACCGAGGTGCCGCCAATCACCACCACGGCGATGGAGGAGAGCAGGTACTCGGCCCCCATGTTGAGCGCGGCGCCGCCGGAGAAGCCGGCGACGAGGAAGCCGCAGAGCCCGGCGAGAAGACCGCACATGACGTAGGTGAGCGCCCGGACGCGCTCGACGGGGACGCCGGCGAGCTTTGCCGCCCGCTGGTTCTGGCCGATGGCGATGACCTGGCGGCCGTAGATGGTGAGGGTGAGGACGAGGTGGAGCAGGATTGAGATGAGGAGCACGACCACGGCGAGGGACGGGATGCCCCAGACCATGCCGGTGCTGAATTCGGCGAGCGCGGGCGGCGGCTTGATGCGGAGGCCGCGGTTGTACCAGATCGCCGCCGACTGAAAGATGAAGCTCGACGAGAGGGTGGCGATGATCGGCGGAATGCGCAGGAGGCGGATCAGGGCGTAATTGACCGCGCCCACCGCGATGCCGATCAGCGCGGCGATTCCGATGCCGAGGAGGATGAGGCCGTTGGCCTCGGCCATCAGCTTCATGGCGACGGTGCCGGCGAGGGTCATGCATGCGGGGATGGAGAGGTCCACGTTGCCGGGGCCGAGGGTGACGACGAACATCTGCCCGAGGGCGACGAGGACGTAGAAGGCGGCGAAGGTGAGCGCGGCGCTGAGGACGCCGGCGCCGCCCTGGCCGCCGGTGAAGGTGACGATTCCGAGCCAGACGGCGAGCGCCCCCAGCCACGACCAGATCCACGGCTGGCGGAGCAGCCGGGTCACGAGCGGGCCTCGGCGCGGGAGATGAGGACGCGCAGCGCCAGAACGAGGATCAGGATCGCGCCCTGGGCGCCGATCTGCCAGTCGGGGTTGAGCCGCAGGAAGGAGAGAAAGGAGCCGGCGAGGGTGAGGGTCATGGCGCCGATCACCGCGCCGATAGGGGAGACGCGGCCGCCGACGAACTCGCCGCCGCCGAGGATGACCCCTGCGATGGACAGTAGCGTGTAGCGCAGCGCGATGTTGGCGTCGGCGGAGGTGGTGAGGCCGATCAGTGCGATGCCGGAGAGGACGCCGAAGAAGCCGGCCAGCGCGAACATCGTGACCTTGACGCGCAGCATCGACCAGCCGGCGCGGGCGACCGAGCGCGGGTTGCCGCCGGCGCCGCGCAGCACGACGCCGTAGGAGGAGCGCATCAGGCCGAAGTGGACGACGAGGGCGAGGACGACCGAGGCGATGATCGGGAAGGGGATCAGGTACGGCTTCAGCGTCATCAGCGTGCGGATCCAGTCCGGCGCCTTGCCGCCGGGGGTGGGCAGCACCATCACCGCCAGGCCGAGCCAGACAAAGGACATGCCCAGGGTGACGACGATGGAGGGGAGCTGGCGAAGCTCGATCAGCGCGCCCATGCCGGCATAGGCGGCGATGAGCGCGGCCAGGGCGGCGATGCCGAGCAGCGGCGTGTCGTTCAGCCAGGTGGCGGCGATGCAGGCGACCAGGCTGACGAAGGCGCCGATCGAGAGGTCGAGGTCGTTCACGCAGAGGAGGAACATCTGCGCGATGGTGGCGAGCGCGATCGGGACGGCGAGGTTGAGCAGGAGGTTGAGGCCGAAGTAGCTCATGGTGCGCGGCTGCAGCCAGAAGATGGCCGCCAGCAGCACCGCCAGCGAGGCGGCGGGGAGGATGCTGCGGAGGTGGCGGGCGGAGATCACGCGTCGGCCCGGAAGGAGGCTTGGATGACCTTTTCCTCGGTCATCTCTGCGCGGGGGAGGTCGGCGACGATGGCGCCCTCGCGGAAGACGTAGACGTGGTCGCACTTGGCCAGCTCGTCCATCTCGGTGGTGTACCAGAGGAAGGTGCGCCCCTTGGCCGCCTCCTCGCGGATCATGCCGTAGACCTCCTGCTTGGTGCCGACGTCGACGCCGCGCATCGGGTCGTCCATGACGACGATGCGGGCAGCGGTGCCGAGCGCGCGGGCGAAGAGGGCCTTCTGCTGGTTGCCGCCGGAGAGGGAAAGGATCGGGTTCGCCATGTCGGGGGTGCGGATGCCGATGCGCTGGCGCCAGTCCTCGGCGAAGGCGCGCTCGGCGCGGGGGTCGATGAGGGGGCCATTGAGGAAGCGGCGGAGCGAGGCGATGGAGATGTTGGCGGCGATCGACCAGAGCGGGAAGACGCCGTCGGACTGGCGGTCGCCGGCGACGAGCGCTACCGGGCCGGAGACTTCGGCGCCGCGGGCGTGGTCGAAGACCTGGACGAGGAGCTGGGTCTGGCCGTGGCCGCTGAGGCCGCCGAGGCCGACCACCTCGCCGGGGTGGGCCATGAGCTCGCCGGTGTCGGGGCGGCCCTGGGGGCGGGCGCGGACGACGGGCGTGGAGGTGGTGGTACGCACGGCCGCGATGGTCTCGGTGGTGCCGCGGGGGACGACGCTGCCCATGGCGCGCACGAGGCTGGTGCGGTCGAAGGCCGAGGCCTGGTCGAGGGCGGTGACCTGGGCGTCGCGCATGACGGCGATGCGGTCGGCGGTGGCGAGGATTTCGCCAAGGAGGTGGGAGATGAGGACGACGGTGCCGCCCGCGGCGGTGAAGCGCCTGACGTGGGCGAGGAGCTGGGCGGCGAGCACGTTGTCGAGCGATGAGGTAGGCTCGTCGAGGATGACGACGCCGGCGGGGGTGTCGGTCACGGTGAAGGCGCGGGCGATCTCGACCATCTGGCGGCGGGCGATGGAGAGCGCGCCGGTGTCGCGGTCGAGGTCGATGCCGTGGCCGGGAAAGATGGTGTCGAGCATGCCGCCCATCAGCGCCGCGGCGCCGCGCTGCCAGCCGGGGCCGCGGAGCGCGGGGTGCATGATGCGGCCGTTCTCGGCGACGCTGAGGTTGGGACAGAGCGAGAGTTCCTGAAAGACGCAGCGGACGCCAGCGGCATGGGCCGCGCGCACGGAATAGCCGGCGGTCAGGTCGGCGCCGCCGATCTCGATGCGGCCGGCGTCGGGGGGAATGACGCCGGCGAGCACGTTCATCAGCGTGGACTTGCCGGCGCCGTTGTGGCCCACGAGGCCGAGGCATTCGCCGGGCTCGAGCGACAGGGTGACGCCCGCAAGCGCGCGGACGGCGCCGAAATGCTTTTCGACGCCGTCCAGCCGGACGATAGGATTCGGGGCTGTCACGCGTGAACTACCCTTAAGCCTTTGAGTCTAAAGGCTGTCGTTCGTAAATACTTCGTTACCGCCGTTTCCGGCCCCTGCGGCGGGCAGCGCTCTTGCGCGAACGCTGCCCTTCGCCCGAGGGAGTGCGGTCAGGAACCGGCGCCAGAGATCACCTTCTGGGCATCCTCGAGAGAATACTCGACGTTGGCCACGCCGCCCGCCTCGGTGGTTTCGAGGTTGGTCTCGAGGTTGTCCTGGTCGATGCGCAGGAAGGGCACCGTCAGATCCTTCGGGACCTCCTTGCCGTCGAGGATCTGCTGGGCGACCCAGAAGGCCAGCGTGGAGACGCCGGGGGCGATGGAGACGGACATGGTCTCGTAGCCGCCGGCGTCCTTCTGCTCCTTCCACCAGGCAAGCTCGTCCTGGCGATTGCCCATGATGATCGTGGGCATCGCCCGGTCGGTTGCGGCAATCGCCTGCGCCGCCCCGTAGCCGTCGCCGCCTTGGGTCACCACCGCGGCGATGTCGGGCAGGCTGGGCAGGATGCCGGCCACGGCCTTCTGCGCCACGTCCTGCGCCCAGTCGCCGTGGACCGAACCCACGATCTTGAACTGCGGGTTCTCGGCGACGCCTTCGGCGATGCCCTTGGAGATCTCGTCGTCGACGAAGACGCCGGCGAGGCCGCGGATCTCGAGGAGGTTGCCGCCGTCGGGCATCTTGTCGGCGAGGTAGAGCACCTCGTCCTTGCCCATCTGCTTGAAGTCGACGGCGATGCGCCAGGCGCAGGGCTCGGTGACGATGCCGTCGAAGGAGACGACGGTAATGCCGGCGTCGCAGGCCTCCTTGACGGCGCCGTTTAGGCCTTCGGGCGAGGCGGCGTTGAGCACGATGGCGTCGTAGCCCTGCAGGATCAGGTTCTGGATCTGCGCCGCCTGCTCGGTCACCTGGTTCTCGGCGGTGGTGAAGGCGTCCGCAGCGCCGACCACGCCTTCGGAGACGGCGGGGGCGGTGACCTTTTCCCAGCTCTTCAGCATCGCCTGCCGCCAGGAGTTGCCGGCGTAGTTGTTGGAGAGCGCGATCTTCTTGTCGGCCGTGTCGGCGAGCGCGGCGCTGCCGATGGCGGTGGCGGCGAGCAGTGCCGCGAGCGTGTACATTCTCATGGTCGTCCTCCCTTGGTTTGCTTCTTGGTCGTTCAGCGAGTCAGGTAGCCGCCGTCGATGACCAGCACCTCGCCGGTCACGTAGCCGGATGCCGGCGAGCAAAGGTAGAGGGCGGCGGCGCCGATGTCCTCGGGCGTGCCGACCTTGGGCATCGGGGTCATCATCTTCCAGGTCGGTGCCCAGTCGGGATTCTTCAGGCCGCCCGAGGTCATGTCGGTGTCGATGTAGCCGGGCGCGATGGCGTTCACCCGGATATTCTCGCCGGCATAGTCGCTGGCGATGCTCTTGGTCAGCATGTGCACGGCGGACTTCGACGCATTGTAGGCGGCCTGTGGCTGCGGAATGTTGGAGATGTAACCGGAAATCGAGCCGATGTTGAGGATCACCCCTTCCTTCTGCTTGCGCATGGGCGCGAGCGCCGCCTGGCAGGCGTAGAAGACCGAGTCGAGGTTGATGTCCATGATCTTGCGGTAGTTTTCCATGGTGAAGTCGTGCGTCTCGCCGTGCTGGGCGACGCCCGCGTTGTTCACCAGGATGTCGAGGCGGCCGGTGATGGCGGTGGCCTCGGTGATGAGCTTCTGCACCTGCGCCGGGTCGCGCACGTCGGCCTGAAGGTAGTCGATCCTGTAGCCCTTGTCCTTCAGGCCTTCGACGACCTCGGGCCTGGGGTTGTGCGAGGACATGATGACGTGGGCGCCGGCCTCGGCGAGCGCGGTGGCGATGCCGAGGCCGATGCCGCGGGTGGCGCCGGTGACGAGGGCGACTTTGCCGTCGAGGCGGAATAGATCGAAGATCATGCGTGGGCTCCCTTGAGTTCGGATGCGGGCCTCGCCGCGGCGCGCGGCTGGTCGAGGCCGAGGATGAAGTCGGCGCAGCGGTCTCCGAGCATCATCGCCGGGGCTGCGGTGTTGCCGGCGTTGATGTTGGGGACCGCCGACATGTCGGCGACGCGGAGGTTGTCGATGCCGCGAACGCGCAGGCGCGCGTCGAGCACGGCCATGCGGTCGCCGTCGGCGCCCATGCGGGCGGTGCTGGCGGGGTGGTAGTTGGTCTTGACGAACCGGCGGCAGTGCTCGGCCATGACGTCGTCGGAGAGGTCGGGGCCGGCGGGGGCGATCACCTTCTCGATGCGCTTGCCGAGCGGACCGGTGAGCAGGACCTCGCGGAAGAAGCGCTGGCCGGCGACCATGGTCGCCATGTCGTCGGGGTCCTTGAGCAGGTGCGGCGAGACCAGCGGCATGTCGGCGGGGTTTGCGGAGGCGAGCTCGACGTAGCCGCGGGACTTCGGCTTCGTCACGACGGTGGTGATGGTGACGCCGTAGGTGTCTTCGAAGATCTTGGAGAGATCGCGGTCGAGATAGACGATGGGGACGCAGAAGGCCTGGATCGACGGCGGCGCGTCGCGGTCGATCGGGTTGACGAAGGCGCCGGCCTCGAAGCCGACGCTGTTGATCCGGCCGGTGCCGAAGGCCTTGAAATGGATGCCGTTCATCAGCATCCGCCAGCCGACTCCCTGGCGGTAGTAGCCGTAGGGGCCGTTGGCGACGGAGATGACCGGGACCTCGGGGTGGTCGATGAGGTTGCGGCCGACGCCGGGAGCGTCGAGGAGGACAGGGACGCCTATGGCCTGGAGGTGCTCGGCGGGGCCGATGCCGGAAAGCATGAGAACCTTGGGCGTGACCAGCGCGCCGGCGGTGACGACGATGTCGGCGCGGGAGCGGGCCTTGTGTTCCTGGCCGCTTTCGTCGCGCCAGGTGACGCCGGTGGCGCGGCCGTTCTCGATGTCGATGCGGCTGACGCGGGCGCGGAGCCTGAGCGTCAAGCGGGGGTCTGACTTCAGCGGCTCGACGAAGGCGTAGGCGGCGCTGGAGCGCTGGCCGGCGCGGTTCATGAACTGGTAGAAGCCGACGCCGCGCTGGATGGGGCCGTTGAAGTCGTGGGTCAGCGGCTCGCCCATGGCCTGCACGCTCTGGATAAACCAGCGCGACACGTCGTCGATGTGGGCGGGGTCGGAGACGAGGAGCGGGCCGTCGGTGTTGTGCAAGTCGTTGAGGAGGCGGTTGTTTCCCTCGATCCGCTTGAAGTGGGAGAGGACGGTGGACCAGTCCCACGGCGCGCCTTCGTTGTTGCCGCGGAGGAGGGTGTCCCACTCGTCGTAGTCGCTGGGGCGGCCGCGCATGTAGACCTGTGCGTTCACCGAGGAGCCGCCACCGAGGACGTTGCCCTGGGGGACGTCGTGGACGCGGCCGCCGAGGTGCTCCTGCGGCACGGTGTGGTGATAGGTCATGTATTTGCTGTTGGCGCCGATCAGCTTGAAGATGCCCGGCGGCATGTCGAGGAGCGGGTGGTGGTGCGAGTAGCCGGCCTCCAGCAGGAGCACGCGGCGGTCGCCTTCGGTGACGAGGCGCGCGGCCGCGACGCAGCCGGCGGCGCCGCCGCCGATGACGATGTGGTCGTATTCCTCGATATTCACGGGGTCACAGCCTCCGTCCCGTCTTGTCGTTCATAGTCAGCCGGTTGCGCGAAACGGCGCGTATGGAATGCATATGGAAAGCGTATGGAATCCATTTGGCACCTATTTTTGTCAGGTATTCCGCGCTGCGGGTCGATGGAAGGCATCCGCCGCGCGAGGGCGGCGGATGCCGGGGTCGGTATCAGAAGTCGAAGTCGTTGACGTTGTCCTAGTTGAAGACATAAGGCGCGCCGAGCAGGATCTCGGAGCCGTTGACCACGGCGAGGTCGCCGAGCCTGCCGGCCGACACCGAGGTGTCCCCCGGATTCAGCGTGCCGTCGGCGACGGCACGGATGACGAAGGTGGCGGCGTAGCCGAGGTCGACCGGGCTCCAGAGCACCACCGACTTGACGCAACCGCTTTCGACGTAGGGCCGCATCGCGTTCGGCGTGGCGAGGCCGACGACGGCGATGTTGCCGCACTGGCCGGCCTGGGTGACCGCGTCGGCCGAGGCCGGGGTCGCGATCGAGGTCATGCCGAAGATGCCCTTCAGCTCATCGCCGTACTTATTGATGAGCGTGTTGGCCTGGTTGAAGCTCAGGATGTTGTCTTCCTGCGCCTCGACGGTCTCCAGCCACTTCATGTTCGGGTGGCAGGAGGCCTGGTAGGCGGCCATCTCGGCGATCCAGCGCGCCTGGTTCGGCGTGGTGAAGGTCGAGGTGACGATGGCGAAGGAGCCGTCGTCGCCGATCTCGGCGGCCATGTTGTCGACCAGCGACTTGGCGATGCCGTTGAACTCGGCCTGGTTCACGAACCACTGGCGGGCGTCCGGCTCGGCGTTGGCGTCGTAGCCGACGACGTTGATGCCGGCGGCGAGCGCCTTCTTCAGCACGGGGGCGATGGCGACGCCGTCGTTGGCGGCGAAGAGGACGCCGTCCACGCCCTTGGTGATGTAGTTGTCGATGACCGTGATCTGGTCGTCGATGTTGGCTTCGACCGGGCCGTCGGTGGTCGCGGTCACGTTGCCGAGCTCGGCGGCGGCCTCCTGGATGCCCTTGGAGGTGGCATCGAAGTAGCCGACGCCGATCAGCTTCGGCACGTCGACGATGGTGATCGCCTTGCCGTTGCGGTCCGGCGCGTTGGTGGTCATGCCGCCGTTGTAGTCGATCGGGGTGACCGTCGCCGGCGTGTCGTCGCAGGCGAGCGGGTTGGTTGGCAGGTCGTCGCCGCCCGTCCAGGCCTGCGCGCTGGCGAGGCCGGTCGAGAGCGTGAACGCGGCCAGGACCGCTAGGGGTGTTCGCAGCATCGTCTTCCTCCATGTTGGCGCGCACAGGGCCGTGTCGTGGCCTGGCGCGCGGGTCGCAGTCTTCATCGGTTTCCGTCCCGGTGAAAGAGGCTCGAGAGCAGAATGGTAAGGATCAGCACCGCCCCGATGAGGACGACGGTGCCATCGCTCTTCACACCGGCGAGCGAGAGGCCGTTCTTCAGCGCCTGGATCAGGATGAGCCCCAGGATGGTGCCGATGACCGTGCCGCGGCCGCCGAAGATCGAGGTGCCGCCGAGCACCACGGCGGTGATGGCGTCGAGCTCGATGCCGGTACCCATGTCCGAGCGGGTGGTCGAGACGCGGGAGACGAAGATCACCGCCGCCACCGCCGCAGCGAAGCCGGAGGCGGAATAGATGGCTATCTTGGTGCCGTCGACCGGCAGGCCGGAGAAGCGGGCGGCCACCTCGTTCGAGCCGATGGCGTAGGTGGTGCGGCCGAAGGTGGTGTAGCCGAGCACGATCGCGGCGATGATGGCGAAGGCGAAGAGAATCCACAGCTGCGTCGGCAGGCCCCAGAGCTGGCCCTGACCGAGGACGAAGAACCACTCGGGGTAGCCGCGCACCGAACGGGCCTCGGAGACGCCCTCGGCGATACCGCGGTAGAGCGCCAGCGTGCCGAGGGTGGCAATCAGCGGCGGAACCTTGAAGCGGGTGATGATGATGCCGTTGAGAAAGCCGGCGAAGGTGCCGATGACCAAGGCGAGTCCGATCGCCACCGGCAGCGGCACCCCGACGTTCTTCCACAGCACGCCGAGCAGGATCGCGGTCACGCCGAGGATCGAGCCGACCGAGAGGTCGATGCCGCCGGTGACGATGACGAAGGTCATCACGATGGCGACAAGCCCGACCTCGGTCATCAGCCGGCCCTGGTTGATCAGGTTGTCGACGGTGAAGAACTTGTCGGACTGCCGGTCGAGCACGACGAATGCGAGGATCACCAGAAGCGCCAGGATCGTCTCGTGGCGGAACAGCTTGCGCATCATCGCGTGGCGCTCCGGAACTCGCGGTTGCGGCGCGCCATGTCCACGAGAACGGTGACGAGGATGAGAAAGCCGATCACCGCCCGCAGCCAGTAGGCCGAGACGTTGATGAAGATCATCGCCGAGCCGATGGCGGCGAAGAGGATAGCCGCGAGCGTGGAGCCGATCACCGTGCCGGTGCCGCCAAGGATCGAGACGCCGCCGATGACCGAGGCGGTGATGATGGTGAGCTCGAGGTTCGGCGGCACGGTCGACTGGATCACCCGGAGCTGGGTGGCGAAGAGGATGGTGGCGATGCCGGCGAAGGCGCCGTGGATCATGAAGACCTGCACGATGCGCCGTTCCACCGGGATGCCGGCGGCGCGGGCGGCGTCGGCGTTGCCGCCAATGGCGTAGAGCGAGCGGCCGAAGGCGGTGTTCTTCATCCAGAGGAAGGCGAGGACGGTGAGGACGACCATGAACCAGATCGTCGCGGGCAGCCCGAACCAGCGCGCCTGCGCGAGCTGGAAGGCCGGCGGGATGTTGTTGATCCAGGCGCCGCCGGTGACGAAGACGAGGCCGCCGCGCAGGATCGAAAGCATGCCAAGGGTGACGACGATCGACGGCAGGCGGCCGTAGGCGACGAGCGCACCGACGACGCCGTTGATGGCGGCGCCGATGAAGATCGGCGCGATCCAGGCGAACCAGACCGGGTAGCCGGAGACCGCGAGGGTGCCGGAGATGGTGGCGAGGACGCCGATCAGCGCGCCCACCGACACGTCGATGTTGCCGGTGATGATGATCATCGTCATGCCGATGGCGGCAACCGCGATGTAGGCATTGCCGGCGATGATCGTATTGAGGTTGTTGGCGCCGAGGAAGCGCGGGTTGATCATCGAGACGACGACGAAGAGCGCCACGATGGCGACGGCGATGACGATCTCCTGTCCGTAGGCGGAGAAGACGCGCGCCGCCAGCGAGCGCTTGGCGCGGAAGTCCGGGGCGGCCTCCGGCTGGGCGGGAGCCACCATCAGGCGGCTTCCTCGCCGAAGGCGCCGGCCATGGCGGCGCCCACCAATTCGGGGTTGGCGTCGGCGCGGTCGATGGTGGCGACCATGCGCCCGGCGTGCATGACGAGAACGCGGTCGCTCATGCCGAGGACCTCCGGCAGCTCGCTCGAGATCATCAGGATCGCCATGCCCTCCTGCGCCAGGCGGCCCATGAGGGCGTGGATTTCCGACTTGGCGCCGACGTCGATGCCGCGGGTGGGCTCGTCCATGATCAGGATCTTCGGCTGGGTCTCCAGCCACTTGCCGAGCACGACCTTCTGCTGGTTGCCGCCGGAGAGCTGGCCCACCACCTGGTCGGGGCCGCGGGCGCGGGTGCCGAGCTGAGTGATCGAGGCGGCGGCGCGCTTCGCCTCGGCGGCGAAGTCGATGAAGAAGCCGCGGGCGATCTTGCGCAGCGAGGCCATGGAGGTGTTCTGGGCGATGGTCATCGGTTTGACGAGGCCCTGCAGGCCGCGGTCCTCGGGGACGTAGGCGATGCCGAGATCGCAGGCCTGGCGCGGCGAGGTGATGGCGACGGGCCGGCCCTCCAGCTCGATGGTGCCGGCGCTGGCGGGGGTGATGCCGAAGATCGCCAGCGCCACCTCGGTGCGGCCGGAGCCGACGAGGCCGGCCATGCCGAGGATCTCGCCGCGGCGGAGTTCGAAGGAGACGTCGCGGAAGCGGTCGCCGTAGGCGAGGCCGCTGACCTTGAGGATCGTGTCGCCGATGTTCGGGTGGGGCTTGGGGAAGAGGTGCGAGATCTCGCGGCCGACCATCATGCCCACCAAGGTCTGCTCGTTCACCTCGGCGATGGGGCGGGTGCCGATCAGCGCGCCGTCGCGCAGGACGGTAACGCGGTCGGCGAGCTCGAAGATCTCCGGAAGCTTGTGGCTGACGTAGATGATGCCGACGCCGCGCTCGCGCAGGCGCCTGACCACGTCCATCAGGCGGCGGACGTCGGCGTCGGCGAGGGCGGCGGTGGGCTCGTCCATGATCAGGACGCGGGCGTTCTGGCTGAGCGCCTTGGCGATCTCGACGCGCTGGCGGTTGGCCACCGACAGCGAGCCGACCTTCGCGTCCACGTCGAGGTCGTGGCTGTCGAGGCTGTCGAGGAGCTGGCGCGAGCGGCGGCGCATCTGCGTCCAGTCGAGCCGGCGGAGGCCCAGCGTCGGCGCGTGGCCGAGAAAGACGTTCTCGGCGACGGTGAGCTCGGGGAAGAGCAGGAGCTCCTGGTAGACGGTGGCGATGCCGCCCTCGACCGCGTCGCGCGGGGTGACGGCGGAGAGATCCCGGGTGCCGATGCGGATGGTGCCGCCGTCCGGGGCGTGCACGCCGGCGATGATCTTGATGAGGGTCGACTTGCCGGCGCCGTTCTCGCCGAGGAGCGCGTGGACCTCGCCGGGCTCGACGTCGAAGTCCACGTCCTTGAGCACGCGGATGCCGGCGAAGGACTTGGAGACGCCGCGCAGGGAGACCAGCGCGGTCATCGGCCACGTTCCAAGCCAACCGATACGTACCGGCCGCCACTGGCGACCGCCATCCGTTCCAACGGTGCTCCTCCCCACGGCTCGGCCTTGCTGGCCAAGCCTTCGACCGGACGCATCCGGCGCGAGGTCGTATTCCGCCTCGTATATGGCGAGGCCGCAACAGTTTTTTTGTGGTTCCGGCGGATTCTTTCGTTTGGGGCCGCGGCACCGGGGTGCCGCGGCCCCGCCGGGTTACATCAGGCCGTTGGCTTTCAGGATCTCGTCGGCGTTTTCCTTGGTGATGGTCATGGTGTCGAGGACGACGGTCTTCGGCACCTCCTCGCCGTTCAGGAACTTGACCGCCTGGCGCAGGCCTTCTGCGCCGGGGGTTGCGTAGAGGAAGGTGGCGGCGAGTTCGCCGTTGTGGACCCACATCACGCCCTCGTCGGGGAGCGCGTCGATGCCGATGAACTTCATCTCGCCCTCGCGGCCCGCATCCTTGGCGGCGAGGTAGGCGCCGTAGGCCATCGGATCGTTGTGTCCGTAGACGAGGTCGATCTTCTCGTTGCTGCGGAGCGCCGTGGTCATGATGTCGTAGGCCTGGTCCTGCTTCCAGTCGCCGGACTGCTGGTCGAGCAGGTTCTTGATGCCCGGCTCCTTGTCGGTGAACTCATGGAAGCCGTCGTGCCGGTCGTGCGACGCCTGGGTGCCGAGCCCGCCCCAGATCTCTACCACGTTGCCTTCCGCCTTGCCCTCGCCGCCGAGGACCTCCACCGCGTATTTGCCGGCCGCCTTGCCGATCAGCACGTTGTCGCCACCGATGAACTGGTTGTAGCGGTCGGTCTCCACGTTGCGGTCGAGCACGAACACGGGGATGCCGGCGTCGATCGCCTGCTCGACCACGCCGGTCAGGCCGGCGGATTCCTTGGGCGAGATCAGGAGGGCGTCCACCTCCTGGCGGATCAGGTTCTCGACGTCGGCGACCTGCTTCTCGGTGCGGTCCTCGCCGTCGGTGATGATCAGCTCGACCTCGGGATGCTTCGCGGCTTCGGCGATGATGTCCTTGTTGAACTGCGCCCGCCAGGGTTCGATCGTGGTGACCTGGCTGAACCCGATCACGTACTTCTTGTCCTGCGCACGGGCGTAGCCGTCCGGCAGGTAGGCCGTCACCGCGAGTCCCGAGACGGTGACTCCGGCGATCTTGATGAATTCACGACGTTTCATGCGCGCTCCCTCCATAGCGGCGAGATTCCGTCTCGCCTTCCGGCCGCCCGGTTCGCTCTGGGGCGGCAGGATCCCCGCGCGCCCGGTTGCCCAGGCGCAGATTCCGAAGGATCTCGCCGAGGTTGCGCTCCTGCACGAGCACGGTCCCGACGATGATCAGCCCCTTCAGCACCAGCTGAAGGTTGGAGTTGATGTTGTGCAGCTGCAAGAGGTTGGACAGCAGCCCGAAGATCAGCACGCCGGCGAAGGTGCCGGCGATGCCGCCGCGGCCGCCCATGAGGCTGGTGCCGCCGATCACCACCGCGGCGATGGCGTCGAGCTCGAGGCCGGCGCCGGCGTCGGGCTTGCCCTGGCGGTACTGCGCCACGAAAAGGACGGCGGCGATGCCCGCGAGCATGCCGGAGATGGCGTAGGTGACGATCTTGGTGCCGGCGACGTCGATGCCGGAAAGGCGCGCGGCCTCCTCGTTGCCGCCGATGGCGTAGACGTAGCGGCCGAAGGAGGTGAAGCGCAGCACCGCGCCGTAGATGAGGACGGCGGCGAGGAAGAAGAGGCCGGGGACGGGAACGATTCCGAAGACGAGGCTGCGCAGGACGTCGAACTCGGCCACGGCGTTGGTGCCGGTGTAGACCGGCAGCACGGCGTTGTTCTGGCCGGCGGTGAGGCGGGCGACGCCCAGCGCGGTCACCATCATGGCGAGGGTGACGATGAAGGGCTGCAGCCGGCCGCCGACGATGACGATGCCGTTGATGGCGCCGACCATCAGCCCGACGGCCGGGGCAATGAGAAGGACGCCGAGGACGCCGAACTTCGTCGCCACCTGCGGCAGCGTGAACCAGAGGACGAGGGCGACGCCGACCAGGCCGGCGAGGACCGGCAGCGCGAGGCCGCGCATGGTGCCGAGCCGGGTCTCGGCGCGGCGGCCGACCGTGCCGGTCGCCGTGGCGCCGCGGAAGAGGAAACGGGTGAGTGCTGCGAGGACGATGAAGGCGGTGAGCGACAGCGCCGGGATGCCCATGGCGGCGGCGGGGGTCCAGCCGGGGACGGTGAGGAGCATGGCACAGACGACGGAGGAGAGCGCCATGATCGAGCCGACGGAGAGGTCGATGCCGGCGGTGAGGATCACGGCGGTCATGCCGGTGGCGATGAGGCCGGTGGTGGAGACCTGGCGCAGCACGTCGAGCAGGTTGCCGTAGGAGAGAAAGATGTTGTTGCCCTTGGAGGTCACGGGCGAGGTCAGCACGCCGATGATGAAGATGGCGGCGAGGCCCCACCAGAGCTTGCTGCGGGCGAGGAGGCTGAGCATCAGGAGACGGCCTTTAGCGGCGCTGCGAGGTGCATGATCGCCTCCTCGCTGGCCTCGGCGCGGGTGAGATCGCCGGTCTTGCGGCCCTCGGACATGACGATGATTCGGTCGGCGAGGAGGAGGAGCTCGGGGAGTTCGGACGAGACCATGAGGATGGCGAGGCCCTCGGCGGCGAGGGTGCGGATCAGGGCGTAGATCTCCTGCTTGGCGCCGACGTCGATGCCGCGGGTAGGCTCGTCGAGGAGAAGGACGCGCGGGTCGGTGGCGAGCCACTTGCCGATGACGACCTTCTGCTGGTTGCCGCCCGAGAGGGTGGCGGCGGCCTGCGCGATGCCGGAGCAGCGGACACCGAGGCGACGTACGGCGTCGGCGGCGACGGCGGCCTCGCCGGCGGGGCGGCGGATGCCGAAGCGGGAGATGCGGCCGAGCGACGGCAGCGCGACGTTGTCGCGGATCGAGGAGGCGAGGTGCAGGCCCTCGGCCTTGCGATCTTCGGTCACGAGCGCGATGCCCAGGCGGCGGGCGGCGCGGGGCGAGGCGATGTCGACGGGCTGGCCGTCGAGGCGGACCGTGCCACCGGCGCGGCCGGCGCTGGCGCCGAAGAGGGCTTCGAGGATCTCGGTGCGGCCGGAGCCGAGCAGGCCGCCGATGCCGAGGACCTCGCCTGCGTGCAGGTCGAAGTCGATGCCATGCAGCACGCGGCGCCAGCCGTGGCGGCCGGGGACCTCAAGGGTAAGGTTGCGGACAGAGAGGACGATGGGGCCGGTAGCCTCGGGCGCGGCGGCGCGGGCGGTGGTGTCGCGGCCGACCATGGCAGAGATGAGCCGGGTGCGCGACATCTCGGCGATCGGGGCGGTGACGACGTGGTGGCCGTCGCGCAGCACGGTGACGCGGTCGGCGAGGTCGATCACCTCGTCGATGCGGTGGGAGATGTAGACGATGCCGACGCCTTCGGCGGCGAGCTGGCGAACGATGCGGAAGAGGCGCTCGCACTCTGGTGGGGAGAGCGCGGAGGTGGGCTCGTCCATGATGAGGATGCGGGCCTCGAGCGACAGCGCCTTGGCGATCTCGACGAGTTGTTGCTCGCCCATGCGCAGGCCGGCGATGCGGGCGTCGGGGTCGAGGTCGATCCCGAGGCGGGTCAGGAGGCCGCGGGCGGCGGCGGACATGGCGCGGCGGTCGAGG
The DNA here is from genome assembly GCA_963796805.1 of uncultured Alphaproteobacteria bacterium. Classification (GTDB taxonomy): domain Bacteria; phylum Pseudomonadota; class Alphaproteobacteria; order Rhodobacterales; family Rhodobacteraceae; genus Amaricoccus. The sequence goes on from CAWCNG010000001.1 coordinate 158,829, forward strand.
ACGAGGCCGGCGCGCAGCGGCTCGCGGCCGAGGAAGATGTTGGCGGCGACGCTGAGCTCGGGGACGAGGTTGAGCTCCTGATGGATGATGGCGACGCCGGCGCGCTCGGCGTCGCGGACGCCGGCGAAGCGGACCGGCGTGCTGTCGATCAGAATTTCGCCGGAGTCGGCGGGCTGCACGCCGGAGAGGATCTTCATCAGCGTCGACTTGCCGGCGCCGTTCTCGCCCATGAGCGCGTGCACCTCGCCGGCGTGGAGGTTGAAGTCGACACGGTCGAGGGCGGTAACGCCGGCAAAATGCTTGGTGACGCCCACGGCGCGGAGAAGATCCGCGCGGTGGGACGGCGTCCCGTCGCCGATGTCGCCGGTGCTGGTCATGCCAGCTGCACCCCTCCCAAAGTGCTGTCGCGCGCCCTCGTACCGGAGAGTCGACAATCGACAAGCTAGGGCGAGGGATGCCGGCGGGTCAAGGAAGCGTGATCCGCGCTGGCAATCTGAATCCGGATTGGGATAGCGTCGCCGGGTGGACGGGCTGAATTTTCAGGGGGGGACTGAAGCTTGGTCGTTCCAGATCTCATGATGCGCGAGAACAAGCCGTTGCCGCAGGATCCGGACTGGTGGCGGGGAGCGGTGATCTACCAGATTTATCCGCGGTCGTTCCAGGACTCGAACGCGGACGGCGTGGGCGATCTGGCGGGCATCATCCACCGGCTGCCCTACGTGGCGAGCCTGGGGGTGGACGCGATCTGGATCTCGCCCTTCTTCCCGTCGCCAATGCTGGACTTCGGCTACGACGTGATGAACTACCGCGACGTCGATCCGATGTTCGGCACGCTGGCGGACTTCGACGCGCTGATCCAGCGGGCGCACCAGCTGGGGCTGCGGGTGATGATCGACCTCGTGCTCAGCCACACCAGCGACCAGCACCGCTGGTTCCGCGAGAGCCGGTCGAGCCGGGACAACCCGAAGGCCAACTGGTACGTCTGGGCGGACGCCAGGCCCGACGGGACGGTGCCCAACAACTGGCTGTCGATCTTTGGCGGGGCGTCCTGGGAGTGGGACAGCGAGCGGCTGCAGTACTACCAGCACAATTTCCTCAAGGAGCAGCCGGACCTGAACTTCCATGAGCCGGAGGTGCAGGACGAGCTCTTGACGGTGGCGCGGTTCTGGCTGGAGCGGGGGGTGGACGGGTTCCGGCTGGACACGATCAACTTCTACTTCTGCGACAGCGAGCTCAGGGACAACCCGGTGCTGCCGGTGGACAGGCGCGACTATTCCACGGCGCCGGCGGTGAACCCCTACAACTGGCAGGAGCATCTCTACGACAAGAGCCGGCCCGAGATGATCGGGTTCCTGAAGCGCTTCCGGGCGGTGATGAGCGAGTTTGGCGACATCGCGGCGGTGGGCGAGGTGGGCGACGCCCAGCGCGGCATGGAGATCATGGGGGAATATACTCGCGGCGACGATCTGATGCAGATGTGCTACGCCTTCGAGTTCCTGTCGCCGGATGCGCCGAGCGGGAAGCGGGTGGGGCAGGTGCTGCGCCGTTTCGCGCAGGTGGCCTCGGACGGGTGGGCGTGCTGGGCCTTTTCGAACCACGACGTGGAGCGGCATCCCACCCGTTGGCACATGGATGACGCGCAGCTGCGGGTGTACCTGGCGCTGATCCTGAGCCTGCGCGGGTCGGTCTGCCTCTACCAGGGCGAGGAGCTGGGGCTGACCGAGGCCTACGTGCCGTTCGAGGAGTTGCAGGACCCCTACGGCAAGCGGTTCTGGCCGAAGTTCCGCGGGCGGGACGGCTGCCGGACGCCGATGCCGTGGATGAGCGACAACATGTACGCCGGCTTTTCCGAGGTGAAGCCGTGGCTGCCGGTGGCGATGGAGCACGTCCGCCTGGCGGTGAACGCGCAGGACGGCGACCCGGAGTCGATGCTGGCCTTCTACCGGCGGATGCTGGCCTGGCGGAAGGGGCGGCCGGCGCTGGCCAAGGGTGGCTTTGCGCTGCAGGAGACGTCGGACAGCCTGATCTCCTACGTTCGCGCCGATGCGGACGAGGCGATCTTCTGCGCCTTCAACCTCGGGGCCGATCCGCAGGTCGCGGCGCTGCCAGAGGGAAGCTGGCGTGTGGTGGAGGATACCGGGTTCGCCGGGATTATCGTGGGCCGGCAGGTGGAGCTTCCGCCTTACCAGGCCCTGTTCGCAGAGCAGGTCCGAGAATAACCATTGAGTTCGTCACTCAGATTGATTAATGCAACGGCCAGCGGTGCCGGCAGAAATGTCGCGCTGCAATAGAGTGGGCCTTGCGCGCCGGCCGAGGGTCGGGTCAAGTCGCAGGCGGCGGGATCGCCTGCCGGGCCTGGGGGGGACCGTCGATGTTTCTGGTCTGCGGAGAGGCGCTCTTCGACTTCTTCCTCGAAAGTGAGGCCGGGCCGGCGGCGGCCACCTATGCCGCCCGCGCCGGCGGGTCGCCTTTCAACGTCGCCATCGGGCTGAAGCGGCTCGGGCAGGAGTCGGGGCTGCTGACCGGTCTCTCGAGCGATCTTCTCGGCCAGCGCCTGTTTCAGGTGTTGGACGCCGAGGGCGTGTCCACGGCCTATGCGATCCCGACCGACCGGCCGACGACGCTGAGCCTGGTCGGCCTCGATGCCGCCGGGGTGCCGGCCTACCAGTTCTATGACAACGGCGCGGCCGACACCGGGGTCAGGGAGGCCGACCTGCCGGCGCTGGGGCCGAACGTGGTCGGGCTGCACTTCGGATCCTATTCGCTGGCGGCTGCGCCTGTGGGCGACGCCATGGCGGCGCTGGCGCGCGGCAAGGGCGCGCGCTTCGTGTCGGTCGACCCCAACGTGCGGCCCACGGTCGAGCCGGACATGGACATCTGGCGCGCGCGGCTGGCGGTGCTCTTTCCGCTGGCGGACCTGGTGAAGATCAGCGCCGAGGACCTGGCGCTGCTGTGGCCGGGCAAACCGCCGGAGAGCTTCGCCGCCGATCTCGTGTCCCTGGGCGTCCGGCTGGTGGTGGTGACTGACGGAGGCGAGACCGCGCTGGGATGGACAAGCGGGGGGCTTCATGCAACGGCGACTCCGCCGCGGGTGAAGGTCATTGACACGGTGGGCGCCGGCGACACGTTCCAGGCGGCCTTGCTCGCGCGGCTGCTGCGCGACCCCGGCGGGCCGAAGGCGGCGCTCGGGGCCTTGGATGCGGCCGGGCTCGCCGCGCTCATCGACTATGCCGCGCGGGCCGCGGCGATCACCTGCTCACGGCGCGGGGCAGACCTGCCACGGGCCGCCGAACTGACCGACTGAAGGACAGACACGATGGTCTCAACCGTCATCCCCGTGCCGCCGTTCGATCTGGTGATCTTCGGCGCCACCGGCGACCTTTCGCATCGCAAGATCCTGCCGAGCCTGTTCCGCCGGCTGGCAGTCCACCAGATTCCCGTCGGCTCGCGGGTGATCGGCGCCGCGCGCTCGAAGATGAGCCGGGCCGAGTTCCGCAAGAGCGTCGGCGAAGCTCTCGTGCAGTTCGTGGAGCCCAAGCTCCTGAAGCCGGAGCTGGTCGAGGAGTTCCTGGGCGCGATCGACTATGTGTCCATCGACGCCACCGGAGAGGGCGGCTGGAGCCAGCTCGCCAAGAAGCTCGACGAGAAGCCTAAGAACATCCGCGCCTTCTACCTGTCGGTGGCGCCGGCGCTGTTCGCACCCATCTCGCACCGGCTGGCGCAAGCGGGCATCGCCACGCCGGACAGCCGGATCGTGGTCGAGAAACCGCTCGGCCACGACCTCGACTCGGCCAGGGCGCTCAACTTGGAACTGGCCAAGCATTTCGACGAGCATCAGGTCTATCGCATCGACCATTACCTCGGGAAGGAGACGGTGCAGAACCTGATGGCGATCCGATTCGCCAATGCGCTGTTCGAGCCGCTGTGGAACTCGCACTACGTCGAGCAGGTGCAGATCACCGTCGCCGAATCGATCGGAGTTCAGGGACGCGGCGCCTACTACGACAAGTCGGGCGCCATGCGGGACATGGTGCAGAACCACATGATGCAGCTCCTGTGCCTCACCGCCATGGAGCCGCCGTCGAAGTTCGACCCGGACGCGGTGCGCGACGAGAAGCTGAAGGTGATCCGCGCGCTCGACCCGCTGAAGCTCAGCGACACCGTGCGCGGCCAGTACCGGGCGAACGGCACCAACGGCAGCTACCTCGACGACGTGGGCGATCCGGCGAGCCGGACCGAGAGCTTCGTGGCCTTCCGGGCGCACATCGCCAACTGGCGCTGGTCGGGGACGCCGTTCTACCTCAGGACCGGCAAGAAGCTCAGTGCGCGGATGTCGGAGATCTGCGTGATCTTCAAGCACCCCCCCCACACGATCTTCCCACAGGTCGACGCGCTCCGCGGCAACGCGCTGATCATCCGGCTGCAGCCCGACGAGGGGATCATGCTGCGCGTGGCGATCAAGGACCCGGGGCCGGGAGGCATGCGGCTGATCGAGGTGCCGCTCGACATGACTTTCGCTCGTACGCTCGGGCCGGACGTGGGCGAAATGCCCGAGGCCTACGAGCGGCTGATCATGGACGTGATCCGCGGCAACCAGACGCTGTTCATGCGCGGCGACGAGGTCGAGGCAGCGTGGGCCTGGACCGACCCGATCATCCAGGCCTGGGAGGACGGCGGTTCGAAGCCCCTGCCCTACGACGCCGGCAGCGCCGGACCGATCGACGTCTACAAGCTGACCGGCGGCGACGGTCACCTCTGGCGCGAGATCGCCGTATGATCGAGGTGGCGCGGCAGGCCTACCCAGATCGGGACACGATGATGCGCGACCTGGCGGAGCTCGTGGCCGACCAGCTGCGCGCCGCCCATACCACCAAGAACAAAGCCACGCTGGCAGTGCCGGGCGGCACCACGCCGGGGCCGTTCCTCGCGGCGCTGTCGGAGGCGGATCTCGCGTGGAAGGAAATCCACGTGATGCCCACCGACGAGCGGATGGTCAGCGAGCTCAGTTCGCGCTCGAACGCGCGGCTGATCCGCGAGACTCTGCTGCGAGGTCCGGCCGGTGCGGCACGTTTCGTCGATCTGCACGAGCCGCTCCTCGGGGCGCGGACCGCTCGCGTCGCCGCCGTGCTGCCGATCGACGTGCTGGTGCTTGGGATGGGGGCGGACATGCATACCGCCTCGCTCTTTCCCGGCGCACCCGAGCTTGCCGCCGCGCTGGCCGACGACGCGCCCGAGCTTCTGGAGATCCACCCGCCGGGGCAGCCGGAGGCGCGGCTGACTCTGACCGCCCCCGTCCTGCGCGCCGCCTCGGTGATCCACATCCTCATCACCGGCGTCGACAAGCTGGCGGCGCTGGAGCAGGCGCTGACCGAGGGGCCGGTTGCCGAGGCTCCGGTGCGAGCAGTGCTGACCGCGCCAGCGCCGGTCACCGTGCACTATGCCGAGTAAGGGAAGGTAGCCATGTCGCTCAACGCCACCGTCGCCCAAGTCACCCAGCGGATCGTCGAGCGCTCGAAACCGGTGCGGCGGCAGTATCTGGCGCAAATGGCGCAGGCGCGGGACGAGGGGCCGCGGCGGGCGCATCTCGCCTGCGGCAACCAGGCGCACGCCTATGCGGCGATGACGGCGGGGGACAAGGACACGCTGGTGCGCGAGACCGCCGGCAACATCGGGATCGTCACCGCCTACAACGACATGCTCTCGGCGCACCAGCCGTTCGAGACCTACCCCGAACTGATCCGCCGGGCGGCGCGCGACGTGGGCGGGACGGCGCAGGTGGCCGGCGGCGTGCCGGCCATGTGCGACGGCGTGACCCAGGGACAGCCGGGGATGGAGCTGTCGCTTTTCTCACGCGACGTGATCGCCATGGCGGCGGGGATAGCGCTTTCGCACAACGTTTTCGACACGACGGTCTATCTCGGGGTTTGCGACAAGATCGTGCCGGGGCTGGTGATCGCGGCGGCGACCTTCGGGCACCTGCCGGCGGTGTTCCTGCCGGCGGGACCGATGACGAGCGGGATCACCAACGACCAGAAGGCCAAGGTGCGCCAGCAGTTCGCCACCGGCGAAGTGGGGCGCGACAAGCTGATGGAGTCCGAGATGGCCTCCTACCACGGGCCGGGGACCTGCACTTTCTATGGGACCGCCAACACCAACCAGATGCTGATGGAGTTCATGGGGCTGCACCTGCCGGGGGCGAGCTTCGTCAATCCGGGCACGCCTTTGCGCGAGGCGCTGACGGTCGAGGGGGCCAGGCGCGCGCTGGCGATCTCGGCGCTCGGGAACGAGTATACGCCGGCCTGCGACGTGCTGGACGAGCGGGCGTTCGTGAACGGGATCGTCGGGCTCAACGCCACCGGGGGGTCGACGAACCTGCTGATCCACCTGATCGCCATGGCGCGGGCCGCGGGGGTGCTGCTCGACTGGGAGGATTTCGCGGAGCTGTCGGATGCGACGCCCCTGCTCGCGCGGGTCTATCCCAACGGGCTCGCGGACGTGAACCACTTCCACGCGGCGGGCGGACTGGGGTTCATGATCGGCGAGCTGCTCGGGGCGGGGCTGCTGCATCCGGACACGCGGACGGTCGCCGGCGAGGGGCTTGCGCGGTATACCCAGGAGCCGAAGCTGATCGACGGCGCGCTGATCTGGGACGAGGGCGCGCGCGAGTCGCTGAACGAAAAGGTGGTGCGGCCGGCGGGCAACCCCTTCGCGGCGACGGGCGGGGTGCGGCGGCTCAAGGGCAACCTCGGGACCGGTGTGATGAAGGTCTCGGCGGTGGCGCCGGAGCGGCACGTGATCGAGGCGCCGGTGCGGGTGTTCCAGGACCAGGAGGCGGTGAAGAAGGCCTTCCGCGCCGGCGAGTTCACCGACGACACCGTGGTGGTGGTGCGCTTCCAGGGGCCGAAGGCCAACGGGATGCCGGAGCTGCACAGCCTGACGCCGGTCCTGGCGGTGCTGCAGGACCGTGGACTGAAGGTGGCGCTGGTGACCGACGGGCGGATGTCGGGGGCGAGCGGCAAGGTGCCGTCGGCGATCCACGTGAGCCCGGAGGCGCTGGACGGCGGGCCGCTGGCGCGGCTGCACGACGGCGACTGGGTGAAGGTGGACGCGGTGGCCGGGACGCTCGACGTGCTGACGCCGGGGGTGCTGGATCGGCCGAACGTGCGGCCGGACCTGGTGGCGAACGGCTACGGGACGGGGCGCGAGCTCTTCGGCGTGTTCCGCGACCACGTGGGCGCGGCTGAGGCCGGCGCCACGCCGTTCTTCTGACGGTGGCTACGATCCTTCTCCTTCACGCCGTCCGGGGGCTGCAGGACTACGACCGCACGGCGGCCGCGCGGCTGCGGGGGGCAGGGCACGCGGTGGCGCTGCCCGACCTTTTCGACGGCGCTCAGGCCGGGTCGATCGAGGAGGGCATGGAGCTCAAGGACGCGGTCGGCTGGGACGTCATATTGGCGCGCGCCGAGGCGGCGGCAGCGGTGCTGCCGCCGGATGCGGTGCTGGGTGGGTTCTCGTTCGGCGCCGCGGTGGCGGCCGAGCTCTGGGCACGTCGTCCGGAAGCCGCCGGCATCCTCCTGCTGCATGGCCTCGGCGAGATCCCGAAGACAGTCCGGCCCGGGACACCGGTGCAGCTTCACCTGGCCGAGCCGGACCCGTTCGAGGAGGAGGCCTTCGTCGACGTGGTTGCGGAGGCGGCGCGGGCGTCCGGGTCCGACCTTGAGGTCTTTCGCTATCCTGGGGCCGGTCATCTTTTCACCGACCCGGCCCTGCCCGACCACGATCCGGCGGCGGCCGCCGCGCTCTGGGCGCGGGTCGACGCTTTCCTCGCGCGGCTCTGACCGCTGACACGAAAGGGACCGAGCCATGACCCCCCGAGACGCTTCGGCCTACGCCCGAAAAATCTGCGCCCTGGCGCCGGTGATCCCGGTGCTGGTGGTGCGCGACACGGCGCACGCGGTGCCCCTGGCCAAGGCGCTGGTCGCCGGCGGGCTACCGGTGCTGGAGGTGACGCTGCGGACGCCGGTGGCGCTGGAGGTGATCCGGGCCATGGCCGACGTCGAAGGCGGCGTCGTCGGGGCAGGCACCTTGCTGACGCCGGCGGACGTGAAGGCGGCGAAGAAGGCCGGGGCGCTCTTCGGCGTCTCGCCCGGGGTGACGGACGCGCTGGTCGCGGCCTGCGAGGCGGAGGACCTGCCGCTGCTCGGGGGCATCGCGACCGTCGGCGAGGCGATGCGGATGCTGGAGCGCGGCTACGAGGTGTGCAAGTTCTTCCCCGCCGAGGCGAACGGGGGGCGCCGGCGCTCAAGTCGTTCGCCGGGCCGCTGCCGCAGGTGAGCTTCTGCCCGACCGGAGGAGTGACGCCGAAGAACGCCGCGGACTATCTCAAGCTGCCGAACGTGCTTTGCGTCGGCGGATCCTGGGTGGCAGAGGCGTCGCTTCTCACCTCCGGTAATTGGGACGAGGTGACCCGGCTCGCCGCAGACGCCAGCAAGCTCGAGAGGTAGGACCATGGCCGATGCACTCTGGCAGTCGCTGAGCGAAGCGGGCGAGGCCGCCCGCGGCACGCGCATCCTCTCGCTGTTCGACCGAGACCCCGATCGGTTCAACGCCTTCTCGGTGCAACTCGGAGACATGCTGCTCGACTTCTCCAAGACGTCGATCGATGCGCGGGCGCTGACGCTCCTGATCGAGCTCGCCGCGGCGCGGGGCGTGCCGGAGCGGCGCGACCTGATGTTCACCGGCGCGAAGATCAACACCACCGAGGACCGCGCCGTGCTGCACGTGGCGCTGCGCAACCGCTCGGGCAAGCCGATCCTGGTCGACGGCAAGGACGTGATGCCCGAGGTCGACGGCGTGCTCGACCGGATGGCGGCCTTCGCCGACGGGGTGCGCTCGGGTGCGATCGCCGCCACCGACGGGGGCAAGTTCACCGACGTGGTCAACATCGGCATCGGCGGCTCCGATCTCGGCCCGGTGATGGCGACGCTGGCGCTGGCACCCTACCACGACGGGCCGCGGTCGCACTTCGTCTCGAACGTTGACGGGGCGCATATCCACGACGTGCTGCAGCCGCTCGACCCGCAGCGGACGCTGGTCATCATCGCCTCGAAGACCTTCACCACCATCGAGACGATGACCAACGCGCGCACGGCGCAGGCCTGGCTGCAGGCGAGCCTCGGCGAGTTCGCCAGCGGGCATTTCGCCGCCGTCTCGACCGCGCTCGACAAGACCGCGGCCTGGGGGATCGACCCGGCGCGGGTGTTCGGGTTCTGGGACTGGGTCGGCGGGCGCTATTCGGTCTGGGGCGCAGTCGGGCTGCCAATAATGATCGCGGTCGGTCCGAAGGACTTCGCCGAGTTCCTGACCGGCGCGCACGAGATGGACCAGCATTTCCTGCATGCGCCGCTGCCGGAGAACATGCCTGTGCTGCTCGGCCTGGTCGGGGTCTGGCACCGGAATTTCATGGGCTTTCCCTCGCGCGCCGTGCTGCCCTACGACCAGCGCCTGCTGCGGCTGCCGGCCTATCTGCAGCAGCTCGACATGGAGTTCGAACGGCAAGAGCGTGACGCTGGACGGTTCGCCGGTCGCCAGCGCCACCGGGCCGATCGTCTGGGGCGAGCCGGGGACGAACGGGCAGCACGCCTTCTACCAGCTGATCCATCAGGGGACGAACATCATCCCGTGCGAGTTCCTGATCGCCGCCTACGGGCACGAGCCGGCGCTGGAGCATCACCACCAGCTCCTGCTCGCCAACTGCCTGGCGCAGTCCGAGGCCCTGATGCGCGGGCGCACCCTTGAGGAGGCGCGCGCCACTGTGAAGACGCCGGCGCTGGCGCCGCACAAGGTCTTCCCCGGCAACCGGCCCTCGACCACGCTGGTCTATCCGACGCTGGATCCGGCGACGCTGGGGCGGATCGTCGCGCTCTACGAGCACCGGGTGTTCGTGGAGGGGGTGATCTGGGGCATAGACAGCTTCGACCAATGGGGGGTGGAGCTCGGCAAGGAGCTGGCCACCGCGCTCCTGCCGCTGGTGGAGCGCGGCTCGGGCTTCGGCGGCAAGGACGGCTCGACGGCGGGGCTTCTCGAGACGATCACCGCGCTCCGGAGCTAAGGCGCGCCTGGCGCGATTCTTGCCGGTGAAGTTCCGTGCGGCCGATCGAGGTCAGCTTCGCGCCTGCTCGCTGCGAGCGGCCGCGAGCGCGCGCTCCAGCTCCGCGATCCTGGCGTCGCGCTCGGCAAGCGCGGCCGCCACGTCCTCGGCTTCGAAACGCTGCGGGATGTGCTGCGGACAGTTGGCGTCCCAGGCGCGAACGGTGAAGAGGATCGCCTGCTGCGGACGCGCGTCGTAGCCTGGCGGCATCAGCCGGGCGACCAGCTCGGGATCGTCCTCGACCACACGCGCCTCGCCCCAGATCTTCACCCGACTTCGGCTGGCGTAGTCGATCATTAACAGGTGGGCGCGCGGGTTTTCGGCCAGGTTGCCCTGGCCGATGAACTGCCGGTTGCCGGTGTAGTCGGCGAAGCCGAGCGTGACCGCGTCGAGAACCCGCAGGAACCCGGGCGGGCCGCCGCGGTGCTGTATGTACGGCTGGCCGTCGCGGTTGGCGGTGGCGAGAAAGACGCTGCGCTGGGCGGCGATGAAGGCTTCCAGGTCGGGCGTGATCCGGCGCTTCCAGCCGCCTTTCGCCTCCATGGCGGCGTAGCCGCGGCGCGACCCCCTGCGATCCTGGATTGCCTTCACCGTCGCGGTGAAGGCGATGTCGCTCGACGGCGGCTCAGACATGGGCGCCTCGGGGCCGGCCATGCGCGCGGGAGCTGCGGGGACGGTACTGTGCGACATGGGCGTTTAACTCCTCGGACGGCTGGCTCTGCACCCCGAGATGGCACGCGGTCCGGGCGTCGATAATCCAAGGCCTTGACAAGGCATCCTTGCGGTATCTGCAATAATCGGATGGACCGGATCGAGGCGATGGCGGCATTCGTCGCGGTGGCGGAGCGGAACGGCTTCGCTCCGGCGGCGCGTGCACTCGGCCTGTCACCGTCGGCGGTGACGAGGCTTGTCGGCGGATTGGAGGGCCGGCTGGGGGTAAGGCTGCTGCAGCGGACGACGCGCGCGGTGCATCTGACCGATCCCTGCGCGCGGTTCCTGGAGCGGGCACGGCGCATCCTCGCCGATATCGAGGAGGCAGAGCGGCTGGCCGAGAGCGAGCGGGCCGTCCCGTCGGGCCGGCTGACCGTCACCGCGCCGGTGGTGTTCGGCCGCCTGCACTTGGCGTCGGACCTCAGCGATTATATGAACCGCTATCCGGGGGTGGTGGCGGAGCTTCTGCTCGGGGACCGGATCGTCAATCTGGTGGAGGAAGGCATTGATCTGGCGCTGCGTATCGGGGCGCTGGCGGACTCGAGCGACGTGGCGCGGCGCGTCGGCGCCACCCGCCGGGTGGTGGTGGGGTCGGCCGACTACCTGGCGCGGGCCGGGGTGCCGGAAAGCCCGGTGGCGCTTGCCGGGCATCGGATCATCGCCTACACGCCGCTCGGGCCGGCAGACCGCTGGCGGCTCGGTCCGCCCGACGCTCCGCGCGAGGTGGCCGTTACCCCGTCATTCGTGACCAACAGCGTCGAGGTGGCGATCGGGAGCGCCGAGCGCGACGGCGGGCTGGTCCAGGTGCTGAGCTACCAGGTGCGCGACCGGGTGCGGGCGGGCGCGCTCCGCGTCGTCCTCAAGGCCTTCGAGCCGGCGCCGCTGCCGATCCACTTCGTCTATCCGAGCTCGCGCCTCCTGTCGGTCAAGGTGCGGGCGCTGATCGATCTCGCGGTCGCGAGCTGCGACTGGTCGTTCGTTGACCTCGGGCCGGCCCGATGACAGCGCCTACGTTCGCCACGCTCGGCCTGCTGCACGCGGACGGCGCGCTTCTCATCTTCGACAAGCCTTCGGGCTTGCTGAGCGTCTCGGCCAAGCCGCCGGGGCCGGCAGACTGTATGGAGGCGCGGGCACGGGAGGCGTTCCCGGAGGCGCTGCTGGTGCATCGGCTGGACCGGGATACCTCGGGGGTCATGGTCTTTGCGCGGAGCCGGCTGGCGCAGCGGCACCTCAACTGGCAGTTCGAGCGGCGGCAGGTGGCGAAGACCTACCTGGCGCGGGTGTCGGGGGCGGTCGCGGGCGAGGCAGGGCGGATCGATATGCCGCTGACCTGCGACTGGCCTAACCGGCCGCTGCAGATGGTTTGCCGTGAGCGCGGCAAGGCGGCGCAGACGGACTGGCGGCTGCTGGCGCGCGAGGCGGCTGCGACGCGGCTGGAGCTGCGGCCGCTGACCGGGCGGAGCCACCAGTTGCGACTGCATCTCGCCGCGATCGGGCATCCGGTTCTCGGCGATCCCTTCTATGGCGATGCGGCGGCGGCGACGCGGCTGCAGCTGCATGCGGCGCGGATCGGGTTCCGTCATCCCGAGGGCGGCGCCTGGGTCGAGTTTGCGGCGGAGGTGCCGTTCTGATGCGGGAGCGGGAGCGGCGGTGCGCGTGCGGGTGGCCGGGCGGGTGCAGGGGGTCTGGTACCGGGGCTGGACGGTGCGCTGAGGCGGAGCGGCGCGGGCTGCGCGGCTGGGTGCGCAATGAGGCGGACGGGTCGGTGGCGGCGGTGCTGGTGGGACAGGAGGCGGCGGTCGGGGCGATGGTCGAGGCGATGTGGCGCGGGCCGCCGGATGCGCGGGTGGCGGGCGTCAGCGTGGAGCCGGCCGAGGACCGCGGATTCGCCGGGTTCGAGGTGCGGCGGTAGCGCTCAGAGCCAGGCGGCGCCGCGGACGCCGGAGCTGTCGCCGTGGACGTTCTGCACCAGGCGGGTGTTGAATTTATCCCCGAAAACATGGGGTTGGATGAGTGACGGCACGGTCTTGTAGAGGCGGGGCACGTTGGAGAGGCCGCCGCCGAGGACGATGACGTCGGGGTCGAGGGTGTTGACGATGACGGCGAGGGAGCGGCCAAGGCGGTCCTCGTAGCGGCGCAGGGTCTCCTCGGCCACGGGGTCGCCGGCGGCGGCGCGGTCGACGATCTCCTGGGCCTTGGGGGCCTGTTCGATGGGGATGCCGGCGCGGCGCGCGAAGTCGGCGGCGAGATTGGGGCCGGAGAGCCAGGCCTCGACGTGGCCGGGAACGCCGCACGAGCACAAGGGGCCGGGGCGCTCGTCGTCGCGGGGGACGGGGAGCGGGATGTGGCCCCACTCGCCGCCGATGGCGTTGACGCCCTCGACCAGGCGGCCATGCACGACGATGCCGCCGCCGACGCCGGTGCCGAGGATCACGCCGAAGACAACCTCGGCACCCGCGCCCCCTCCGTCCACGGCCTCCGACAGAGCGAAGCAGTTGGCATCGTTGGCTATTTTGACGGGCCGGTCGAGTTCGGCGGTGAGATCGCCGCGCAGGTCGCGGCCGTTCAGCCAGGTGGAGTTGCCCTTGCTGACGGTGCCGGTGGTGCGATCGACCGAGCCGGGGACGCCGATGCCGACGGTCTCGATGCGGCCGCCGGCTTCGCTTTCGAGGCGGGTGAGCAGGCCGTGGATGGCCTTGAGGCCGCCCTCGTAGTCGAAGCGGGGGGTGGGGACGCGGGCGCGGGCGCGCTCGGCTCCGTCGGGACCGAGGACGATGCCTTCGATCTTGGTGCCGCCGTAGTCGAGACCCAGTCGCATGCCACGCCCTCCCCGGCATTTCGGGCAAGTATTACGGGGAGGTTGGGTGGTGCGCAACGGATCCGCTCGGTGGGGGGGCAAACGGCTGGTTCTGCTCGGGAAATCCGATATGGAAAGCGTATGGAATCCGTATGGAATCCATATGGGTAAATCGCCCCGCACGAGGCTTGTCGTGGCGCGAGGATCGTCGCCGTGACATTCAGTGAGCGGATGGCATCGCGCCTGACCGCGCCGTTTCTCTGCTGCCGTCGCAGAGGAGCAGCCGCTCCCTCGGGTCGATGCCCGTCGGGTCGGAGGCGCAGACAGGCAGACCGGCCTTTCGGGCGCCCTCGACGAAACGATCAACCGAGCTGCTTTCGGGCTGGTAGAAATCGTTAGCGAGCCAGGATTCCGCTGCGAAGCCCGGGTCCAACCGCATGAGTTCGTCGGCCTCGGTTCGGGCGGCATCGACTTGGCCCGCCTGCGCCAGCGCGAGCACGAGAAGAAGCCGAGACTCGAACCAGAGTTTCGGCAGTTTTCGGAGCGCGGCGGCTGCCTCATCGTAGCGGCCCGCGAAATAGAGGGGATAGGCAAGATTGAACCACTGGAACGGCGGATGGCCCGGATCGAGCGCCAGCGCCCGCTCGGCCAGGGCCACACCTCGCGCCGCCTCCTCAACGCCGAGCGCGAGGGGGAGGATGACCCCGGCCGAACTCAGAACCAGGACGTCGTTGGGGTAGTGTGCCAGCGCGCGCTCGAATGCCGCCAGTCCTGCCGCCTTATCGAGCCGGTGGAACGCGATCAGACCAACGTGCACCTGCGCCCGCCCGTAATTCGGATCGAGCGCGACGGAGCGCTCGGTGGCCGCCTCGAAGTTGCGCCAAGCGGCCTCCGGATTACCCCACTCGGCGAAGATCTCGGCGACGTGCGTCCCTGCTAGAAAGGTCCAGCCGAGCTGAAATGCCGGATCGAGCGCCAGTGCCTGCTCGATCAGCGCCCGCGCCTCGCGGATGCCGGATTCGTCCTGGCGTTCGTAGAGCGGCTTGGCGCGGATTAGGAGTTCCAGTGCCGTCAAATTCTGTGGATGGGTGCGCTCCGCCCGCTCCAGCCATTCGCGCCATATGACGCCGCCATAGCTGGAAAGGGTGCCTACGACCTCCGTCACCAGCTCGTCACGGATCGCGAAGAGATCCTCGGTCGGCCGGTCGAACCGGTCGGCCCAGACCAGCGTGCGGTCGGCGGCGTCGATCAGCCTGGCGTTCACCCTGACGGTGTCCGACAGGAACTCGAGGCCGGCTTCGACCGCATAGTCAGCGCCCAGCTCTCCGGCGATGCCTTCCATGTCCGGCGGCGGGCCGGCGAAGGGAGCAACCGAGTTTCGCGCCAGCACGCGCAGCGCTTTTACCCGAGACAGCTCGGCCGCCACGTCCTCGGCAAGGGCGTCCGCAAATCCTTTTTTGCGGTCGTCGGCGCCGGTGGCGGCGAAGGGCAGGACGGCAACCCAGATTTCCGCCTCTGCCGGCGGGTTCGAGTCGCGGATCAGGAAGACGGCGGCTGTAAGCAGGAGTATTGCTGCCACAGCTGCAAGCCCGGACAGCAGCCGGCGCGGCTGGGTGGCAGCATGCGGCCCGTGTGGCGGCACGTCGAGGAGGTAGCCGCGACGCGGCACGGTTCGGACGATCGTGCGGGCATCGTCGCCGATCGCGTCCCGGATCTGGTGGATGCACTGGACGAGGCTGTCGTCGGTGACCGCCAGATCAGGCCAAACGGCGGCCGTCAGTTCGTCCTTTGTGACGACACGGCCTGGGTGCCCGACGAGATATCGAAGGACGGCGAAGGCTCGGGGGCGAAGAGGTATCAGTTGGGCGTCTGCATCCCGCAGCGTCTCGCGCGCGAAATCGGCGACTACGCCGTTGACGGCAAATGACAGAACCTCCACGGGCAACTCCCCGTTCAGGTACGGCACCGCAAATATACCACAAAACGAGGCGGCTGTCGGCGCCGTTCGTCCGGCAAAATCGCTGGTTCATCGGCGATAGATCGGACCGTGATCAGGACTTCGTCGCGGCTCAAGCGGGACCATCTAGCTCCGACTTGGAAATGCCTCAATGCGCCTCATGTCTGCTGCCGTTGCCATCGTGTCCCTTGTCTTTTGGTCGCCCTCGGCCAAGGGCGATGCGGCGGCGCTGGCGCTCGAAGGGCAGATCGAGGTGCCGGTGGAGGCACTGGCCGCAGCGCTGCTCGCCTGGTTGGCGCCGGGAGAGAGTCCAGTCACCAACGATGCGCCGCCGCTCATCCGGTTCGCGCCCGCCGAAGCATTGAAGGAGCGCTATCGGCCGGGCGCAACATCTGTGTCTTCCGGCGGCGGTACGAATATCCAAGCGCTTTATGACAGCCGAGAGAGGACGATCTACCTGCGGGAAGGCTGGACCGGACGCGACGTCGGGGAGATCTCCGAGCTTGTGCATGAACTGGTGCATCACAGGCAGCAAGTCGGTGGTGCTCGCTACGGTTGCCCCGAGCAACGCGAGGCGGAGGCCTATGCGGCGCAAGCTCGCTGGCTGGCGCTTTTCGGCGCCGATCTCTCGGCGGTCGGGGTGGATCCGCTGTTTGTGCTGCTCCTCGGCACCTGCGGGTTCTGAGGTAGCGCCGGCCTGCCGACTTTCTGGGCGAAGGACTTCCGCCATTCCGGCGCGCTCGAGTGCGTCAGGCGGCTACTTCTGCGGGTAGATCGTCTCGCCGCGTTTCAGCATCTCCACGAAGGCGGCGATCCTCTTGCGGCGGCCGGCCTCGGTCCTGAGGTTGTTCAAGCGGAAGGCGAAGGCGTAGCGGTTCTGCGCGGTGAGGCGCGCGAGCGTCGCGGCTGCGGCGGGCTCGGCGTCGATGGCGGCGCGCAGGTCATCGGGAATCGTCGTCTCCCGGCTGCCCGGATAGGCGCGATCCCAGCGGCCGTCGGCCTTGGCGGCTTCGACGTGCGCGAGGCCGTGCTCGGTCATTCGCCCCTCGGCGATCAGGCGGGCGACGTTGCGGACGTTGATGCGGCTCCAGGTGCTCTTGCGGCCGCGCGGGGTGTAGCGCTGGAGGTAGGAGGTGGCGTCGAGGCCCTTGCGGATGGCGTCGATCCAGCCCCAGCAAAGCGCGACGTCGATCGCCTCGACCGGGGTGATCGAGGGGAGGCCGGAGGAGCGCTTGTGGGTTTTTATCCAGACCTCGGGCTCGCGGGCGTGGTGCGCGGCGAGCCAGGCGTAGAAGCCGGCGGCATCGGGGAATTCGCGAATTCGAGCGGGGTCGACGAAGACGGGAGCCATGATCAAGCATGCGCAAGATAGGCGCCGAGTGCAAACGCCGGATGGAGAGGGCGGCGCCGGGGGGTTGGCGCCGCCCGTGCCGCCGCTACCGCTGGTGGGTAACCGTGCGGCCGTCGCCGCTGAGCGCGGCGATAAGGGGTCCGATCTGCCAGAGGGCCGACAGGCCGACCAGGATATACACGAGACGTGCCGGCTCGGATCCGGCGCCCAACAGCGCGGCCACGAGGTCTAGGTTAAGCGCTCCGACGAGGCCCCAGTTCAGCCCGCCCACGATCACGAGCAGCAACGTCACGGCATTGACGATGTTCACGGCAGTCTCACTCGCTCGGCGGGATCAGCACGGTGTCGATGACGTGGATCACGCCGTTGCTCGCCATGACGTCGGCTGAGGTCACCGTCGCGTCGTTGACTTTCACCGCGCCGCCGCCGGCGTCGATGTCGATCCGGGCGCCGTTCACCGTCTCGGCCTCGTCGTACTTGACGACCTCGGACGCCGGCAGCGACGCCGGGATCACGTGGTAGGTCAGCACTGCGATCAGATCGGCCTTGTTCTCCGGCTCGAGCAGGGTCTCGACGGTACCCGCCGGCAGCTTGGCGAAGGCCGCGTCGGTCGGCGCGAAGACGGTGAACGGTCCCGCACCCTTCAGCGTTTCGACGAGGCCCGCCGCATCTAGCGCTGCCGCCAGGGTGGTGAACTGACCCGCGGAGACGGCCGTATCGACGATGTCGGCGTCCGCCGCCCGCGCCGTGGCTCCGACCATGGTCGCGGCTACGAAGGTAGCCGTGGCGGCCAAGTTTGTGAACTTCCGTGGCATAGGTTCCTCCTCAATGTTTGCGGCTCACTCATGTGCGCCTCGGGAATTGAATGTGGTGAACATAAGTTTGAGTGCCAGGCACATTCTCGTGAGATGCAAATTTGCGTCCCCATAGTAAAAAGGAGAGAGGGAGATTCTCTCCGGAGGAAAAGGAGGCGGCCGATGGTGTCGGAGCATCTGGCGTCGGAGCTGGAGCAGTACCGAATCGGCGAGAAGGTGCGCGCCTTGCGCAAGGGCAAGAAACTCGGGCTGGTGCAGCTCGGCGCGCACACCGGCCTGTCGCCGGGCATGCTCTCGAAGATCGAGCGCGGCCAGCTGGTGCCGACCCTGCCGACGCTGTTGCGGATCGCGCTGGTCTTCGGTGTCGGGCTTGAGCATTTCTTCGTCGAAACAGGCGAGGAGCCGGTGGTGTCCGTCGTGCGCAAGGACGAGCGGCTGCGCCTGCCGGACCAAGCGGGAAGCGAGACGCCCGCCTACTACTTCGAAAGCCTCGACTTTCCGGTCACGGACCGGCGTATGGAGGCGTATCTCGCCGAGTTCACCGGCGCCTCCGGCGGGTCGGCCTCGCACGAGCACGAGGGGGCGGAACTGGTCTACGTGCTGTCCGGGCGCCTGCAGATCGCGATCGGCACCCGGTCGATTTCGCTCGACGAGGGCGACGCGGTGCATTTCGACTCGACCGCACCGCACAGCTATCGCCGCGAGGGGTCCCGGCGCTGCACCGCCCTGGTGGTCGTGGCCCGCTAGACCTGGCTCTTCGGTTCGCGGATCTTGTTTCGCAGGGCCGCGAGCCTCTAGATCGCAACGGGAGGCGCGGATGTTCTGGAAGCTGCCGGCGCTCGGCAAGATCAGCAAGATCGGGATCGTCCCGCCGAAAGCGCTGCCGGGGCGCGAAGGCGTGGCGGTGGCGCTGATCGTGAAGAACGAGGCGCGCCATATCGGGGAATGGGCGGAGTTCCACCGGCGCGCGGGGGTGCGGCATGTCCTGATCTACGACAACGGCGGGACGGACGCGACACTCGACATCCTGCGCGAGGTGCTCCCCGCGGAGCAGCGGACGGTGGTGCCGTGGACGCAGGTGTTCAGCGACGCGCGCATGGGGCGGGAGATCCACAACCAGGTCCTGGCCTATGCGCATGCGGCCAGCAATTTCGGCGCCGCGTTCCGGTGGATGGCCTTTATCGACGCCGACGAGTTTCTGGTGCCGAAGCAGGCGGCGAGCATTCCCGACGCACTGGCGCATCTCGGGGAGGCGGTGAACGTCTCGCTGCCGTGGCACATGTTCGGGCGCTCGGGGCACGAGGCGGCGCCGGACGGAGGGGTGCTTCGGAACTATCTCAGGCGGGCAAGGGAGCCGATGAGCGAGGTGCGCGGGGTGCGCGCGTTCAAGGTGATCGTCGATCCCTGCCACCTGACGGCGGTCAGGGTGCATTCCATGGAGACGGACGGTAGCGGGCGGACCTGCAACGACGCCGGGGTGGCGGTGGAGGAGCGGGAGCGGGAAAGGCCGGGCTTCTATTCGGCGGCGCACCTGCAGCTCAACCACTACTACACCCGCTCGGAGGAGGAGCTGGCGGCGAAGATCGGGCGGGGGCCGAACCTGGCGGCGAAGCGCGGCGAGTACGAGCGCAAGGTGCGCCGCACGGTCGCGAACATCGAGGCGTACGAGATTGAAGACACCTCGGCGCTCGACTATCTGGCGCGGATCGGCTGGGAGGGGCCCTGAGGTGCGGACCGAGCTGATCGTCGCTACCTACAACAGCCCGCGGGCGCTGATCCTGTGCCTCGCCTCGGTGCTGCGGCAGACGGTGCGGCCGGGTTCGATCTGCATTGCCGACGACGGGTCGGGGCCGGAGACCAAGGCGGCGGTGGAGGCCTTCGCGGCGGCGCATCCCGAGCTGCCGGTCCGGCACGTGTGGCACGAGGACCGCGGGTTCGAGAAGGCGGCGATCCTGAACCGGGCGATCGCGACGTCATCGGCGGAGTTTCTCATCTTCATCGACGGGGACGTGCTGATCGATCCCAGTTTCATCGCGCGGCATGTGGAGCTGGCGGCGCGGGGGCGGTTCGCGACCGGCAGCCTGATCCGGCTGGACGAGAAGACGACGGCGGGGGTGACCGAGGCCGACATCACCAGCGGGGTGGTGTTCGACCGGGGGTGGCTGCGGGCGCACGGGGCGATCGACCGCTTCGGGACCTGGCTGAAGACGATGCCGTTTCCACGGCCGGTGATGGCGTTTCTCGACAAGGCGACGCCGGTGCAGCGCGCGCTCTGCGGCGCGAACGCGTCGCTGTTCCGCGAGGACGCGCTGAAGGTCAACGGCTTCGACGAAACGATCAAGTACGGCGGCGGCGACAAGGAGTTCGGGGTGCGGCTGGAAAATGCCGGGGTGCGGGGGCGGCATATGCGCTATACCGCGCCATTGGTGCATCTCGACCATCCGCGCGGCTACAAGGATGCGGAGAAGATCCGCCGCCACAAGGCTATGATCGCCGAGGTGCGGCGGAAAAAGGCGGCCTGGACCGAGCACGGGATCGTGCAGGGGCCGGCGGCGGGAGGGTCGTGATGCGGTTCCGGCGCAAGGCAAAGCGGTTCAGCTTCAGCCCGCAGATCAGCTTTCCGCCCGAGGTGGCCGAGACGGTCGAAGCGGCCTACGGGCGGGCTGAGGCGATCCTCGAGTACGGCAGCGGCGGCTCGACGGTGCTGGCGGCGCGGCTCGGCAAGCGGGTGTTCGCGGTGGAGAGCGACCGCGAGTGGGCGGCGGCGACCGGGGCCTGGATCGCCGAGCATCATCCGCAGGCGCCGGTGCGGGTGGTGCACGCCGACATCGGGCCGACCGGCGAGTGGGGCAAGCCCTACGGGCCGGAGCGGATGGCCGACTTCTACCGCTATCCGATGGCGATCTGGGACGATCCGGAGTTCCGCCATCCGGACGTGATCCTCATCGACGGCCGGTTCCGGCTCGCCTGCATCTGCACGGCGCTGCTGCGGATCGAGCGGGAGACGCTGGTCCTTTTCGACGACTATGCCGGGCGGCTGGACTATCACCAGATCGAGCGGCTGGTGAAACCGGTGCGGACGGTGGAGCGGATGGCGGTGTTCGAGCTGTCGCCGGGGCGCGTCCCGCCGGCGGAATGGACCTGGGTGATCGGCGCGTTCCTCAAGACCACCTACACCCACCGATGACCACCCCGCGGGCGTCGGTGATCGTTCCCACGTACGGGGACTGGCAGGCTTTGGCCGGGTGTCTCGGCTGCCTGGCGGCGCAGACGGTCCCGGCGGACAGCTTCGAGATCGTGGTCGGCAACAACAATCCGGTGGCGGAGATCCCCGTGGGGTTCGCCTTGCCGGCGAACGCCCGCGTGGTCTGGGCGCCGCGGCCGGGGTCGTATGCGGCGCGGAATGCGGCGGTGGCGGAGGCGCGCGGCGCCGTCTTCTTCTTTACCGACAGCGATTGCCGGCCGGCGGCGGACTGGATCGAGGCGGGGCTCGCGGCGCTGGCGGCGGGGGGCGAGCGGCTGGCGGGGGCGGTGGAGATCGTGCCGGCGGGGCGGGAGTGGACGATCCCGGAGCTCTACGACCGCATCTTCGAGCTGCAGCAGGCGCGGTATGTGCGCAAGAACTATGCCGCGACGGCGAACCTGATCGTGACGCGGGCGCTGTTCGAAAGGGCGGGCCGGTTCGACGAGGGGCTGATGTCGAGCGGCGACAAGGAGTGGAACGGGCGGGCGGCGAAGGTGGGCGAGAGGATCCGCTATGTGCCCGAGGCGGTGGTGCGGCATCCGGCGCGGGCGAGCTTCGAGGCGCTGGCGAAGAAGCGGGTCCGCGTGCTGGGGGGGCGGCTGGCGACGCGGAGAAAGAAGCGGCGGCGGACGTTGATAACGCTGGTGAAATTCCTGTTCCCGGCGCCGGCCACGCTGGTGCGGATCCTGCGGTTCCCGGGGCTGGGGCCGGTGACGAGGCTGAGGCTCTGGCTCCTCGACTACCGGCTGCGGCTGGTGGAGTTCCGCGCCACGCTCGCCCTGCGCTCTGGCGCGGCGGGAATGGCGCGGGAGTAGGATTTCGGGATGACGCTGCAAGGGTTAACGGCGATTTCTTGAACGTACAACTCACGTACATCGCATGCACATTGCATGTACCTGCAGTGCACGCGCGGCCGAAAGGTTAACGAGCCACGGGCGGGGCCCTCGGCTCCCCGGATCGAGAATGCGGGGCGCGCGGCTACAGCCGGCCGATCCGCTCCAGCAGCAGTGCGAAGAAGGCGCCGTCGTCCACCTCGCGGATGACGGTGGCGTTCTTCGGGCGGTCGGTGACGCTCCACCAGTCGATCACGGTCTGGCCCATGGTCAGCTCGGAGACGGTCTCCACCTCAACGTTCACCTCGCGCCCGACGTAGAACTCCGGCCGCAGCAGCCAGGCGATCACGTTCGGATCGTGCAGCGGGCCGCCGTCGGTGCCGTACTTGCGCTCGTCGAAGCGCTCGAAGAAATCCATCATCTCGGCCACCGCGCGGCCCACCGGCGTGCCGAGCCGGCGGAAACCGTCGACCCGGGCAGTACGGGTGAGGGTCTTGTGGGTGACGTCGAGCGGATGCAGCACGATCGGCACGCCGACGCGGAAGACGGCGTGGGCGGCATGCGGGTCGGCGTGGATGTTGAACTCGGCCGCCGGCGTGGTGTTGCCGCCCTCGGACCAGGCACCGCCCATGGCGACGATCCGGGCCAGGCGGCCGGCGATCTCGGGCGCGCTTTCGAAGGCAAGCGCGATGTTGGTCATCGGGCCGAGCGCGCACAGGGTCACCGAGCCTGCGGGCTCGCGCCGCAGGGTATCGATGATGAAGTCCACGGCGTGGCCGTCGCGGGGCCGGAGGCTGGGCTCGGGCAGGTCCGGCCCGTCGAGGCCGGTGGCGCCATGGACATACTCGGCGGTGATCGGCGAACGGGCGAGGGGCGCCTCGGCGCCGGCATAGACGGGCACCTCGCCGCGGCGGGCGAGCTCGAGCGTCTTCAGTACGTTCTTGGTGGTCAGGTGGAGGGGCACGTTGCCGGCGACGCTGGTAATGCCGAGGATCTCGATCTCGGGGCTGGCCAGGGCGAGCAGGATGGCGATCGCGTCGTCCTGGCCGGGGTCGGTGTCGATGACGATACGATGGGTCATCGCGCCCCTCCGGCCTGCATTTCGGTAGTGCGTAAGGCGAGCTCGCCGCGGACGATCACGCAGAGGACGACGAGGAGGGCGAGGCAGGCAAGCGAATGCGGCAGGAGCGGCGTGAGGAGGGCCAGGAGCGCGCCGACCAGCAAGACCAGCCGCGCCGGGCCGGACAGGCAGTGCCGGTCGCGCACCAGCCACAGCGCGAGGAGGTACGTCGCGACCGGGATGGCCACCGCGAGGTCGGCGACCCGCTGGGTCAGGTGCGCGTGCTCGGTCAGCACGTCGACCTGCACGGCGAAGCCCGCCCCCGCCGCCGCGCCGGCGGCGAAGATCAGGAAGTGGCCGTAGCCCCAGACGAAGGCCTCCGCGTTCCTGCCGCTCGCCAGGTGCTCGTCGTCGGTGAAGTAGAGCCACCACAGGCCGAAGCTCGTCACCATCGCCGCCAACGCGACGATGCCGAGATCGACGCTCACGCCGCCGTGGTCGATGGATGCGCTGATCGCGAGCACCACGGCCAGCAGCGTCTCGCCGAGGACGATGATGTTCATCAGGCCGTAGCGCTCGATGATGTGGTGGCGGTGCCAGGGGGTGGTGCCGACCCGCTCGGCCCAGACCGGGACGGAGAGCTCCAGCGCCACGCCGATGAGAAACAGCGCCTTGAACGCGTAGCCCCAGGGGGTGATGAGCAGAACGGCGGTCCAGTAGACCTGCACCGCGGTGATCCCGGCCGCATAGCGCAGGCTCACCCGGCGCCGCGGCGGGTCGCCGGCCGCGGCGCGGAGCCAGAGGGAGACCATGCCGAGCCGCATCAGGACATAGCCGGAGACCCCGAGCCAGAGCGTGCCGCCGTTGAAGAAGGCAGGGATTCCGGTAGCGAGGATCAGCGCGCCGGCCATGATGACCATGGTCAGCAGGCGGAACAGCGTATCGCTGTTGTCGTAGGCGGAGGCGAACCAAGTGTAGTTCATCCAGGCCCACCAGATGGCGAAGAAGGCGAAGAGAAAGCCGATCGTGCCCTCGGCGGCGTGGCCTTCGGAAAGGGCGTGGTGCAGCCCGCTCGCCGCCGCGGCCACGGCCAGCACCGTCACGAGGTCGAAGAAGAGCTCCAGCGGCGTGGCGACGCGGTGCGCCTCATGCCTGTCTCGCGGCCCAAGCGTGGCCGCGAAGCGCCTCCGTCCCCTCGTCATCGCCGCCCCTTCGTTTTTCGGGTCTTGCGGCGAGCAAATCATGCCGCCGCGGGAAAGGGAAGCCGGCAGCCTTCAGTGGCGGAAGTGGCGCATGCCCGTGAAGACCATGGCGAGGCCGGCGGCGTCGGCGGCGGCGATCACCTCCTCGTCGCGTACCGAGCCTCCGGGCTGGATCACCGCCGTCGCCCCGGCCTCGGCGGCGGCGAGGAGGCCGTCGGCGAAGGGGAAGAAGGCGTCGGAGGCGACGACGGCGCCCACGGTCGGCGGCTCGGCGAGGCCGAGGGCCTCGGCCATGTCGGCGGCCTTGCGGGCGGCGATGCGGGTGGAATTCGACGCGGCTCATCTGGCCGGCGCCGATGCCAACGGTCGCCCCGCCCCGGGCATAGACGATGGCGTTCGACTTGACGTGCTTGGCGACGGTCCAGGCGAAGTTGAGGTCGGCCAGCTCCGCTGCGGTGGGGGCGCGGCGGGTGACGACGCGGAGGGCCGCCGGATCGAGCCTGCCATTGTCGCGGGACTGCACGAGAAGGCCGCCGGCGACCTGCCGCCAGGCGAGGCCGCGGAGCGCCGGGTCGGGCAGGCCGCCGGTGACGAGGAGGCGCAGGTTCTTCTTCGCGGCGAAGACGTCGGCGGCAGCCTCGCTTGCGGTGGGGGCGATGACCACCTCGGTGAAGATCTCGGCGATCGCCGCCGCGGTGTCGGCGTCGAGCGGGCCGTTCGAGTGCTACGATGCCGCCGAAGGCCGAGGTGCGGTCGCAGTCGTAGGCGGCGCGGTAGGCGTCGCAAGAGGCGTCGCGCCGCGGGCGACGCCGCAGGGGTTGGCGTGCTTGATGATGGCGCAGGCCGGGCCGTCGGCGGGCGCGAACTCGGCGACCAGCTCGAAGGCGGCGTCGGTGTCGTTGATGTTGTTGTAGGAGAGCGCCTTGCCCTGGAGCTGCCGGGCCGTGGCGACGCCGGGCCGCTCGCTGCCGTCGCGGTAGAAGGCGGCGCCCTGGTGCGGGTTCTCGCCGTAGCGGAGGGGCTGCGCCAGCGTGCCGGCGAAGCTGCGCCGGCGCGGGCTCGGTTCCTCGAGCGCGCCGGCCATCCACCCGGAGACCGCCGCGTCGTAGGCGGCTGTGCGGCCGAAGGCGGTCAGCGCCGCGGCGCGGCGGAAGGCGAGCGAGGTGGCCCCCTGCCCGTGCTCCAGCTCGGCGAGGAGCGGCTGGTAGTCCTCCACGTCGGTGACGACGGTCACGAAGCCGTGGTTCTTCGCCGCCGAGCGCAGCATCGCTGGTCCACCGATGTCGATGTTCTCGATGCAGGTATCGAAGTCGGCGCCGGCCGCCACGGTCGCCTCGAACGGGTAGAGGTTGACGACGAGGAGGTCGATCGGCGCGATGCCGTACTCCTGCAGCGAGGCCACGTGGTCGGAAAGGTCGCGCCGTGCGAGCAGGCCGGCGTGGACCATGGGGTGCAGCGTCTTTACCCGCCCGTCCAGCATCTCGGGGAACTGGGTGACCTCGCTCACGTCGCGCACCGGCAGGCCGGCGTCGCGGAGCGCCTGGGCGGTGCCGCCGGTGGAGAGAAGCTCGACCTCGCGCGCCGCGAGGCCCTGGGCGAGCGGAAGAAGGCCGGTCTTGTCGGAGACGGAGATCAGCGCGCGCCGGATCGGCACCAGGTCGGGAAACATGCGGGCGGCGGCTCCTCGGGCCAGAGGCGGTACCCCTCCGTTCACGATCAGGGCGCGGCGGGCGCCTCGGCAACGCGACCAAAGGACCAGGTGACCTGGCCCAGATACTCGACCACCTCGCTGCGGACAACCACCTGCATGGTCGGAGTGGGCTTCGGCGCACCGGGATCGAACCAGACCGAGGGTTCGAGGGCGAGCCCGCCGCCGCCGGAGCGGAACATCCAGATCTCACCGGTGGGAAAGGTGAGCAGAACCAGCTGCCGCCCCTCGTCGAGTTCGGTCGCGATGTCCGGATGCAGATGGAAGCGCGCGGCGAAGCCGAGCCGGCCGCCGGCCGCCACGCGCTCGAACTGGCTGCGGGCGCGGGCATCCGCCACGGTGAGGATGTCCTCGCCGCGCACCTCCTGGCCGCGGGCGTCGACGTAGAGCCGCCGCTCCTGCAGCAGGCCCTGGGTCGCCACGTAGCCGTCGTGGGTGGCGAGGAGCCACTGGCCGGTGGCGTCCTGCGCCTGCCGCACCGAGACGAGGGAAGGCCCCTCTGCGAGGCGCGTCCCGAAGGTGCGCGCCGCGAGCCCCTTGTCGTCGAACCGCGCCGAGGAGCGGCCGTCGACCTCGACCGCGGTCTGTGCCGCCGTCTGCCGCGACAGGAGCGTCCAGTCGCCGCCGAAGACCTCACCCGGCCCGGCGTTGCCTACGAGCCGCTGGCGGCCGACGCTCATCTCGAAGGCGAGGGTCGCGGCGTGGCCGGTCAGCGCGCCGGCGCCGCCGGGCGGCGCCGCGCCGTCCATCAGCACCACCACCCTGCCCCCGGCCAGCCGCGCGAAGCCCATGGGCAGTTTCGGCTTCGGCTGTGCCACCAGGCGCAGCTCGGCCAGCGCCTGGTCCAGCCGCTCCGGCGCGCCCGCTCCGCCGCCGTGGAACCGCGCCACCCCGCCGTCGCCCATGCGGAGCGGGCGGAGCACCGGCACCGCGCGCACGATCGCCTGCAGGTGCGGCGCCATCGCCTGCTGGCCGGCGTTGTCGAGGAGGCGCGCGGTCCAGATGAGAAGCGTGAGGATCTCGGCCAGGTCCTCCGGCGCCCGCGAGGGCGTGCCGCCGTCGGCGTCGACGAGGGCGTCGGCGAGGGCCGCCATCTCCGCCAGCGCGGCGGCGTGGCCGGGATGCGGCAGCACCACTCCGCTCCAGACCAGCCCAGAGACGGCGCGGAGCCGTGGCAGGCCATCGGCGGCCTGCGGCCAGGCGCGCACCAGATAGCGCTGGTGCGCCGCCAGCGCCCGCCAGAAGCGGTCCGCCCCGCCCTTGTCGAGCCCCTGGGTGAGGAGTGCTGCGTGCACCGACCAGCGCTTGGCCCGCCGGCCCGCCGCCTCGGCCTCCCAGCCCGGACCGCCGCCGGCGCCGAAGCGGTTGATCCAGTCCAGCGTCCAGGCCTGCGCCAGCGCTCGCGCCGGGCGGTTGCCGAGGGCGGCGAGATCGTCCAGCCAGAGGCACGCCTGCCGCTCCGCCTCGAGCCGGGGATCGGGGGGGAGCGGTGCGGTCCAGAGCGACCCCTTGCCGACCAGGACCTCGCGTCCGAGCGCCCGCCAGCGGCCGTCCACCAGCTCCTGGCCGCGCTCGGCGTCGCCGAGGAAGATCGGCTCGGGCAGCGCCTCGGCCACCTCGGGCCGGCCGCCCAGCCGCGCTCGATGCGCCCAGATGCGGTTCTGCCATCCGCGCGGGAGCCGCGCGATCCGCTCGCTCAGGGCCTTCAGCGTAGACGCGGAGCGGGTCATGGGCGGGCGCAGCACCGTAAGTTTATGTTTGAACGCGATGTTTGTGGGCCCTTATTGCCGCGCAACGCCCGCTTGTCACGCGGCATCGCCGGGCTTGGCGAGGCAGGCGGCGTAGAAGCCGTCCATGCCGCCACGCCCCGGCCAGAAGTCCGGCCGGAGTCGAAGGCCGCCGTTCGCGTCGGCCCAGGCCGGCTCGAGGCCGAGGGCCGCCGGGTCGGGCGGAACGATCCGGGCGCCCGGCGTGGCGGCTACGAAGCGCGCCAGCTGCTCCTCGCCCTCGGCGGGGAGCAGCGAGCAGACGCAGTAGACGAGGCGGCCGCCGGGGGAGAGCCAGTTCCAGGCCAGGTTGAGGAGCGCCGCCTGCAGCGCGAGGAGCGGCGCGAGGTCGCGCCCGGTCCGCAGGTAGGGCAGGTCGGGATGGCGGCGGATGGTGCCGGTGGCCGAACAGGGCGCATCGACCAGGACCGCGTCGAAGCGGGCCTCGGGCGTCCAGGTGAGGGCGTCGGCGACCACCACCCGCGCCGGCAGCCCGGTCCGCGTCAGGTTCGCGTGCAGACGCTCCAGCCTTTGCGCCGAGCTGTCGAGCGCGGTCACCTCTGCGCCGAGCGCCGCGAGCTGCAGCGTCTTGCCGCCGGGGGCGGCGCAGACGTCGAGCGCGCGCTTGCCGGTGAGCGGGCCGAGGAGGCGCGCCGGCAGGGCGGCGGCGGCGTCCTGCACCCACCAGGCGCCGGCGTCGTAGCCGGGTAGGCTCGACACCTGCGGCCGGCCGGCGAGGCGGAGGCTGCCGGTGGGCAGCCGCTCGGCGCCGAGGGCGGTGGCCAAGGCTTCGCTCTCCTCGGGCCGCTTCGGGGTCAGGTCGATCGGTGCGCCGCGCTGGTGCGCCGCGGCGATCGCGGTGACGGCCTCCGCGCCCCAGGCAGCGGCGACGGGACCGGCCAGCCAGTCCGGCAGCGGTGCCTCGGAGGCCGCTTCCCAGAGCGCCGGGCCACCCTCGGCGACGCGGCGCGCCACGGCATTGACCATGCCCTTGAGGTGCTGCCCCTTGCCGGCGCTCGCGAGGCGGACCGCGCCGTCCACGGCGGCATGCGCCGGCACCGCGTCGAGGTTGAGCTCGGCCACCGCCAGGCGCAGCGCGTTGCGTGCCGGCGGCGGTGGCTGCCGCTGGAGGAACCGGCCCAGCACCGCATCGATCCGGCCGAGGTGGCGGAGCGTCCCGGTCGCCAGCGCCTGCGCGCGGGCGCGTTCGGCCGGCGCGAGCCGGGCGAGCGGGCCGTCGGCCGCCTCGGTC
The DNA here is from genome assembly GCA_963796805.1 of uncultured Alphaproteobacteria bacterium. Taxonomy (GTDB): domain Bacteria; phylum Pseudomonadota; class Alphaproteobacteria; order Rhodobacterales; family Rhodobacteraceae; genus Amaricoccus. The sequence continues at coordinate 187,675 of CAWCNG010000001.1, forward strand.
TGCTCGGCGAGGCTCCGGCCCCGTTCCAGCACCCCCGCCAGCAGCGCCGCGGCGGCCTGCCGCGCCGCAAGACCGGGGACGCTCACGGCTGGGTCATCGGCGGCGGACGACGGGGATCGGGCTCTGCCGGACCTCGACCTGCGGCTGGCTGCGCGCGCCGCCGGAGCCGGCCATCTGCTCCAGCGCACGGATGCGGTTCTCGACGTTCGGGTGCGTCGAGAAGAGGTTGTCCATCCGCTGCCCGGAGAGCGGATTGATGATGAAGAGCGGCGCCGAGGTCGGGTTTCGCTCGGCGCTGGGCATGGGGATGCGCCCGGCATAGGCGGAGATCTTGCGCAGCGCGCTGGCGAGGCCGAGCGGGTTGCCGCTGATCTCGGCGCCGAGCTTGTCGGCGGAATATTCCCGGGTGCGGCTGATGGTCATCTGGATGAGCATCGCCGCCAGCGGGGCGAAGATGACGGCGAGGAGCACGCCGAGCGGCCCCATCGGGTTGTCGCGGTCGCGTCCGCCGCCGAAGAAGAAGCCGAACTGCGCCAGCATCGAGATGGCGCCGGCGACGGTGGCGGCCACGGTCATGGTGAGGATGTCGCGGTTCTTCACGTGCGCGAGCTCGTGGGCGATCACGCCCTCAAGCTCCTTGCGGTCGAGGAGGCGCAGGATGCCGGTGGTCGCCGCGACGGCGGCGTTCTCGGGGTTGCGGCCGGTGGCGAAGGCGTTGGGCTGGTCCTCGCGGATGAGGTAGACCTTGGGCATGGGCAGTTCGGCGCGCTGGGCGAGGCGGCCGACGATCTCGTAGAGCTCGGGCGCGCTGGCGCGGGTCACCGGCTCGGCGTTGTGCATCCGCAGCACCATCTTGTCCGAATTCCAGTAGGCGAAGGAGTTGGTGCCTATCGCGAAGAGGAAGGCGATCATCATCCCGCCGGTGCCGCCGATGAGATAGCCCACGCCCATGAAGAGCGCGGTCATCGCCGCGAGCAGGAGCATCGTCCGGAAGAAGTTCATCGAAGACCCGCCCCCTTGCGGCACCCGGATGCGGGGTCCATGATCGCCCCGCCGAGCGTGGAGGGGAATATATGTCCGACGAGCCGAGCGAAAAAGAGGCCCGCCGCAAGGCCGTTGCGGCCCGGGCGATGGCCGAGGCGGAGGCCCGCCGCATCGCGGCTTCCGCGGGCGAGATGCCGCGCGAGTTCGGGGGGCGGGACGGGCCGGAGCCGGTGCGGTTCGGCGACTGGGAGCGGCGCGGGATCGCGGTGGATTTCTGAGCCGACCGTCGCGGTGAAGCAGGTCATCTGCATCAGCTGGGGGAAGAAGTACGGGGCGCCGTATGTCAACCGGCTTTATGCGGGCGTGGCGCGGAACATCACGCCGCCGTTCAGTTTCACCTGCTTTACCGACGACCCGGAGGGGTTCGATCCGGCGATCCGCGCCGAGCCGCTGCCGCCGCTGGACGTGGCGATGCCGACGGGGACCAAGGGGATCTGGCCGAAGGCGCGGCTGTGGGGGGCGCTGCTCGGGGGGCTGGAGGGGCCGGTCCTGTTCATGGACCTCGACCTGGTGGTGGTGGGGTCGCTCGACGGGTTCTTCGACTTTGGCGATGCCGACGAGGTGATCCTCGCGCGCAACCCCAACACGCCGATGGAGCGGCTGGGGCAGACCTCGCTGTTCCGGTTCCCGGTGGGCAAGCTGTTGCCGTTGCAGGAAAAGTTCCGGGCCGATCCGCAGGGAGTGGCCGACGCCTTCCAGTTCGAGCAGCGCTTCGTCACCCGCGAGGCGCCGGGGGGCGTGCAGTTCTGGCCGGAGCCGTGGGTGCGGCATTTCCGCATGCACTGCGCGCGGGCGCTGCCGTTCAACTTCTTCCTGGCGCCAAAGCTGCCGAGGGACGCGCGGGTGGTGATCTTTCCCGGCGGGCTCTTGCCGCCGCATGCCATCGCCGGGCAGTGGGGCGGGCGCTACCGGCCGGGGACGCCGGGGGAGCACCTGGCGCGGCTGTTCGCCAAGGACCGGCCGGATCCGCCGCTGCGCTACCTGCGCCACTACCTGCGGCCGGCGCCGTGGGTGGCGGAAAACTGGCGGGAAGGGGTGGAATTGCGGGCAACGGCCGAAACGCGGGCAGAGGGCTGAAAACGCTCGGGAAATCGCACCCAGAAAGCGTATGGAATCCGTATGGAATCCATATGGGTGTTTTGCGGGTGCGGGCGGCCGGAGACGGGGGCCGGCAAAGCGCCGGTTCCGGCCCGCGGCCGTCATCCGGGCACCGCATTGCGCCCGGTCAATCGAGGTCCGACGGCGCCAGCGCCTTCTGCCTGAGCAGATGCTGGACGACATAGGCGACGGAAAGCGCGTCATCCAGGGCATCGTGACCGCGCAGGGGCGGATGGTCGATCTGGTAGTATGCGGCGAGGCGGTTGCTCGGCGTCTTTCGGATGTCCTCGTAGGGCATTCCCGCCTTCAGCAGCAGATGACAGGCGTTGCCGAAGTGGGTCGCGGGAATGGGCGGGGCGATGCCTTCCACGTAGCAGCTGATCGCCACCATGTTGAACTCGTCCTTTCCCCACGACCACAGCTTCGCCCCCGCGGCGAAGCGCGCGGTATCGTCGAGTGATTTCTCGAGCGAGACTCCGGACCGATCGATGTTGTCTTCCGTGATGCCCGTAAGCCTGGTGAAGAACGGATCGAGCGCCCAGCGGTCCCCATGCCTGTTGCGTGGGGTGACGTAGCTGCGCAGGGTGTCCACCACGGGGTAGTCGTCGGCCAGGCCGATCTTGACGAGGCCGATCTGCGCGACGATCGGGTCGGGATCATATGGCCCGCACCAGAATCGCGACGGCGCGCCTTCCGCCGTCAGGAACTCGCAGTCGAAGACGATGGCGTGGCGCATGGGCGGCCTCCTTCTTCGGTAGCCCCCCGAGCGGCGCCCGGCGGTTCGGCGGGCGCCCTAGTGGGCGGATGCCCAGGTCGCGCCGTGGCCGGCGTCGACGACGAGGGGGACGTCGAGGGCGACGGCGGGCATGGCGGAGGCTTCCATGACGTTGCGGACGGCGGCGATGGTGTCGTCGACAGCGCTCTCCTCGACCTCGAAGAGCAACTCGTCGTGGACCTGCAGCAGCATCCGCGCCGGCAGGTGGGCGATGGCGGCGGGGACGCGGATCATGGCGCGGCGGATGATGTCGGCGGCGGAGCCCTGGATCGGGGCGTTGATGGCGGCGCGCTGGGCGAAGCCGGCGTGGGGCCCGCGGGCGTTGATCTCCGGCGTGTGGATGCGGCGGCCGAAGAGGGTCTCCACGTGGCCGTGTTCCTTGGCGAAGGCGATGGTCTTGTCCATGTACTCACGGATGCCGGGGAAGCGGACGAAATAGGTGTCGATGAAGCGCTTCGCCTCGTCGCGCGGGATGCGCAGGTTGTTGGCGAGGCCGAAGGCGGAGATGCCGTAGATCACCCCGAAGTTGATCGCCTTGGCCTGGCGGCGGATGTGGCTCGGCATCCCCTCTACCGGGACGCCGAACATCTGCGAGGCGGTCAGCGCGTGGATGTCGATGCCGTCGAGGAAGGCCTGTTTCAGCGCGTCGATGCGGGCGACATGGGCGAGGATGCGCAGCTCGATCTGGGAATAGTCGAGGCTGACGAGGACGTTCCCGGGCTCGGCCACGAACGCCTCGCGGATGCGGCGGCCTTCGTCAGTGCGGATGGGGATGTTCTGCAGGTTGGGGTCGGTCGAGGCGAGCCGGCCGGTGGCGGCGCCGGCGATCTGGTAGGAGGTGTGGACGCGCCCCGTTTCTGGGTTGATCGCGTCCTGCAGGGTGTCGGTGTAGGTGGACTTCAGCTTGGAGAGCAGGCGCCAGTCGAGCATGCGCGCCGGCAGGTCGTGGCCCTGGGCGGCCAGTTCCTCCAGCACGTCGGCGCCGGTGGTGTAGGCGCCGGTCTTGCCCTTGCGGCCGCCGGCGAGGCCCATGCTGTCGAACAGCACCTCGCCGAGCTGCTTGGGGCTGCCGAGGTTGAAGCGCTGGCCGGCGAGGCCGTAGATCTCCTCCTCGAGCGCCGCCATGCGCTGGGCGAAGTCGCCGGAGAGCCGCGAGAGGGCCTGGCGGTCGACCTTGATCCCGTGGCGCTCCATCTCGCCGAGGACCGGGACGAGCGGGCGCTCCATGATCTCGTAGACGCGGGTGACGCGGGTGAAGGGGAGCCTGGGCTTCAGCGCCTGCCAGAGACGGAAGGCGACCTCGGCCTGCTCGCCGGCGTAGCGGGCGGCCTCCTCGGGCGCGAGCTGGGCGAAGGTGCGCGCGGCCTTGCCGCCGCCGGTCAGCGACTTGAGCTGGGCGGGGGTGTGGCCCAAGTAGGCGTCGGCGAGATAGTCGAGGCCGTGGCCGTGCAGGCCGGCGTGGAGCGCGTAGGAGAGGAGCATGGTGTCGTCGAGGGGCGCCAGGCGGATGCCGTGGCGGGCGAAGAGCTTGCTCGCCGCCTTGACGTTCTGGCCGATCTTGAGGACCGCGGGGTCCTCCAGCACCGGCTTGAGGATAGCCAGCGCGGTCTCCAGCGGCACCTGGCCCTCGACCGGCTCGTCGAAGAGGCCGCCCTGGCCCTGGACGTGGGCGACGGGGACGTAGGCGGCCTCGCCGGGACCGATGGCGAGGGCGAGGCCGACCAGTTCCGAGCGCATCTCGTCGGCGGCGGTGGTGCAGGTCTCGATCGCCACCGCGCCGCGGTCGGCGATGCGCGCGGCGAAGGCGGCGAGGGCGTCGGCGTCGCGGAAGAGGACGACCTTGGCCGGGTCGATGGCGGCGACTGCGACCGGCTCGCGGGCGGCGGCGGTGGCGGGGCCGGCTTGCGCCTCGGCGGTGGGCTCGATCGTGGGCGGGGCGACGCCGAGCTTGGCCGATACCCGGCCGGCGAGGCCGCGGAACTCCATCTCGGCGAGCCAGGGCAGGATCGCGTCGGGGTCGGGGTCACGCACCTCCAGCGCCTCCAGCGGGTCTTCGAGCGGCACGTCGCGGCGGAGGGTGACGAGGTCGCGGGAGATGCGGATGCGGTCGGCGTGCGTCTGCAGCACCTCGCGGCGCTTGGGCTGCCTGATCTCGCCGGCGCGGGCGAGGAGGGTTTCGAGGTCGCCGTACTCGGTGATGAGCTGGGCGGCGGTCTTGATGCCGATGCCGGGGGCGCCGGGGACGTTGTCGACCGAATCGCCGGCCAGCGCCTGCACGTCGATGACCCGGTCGGGGCCGACGCCGAACTTCTCCACCACCTCGTCGGGACCGATGGCCTTGTTCTTCAGCGTGTCGAACATCTCGATGCCGGGGGCGACCAGCTGCATCAGGTCCTTGTCGGCGGAGATGATGGTGACGCGGCCGCCGGCGGCGGCGGCTTGCGTCGCGTAGGTGGCGATGATGTCGTCGGCCTCGAAGCCGGACATCTCGATGCAGGGCAGGTTGAAGGCGCGGGTGGCGTCGCGGATCAGGCGGAACTGCGGCACGAGGTCGTCGGGGGCCGGCGGGCGGTTCTGCTTGTAGTCGGGGAAGAGCGCGTTGCGGAAGGTGTGCTCGGACTTGTCGAAGATCACCGCGACATGGGTGGGGGCGTCGGCGCCGCGGGTCTCCTGCAGCATCTTCCAGACCATGTTGGAGAAGCCGGCCACCGCGCCGATAGGCAGGCCGTCGGACTTGCGGGTCAGGGGCGGCAGGGCGTGGTAGGCGCGGAAGATGAAGCCCGAGCCGTCGATCAGGTGCAGGTGGCTGCCCTTGCCGAAGCTCGCCGCTTCTCCGGTCGAGTCTGCGGGCACCGTCAATGGTCCGCGGGAGCGGCGCCCGGCTTCAGGACGTAGCGCTTGTCGCAGTAGCCGCACTCGACCCAGCCCTTCTCCGGGTCGATCTGCAGCCAGACGCGGGGGTGCCCGCTGGAGCCGCCGCTGCCGTCGCAGGCGATGCGGGTCGAGGTCACTTCGATGACTTCCGGGTCTGGCGCGGGCATGGGGCGACTCCGTTCGGGTGCGACCCTGATTAGCCCGCATGGCCGGCGGGGGGCAAGCCGCGCTGCCGGCTTGACCTCGGCGGGCGCCGCCGCCCCTATGCGCGGGACGGCGAGGAGGAAGCGATGGCCGAACGGCCGCTGACGGGGCTGCGCGTGCTCGAGCTGGCGCGGGTGCTGGCGGGTCCGTGGATCGGCCAGACGCTGGCGGATCTCGGCGCCGACGTGATCAAGGTCGAGGCGCCGGGCGGGGACGAGACGCGGGCCTGGGGGCCGCCTTTCGCGGCGGACGGGGCGGCGGCCTATTTCCACGCCTGCAACCGCGGCAAGCGTTCGGTGGCGCTCGACTTCAACGACGCGGGGGACCTGGCGCGGGTGCGCGCCATGGCGGCCGGCGCGGACGTGCTGATCGAGAATTTCAAGGTCGGCGGGCTGGCGCGCTTCGGGCTGGATCATGCCAGCCTCGCGGCCGCGAACCCGCGGCTGGTCACGGTCTCGGTGACGGGTTTCGGCCAGGACGGGCCGTATGCGCAGCGCGCAGGGTACGACTTCATCATCCAGGCCATGGGCGGGATCATGGACGTGACCGGCGAGCCGGACGGGCCGCCGGAGAAGCCGGGCGTTGCCTATGCCGATCTCTTCACCGGCATGTACGGGACGGTGGCAGTGCTGGCGGCGCTGCAGCTGCGGGAGCGGACCGGACGGGGCCAGCGGATCGATCTCGGGCTCTTCGACACCCAGCTGGCGGTGCTGGCGAACCAGGCGACCAGCTACCTGATCGGCGGCGCGGTGCCGCGGCGGATGGGCAACGCGCATCCGGCGATCGTGCCCTACCAGGTGTTCGAGGCGGCGGACGGGCCGCTGGTCATCGCCTGCGGCAACGACGGGCAGTTCGCCCGGCTCTGGGCCGAGCTGGGGCTCGCTCCCGATCCGCGGTTCCGCAGCAATCCAGAGCGGATCGCCCACCGCGGCGAGGTGGCGGCGGCGATCGCGGCACGGCTGGCGGGGATGCGGCGGACGGAGGTGCTTGCGGCGATGGAGCGGGCCGGGGTGCCGGCGGGGCCGATCAACAGCGTCGCGGAGGCTTTCGCCGAACCGCAGGCGGTGGCGCGCGGGGCCGTGCAGGAGGCGGGCGGCTCGCGGGCGCCGCGCAGCCCGATGCGCTTCTCGGACGCGGAGCTGGCATGCGAGCTTCCGCCGCCGCGGCTTGACGAGCATGGCGACGCGATCCGGGCCGCTCTGGCGACGGGAGCCGGCTGGCCGTAAAGGAAGGCAGCCAGAAGGAGGGGACGCCATGCTGCACATCGACCTGCCAACCCACGCCGACCTCGAGACGCTGCTCACCCATCGCGGGGCGCCGGCGGTCTCGATCTATCTGCGTACAACGCCACTGACCCAGGAGGCGCAGGCTGACCGGATCGAACTCAAGAACCTGGCGAAGGCGGCGTTGGGGGAGATGGAGGCGGCCGGGACGGAAAAGCGCGCGATCTGGCCGATCGAAGAGGCGTTCGAGGCGCTGGTCGACGACGACGACTTCTGGGCGGTGCAGGCAAACAGCCTGGCGATCTTCGCCACCCCCGAGCGCATCCGCACCTTCCGGCTGCCCAATCGTCTGGTCAACCAGGTGGAGGTCTCCGACCGGTTCCACCTGAAGCCGTTGATTCGCGCCGTCACCTTCCCGCAAAGCGCCTGGGTGCTCGCCATCGGAATGGGCGCAGTCCGGCTGGTAGAGGTCAACGCCGAGCTTCCGCCGCACGAGGTCAAGGTGCCGGGACTGCCCAGGGACATGGCGAGCGCGCTCGGGCGGCGCAGCCATGCCGAGCGGACCGGCGCCGGAACGAGCGGCGAGCAGACGAGCGAACATGCGCTGATGACCCGCTATGCCCGCACCGTGGATCAGGCGCTGCGCCCGGTGCTGGCGGGGGACGGCCGACCGCTGATCGTGGCCGCCGCCGAGCCCATGGCCTCGGTCTTCCGCGCGGTCTCGAGCTATCCCCGCACTGCCGACGCGGTCATTCCTGGCAGCGCCGATCGCACGACGGACGCGGAGCTGGCCGCGGCGGCGCGCAGGGTGCTCGACGACATCTACGCCGAGGAGCTCGGGGCGCTGGCCGGGGTGTTCGCCAGCCGCGAGCCGCAGGGACGGGCGGTCACCGACGTGGCGCAGGCGGCGCGGGCGGCCACCTTCGGCGCGGTCGACACGCTGATCGTGGACATGGACGCGGCGGTGCCCGGCACCGTGGACGAGGAGAGCGGGGCGGTGAGCTTCGGCCAAGGCGGCCAGGTCGGGACCTACGGGGTGGTGGACGAGATCGCACGCCGGACGCTCGCCGCCGGCGGCCGGGTCGTCTCCGCCCGCCGCGCCGATGTGCCGGGCGGCGGCGACCTTGCGGCGATCCTGCGCTATCCGCTGTAGCGGCTGTCTGCGGGCAGGACGGTTCGAGGCACGACCTCAACGGTCCGAGGTGCGCCAGCGTGGGTTGATCCAAGGCGCGGCGTTGGACGGCGGCAACGGGGTGCGGCCGAGGATGTGGTCGGCGGCCTTCTCGCCGGCCATGATCGACGGGGCGTTGAGGTTGCCGTTGGTGATGCGCGGGAAGATCGAGCTGTCGGCGACGCGCAGACCCTCGACCCCGATGACGCGGCATTCGGGGTCGACCACGGCCATCGGGTCGTCGCGGCGGCCGAGGCGGGCGGTGCCGCAGGGGTGGTAGGCGCTCTCGACGTGCTCGCGGATGAAGCCATCGAGCTCGTCGTCGGACTGCAGGGCGGCGCCGGGCTGGATCTCGTCGCCGGCGTAGGGGTGGAAGGCGGGCTGGGCGAAGAGCTCGCGGGTGAGGCGGATGCAGCGGCGGAAGTCGGACCAGTCCTGCGCGTGCGACATGTAGTCGAAGCGGATGGCGGGGGCGTGCGCCGGGTTGGCGCTTTTCAGGCGCACGGTGCCGCGGGAGGGGGAGCGCATCGGGCCGACGTGGGCCTGGAAGCCGTGGCCGCGGACCGCGGACTTGCCGTCGTAGCGCACGGCGAGCGGCAGGAAATGGTACTGGATGTCGGGGTACTCGACGCCGGGGGCGGAGCGGACGAAGGCAGCGCTCTCGAACTGGTTCGAGGTGCCGAGGCCGCCCTTCGACATGAGCCACTGCAGGCCGATACGGGCCATCGCCCAGTAGTTGTAGTGGCTGTAGAGGGTGACCGGCTTCAGGCTCTTCATCTGGATGTAGAGCTCGAGGTGGTCCTGCAGGTTCGCGCCCACGCCGGGGCGGTCGGCGACGACCTCGATGCCGTGCTCGGCGAGGTGTGAGGCCGGGCCGATGCCGGAAAGCATCAGGAGCTTGGGCGTGTTGATCGAGGAGGCGGCGAGGATGACTTCGCGGTTCGCTGTGACGGACTGGCTCATGCCGCGGGAAACGACCTCGACGCCGGTGGCGCGGCCTTGCGCGATGACGACGCGGGTGGCGAGGGCGGAGAGGATGGAGACGTTGCCGCGGCGGAGCGCCGGGCGGAGGTAGGCGTTGGCGGCGGACCAGCGGCGGCCTTTCCAGACCGTCTGCTCCATGGGGCCGAAGCCTTCCTGCTTCTCGCCGTTGTAGTCATAGGTGAGCTCGAAGCCGGCCTGGGCGCCTGCCTCGACGAAACTGTGGTAGAGCGGGTTGCGCCGCAGGCCGCGGGTGACGTGCAGCGGGCCGTCGCTGCCGCGCCAGTCCGAGCGGCCGCCGTGCCAGTGCTCCATGCGGACGAAGTAGGGGGCGACGTCGGCCCAGGACCAGCCGTCGGCGCCCATCGCCGCCCAGTGGTCGAAGTCGAGCGGGTGGCCGCGCACGTAGACCATGCCGTTGATCGAGGAGGAGCCGCCGAGGACCTTGCCGCGCGGCGTCGCGAGGCTGCGGCCGCCCAGGTGCGGCTCGGGCTCGGTGCGGAAGCCCCAGTCGTAGCGGGCCATGTTCATCGGGTAGGAAAGCGCTGCCGGCATCTGGATGAAGGGGCCCCAGTCGCTGCCGCCGTACTCGACGACAATTACGGAATGCCCCGCCTCACCCAGCCGGTAGGCGAGCGCGGATCCGGCGGAGCCGGAGCCGACGATAACGAAGTCGGCCTGCATCCAGAACTACATCTGCCGCAGGATGTCGTAGGGGACCATCACATGCTCGGCGTAGGCCGGCCGCGCGCAGAGGCGGGCGTAGTAGGCATCGAGCCGCGACCGTTCGCTGCGCGGCAGGTCAAGGGTGTAGTAGCGGTAGAGCGGAGCGCCGACCGTGACGTCGGCCAGGGTGAGGTCGGCGCCGAGGAGCCAGGGGCCGTTGCCGAGCCTGCCCTCGAGGATGTCGAGATTGCGGTCGAAGGCGGCGAGCGCCTTGTCGAAGGCCGGGTCGCCCGGCCCGGGGGTGCCGCGCAGCGCCGGCCAGAAGACCGGACCGAGGAAGCTCTGCTGCAGCGTGACCTTGCCCCACTCCGCCCACATGTCGACCGGGGCACGCGCCACCGGATCCTCGGGCCAGAAGGGGAAGCGCCCGTAGCGTGCGGCGAGGTAGCGCAGGATCGCGGCGCTCTCGAACATGGTCACCTGCTCGTCGCGGAGGACGGGCACGAGGCCGTTGGGGTTCATCGCGAGGTACTCAGGCGTCTGGTTGCCGCCGAAGCCGAAGCCGATGTCTTCGCGTTCGGCCTCCAGGCCAAGCTCGGTGAGGCTCCACATGACGGCCTGAACGTTGACCGAGGTGGCGCGGCCATAGATCTTCAGCATGTCGTCTCCATCGGCTGCTGGGCGAGCTCGCGGTCGAGGTAGGCTTCAACGATAGCGACCGCCGCCGCGGGGACGGTCGGGCGCCCGGGCAGCGCCTCGCGCAGGTAGACCCCGTCGATCAGGGCGCCCAGGCCGTCCGCGATCCGCTCCGCCTCGGCCGGCGGCGCGAGGGCCTTGAGCGCGTGGACGAGATTGCTGCGCAGCCGGTGCTGGTAGATGCGCAGCAACCGGGCAGCACCGGGAGAGCTGAGCGCCCAGGCGTAGAAGGTCAGCCAGGCGCTGATCGTCGCGCGGTGGAACTGCTCCGGCCCGAAGCAGCCGTGGACGATCGCGGAAACCCGCGCGCGCGGGTTGTCGGCGACGGCGAGGCCGGCGATGACCACCGCGCGGAACTCGGCCAGCAGATGGCCCATGGTGGCGAGGATGAGATCCTCCTTGGCGCCGAAATAGTGGTGCGCGAGCGCCGGTGACACTCCGGCGCGGTTGGCGATCTGCGCGACGGTCACCTCGAGCGAGCCGTGGTCGGAGATCTCCCGGAGCGCGGCACCGATCAGCGCCCGGCGCCGCGCCTCGGCCATAAGCGTCCTCGCCACCCTCTCGCCTCATTTATTGATTGATCAGTCAATCAATATGGGTTTTCCTTGCAAGGGTCAACGCTTTCAAGTGACGCTGGGTATCATGCGGGCCGGCCAACGGCCCCGGCGCGACAGAAGGAGGTCCTACCGAATGAAGAAACTTGTCCCCGCCGCGGCGCTGGCCGTTCTCATGGCTGCGCCGGTCCTGGCCGCCGACCCGGAGAGTTGCGCCGAGGTGCATTTCTCCGACGTGGGATGGAGCGACATCACCGCCACCACCGCGGTGGCCAGCACCGTCCTTAGGGCGCTCGGCTACGAGGCCGACGTGAGTATCCTCTCGGTCCCGGTGACCTATGCCGGGCTTTCGAAGGGAGACATCGACGTCTTCCTCGGCAACTGGATGCCGACCATGGAGGGCGACCTCGCCCCGCACCGCGACGACGGAAGCGTGGTGGTGTTGCGGCCCAACCTCGAGGGGGCGAAGTACACGCTGGCGGTGAACACGAGCCTCGCGGACGCGGGGCTGAAGGATTTCGCCGACATCGCCAAGTTCGGCGACCAGCTCGACGATACCATATACGGCATCGAGGCGGGCAACGACGGCAACCGGCTGATCCTCGACATGATCGACAGCGACACCTTCGGGCTGGGCAAGTTCAAGCTCCGGGAAAGCTCGGAGCAGGCGATGCTGGCCGAGGCCAAGCGGGCGGAGAAGAACGGCAAGGGGATCGTGTTCCTCGGCTGGGAGCCGCATCCGATGAACGCCAACATCAAGATGACCTATCTCACCGGCGGGGACGAGGTGTTCGGCCCCGACTTCGGCGGCGCCACGGTCTACACCAACGTCCGCAAGGGCTATGCCGAGGAATGCCCGAACGTGGGCAAGTTCCTGTCCAACCTCGAGTTCACCCTGCCGATGGAGAACGAGATCATGGGCAAGATCCTCGACGACGGCGAGGATCCCGACGATGCGGCCGCGGCCTGGCTGACGGCCAATCCGGAGATCCTCGATACATGGCTCGCCGGGGTTACCACGCTCGACGGCGGCGACGGGCTGGCCGCCGTTCGCAGCGCGCTCGGAGTCTGAGTATGGCAGGGGGGCGGGGCTAAATCGATGGACTGGATCACCGCAGCCAAGATCCCGATCGGGAAATGGGCCGGCGACGGAGTGGACTGGCTGACCGAGCACGGCGCCTGGTTCTTTGACGGCCTCGCCGCCGGGGTCAACGCGCTGATCGCCGCCATCCTCTGGGTGCTGCAGACCCCGCCCCCCCTGGCCATCGTCGCCGTCTTCGCGCTGTTGGCCTGGTTCCTGCAGCGGTCCTGGTGGACCGTGGCGCTGGTGCTGCTGGGCTTTCTTTTCATCCTCAACCAGGGTTACTGGGAGGAGACGACGGAGACGCTGACCCTCGTCCTGTCCGCGGTGGTCGTCTGCATGGGCATCGGCGTCCCGGTCGGCATCGCCACCGCCCACCGCCCCAAGCTCTTCGCCGCGCTGCGCCCGGTCCTCGACCTGATGCAGACGCTGCCGACCTTCGTCTACCTGATCCCGGCCATCGTCTTCTTCGGCATCGGGATGGTGCCGGGGCTGATCGCCACGGCGATCTTCGTCATTCCCGCGCCGATCCGCCTGACCCATCTCGGGATCACCACCACGCCCAAGGAGCTCAAGGAGGCGGGCCTCGCCTTTGGCGCCACGCCGGGGCAGCTCTTGCGCAAGGTGGAGCTGCCCTGGGCGATGCCGCAGATCATGGCCGGGCTGACCCAGACGATCATGCTGTCGCTGTCGATGGTGGTGATCGCGGCGCTGGTGGGCGCCGACGGGCTGGGCGTGCCGGTGGTGCGGGCGCTCAACACCGTCAACACAGCGCTCGGCTTCGAGGCCGGGCTGGTGATCGTCGTGGTCGCAATCGTGCTCGACCGCGTGTTCCGGCGAGGAGGCTGAGCGCCATGACCGCGATGATCGAGTTCGACAAGGTCTCCATCGTCTTCGGCGGTTCGCCCGAGGCCGCGCTGCCGCTGATGGATCGCGGCCAGACCCGCTCGGAGATCCAGAAGGCGACCGGGCAGATCCTCGGCGTGCATGATTGCTCGCTGACGGTGGCACAGGGCGAGATCTCGGTGCTGATGGGCCTTTCGGGCTCGGGCAAGTCGACGCTGCTGCGCGCCGTCAACGGCCTCAACCCGGTGACGCGCGGCCGGGTGCTGGTGCGCGGGACGGGCGACGAAGTGGTGGATGTGGCGAGTTGCAGCGCCGAGAGCCTGCGCTCGCTGCGCCGCGGCGCGGTGTCCATGGTGTTCCAGCAGTTCGCGCTGCTGCCGTGGCGGAGCGTGGTGGAAAACGTCGCACTGGGCCTCGAGCTTGCCGGCGAGCCGAAGGAGAAGCGGCTGGCCAAGGCGCGCGAGGTGCTGGCGACGGTGAACCTGCAGGACTGGGCGGAGAAAAAGGTCTCGGAGCTGTCGGGCGGGATGCAGCAGCGGGTGGGCCTGGCGCGGGCCTTCGCCACCGACGCGGAGATCCTCCTCATGGACGAGCCCTTCTCGGCGCTCGACCCGCTGATCCGCAACCGCCTGCAGGACGAGTTGCTGCAGCTTCAGTCCGAGATGCACTGCACCATCGTGTTCGTCAGCCACGACCTCGAGGAGGCGGTGAAACTCGGCAACACCATCACCATCATGGAGGGCGGGCGGATCGTGCAGACCGGGCGGCCGGAGGATATCGTGCTGAAGCCGGCGAACGGTTACGTGGCCGACTTCGTGGCGCACCTTAATCCGCTGAGCGTGCTCACCGCCGCCGATGCCATGGTGGCCGATTCCGGGCCCGGCGATCCGGCGCGGATGCTGGCGCCGGGCGCGCCACTCCGCGAGGCGCTGCCGCTCTTCGCCACGTCCGACGCGCCGGTCTGGGTGGGCAGCGACGGCGCCACCGAGGGGCGGATCAGTCCCCGCGCGGTCTGCGCCATGCTGGCCAAGACGGCGGCCGCCGCCTGAGCTACCGCTCGTCGCGGCGATCGTTCGGGGGGCGCGCCGCGCTGGCCGGGGCTCGGATGACGCGTACCAGGACCGGCAGCCCTGCGGCAGACCGGCCCTGGCCCACAGCAGCCAAAAGCAGCGGAACGAGACCCGCCAGAACACACTCCAGATACCCGGCTGCCATCCCGTCACTCCGACCAGCGCGACGCGCCCTCACCCTGCGGGTCAAAGCTTAAAGCGGCGTTACTGCCCTCGCGCCGCCTTTGTCGCGATTTCGGCAACAATACATTGCCGAAGGCGGACACTTTGGCGCCGGCCGTTTCGGGCCTATCTATGCGGCAACCGCAACGGGAGGGCTTTCCCATGCTGAAGCAGATCCAGGGCCTGCACCACGTCACTTCGATGGCGTCGGACGCGCGGGCCAACAATGCCTTCTTCACCGACACGCTCGGCCTGCGCCGGGTTAAGAAGACGGTGAATTTCGACGCACCGGAGGTCTATCACCTCTACTACGGCGACGCTGTCGGCACGCCGGGGTCGGTGATGACCTATTTTCCCTTCCCCGACATCGGAGGCCGCCGCAAGGGTGCCGGCGAGGTCGGGCAGACCGTCTTCGCGGTGCCCGAGGGGTCGCTAGCCTTCTGGCGCGAGCGGCTGGCGGCGCGCGGGGTTCCGGATCTTGCCGATGGCGAGAGCTTCGGCGCCCGGCGGCTGAGCTTCACCGGGCCAGACGGGGACGAGTTCGCGCTGGTCGAGACCGACGATGCCCGCGCGCCGTGGACCGGCGGGGGCGTGGCGGACGACGTGGCGATTCGCGGCTTTCATGGCGCCAGCCTGCGGCTGCGCGACGAGGGGGCCACGGCCGAGCTTTTGCGTTACATGGGCTACCGGGAGGCGGAGAAGGCGGGCGAGGTGACGCGCTACCTGCGCGAGGACGGCAACGGTGCCGACGTGATCGATCTGGAGACGCTGCCGGGCGCGCCTCGTGCCGGGCTCGGGGCGGGGTCGGTGCATCATGTCGCCTTTGCGGTGCCCGACCGGGCGGCACAGCTCGAGGTGCGCAAGGGGCTGGTCGACACCGGCTATCAGGTGACGCCGGTGATCGACCGCGACTATTTCTGGTCGATCTACTTCCGCACGCCGGGCGGGGTGCTGTTCGAGGTGGCCACCAACGAGCCGGGCTTCGACCGGGACGAGGACCACGGCCATCTGGGCGAGGCGCTGAAGCTGCCGTCGCAGCACGCGCATCTGCGCGGCTGGCTCGAGCAGCACCTGGAGCCGCTCGCATGAAGGCCGGGGGCGAGGCTTATGCCTATCACGCGGAAGGGGTGACCGCGGGGCGCCCGCTGGCGTTCGTCTTCCACGGCACCGGCGGCACCGAGGCGCAGTTCGTGCCGCTGGTGCGCGAGCTATTGCCCGGCGCGGCGATCGTGGCGCCGCGGGGCGACGTCTCTGAGCATGGGGCGCTGCGCTTCTTCCGTCGGCAGGGGGAGGGGCGCTACGACATGGCGGACCTCGCCCGGCGGACCGAGGCGATGACGGCGTTCATCGAGGCGCATGTGGCGGCGGCGGCGCCGTCGCGGGTGCTGGGGCTCGGCTACTCGAACGGTGCCAACATCCTGGCCAGCGTGATCTTCGGGCGGCCGAAGCTGTTCGATGCGGCGGTGCTGATGCACCCGCTGATCCCGTGGACGCCGGAGCCGGCGCCGGTCGGGACGCGGGTGCTGATCACCGCCGGCGAGCGCGACCCGATCTGCCCGCCGGAGCTGACCCGAGCGCTCGGGGCCTGGTTCGAGGCGCAGGGCGCGGAGGTCACGACGCAGTGGCACCGTGGCGGGCACGAAGTCGACCGTTCGGAGATCGGCGCGGTCGCGGACTTTCTCGCGGCGGCGCGGTAGGAGGGAAGAGGCATGGCCATCGAGCAGGACGACATCATTCTGGAGGAGACGGCGAGCAAGGGCCGCTATCTCTACCGTGCGGACGGAGCCGAGGCGGAGCTGACCTACTCCAAGGCCGGCGAGCACCTGGTCATCATCGACCATACCGAGGTGCCGGGTGCCTTTCGCAGCCAGGGCGTAGGGCTGGCGCTGGTGACGCGCGCGGTGGCGGACTTCCGCGCCGCGGGCAAGAAGGTGATGCCGCTCTGCCCCTTCGCGGCGGCGCAGTTCCGCCGCCATCCGGAATGGGCCGACGTGCTGCAGCAGAGGAGCGCCCCCGCATGAGCTGGAACCCGACCCTTGACCCCACCTGCCCGACCGGCGACGCGGTCGACGCGATCGAGACGCTGATCATTCCGCGCGCGCGTGACCTCGGCGGCTTCGAGGTGCGGCGGGCGTTGCCGGCGCCGAAGCGGCAGATGGTGGGGCCGTTCATCTTCTTCGACCAGGCCGGGCCGGCGGAGTTCCTGACCGGCCAGGGGGTGGACGTGCGGCCGCATCCGCATATCGGGCTGGCCACGGTCACCTACCTCTTCCGCGGCGAGTTCCAGCACCGCGACAGCCTCGGCACCGACCAGATGATCCATCCCGGCGCGGTGAACTGGATGATCGCCGGGCAGGGGGTCACCCATTCCGAGCGGACCAGCGCGGCGACGCGGCAGCATCCGCATTCGCTGTTCGGCATCCAGACCTGGGTGGCGCTGCCCGAGGGTGCCGAGGATGGCGCGGCGGGCTTCGAGCACCAGCCGAAGGAGGCGCTGCCGGTCATCGAGGCCGAGGGCGTCACCGCGCGGCTGATCCTGGGCCGTGCCTGGGGCGAGCGGGCGCCGGTCAAGGTGTTCAACGAGATGTTCTATGCCGACGCGGAGCTGACGGCGGGCGCGAGGCTGCCGCTGCCGGACGGGCACGAGGACCGCGGGCTCTACATCGTCTCGGGGAGCATCAGCGTGGGCGGGCAGGAGTTCGGCGCGGCGCAGATGATGGTGTTCCGGCCGGGCGACCGGCTGCACGTGACCGCCGGGTCGGGCGGGGCGCGGCTGATGCTGCTGGGGGGCGAGACCCTGGGCGGACCGCGCTACATCTGGTGGAACTTCGTGGCCTCGTCGAAGGAGCGGATCGACGCCGCCAAGGAGGCCTGGCGCGCCGGCGACTGGGAGCACGGCCGCTTCCATCTGCCGCCGGGGGACGAGGCGGAGTTCATCCCGCTACCGGAGGAGCCAGCGGGCGCACGCCCGCGCGAGGTCAAGTAGCCGGATCCGGCGCCGCAGGACGCGGGCGGTTCAGCTCACGATCGCGATGGCGAAGCCGTCCCAGCCCTTGGCGCCGACGGTCTGGACGGCGGTGGCCGTCAGGCGCGGCTCGGCGCCGAGCATCTCGATCAGGCGGCGCGTGCCCAGGACGCCGGGGTCGCTGTTCGAGGGGTCGCTGACCATCCCGTCGCGGATCACGTTGTCGAAGACGATGACGGTTCCGGGACGGGAGAGGCGGAGCGCCCAGGCGAGGTAGTCGGGGTTGCCGCGCTTGTCGGCGTCGACGAAGATGAAATCGAACGGCCCCTGCAGCGCCGGCAGGCCGTCGAGCGCGCGGCCGGTCAGGACCTCCACCCGGTCGGCGAGGCCGGCGCGGGCGATGTTGGCGCGGGCGACCTCGGCATGGCGGGCCTCGGCCTCGAGCGTGACCAGCCGCCCGTCCTCGGGCAGGGCGCGGGCGAGCCAGATGGTGGAATAGCCGCCGAGGGTGCCGATCTCGAGGATGCGCCGGGCACCGGCAATGCGGGCGAGGATGTGCAGGAGCTTGCCCTGCAGCGGCGAGACGTCGATCGCCGGTAGCCGGGCGGCGGCGTTGGCGGCGAGCGCCGCGTCGAGGGCGGCGTCCTCTCCGACCAGCTGGTCGCCAAGATAGCCGTCGACCCGTTCCCAGTCCGCGCGCATCCTCAGCCCACCTCCTCGATCCGGCAGTCGAGCGTGCCCGGGAGCCCCGGTCCCTCGAAGGTGGCGGTGTCGCCCTTGTTCCAGAACTGCCAGTGTCCCTGCCAGTCGGTCCCCGCGTAGCGCGCGCCCGAGGCGCTGATCGCGTGGTCGAGCGCCACCACGTTCTCCAGCCAGGCGAGGTAGACCGCGCCGGGATCGGAGTTCACGAACACCGTGCCGATCCCGGCATCGAGCCCGGCGCAGGTCGTGGCGAACGGCCCCAGGCTGATGCCGTCGGCGTCGTCGGTGCGGGCATCGGCGTAGCCCTGGCGCAGCTCGGCGATGCGGATGACGTACGCGCTCTTGATGCAGGCCGGCTTGTCGTCGGCCTTCCAGCAGTCGTCGCGCCCCTTGATCCAGCCCCGCTGGGTGGCCACGAGCTCGCGCTTGCGCTCCGGGGTCATGTGCGGGTCCGTCGGCCGCCAGCCCGTAGAGCCGTGCGAGCTCGCGGTCGAGCTGGCCGAGTTCGGGGGTGGCGCAGACGATCTGCTCCATCTCGCCGTCCGCCCGGGCGCAGTCGAAGCTCGGCCCCTCCTGCGCCAAGGCGCTGCCGGCAATCACCAGGATTGCTCCCGCCAGTACCGTCCGCATCACCATCCG
Organism: uncultured Alphaproteobacteria bacterium; assembly: GCA_963796805.1. Classification (GTDB taxonomy): domain Bacteria; phylum Pseudomonadota; class Alphaproteobacteria; order Rhodobacterales; family Rhodobacteraceae; genus Amaricoccus. Next base: position 206,426 of record CAWCNG010000001.1, read on the forward strand.
CATCGCGTCGCCTCCCGCCCGGGGGCCATCCTAGGCTCGATGGCGCGCGTGGCAAGCGGCGCCCTTCGGTCGCCTTCAGTCGGGGGACAGCATGTAGCCCGAGCCGCGCACGGTCTGCAGGTAGCGCGGCGCCTTGGGGTCCTCCTCGATCTTGCGGCGGAGGCGGGTGATCTGCACGTCGACGGCGCGCTCCTGAGCCTCGGCGATGCCGCCGCCCAGGTCCTCGACCAGCTCCTGGCGGGTGACCGGCTCGTGGGCGCGGGCGGCGAAGATGCGCATGAGCATCGATTCGGTGGCGGTGAGGCGGATGAGCTCGCGCCCGCGCCAGAGCTCGCCGCGGCCGAGGTCGTAGCGCACGTCGCCGAGGTGCAGGGTCTTCGGCGGCTCGCTCCGCGGCTGCGGCTTCGGCACCCGGCGGAGGATGGCGTTGATCCGGAGCAGGAGCTCGCGCGGCTCGAAGGGCTTGCCGAGGTAGTCGTCGGCCCCCGCCTCCAGCCCGAGGATGCGGTCGTCGGCGTCGCCGCGGGCGGTGAGCAGCAGGATCGGCGTCGTCATGGTCTCGCGCAGGGCGGCGGTGAGCTTCAGCCCGTCCTCGCCCGGCATCATCACGTCGAGGACGATGAGGTCGAACTCCAGCCCCTCGAGCAGCCGGCGGGCGTGCGCGGCGTCGCGGGCCGGGGTGACCATGAAGCCGCTGCGGGCGAGAAACTTCTGCAAGAGCGCCCGGAGCCGCGGGTCGTCGTCGACCACGAGGACGTGCGGCTGCGCCTCGGTCATGACCGGCCGGACTCCAGCCAGCCGACCACGCGGTCGCGCACCTCGGGATCGATCATCTGCTCCAGCACCTTGCGGAAGCCGTGCACCGCCTCCGGCCCGGCGACCGAGAAGGCGGCGCGCATCCGCCGCCGCTGCGCCGCCGAGAGCTCCTGCTCCAGCACCCGGCCCGCGGCGGTGAGGTGCAGGTTGCGGTGCCGGCGGTCCTCGACGCCCACCCGGCTCTCCACGAGGCCGTCGTCGACCAGCTGGCGCAGCACGCGGTTGAGGCTCTGCTTGGTGACGCCGAGGAAATCGAGGAGCTCGTTGACGGTAAGGCCGGGGCGGCGGTTGATGAAGTGGATCGCCCGGTGGTGCGCGCGGCCGTAGCCGCGCGTCTCGAGGATGCGGTCGGGATCGGCGGTGAAGCCGCGGTAGGCGAAGTACATGAGCTCGATGCCCTGGCGAAGTTGGTCGTCCGTCAGGAACAGGAGCTGCTCGCTCCGCGTCGGGTTGGTGGAAAAGCCGCCGCCCATCGATCTCCTCGCCTGCCTGCTCCGGTCACAGTTTATGTCAGGCATGTTGACATTCCAAGACTCAAATGTTAGCCCCTTCGCCACCGCGCGCAACAAACGGTCGCAAGGGCCGATTGCAGCGCAACATCGCGATAGGACTGGGGAGCGGCATGGCTGGCGCATACGACGATCGGGACGGGGTCATCTGGCTGGACGGCGCCTTCGTGCCGTGGCGGGAGGCCAAGGTGCACATCCTGACCCACGCGCTGCACTATGCGAGCTCGGTCTTCGAGGGCGAGCGGGCCTACGGCGGCGAGATCTTCAAGAGCCGCGAGCATACCGACCGGCTGCTCAAGTCCTGCGACTATCTCGACATCCCGCATCCCTACACCGCCGACGAGATCGAGGCGGCGAAGAAGGCGGCGCTGGCGAAGAGCGGGCTGACCGACGCCTATGTCCGGCCGCTGGTCTGGCGCGGGTCGGGACCGGACATGGGGGTCGCCAGCGCGCGCAACCCGGTGCACCTGGCGATCGCGGTCTGGGAGTGGGGCGCCTACTACGGCGACGCGAAGATGAAGGGCGCGAAGCTCGACATCTCCACCTGGAAGCGGCCGAGCCCGGAGACGATTCCCTGCTTCGCCAAGGCGAGCGGGCTCTACATGATCTGCACCATGTCCAAGCACGCCGCCGAGGCCAAGGGCTGCTCGGACGCGATCATGATGGACTATCGCGGCTTCGTCGCCGAGGCGACGGGCGCCAACGTCTTCTTCGTGAAGGGCGGCGAGGTGCACACGCCGGAGCCCGACTGCTTCCTGAACGGCATCACCCGGCAGACCGTGATGCAGATGCTCAAGGAGCGGGGCGTCCGCGTGATCGAGCGGCACATCGAGCCGCAGGAGATGGCCGACTTCGAGCAGTGCTGGCTGACCGGCACCGCCGCAGAGGTAACGCCGGTCGGCTCGATCGGCGACTTCAGCTTCGAGGTCGGTGCGCTGACCCGCTCGATCGCCGGCGACTACGAGAAGCTGGTGCGGGGGCAGCTCGCGGCGGCCTGACGCCCGCTTGTGGGCACCGGCGGGGATCGCTAAGGGACGGCGGTCCTCTCGCCCGGAGCCCGTTCGATGACCGCCCGAACCAGAAAGCGCACCCGAAACCTCGGCCGCGCCCTGATTGTCGCGGCGATAGTCATCGCGCTCGACCGGATCAGCAAGATCTCGGGTGGTCGAGGTGATCGACCTGCGCCACCGGCTGTTCATCCCGGTGGCCGACCCCTGGTTCAACCTGACCATGGCCTGGAACGAGGGGATCAACTTCGGCCTATTCGACTTCGGCGCCGCGGGGCGCTGGGTGCTGGTCGGGCTGGCGCTGGCCATCGTGGCGGCGCTGGCGGTCTGGGTGCGCAAGGGCGGCTGGGTGCAGGCGATCGGCGTGGGCGGCATCATTGGCGGCGCGATCGGCAACGTCTGGGACCGGGTGCGCTGGGGCGCAGTGGCGGACTTCATCAACATGAGCTGCTGCGGCGTCCGCAACCCCTTCGCGTTCAACGTGGCGGACGCGGCGATCTTCGGCGGCGCGGCGCTGCTGGTGCTGGCCGGCACGCGCAACAGGACGTGACGCACGCGGACGAGTGCGGTAGACACAGGACGGCACGCCAGGCGAGAGGATTATGCGGGCAGGACGGGCAATCGGTTGGGCGGCATTGATGCTTGCGCCGCTGGCACTCGGTGGGTGCCAGGGCGGCTTGGCCGGCGGACTGCGCTCGGCGGGCATCGGCGGCACGCCCGACGAGTTCATGGTCCTTCCCACCCGCCCGCTGGAGATGCCCGAAAGCTTCGCGGCGCTGCCGCCCCCGACGCCGGGAACGGTCAACCGCGTGGACTACCGCCCGCACACCGAGGCGGTGAGCGGGCTGACCGGGCGGCCGAACGTGCAGGGAACCGGCGGCGCCGCCCTGGTCGCCGCCGCCGGTCCGCGCGACCCGGCGATCCGCACCCAGCTGGCGCAGGAGGACGTGGTCTGGCGGCAGACCCATCACGGCCGGCTGCTGGAGCGCTGGTTCAGCACAGACCGCGAGGCGCTGATCTACCGCCCCATGGTGCTCGACGCACCGCTGTCCTTCGAGAACCAGCGCGCGCAGGGCCGGCAGGTCCCCGCGGCGCCACCGGCGGCACTGGCGCAGTAGCCGGGTCGGCAGCGGTGAATTAACCAAGAATCGGTGGCGCGGCGGCGGCGCGCCATGCTAGAGCTTGGGGTATGAATGCCGAGACCCCCAAGATACGCCGTCCCATTCGTCAGCTCGATGCGGCCGCGGCCAACCGCATCGCCGCGGGCGAGGTGGTGGAGCGCCCGGCCTCTGCGGTCAAGGAGCTGGTCGAGAACGCGCTCGACGCCGGCGCGCGGCGGGTCGACGTGGCCTATGCCGACGGCGGCAAGCGGCTCCTGCGGGTGCAGGATGACGGGCACGGGATCCCGGCGGAGGAGCTGGGGCTGGCGCTCGACCGGCACGCGACCTCGAAGATCGACGGGACCGATCTCACCCATATCCTGACCTTCGGCTTCCGCGGCGAAGCGCTGCCCTCGCTCGGGGCGGTGGGGCGGCTGACGGTGACCTCGCGCGCCGCCTGTGCGGCGGAGGGCGCGAGCGTCACCGTGCGCGCCGGGACGGCATCGGCTGTGCGGCCGGCGGCGCTGGCGCGCGGGACGGTCGTGGAGCTCGAGGGGCTTTTCAGCGCCACGCCGGCGCGGCTCAAGTTCCTGCGGACCGACCGGGCGGAGGCGCAGGCGATCGGCGAGGTGGTGCGCCGTCTCGCCATGGCGGCGCCGGGGACGGCGTTCACGCTGAGCGACCGCAGCGACCCCGACGGCCCGCGCGAGATCCTGCGGCTCGACGACGGAATCGGGCGATCTCTTCACCGGGCTCGGGCCGCGGCTGCGGGCGATCCTCGGGCCGGACTTCCTGGCCAACGCGCTCGCCATCGACGCCGAGCGCGACGGGCTGCACCTCGGCGGATTCGCCGCTCTGCCCACCTTCTCGCGCGGCGCGGCGGTGGCGCAGCATCTTTTCGTCAACGGCCGGCCGGTGCGCGACAAGCTGCTGCTCGGCGCGCTGCGCGCCGCCTATGCCGACCTCCTCGCCCGCGACCGGCATCCGGCGGCGGCGCTCTTTCTCACCTGCGATCCGGCGGTCGTGGACGTGAACGTGCATCCGGCCAAGGCTGAAGTGCGCTTTCGCGACCCCGGACTGGTGCGCGGGCTGGTGGTGGGCGCGCTGAGGCAGGCGCTGGCCGGGGCCGGGCACCGGGGGGCGACCACGACCGGCGGCGCCATGCTGGGAGCGTTCCGGACGCCGCCGCCCCGCCCGCTGCCGCAGGCGGTCGAGCGGGCGCTTTGGGCGCCGGCGCGCGCGCCCGAGCCGGGGTTCGCCGAGCCCGCACCGGGCTGGGCGGGGGCGCGGATCGAGCCCGAGGATGTACAGGACGTGGCGGAGCTGCCGCTCGGGGTGGCGCGGGCGCAGGTGCACGAGACCTACGTAATCGCGCAGACCGCGGACGGGATCGTCATCGTCGACCAGCACGCGGCGCACGAGCGGCTGGTCTACGAGCGGCTGAAGGCGGCGCGGACCGCCAACGGGGTGGCAGGGCAGATGCTGCTCATCCCCGAGGTGGTCGAGCTCGACGCCGCTGCCAGCGCTCGGCTGCTCGAGGCCGCGCCGGAGCTGGCGCGGCTCGGGCTGGTGCTGGAGCCCTTCGGCGGCAATGCGGTCTGCCTGCGGGAGACGCCGGCGCTTCTCGGCGAGGTGAACGGGGCGCGGCTGCTGCGGGACGTGGCCGATGCGCTGGCCGCGGACGAGGGTCGCGGGCTGGAGGCGCGCATCGACGCGGTGTTGTCGAGCATGGCCTGCCACGGCTCGGTACGCGCCGGGCGGCAGATGCGGGCGGAAGAGATGAACGCGCTGCTGCGCGCCATGGAGGCGACGCCGCACTCGGGGCAGTGCAACCACGGCCGGCCGACTTACGTGGAGCTGAAGCTCGGGGACATCGAGCGGCTTTTCGGGCGGCGATGATGATTGCGATCGGGCAGTACCAGGTGGCGATGGACGACCCGCGGGTCTGGGCGGCAGTGGCCGGGGTGCTGCTGTTTCTGATCCTCCTGCGCGCCGTCACGCGCTCGGCGCGGGCGGTGGAGCCGTTGGCCCGGCATCTGGCCGATCTGGACGGGGCGGTCCGAGCGCTGAACGACGGCCAGCAGCAGCTGCACGGCGGGGTGACGCATGTGGCCGAGGCTCAGGCGGCGGCGCAGGCGCGGCTGGCGCAGGCGATGGAGAGCCGGCTGAGCGAAGTCACGCGGGCCATGGGAGAGAGCCTCGGGGCCAGCGCCACGCGAACCGCGCGATCCCTGGGCGAATTGCAGCAGCGGTTGGAGACGATCGACAAGGCGCAGGTCAACATCGAGAAGCTGTCCGGCAACGTCCTCGGGCTGCAGGACATCCTGTCGAACAAGCAGACCCGCGGCGCCTTCGGTGAGATCCAGCTGCGCGAGATCGTGAACCGGGCGTTGCCGCCGAACGTGGTGACCTTTCAGGCGACGCTGTCGACCGGGGTGCGCGCCGACTGCCTGATCGACCTGCCGCAGCCGCCGGGGCCGATCGTGATCGACGCCAAGTTCCCGCTTGAGGCCTACGAGGCGCTGCGCGCGGCGAAGACCCCGACCGAGACGCAGGCGGCGCAGCGGATGATGCGCGGGGCGGTGCGGGCGCACATGCGGGCTATTGCGGAGAAGTACGTGATCGACGGCGAGACGGCGGAGGGGGCGCTGATGTTCCTGCCCTCGGAGGCGGTCTATGCCGAGTTGCACGCCAACTTCGGTGACCTTGTGCGCGAGGGGTTCGACCTGCGGGTCTGGATCGTCTCGCCGACGACCTGCATGGCGACGCTGAACACGCTCCGCGCCGTGCTCAAGGACGCGCGGCTCCGGGCCGAGGCGCATGCCATCCGGCGCGAGCTCGGGCTGCTCTACCGCGACGTGGAGCGGCTGTCGGCGCGGGTCGGGAGCCTCGACCGGCACTTCGCCCAGGCGCAGAAGGACGTCGAGGAGATCAAGATCTCCGCCGACAAGGCACATGGGCGGGCGCGGCGGCTGGAGGCGATCGACTTCACCGAGGAGACCGCGGAGCCGCCAGCTTCCGGCATCGAAGCGCGGGCCTGCGAGGCCGACGTTCGGAGCTGACTTTCCTCAGCGGCCGGTTACGCGGGCGCCATAGAGCCGGCGGCCTCCTGGAAGGCCGGAAGGGCCCGCTCGATCATCTCGGCGTTTGCGGTCAGCGAGATGCGGAAATCCCCCGGCCGTTCGAAGAGCGTGCCGGGCATGACCAGGACGTCCCGCGCCGCCAGGGCATCGGCGAAGCGGACCGCATCGCCGCCCGGAGCGGCGCCCCAGAGGTAGAAGGTTCCCTCCGGCCGGGTCAGGCGATAGCCCCACTGCTCCAGCGCCCCGAGCATGCGGTCGCGGCGCCGGGTGAGCGCGGCGATGTCGATGGAAACATTCTCGAGCGCCGCCACGGAGTACTGCATGATCGCATCGGGAAACCCCCAGCCTATCGCCATCTGGCAGGTGAGGAGCCCGTCCCTGAGCGCCCGGCGCTCCCCTGCCGGCATCAGCGGCGAGAGTGCCAGGTAGCCGAGGCGCTGGCCCGGCGCGAGCAGGACCTTGCCGTAGCTGTAGTCGATCAGGGTCCAGGGATAGACGGTGGCGGGGCTGGCGAAGCCGTTGCCGTCCAGCCGGATGCGCCGGTAGGGCTCGTCGGAGAGCAGCCAGAATCCGCGCGCCGATCCGCGCCGACGCCCGTTCGAGCAGGTCGGCGAGCGCCTCGAGTTCGGCGCGGGGATAGATCCGCCCGGTAGGATTGTGCGGCGAGTTCACCACCACCATCCGTGTCCGCGGGGTGATCGCGGCGTCGATGGCGGCGAGATCGAGATCGAAGCGTTCCGGCCCCAGCGGCACCTTCACCGGCACGAGGTCGGCAATGCGCAGCATCGGCGCGTAGCAGAACCAGCCGGGCACCGGGATGATCACCTCGGCGCCCGCGTCCATCACCAGGCGGAAGGCGAGCGCGATCGCCCCGAAGGCGCCCTGCAGTCAGCGCCACGTCCTCGGGCTCGAAGGTCAGGCCGAGCTCGCGGGTCAGCGCGTCGGCGACCACCGTGCGTGGCTCGGCCTCGCTGGTCTTGTAGGCGAACCAGTCCTCGCGCTCCGGCTCGACGCTCTTGCGCAGGGCGGCCACGAGGCCGGGCAGCGGCATCTCGTGCGGATTGCCGAAAGTAAAGTCGCAGACGCCGGATCGGTATTCGCCCTGCACCTCAGCGTTGCGCTCGAAAAATGCCCTGACGGTGGCAAACTCGTCCACCGCGGCCAGCCCGCGCGCCGAAACGAACCCCATATTCCCCTCCCGAACCTCCCCTGGCGGGTACAATAGCACATCGCCTGCGATTTACAGTGCGCGTCCCGAAGCGCAGAGAGCGATGGAATCCATGGCGAAGGAGCCGCCGATGAACGCCGACCCGGTGACCCTCTTCTACTACGCCATCATCTGCGGTTGCCTCGCGTTGGCATCTCCGCGGCTGCGTACGATGCGGACGCGACTGGCGGCAGGGTTGATCGTCGGCGTGCTGGCGGCGCTGCTCCTGCCTGTCCTCCGGGGCGTGATCGGGCTCTGACCGCGCTCAGGCGGCGAAGAAGCCCGGACCCGCACGGCCGCGCAGAACAGCGGCGGCCTCGGTGCCGATGGCGGCTCCGTCGGTGACGGCCCCTGAGATCTCGTGCGCGAGCGATTCCGAGCCGTCGGGTCGGAGGATCTCGCCGCGGAATCGCAAGCGGTCCCGGTCAAGCTCGGCAAGCCCGGCGATGGGCGTCTCGCAAGACCCGTCGAGCGCGGCGAGGAAGGCGCGCTCTGCGGCGAATTGCCGGGCGGTCGGGCCATGGTGGATGGGAGCGAGCAATTCGGAGATGCGCGGGTCGTCGCGCCGCTGCTCCACGCCGATAACACCTTGAGCAATGGCCGGCAGCATGTCGTCAGGGTCCAGGGGGAGCGCAATCGCCTCGAACGCCAGCCGCCGCAGCCCTGCCATCGCCAGTAGAGAGGCGCTCGCCACCCCTTCATCGAGCTTGCGCAGGCGGGTCTGCACGCTGCCGCGAAACTCCACGATGGCAAGGTCCGGCCGGCTGTGCAGCAGCTGCGCCCGGCGGCGCAGGCTCGAGGTTCCCACCGTGCTCCCGAACGGCAGCTCGGCCAGCGTAGGTGCGTGGCTCGAAACGAAGCCGTCGCGCGGATCCTCGCGGGGAAGCAGCGCCGAGATTTCCAGGCCCTCCGGCTGCAGGGTCGGCATGTCCTTCATGGAGTGCACCGCGACGTCGATGGCCCCGGCCAGAAGCGCCTCCTCGATCTCGCGCGTGAAGAGGCCCTTGCCGCCTATCGCGGACAGCGAGCGGTCCTGCACCTGGTCGCCCGTCGTCCGGATCACCTTCAGCACGAAGGCGGCCTCCGGCAGGCCGTGCGCCGCCATCAGCCGGTCGCGCGTTTCGCGTGCCTGCGCCAGCGCCAGCGGGCTACCGCGCGTGCCGATCCGGAGCGGGCGGTCGGGGTCGGGGAGGTCGATTGGCATCGGGTGCTGGGCTTTCCTTTCCGAGCCTGACCTGTAAGGTCGCGCCCCGTGCGGCGCAAGTCGGGTACGGGCTCGGGGACGGGGGCAGCGAGATGGCGGGAGACACGAGGCCGATGATGCGCGCGCTGGCCGGCGAGGCGCTGCCCGCGCCCCCGGTCTGGATGATGCGCCAGGCCGGGCGCTACCTGCCGGAGTATCGCGCCGTGCGCGCACGGGCGTCGAGCTTCCTCGATCTCTGCTACACGCCCGAACTCGCCACCGAGGTGACGCTGCAGCCGATCCGGCGCTACGGCTTCGACGCCGCCATCCTGTTTGCCGACATCCTGCTCGTCCCGCACGCCCTCGGCGCCAACCTCGTCTTTATCGAGGGCGAGGGCCCGAGGCTCTCCACGGTGACCGGCGCGGAAGACCTTGCCCGCCTGCACCCCGCCGACGCGGTCCACGAGACCCTCGCGCCGGTCTACGAGACGGTGCGGCAGGTGCGGGCGGCGCTGCCGGCCGAGGTGCCGCTGATCGGCTTCGCCGGTGCGCCCTGGACGGTGGCGACCTACATGATCGCCGGGCGGGGGACGCCCGACCAGGCGCCGGCGCGGGCGCTGATCTACCGCGACCCGGCCACCTTCGATGCGCTGATGCGAGCGGATCACCGACGCCACGATCGGCTATCTGCTGGCGCAGATCGCGGCGGGGGCGGAGATCATCAAGCTCTTCGACTCGTGGGCCGGCTCGCTGCCTGGGCCGCTCTTCGCGCGCTATGCCGTCGCGCCGGCGCGGCGAATTGCGGACGCGCTGCGCGCCGCGCATCCGAGCGTGCCGGTGATCGGCTTTCCGCGCGGGGCGGGGGCAGGCTATCTCGCCTTCGCGGAGGGTGCGGGCATGCAGGCGGTGGCGCTCGATACCTCGGTCGATCCGTCGTGGGCGGCGCGCGAGATCCAGACGAGCCTCTGCGTGCAGGGCAACCTCGATCCTCTCCTCCTGGTTACCGGCGGACAGGCTCTCTCGGAGGCGACCCGCGCGACTGTCCGCGCCTTCGCCGGCGGCCCGCACGTCTTCAACCTCGGGCACGGGATTACACCAGAAGCCGATCCCGCCCACGTAGACTTGATGCTGCAGGCGATCCGCGGTTAGTCCTGACGTTGGCAAGGCATGCTAGGCGGCACTCGTGGGTGCGGTTCGACCAACTGGAGGAATGACAATGGAACTCACGCGGCGGCAGATCCTAGAGACGTCGGGCTACGCGGCGCTTGGGGCGGCGCTCGTTTCGCGACTGGCCGAGCCGGCGGCGGCGCAGGGGGTGGCAGGGGAATTCGACATTGATGCAGCCTTCTCCACGTTCATGCGAGACATCGGACAGGAACCGACCGACGGAGGCGGCGCGGTGACCTTCACCGGGAGCGATCCGATCCTACGCAGCCACTTCCGCATCGGCACCTCAATGGCGCTGCCGGCGATGGCGGCGGCGGTGGGGGCGGCGGCGATCTGGAAGGAGCGCACCGGCGAGGGCCAGGACGTGGCGATCGACCTGCGCGAGGCGGTCTACAACGTCAACCCGCTGCTGACGCCGGTGATGCAGCACCGGCTGGCGGTCGGGGCGGTGGACCCCGACGATCCGGTGGCGCTCGGCTTCACCTTCACCCCGACGATCAACGGCAATCTCTACCAGGCGCCGGTGGGGCTCGGAAACCCGTTCTCCTTCGTGCCGTTCCGCACCAAGGACGGCCGCTTCATGAACATCACCGCGGCCTATCCGCATCTGAACGACCGCGCGCTGAAGCTGCTCGGTGCGGTGCCGACCCGCGAGTCCATCGCCGCCGCCGTCGCCACGTGGAACGGCGAGGAGCTCGAGGCGGCAATGTTCGAGAGCGGCACGGTCGGCGTCATGCACCGGTCGACCGAGGAGTGGCTGGCGCATCCGGAGGGCGCCTACCTCGCCGAAAGCGACCTGATCGAGATCCGCAAGGTCGCCGACGGCGATCCGGTGCCCTGGACGCCGGACCCGACGCAGCCGCTGTCGGGGATCAAGGCGCTGACGCTGACCCACGTGATCGCCGGCTCGACCGCGGCGCGGACGCTGTCGGAATACGGCGCCGAGGTGCTGCACATCATGCGCGACCAGTCCTTCGAGCACGAGGCGATGTGGACCGACGTTAACATCGGCATGCGCTCGGCCAATCTCGACCTGAACCGGCCGGACCAGAACGCGGCGCTGGCGGCGCTGGTGCCCGATGCGGACGTCTTCATCGACGGGTTCAGCGGCCGCGGCATCGAGCGGCGCGGCTTCGGCGTCGAGGCGGTCGCCGACGGCCACAAGGGCATCGTCTACCTTACCGTGCGCGGCTACAGCTGGGACGGGCCGTGGCGCGACGTGCGCACCTTCGACATGGAGGCGCTGGCGACGACGGGGTTCACCGTCGCGGAGGGCTCGGGCGGCTACCCCGACTTCGGCGCGGCCTACGCCGATCCCGAGGGGGATAGTCCGCCGCCGGCCTTCCCGCCGACGCTGGTGATGAACGACTACATCGCCGGCTATCTCGGCGGCGCGGGGGTCATCGCGGCGCTGCGCCGGCGCGCGGCCGAGGGCGGCAGCTACCACGTGCACGTCAACCTGGCGCGGGCCGCCATGTGGTACGCGAGCCTGGGAAGCTTCCCGTCCACCGATTTCGAGCCGGGCGAGGAGAACCTCATGATCGCGCCGGAGACGATCACGTTCGATTCTCCCTACGGCAAGGTGACGCGGCTGGCGCCAATGGCCAAGCTGTCGAGGACGCCCGGGAAGTGGCAGGAACCGCTGCTGACGGTGCGGGGCAGCGATCTGCCGGTCTGGAAGGACCAACTCTGATGGCGAACCGGTGGGGGTGGCGCTTCGCGCTGGCTGGCGCGGCCTTGACCGTCGTCGGTGCGGCCGCTTCGGCGCAGACCTACGACACCCCCAGCGATCCGGACGAAGGGCAGTATCCGCTGCTCCTCGACGGCACGCTCTCGGGCGACGGTGACCTCAAGGAGGACAACGCGCCGCATTCGGGACTCTTCCGGTTTCCGTCGATCATGGACCCTTGGGACGCGTTCAAGGCGGACGTGCGGGAGAAGACCGGCATCACGTTCGGCGGATCCTGGGGCGTACTCTACCAGAACTACTCCAATCTCTCGCCGTTTCTCGGCGGCACCGAGCAGGATTCGGTCGGGCAGAAGTTCACCCTGAACCTTTCCCGCGAGATGCTCCGCCGGGGAACCCCGGAAGCGCTGGCATTCGATCTCGTCATCGAGGACCGCGGGCCGATCGGCACCGACAACCCGCCGCTGCAGGCGGGCCTTCTGACCGGCTCGATCGTGCCGACGGCGGCGACCTGGGGCGACTTCAACCTCGGGATCACGCAGGCCTACATCCGGCAGAACCTGCAGGGGAACAAGTTCCAGTACACCGTCGGCAAGATCTTCGCGCCAAACTTCATCGATGCCTATCCGTTCTTCGACGACAACCGGCAGTTCCTCAACCAGAGCTTCTCCACCAGCCCGACCATCGCCTCTCCGCTCCGGGGTGCGGGCGCTGTGGGGACGGTCTATCCCAAGGAAAATCTGTACGTGCTCGGCGGGGTCTACTCGGCCAACAGCAGCGACACCGGATGGACGCTCGACGAGGTCTTCGACACCGGCGAGTTGTTCTACCAGATCGAAGTCGGCTACAGCGCTCTGGCCCGGAGCGGTGTGCCGATCCAGGCGCGCGGGCCGATGGACAACAACAACGTCCATCTGACCGGCTGGTACAAGGATGCGCAGCCCAACTCGTCGAACGCCACGTTGCAGCCACAGGCGCGCGGCCTTGCGTTCAACGCCAACTTCATGGCGGGCGACAGCCTGATGTGGTTCTTCCGCGCCGGGCTCTCGGACGGCTGGGTCAACGACCGCGCGGTGTCGGCCGGCTTCGGCTGGCGGCCGAGTGTCCAGTATTCCGATCTCTTCGGCTTCGGCGTCGGCTGGGTGCGCCCGAACGGCGAGGTGGTGCCGCAGCCCTTTCAGCGCGAGCAGTGGAACTTCGAGACCTTCTACCGCTTCCACCTGACGCCGAACCTGGCGATCACGCCGGATCTCCAGTACATCAGCAACCCGCCGCTCAACCCGGGGGTCGATAGCCTCTGGGTGGCGGGACTCCGCGCCCGCGTGACCTTCTGAGGCGGCGAGCGCCGGCCATGGCGCCGGCATGACCGCCGCCGGCGCCTTCGGTCAGTGCTGCTTCTCGATGCCGACGAAGGCGAACATGCGCGAGATGCGGTGCGCCACCGCTTCGCGGAAGTCGCGCTCGATCGGGGTGAGCCCCGGAGCCCGCGCGGCCGCCCATGCTGCCGCCTCTGCCAGGCGCCCGCGTGTCACCACGGTCGCGGTGGCCTCCTCCCGGATGGCGCGACCAAGCGCAATCCGCTCGTCCAGTCGTGCTAGAAGCATCGCCTGCTCCTCTCCCGCCGCCGACGATGCCAAGTGGCATCCGATCGGACAATGGGTGGAATATTAAGGGGTTAATGGATCATGCCCGGACGAGGCGGGTGCCGCGCCGGGCCCCGGACCCGGGACGATCAGAGGGCCGGAACGGCGTCCTGCTGACCGAGGTGGCGGGCGACGCGCGCTGCCACTGCCATCCAGAAGGAGCGCTCCGCCGCAGCCAGGCCAGGTTCCTCGGAGGCCAGCAGCGCCTCGGCCTGCGCCGCCGGACCATGGGCGTCGATAAGGCAGCTGGCCCGCTGCCGGATGGAGCGGCCATAGGCGACCCGCTCTTCGATATGTGGATACATGTCCAAGCCCCCCGCTTGCCTGGAGTTAGATTGCCCTCAAGTCAAATCCGACACAAGTTCAAGGATATTAGTGAGTTAATGCCGCCGACCGTCGACTCCGTGCAGGCCGCGCAATCGACGCAATCGTGAACCGCCCTCCCACCCGGATGTCCTACCCTCCAACGATCAACATGCCGGAGAGGGGGAAAGCCATGCAGCGCAGGAGGGCCAGTGATTTCGACCAGCGTATTCTGGAGCTCCACGACGGCTACGTGCATGGGCGGATGTCCAAGCGCGACTTCCTCGACCATGCCTCGAAGTACGCCGTCGGCGGCGTTTCGGCCGCGGCGCTCCTGGCCAGCCTTCAGCCGGACTACGCGCTGGCGCAGCAGGTTGCGCCGGACGATCCGGCGGTCATGTCCGAAATGGTGGAATATCCCTCGCCGGAGGGCAACGGTAGCGTGCGCGGGCTGATGGCGAGGCCGGCAGCTGCCGAGGGGCCGCTGCCGGCGGTGCTGGTCGTTCACGAGAACCGCGGGCTCAACCCTTATATCGAGGACGTGGTGCGGCGCCTGGGCATGGCGGGTTATCTTGCGCTCGGGCCGGACGGTCTCAGCTCGCTCGGCGGCTATCCGGGCAACGACGAGGAGGGGCGCGACCTGCAGTCACAGATCGATCCTGCGAAGCTGATGCAGGACTTCTTCGCCGGCTTCGAGTTTCTCGCGGCGCGCCCTGACTCAACGGGCAGAGTCGGCGTCGTGGGCTTCTGCTACGGCGGCGGTGTCTGCAACGCACTGGCAGTCGCTTATCCGGAGCTCGCCGCCTCGGTACCGTTCTACGGCCGGCAGCCGGCGGTCGCCGACGTGCCGGCGATCCAGGCGCCGCTCCTGCTTCACTATGCCGGCCTTGACACTCGCATCAACGAGGGCCGGCCAGCCTACGAGGCGGCGCTGAAGTCGAACGGCAAGGTGTACGAGGCGCACATCTACCCGGACGTGAACCACGGCTTCCACAACGACACCACGCTCCGCTACGACGAGGCGGCGGCAACCCTCGCCTGGGAGCGGACGCTCGCCTGGTTCGACAGATACCTCAACGTCGACGCGTAGCAGCGCTGGCAACGGACTGAAGCACCTCGCGGCGGTCCTTGCAGATCAGCCAAAGCCGTCATTCCCAACGGGCGTTGCCTGGAAGGCTTCACGCTTCCAACGGCCGTCCATCCAGACCCAGACCGCGGTGAAGCGGATGGTGAGGCTCGCGGTATCGTCCACACGACGGATCCCGGTGCCCGTGATCTCGTTCACGCCCGTGACGATGGCGACGTCCCCGAGGACACGAATGGCGACGTCGCTGAGCCCGATGGCAGTCGTCCGTCCGGCTCGCGCCTCGGCGTAGGCAAGCCAGCCGGCGCGACCGAGAAGCGCCCCGGAGGCATCCGTGTGTGTGTAGCTGGGCGTGAGCATCGTCGTGAGGTCTGCCACCTCGCCCCGCGCCCACGCTTCACTGAAGCGCTGGACGGCCGCTGGAAGCGCGGCGCTGCGATCACCATCGCGATCCATTCCTGCCTCCGCCCGTATGGATGCCAGCATTCTAGCACGACTCAGGCCCGCCAGATCAGGCGCTAACGCTCTGGTAACCCTCTGGCCGGTAAACCCACACAGGCGGCCGGAGGAGAAACCCCTGAGATGACGCCCCGGTCCAGCCTCGGGCTCGGCCTTGCACTGCTCATGGCGGTCCTAGCGGCCGCCGTGCCGGCATGCGCTGAGCAGCCGAACGGACCCGACCCCTCCGCCCTCTGTGACGCCGCCATCGCCAAGGGGGCCCGCCGCGGCGGCGTGCCGGTCGAGGTGCTGCTCGCGGTGGCGCTGACCGAAACGGGGCAGCACCGCGACGGCCGCATGCGCGCCTGGCCCTGGGCGATCAACCGCGAGGGCAAGGGCTACTGGTTCAAGACCCGCGACGAGGCGCTGGCCTTCGGACGGCAGAGCCTGGCCGACGGGCGCCCCAGCTTCGACGTGGGCTGTGTGCAGATCAATTACCGCTGGCACGGCCACGCCTTTCCCTCGCTCGAGGACATGTTCGACCCCCAGTGGACGGCGACATATGCGGCGCAGTTCCTGCGCACGCTCTACGAGGAGCGCGGCAGCTGGTCGGAGGCGGCGGGGGCCTACCATTCGCTCAGCCCCGACAAGGCGATGATCTATCGGGCGCGCTTCGACCGGCTGCTCGCCGAACTCGAGCCCGGCGCTATCACCGGCGCCGAGGCGCTGGTCGCCAGCGCCCAGCCGCAGGCACGCTTCTCTAGCCGCCAGGAACGGCGCGAGGCACAGCGCCGCGCCATGGCCGAGCGCATCCGCGCCGCCGGCCCGCCGCCACCCCCGGCCCCCGGCGGGATCGCAGGCGCGCTCTTCGTCCCGGCCGCGGGGGCGCTTCTCGCCCCGGGGACGCCGCTCCTGTCGCAGGGCCAGCCGCTGATCTCCCAGCCGCCCGGCAGCCTCTTCTGATCCGCGATGGACCTTAGCCTCCGCGCCCTCTACCAGCCGACCGTGCTGCTCGCCATGGCGCTCATGGCGGTCATCGCCATGATGATCCTGCCGATGCCTGCGTGGATCCTCGACATGGGCCTGGCGGCATCGTTCGCGCTGGCGATCCTCATCTTCACCATCACCCTCTTCATCCAGCGGCCGCTCGACTTCTCCGCCTTCCCGACGATCCTGCTCGCCAGCCTGATGCTGCGCCTGTCGCTCAACGTCTCCTCGACCAAGCTCATCATCGGCCAGGGCCATACCGGCACCAGGGCGGCGGGCAACGTGATCGAGGGCTTCGCCATGTTCATCATGGGCGGCTCGGTCTTCCTCGGCCTCGTGGTCTTCGGCGTGCTGCTGATCGTCAACTTCATCGTCATCACCAAGGGCGCCGGCCGCATGGCCGAGGTGGGCGCGCGTTTCGCCCTCGACGGCATGCCCGGCAAGCAGCTCGCCATCGACAGCGACATGGCGGCCGGCGCCATCTCCCACGCCGAGGCGCGCGAGCGGCGGCGGGTGGAGCAGGAGGAGACGACCTTCTTCGGCTCGCTGGACGGTGCGTCGAAGTTCGTGAAGGGGGATGCCGTCGCCGGCCTCCTGATCACACTGCTCAATCTCGTCATGGGCCTCGCCATGGGCGTGCTGGTGCATGGTATGCCCATCCGAGACGCCTTCGAGACCTATTCGATCCTGACCGTGGGAGACGGGTTGGTCACGCAGATCCCCGCCGTCATCATCTCGATCGCCTCGGCCATGCTGCTCTCCAAGGGCGGGCTCGTGGGCTCCACCGACCGGGCGCTCATTCGCCAGCTCGGCGGCTATCCGACTGCGCTCGCCACGGTGGCGCTGCTGATGGCGCTCTTCGCCTTCGTCCCCGGCCTGCCGTTCGTTCCCTTCGTGATCGGGGCGCTCAGTCTCGCCACCGCCGCATGGCTCGCGCAGCAGACCAAGCTGCGCGAGGCGAAGGCGGCCGAGGCGCCGCCCGAGGTGCGCACGCCGACAAAGCGTTCGTTGGGCGATCTGCTCGACGTGGACGAGATTCACATGGAATTCTCGCCCAACCTGGTGCCGGTGGTGATGGACGAAGCGACCGGGCTCGACGCGCGCATCCTCAACATGCGCAACCACATCGCCAGCGAGTTCGGACTGATCCTGCCGGAGATACGACTTACCGACAATCCGGGCCTGTTGGCGGGCACCTACGCCATCCGCATCCAGGGCGTCGAGGTGGCGCGCAGCACCATCGAGACCGACCAGGTGCTGGTGCTCCTGCCGGACGAGGGCGCCCCGGCGCCCGACGGCCGTTCGGTGGCCGAGCCGGTCTACGGCGCGCCCGCCCGCTGGATCGACCCAGGCCTGCAGGAAGAGGCGGCGCTCATGGGCCTGTCGGTGGTCACGCCGACAGAGGTGGTCGCCACCCACCTCCTCGAAATCGTCAAGGCCAACTTCGGCAAGCTCTTTACCCGGCGCAGCCTGCGCAAGCTGCTCGACGAGTTCACCTCGCTGACCGACACGCGGCGCGCCGAGGCAAACCGCAAGATGCTGGACGAGTTCATCCCCGACAAGGTGCCCATTGACACCCTGCAGGCGGTGCTTCGACTGCTGCTCGAGGAACGGGTCTCGATTCGCAACCTGCCGCTGATCCTCGAAGCCATCTCCGAGGCGCATGCACCGCAGGCCATCCCGGAAGTCCTCTGCGAGCAGGTCCGCCACCGCCTCGGCTTCCAGCTCATCGCCGGGATCCAGGAGGCGGACGGCGCGCTGCCGCTCATCCAGCTCAACCCGGCGTGGGAGGAGCTGTTCCAGACCTACCAGCTGCCCGAGGGCGGCGGGGTCGTAGACGTGGCGCTACCGCCGGCCGAGTTCAACCGGCTGGCCACCTCGGTCGCCGAACGCATCGCCCACGCCGGGGCGCAGGGCCGCTATCCGGCGGTGGTCACCTCGACCAAGCGGCGGCGCTTCCTGCACACGGTTCTGATGGCCAAGGGCATCCGCAACCCGGTCTTTTCCTTCGAGGAGATCGGCACCGGCGCCCGCCCGGCCGTGCTCGGGCTGGCCTGATGTACCAGGGTCTCGGCGCGATCCTCGATCTCACCCAGGCGGGGCTGGTGG
Source organism: uncultured Alphaproteobacteria bacterium (assembly GCA_963796805.1). GTDB lineage: Bacteria > Pseudomonadota > Alphaproteobacteria > Rhodobacterales > Rhodobacteraceae > Amaricoccus. The sequence goes on from CAWCNG010000001.1 coordinate 224,749, forward strand.
GCTTCATCCTGGTCTTCGCGCGGGTGGCCGGCGTCACCGCGCTGCTACCGGGCTTCGGCGAGCAGGTCATCCCGGCTCGGGTTCGGCTCGGGGCGGCCATCGCCTTCGCCATGGTGGTCTGGCCGATGCTGGTGCCGGCGCTCGTCACCACCAACCCGGCGCGGCCGCTCCTGCTCATGCTGATCATCGAGGTCAGCATCGGGCTGATGCTCGGCCTCGCCATCCGCTTCATGGTGTTGGCACTGCAGCTCGCGGGCTCGATTGCCGCGCAGTCGACGGCGCTGGCGCAGATGTTCGGCGCCGGTGTCACCCCGGATCCGATGCCGGCGATCGGAAACATCCTGGCGCTTGGAGGCATCGCGGTCGCCGTGGCCTCGGGCCTTCACGTCAAGGCGGCGATCGCGATGGCGCGGTCCTACGAGATCCTGCCCATGGGCCTGCCGATCCCGGCCGCCGACGTCGCGGCCTGGGGTACCGCACGTGTGGCGCAGGCCTTCGCGCTCGGCTTCTCGCTGGCGGCGCCATTCGTGATCGCCGGCTTCGCCTATAACCTGGCGCTCGGCGCGATCAACCGGGCCATGCCGCAGCTGATGGTCGCCTTTATCGGCGCACCGGCGATCACCGCGGGGGGCATCCTGATCCTCATGCTGGCGGCACCGGTCATCCTCCACTACTGGGGCGTGCGGCTCGACCTCACACTCGCTGACCCGCTGGTCATGCCGCGATGAGCGAGGAGAGCGGTGGCGAGAAGGTCTTCGACCCGACGCCGCAGAAGCTGGCGGACGCGCGGCGCAAGGGCGACATCCCGCGATCGACCGACGTTACCGCCGCCGCGACCTACCTCGCACTCCTCGCCGTCCTCGGCACCGTCGGCGCGTATGGGCTCACCCACGCGGCATCGGTGCTGATGATCTTCATCGCCCAGCCGGACCGGCTGGTCGGCCGTATCCTCGGACCGGGAGGACCGGGGCTCAGCGGCGCGATCCTGAGCGAGGCCCTGGTGGCGCTGGCGCCGCTCTTTCTCGTCCCTATCGTGGCGGTGCTCGCCAGCCTGTTCGCGCAGCAGGCGATCACCTTCTCGGGCGAGAAGCTGGTGCCGAAGCTCGATCGCATCTCGCTGCTCGCCGGCGCCAAGCGCAAGTTCGGCGCCGCCGGCTTCGTCGAATTCGCCAAGGCGTCGGTCAAGCTCGCGTCCGTGGCGATCGCGCTATTCATCTATCTTTCGCGCGACCTCGACCGGATGATCGGCGCCGCGACTGCCGAGGCGCGCGTGCTTGGCGCGATGATGATGCAGTCGCTGGTGGTGCTCCTCGCCATCACCTGCGTCATCGCGGTGACGATTGCCGCCATCGACGTGGTCTGGCAGCGCTTCGAGCATGCTCGGCGACTTCGGATGTCGTATCAGGATCTGCGCGACGAGAACAAGCAGTCCGAGGGCGACCCGCACATGAAGGCGCAGCGCCGCAGCCGCGCCGAGGCGATCGCAACCAACCGGATGCTGCTCGACGTGCCGAAAGCCGACGTGGTGATCGTGAATCCCACCCACTTTGCCGTGGCGCTGAAATGGACGCGGGCCAAGGGGACCGCCCCGCTGTGCGTCGCCAAGGGCGAGGGCGAGGTCGCGCTGAAGATCCGCGAGGTCGCTGAGACCGCGGGCATTCCGCTCCACAGCGACCCGCCCACCGCCCGCGCGCTCTTCGCCACCGTCGCCATCGGGCGCGAGATCGCGCCCGAGCACTACCGCACCGTCGCCGCCGCCATCCGCTTCTCCGACAAGATGCGTCGGGCGGCGCGGGCGAGGTTTGGCGCATGACGCCCGCTCTGTTGCGTCGGCTGACCGAACTCGCCGAGGCCCGCAGGGCCCGCGACCTCGCGCGGCTCGATGGTCTGCTGACCCAGGACCGACAGCTCGCCGCCGAGATCGCAGCGCTTTCCGCCACCCTCACCCGCGATCTCCAGGATGGGGCCGCGCTGCCGCTCGCCCGGCAGGCGGTGCGCCAGGCGTGGGTCGACCAACGGCTTCGGGCCGCGCGACGGCAGCAGGCGGCGCTCGCCACCAGCATCTCCGCGGCCAGGGCGGTGGCGGTGCAGAGCCTGGGCAAGCATCGGGCGCTCGACGAACTCCTCGATCGGGGCGAGCGCGCCGTACGTCAGCAATTCATCGCCCGGATCGAGCGCGAGGCGCCGCCCCCCGAGGCACGGACAGATTGAGGGCTGGCGCGCCGAACTCGCGCTGCGCGCGATTGCATGCACGGTATAGTTGTATTTGCGATCATTTTGTGACATACTTGCCACCAGCCACGGGACGCGCAGGCAAGTGTTCCAGTGGAAAAAGAAAGATGGCGCATGTGAGCAGTTCGCCCTTCGTCTTTGCCGTATTGGCACATCTGTTGCTCTTCACGCCGGCAGTTTGGGCGGGCGCGGATGAGAACGCCCGAAGCGGCTTCGATCGGGACGGGACGGTCGCCCTCCCGACGACATCCCTCGGTGATCCTTGCCTCTTCTTTCGCGGCCAGATCCACGAACGTGGCCTCCGCGCTTTCGCCTACGACATGCTTCTCGTCTGCGAAGAGATCGCCCGGCGCCGTGATGCCGGAGTGCGGCTGACAGACCGGCTGCAGGCGAGCGAGGAGACGTTCCAGACCTACCACCAGGCCGTGGTCGCGGCGGGAAGAGCCGAGCGCACCGGCGGAACGCACCGCTATTCGGGGGCGCCCTGGAGCGGCCTGAGCAGCGAGGAGAAGGTGGCCATCGCCGATGCGACCGGCGCCCTGCTCGTGCTCGAGGCGATGCGCGAGGGTTTCTGAGTCGGGACTGGTCCGGCTCAGGCGAACGCCACGCGCAGCCCTTCCAGCGGCACCCCGCGCAGCTCGGTTGACCACACGTCCCCCGGCGCGACGGGCTGTGCATCGGTCAGCGTTCCCGTGGTGATGATCTCGCCGGCGGCGAGGGGCGTGCTGACCGGATAGCGCGCGATTTCCTCGACCAGGAAGCGCAACGCCTGGACCGGTCCGCCCAGGACGTTGGCACCGACCCCTTTCGTCACCACATCGCCGCCCCGAGTGAGGGTAACGCCGAGCGCGGGAAGCTGCTCGTCCCATGCCGCCCTATCGCGCTCCAGCGGGTGGCGGCTGCCGAGGATCAGCGCGCCGTGCAGCCCGAACGCCGCCGCGGACTCCGCACAGGTTAATTTCCAGCCGGGATAGACCGACTGTACGATCTCGAACCCGTGAGCCACCCAGTCCACGCAGCCGAGGATCTCGGCATCGGTCATCCCCGCCACCGGCGCGGCGCCCAGCCCGAAGACGATCTCGGGCTCGACCCGCGGCTTCGGCAGCCCGCGAAGGCCGAATTCCCCGGCCAAGGCGCCATCGTCATGGACCGTGGTGTCGTACATGAAGTTCCACATCGGCGCCGAGACGCCGTAGAGCGGCCAGATCCGCGTGTTGGTGAAGCCGATCTTGCGCCCCACCCCCCGCTCGCCGCGGCCCGTCCGCCGCACCCTAATCTCGGCCGCGATGGCGTAGGCGTCGGCCATGCCCAACCCCTCATGGCGCCGCGTCTGCCCGCCGGTGCCGAGGACCGCCATGAGCTCGTCGGTGATTCGCGTGTTCTCGCTGCCGCTCATTCCCGCCCCTTTCCGACCTCCCCACGACAAGTTTACACGCGGTTCTGACGTATCCCAAATCAACCGGGAGCGGTTTGTCGTTGAGGTAAATAGATAAATCGCGATTGTTGCATGCGGGCAACATGTCCAGCGGTTCTTTCGGGGTCGGCTTGGCAGTGAGCGGAAAATCGCCTATCCCTGTGCTTGCGAGGGGTTTTAGGGGTGTCCTGCCCGAGTGACGAGTGCCCGAGTAGTGGGTGAGGCAGGTGAGTGCTGGTGTCGCAGACCGCGACCGTGGCCGCCAGAGCGGCGGCCACGGCACGCGGTCTTTCTACGATGGGCTCAGGAATCCTGCCGCGCGATCTCGGTGATCAGGACTTCCTCGACGGGCGTTCCGACCATCACCTGCCGTGCGGCCTTGAGCAGTGCCGACTTCAGATCCTCCATTTTCCGCCCGCTGGTGAAGCTGCCGTCGAAGCCGCCGGAGTTGGCGTGGCGGAACATCACCTTGAGAAACCCGTCGCGCAGCCGCGGCTTGACCGCCTCGACCGTGTGGGCCGCCTCGGTGTCAGTCTCGACCGAGAGCGAAAGCACGACCATGGCGGTCACCTTGTCGCCGGCGAAGATCGGCACCACGAAAGGCTTGTCCATCTCCACGTAGGCGAGCTCGGTCGGCTTCTTCTTCTCCGTGGGCTCGACCGGCGCGAACGGGTCGGCGCCCTCGGCCGGACAGACCTCCGCGTGCTCGTCGCCCTCTGCCGGAGGCGGACAATCCGCCGCCATTTCGTGCTCGGCCACGGGCGCCGGCTTCAGCGCAAGCCCTGCACCTACGCCCGCCGCGAGGCCGACGAGCGCGATCAGCACCGGCATCAGCTTCTTCATACCCGCCCCCTCAATACGGCATCACACGGTCGACTGCCTGCTGGCCGTAGCGTGGCTGCTGCGCGCTCGTCAGCTGTCCGCGCCCGCCGTAGGAGATGCGCGCTCCGGCGATACGGTCGTAGGGGATCTCGTTATAGCGGGAGATATCCTCGGGACGGACGATGCCGGTGATCTGCAGGTCGCGCAGCTCGTAGTTGACCCGCACCTCCTGGTCGCCCTGGATCACCAGCTGCCCGTTCGGCAGCACCTGCACCACGGTCGCCGCCACCCGCAGGGTCAGTTTCTCGTTCCGCTTGGTCGAGCCGTTGCCGCTGTAGTCAGACTGCGAGCCGATCTCGACGTTGGGGTTGAGCTTCATCAGCCCCGGCGGCAGCACGTTGCCCGCCCCGAAGAAGCCGCCGACCTCCGCGCTCTCGCTTCCCTGGCGGGTGCGCGAGGTGGTGTTCTTCATCTCGGCTTCGTCGTCGATCTCGATGGTGACCGTCAGGATGTCGCCGAGGTTCTTCGCCCGCCGGTCGCCAAGGAGCCCGGTGGGGCCGGTGTTCCAGAGCGAGGCCTGCTGATAGGCATAGCGGGCCGGCTGGGGCGGCGGGACGGCAAGCCCCGCCCGCTCGGCCGTCAGGATCGCCGGCGCATCGTCCTCGGCCCGGCCGATCGTGGTCATCTCCGGCGGCTGGCCGATCTGCCCGAGTCCGCAGGCGGCGAGCCACGCCGCCGACGCGAGCAGGAGAAGGTTCGCTTTCATTGTCCGACCTCGATGCTCCCGTCTGCCGCCACCACGCCCGTGACCGTCTGCTTTGAGGTCAGGTTCATCACCCGCACCATTTCTCCCTTGCCGGCCCGGTCGAGCACCCGGCCCTCGGTCACGATCCGCAGCGGCCCGCTCACGTAGGCCATGCGCACCACCGCGTTGCGCTCGACGAGCGCCGGGGCGCTGAGCTGGCTCAGAAGGATCGGCCGGCCGGGATAGAGCGCGACCTTGGCCTCAAGACCTACCGCCTCCTCGATCGAGGCGATCGCACCGGGCAACGCCTCCTCGCCGAGCGCCAGAATCCTCCGCCTGGAGCACGGTCTGGCTGCGGATCGCCCGCACCGGCGTCACCGACTGGGCGAAGACCGCGCCGGCGCTGAGCGCGCAGACCAGGAGCAGGAAGATGGCGGTAGCGCGGGCCATGGCGTCAGCGGATCTGCACCGTGGCCGCCAACATCTGGTCGGCGGCGGTGATGACCTTGGCGTTGAGCTCGTAGCCGCGCTGCGCCTCGATCAGTCCGGTGATCTCATGAACGGCATCGACGCTCGAGTTCTCGAGGTATCCTTGGCGGAATGTGCCGCGCCCGTCCTCTCCCGCATCTCCGGGGTTGGCCGCGCCCGAGGCCTCGGTCTCGCGGTAGAGGTTCGAGCCCAGCGCCTCCAGGCCCTTCTCGTTAGGGAAGCTGGTCAGGGTGAACTGGCCGAGTAGCTGCGCGTCGGTCTGGCCGTCGAAATAGGCGTAAACCTCGCCGTTGGCGTTGATCGAGATTTCGCGGGAGTTGTCGGGGATGGTGATGTCGGGCACCACCGAGAAGCCGTCGGAGGTCACGATCAGCCCGTCGCCGTTGCGCTTCAGCGCCCCGTCGCGGGTATAGGCCGCATCGCCGTTGGGCAGCGTCACCTCCAGGTATCCCTGGCCCTCGATGGCGACGTCGAGCGACCCGCCGGTCTCGGTGACCGTGCCCTGCGCCACCTGCATGGAGACGGCGGCGGCGCGCACGCCGAGGCCGAGCTGCACGCCCGCCGGCAGTACGGTGCCGTCGGCGGAGTTGATCGTCCCCGGGCGCTCCACCTGCTGGTAGTGCAGGTCGGAGAACTCGGCGCGCCGGGCGTTGTAGGCGGTGGTCGACATGTTGGCGAGGTTGTGGGAGATCACCTCGACCCGCATGTTCTGCGCCGCCATTCCGGTTGCCGCGATGTTCAGTGCTCGCATGATACTCTCCTACTCGCGCGCTCAGGTTTGCTGGCCGAGCGTATTCACCACCTTGCGGATGCGTTCGTCTTCCTGATCGAGGAGCTTCTGGCCGTATTCGTAGGCGCGCTGCACCTCGACCATGCGCGCCATCTCGGCCACCGGGCTCACGTTCGACTGCTCGACGAAGCCCTGGACCACGCGTCCTTCCTCCACGGGCACCGTCCCGCCTTCGGCGCGGAAGAGCACGCCCGCCTCGCGGAAGAGCTTGGTCGGATCCTCGACGGTGACGAGGCCGACCCGCGCCACCGGTCCTCCGTCCACCGAAACCGTGCCGTCGGCAGAGATGCCGACGTTTTTGGCCTCGAAGGGGATGGTGATCTCGCCGCCGCCCTCGTCTAGCAGCGCGTGGCCGTCGGGGTTGACCAGAATACCGTCGCCGTTGCGGTAGAAGGCCCCCGCCCGCGTCAGGCGTTCGCCGGCCGGCGTCATCACGGTGAAGTAGCCCTCGCCCTCGATGGCGAGGTCGAAGGTGCCGCCGGTCTGCTGCAGCGAGCCCTGCAAGTCCTCGGTATAGCGGGCGCGTGCCTCGGTCATCGCGACGCTGCCGCCCTCCACCGGCAATGCCCGGACCTCCTCGGCGAAGATGACGCCCTCGCGCCGGTACCCGGTGGTCGACAGGTTGGCGATGTTGTTGGCGACGGACTGGAGCTCTTTCACAAGGCCCGACTGGCGTGTCAGGGCCACGTAGCCGGCAAGATCCATGCTCCACTCCCGCGTACTGCGAACGCCGCGCGGAAGGCCGCGCTCGGGGGGAACCTGCCCCCGTTTAGTAAAGAATTGGTCAAGGGCGGGAGGTGGTGCGGGGCGATCGACGCAGGAGGGTGCGGAGACGGTGAATTATCGAGTGGCAACAGCTATTTGCACTGCGTACAACGCAGGTACAACGCAGGTACAACCCATGTACAACCCATGTACCTGAAATGAATCAGGACCGGACGGCCAGCGCGCGGAAGGCGCGGGGGCTGCGGCCTGTGGCGGCGCGGAACGCGCGGGTGAAGTTGGCGGGAGAGGAATAGCCGAGCTCGGCCGATATCGCGGTGAGCGAGACGTCGCCTTGCCGGATGAGCTCAACGGCGCGCTGACTCCGGGCCGCGTTCACCAGCCCACGGAAGTCGGCCCCCGCCGCGCTCAGCTCGCGCTGGAGGCTGCGCACGCTGATGTCCATCGCCCGCGCTGCCGCATCCACCGAGACCGCGCCGCCCAGGACCTGAACGCGGACCTGTTCGACGATCACCTCGAACCGGGAGCGGGGCGCCGGGCCCATGCGGTCGCGCGCCAGGTCAGCGAGGGTGACGGGACTTCCGCCATGGCGTCCACCGCGGGCGTCGAGGTCACGGTGCCGGAGTACGATGGTGATCGCCGGCGCGCCGTATCGAACCGGACAGCGGAAGACCTCCTCGGCGAGGTCGGGCCGCCGCGGGCGCGGCGTGTCGAATTCGATGCGGAGCGGCCGCCAGCCCGGCGGCGCGTAGGCACCGGCAGATGCTGAGGAGAGCACCGGCCACGCCCGGCGCCACCGGGGCATAGCCGGGCTGTCCGGCCAGCGCGAAGCGATAGGAGAAACGCGCCTCGATGCCATCGGTCGACAAGCTCGCCGCGTCGCCGGCCGAATGGTAGACGAGCGCGTCGATGGCGCGCCGGATCGCGGCGCCGAGCGTTGCCGCCTGCAGCGCATACTGGCCATAGAGCCCGTAGGTCCGCACGCTGAGCAGCGGCGCGAGCAGAGCCCCGGCTCCGCCTCGCCGGTGGCGCGGGCGGCGGCGTTGACGAAGCCGATTACCGCGGCGTGCGGGACAAAGCAGGCCTCGCGCTCGATCACGTCGAGATCGATGCCCGCGCGCTGCATCGCCCGCGCCACCGCCCGCTCGCCGACTTCGCGGCGAAACAGATCCGGGATGCCGGCGAAGACCAGGCTGGAGATGACCGGCGTGGCAGGCGTGGCACGGAGCCCTGCGGCAAAAACGCTGGAATGGCGCAAAATGAATAGTTCTCCAGCGGCGGATCTGCTCTTGTCCGCGACCATAGGGTGACCGGCGCGCAGGGGGAATTCACTTCCGCGCTGTCTGGTCTTGTTGTCCCGGCGGCTCTCTACCCGAAGCGGTCCGCGCCGGGCAAGTTGGGGCCGCCAATCTGGAGTGCGTCATGATGATGAGAACCCTTCTTGCCAGCGCAGGTGCGCTGTGCATCGTAGCCTCCGCCAACGCGGACGTGCCGGAAGATACCCTCCGGTCGCTCGGCGCGCCCGACAGCGTCGATACCCAGATCGGCACGCTCACGTTCAAGGACGGCGCGCCGACCGCCGAGACCGCGCAAACGGTCTTCGACGCGCTCGACTTCACCCGCGCGATCAACGTCTACAACAACAGCTTCCGCGGCGCCTCGGCGCTGGCGCTCTTGAAGGGCGGCGCCAGCATCGGCGCCAAGGACAACGACATCATCATCTTCTCCGAGCTGATGGACTCCAGTTCGCTCTACCTCACCGCCAACGCCGACACCGTCTACTACGTCGGCGGGATTGACCTGACGGACGGCCCGATGGTCATCGAGCAGCCGTCCGGCGCGGTCGGGACCATCAACGACATGTGGTTCTCCTGGATCATCGACATCGGCGGTCCCGGTCCGGACCGTGGGCTGGGCGGCAAGTACCTGATCGTGCCGCCAGGCTACGACGGGCCGCTGCCCGAAGGCGGCTATTTCATCGCCCACTCCAAGACCAACCACGTGCTCTACGCGTCGCGCGCCTACCTCGTCGACAACGACCCCAAGCCCGCCGTGGAAAACATCAAGGCGAACCTGAAGGTCTATCCCTATGCGCCCGGCTCCTACGGCACCAGCATCGCGACGGCGCTCGAGGGCGGCGTGAAGCTGGCGGGCGAGCCGAAGATCCCCGAGACGACCTTCATCGAGGGCAGCGGCAAATCGTACAACACGATCCCGCCGAGCGACTTCGGCTTCTTCGAGATGATCAACGAAAACGTGCAGAACGAACCGGCGGCGAGCTACGACCCGGAGCTCGCCGGCCAGCTCGCCGCCATCGGCATCGTCAAGGGCAAGGAATTCGCGCCGGACGCGCGGATGAAGAAGATCCTCACCGAGGCCGCCGCGGTCGGCAATGCGACCGGGCGGGTGCTGAACTGGCGTCCCTTCGGGGCGCATCCCGACTGGGCCTACTACCCCAAGTCGATGTGGTTCAGCATGCTCTGGGAGGGCGGCGCCTTCTTCGAGACCCCGCCGCCGGCCTATCAGGACGGCATGTTCAAACCCCTCCCGCCGACCGGCGCCCGGACGCTCGATTCGCGCACAGCCTTCTATTACGGCTACACGCTCGACAGCCCGGGCATGATCATGAACATCCCCGATGTAGGCTCCCAGTACCTGATGGGCTTTCTCGATGCGAACGGGGACCCGTTCGACGGCGCGAAGACCTACAAGGTGACGCTGCCCAAGGACGTCCCGGCCAGGGCATTCTGGTCGTTCACCGTTTATGACAACCAGACCCGCTCGATGCTCCAGACGCCGCAGAAATACCCGCGCGCCGGCAGCCAGAGCTACCCCTCGCCGGCGGCCTCCGTTGCCGAGGACGGCTCGACCACGATCTGGTTCGGCCCCGAACAGCCCGACGGCGTGGATCGCGGCAACTGGATCCAGACCGACCCCGCAAAGGGCTGGTTCACCCTGCTGCGGCTCTACAGCCCGATGCCGGCCTTCTTCGATAAGTCTTGGCAACCGACCGAGATCGCGTTGAACTAGCAGCCGAGACGGCCCGGGCCAGACCGCCCGGCAATTGCACGAAAATTGCCTTTGAAGGGGAAAATCCACATGCGTGAGAAAATCCAGCGAGCCGTCGTGGGCATCGCATTGGTCTGCTTCGCCGTCCCGGCGTCGGCCAGACGCTCACTGGTACGCCTGGCTCGCCCGCCGCCACGACCACGATCAATGGATTGCAGATTCCCGCGCCGCCGCAGGCTTCCGGCGGCAAGATCGAGCGCAATGCTGTGGATTCCACGTGCGTTCTGGCCGGCGACGATCGCACCGGCGCCGAAGGCGCCCAACGTGCTCCTGATCATGACCGACGATACCGGATATGGCACGCCGTCGACCTTCGGCGGTGTCGTGCCCACTCCGGCGCTTGACCGGATCGCGGAAATGGGGCTGCGCTTCACCAACTTCAACTCGACCGCGCTTTGCTCGCCGACGCGGGCGGCGCTGATCACCGGTCGCAACCACCATTCCGCCGGTTTCGGCGTGATCGCCGAACAGGCGACGGGCTATCCCGGGCTACAACAGCATCATCTCCAAGGACAAGGCGACGATCGGCACGATCCTGCAAGGACAACGGCTATCGTACCTCGTGGTTCGGCAAGAACCACAATACGCCGGCCTTCCAGGTCAGCCAGGACGGCCCGTTCGACCAGTGGCCGATCGGCATGGGGTTCGAGTATTTCTATGGCTTCATGGGCGGCGATACGAGCCAGTGGACGCCCGGTCCGCTGATGCGCAACACGACGCCGATCTACCCCTACGTGGGCAATCCCGACTACAACCTGATCACCGCGATGGCCGACGAGGCCATCGACTACATGAATCGCATCAACACGCTCGCGCCGGAGCAGCCGTTCTTCGTCTACTACGTGCCCGGGCGGCGTGCACGCGCCACACCATCCGACCAAGGAATGGATCGACAAGATCAGCGCGATGAACCTCTTCGACGAGGGCTGGAACAAGATCCGCGAGAAGATCTTCGCCAACCAGAAGAAGCTGGGCGTCATCCCCGAGAACGCCGATCTGACCCCTTGGCCGGATGACCTGCTGCAAGAGCTGGGACGACCTGACCGACGACGAAAAGAAGATGTTCAAGCGTCAGGTCGACGTCTTCGCCGCCTATGTCGCCTACACCGATCACGAGATCGGCCGGGTGATCCAGGCGGTCGACGACATGGGCAAGCTCGACAACACCCTCGTCATCTACATCAAGCGGCGACAACGGCGGCAGCGCCGAGGGCACGCTGATCGGTACCCCCAACGAGGTCGCGGCCTTCAACGGCGTAAACGTGCCGGTGGACGACCAGCTCAAGGACTTCTACGATGACTGGGGCAGCAACGAGACCAACCCGCACATGTCGGTCGCCTGGTCCTGGATGTTCGACACGCCGTTCTCCTGGACCAAGCAGATCGCCTCGCATTTCGGTGGCGTTCGCCAGGGCATGGCGATCGCCTGGCCGGACGTGATCAAGGACAAGGGCGGCATCCGCAACCAGTTCCACCACATCATCGACATCGCGCCGACGATCCTCGAGGCGACCGGCATCACCCCGCCCGTCGGTCGTCGACGGCATCGCGCAAAGCCCGATCGAAGGGGTCAGCATGACCTACACGTTCGATCCGGACAACGCGGACGCGCCTTCGACCCACCGGACCCAGTATTTCGAGATGATGGGCGATCATGCCATCTATCACGAGGGCTGGATCGCCTCGACCAAGGTCGATCCGCCCGCCGTGGGAGATCACCGGCGCCGTCAATCAGGACCCGGCCGGCTTTCCCTGGGAGCTCTACGACCTGACGCAAGGACTGGACCCAGGCGCACGATGTTGCCGCGGAGAACCCCGAGAAGCTGAAGGAGATGGAGGCGATCTTCTGGCGGGAAGCCGAGAAGTACCAGGTCCTGCCGCTGGATGCCTCGGTCGCGACGCGTCTGGTGACGCCGCGGCCGAGCCTGACGGCCGGACGCGACGAGTTCGTCTGGCCGGGAACCTTCACTGGTACGCCGAACGGCGACGCACCCAGCGTCCTGAACTCCTCCTACACGATCACCGCCGAGGTCGACGTGCCAGAGGGCGGCGGCGACGGCATGATCATCACCCAGGGCGGGCGCTTCGGCGGCTACGGCTTCTATCTGCTGAAGGGCAAGCCGGTCTTCACCTGGAACCTGCTCGACCTCGCCCGGATCCGCTGGGAAGGCGCGGATGCGCTCAGCCCGGGCAAGCACACGCTGGAGTTCGACTTCAAGTACGACGGGCTCGGCATGGGGACACTCGCCTACAACAACATGAGCGGCATCGGCCGATCCGGAACGGGCGTGCTGAAGGTCGACGGCGCGGTGGTCGCGACGCAGAAGATGGAGAAGACAATCCCGCTGATCCTCCAGTGGGACGAGAACCTCGACGTGGGCGCCGACACCGGCACACGGGTGGACGATGCGGACTACGCGATGCCGTTCGCCTTCAGCGGCACGCTCGAGAAGGTCACGCATGAAGATCGACCACCCAACCCTGACCGACGCCGACAAGGAACAGCTGGAGGCGGCGGCGAAGAAGGGCGCGGACCACTGACGGCGGCGCCCGCGGGCCTCCGGAAGTAGACAACTTGAGGTACGGAATGATACTCCGCCTGACCGCAACCTGTCCGCTGGCGCTCGGCCTTGGCGCGCCCGCCTTCGCGAAGGGGTCCGTCGAGGTCCCGCCGTAGTCGAGACCATGCAGGGAGTTCACCGAGAACTATTCCATGCGCCCAGTCCGCTTGAACCGGTCTTCCCAAAGAATTGGCGGCCAAACGAGATCGTACGGTGGAATGGGCGGACCCGCGCAAATAGCATATTCTGAGCAGGAGACGACGATGCCCGACCAAGACTTTGACGACGCACCACGCCGCGCGTCGCGGCGAGGTGTCCTGACCGGCGCCGCCGTGCTGGCTTCGGCGGTGGCGCTGGGCCGAGCGCCGCGAGCGCTGGCCGACGACGCGAGCGCTGACTTTCTCTTCGTGCAGACCGCGAAGGCGATGGCGTTCGACGCCGACCAGAACCAGCTGACCCTGAACGGGGTGAGCCCGACCACGCTGTTCTTCTCGGACCGTCCCGAGCGGATCGCCGGCAACATGACGACTGCGGACTTCGTGCCCTTCTGGAGCGACGGCAAGGACAGCTTCCTCAACGACCCGCCCAACGCCGACATCTCGATCCTCGAGGGCGGCAAGCTGCGCCAGACCGTTGCGGTGCTGCAGGACCCAAAGCTCGAGGGCGAGAACCTCGTCTATACCGTGAAGATCATCAGCGGCGACATGCCGGTGCTGGGCGAGGACGTTTCCGTCTTCATCGACATCATCGGCATGCCGCTGACCCCGGTGTCCTTTGCCGGCGCCGACCGGCGGGCCTTTCGCCGCGCGGCGATCTACCGCTGAACTGCAGGCAACCCTCGGCCGCTCTTTGGCCGTCGAGGGTTGCGCCACCTGGCGTTCTTGCTTCCCCGGACCGGCGCGTCTATCCCTGACGCGACAATAAAAACAACTTCCGGGGGAAGAAATGCTCGCAGCCGTCTCGAAGCCCCTTGTGCGTCTCGTCGACCGCTACCTGCCCGATCCCTACATCTTCGTGCTGATCCTGACGCTGGTGGTCTTTGTCGCCGCCATGGTCATCGAGGGCCAGTCCCCGATGGCCGTCGTGGGCATGTGGGGCAAGGGCTTCTGGGAACTGCTGAGCTTCTCCATGCAGATGTTGCTGGTGCTGGTCGCGGGCTTCATGCTGGCCAGCACGCCGCTGGTGAAGGGCTTTCTCGCGCGCCTCGCGGGCCTTGCCACCGGCCCCGGCTCGGCGATCATCCTGGTCAGCCTCGTGTCCCTTGCCGCGAGCTGGATCAACTGGGGCTTCGGCCTCGTGGTCGGCGCGCTCTTCGCCAAGGCGCTGGCGCGGCAGGTCAAGGTCGACTACCGGCTGCTGGTCGCCAGCGCCTATTCCGGCTTCATCGTCTGGCACGGCGGCCTCGCCGGTTCGATCCCGCTGTCGGTCGCCACGCCGGGTCATCCGTTCGAGGCGATGACCGGCATCATTCCGACCGGCCAGACCATCTTCTCGGCCTTCAACCTCTTCATCGTGGTGGCGCTCTTCGTCGCCGTGCCGCTGGTGAACTGGATGATGGTCCCCGCCGCCGCAGACAGCGTCTATGTCGATCCCGCAAAACTTCTGGAACCGGAGGTCGATGACGGCTCCATCACCCGGCCATCCGACTACCTCGAAACCAGCCGCCTCCTGTCCTGGCTGATCGGCCTCGCTGGCGTTGCTTACCTTTTCCAGTACTTTTTCGGCGGCGGCGGACTGACGCTGAACGTGGTCAACTTCCTCTTCCTCACCCTTGCCATCATCCTGCACGGCACGCCGCGGCGTCTGCTCGCCTCGCTCAACGAGGCGGTGAAGGGCGGGGCAGGCATCGTGATCCAATTCCCGTTCTACGCCGGGATCATGGCGATCATGGTCGGCTCGGGCCTCGCGGTGACGATCTCGGACTGGCTGGTATCCTTCGCCTCGGCCGAGACCCTGGCCTTCTGGACCTTCATCAGTGCGGGGATCGTCAATTTCTTCGTACCCTCGGGCGGCGGCCAGTGGGCGGTGCAGGCGCCGGTGATCCTGCCGGCGGCCCAGGCGCTGGGCGTCGATCCGGCGCGGGCCGCCATGGCGGTGGCATGGGGCGACGCCTGGACGAACATGGTGCAGCCCTTCTGGGCCTTGCCGGTCCTCGCCATCGCGGGGTTGAATGCCAAGGACATCATGGGCTTCTGCCTGATCCAGCTCGTGCTGTCCGGCATCATCATCGCGATTGGGCTGACCTACATATGACCGGCGCCCGGCTCAGCGGCCGATCACCATCGGGATGATCTGGTCCTGATAGAAGCGGACCAGGGTGTGGCCGGAGAAGCTCATGGTCACCCAGAAAACCGCGAGAATGGCGCCAAGCTTCGGGACGAAGGTCAGCGTCATTTCCTGCACCGAGGTCAGCGCCTGGACGAGGCCGATGGTGAGACCCACGACCAGCGCCACGGCCAGGATCGGGGTCGAGACGATCAGCGCCGTCCAGAGGCTCTGGCGCAGGATGTCGAGGACCTCGGCTTCGTTCATTTGTCAGACCGGCATCCGCAGGATTTCCTGGTAGGCCTCGACGACCTTGTCGCGCACCGCGACCGCCGTTTGAACCGCCAGTTCGGTCGCTGCAAGCGCCTCGACCACGGCCTGCGGGTCGGCGCGGCCGGCGAGGCCTGCCTTCACCGTCTCCTCGCTCTGGCGCAGCGTCTCCATGAAGTCGGTGGCCGCGGTCTTGAACGCCTCGCCGGCGTTGCGGACGGGCGCGTCCTGCGGCACCGGCTTGGCCACCGCCTGGACCTGGGAGTAGAGCTGGGATGCCAGCGTCGCCTTGATATCCATGTCAGTCGTTCCTCAATTCAGCGGCGAAGCAGGCCGAGCAGGGAGCTCGCCATCGCCCTTGCCTGGTCGAACATCTTCAGGTTGGCCTCGTAGGACCGGTTGGCCTCGCGCGCGTCGGCGATCTCCACCACGAGGTCGACGTTCGACCCCAGGTAGCTGCCGTCAGGCCCGGCGAGCGGATTGCCCGGCTCGTAGATGCGCGTGAGTTCGGCCTGGCTGAGCTGCACCGGCCCCGTCGCCACCGCCCGGGTGTCGTTGACCCGGTCGAAGGTCTCCTCGAAGGAGACCGTCTTGCGCCGGTAGCCGGGGGTGTCGGCATTGGCGATGTTCTCGGTGGACAGCCGCAGCCGCGCCGCCTGCGCCGCCATCCCGCTGGCCGAAGCCGCCATCGTCCGGGTGAGATCGCTCATGTCGGCCCTCCTCAGCGCTTTGTCACGGCGGTGCGCAGGATCTCGAGCGCCTTGGAGTAGACCCCGAGCGCCAGCTCGTGCTCCTGCCGCACCTCGGCCGCCCGCATCATCTGGTCTTCCAGCGAAACCGAGTTGCCGTTTGGTGTCTCCGCCCCGAAGGCGGCGTCCTCCCGGGGATCGAAGCCGCGCGGATCCGCCCCGAAGGGGATGTGTCCCGGCCGCGTCATCCGCGCGCTGAAGGCAGGGCCGCTGTCGAGGACCGAGCCGAAATCGGCAATGTCGCGCGCTCGATACCCGGGCGTGTCGGCGTGGGCGACGTTCTCGGAAATCACCTCCTGGCGGGCACTTGCGTGCGCAGAGAGGGCGCTGGCGAGGTTGAAGATAGTCAGATTCATCGGACCGCCATTCTGGTGTCAACGCGGGCTTAACCCTCGATGGTTGACAAAGCGTAACCGCCTCCCGCGGTTTCGTGAGGTTCTGCCGATGCTTACCGACTTCGCGGCTCTCGGGGCCGAGCTGGCGCGAGTCTCCAACCGCCGGCGGGTCGGCCGCGTCACCAGCGTGGGCACCGCTGCACTCGAAATCGCGGGTCTCTCCAACCATGCGCGGATCGGCGACCAGGTGGCGATCGGCCTGGGCGGCGGGGCCAACCTGGGCGGAGAGATCGTCGGGGTCTCGGAGAGCCAGACCCGCGCCATGACCTACGCTCCGCTCGACGGGGCGGCGGTGGGCGACGAGGTGATCCTTCTTGGCGCCGCCGGGGTGCATCCGGCCGAGAGCTGGGTCGGGCGCATCGTCGATGCCTTCGGCCAGCCGCTCGACGGCCGCCCGCTGGCGCCGGGCGCGGCCAGCGCGACGCTGCGCAGGTCTCCGCCGCCACCGGCAACTCGCAGGGGCCTCGGGCCGCGGCTCGCGACCGGCCTCACCGTCTTCGACACCATCCTGCCCATCGCCCGCGGCCAGCGGATCGGCGTCTTCGCCGGCTCGGGGATCGGCAAGTCCTCGCTGCTGGCCGATCTCGCCCGAGGGATCGAGGCGGACATCGTCGTTTATGCCCTGATCGGCGAGCGGGGGCGCGAGCTCCGGGATTTCGTCGACAACGTGCTCGGCCCGTCCGGCATGGCGCGGGCGGTGGTCGTCGCCGCCACCTCCGACCAGGCACCGCTGATCAAGCGCCGCGCCGCCTGGATGGCGATGGCCACGGCCGAGGTCTTCCGCGACCAGGGCAAGCACGTGCTGCTGCTGCTCGACTCGCTCACCCGCTTCGCCGAGGCGCACCGGGAGATCGCGCTGACCGCCGGCGAGGCGCCCAGCCTGCGCGGCTTCCCGCCCTCGACCGCCAACCTGATCGCCGCTCTCTGCGAGCGCGCCGGACCGGGGCCCTTCGGCAAGGGGGATATCACCGCCATCTTCAGCGTGCTGGTGGCGGCCTCGGACATGGACGAACCCATTGCCGACATCACCCGCGGGGTCCTCGATGGGCACGTGGTTCTCGACCGCGGCATCGCCGAGCGCGGGCGCTTTCCCGCGATCGACGTGCGGCGGAGCGTCTCGCGCAGCCTTCCCGGCATCGCGAGCGGCGCGGAGAATGCGATGCTGGCACGGATGCGGCGGGTGCTGACCACCTACGAGAACGCCGCGCTGATGATCCAGACCGGGCTCTACGCTCCCGGCAGCGATCCGGCCATCGACGAGGCGATCCACCTGTGGCCGAAGTTGGACGCCTTCGTGACCGAGCGCTCGCCCGAGGGGGTGGCGGCCAGTTTCACGAGGCTCGCCGAGGCGCTGGCGTAGCGAAAGCCGCCGCGCGCTGCGTCCGGATCAGCGGCGTGAGGCGAGGAGGTTCAGGAGGCCCTGCGAGCCGCTGCTGTTCATGCTCTGCAGGAGCGTCAGCGCCGCCGAGGCGGGGCTGTTGCCGGTCGCGCCGCCCTCGATCTGGGCGCGGGCGAGGAAGCGGTTGATGACCTTCTCGACCGCGGCCGGGTCCTGGAAGGCGGTCAGCTTGTCGGTCCCGAACATGGCGCTGGTCTTATCGCGCAGGATGTCGCGCTGCCTGTCGATGTCGAGCTGGCCGAACTGGCTCGGCAGGCCAAAGGCCTTCTCGACGACCTCGCGCAGCGGCTTGGAGCCGAGCACGGTGTACCAGCTGCCCCCGTCGGTGCCCTGCGAGAGCGTCGCGATCTCGCGGCGGAAATTCATCGCAAGGCGCATGTTGTTGTCGGTGTCGCCGACGGCGGCCTCGAAGGCGCGGGTCTTGTAGGCATCGGTCAACGCCGTGGCGAAGCCGATCCTGCCGGTGCGCGCGCCGCCGGGGTCGCCGAAGCCGAAGGTGGCGGCGAGATTGTGGAAGCTCTTGTCGGCCAGCCGGTTGGCGATGGCGGTCGTATCGGTCGTGCCTTCTTCGAGGATCTTGCGGACGAAAGCCTTCTTGTCGAGTTCGCCATCGAGGCCGAAGGCGCCGAGCGCCACCTTGAGCAGCCGGCGGTCGGCCACGAGGTCGGCTGCGGTCTCGATGCTGCTGATTTTATCCTCGAAGTAGGCGATGTCGCGCTGGATCTCCGGACCCTTCTCGAAGGTGGCCTGCTGCGACGCCTGCGTGCGCTCGAGAAAGCGCCAGCCGGCGATGCCGGCCAGTGGAATGACAGGGGAGAAGCTCACCGCCGCATCCTCACGACGCCGGCCGGACGAGGCCGAGCAGCCGTGCTTCGCGGGGCATGAGCGCCCGCAGCGCCCGCATCGCCTGGTAGAAGCGCCGCTCGCCCACCGCCTCGGTGGCGGTGGCGAGGTGCGCCTGGCTGTCGGGGTCCTGGAAGACCTGGCTGAGCTGTTCGATGCCGCGGATGAGCTGGCGGGCCGCCTCTTCCGGGTCGGCCTCGCCGGCCAGCACCAGCTGGGCGATGTAGCACACCCGCTTGACCGGGGTGGTGGCCTCCTCGGGATGGATGGCGTCGCGCAGCCGCAGCACATTGGCCTCGGGCGTCAGCACGTTCAGCCGCGTGCGGCGGTCGCCGTTCTCCATGACGACGCCGTTGATCATGATGCGCTCGTGCGGGCCGAGCTTGAGGACGAGGCCGCTCATGCCGCGGCCTCCAGGTTGCCGCGCAGGCCCTTCATGATCGCGGTGTTGATGTCGATCAGCGCCGCCACCTTGGCGCGGCCGCCGAGGACAGCAAGGCTGTGCTTGCGGACGAACTCGGCCAGCGAGATCAGCTGCGCGCGCAGTGGCACCGGCAGGCCGTTGGCGTCGCCCATCAGGTCCTCGGCGAGGGTCGCCCAGAGGTGCTGGTTGTCGGTAACCGCGCTGGCGAGCGCCGGAAAGCTCGTGAGATTCCGACTCGTCGATTGCCTTCAGGCGCGCCGTGATCCTGGCGAAGAGGGCGTATTCGGTGCCACGACCGGTACGGACCGCGGTGGCGTCGTATCCGGAGCGGGAGTGCGACATGGGTTGCATCCGTGAACCTCTCGGGGACCTGGCTTGCATGGGGAGGCGAAGCCGGGAGGCTGTTGCGGCAAAGCGAGATCGGCCGGGGCGGGGCATCAGCGCCCGCCCCGGCCGGGATGCCCTTAGCGGAAGAGCGCCAGGACGTTCTGCGGCGCCTGGTTGGCGATCGAGAGCGCCTGGATGCCGAGCTGCTGCTGGGTCTGCAGAGCGGCGAGGCGGGCCGACGCCTCCTCCATATCCGCGTCCACCAGCGCGCCCACGCCGTTCTTCAGCGCGTCGGCCTGCTTGGCCAGGAAGGCGTTCTGAGCGTCGATGCGGATCTGCGCCGCACCGAAGGCCGCCGCGGCGGTGTTGGCGTCGTCGAGCAGCGTGTCGACGGCGTCGAGGTTGTCGTCGGCGTCGTCGGTCAGGGTGAGCCCCGCGCCGAGGGTCTCTAGGTCCTGGGCGGTGATCGTCAGCTTCTCGGCCGAGAGCGCCCCGGTGTCGTCACGGATGACGGAGACCATGACGTCCTTGTCGGAACCGGCGGCGCTGACCAGGTTGATGCCGTTGTACTGAGCCGACGTGGCAATCGAGACGATCGTGTCGGTCAGCGCGTCGACTTCGGCCTGCAGCTTGGCGAGCGAGTCGGTGTCGGCGCCATCGGCCTGCACGACCTTCTCCTGGATCTGCTTCAGGATGCTGGCCACCTGCTCGGAGGCCGTACGGGCAACGCCGACCATCGCCGAGGCCGAAGTGAGGGTCTCGCCCAGCTTCTTGTAGGAGCTGACGTCAGAGTTCATCGTGGAGGCGATCGACCAGGTCGAGCTGTTGTCCTTGGCGGTCGCGACCTTGAGACCGGTGGAGATTTCGTCCTGGACCTTGGCCATGCCCTTGTTGATGCCCTTCAGCGTCTGCAGGGCGACCATCGAGCTGGTGTTGGTGAGAATCGAAGCCATTTTGGTTTAGTCCTTTTGGCGTGCAGCGCCTTCGACGCCGCTATGTCATGGATGGCCCCACGCATGTGGAACCGATGAGACGCCTTTCTGACTGTGCGGTCCCTGAGTCCCGTTTCGGGTCCAAGCCGCGCCGGCCTTTCGACCGCATGGCTCGGACATTCCGTGATGAGCGTGAAGCAAGGGTGAATTCCGCAGGCGATCATGATTAACAGGACCCTGTCTTTTCAGACACTTGTCGCGATCATGCTGCTGGCCTCGCCGGTCGCCGGCGATCCTCCCGGCGCCCTCGCGCACCGGGTCGAGACGTTCCGCGATTGGCGGCTCGACTGCCGAGCAGGCCCTTGCCTTCCTTCTACCTCCGTCCGCGGTGCCGACGGCAGCGCGGTGCTGCGGCTCGCCGTGACCGCGGGCGGCGCGCCGGCCCTCGCCCTCACCACGCCGCTTCCGCTCTTTCTGCCGGACGGCCTCGTCCTCGCGATCGGTGCCGAGCCGGAGCGGCTGCTGCCGTGGCGGACCTGCGGCGCCGGCCTCTGCGAGGCGACCGTGCCGCTCGACAGCGCGCTTCTCGCCGCGCTCCGGCGCGAGCGGGGCGGTAGCGCCATCCTTACCCTCGTCGACGGAGTGAAGGTGCGGCTGCCCTTCTCGCTGCTTGGGTTCTCGGCGGCGGTCGCGGCGCGAGAGAAGCGGGCGGCCACGCCGTAAGCGAGTGTCCCAGTGGGCGGCGGCCCAGGGAGGCAGCCTACTCGCGGCCTCCGCCCTGCGCTCAGTGCATCCGCGTCAACAGCTCGTCCAGCGACTTCTTGGCGTCGCCGTAGAACATCCGCGTGTTCTCCTTGTAGAACAGCGGGTTCTCGATCCCCGAATAGCCCGTACCCTGGCCCCGCTTCAGCACCAGCACGTGCTTTGCCTTCCAGACCTCCAGCACCGGCATCCCGGCGATGGGCGAGTTGGGATCCTCCTGCGCCGCCGGGTTCACGATGTCGTTCGAGCCGATGACGATGGCGACGTCGGTCTTGGGAAAGTCGTCGTTGATCTCGTCCATCTCCAGCACGATGTCGTAGGGCACCTTCGCCTCGGCCAAGAGCACGTTCATGTGCCCCGGCAACCGCCCGGCCACCGGATGGATGCCGAAGCGGACTTCCTTGCCCTTCGCCCGCAGCCGCTTGACCAGTTCGGCCACCGACTGCTGCGCCTGCGCCACCGCCATGCCGTAGCCGGGCACGATGATGACCGAGTCCGCATCGTCCAGCATCGCCGCCACCCCGTCGGCGTCGATCGACAGCATCTCGCCCTCGATCGCCATCGCGGGCCCGGTGGTGCCGCCGAAGCCGCCGAGGATGACCGAAACGAAATTCCGGTTCATCGCCTTGCACATGATGTAGCTCAGGATCGCACCCGACGAGCCGACCAACGCGCCGGTGACGATGAGGAGGTCGTTCGACAGCGTGAAGCCGATCGCCGCCGCCGCCCAGCCGGAATAGCTGTTGAGCATCGAGATCACCACCGGCATGTCCGCCCCGCCGATGGCCATGATCAGGTGCCAGCCGATGAAACCGGCGACCAGCGCCACCAGCACCATGGTCCAGATGCCGGCGCCGCTGAAGTAGAGGATGCCGAGCAGCAGGCATACCAG
Source organism: uncultured Alphaproteobacteria bacterium (assembly GCA_963796805.1). Taxonomy (GTDB): domain Bacteria; phylum Pseudomonadota; class Alphaproteobacteria; order Rhodobacterales; family Rhodobacteraceae; genus Amaricoccus. The sequence goes on from CAWCNG010000001.1 coordinate 246,852, forward strand.
CCCGGCGCCGATGTTGATCGCGTGCCGGTTGGGCAGCGTCAGCGGCTTCGACCCGACCTTCCCCGACAGCTTCAGGTAGGCGACGATCGAGCCGGTGAAGGTGATGGCGCCGATCAGGATGCCGAGGAAGACCTCGACCCGCATGATCGACAGCTCGGCCGAGGTCTTGTGCGCCAGCGTCAGCGCGAAGCCGTGCAGCTGATCCACCGTCCCGTTGGCGACGGCCTCCGCCGCCCGGTGCGCCTCGATGTCGGCATTCAGCCCGATGAAGACCGCCGCCAGGCCGACGAGGCTGTGAAAGCCCGCGACCAGCTCCGGCATCTGCGTCATCTGCACGCGGCTGGCGACATAGGCCCCCACCGCGCCGCCGATGATCACCATCGGCGCAAGCAGCCAGTAGTGCCCCGACCCGCCGAAGATCGTGGCGACGACCGCCAGCCCCATGCCGACGATGCCGTACCAGATGGCGCGCTTGGCCTTCTCCTGGTTGGACAGCCCGCCCAGCGCCAGGATGAAGAGGATTGCGGCCGCGAGGTAGAACGCGGAGACCAGTCCGAGGCTCATGGCGCTCTCCTCAGCTCTTCTGGAACATGGCGAGCATCCGGCGCGTCACCAGGAAGCCGCCGAATATGTTGACCGACGCCATCAGCGTCGCCAGCGCCGCCAGCAGGATCACGAACACGCTCCCCGACCCGAGCTGCAGCAGCGCGCCGAGGATGATGATCGAGGAGATGCCGTTGGTGATCGCCATCAGCGGCGTGTGCAGCGCGTGGCTGACACCCCAGATCACGTAGAAGCCGACGAAGCAGCTGAGCGCGAAGACGATGAAATGCTGCATGAAGCTCACCGGCGCCACCGTGCCGACCAGGAGCGTCAGCACCGTGCCCACCACCAGCAGCGCTGTCGTCCGGTTCGAGGTCTTGCGGAACTCCGCCGCCTCGCGCGCCGCCTTCTGCTCGTGCGTCTCCTCGACCGCCTTCGGCTTCGGCGCCTGCTTGGCGATCGCCGCGATCTTCGGCGGCGGTGGAGGGAAGGTCACCGCCCCGTCGTGCGTCACCGTGGCGCCGCGGATGACGTCGTCCTCCATGTTGACGACCGGCGCGCCGTCCTTGCCCGGCGTCAGGTCGTCCATCATGTGACGGATGTTGTTTCCGTATAGCGTCGAGGCCTGGGTCGCCATCCGGCTCGCCATGTCGGTATAGCCGACGATGCGCACCCCGTTCTTGGTCTCGAACATCTTGCCGGGCTTGGTCAGGTCGCAGTTCCCACCCTGCTCGGCGGCCAGGTCGACGATGACCGAGCCGGGCTTCATCGCCTCGACCATGTCCTTGGTCCAGAGCTTCGGGGCAGGGCGCCCGGGGATCAGCGCCGTGGTGATGACGATGTCGATCTCCGGCGCCAGCGCGCGGAACTTCTCCAGCTGCTTCTCGCGGAACTCCGGGCTCGACGGCGCCGCATAGCCGCCCGTCGCCGCTCCGTCCGCCTGCGTCTCCTCGAAGTCGAGATAGACGAACTCCGCCCCCATCAACTCGATCTGCTCGGCCACCTCCGGCCGCACGTCGAAGGCATAGGTGATCGCCCCGAGCGAGGTCGCCGTGCCGATCGCCGACAGCCCGGCGACGCCGGCGCCCACCACCAGCACCTTCGCCGGCGGAACCTTGCCCGCCGCCGTCACCTGGCCGGTGAAAAACCGCCCGAAATTCTCCCCCGCCTCGATCACCGCGCGGTAGCCGGCGATGTTCGCCATCGACGACAGCGCGTCCATCTTCTGCGCCCGGCTGATGCGCGGCACCATGTCCATGGCGATGGCGGTGACGCCCTTGGCCTTCAGGCTCTCCAGAAGCTCGGGATTCTGCGCCGGATAGACGAAACTGACGACGATCTGTCCCGACCGCGCCAGCTCCACCTCCTCCGGCGTCGGTGCGCGCACCTTGGTGACGATGTCGGCCTCGGCCCACACCTCCGCCGCGCTCGGCACCACTGTGACACCGGCCTCGGCATAGGACGCGTCCGAAAAGCGCGCCGCCGCCCCGGCTCCCGCCTCGATCAGGCACTCGTAGCCCAGCTTCTGCAGCACGGCTGCGGACTGTGGCGTCATCGCCACCCGCTTCTCGCCGTCGAAGGTCTCCTTGGGCGCACCGATCTTCACGGATGTTTCGCTCCCTCATCGTCCGGACGGCGCCGGGCCGTTCGCGGACATCCCCCGGGTCATTATCTTGCGCAGGCGCCAGCGCGTTGTAGGTTTACCCGCCCACGCTGTCAAACGCCGGAGGCGATCCAAAATCGACTCGGCGTGGCGCTTCGCGCTGCAGGTGCATCCCGAACCGTGCTTCTCTGCGACCTGGAGGAAGAGGATCGTCATGGGCAGCGCACGGGGACGAGCGGCACGAGGCAGTGCGGAGGCCTGGCTCGCCGTCCGCGCGCTGTGCGGCCAGGCGCTGACGACCGTGCTGACGGTCGTGCTGGCCAGCCACCTCGCGCTGGTGGAGTTCGAGGCCTACGCCATCGCCGCCTCGGTCTTTCTGCTCATGCTGGTCGTGGCGCCCCTCGGCGCCGACAAGGTCGCGCTGCGCGTGCTGCCGCCCCTGCTCGCCCGCGGCGACTGGCGCCGCGTTTCCGGCTTCCTGCGATTCGCCCTTCGGCGGCTCGCCTTTGGCAGCCTCGCCGCGATAGCACTCGGCCTCGCCTGGGCGCTCGGAGCGAGCCAGACCGAACCGGCCATGCGCATGGCGATCCTGGTGAGCCTGCTTGCTCTCCCGTTCGGAGCGGTCGCGCACCTGGCCCTCGAAGTGCTGACCGCCGGAGGCCGCGCACGGGAAGCGACCACGATCGTGCGCATCGTCGTGCCACTCTGCGTACTTGCCATCGTCGCCAGCCAGGTTGCCCTGGGATCGCCAATGTCAGGGGCCACCGCGATCGCCGCGTGGGCCGCTGCCTGGATCGCGGCGTCGGCGATGATGCTGTTTCTCGTGCGCCGCGACTTCCGGCCGGCGCTGGCAGCGAGGCCCGAAGCAGAGCCTGCGGCCTGGCGCGCAGCCGCGCGGCCGCTCTGGCTCTACCGGATCGCCGTAGGCGTTCAGGCCCAGGCCGGCATCCTCGCGCTCGGCTGGCTCGGCGGCACCCCCGCATCGGTGGGAGCTTACGCGGCGGCGACCGCGGTGGTGGGTCCGATGCTCGTGCTCGCTTCATCGACCAACCGCGCCTATTCCCGCGAGATCGCCATCCTCATCGAGCGTCGCGACGCTGCCGGCCTGACCGAGCTGGCAAGACGCCGTCGCCGCTGGCTGCTGCCGGCGCTCGTTCTGGCGCTCGCGCTCGCTTTCGCCTTTGCCGCGCCCCTCCTGGCCCTCTTCCGGCCCGAATTCGTCGCGCACGGCATCTGGCCGATCCGCATCCTCTCGGTGGCGGCGGTTGTCTCGGCCAGCTTCGGCCTTGCCCCCACCGTGCTGAAATACCGCGACCGGAACGCGGCGATCTTTCGGATCGTCGCCACCTCGACCGGGCTGCAGGTGGTGCTCCTCGTCGCGCTCGTGCCTGCGCTCGGCGCGACCGGCGCAGCGCTCGGCTATGCGGCGTCGGTGGCGCTGATGTACGCCCGGCTCGCGGGTGCGGCGCGTGCCGAGATCGAGCGGATTCGAGGCGAGTTCCGGGGGCCGGCCGGGGAGCGGGATTGAGGAGGCGCCGCAAGGGTTAACGGCGATTTCCTGGACGTACAACGCGCGTACATCGCACGTACATCGCAGGTACACGCTGTGGGCGTGCGGCCGAAAGGTTAATGGACCACCGGGCCGCTCCGCTCACCCGTGTCGGCTCACCCGAGCCGTCCCTCCGTCGCCCGCTGGTAGAGGTCGAGCGCATCCGCCGCCGAGAGATGCCGCGGGTTGCCCCCGGCGGTCGGGTCGACGGCGGCCATCTCCGCCATCTCCTCGAAGCGGGTGTCGTCGACGCCGATCTGCCGAGGGTATGCGGGATGCCAGTTCGCGGCGGAAGCCGCATGATAAGTCGAGGAAACCGTAGAAGCCGCCTCGATGCCCGAGCCACGCCGCGAGCCGGTCGATCTTGTCCCGAGCGCCTGGCGGTTGAAATCGAGCACGTAGGGCATGAAGACCGCGTTCGTCAGCCCGTGATGGGTGTTGATAGAGCGCGCCCGCCGGATGCGACAGCGCATGGATCGCGCCGAGGCCCTTCTGGAAGGCGGTCGCGCCCATGGCCGCGGCGGCCAGCATGTTCGCCCGCGCTTCGAGGTCGCTGCCGTTGCGTAGGCGCGCGGCAGATATTCCTTGACGAGCCGCAGGCCCTCGAGCGCGATGCCCTCCGCCATCGGATGGTAGAAGGGGCTGGCATAGGCCTCGAGACAGTGGGCGAAGGCATCCATGCCGGTGCCGGCGGTGATGCCGCGCGGTAGTCCGACCGTCAGTTCGGGGTCGAGATGACCTGCGCCGGCAGCATCTTCGGGTGGAAGATCACCTTCTTGGTCCGCGTGGCAAGATTGGTGATGACCCCGGCGCGGCCGACCTCCGAGCCGGTGCCGGCGGTGGTCGGCACCGCCACGATCGGCGCGATGCCGGCGGGATCGGCCCGCGTCCACCAGTCGCCGATGTCCTCGAAGTCCCAGATCGGGCCGCGTCTGCCCGCTCATGAAGGCGATCACCTTGCCCGCGTCGAGAGCGGAGCCGCCGCCGAAGGCGATGACGCCGTCGTGGCCGCCCTCCGCAGCACCCTGAGGCCGGCCTCGACATTGAGGCCCGGTCGGGTTCGGCCTGGATGTCGAGAACACCGCGCCTGAGCCCCGCGTCCCTGACGATCGCCACCGCGCGCTCGGTCATCGGCAGCGCGCGCGATGCCGGGGTCGGTGACGAGAGCGGGCGGGCCATCCCGGCCGCGCCTGCAGGCGTCGCCGAGTTCAGAGATCCGGCCCTCGCCGAAGCGGATGGCGGTCGGGATAGTTCCAGTTGCCCTGAGACCATGCCATGATGCCTTCTTGAGGTGATAGGACTTCGCGCGGGTGACGCTGAGGAAGCCGAGGGCGAAAGCGACGCGCCGCGCCCCGTGTCCTTGCAGCCGGTCCAGCACAGCGCCGGGTCGAGATAGTCGCAGCGGTTCATGAAGACGGTGCCCGTCTCGATGCCGCGCGGCCGATCGCCGCCGCCGCATCCGCGTCCTGCGTCCACAGCGAGGCGGTCAGGCCGAACGGCTGTCGTTCATCAGCCGCGATCGCCTCCTCGTCGCCGGCGACCGGCATGATGCCGACGACCGGCCCGAAGCTTTCCTCCGTCATCACCCGCATCGAGTGGTCGACGTCGACGAGGATCTGCGGGGCGAGATAGGTCGTCTCGCCCGTGTCCGCCGGAAACAGCTTCGGATCGACCAGCGCCGTCGCGCCGGCGGCGAGGGCCTCGGCGACCTGCCCCGCACCTCCTCGGCGAAGCGGTTGTTCGCCATCGGCCCGAGCGTCGTCTCGTGATCCAGCGGGCTGCCCAGCCTTAGCCTTCGAACCAGCGACTTCGCCTTCTCGACGAAGCCGTCGTAGAGGCTCTCGTGGACATAGATGCGCTCGATGCCGCAGCAGCACTGGCCGGAATTGTACATGGCGCCGTCGATCAGCCCGTCGACCGCCGCGTCGAGGTTCGGCGTCGGCGCGCACGTAGCCGGGATCCTTGCCGCCGAGCTCCAGGCCGAGTGCTGATGAAGGTGCCGGCCGCCGCGCGCTCGATCTCCTGGCCGCCGCGCACGCTGCCGGTGAAGTTGATGAAGTCGAACGAGCCGACCGGCGATCAGCTCGCCGCGTGGTCGTGGTCAGGCGGACATTGTTGAAGAGCCCCTCCGGGCAGGCCGCGTCGAAGGCTGCGGCGAAGCCGCTCGCCGGCCAGCGATCGTCTGCTCGCGTGCTTCAGCACCACGGCGTTGCCGGCCGATCAGCGCGGGCACGATCGTGTTGATCGCGGTCAGGAACGGATAGTTCCAGGGTGCCACGACGAGGACGATGCCGGCCGGCTCGCGCGCCAGAAGCGGCGGAAGCCTGTCGCTGTCCTCGATCACGTCGGCGCCAGCACCGCGCGGCGATCACGGCCATGTAGTCGGTCCGCTCGCGCACGCCGCCCATCTCGCCGCCATAGCGTACGGGCCGGCCCATCTGCCGGGCGAGTTCGTCACCGATCGGCGTTCACCCGCCGAGCGCGTCGACTCCCTCGCGACCAGCTCGACGCGCTCGGAAACGGGCGGGCGCGCCCATTCCTTCTGCGCGGCGCGGGCGCGTTCCAGAGCGCTTCGAACGCTCCGGGACGCTCGGTCTCCCGCTCGGCGCAGATGGACCCGTCGATTGGCGAGACACAGGCGAGAGTCGGCATTGAAGTCCTTTCTGCATGGAGGCGCGCGGGCGTCTCGTGCTTGCGTTGATCCGCGGTGCCGGTCAGGCGCGCTCGAAGCCGCGGGCGACCTCCCAGTCGGTCACGCGCCGATCATACTCGGACTGCTCCCAGTGCGCTGCATGGACATAGTGGTCGACGACATCTGCGCCAAGGCCTCCCGCAGCATTTCGATCCCTCCGGAGGGCCGCCGCCTCGCGCAGCGTCTTGGGGATCTCCCGCCGCGGTCCGCGCCGTAGGCGTCGCCGCGGAACTCCTCCTCGAGCTCGAGCTCGCGCTCGATGCCGTCGATCCCGGCGGCGATCTGCGCCGCGAAGGCGAGATAGGGGTTGAGATCGGCGCCGCCGACCCGGCACTCGATGCGCACCGCCGGCGTGTCCGCCCCGACCAGGCCGGTAGCCGGCGGTGCGGTTGTCGCTCGACCAGACCGCCTTGGTCGGCGCGAAGGTCCCGGCCATGAAGCGCTTGTAGCTGTTGACGTAGGGCGCCAGGAACAGCGTTCCGGCGCTGGCATGCGCGAGCAGGCCCGCCACGTAGCTCCGCATCAGCCGCGACATGCCGTAGGGCTCGCCCGGATCGTGGAAGGCGGGCTTGCCGTCGAGCGTCCTGAGCGACAGGTGCAGGTGGCTGACGAGCCGGCGGCGAGGGCGTCGTACTTGGCCATGAAGGTGACCGCCTTGCCCTTCGACCAGGCGATCTCCTTGACGGCGTTCTTGATGACGACGTGGTGTCGGCCGCACTCGAGCGCCTCGGCGTAGCGCACGTTGATCTCTTCCTGCCCGGCGCGCGGCCTCGCCCTTGGAGTTTCCACCGGGCATCGCCGGCGGCGTTGAGGCCGGTGCGGATCGGCCCGCATCACGTCCTCTTCCTTGGTGGTCTGGAAGATGTGGTAGTCCTCGTTGTAGGCGCTGGCGAGCTGCCAGGCCGCGATAGCCCTGGGCGTGCAGCTCGGCCTAGGAGTCTGGTGAAGAGGAAGAACTCCAGCTCGGAGGCGGCCATCTGGCGGCAAGGCCGATGCCCTTCAGCCGCGCGATCTGCCGCTTCAGCACCGCGCGCGGGGCATGCGGCACCTCGCCGTGGCCGTGGTGGTCGAGCACGTCGCAGAGGACCAGCGCCGTTCCCTCCAGCCAGGGCACGCGCCGCAGCGTGGCGAGTCCGGCTTCATCACGTAGTCGCCGTAGCCCGCCGCCCAGCTGGTCGACCTGTAGCCCGGCACCGTCTCCATCTCGAAGTCGGTGGCGAGCAGGTAGTTGCAGGCGTGCGTCTCGCTGTGCGCGCTCTCGAGGAAGAACTCGGCCTGGAAGCGCTTGCCCATCAGGCGGCCCTGCATGTCGACCTGGGCCACCAGAACGGTGTCGATGGCACCGTCGGCCACGGCGCCGGCCAGTTCGCCCAGCGTCAATCGGCCCGGCATGTAGGTCTTGTCCCCCCGCGTCCTAAGGTTTCCGGCAACGCTAGTGGAGCCTTCCGAAGGCGGCAAGGCCCGTTCGCCGGGCATTTGCAAAGGTCCCGATCCCAGTCTACATGCGAGACATGACGTCCGGAGAGCCCGCCTTGGACCAGTTTCTGCCTGGCCGCCTGAACCGGGACGGCATCCGCATCCATGCGCCCGAGGACTTCGCGGGCATGCGGGCGGCGGGCGGTTGGCCGCCGACATCCTCGACCGCATCGCTCCCGCCGTGGTGCCGGGGGCGAGCACGCTCGAGCTCGACACCGCCGTCCACGACATGATCCGTGCCGCCGGCGCCACCTCGGCCACGGTGGGCTACAAGGGCTACCGCCACGCCACCTGCATCTCCATCAACCACGTGGTCTGCCACGGCATCCCCTCGGACAAGCGGCTGCGCGACGGCGACATCCTCAACATCGACGTCACGGTGATCATCGACGGCTGGTACGGCGACTCGAGCCGGATGTACGTGGCCGGCGTGCCTTCCCGAAAGGCGGAGCGGCTGATCGACATCACCCACGACGCGCTGATGGAAGGCATCGCCCAGGTGCGGCCGGGCAACAGCTTCGGCGACATCGGCGCCGCCATCCAGCGCTTCGCCGAGGCGCACCGCTGCTCGGTGGTGCGCGATTTCTGCGGCCACGGGCTCGGCCGCGTCTTCCACGCCGCGCCGAACGTGCTCCACTACGGCCGCTGGGGCTCCGGCCCGGTGCTGGAGCCGGGGATGTTCTTCACCATAGAGCCGATGATCAACCTCGGCCGCGCCGAGACCAAGATCCTCGACGACGACTGGACCGCCGTCACCAAGGACCGCTCGCTCTCGGCGCAGTTCGAGCACTCCGTGGGCGTCACCGAGAGCGGGGTCGAGATCTTCACTCTCTCGCCCGCCGGCCGGTTCCACCCGACCTGGAACCGCGACTGACGCGGGCTCAGTCCTCCAGCGTGTTCATGTCAATCCGCCCGTCCTTCATGATGACGCGGAAGTTTGCGCCCGGATCGGCGATCAGGTCGATATTCTCCAGCGGATTGCCCTCGACCAGCAGGAGGTCGGCGAGCGCGCCCTCCTCCACCACTCCGAGCCGGCCGGGATAGGGGTTGCGCAGGCCGGTGAGCTGCAGGAGCTCGCCGTTGGCGGAGGTGGCCATGGCGAGGGCCTCGGCGGGAGTGTACCAGCGGGTGAGGTCGGCGAGCCGGGCGCCCTGCCGGTCGGCCAGCGCCTTAGAGAACAGGATGTCGGTGCCGAACGCGGTATTGATCCCGTATTTCTTCGCGAGACCGTAGGCCGTATCGGTGCCGGCGATCGCCTGTTGCTGCTTCGCAGCCTCGTCCGAGCCCGGCGGCAACGGGTTCGCGTCGGCAACCCGTCGGACAGCGCGCTGAAGGCGCGCAGGCTTGCCGGCACGCGCAGCGTGATCGCGGCGTCGCCGGCCTATCTGGCGGAGGCGGGGACGCCCAAGGGCATCGACGATCTCGGCGGGCATCGGCTGCTGCACTATTCGCAGCTCTCGTGCGGGAACTTCTTGCGGATGCGCGGGCCGGGTGGCAACGAGCGGCAAATCCGGGTCGGAGCGCGGCTGACGGTGAACAATGGCGAGGCGCTGATGCGGACGGCCGAGGCTGGGCTGGGCATCGCACAGATCCCGTCGTTCATGCTGGGGAATTCACTCGAGACCGGGCGGCTGGTCGAAGTGCTGCCGAACCAGCCGCCCGACATCCCCGGCGTGCACGCTGTCTATCCGGAGGTGCGGTTCCCGCATCCGAAGCTGCGCGCCTTCATCGACTTCATGGCGGATCACTTCAAGGGAATGGGGCCCGACCACTGGCCCCGGCCGGAGAGTTAAATCGAGGTCGGTTGTGATGTGTCACGCGTGAACTACCATTAAAGCATTGATTCAAAACACTTTCGTTCGTAATACTTCGTTACTGCCGCCAGACGAACGCTCCGCGTCCCGCGCCGGGGCTCTTTCGCGATCGCCACGGAGTGGAACTCCCGGCACTCATGCAGCCGTATCGGCGGCGCTCGCGACCGTCAGCGCGGCAGCGTCGGCGTCGAGGGTGAAGTTCAGGCCCTCGGGCAGGAAGGCGAGGTCGGCTTGCGCCGCCAGCTCGCTGGCGAGAGCGGTCTCGATCAGCCGGGTGCCAAAGCCGGCGCGCTCGGGCGGGTGGACCGGGGGGCCGCCCGTCTCGGTCCAGCTCAGGCGGAAGCGGTCGCCCTTCTCGCCGGGGGCGATGATCCAGCGGACTGCGACGTGGCCCTCGGGCACGGACAGCGCGCCGTACTTCGCCGCGTTGGTGCATAGCTCGTGCAGCGCCATGGACAGCGCAACCGCGGGCTTCGCGGCGATGTCGACCGGCGGGCCTTCGAGGCTGAAGCGGCCCTGGCGGTCGAGGCCGAAGGGGTCAAGCGCCGCCTCGATCGCGCGGCGCAGCTCGACGCCCTGCCAGGAGCCGGACACGAGCAGGTCGTGCGCCGCGGCCATGGCCGAGAGGCGGCTGCCGAAGGTGCGCATGCTCTCGGGGGTCGCTTCGTCCTTGAAGGTCTGGTTGGCGATGGCCTGGACTGCGGCGAGGATGTTCTTGATGCGGTGGTTCATCTCGTGGAGGAGGAGCGTCCGGTGCTTTTCGGCGGCGGCGCGCTCGGCGCGGACCGTCACCAGGTTCTCCATATATTCGTCGATGGAGCGGGCAAGCGCGGAGAGCTCGGTGCCGTCGCGGGGCAGGCCGGTGCGTGCGGTGTCGTCGCCGGCCCGCCAGCTGGCGATGGTGGCGAGGAGGCGTTGCACGGGCTGGCGGAACAGGCGGTCGCCGACCCACCATGCCACCCCGAAAGCGGAGAGCGCCCCGACCGCCGCGAGGGCGAGACTTCGCCGGGTGGAAGCGTAGATTGGCGCGAAGGCCTCGCCTTTCGAGGAGCCGGTGCTCACGAAGAGACCGATGCCGGTACTCGCGACTGGCTGGTAGCCGAGAATGCGGGCGACCCCATCCCGGCCGAGGACGTCGACGGTGCCCGGCGCGGCGGCGGCGACGAGCGGCAGGTACTCCTCGACGATGCGGGTGCCCACGAAACGATCCGGCTCGGGCTCGCGTGCGATCAGGATGCCGTTCCGGTCGGCGACGGCGAGCGAGCTTCCCGGCGTCGGGTTCCGCTCACGCAGAAGCGCGCCGAGCCAGTCGAGGTCGATTCCGGTCATCAGCACGCCCGGATTCGCCGGGTCGCCCGTGGAGATCGCCACCGGCAGGTAGGGCGCCTCGCCCGGCTGCGAGCGGGTATACTCGCCAATGGCGAAGCCGTCGCCTTCAAGCGCCGGCTGGAACCAGCTCTGGCCCGACACCCCTTCCGGCCCGGTGTCGAACCCGGCGGCGCAAAGCACGCGGCCACTGCGGTCGGCTACGAGAAAGCCGCTAAGCTGTGGCAGCTGTGCCGCCTCCTCGTGGAGGAAGCCGTCGCAGTCCGGGCCGAGGTCCTTGACCGGGGGCGCGATCGCCAGCGTCTTGAGAATACCGTTGGCACCGGTAATGATCCGCCGGACCTCAAGGGCGGCAAGGTCGCTCGTCCTGAGCGCCTGCTCGCGGACCTCCCGCTCGTGTCCCTCGTGGATCGACAGGATGAGATAGACGAGGGCGGCCAGCGCCGGCACGATCGACAGCGCCACGAGCGCGATCAGGCGCTGCCTCAGCGTCAGGTGCCGCGCCCATCCCGTCATGCAAGGTCCGTCCGCCCGAGGCGCCGGCGCCCTGCCGGAACGGTCGTGGATAGCACGGCAGCGGGGGCGGCGCCACCGAGGCTGGCGTCAGCTGCGGGTAAGGGCCCTCATGCTGCCCTGGTGGGCGAGCACATGGACGGCCGCCCCGCCTTCGGCGCGGGCGATGTCGACGTCGATGCGACCGTAGCCCAGCCGCAGCTGGCGGAGCCTTACGTCGTCCACAAAGTCGGGAAGCACCGGCTGGTCGAAGATCACATAGCCGTTCTCCGGATCGAAGCTGATCCCGAGGCAGGAGCGCAGCAGGGACAACGTCGCGGTGGCCGACCAGGCCTGCGGTGAGCAGGCGACGGGGTAGAAGGTCGGCCCGTGGCTCCGGAGGCGCGGGAAACCGCAGAAGAGTTCGGGCAGGCGCTTGAGGTCGATGTAGGTCGACGCGTCGAAGAGGCCGCGGAAGACGCGCGCGGCCTCGGCGCGGAAGCCATAGCGGGCGAAGCCGGCGGCGATAATGGCGTTGTCGTGCGGCCAGACCGAGCCGTTGTGGTAGCTCATCGGATTAAAGCGGGCCTCGGTGGTGGCGACGGTGCGGATGCCCCAGCCGGAGAAGGAGGAGGGCTGCATGAGGTCGGCCACCACGCGGGCGGCGCGGGAGGGAAGCGCTATGCCGGTCAGAAGTGCGTGGCCGGCGTTCGACGTGCGCACGCGGCAGGGCTGCTTCTCGCAGTCGAGAGCGAGCACGTAGGTACCGAGGGTGTCGTCCCAGAACTGCTGGTCGAAGCGGGTGCGCAGTTCCGCCGACCGGCGGACCATGGCGGAGACCTCTTCGTCGCCGCGCTTGAGACGATGGGTGATGGAGGCGGCGGCCCGCCAGGCGCCGTAGGCGTAGGCCTGCACCTCGACCAGAGCGACCGGACCTTTCGCCAGCGTTCCGTCGGCGTGGAAAACCGAATCGTGGCTGTCCTTCCAGCCCTGGTTGATCAGCCCGTCGGCGTTCTGGCGGCCGTACTCGATGAAGCCGTCGCCGTCGCGGTCGCCATAAGTTTCGAGCCAGCCGAGGGCCGCCTCGATGTTGGGCCAGAGTTCGAGCACTGTGGCGAGATCGCCGGTGCGGTCGAGGTAGGCGCCGGCGAGGATGACGAAAAGCGGCGTCGAGTCGACGCTGCCGTAGTAGCGGCCGAAGGGGACCTCCTTGAGGTCGGCCATTTCGCCGAAACGCATCTCGTGCAGGATCTTGCCGGGCTCGGCATCTGCAGCGGGGTCGACCTGGGTGGCCTGGGTGGCGGCGAGGTTGCGCAGCACGCCGCGGGCGATCTCCGGGTCGAGCCAGAGTGTTTGCAGTGCGGTGATCAGGGCGTCGCGCCCGAAGAAGGTCGAGAACCAGGGGATGCCGGCGTATGGATAGGGGCCACGCGCGGTCTCGGTGGTCAGCATGTAGAGATCGGAGACCGAGCGGCGGACGGTCTCGTTGAAGACCTCGTTGGAGGAGGAGATGGCGGCGGCGCGCGAAGCGGATGCGCGCAGCGCCCGGCGGGCGGCGCGGAAGCCGGCGAAAAAGGCACGGCGGGGCGCGTGGATACCGTCGCCGCGGCCGCAGCGGATTTCGAGGAAGAGGGTCTGGCGGGTCACCGGCGCCAGCTCGATTTCGAAGACGGCCTCGCCCGGGCCGAGCCGGGTGGGGGCCGGCTCGAAGTGGAGGTGGGTCTCGCGAAGGCAGCCATCGAGGCCGGTGTAGGAAAGGGTCACGGCGTCGGCGTCAACAGTCTGCGGGTGAAGTTCGCCGCGGCGGGCACGGTCGGTGCCGCGGACCTCGAAGATGTCGGCGAAATCGGCGGCGAAGGCGATGGAGAGGGTGAGGTGGCGGGCCTCGGTGTCGTAGTTGCTGACCGCCACGCGCTCGAAGGCGCTGGCATTCCAGAGAAAGCGGGTGCGGCGGATATGGACGAGGTCCTGGGCGATCAGTCGCTCGCCCTCGGGTCCGGCGATCTCGGGATTGGTGAGATCGCAGACCAGGACGGCGTTGTCGTCGCGGATGGTGGAACTCAGCAGCAGCGGCCGGTGACCGTCCACGGTCAGGTAGAGGTGCGAGAGATAGCGGGTATCGCGGTGGTAGATGCCTTCGGGGCTGCCGGGACCGGCGAGCGCGTCGCCGTTGTGGTCGAAGACGGCGAAGGTGTCGGCGTGTTTCATAGTCCGCGGCCGCCGCTCCTGCAGCGAGGCGGTGGCTGGGATGAAGAACTGGGCCAGAGCGCGTGGGACGGTCGCCGGAGCGACTTCGGTTTCGGCGTTCATGGCGTCCCTTATGTCAGGCGGTCAGCCGCAGGTCCCTGGATGGGCGAAGCGGACGGCCCTCGCCGCAAAGCGATAGGTAGACCTCGAGGTAGTCGTCGGCCACCCGTTCGATGGAAAACCGTCGCTCGAAGGTGGCGCGCACCTGCGCGCGGTCGAGGCGCAGGGCGTGGTGGACGGCTGCCGTGGCCTCGTCGACGGAGGTGACGAGAAAGCCGCTTTCGCCGTGGTCGATTACCTCGGGGGTCGATCCGCAGGCGAAGGCTATGACCGGCGTGCCGCAGGCCATGGCCTCGATCATGACGAGCCCGAAGGGCTCGGGCCAGTCGATGGGGAAGAGGAGCGCCTTCGCCTGCCCGAGAAAAGCTGCCTTCTCGCGTTCGCCGATCTCACCCATGTACTCCACGAGCGGGTTGTCGCGGACCAGGGGTTCGATCTCGTCCCTCCAGTAGTCCGCGTCCGCGTTGTCGATCTTGGCAGCAATCTTCAACTTCATGCCGGTGCGGCTGGCGATTTCGATGGCGCGGTCGGGGCGCTTCTCCGGCGAGATGCGCCCGAGGAAGGCCAGGTAGCCGCCGTCTGCGCGCGGGCTGAAGGGGTAGAGGTCGGGTGGCAGGCCATGGTGGATGGTGCGCACCCAGTGGACCGGGGGCATCGGCGCGCGCTGGTTGTCGGATATCGATACCAGCGAAACGTCAGGGAAGGCGCGGTAGAACGGCTGGAGGTCGGGCAGGTCCAGCCGGCCGTGCAGCGTGGTGACCGACGGCGTGCTGATTGTCCGCAGCATGGAGAACTGCATCAGGTCGATGTGGAAGTGCAGAATGTCGAACTCGTCGGCGCGCTGGCGGACCTGCTCGAGCATGAGGAGATGATGGGGCAGAGTGTCGCGGACCGCCGGGTTGAGCCGGAGCGCGGTGGGGGCGCACCTGGCGAGGCGGGCGGAGGTCACGGAGTCGCCGCTGGCGAAGAGGGTGACGTCGTGGCCTTGGGCCACGAGCTCTTCGGTGAGGTAGGAGACGATGCGTTCCGTTCCGCCGTAGAGGCGCGGTGGCACGCTCTCGGCAAGGGGCGCGATCTGGGCAATCTTCATCGACGGGGTTCCTGGGGAGAAAGTGCTCCGCGAAAGTAAACTTGCGAGGGGGCTCAGGGTTCCGTCAGGAAGCATCGGAACCATGCCGGAGGTGAGGACGTTTTCGCGGCAGGCCAACCCAATGGAGGAATGCATGCCAGATACAGCACTCACCCACGAAACCATCCGGGCGACGACCGTGAAGGGTACGGATGTCTACAATCCAGAAGGCGAGCATCTCGGCCAAATCGACGACATCGTCATAGGCAAACGCGACGGGCACGCGGAGTACGCGATCATGTCGTTCGGCGGCTTCCTGGGTATCGGGGAACAGTTTCATCCCCTGCCCTGGGAAAGCCTGACCTACGACACCGACCGCGGTGGCTATGTGGTGAACGTCTCGCGCGAGCAGCTTGAGGGGGCGCCGAGCTATGGCCTTGAAGACGAGCCCGACTGGAACGATCCGGACTATGGCCGGCGCGTTCGCGGCTACTATGGCTATCCGGTGATGTGAGTCGCAGGCTGCAATGCCGGGAAGATCGGCATTGCCGCTGGACCTGGCGCCGCCGTTGCCGTCAAGATCCGGCTGCAGCGAGGGGGCCACGCAGTGACCAAGATCATCGGTATTTCCGGCAGCCTGCGGCGGGGATCGTACAACACATCCCTGTTGCGAGCTGCCGTCGCGCTGGCGCCGCCTGGCGTGGAGATCGTGGAGGCTTCAATCCGGGGGATCCCGCTCTACGACGGTGACCTGGAGGCCGCGGAGGGGATCCCGCAGGCAGTTTCTGCGCTCAAGGAGGCAATCGTCTCTGCTGACGCGCTGCTGATGGTCACCCCCGAATACAACAACTCGATCCCCGGCGTATTCAAGAACGCGATCGACTGGCTGTCGCGGCCGAGCGCCGACATCAAGCGGGTGTTCGGGGGGCGGTGCGTTGGGCTCATCGGGTGCTCGAATGGTCCTTATGGCACGACGCTCGCCCAGACCGCATGGCTGCCGGTGCTTCGGACGCTGGGCACCAGCCCCTTCTTCGGCGCGCGGCTGCTGGTGCCGCGCGGGGGAAGCCTGTTCGACGCCGAAGGGGCTTTGGTGAGCGAGGAAATCCGCGAACGACTGCAGAGGTATCTCGAGGGATTTGCGGACTACGTCGAGCAGCAGCGGCGGATACGGGCGATGCCGAGCGCATAGCGCTCAGGTGCCTTCGCGGTAGTGATAGGAGTCTGCCACCGTCATCCCGATGCCGGTGTAGAGGGCGAGCGCCGGTGTGTTCTCGCGTGTCACGGCCAGTGCGAATGCAGTTGCGCCGCGAGCCGCGGCCCAGCCGGCGGCGGCGCGGGTCAGCCGGGCGCCGAGGCCGCGGCGGCGGGCAAACGGAGCCACCTCGAGGGCGTGCAGCATCGCAACGGGGCCATGCAGGGCGACGAAGCCGCATGCGGCGGGACGGTCGCCGAGCCTGCCGAGCATGTATCCGCGCGGATCGGGCGCACGAGCCATGACGGCGAGCCGCCCGGGGCCGATGCCGCCCCGCGCCCACATCTCGGCCATGCAAGCGAGGGGGCCGGGGCCGAAGATCGCCGCCTCGCCAGTGGCGGCGGCAAGCGCCGCGACGGGTGCGGCGAGGATGAGGGTGGGGTCGCCGAGGGCGTAGCCGCGCGCGGCGAGGAGCGCGTCGAGGGCCTCGTCGCCGGCGTGGATGCGGAAAAGCGGGCGTTCTGACCAAGCGCGCATGGCCGCTTCAGGCTGGGCCGGGTCGGCGAGGGGGCCGTCGAGGGTGGCAGCCGAGACACGCCTGCCGCCGCCGGCCCCGCGGCGCAGAGTCCAAGGGCCGGCGCGGGTGATTTCTGCAGCGGGCCAGGTGGTGGCGAGGGCGGCGCGGAGGCCCGCCGCCTCAGTGCGCATCGTCGGGGTGGCCGGTCGCTGCGAAACCGCCGCCCACCACCCGGCTGGCGACGCCGGTCGGGTCAGGGCGCGGGGTGGACGCGATGATCGTGGCCGCGAAGCCGTCGGCGCTGTCCGCGGGGCGGAAGCCGATGTGGCCGGCGTGCGCGTTCGAGACGGCGCGGGCGGCGTTGTCGGAGGTGCCGTAGATTACCGAGAAGCCGACGCGCGGGGCGGTCAGTGCGGCGGTCACAAGCCGCACGCAGTCGGTCGGGCTCAGCCAGGACCAGAGCATCCGGCGGTCAACGGGCTCCTCGCGGCAGGTGCAGATGCGCAGCATCACGCTCTCGAGGCCGAACTTGTCCCAATAGAAGCTTGCGAGGTTCTCGGTGAAGGTCTTGGTCAGGCCGTAGAAGGTGTCGGGGCGCTGCATCACGCGGGTGTCGGGGACCTCCTCGACCGGGTAGAAGCCGACGGCGTGGATCGAGCTGGCATAGACCACCCGCCGGCAGCCGTTGAGGCGCGCGCCTTCGAAGACGTGGTAGGCGGCGGGGAGCGTCTCGGCGATGATCTCCTCGAACGTCTGCTCGCGCGGGTGGCCGGCGAAGTGAACGATCGCGTCGCAGCCATCGACCGCCGCCAGCGCCGCGGCCCGGTCGGAGAGGTCGAGCTGGACCAGCTCCTCGTGCGGCGCCGCGTCCCCCATCTCGCGGATGTCAGCGAGGCGGAGCCGCGTGGCGAGGGGCGCGAGGCCCCGGCGCAGGTGGCTGCCGAGGCTGCCGGCGGCGCCGGTGATCAGGATGCGCTGGTAGTCGGGCATGGGATCAGACCTTATCGGCAGCGGCCTCGGCGGCGGCGCGCATGGCGCTCAGGCTCTGGCGCGGGGTCAGGCTCTCGGTGTCGACGACGAGGTCCAGCACCGAACCCGTCGGGCTGGCCAGGGCCCGCGCCAAGGCGGCCGGAAAGTCCGCGGTGGCGGTCACGCGTTCGGCATGGGTGCCGTAGGCGGCGGCGAGCGCGACGAAATCGGGGTTCTCGATGTCGGTGAAGCTGACCCTGGCGGGAAAGGTGCGCTCCTGGTGCATGCGGATCGTGCCATAGCTGCGGTTGTTCACGATGAGCACGATCGGCCAGGCGCGGGCCTGGAGCGCGCAGCCGAGTTCGGGGAGCGTCATCTGGAAGTCGCCGTCGCCCGCCACACAGACCACCGTCCGGTCCGGGTGGGCGATCTTGGCGGCGATGGCCGCGGGCAGGCCGTAGCCCATGGCGCCGGCCTGCGGTGCGAGCAGGCGCTGGCCGACGGTGAAGGCGAAATGCTTGTTAGTCCAGGTGGCGAAGTTGCCGGCGCCGTTGGTCAGGATAGCGTCGTCGGGAAGCTCTGCCTGCAGCGTGCGGACCACCTCGCCCATGTCGAGGGCGCCCGGCTGCGGCGGGGTGGCGAGGCTGGCGCGCCAGTCGGCGTGGGCAGCGGCCGTGCGTGCCGCCCAGCGGGTCGCTCCGGGGATCCGCCGTTCGGCCAGCGCCGGCATCAATCGGTCGGGGTGGGCGTGGATCGGCAGGGTGGCAGTGTGGATCCTGTTGAGCTCGGCGTCGGAGGCGTAGGCGTGGATGAGGGTCGCGGTCATCCGGGGGATGCCGAAGAGGGTGTAGCCCTCAGTGAGGATCTCGCCAAAACGCAGGCCGACGACCAGGATCACGTCGGCCTCCTGCATGAGGCGGCGGACGCCCGCCGTCTTGGCGAGGCCGCCGTCGCCGGCGTAGCTCGGGCTGGCGCTGGCGAGAAGGTCCTGGTCACGGAAGCCGACGACGACCGGCAGGTTGTTCGCCTCGGCAAAGAGCCGAAGGCCGGCGCGCCCGGCGGCGCCCCAGCCGCCGCCGCCGGCGAGGACCAGCGGCGCGTCGGCGGCTTCGAGGACGCGGACGATCTCGGCGAGATCCTCCGGCGCCGGGGCGGCCTTGGGTATGCGCACGGCGGGGCCGGCCACTGCAGCGGTCGGGGCGCTCAGCATGTCTTCGGGGAGTGCGACCACCACCGGCCCCGGCCGCCCGCTCTGCGCCACGGCGAAGGCGCGGGCGACGATCTCGGGCACGCGGTCCGGGTGGTCGATCTCGACCGCCCACTTGGCGAGGGTGCCGAAGACGGCACGGTAGTCCACCTCCTGGAAGGCCTCGCGGTCGCGCATGCCGGTGCCTATCTGCCCGACGAAGAGGATCATCGGCGAGGAATCCTGGCGCGCGGTGTGGACGCCGATGGCGGCATTGGTGGCGCCGGGGCCGCGGGTTACGAAGCAGATGCCGGGGCGGCCGGTGAGCTTGCCCCAGGCGGCGGCCATGAAGGCAGCGCCGCCCTCCTGGCGATTGGGAATCATGCGGATCCGGTCGGGCACGTCGCAGAGGGCGTCGAGCACCGCGAGATAGCTTTCGCCGGGCACGCCGAACGCGGTGGTGACGCCCTGCGCCAGCAAACAGTCCACAAGGACCCGCGCGCCGGTCGACGCGGTCATGCGGCAAGCGCCGAAGCGGCTGGGAGACCCGACGTCATCTGCTTGTTCGAACCCGGTCCATCGATCGCGCACGACCCTTGCGCTGCTGGCCGGCGCGGTCAAGCCGCAGAAGCGGCAGGCCGGGAAGTCGCCGCCTTCGCCGTCCAGGGTAGCCGCTTAACTGTGGCGGCTTTCCGCTCGTGCAACCTGCGGCACCATTCCGCTACAACTGATCGCCCCTAGGGACTTGCTCGCTATGGTAGAAAATGTCTTAATACGCTATCGTGGAGCGAAACCCGCCTCCGACGTTGGAGCGACTCGGGAGCTGTATCGGAACGGGTTTCGACGGACCCCACACCCTCCTTGGCCTGGAAGAGGAGGCTGCAAGTAACGATGAGTAGCGTCGCAGACAGCATGGTATTGGCCATGGGCCTTGCCGCCGGGGGGCTCCAGCTTGCCGGCTATCTTATCTACCTCAGAAACGACGACATCGAGCCGAATCCGGCGACGTGGCTGATGTTCGCCTACGGCACTATGCTGCTGACGTTTCTCGAGTGGGACCGAGAGGCCAGTCGGGCGGAACTCGTGTTGCCGCTCGTATGCAGTTTCATGGCGGTTGTTGTCGCCGCCCGCTGCTGGTGGCGCGCCCGCCGGCGCGATCCTTCCCGCCTGTGGCCGCGTGAATGGTGGCCCGAGGACTGGCGCGACCGCATCGCCTTTCAGATGGACCTCGTGCTTACGGCGCTCTACCTCGCCGCTTCCCTCCTCGCTTCGAGCCGCTGGATCAGCGGTGAGTCGCGGGAGATCGCGGTCGCCGTCTTTCTGATCGCAGCCAATCTGACCACCTTCACCGCTTTCTTCCCGCTTATCCGCAGTGTCGTGGAAGACCCGTCGGTTGAGCGGACGACCCCATGGACGGTCTGGGCGGCCGCCTACACCATGCTCGGTCTCACCACCTTCGCGACCCAGGGGACGGTGTGGTCCGAACTCATGCTCTATCCGGCGCTGAACGCCGTCCTGCACGGATCGGTCGCCGTCCTCTCGCGGCGTTCACGCCGCGAACGGTATGCCCGCTCGCTCGGTACGGGCATCCCCGGGTCCGGGCTGGAGGGGCAGGTTGCCGCGGGCCACGAGCATGACGAACTCCGCCTGTCGCACCGGCTGGTCGCGCTGCATACTGGAGGCATCGCGGCGCTAATCCTCGTGGTTCTTGGCACTGCGCTCTGGATCTCGCGCGAACACAACAAGCTTGCGCTCAGTTCGTCGCAGCGGCTGATCCTGAACGAAGTCCAGGCGATGCGCAGCTCTACCTTCACGCTCGTCCGCGACTACTCGCTCTGGAACGAGGGTTTTGCCGCCGTCATGGCAGACAACCGTGAGTGGCTGTTCAGCAGCATCGGCAGCAGTGTGACGGATCTCGATACTTTCGATCTCGCTATCCTGGTCCCGGATCGCGAGGCGAATTTCGGATGGGTCGCGGGTTCTCCGCCGGAAGGCGACGTCGACATCCTTCCTTCGAATCTGTTGGACGCCATTCTCGGGCTGCTGGATGCCAGCGAGGTGAACTCCACCCGCACGCGGACCCTCATCGCGGAGTTCGAGGGCGAGCCATGGATCTTCGCAGTCGCGCGCATGCGGCTCGTCGAGGGTATTCCGCCCGGGTTCGACTTGAAGTCGCTTCCGGTCCAGATCCATGGCAAGCGCGTGTCCAAGGAGGTGCCCAAGCTAATGAGCCGGGACCTGCTGCAGACCGAGATCGTGCTCAGCGAGACCCTTCCTCCGGGCAAGGCCGGCGTACCGCTCGTGGACTATTCCGGCAAGGCCATCGACTATGTTATCTGGGATGCCCCGCGACCCGGCGCGAGCATCCTGCGCAAAGCGGCGATCCCGCTGGCGCTGGCGCTCGGTTTTGCGACAGCGGTGAGCGTCGTGAGTTCTGTCTACACGGTGCGGTCGGCCCGTCGCCTCGAGCGGGCGCTGATCGCGGCGCGTGCGGCCGACCGGAGCCGCACCGAGTTCCTCTCCAACGTGAGCCATGAACTGCGGACCCCGATGAACGGCGTTCTTGGGGCGACCCAGCTCCTGGAGACCACCGAGCTTGACGCGGAGCAGCGGGAACTGGTCGCGCTGCTCATGTCGTCGGCGAACGCGCAGATGTCGCTGATTTCGGATTCTGATCGACGTGAGCCGCATCAACTCCGGCAACCGCAAGCTCGAAGACATGCCGTTCGCTCCGGTCGCCGTGCTGGACGAGGTGACAGACATGATGAAGGTCGCCGCCTCGCGCAAGGGCATCCGGCTCGACACGACCTGGCTCGGCCTCGACAAGGTCAGCGTGCGCGGAGACGCCCGGGCCTTTCGCCAGATCCTGACGAACCTCGTCGGCAACGCAGTCAAGTTCACCAACCAAGGGGGAGTCGACGTGATGGCCGCCGCCCTGCAGCGTCAAGGCCGGGTCCAGCTGACCGTCCGCGTGGTGGACACCGGTCCAGGAATCCCCGAGGACGCACTTCCGCGCATCTTCGAGCGCTTTTACCAGGTGGACGGCTCGATGTCGCGCGCCACGGAGGGAACTGGACTCGGCCTTGCCATAAGCCAGAAGCTCGCGAATGCCATGGGCGGCAGCATCGATGTGTCGAGTGAGCTGGGCGCGGGTTCGTCCTTCGTCCTCACAACGTGGCTCGACCTAGCCGAGGAACCGGTGGAGGTAAGCGATGCGGCTTGAGACCGAGACACGCCCCGAGCCGCTGCCCGCCTCGCGGGCCGGCAGCGGCATCCTGATCGTCGAGGACAATCACACCAACGCGCTGATCCTCCGCGCCATGCTGCGGAAGAACGGCTACGAGGCAGTGGTCGCAAGCGACGGTGCCGAAGGGGTCGAGATGGCCGACCGACTGAGGCCGCCGCTCGTCCTTCTCGACTTGCACATGCCGCGTCTCGACGGGTTCGCAGCTGCGGCCGAGATCCTGCGCCGGGCCGCCGGCACCCCCCCGGCGATCGTCGCGGTGACTGCGAACGCAAGCCCCGAGGTTCACGCGGCCTGCCTTGCCTCCGGGTTCGTGGCGGTGTTGCCCAAGCCCGTGGTCCTCGGGACGCTGATCTCGACGGTCGGACGATATGTGAAGCCGGCCGCGGGAACGCAGGATTCGCGCCCCGTCATCGTTTCCGGTGCAAAGAGTCCGAGCAGGAATTCGTAGTGCCTGCGACAGTGCGTAAGATACAGCGGACGCAGCCAGTGGTCGGGGGCGAGCCCGCCAGCCAGGCAGCCGCGGTAGTCCTCGTGCAGCTCCTCGCCGGGTGCGATGTCGCGCAGAGCGACAAGGTGGTCGTCCGGTAACTTGGGCCAGTAGTCCAGGCCCACGTTGGCCGCGCCGGGATCGGCGTGGTTCATGAAGCCCATGCCGTCCGTATACCAGAGGAAGAGCCCGGAAGGCTCGTGCAGATACCCCGCATAAAGGGCGCGCGCGATGGTGCGCGGGTTCCGTCTCGCAAGGGATGTCGGTGTGCAGACGTGCATCGCGTCGTCGAACTGCCAGATTCTCGTACCTGCCGAGATGTGTTCCTTCGCGAATAGTCCATTGCCATGCACCTTGCTGCGCCGAACCTCGATACCGACTTTCCAGACCAACTGGTCCTCCTTGCAGTTGTATGAGCTACAGATTGCCCGGACCCAGGCGGAAGCTCAGGGTAGGTCTTGTGTCGATAGGGCGGCCGACCCCAAGAGACGGTTCTGCTTACCATAACGTGTATTCAATGCATAGCGTTTCGCGCTAAGCGTGCAAAGTCAAAATGTCGACATATTTCGCAACTGGCGCGCCAACGTGGCCAGCCATGACCATAGGACAAGAAGCAGGCCGGATGATCGAGAGAACTAGCGCGCGCGGGCGGCGTTCTCGACGGTGCGGATGAAGACGTCGTTATCGGCGCAGAGCTGCATCACCGATTTCGGCGGGGCGATGTCGGTGAAGAATCCGTCTAACTCGGCGAGACTGGCGATGCGTACCGGCGCCACCATCTTGAACTTGGTGTGGTCGGCGACGAGGTAGCTCTTGCGGGCGTTCTTGATGATCGCCTGCGCCACCCGCACCTCGCGGAAGTCATAGTCGAGGAGCGAGCCATCGGGGTCGACCGCCGCCGAGCCGATGATGGCGTAGTCCACCTTGAACTGGCCGATGAACTCGGCGGTGACATCGCCGACCAGCGCTCCGTCCGCCCGGCGCAGGATGCCGCCGGCCACGATCACCTCGGAGTTGGGCGAGGTGGCAAGGATGTTGGCGACGTTCAGGTTGTTGGTGATGACCATGAGGTTGCGGTGCTTCAGGAGCGCCCGGGCCACCGCCTCGGTGGTGGTGCCGATGTTCATGAACAGCGACACGCCGTCGGGGATCTGCTGGGCCACCATGCGGGCGATGGCGTCCTTTTCCAGGCTCGCCAGGCTGCGGCGGTCCTCGTAGCCGAGAGCGATGACGCCGGAGGGGATCATGGCGCCGCCGTGGACGCGGGTGAGCTGGCCCACCTCGCAAAGCTCGCCGAGATCGCGGCGGATGGTCTGGGCGGTGACGTTGAAATGCGCGGCCAGTCCCTCGACCGTGACCTTGCCCGCATCACGGGCGATGTTCAGGATCTCGGAATGACGGAAATTCTGGGCCATCAGGCTCTTGCGCCGGTGTTTGGAAATGTCTTACGCCGCCGCTAAGGCCCGTGCAAGCGCGCGCAACTTCGTTTCGCCAGTGCCCCGTATGCGCCTCAGATCCGGGCCTTGCGAGCGTAACGCCGCAGGAGGCGGCCGTCGATCGCAACCAGACCGCCGATGAGCACGGCGAAGCCAAGCACGGCGGCGACCGTTGCAGGGCGAGGGAAAGCCAGATCCCATGGGTGATCGACCGCGAGCGCCAGGCTCGTGCTCCTTGACAGGGCGGGGCGGCTGCGGCCCCTTGACGGGCGAGCCCTCCGAGACGTGCGGGCCATGGGGAGGAGGAACCGATGGGCCATGTGCTCGCCATCGACCAGGGGACCACCTCGAGCCGGGCCATTGTCTTCGACGAGCGCATGGGGATCGTCGCGGCGGCCCAGGAGGAGTTCCCGCAGCACTTCCCGCAATCGGGGTGGGTGGAGCACGATCCGGCCGACATTTGGAGCTCGACCGCCGCGGTCTGCCGCGCCGCCATCGAACGGGCGGGCCTCGGTCCGGGCGCGCTGGCGGCGGTGGGGATCACCAACCAGCGCGAGACGACGCTGGTTTGGGACCGCGAGACCGGAGAGCCGCTCGGGCGCGCCATCGTCTGGCAAGACCGGCGGACAAGCACGCTCTGCGCCGAGCTTCGGGCGGCGGGTCACGAGGCGATGGTGACGGAGCGGACCGGGCTGCTGCTCGATCCTTATTTCTCCGGCACCAAGCTCAAGTGGCTACTCGATGCGCACGAGGGCGCGCGCGACAAGGCACGCGCGGGACGGCTGATCTTCGGCACGGTGGATACCTGGCTGATCTGGAAGCTGACCGGCGGGGCGGTACATGCGACCGACGCCACCAATGCGGCGCGGACGCTGCTCTACAACATCCGGGAGGGGCGCTGGGACGCGGAGATGTGCGAGCTCCTCGACGTGCCGATGGAGATGCTGCCGGATGTGGGCGATTCGGCGGCGGACTTTGGCAGCACCCGCGCCGATCTCTTCGGCCAGCCGGTGCCGATCATGGGGGTGGCCGGCGACCAGCAGGCGGCGACGGTCGGGCAAGCCTGCTTCGCGCCGGGGATGCTGAAGGCGACCTACGGGACCGGCTGCTTCGCCGTGCTCAACACCGGGGACAAGCCGGTGGCGAGCAGGAACCGGCTGCTCACCACCATCGCCTATCAGCTGGACGGCAAGCCGACCTATGCCATTGAGGGATCTATCTTTATCGCCGGTGCGGTAGTGCAGTGGCTGCGCGACGGGCTGAAGATCATCCGCCACGCGTCGGAGACGCAGGCGCTGGCCGAGGCGGCCGATCCGGGACAGCGGCTCTATCTGGTACCGGCCTTCACCGGCCTCGGCGCACCCTACTGGGATCCCGACTGCCGCGGGGCGATCTTCGGGCTGACCCGCAATTCGGGCCCGGCGGAGTTCGCGCGGGCGGCGCTGGAGAGCGTCGCTTACCAGACCCGTGACCTGCTCGAGGCGATGCGTGCCGACTGGCCGGATGGCGGCGACACCGTGCTGCGGGTGGACGGCGGGATGACTGCCAACGACTGGGTGCTGCAGGGGCTGGCG
This sequence comes from uncultured Alphaproteobacteria bacterium, assembly GCA_963796805.1. Taxonomy (GTDB): domain Bacteria; phylum Pseudomonadota; class Alphaproteobacteria; order Rhodobacterales; family Rhodobacteraceae; genus Amaricoccus. The sequence continues at coordinate 272,331 of CAWCNG010000001.1, forward strand.
GACACGCTGGGCGCGCCGGTCGACCGGCCGCGGGTGCTGGAGACGACCGCGCTCGGGGCGGCGTGGCTGGCCGGGATGCAGGCGGGGGTGTATCCGGGGCCGGGGGAGTTCGCGCGGAGCTGGGCGCTCGACCGGCGGTTCGAGCCGGCAATGGCCGAGGACCTCCGCGAGGAGCGTTATGCCGGCTGGCGGGACGCGGTGCGGCGGACGCTGAGCGGGCCGGTTTGAGGGCGGAATCGACCTGTCCGCCGGAATCCGGGTCATCCGACTGAAAAGCCTGCGGAAATCGCACCCAGAAACCGTATGGAATCCGTATGGAATCCATATGGGTGTTTTGCGGTCTGCCGCCGCCGAAGGGCGGCCGTCGCCCGCTCCGGACGCGGGCGGCTTGCAGGGCGCGGCGCAGGGCTGTATCCGGGCACGGGCTGGCGCGACGCCCGCGAGGCAGGAGGGGGACCATGGCGGTCAAGGTTGGCATAAACGGCTTCGGCCGGATCGGACGCAACGTGCTCCGCGCGATCATCGAGTTGGGACGCACCGACATCGAGGTGATCGCGCTGAACGATCTCGGTCCCGTCGAGACCAACGCGCACCTGATGCGCTACGACTCGGTGCATGGCCGCTTTCCGGGCACTGTGACGGTCGACGGCAGCACCATCGACGTCGGCCAGGGACCGATCCGGGTGACGGCCGAGCGCGACCCCAAGGCATTGCCCTGGAAGGACGTGGACGTCGCCCTGGAATGCACCGGGATCTTCACCGACCGGGCGAAGGCGGCGCTGCATCTGGAGAACGGCTCGAAGCGGGTGATCGTCTCGGCCCCGTCGAGCGGGGCGGACAAGACCATCGTCTTCGGTGTCAACGACAAGGCGCTGACCAAGGACGACCTGGTGATCTCCAACGCGTCCTGCACGACCAACTGCCTGGCGCCCGTGGCCTACGTGCTCAACAACGCCATCGGGATCGACAAGGGTTTCATGACCACGATCCACAGCTATACCGGTGACCAGCCTACGCTCGACACGCTGCACAAGGATCTCTACCGCGGCCGCGCCGCCGCGCTGTCGATGATCCCGACCACGACCGGTGCGGCCAAGGCGGTGGGCCTGGTGCTGCCCGAGCTCAACGGCAAGCTCGACGGCGTGTCGATCCGGGTTCCGACGCCCAACGTCTCGGTGGTGGACTTCAAGTTCCTCTCGAAGAAGGCAACCACCGTCGAGGAGATCAACGCCGCGATCAAGGCCGCCGCCGAGGGGGAGCTCAAGGGCATCCTCGGCTACACCGAGGAGAAGCTCGTCTCGTCGGACTTCAACCACGATCCGCACTCCTCGGTCTTCCACATGGACCAGACCAAGGTGCTCGACGGCGTCTTCGTGCGGGTGATGTCCTGGTACGACAACGAGTGGGGCTTCTCGAACCGCATGGCCGACACCGCCGTCGCAATGGGCAAGCTGATCTGAACCGGCGCCGCGGCCGCAGCCCCCAGCGGGCCCGGCCGCGAGGCCCTTGTGCCGGCCTGCGCCGCCGGCCATGTAACGGCCATGGACCGGCACACCGTCAACGTCGCGCGCCTGCGCCGCGCGCTCGAGGCGCCCGTCGGCGGCTCCTCGGATTATGATCTCAACCCTGAAGCGCCGCGCCTCAGGGGGCGTGTGCTCAGGCCGGCTTCGGTGCTGGTGCCGCTGATCGAGCGCGGGTCCGGCGTCAACCTGATCCTGACCCGCCGCGCGGCGCTCCTGAAGCATCATCCCGGCCAGGTGGCCTTCCCCGGCGGCAAGCAGGAGCCGGGCGACCCGACGTCGCTGGCCGCCGCCCTGCGCGAGGCGGAGGAGGAGATCGGGCTGCGGCCCGACCAGGTCGAGGTGCTGGGCGGGCTGGCCCCGCACGAGACGGTGACGAACTTCACGGTCACGCCCTTCGTCGGGGTGGTCGATCCCGCGTTCCGCGCCATCCCCGACCGCTCCGAGGTGGACGAGGTCTTCGAGGTGCCGCTGGCCTTCGCACTCGATCCGGCCAACCTGCAGGTGCATGGCCGGACCTGGCAGGGCGTGCTTCGCCGCTACTACGTCATCCCCTACGGCCCGCACTACATCTGGGGGGCGACGGCGCGGATGCTGAAGGCGCTGTCGGACCGGGTGCAAGGCCCGTGACACGCATCGCGGAGTCCTGGCTCGCCGCGCCGGCGACGCAGGCGGTCTGCGGCGCGCTGACCGGGGCGGGGCACCAGGCGCTTCCGGTGGGCGGATGCGTGCGGAATGCGCTGCTCGGCCGCCCGGTTTCCGATATCGACATCGCCACCGACGCCCGCCCCGAGGCGGTAATGGCGCTGGTGCAGGCGGCCGGGCTGCACGCGGTTCCCACTGGCATCGAGCATGGCACGGTCACGGTGGTCGCCGAGGGGCGGCCCTTCGAGGTCACCACTTTCCGCCGCGACGTGGCGACCGACGGACGGCACGCCACGGTTGCCTTTTCCACCGATCTGGCCGAGGACGCGGCGCGCCGGGACTTCACCATGAACGCGCTCTACTGCCGGCCGGACGGGGAGGTGGTGGATCCGCTGGGCGGGCTCGCCGACCTGAGGGCCGGGCGGGTGCGGTTCGTGGGGGACCCGGCGGCGCGGATCGCCGAGGACTTTCTGCGGATCCTGCGCTTCTTCCGTATTCATGCCTGGTACGGCGACCCCGCCGGGGGGCTGGACGCCGAGGGGCTGGCGGCCTGCGCGGCGCAGCAGGAAGGGCTGGCGCAACTGTCGCGGGAGCGGGTCGGGGCGGAGATGTCCAAGCTCCTCGCGGCGCCCGATCCGGCTCCGGCGGCGGCGGCCATGGCGGCCGCGGGAATTCTCGGCCGGGTGCTGCCGGGCGCCGATGCCGCCGCGCTGGCACCGCTGGTGCATGCCGAGGCGGCGGCGGGGACCGCGCCGCGCTGGCAGCGGCGGCTGGCGGGACTCGGGTGGCGGGCGGCGTGGGCGGCGGCGCTGCGGCTCTCCCGCGCCGACGTGCGGGCACTCGACGCCGTCTCCGCGGCGCTGGCCGGGGGCGGGCCGCCCGCGGCCGATGCCTGGCGGCTCGGCGCGGACGCAGCGCGCGATGCGGCGCTGATCCGGGCAGCCAGCCTCGGCGCGCCGCCGCCCGCGGATCTCGAGGCCGAGATCGCCCGGGGCGCGGGTGCGGTCTTTCCGGTTGCCGCCGACGAGGTGGGGCTGGAAGGACCGGCCCTGGGGCGGGCGCTGCAGCGGATGGAGGCCGCCTGGGTGGAGTCGGACTTCAGTCTCGACGCGGCGACGTTGCTGTCGCGCCTCCGGCCGGAGGAGTGAAGGCGCTCGCCATCGGTCCGGACGTCGGAGACGGCGCTGACCTAGCTAGCCGGGACGGATCAGGCAGCGACTGCTCGGGGGCGGGCTCCAGGGACGGGCGGGAAGGCGAGGGAGATGGCGACGGCGCCGGCGGCGAGGGCGGCGGAGCCGATGTAGAGCCAGACGTAGTTGCCGAAGGTATCGAAGATCCAGCCGCCGCCGAGCGGACCGAGGGCCATGCCGAGCGAGGAAAGCATGGTGGCGGCGCCGAGGACGGTGCCCATGATCGACTGACTGAAATACTCGCGGGCGAGCACGGCGTAGAGCGGCATCACGCCGCCGTAGGCCATGCCGAAGACGCTGGCGAGGAGGTAGAAGTCGCGAATGTCGCGGACGGCGAGATAGGCAGGGATGGCCAGCGCCTGCAGCAGCAGGCCGGCGACGATGACGCGCTTCACGCCGAGGCGGTCGGCGGCGACGCCGAAGAGAAGGCGGCCGACGAGGCCGGCGAGGCCCTCGACGCTATAGACCGAGACCGCCGCCATGGTGGGGATGCCGCAGAAGATGGCGTAGCTCAGCATGTGGAAGATCGGGCCGGCGTGCGCGGCGCAGCAGAGAAAGAAGGTGCCGCCGAGGATGAGGAACTGCGGCGAGCGCAGGGCGCGGCCGGGGTCGGATTCGCCCGCGGCCTCGGCTTGGCCGGTGGCCGTTTCGGCGGGGGCGGCGCGGACGAAGAGGGCGGCGGGGATGAGCAGCACCCAGGCGACGATGCCCATGGTCGCCATGGCGGTGCGCCAGTCGTGGGTGGAGATGAGCCAGCCGGCGAAGGGGGTCATGGTCATCGGCGCCATGCCCATGCCGGCGGAGACGAGGGAGACGGCGAGGCCGCGGCGGGTGGTGAACCAGCCGGTGACGGCGGCGATCATCGGGGCGAAGAAGGCGCCGGCGGAGAGGCCGACGAGTAGGCCGAAGCCGATCTGGAAGGTGAGCGGCGTCGTCGCGCGGCTGGCGACGACGAGGCCGGTGCCGAGGAGGACGGCGCCGATCAGGGTGACCGGGCGCGGGCCGTAGCGGTCGCTGAGCGTGCCCCAGAGGAAGCCCGCGACGCCCATGACGAGGAAGTCGAGCGTCATGGCGGTGGAGATGCCGGCGCGGCTCCAGCCGGTCTCGGCCGACATCGGCTCGAGGAATACCGCGAGCGAGAACATGGCGCCGATGGCGACGCAGCCCATGAGGCCGCCGAGGAAGACGATGACCCAGCGATAGGGGACGGACATGGGAGCGGCTCCGGCGTGAAGGTGCAGGAGAGCATACCGACCGGTCGGTATGCTGTCAAAGGCTTCCTGGGGGCTATCGGGAAGGCCGGGGCGCGGGGCGCCCCGGCAGGTTCCGTCCTCAGCCGGGGATGCGCTCGGCGTATTCGGCGCGGAGACGGGTCCACTTGTCCCAGAACGGCTCCGGCTCGCTGCCGCGCAGGCGCGCGTCCAGGAGGTCGAGGTGGTTGTGCCATCCGGCGCTGACGCCGAGCGTGGTCGAACGGTCGGGCAGGCGGCGGTGGGTGATGGTGAGGAGCGTGTCGCGCCCCTGCGGCTTGAGCTCCATCGTCACCTCGCCGGTGTTCGGCCAGGTGAAGGCGAGGAGCCGCGGCGGCTCGACGGCGACGATGCGCATCGCGGCCCGGTGCTCGGTTCCGATGCCATCCGGGCGCTTGCCCGGCGGGTCGGTGTGCTCGTCGTTGTGCCAGACCAGCTCGAAGGGCGCGCCCTCTTCCAGCGTCATTTCGCCCGACGCGAGCCAGCGGCGGCGGAGGTCGCTGACGGTCAGGTAGTCCCAGACGCGCTCGATGGGGCCGGGCAGCAGGCGCTCGAGGCGCACGGTGGCCGGCTCGATCAGGGTGCCGTAGGCGTCGATGGTGGTCATGTCATGCATCGTCGTTTCCTTTCTCGGGCTTGTCTTGCAGTTTCTCCTGCTCCTCGCGCAGCAGGCGTTCGAGGTCGTCGAGGCGGTCGGTCCAGAAGCGCTCGTAGTGGCCAAGCCAGTCGTGGGCGCGGGCGAGCGGCCCGGGCTCCAGCCGGCAGACGTGGGTGCGCCAGCGGATCTCGCGCCGGAGAAGGCCCGCATTTTCAAGGACCTTGATGTGCTTTGACGCCGCGGCGAGCGAGATCGGGAAGGGCTCGGCGAGTTCGCTCACCGTGCGCTCGCCCTCGGCGAGGGCCAAGAGCATCCGCCGTCGGGTGGCGTCGCCGAGGGCGTGGAAGATCGGGGTGAGGGCTTCTGAATTCAACCATGATGTTGATTGATACCCGCGCCGGAGGCATCAGTCAACCGATTCGTAAAACGATCGCGAGGTCGCGGTTCGGGGGGCGATAATCCGGCCGGAATTCAACGGTTAACGGCGAAAAGCCCGATGCACAAAGTATGCACAACCCATGCACAACCCATGCCCCCACCTGGATGGGTTGCGTGAAAAGGTTAACGACGCGGAGCATGAGGAAGCGGGTGCGCTCCGAGGCGGGCCGGCAGTGCTCAGGCCCCGGTCGGGAGGCATCCGAGCTGCTGGAACAGGCCGAGCCGGTCCAGCTCGACCCAGTCCTCCTTCAGCTTGCCGCCCTCGAAGCGGCCGATGATGATGACGGTCCAGCTCACGCTGCGGCCGGAGGCGGCGACCCCTTGCCACGGGGCTTGCTGGGTGGCCTGCCAGTGGCCGCGCCAGACGCCCCGGTCGCCGGCGAAGACCATGTCGTCCAGGATGTAGGCGGCGTCCGGAAAGGCGGCGAAGAAGCCCTCCATTGCCGCGCGCCAGGCGGGCAGGCCACGGATCGTCTCCATGCCCAGCCAGTTCGACGTGAGGTTGCGATCCCAGTACGTCTCCAGGCCGTCCAGGCGGTGCCTGTTGAAGACCTCGTCGATATAGGCGCGGATCAGCGCCTCGTGCCGGTCGGTCGCCATGCGCCCTGCCCTCCCCACGGGAAAAGGTAGTCTGCCCTTCGCCGGGCGTGTCAACGGGGATATGGCCGCTCTCGGCCCAATGCAGCCGCCGATCCGATCGGCGCGCGACCTCGCCGCCCGCACCCCGCGGATTTGGCCGTCGACAAATTCGCGCGCGCCTGCCCGCCCGTGGGCAGGCGCGAAGAGCGCCAGCCCGGGCACGCGCGCGCGAATTGCGAGCGCCGGGCGAGCGGAGAACCCCTTCGCCTCCGCGCTCGCGCGCTCCGCCGAACGGCCCGGCCGAAGCAGTGCTTCGGCTTGTCGGGCCGCGGACGCGGGCCGAGGCCCGCTTCGTCGGACGACCGCTCCTGGCGCACAGCTGCCGCGCTTGTCTGATAGAAACGCGCCCTCGGGGTCGGATCGTCTGCGCGCAGGTCTCGGGGGAAACGCTCCGAGCGTAAGGGCCCCGGAAGCGGGGCCTTTCGCCGGGTGGCGCCGCGGCAGTGGCTACTCGGCCGTTTCGGTCTCGCCGACCCTGCCGCGAGGTCATGAAGCATCCGCGGCGCCGATCGATAAAGTGACGGGCGGCTTGCGATCGCGGCTGCCACGGGCGAGGGTCGGGAGAAGCGGGACCGGCAGGGGGCGATGGCACGGAAGGCGAGGCGCGGGTATCATCCCGTCATCAGGCGCTCACGGGCGATGATGATCTCGTGGCGGCTCTGGCGGCCGCGGCTGGTTTTCTGGGCCGGGGCGCTGGCGATCGGCCTGATCAGCGTCGTCTTCGCCTGGACGGCGGACGCGGCGCACGCGCTCTTCACGGTGGCGACCGGCGGGCCGGGGTGGCGGCGGTGGCTGCCGCTGGTGCTGACGCCGGCGGGCTTCGTCTTCTGCGCCTGGGCGGCGGTGCGGTTCTTCCCGAACGCGAAAGGTAGCGGCATCCCGCAGGCGATAGCGGCGCGCCACCTGCGCTCGGACGAGGAGCGGAGCCGGCTGCTGTCGCTGCGCATGGTGGCCGGCAAGATCGGGCTGACGGTGATCGGCCTCGGCTGCGGCGCCTCGATCGGGCGCGAGGGGCCGACGGTGCAGGTGGGCGCCTCGCTGATGCTGCAGGCGGCGCGAGTCGGCGGCATGGCCCGCGCTGAGGGGCTGATTCTCGCCGGTTCGGCAGCGGGGATCGCGGCGGCGTTCAACGCACCGCTGGCCGGGATACTCTTCGCCATCGAGGAGATGAGCCGCGGCTATGACGCGCGCACCAACGGGCTGGTGCTGTCGGCGGTGGTGATCGCCGGCCTCGCCTCGCTCGGGATCGTCGGCGACTACACCTATTTCGGCGTGACCAACGAGACGGCGCAGGGTCCCGCAGACTGGTTCCTGGTGATCGCCTGCGGCGTCGGCGGCGGCCTCTTCGGAACGCTGTTTTGCCGGCTGGTGCTGCGGCTGACGCGGCGGATTCGGCGCTGGCAGGCAGAGCACGGGCGCGCGCTCTGGACGGCGCTGCTGGTCGCAGGCGTGGCGGGCATGATCGCGGCCGGGATCGGGGTGGCGAGCGGGGGCGCTACGTTCGGGACCGGCTACGAGCAGGCGCGCGGCGCGATCGAAGGGGAGGCGCTGCCGCTCGGCTATTTCCTGGCCAAGCTGGCGGCCAGCCTCGCCGCGACGGTGTCGGGGATACCCGGTGGCCTCTTCGCCCCCTCGCTGGCGGTCGGCGCCGGGCTCGGAAGCACGCTGGCGGTGCTGATCGGCGGCAACGTCGCACTTGCGGCGCTGCTCGGTATGGCCGGCTACTTCTCGGGGGTGGTGCAGGCGCCGATGACCGCATTCGTGATCATACTGGAGATGACCGGCAATCATTCCAACGTGATCCCGCTGATGGCTTCGGCGATGCTCGGCTACGGTACGGCGCGGCTCATCGCACCCGAGCCGCTCTATCATGCGCTGTCGCGGCTGATCATCGCGGACGAGCTGCGGCGGCAACGGGTGAAGGGGTCCGACTGACAAGCGAGGAGCGACTGGTCAAGCGGGTGAGGAACCTCGACGAGGTCACCGTCGACGAAGTCGAGACGAACGGTCGCTTCCGTTGCCCTCCCTCAAGGCAACCCGTCGGGTGGCGCAATCCGGAAGAGCTTCCGCCCCGAAATCCAGATCGAGCCCGCGCCGTAGCGGACGCCGTCGCCGAACTCTGCGCCGCCCTGGTAGGTCGTGCGAAGCCGGTCCGTTGCCGGGTCGATCTGAATCACCGGCGCGCCCCAAACGTTTACCCAGACGAAGCCGCCGCCGACGGCAATGTCGCCGCCCGACCGTTGGGGGGACGCGAGCGGTATTGTCGTCGAAAGTGCGCCGGATGCGGAGTCGACCCGCTGCACCGCGCCGCGCTGGTCAAGGATCCAGATCGTGCCACGGTCGGCTACGAGAAAGCGAGGCCAGCCGCCAGTCGAGATCGTGGCAGTGACGGCATTCGTGCCGGGATCGATCTTGAAAATCTCGCCCTTGAACGGACACGTCACCCAGACGGCTCCGTCGGCGAAAATCACCCCTGCACCGCCCGCCGGAAGGACGATCCGCGCGAGTATTTCACCGGTTTCGGCGTCGAACCGAGCCAGGGTTTGCTCGGTCATGTCACCGCGGATCATGGCCCAGACCGAGGCGGAGCCGGCGGCGATGCTGCCTTCGGAGTCCAACATGGTTGCCGGGATCCGCAGCGTTACGGCGTTGGTGGTCGGATCGACGCGGTAGATGATGTCGGCACCGACGCTAGCGACCCAGACAGCGTCCTCCCCTACGGCCGGGGCGCGGAACGCCCCGCGCGCTCCGTCGAGTTCGATCTCGACGACAGCGTTGGTAGCGGGGTCGATTCGTGCGACCCGCGTCCCGCCGGCGACCCAGAGCGAGCCGAAGCCGAAGGCCATGAAGTCGCCATCGACGGGTATCGTCGCCAGTATGTGAAGCTCGCTGGCCTTGCGCAGCACCGGAAAAGACTCAGCGAACGCTGCAGCCGGCAGCGCCAGCATACCGGTAAGGAGGGATCGGCAACTCGTCGGCATTTCCCGCCTCGTCGCCGATCAGTTTACGCTCGCATCCGACGGCGGTAAAGCACCGGAGAACTTCGGTAGAAACGGCCGGCCGCGCTACTCCGCCGTTTCGGTCTCGCCGACCTTCTCCTTGCCGGTCTCCTGGTCGACGGCCTTCATCGAGAGGCGGACCTTGCCGCGCTCGTCGAAGCCCATGAGCTTGACCTTCACCGACTGGCCCTCCTGCAGGATGTCCTTGGGGTGGCCGACGCGCTCGGAGGAGAGCTGGCTGACGTGGACGAGACCGTCGCGCTTGCCGAAGAAGTTCACGAATGCGCCGAAGTCCATGATCTTGACGACCTTGCCGGTGTAGATCCGGCCGACCTCGGGCTCGTCGACGATGGCGCCGATCAGCTCGCGCGCCTTCTCGATCGCGCTGGCGTTGGCCGAGGCGATCTTGATGACGCCGTCATCGTTGATGTCGACCTTGGCGCCCAACTCCTCGACGATGGAGCGGATGACCTTGCCGCCCGAGCCGATGACTTCGCGGATCTTGTCGACCGCGATCTGCATGGTCTCGATGCGCGGGGCGTGGGCGGAGAACTCGCTGCGGCCGGCAGTGAGCGCATGGCTCATCTCATCCAGGATGTGAAGGCGGCCGGTTCTGGCCTGCGCCAGGGCGTGCTCCATGATCGCCGGGGTGATACCGGCGACCTTGATGTCCATCTGCAGCGAGGTGATGCCGTTCGCCGTGCCCGCGACCTTGAAGTCCATGTCGCCGAGGTGGTCCTCGTCGCCGAGGATGTCGGTCAGCACCGCGAACTTCTCGTCCTCGAGGATCAGGCCCATGGCGACGCCGGCCACCGGGGCCTTGAGCGGCACGCCCGCGTCCATCATCGACAGCGAGGAGCCGCAGACGGTGGCCATTGAGGACGAACCGTTCGAACTCGGTGATCTCGGAGACGACGCGGATGGTGTAGGGGAAGTCGGTCGCGGCGGGGAGCACGGCCTGCAGCGCCCGCCAGGCGAGCTTGCCGTGGCCGATCTCGCGGCGGCCCGGGGAGCCCATGCGGCCGGCTTCACCGACCGAGTAGGGCGGGAAGTTGTAGTGCAGGAGAAAGTTGGTGCGGTAGCTGCCGTGCAGCGCGTCGATAAGCTGCTCGTCGTCGCCGGTGCCGAGGGTGGAGACCACCAACGCCTGGGTCTCGCCGCGGGTGAAGAGTGCCGAGCCGTGGGTGCGCGGCAGGATGCCGACCTCGGAGACGATGGGGCGGACGGTGGCGAGGTCGCGGCCGTCGATGCGGCGGCCGTGATCGAGGACGTCCCAGCGGACGACGTCGGATTCGAGCTTTTCGAAGCAGGCGCCGAGGTTGGTGTCGGCCAGCTCCTCTTCGGTGAGCGCCGCCTTGACCGTCTCTTTGGCGGCCTTCACGGCGGCCTGGCGCTCCAGCTTGTCGCGGATGGCGAAGGCGGCGCGCATGGCGGTCTCGCCGGCGCCCTTCACCCGCGTGTAGAGCGCGGCGTAGTCGGGGGCGTCGAAGGCGAAGGGCTCGCGGGCGGCTTCCTCGGCCATGTCGATGATCATGTCGATCACCGGCTGCATCTGCTCGTGGCCGAACTTGACCGCGCCGAGCATCTCGGACTCCGAAAGCTCGTAGGCCTCGGACTCGACCATCATCACCGCGTCCTTGGTGCCGGCGACCACGAGGTCGAGCCGCTGCTCGGGGTTCTCGCGCAGCTTCTCCATGTCGTCCACGGCCGGGTTCAGCACGTACTCGCCGTCGACGAAGCCGACGCGGGCCGCGCCGATCGGGCCCATGAAGGGCGCGCCCGACAGGGTCAGGGCGGCGGAGGCGGCGATCAGGCCGAGGATGTCGGGGTCGTTCTCCATGTCGTAGGAGAGCACGGTGACGACGACCTGGGTCTCGTTCTTGAAGCCCTCGACGAAGAGCGGGCGGATCGGCCGGTCGATCAGCCGCGAGGTCAGGACCTCCTTCTCGGAGGGCCTGCCCTCGCGCTTGAAGAAGCCGCCCGGGATCTTGCCGGCGGAGTAGGTCTTTTCCTGGTAGTGGACGGTCAGCGGGAAGAAATCGAAACCCTGCTTCGGCTTCTTCTCGTAGACGACGGTGGCCAGCACGCTGGTCTCGCCATAGGTGGCGACGACGGCGGCATCGGCCTGGCGGGCGACCTTGCCCGTTTCGAGAGTGAGCGTGTCATGGCCCCACTCGATGGATTTGCGAACAACGTTGAACATGTTTCTTCCTTCGTATCGGCGAGGACCCCCTGGTCGGCGCCGTGCAACGCGAGGGCGCATTCCCCCGCGGACCCCGTTGCTTTCGTTCTGGGGCGATCCCTCGGGGTCGGAGGGGCCCGGCCTGCTTTGTGGCGAACTTCGGGAACGTCCCGGCGCGCCGCCCGGCGCCAGACAGCGAAAGGGCGCGCCGTGGCGGCGCGCCCGCAGGGTCAGCGGCGGATGCCGAGGCGGCCGATCAGCGACTGGTAGCGGCTCTCGTCCTTGCGCTTGACGTAATCGAGGAGCTTGCGGCGCTGGGAGACCATCTTGAGCAGCCCGCGGCGGGAGTGGTTGTCCTTGCCGTGGGTCTTGAAATGCTCGGTCAGCGTGTTGATGCGGCTGGTCAGGATCGCGACCTGCACCTCGGGCGAGCCGGTGTCGCCCTCCTTGGTGGCGTAGTCCTTGATCAGCTGCTCTTTCACGTCGGGCGTGATCGACATCGAACGGTCCTTTTTATTCGGGTTGACGTGTCCGGTCCTTTCGTCGGCCGCGGCCGGGATGTCGTCCAGCGGGGTCGGGAAAAGACGGAGCCGGCAGGGTTTGGCCCCGCCGGCGCGCCCCTATAGCGGGTTTGCGGGCAAATGAAAAGAGCCGACGGACCCGGCGGTAGCGGCCGCGGCCGGTGAACGTCGGGCGGCCTCAGACCCGGTTCGTCCGGTAGCTGCGCCAGGCGTAGAGCAGGATCGGGACGCACCAGACGAGGATGGCCATCACCCCGAGGCCGGCGGCGATCGGGCGCTCGAAGAAGGCGGCGAAGCTGCCGTCGGACTTGATCATCGAGGTGATGAAGTTCTTCTCGAGCATCGGGCCGAGGACGAGGCCGAGGATCGCGGGCGCGATCGGGATGTCGTTCTCCTCCATCAGGAAGCCGAGGACGCCGAAGATCAGCATCAGGATGACCCCGAACTCGGAATTGTTGATGGCGAAGGAGCCGACGATGCAGAAGACCAGGATAACCGGCATGAGAATCCGGCTCGGGATCGAGAGGATGGTTCTAGCACCCTTGATGGTCAGCCAGCCGAGCGGCAGCATCAGGATGTTGGCGAGGAAGAACACCATGAAGATCGCGTAGATGAGCTCGGGGCTCATCAGGAACACGGTCGGGCCGGGGTTGATGCCCTTGATGTAGAGCACGCCGATGACGATGGCGGTGATCGAGTCGCCGGGGATGCCGAAGACGAGCGCCGGGATCCAGGCGCCGCTGACCGCGGCGTTGTTGGAGGCGCCGGCCTCGACCAAGCCCTCGACATGGCCGGTGCCGAACTTCTCCGGCGTCTTCGAGAAGCGCTTGCTGATGGCGTAGGAGAATCCAGGCGGCCATGTCGGCGCCGGCGCCGGGCAGCGCGCCGATCAGCGTGCCGGTGGCGCTGCCGCGGAGCGCCTGCACCGGGTAGGTGACGAGGTTCGTCAGCTGGTGGGCGAAAATGCCTTTCTGGGCGGCGGCCTTGACCATCGGCCGATCGACCGGGGCGACGACGAAGCGCAGCACCTCGGAGACCGCGAAGAGGCCGATCATCGCCGGGATGAACTGGACGCCCGCGAGGAGCTCGACGTTGCCGAAGGTGTAGCGCGGCTCGCCGGCCGGGTTATCGATGCCGATGGTCGCGGCGAAGAGGCCGATGAGCAGCGAGACGATGGCGCGGGTCGGCGAGCCGGGGGAGACGAAGATTGCGCAGGAGAGGCCGAGCACGACCAGCCAGAAGTATTCGAAGGACGAGAATTTCAGCGCGATCTCGGCCAGCGCCGGCGATGCGGTGACGAGCACGAGGGTGCCGAAGAGCCCGCCGAGCGAGGAGAAGACAAGCACCGCGCCCAGAGCCTCTTCGGAGCGGCCGCTGCGGGTCATTCGGTAGGCGTCTTCGACGTAGGCGGCGCTCGCGGGTGTGCCGGGCATCCTGAGCAGCGTGCCGGGAATGTCTCCGGCGAAGATCGCCATGGCAGTGGCGGTGACGATAGAGGCGATGGCCGGGACCGGGTCCATGAAGAAGGTGATCGGCACGAGAAGCGCCGTCGCCATGGTGGCGGTGAGGCCGGGGATGGCGCCGACGAACATCCCGAAGCAGGCCGAGAGCAGGATGACGAGGAGCACCCAGGGGTCGAAGACGAGGATGAGCGCGTCGCCGACGGTCTGCATCTACCACAGCCGCTCGAGCCAGGGGCTGCGCGGCAGCGGGACCAGGAGCAGCCGGCCGAACGCGACCTGGACGAGGACGGCGGCGAGGAGCGCGACGATCACCGCGGTGAGCGGCCGGACGTCGAGGGCGAGCATCAGCACCACGAGGATCGCGGTGGCGACCGGGATGAAGCCGAAGCTGTCGGCGAGCACGATGTAGGCGACGACGAGGGCGAGGGTGAGGCCGAGGGTGGCCAGCGCCCGCGGGGAGCGCGCCCAGCCGGTGCGGCTGGCCGCGGGCACGCGTTCGCCGGCGCGGACGGCGCGGGCGATCAGGACGAGCGAAAGGACGAGGGCGACGAGGCCGATCGCCTTCGGCATGGTGTCCGCGCCGTAGGCCTGGCCGGGGATGGGCGAGAACGCGAGCGAGGAAAGCAGCACGGCGACGGCGCCGAGGAGGACGAGAAGTCCGAGGGTGAGATCGCTGACCTTCATGCGGCCTGGCCCCGGGGGACCGCGCGGAGGTCCGCGCGGTCCCTGCGGCTCATTCCTTGGTGAGGCCGGCCTGCTTCATGACGTCGCCGAGGCTGGCGTCGGCCTTGCCGATGATGTCGGTGGCGTCCGCGGGGCCGGCCCAGAGCAGGCCGAAGCCGCGGTCCTTGGCGAAGCTCTGGTAGGCGTCGCTGTTGTAGGCCTTCTCGACCGACGCCGCGAGTTTCGCCTTGACGTCGTCGGGCAGGCCCTTGGGTGCCACCACCGAGCGCCAGGCGGCGATGGTCCAGTCGGAGCCGGTCGCCTCCTTCAGGGTGGGGACGTCCGGGAACAGTGCCTGGCGCTCGTCGGACATGGTGGCGAGCGCCTTGACCCGGCCGGCCTCGATCAGCGAGCGGCCTTCGGCGAGGGAGGAGGGCACGATGTCGACGCCGCCGGCGACCATGTCGGTCAGGCCGGGATTGGCGCCTTCGCTGGGCACCCAGGTGATCTGGGTCGCCGGCAGGCCTTCGGAGAGGATCCAGCCGAGGATGCCGAGATGCCAGATGCCGCCCTGGCCGGTGCCCGAGGCCTTGAAGGTGCCCGGCGGCTGGGACTTTATCGCCTCGAGCAGGGCCGCGGCGTCGCCGTACTCGGAATCGGCCGCGACCATCAGGCCGCCGGGGTCGGCATTGACCAGTGCGAGGATGTCGTAGTCCTCGTAGGTAAGATCGGTCAGGCCCTGCCAGTGCATCATGTCGATCTCGATCGTCATGATGCCGATGGTGTAGCCGTCGGGGTCGGCGTTGGCGATGGCGCTGTGGCCGACGACACCGGAGCCGCCGGTGCGGTTGACCACGTTGACCGGGACGCCGAGGTCTTCCTGCAGCTGCGAGGCGATCATCCGGCCGACGGCGTCGGTACCACCGCCGGCGCCCCAGGGCACGATCATCTCGATGGGTCGCTCGGGGTAGGCCTGGGCCATCGCCTGCGGCGCCGCCGAGAGGCCGGACGCGAGCACTGCGCCTACGAGCGTGAGAAACGAGCGTCGCTGCATAATTTCCCTCCCTGGGTGTATCCCGTTCTTGGCCGGCCCTCGCTGCGCGGGACCGCTGGCTTGCCTCGGGACTATCGGCAGCGCAGGGGCGTTTGTCCACCCTGCGGGAAGGCGGTCATGGCCGGCGGTGGACGACCAGCTTCGAGACCAGCACCTGGACCGGCTCGTCGTGCTGGTTGAGGGTCTCGCTGCGGATCGTGACCGTGCCGCGCTCTGGGCGGGAGCGGGAGGGGGTGATCTTCTCGACGGTGGAGACGACGCGCAGGACGTCGCCAGGCCGGGTCGGGCGTGGCCAGGAGATCTCGCCGCCGGCGCCGATGAGGCCGCCGGCGACGGGCAGTCCGCCGTCGACGAGGAGCCGCATGGTGAGTGCCGCGGTATGCCAGCCGCTGGCGGCGAGGCCGTCGAAGAAGGTGCCCTCGGCGGTCTTTTCGTCCAAGTGGAAGGGCTGCGGGTCGAAGTCGGCGGCGAAGGCCTTGATCGCTGCGGCGGTGATCTCGCGCGAGGGGCTGGTCAGGCGCTGGCCGACGAAGAAGTCCTCGAGGTGGAGCCGTTCCATCAGACGTACGGCGCCACCCCGTTGCCGAAGGACCAGTTCTCCTTCTTCACCTCGACGAGGTTGATCGAGACGTCCTCGCGGCGCAGGCCGACGCGGGCATTGAGCCCGTCGGCCACCGCCTGGTAGAACGCCTGCTTCTGCTCCAGGCTCCGGCCCTCGCTCAGGGTGATCTGAACCATCATCGCCTCGGCGCTGCGGGCGATCCCGAGATAGCCGGGGTCGATCAGCAGATTTTCCGCCGCGTGCTCGGCGATCACCTGGAAGCGGTCGTCCTCGGGTACCTTCAGCGTCGCCCGCATCGCGTCGTAGATCACGTCCGCAACGGCACGGCGATACTCTGGCGGCTTGCCGGCGGGCAGGTCGATCCGCACGAAGGGCATGCCGATTCTCCTTTTGGATGCTTCTGTAGGGCCCGCCGCGAAGGAGGAGTCAATGTCCGCCGGTCTCCGGCTCGACGGCTCCGCGGCCAGAGAGCCAATGAGCGACCAGCCAGCAGCCCAGCGCCCAGGCGGCGCCGGCAGCCCAGCCGGCGAGCACGTCCGTGGGCCAGTGCACGCCGAGATAGACACGGCTGACCCCGACGGCGACGGTGACCAGGATGGCGAGGGTCAGCACGTAGGCTTTGAGCGCGCGGGTGGGCTGGACGCGGGCGATCAGCGTAGCCAGCGTGAGATAGGTGACCGCCGCCATCATCGAATGGCCGGAGGGGAAGCTGGCGGTATAAACCTGCATCCCGTGCGGCACGAGTTCCGGGCGCGGGCGGTCGAAGCCGTGCTTGGCGAGCATGCTCACCACCTGGCCGCCGGCGACCGCGATCAGCATGAGCCACATGGAGCGCCGGTTGCCCTGCAGCCAGAGGAATCCCGCCACCGCCAGCGTCAGGCCGGTGAGGACGCCGAGGCCGCCGAGCGCCGTGACGTCGCGGCCGAGTTCCTCGACCCAGCCGGGGCCAAGCGGGTCGGCCGGGTCGGACGGACTGCGGAGCGCGAGAAGCACGCGGGTGTCGAAGGCGTGCGTCCCCCCCTCGGTCACCTCTTCGGCGAGCCCGACAAAGGCCCAGATGCAGAGCGCGGCGAGGATAATCGCCACGAGGACGCGCGGTTCGATGCGCTCGGTGATGCGCTGGAGCATCAGGCGAGCCGCAGGACGCGGGTGGGGTGCAGCGCGCCGTCCCGCCAGGTGCCGATGGCCAGGGGCACGCCTGCGGCGCTCGCCCAGGCGATGGCGCCTTCGGCCAGGGCCGGGGCCGGGAGCGCCACCGGATTGCCGTTGAGCAGGCGCTCGGCGGCGAGCAGCGGGCAGGTGAGCTCGGGCACCCCGGCAAGCGCGGCCTCCAGCGGCAGCAGGCGCGCCTCGAGCGCCGGGCCGCCGGCCTCCAGGTCGGCCCAGCCGGCGGCGCCCTCCAGCGTGAAGGGTCCGGACCAGAGGCGGCGGAGCTCGGCCACGTGGCCGAGGCAGCCGAGCGTCCGGCCCAGGTCGCGGGCAATCGAGCGCACGTAGCCGCCCTTGCCGCAGGTCATCTCGAGGACGGCGGTGTCGCGGTCGGGGACGTCCACGAGGTCCAGCCGCTCGACGTGCAGCGGGCGCGCCGCGAGATCGAGGGTCTCGCCGGCGCGGGCGAGGGCGTAGGCGCGCTCGCCGTCGACCTTGACGGCCGAGACCTGCGGCGGGATCTGCAGGATGTCGCCGGTGAAGGCCGGCAGGGCGGCGCGGATCGCCTCCGGCTCGGGCCGCAGGTCCGAGGTGGCGAGCACGGCGCCGGCGGCATCGTCGGTGGCGGTGGCGGCCCCCCAACGCACGCTGAAGCGGTAAGCCTTGCGGGCGTCGGCGACGAAGGGGACGGTCTTGGTCGCCTCGCCGAGGGCGATGGCGAGAAGACCGGTCGCGGCGGGATCGAGCGTGCCGGCGTGACCCGCCTTTGCCGCGTCCAGCGCCCACTTCGCCTTGGCGACCACGGCGGAGGAAGTAGGGCCGGCCGGCTTGTCGACGATCAGCCAGCCGTGCACCGGCCGGCCGCGGGGACGGCGCGACATGCTCAGTCTTCGAGGTCGCGGCGGACAGGAGCCGAGCGGAGCAGGTCGCGGGTGCGATCCATCTGGTCGAAGCGGGTGTCGGGCTCGAAGCCGAGTTCGGGCGAGAAGCGCAGGTCGATGCGGTCGGTTACGAGGCGGCGCAGCTCGGCCTTGTTGCGCGAGAGGGCGCGCACGACCTCGCGGGTGTTGACCCCGCCGAGCGGCAGGACGAAGGCGGTCGCGTGGCGCAGGTCGGGCGAGACGCGGACCTCGGCCACGGTGATCGAGACGTGCGCAAGTTCCTCGTCGTGGATGTCGCCGCGGGCGAGGATCTCGGACAGCGCGCGGCGGATCACCTCGCCGACGCGGAGCTGGCGCTGGTTGGGCGTGCCGCCGGTGAGGGGTCTTGTCTTTGCCATTCGGGTCAGATCCTATCGGGGCCGCGCGAAGTCAAGGGCGGTTCGGAGGGAAGGGCGATGGCGGACGAGGTCGGGATCGCGGTGGTCGGAGCCTCCGGACGGATGGGCCGGATGCTGGTGAAGGCCGTCGGCGAGACCCCGGGCGCGCGCCTCTCGGGCGCCACCGAGCGGCCGGGGCATCCCTGGATCGGGCGCGACGTCGGAGAGGCGATGGGCGGGCCGCCGCTGGGGGTGATCGTCGAGGACGACCCGCTGCCGGTCTTCGCCCGCAGCCAGGCGGTGCTCGACTTCACCGCGCCGGAAGCGACGATGCTGCACGCGGAGTTGGCGGCGCAGGCACGGCTGGTGCACGTGATCGGCACCACCGGGCTCGAGCGCTCGCAGCTGGAGCGGCTGGCGGCGGCGGCGCGGCATGCGGTGATCGTGCGGGCGGGCAACATGAGCGTCGGCGTGAACCTCCTGACGGTCTTGAGCCGCAAGGTGGCGGCGGTGCTGGGCCCCGAGTATGACATCGAGATCGTGGAGATGCACCACAGGTCGAAGGTCGATTCCCCATCGGGGACGGCGCTGATGCTGGGCGAGGCGGCGGCGGCGGGGCGGCGGGTGAACCTGGCGGACGCGTCCGAGCGCGGGCGCGACGGCGTCACCGGGGCGCGCGGCGAGGGCGCCATCGGCTTTGCCAGCCTGCGCGGCGGCGACGTGGTGGGCGAGCACGAGATCATCTTCGCCGGGCCGGGCGAGCGGGTGGTGCTTCGCCACGTGGCGACCGACCGGGCGCTCTTCGCGCGCGGCGCGATCCGGGCGGCGCTGTGGGGGCAGACGCAGCAGCCGGGACAGTACGGAATGATCGACGTTCTCGGGCTGCACGACCCCGATGCGGAGATTCCCGACCGCTGAGCGATCCGCCCGCGGCCGACCCTCCGGAGGCGCGGACAGGCTTGTTTTTGCGGCTGAATCGACGTATGGCCGCGATCGGTAGGGTTACCGCTTGGCATCGTCCGGAGCGTCGGACTTTCGGTGCCGGCTCGACGCTACCCGAGCCGCCGCATGCTGCGGGCGGGTGCTGAATGGAGACGACGCATGGCGACCGGAACGGTCAAATGGTACAACGCCACCAAGGGCTATGGCTTTGTGCAGCCCGACGGAGGTGGCAAGGACATCTTCCTGCATGTCTCGGCGCTGGAGCGCGCGGGCCTGAACGCGATCCCCGACGGACAGAAGATCACCTACGAGCTCGAGACCGGCCGCGACGGCCGCAGCTCGGCCGGGTCGATCGCGCTGGTGCGCTGACCTAGGGCGACCACCGCGCCCCCGATGCCCGGCTGCTCCGGCGGCCGGGCTTTTTTGTTTGCGGAGACACCATGGTCGTCGAAAGCGCGGGGACGGGGCGCTCGGAAAATGTCCGCGCCGCGGCGGTGATGGTCCTCGCCTGCATGGGCTTTTCGGTCAACGACGCCTTCACCAAGAGCGTCGCGGGCGAGGTTCCGCTGTTTCAGGCGGTCTTCCTGCGCGGACTGTTCGCCACGGCGCTCATCGGCGGGCTGGCCTGGCGGGCGGGTGCGCTCCGCTACCGGCCGGGCCGGCGCGACCGGCGGCTGATCGGGCTGCGCAGCATCGGCGAGGTTGGCGGCACCGCCTGTTTCCTGCTTGCACTCTTCAACATGCCGATCGCCGGCGCCACCGCCATCCTGCAGAGCCTGCCGCTGGCGGTGACGCTGGCCGCGGCGATCTTCTTCGGCGAGCCGGTGGGCTGGCGGCGCTACCTGGCAATCGCCATCGGATTTGCCGGCGTGATGATCATCGTGCGGCCGGGTTCGGCGCAGTTCAACGCCTATGCTCTCTGGGCGCTGGCGGCGATCTTCTTCATCGTGACCCGCGACCTCAGCACCCGACGGATGTCGCCGGGGACGCCGGCGGCGGCGGTGGTCTTCTTCACCTCGCTGGTCCTGACCGTGGTGTCGGGCGTGGCGGCGGTGGCGACGGACTGGGCACCCCTCGAGACCTGGCATCTCGGGGCTCTGCTCATCGCCGCGATGAGCCTGCTCGTGGGCTACATGGCCTCCTTCGACGCCATGCGGCGGGGCGAGATCGGCTTCGTGCAGCCATTCCGATACACGCTGCTGCTCTGGTCGATGCTGCTCGGGATCGTCATGTTCGGCGAGTGGCCGGACGCCTGGATGCTCACGGGGAGTGCCATCGTGGTGGCGACCGGCCTTTTCACCTTCTACCGCGAGCAGCAGCTGGGCCGCATGCACCGCGGCTGAGCCGGCCGCTCCGCGCGGCCGGCAAGGTCGGGTTGCCAGCGCGGCAGCGCCGTTCTATGCCCGGACCGGGCCCTGCGCTGGCGCCTGCGGCGCGCCGTTCGCGGGCGCGAATCTCGGACCTGACGTGCCACGGATAACCCCCCTCATTCTCGCGGTCGCGCTCTTCATGGAGCAGATGGATTCGACCGTGATCGCCACCTCGCTGCCGGCGATTGCGGCCGACCTCGGCACCTCGCCGGTCGCGCTGAAGCTGGCGGTGACGTCGTACCTGGTGGCGCTCGCCGTCTTCATCCCGATCAGCGGCTGGATGTCGGACCGGTTCGGCGCGAAGAACATCTTCCGGCTGGCCATCGTGGTCTTCGTGCTGGGCTCGATCGCCTGCGCCCATGCGAACTCGATCCACGCCTTCGTGCTGGCGCGCTTCGCGCAGGGGATCGGCGGGTCGATGATGACGCCGGTCGGGCGCCTGCTGCTGGTCAGGGCGACGCCGAGGAACGAGCTGGTCTCGGCGATGGCGTGGCTCACCATCCCGGCGCTGATCGGCCCGATCGTCGGGCCGCCGCTCGGGGGCTTTCTCACCACCTACCTGAGCTGGCACTGGATCTTCTGGATCAACGTCCCGATCGGCATTCTCGGGCTCATCCTGGTGACGCGGTTCCTCGACCCGGGCGAGCCGCACGAGCCGCGACCGATCGACCTCAAGGGCTTCGTGCTGACCGCGATCGCCTTCAGCAGCCTCGTCTTCGGCATGTCGGTGATCAGCCTGCCGGCGCTGCCCATCGTCTACGGCTACGCGACCTTCGCGCTCGGGGTCGCCTGCGGCGCTCTCTACCTCCGGCATGCGCGGCGCGCGGCGCATCCGCTGCTTGACCCGCGGATGCTGCGCTACCCGCTATTTCGCACCGGGATCGTCGGGGGCTCGCTGCTCCGCGTCGGGATCGGTGCGATTCCGTTCCTGCTTCCGCTCATGCTGCAGCTGGGGTTCGGGCTGAACCCGTTCCAGTCGGGGCTCGTCACCTTCGTCGCGGCGGTGGGCGCGCTGTCCTCGAAGTTCGTCGCCGAGGTCGTCTTCCGCAGCTTCGGATTCCGCACCGTCCTGGCGGCGGGGACTCTGCTGTCGGCCGGTCTGATCGCGATGAACGCAAGCTTTACGCCGGCGACGCCAGCGCTGCTGATGATGGGGTTCCTGCTGGTCGGCGGCGTGCTGCGCTCGATCTCCTTCACCGGGGTCAACGCCCTGGTCTTCGCCGACGTGGACGCGCCGGACATGAGCCAGGCGACGGCGATCAACGCGGTGGCCCAGCAGGTCTCGCTCGCCACCGGCGTGGCGCTGGCCGGCGGCATCCTCGACATTGCCGGGCGCGTCCATGGCGGCGGACTGGCGCTCGGCGACTTCCACGTCGCCTTCCTGATCGTCGCCGCCGTGGCCGGCCTGTCGACGATCCCGTTCCTGCGCCTGCCTCCAGACGCCGGCGCCGCGGTCTCCGGCCATCGCCGTAGTCCGGCTGCGGCGGAGTGAGCGGCGCGCGGTTGCGACCGCGGGTGGCAAGAACTGGCGGCAGAATGCCGCTCGGACACAATCGGTTGCGTCTGCTACACGCTCGGTAGTTGAAAAACCGCGCTGAAAGACCGATGAAGGAGCATCGAGCAAAACGAAAGGCAAAAAATGCGCCGTCTCTACCATCAACCCCTGTCACCGTTCTGCCGCAAGATCCGTCTCGTGCTCGCGGAAAAGAAGATCGAGGTCGAACTGGTCGAGGAGCGGCCATGGGAAAGGCGGATGGACTTCCTGCGGATGAACCCGGCCGGACAGGTGCCGGTGCTGAAGCTCGACGACCTCGTGCTCGCGGATTCCGCGGCGATCTTCGAATATCTCGAGGAGACGCATCCGGAGCCGCCGCTCCTGCCCAAGAGCCCGGCGCTGCGCGCCGAGGCGCGGCGGCTGACGGCCTGGTTCGACGACAAGTTCCACAACGAGGTGACGGCGAACCTGGTCTACGAGCGGGTGAACAAGAAGCTTTCCAAGAGCGGCTATCCGGAGAGCGAGAAGATCAAGGCCGGGTCGCGCAATATCCGCTATCACCTCGACTACATCGGCTGGCTCATGGACCACCGGCGCTGGCTGGCCGGCGACATGATGACCATCGCCGACTTCGCGGCGGCGGCGCATCTGAGCTGTCTCGACTATGTGAGCGACGTGGACTGGGCGCGGAATGCCGGCGTTCACGAGTGGTACGCCAAGGTCAAGTCGCGGCCCGCCTTCCGCTCGATCCTCGCCGACCTGGTGCCGGGGTTCACGCCGCCGCAGCACTACGCGGATCTCGACTTCTGACATGGACGGCGCCGGCCGGGAGATGCTGGCTCGGCGGCTCAAGGAGCGGGCGGCGGAGGAAGGCTTCTCGGCCTGCGGCATCTGTGCGCCCGACGCCATTCCCGAGGCGGCCGGGCGGCTGCACGCCTTCGTGGCCGCAGGGTGGCACGGGCGGATGCGCTACATGGCCGAGCGGATGGGCTGGCGCGGGTCGCCGCCGGCGCTCTGGCCGCAGGCGCGGTCGGTGGTCATGCTGGCGGAGGTCTACACGCCCGAGGAGGATCCGCTGGCGGTTCTCGCGCGGCGCGACCGCGGGGCGGTGAGCGTCTATGCGCGGGGGCGGGACTACCACGACCTGGTCAAAAAGCGTTTGAAGCGGGTCGGGGGCTGGCTGGTGGCCGAGACGGGCGCGGAGATCAAGGTCTTCGTCGACACGGCGCCGGTAATGGAAAAGCCGCTGGCCGAGGCGGCTGGGATCGGCTGGCAGGGCAAGCACACCAACCTCCTGTCGCGCGAGCTTGGCAACTGGTTCTTCCTCGGCGCCATCTTCACCACGCTGGAGCTGCCGCGCGACGCGCCGGGGGTGGATCACTGCGGCTCGTGCCGGGCGTGCCTCGACGTCTGCCCTACCGGGGCGTTGCCGGCGCCCTACCGGCTCGATGCGCGGCGCTGCATCAGCTATCTCACCATCGAGCACGACGGGCCGGTGGCGGACGACCTGCGGCCGCTGCTCGGCAACCGTATCTACGGCTGCGACGATTGCCTGGCGGTTTGCCCGTGGAACAAGTTCGCGGCCACGGCGCGGGAGGTTGGATACCAGGCGCGCGAAAGGCTGGACGCGCCGCGGCTGGCCGACCTGGCGGCGCTGGACGATGCGGGGTTCCGGCAGGCGTTCAGCGGGTCGCCGATCAAGCGCATCGGACGGAACCGCTTCGTACGCAACGTGGCCTATGCCATCGGCAACTCGGCCGAGCCCGGGTTGCTGCCGGTGGCGCGGCGGCTGGCGGGCGATGCGGATGCTGTGGTGGCCGAGGCGGGAGCCTGGGCGGCAACGCGGCTCAGTTGAGCCGCTGCACGTTGGCGCGGGCGAGGGCGGCCAGGGCGCTGTCGGGATGAGCGGCGATGAGCTGGAGCCACACCGCGGTGGCCTCGCGGACCTGGCCGGTCTCGGCGAGGGCGGCGCCGGTCTCGAAGAGCGCCTCGGGCAGGTCGGGCGCGAGAGTTCGGGCGCGCTCGGCCTGCTCGAGGGCCGCGGACGGGTCTCCCTGGTTGCGGAGAGCGGCGGCGAGGAGCGCGTGCGCCAGGGCATCGTCCGGGCGGGCGGCAAGGGCAGCGTCGAGCGCAGACCGCGCGGCGGGCCAGTCGCCTTCGGCGGCGGCGACGCGGGCGATGAGGACCTGGCGGTCGGCGTCGGGGGCGGTGATCCGACCGGCCTCGTCGAGCGACTCGCGGGCGAGATCGGGCCGTCCGGCGTCGAGCCACTCGCGGGCGCCATCGCTGAGGATCACCGCGCGGAGGCCGGGCGACATGGCGCGGTTGGGGTTGGCGGCAAGGCTGGTCAGGAGCCGCGCCGCGGTGGCGTGCGCGCCCATGGCCGACAGCGCCTCCGCCTCGCAGAGCCGCGCCGGCACGCCGCCGCCCATGCGCTGCCAGACCGACGCCTCCTCGCGCGCGGCGGCCGGGTTGGCGGCAACCGCGGCCCTGCACGCTTCCGGCGTGCGGACCTCGCCGGCCGCGGCGGGATCGGCGGAAAATGCAGCGGCAAGGAGCGCGATCGGGAAAAGGCGTCGCATGGCCCCCAAGCCTCAGATAAGGACGGGCGATGACCCGGCCCTCGTTTCTCATGCTCGGCCATGGCTACTCGGCGGCGGCGCTGGCCGCAAGGCTGCCGGAGTGGCAGGTGCTGGGAACCGCCCGCTCAGACGCGCGCGCGGCGGACCTGCGCGGCGCCGGGGTCGAGCCGGTGGACTGGGGCGATCCGGCGGCCATGGATGCGGCCATCGCGGCCGCAGGACACATCCTCGTCTCGATTCCGCCGGGGGCCGACGGGGATCCGGCGCTGCTGCGGCACGGGCCGGCGCTGGCGGCAGCACCGGCCCGCTGGGTCGGCTACCTCTCGACCACGGCCGTCTACGGCGACCGCCGGGGAGGCTGGGTGGACGAGACGGGCGATCTCGATCCGACGACCGAGCGCGGGCGCTGGCGGGTCGCGGCGGAGCGGGCCTGGCTCGCGACCGGTCTGCCGGTGCACGTCTTCCGCCTGGCCGGGATTTACGGTCCGGGCCGCAGCGCGCTCGACCGCCTGCGCGAGGGACGGGCGCAGCGCGTGGTCAAACCGGGGCAGGTCTTCAGCCGCATCCACGTGGACGACATCGCCGGGGCGATCCTCGCATCGATCGCGCGGCCGGACCCGGGCCGGGCCTACAACCTTGCCGACGACGAGCCTGCGCCGCCCCAGGACGTGATCGCCTATGCGGCCGAGCTTCTCGGGCTTCCGGTGCCGCCGGCGCTGCCGTTCGAAGCGGCGGATCTTTCGCCGATGGCGCGAAGCTTCTACGGCGAGTTGAAGCGAGTGGCGAACGGAAGGATCAAGGCCGAGCTCGGCCTGAAGCTCGCCTATCCGGACTACCGTGCCGGGCTGTCCGCGATACTCAAGCGTGGGTTCTGAGGGTCTGGTGCAACAGGCCGCGGAAAACGGGCCCGAAATCGCGCCCGAGTGCTGGCAATCGAGCGCGGCATGAGCGAAAAGATCCGGCAAAGGCGGGATAAGGTGCCGGTGTCGGCACCCCAGAGGTAGGTGGATGCAGCGAAAGCCCCTGCGTGCGGGAGTGGCCATGTTGGCGCTGGCAGCGGCGGCTTCCGTGGCACCGGGCACCACCGCTCCCGCGCAGGAGGCCGCCCCGCCGCGTCCCAGCCTCAACCTCTACGGCGTCACCGGCCTCATCGACATGCCGAGCGGGGAAGCGCAGCCGGACGCGCAGCTCTCGGCCAGCTATAGCCAGTTCGGCGAAACGTCGCGGCGCAACTTCACCTTTCAGATCCTGCCGCGGCTCTCGGGCACGGTGCGCTATTCCACCATCAAGAACTGGGGGAACTCGGACGATCCGGGCTACGACCTCTTCGACCGCAGCCTGGACCTGCAGTTCCAGCTGCTGAACGAAAGAGGATGGCAGCCTTCCCTTGCGCTCGGTTTCAGGGACGTGCTGGGGACGGGGGTCTACTCGGCCGAGTATCTGGCGGCGACGAAGACGGTGGGCGGCGGGGGCCTGGGCGACTTCAAGGTCACCGGTGGCATCGGCTGGGGGCGGCTCGCCAGCGTCGGCGGCGTGGAGAACCCGTTCTGCTCGATGTCACAGAGCTTCTGCGACCGCCAGATCGACTACGTCCAGGGCGGCACGCCGACCTTCGACGCGATGTTCCACGGCGAGAACATGGGGTTCTTCGGCGGCGTCGAGTGGCTGACGCCCATCGACAAGCTGACTCTCAAGGCCGAGGTCTCTTCGGACGCCTACACTCGCGAGCAGAGCGGCCCCGAGTCCACCTTCGAGCGCAAGTCGCCGATCAACGTCGGGGCGGAATACCGGCTGCGGCCCGGGATAACCCTCGGCGGCTACTACATGTATGGCTCGACGGTGGGCTTCAACGTGGTTCTGTCCGGCAATCCCTACCAGCCGCTGACGCCGCAGAACCTGGGCACCGGTCCGGTTCCGATCAATCCGCGCCCGGCGAACGCCAACATGAGCGGCGCCTGGGTGAACGATCCGGCGGCGCAGGCGAAGCTGACCGATGCGATCGGCAAGGCGCTCAACCAGGACGGCATCACGCTGCAGGCGATGAGCTACACCGCCGACTCGGTGGACGTCCGCATCATCAACCGCCAGATCAGCCAGACGCCGAAGGCGATCGGCCGCACTGCAGCGGTGCTGGCGGCGGCGATGCCCTACTCGGTCGAGCATTTCAGCATCACTCCGGTGGAGAACGGACTGCCGACCACCACGGTCACGGTCGACCGCACCGATCTGGAGGCACAGGCCAACCGGCCGCACGCCGGCGAGCTGAACTGGCAGACATCCGAGGTCACTGGAGCGTTCCCGGTACTCGCATCGGGCCAGGTCTGGGAGCGCGACGTCTATCCGCTCGTCAACTGGGCGATCATCCCGGTGCCCACGGTCCAGCTCTTCGGCGGCAACGACGGGTTCCGGCCGCAGCTGACCCTGCAATTCCGCGGCAGCGTGAGCGTCTCGCGCCGCCTCTCCTTCACGGCCATGGTGCGACAGCCGGTCCTCGGCGAGTTCAGCGACCCCGGCCCCACGGAATCGTCAGGCAGCCTGCCGCCGGTTCGCAGCCAGTCGCAGCGCTACTATGCGGGCTGGGATCCGAATCTGATCCGGCTCAGCGGCGACTACCTCTTCAAGCTGAACCGCGACACCTATGCGCGCGCGTCGGCCGGTATCCTCGAGCGCGCGTTCGCCGGCGTCAGCGGCGAGGTGCTGTGGAAGCCGGTGGAGCAGAACTGGGGCCTCGGCCTTGAGGTCAACTGGGTGGCGCAGCGCGACTTCTACAGCCCGTTCGGCTTCGGCTACTACGACTACAACGTCGTGACCGGCCACGCCACGGCCTACTGGGACACCGGATGGTACGGGATCGAGACGCAGCTTTCCGCCGGTCGCTATCTTGCGGGCGACTGGGGCGGCACGCTGGGAGTGTCACGTCGCTTCGCGAACGGCTGGTCGGTGGGCGCCTACGCCACCAAGACCGATGTCACAAGCGAGGACTTCGGCGAGGGCAGCTTCCAGAAGGGCGTCACGCTTTCAATCCCGCTGCGTTGGGCCACGCCGTTCGAAACCAGGCAGACCATCAACGGAAACGTGACCTCGCTGGAAAGCAACGGCGGCGCCTTCCTGAACATCCAGAACCGCCTCTACCCGATGGTGCGGGACTATGACCGGTACCACCTGGAGCAAAACTGGGGAGCATTCTGGGAATGAGGCGGTTTCTGGCCCTGCTGTCTCTCGCCGCGCTGGCAGCGTGCGGCAGCGGTGCGAAGGATCCGATCGTACAGGCGGCGATCGACGAGGCTGGCGGTTTGTGGGCGAGGGAGGAACCGCCCGGCCCACCGCCGCGGGTCATCACGCGCGCGGACATCGTCAGGGCCGATGTCGCGGCGATCCAGGCGCGGCTGGAGGCGGACCCCTCGCCGACGCTGATGTATGCCGCCGCGTCGAACGGCGGCTACGTCACCTACGTCTCGGCGCTGCAGCAGCAAATCGTCTTGCGCAACGCGCAGATCACCGGGACGCGCGGGCTCGGCACCGATCTACTCTCGGCCTGGACCGAAACCCCGGATCCGCTCTCCCGACCAGTGCCGCCGCCAAGGTGGCCTGCGGGGGTGCGGCGGGTCTACGAACTGCCCGCCGAGGGTCCGCAGGGCCGGATCGTCGCCTTCGACTGCCGCTTCGAGCCGGGGGTTGCGGCGGAGATGACCATCCTGCAGCAACGCTATCAGGGCGTGCAGATCCCCGAGATCTGCGACGGCCCGTCTGGCCATTTCGAGAACCTGCATTTCGTCGATTCTTCTGGGGCGGTCTGGCGCAGTCTGCAGTGGGTCGGCCCGAAGATGGGCCTTATCGACCTGCAGATCCTGCTTCCCTACACCGGGGACTGAAACTGAATACGTCACGACCTGGATGAGGCGCCCGCCATCCAGTGCCCGCCTGTCGTTCTCCGAGTGGTGAAAAGGCGCCGCGACGGCCCGAGGTGCGTCCGCCAAAGAAAATGGGCAACGCCGCACGGCGTTGCCCATTCAGAAATCCTGAGACCGTGCCGCAGCTAGCCGCGGCTCCGGGGAGGAACGATCATTCGCTGGTGGTGGTGGTGGTGGAGTCGTTGTTGTTGTTGTTGTCGTCGTTGGAGATCGCGTAGGCGATGGCGGCGAGGCCGATGACCGGGATAAGCCAGGCAGCGTTCGAACCACCCATCGGGGCGGGCTCGGCGACGACCATCGGCTCCTCGGGAGCCTCGAAGACCAGATTGCCTGCGAAAGCCTGGCCAGCCAGCACCAGAGCCACCGCAGTGCTCACGATAAGTTTCATTGTTGTCCTCCTCAGAGTGCGGGTCTGCGATACTGCTAGCTCGCCCGGACCTGCGAGCGGACAAGCTAATGCCTCGACACTAACCAACTTTCCCTCGTCCATTCAATCGGTGAAAGCGGCGAACCCCAGTAAATCACAGGTGTTGTCAAATTAGCAACACCGGCGTTCCGACCTGCGCGCGGTCGTAGACCTCGAGGATGTGCTCGTTGAAAAGCCCGACGCAGCCCGAGGACGACTGCCGCCCGATCTTGCGGATGTCGTTGGTGCCGTGGATGCGGTACGAGGTCCAGCCGAGGTTGAGCGCACGGATGCCGAGCGGGTTGTCCGGCCCAGGCGGCACGTAGCGCGGAAGGTCGGGCCGGCGCTTGAGCATCGCCTCCGTCGGGCGCCAATCCGGATCCGGGCGCTTGAGAATGATCGTGGTGCGGCCCCGGCGGGTCATCTCCTCGGTCAGCGGCACCGACGTCGGATAGATTCGATAGAATCCGTCCGCACCCCAGTAGTGAAGCACCCGGTCGTCGATCTTGACCAGGATGGCGTCATTCTGGATCGAGCTGAAATGGTTCTGCCACTCTTCGGTGTGAAGACCCGAAATGCGCCGCAGAAGCTTCGGCGCATCTTGCGAATCCGGCACATAGTCGTGGAGAGCCTCGTCCGACTCGCCCGCGAAGGCGGAGCCGGTCGCGAGCATCCCCGCGCCTGCGAGCGCCAGCCGGCCGAATGCCCGGCGGCTTATCGTGTGGCCGGTCTTGCCGGCGTCCTTCTGCATCGTCTGCCTCCGGTTCCATCGCTACGGTTGTCGTCGTAATTATGCCACGAGGCCAATCCCGTGCAACTCACAGTTGGTACATCCATTTTCCAGTGGCGTCCCGGAATGATTTGAACGCCCCGGAAAAAGCCGGTAGAGACGGGCCCGGACAACCTTATTACGGGATCCCGCATGCTTCGCCCGCTTCTGGCCGCCCTGGCCGTGCTCTTCGCGCTTTCGGCCTGCGAATCCGGCCAGCAGGGCGGCGTCCGGTTGAGCCAGGCCGACGCCGATCCCATCCGCCTGAGGCATCTCGACGCCGTCAATGCGGTGCGCGCCGAAGCGGGTGTCCCTCCGGTGCAACTCTCGGCAGAGCTCAACGCCGCGGCCGAGACCCACGCCCGCGACATGTCGGTGCAGCAGCGCGCCTGGCACTTCGGCTCCGACCTGACCAGCCCGCGCGAACGGGCGTTCCGCGCCGGCTACCGCGGCGAGATCGTCGGGGAGAACCTTTCCGAGGGCTCGGATTCGGATCTCACCGTGCTCGGGACCTGGCTCAACTTCCGGGATACCCGGGAGGTGATCCTCGACCCCAAGGCGCGCGGGCTCGGGATCGGCTGGTATCAGGAAGCATCCGGCAAGATCTGGTGGGTTCAACTCCTGGGCGAATAACCGTCGCTCACGACGACGTGTGGTCCAGCGCGGTAACAGGCCTCGACCGGAAGCCGAACTGTCAGTCACGCGCCGCAAGAACGGCGCGGTGAACCGACAGGAGACGCAACCCATGTCCACCAGAATCCGCCGTAGCCGCCTCGATCCTTGCCGGCGCCGTTGCCGGTGCGCTCGCCTCGCTCGCCTCCGCCGGGCCGCTCACCCCCGAGCAGGCCAAAACGGCCATGGATGCCGGCATGGAGAAGTGCTTCGGCGTGGCGCTCGCCGGACAGAACGACTGTGCCGCTGGCCCGGGAACCACCTGCCAGGGGACATCGACCATCGACTACCAGGGCAACGCCTGGAAGTTCGTCGACGGCGGCACCTGCACCACCATGGAGCTGCCCGACGGCCGCCATGGCGCGCCGGAGGCGCTGACGCGCGACGTTCCGGCATAGCCGGCAGCGCCGGGAAGGACAGGCCATGACCGCGCCGACGCACAATGCGCCACAGGCGCCGGGAACCTGCCGCTTCCCGGCGCACCCCATCGCCGGCCGCACCGGCACGAGCTTCAAGCCGGAGCATCTGCCTGCCATCCTCTCCGAGGGTGCGCAGGACGGCTTTTTCGAGGTTCATGCCGAGAACTACATGGGCGCGGGCGGGCCGCCGCACGCGGCGCTCGCCCGCATCCGCGCCGACCACGCGGTGTCGCTGCACGGGGTATGCATGTCGATCGGCGGGTCGCGTCCGCTTGACAGCGACCACCTGTGGCGCTTTGCCGCACTGGTCGACCGCTATGAACCGGCGCTGGTGTCGGAGCACCTGGCCTGGTCGACCCACGAGACGACGTTCTTCAACGACCTGCTCCCGCTGCCCTATACACCCGCGACGCTCGCCCACGTCGTCGACCACATCGGCGAGGTGCAGGACGCGATCCGCCGGCCGATCCTGCTCGAGAACCCCTCGACCTACCTGGTCTTTCGCGAATCGACCTACGCCGAGACCGACTTCCTGCGCGAGGTGGTGCGGCGGAGCGGCTGCGGGCTCCTGCTCGACGTGGCGAACGTCTTCGTCTCAGCCACCAATCACGGCTTCTCCGCCTCCGACTATATCGCGGACTTTCCGCTGCCGCACGTGGGCGAGATCCACCTCGCCGGCCACAAGGTGCAGGCCGACGACGAAGGCGAGCCGCTGCTGATCGACAGCCACGACGGGCCGGTGCCCGATCCGGTCTGGGCGCTCTACGCCAGCGTGATCGCGCAGACAGGGCCGGTGTCGACGCTGGTCGAGTGGGACAGCGATGTGCCGCCCTGGCCGATCCTGAAGGCGGAAGCCGCCGCGGCGCGGGCAATCCTTGCCCGCCATGGCTCCAGGGCTCCCGTCCATGCCGGCTGATCCCGCGCTGCAAGGCTTCGCGTCGATCTTTGCCGCGGGCCTGCTCGATCCGGGCCGCCCGGTCTCGCCCATCCTCGCCGGCCCCCGCGGCAAGGCGACGGCGCGGCGCTATGCGGTCTATCGCAACAACGTCACCGTCAGCCTGATCGAGGCGCTGGCGGCGGTCTTTCCGGCGACGCGGCGGATCACCGGCCCGGACTTCTTCCGCGCGATGGCCCGGTGCCACGTACGCGCATCGCCGCCGGCGTCGCCGCTGCTCTTCGAGTATGGCCGTGGATTTCCCGATTTCATCGCGGGCTACGAGCACGCCGCCGCGATGCCCTGGCTGCCCGACGTGGCGCGGATCGAGCGCGCCTGGCTCGACGCCTACCACGCCGCCGATGCGCAGCCCCTTTCGGCGGACGCCCTGGCGGGCGTCGCGCCCGAGCGCCTCGCCGGCGCGGTGCTGACGCCGCACCCGGCGACGCGGATCCTGCGCTCGCGCTACCCGGCAGCCAGCATCTTCGCCGCGAACCGGCGCGAGGGGCCGGTCGGCCCGATCGCGGCGCGGGCGCCGGAGGACGCGCTCGTCACCCGTCCGGCGCTCGAGGTCGTGGTGCGGCACCTGCCACCGGGCGGGGCGGTCTTCCTGGCGTGGCTCGCCGCCGGCGGAACGCTTGGAGAGGCGGCCGCGGCCGCCCTCGACGAGGCGCCGGGGTTCGATCTCGCCGCCGGCATCGCCGGGCTGCTCGAAGCCGGCGCATTCATCGCGGTTCTGGAAGGAGCGTGACCGACATGGCACAGGGAACGACGGCGACGGAGAGCAGGATCGCCGGCCTCGTGGACCGGGCGACGGCAGTGGTCCGCGCGATCGCGCAGCCATCGCTGGCGCAGCTCGCGCTGCGGCTGGGGCTTGCAGTGCCGTTCTGGCGGTCGGGCATCAACAAATGGGACGGCTTCCTGCAGCTCAACGATGTCGCGGTGCTGCTCTTCAGCTCCGAGTTCAAGCTGCATCTGCCGGGCGGCCCCTACCCCTATCCGGCGCCGGCCCTCGTGGCCTTCGCCTCGGGAACGGCCGAGGTTCTGCTGCCGGTGCTGCTGGTGCTCGGGCTCGGCACCCGCTTCGCGGCGCTGGCGCTGCTGGCCATGACGCTGGTGATCCAGATCACCGTGCCGGAAGGCTGGCCGATCCACCTGACCTGGGCGGCGATGGCGCTCGGCATCATGGCCTGGGGCCCCGGCCGGGTGTCGCTCGACTACCTGGCCGGGTGGTTCGGTGCCGGAAAGGTCAGGCCAGGATCGTGATCGGGATGCCCGTCGGCACCAGCGACCAGATTTCCTCGATCTCGGCGTCGGATACGGCAATGCAGCCGGCCGTCCAGTCCTCCTTGCGCGCGTCGGCCGCGCGGCGGGGGCCGCCGTGGATGAAGATGTCGCCCCCGGGCCGGACACCCATCGACCGGGCGCGGGCGATATCGATCGGGTTCGGGTAGCTCACCCCGAGGCTCAGGTAGAAATCGCTGCGCGGGTTGCGCCGGTCGATGTAGTAGCGCCCCTCGGGCGTGCGCCCGTCGCCGGAGCGCTGCTTGTGCCCCTCGGGCGAGAAGCCGAGATGCACCTTGTATTTTTTCAGCGTCATCTCGCCGTTCATCAGCGCCAGAACCCGGTTGGTCTTGGAGACCACGATGTGGTTGGCGCGCGGCATCGCCTTCTGCACGAAGGTCGCCCGCGCCGGCGCGGCGCTAAGCGCGAAAAACCCTGCCGTCAGCGCCAGCGCGCTCCGCCGGGTCCAGAGTCTGTTCTCGACCGTCAGGTCGTCGCCGGGATGCTCGGCATCCCCCAGAAGCCGTGTCCGCTCGTTCATATAGCCTGCTCTTGTCTTAGTTGGGTTATCGCCCTTGAGGACGCGCCCATTTCTGCCTGATAAGGTTGATATACTCCTAAACGCAGGGATTCGGGAAGCCCGGTTTTGAGCCACGTCAAGCCGGCGCTTTGGCCTGCGCGTCCCCAGCGATCCCGAGTTGTGGGAGGCGACTACGAGACCGCCCAGTTGCGGGACATCCGCCGGATCTGGGGCAGGGCCGGCTGACGTACCTTGCCTGGCTCCCCAGCGACCGGGGCATCGAAGCACGCAAACTGACCATACGGCGGGACCTGCCCAAATGTGGTACGCGCGGCAGCCATCTTACTGGCGGTTCCGGACCTAACGCGGGTTTACGGACCAGTGCGAAGGCCGAAGGTCGGCACTTAAGTCTGGGCAGTGGGATACTCCAAATGCAAATGAGCAATCGCGCGTTAGACTTTTTCGCAGCCGGAGCCATGGTGTTTGTTGCTCCGGTTGCGGCGATACTCGCAAAACGGCGCGGGAGACTTCCGAGAACTCGGCGGGTGCTGGATGCTGCCGGAGTATCGTTTCTTCACCACCATTATTACGAGCCGATTGTCCTGCCTAATCAAATCCGCGAAGATCTCACGACGGAGAGGAGGTTACCCGGAATCGATATGAACTTGACCGGTCAGCTTGATCTGCTGCGTAGCTTCGACTACGTTGAAGAACTGCGGGAAATCGAAGATCTCCCGAGTTCGCCATTTACCTACAGTTTCAAGCAACCGTCGTTTGGGCCAGGTGACGCCGAACTACTTTTCAGCATGATAAGAAAATTTCGACCGAGCCGTATAATCGAAGTCGGCTGCGGAGAGTCGACCAAGATGATTCAGCTGGCGATACGGAACAACGTCGCCGATGACACAAGTTACACGTGTGAGCACATCTGCGTAGAGCCGTACGAAATGCCATGGCTTGAATCTCAAAATCTGACCGTCGTTCGAAAACCCGTTGAGCAACTTGGGTCAGATTTTTTTCATAAACTTGGAGAGAACGACATTTTATTCATTGACTCCTCCCATGTGATTCGTCCGCAGGGTGATGTACTGTTCCTATATCTTAAGGTATTGCCAGAGTTGCGCCCGGGTGTCCTCGTACACTCACATGACATCCTGACTCCGAGAGATTATTTCCCACATTGGGTAATTGATCAGCGGCTTTTGTGGAACGAGCAGTATCTGTTGGAAGCGTTCCTCTCGTTCAACCCGTCATTTCAGGTAATTTGTGCCTTAAACTGGCTATGGCACAACTATCGGAACGAGACCGACCGGGCATTCCCTGTCCTAGCCAAGGTACGCGACGATGATCCAGGCTCCTTTTGGATACGACGCGTATAGCCCTCAAGGTCGCGGCCACTACCTCCGGATAAGCAGGAAATACTCTCAATCAGACCGACTCGGCTTGTTTACCCGGGTCTCAGAGAACCGCTCCGGCAGCCAAATGGACGCGGCGGGCACGCTCGGATGCGCTCTTGAGCTGGCCGCAGGCAGCCATGATGTCCTCGCCGCGCGGTGTGCGCACCGGCGAGGCGTAGCCGGCGCGGTTGACGATGGCGCCGAAGGCCTCGATCCGGTCGGGGTCGGAGCGTTCGTATGGAGCGCCGGGCCAAGGGTTGAACGGGATCAGGTTGATCTTGGCCGGAATGCCGGCGATCAGCTTGACTAGGCGCTTCGCGTCGGCGTCGCCGTCGTTGACACCCTTCAGCATCACGTACTCGAAGGTGATCCGCTCGGCGTTGGAGAGACGCGGGTAGGCGCGGCAGGCGTCGAGCAGCGCCGCGATGTCCCATTTGCGGTTGATCGGGACCAGCACGTCGCGCACCGCGTCGGTGGTGGCGTGGAACGAGATGGCGAGCAGGCAGCCGATCTCCTCGCCCACGCGGGCGATCTCGGGCACAACCCCCGAGGTCGACAGCGTGATCCGCCGGCGGCTGAGCGCGATGCCCTCGCCGTCCATGGCGATCTTCATCGCGTCGCGCACGGCGTCGAAGTTGTAGAGCGGCTCGCCCATGCCCATCAGCACCAGGTTCGAGACCAGCCGCTTCTCGTCCGGCTTGCGGCCCCAGTCTCCAAGGTCGTCGCGGGCGACCATGACCTGGCCCACGATCTCGGCGGCGGTCAGATTGCGCACCAGCCGCTGGGTGCCGGTGTGGCAGAAGGTGCAGGTGAGCGTGCAGCCGACCTGGCTGGAGACGCAGAGCGTGCCGCGGTCGGTCTCGGGGATGTAGACCGTCTCGATCTCCGAGCCGCCCTCGATGCGCAGCAGGTACTTGCGCGTGCCGTCGGCCGACACCTGCCGCGTCACGATCTCCGGCCGCTCGATGCGGAAGGAGGCCGCCAGCATCTCGCGGTACGGGCGGGCGAGGTTGGTCATCGTCTCGAAGTCGCGGGCGCCGCGGTGGTAGACCCACTGCCAGATCTGCGCCACGCGCATGGTCGCCTGCGTCTCGGGGGTGCCGGCCGCGATCAGCGCGGCGCGCACCGCGTCGCGGCCGAGGCCGATGATGTTCGGCCGCGCGCTCTCGGCCGCGCGGCGCGGCAGGGCGAGGATCTCGGGGGCGATCGGGGCGGAGGCGGTCATCGGCGGGTTCAACGAAAGCGTTTCGCGCGCCAAAAGCGGCGCGCGTCACCTGCCGAGATAGCCCATCCGCGCGGCGATTTCCAGAGCAGGCGCCGCCGGAGCGCTAGCGGCAGCGGGTTGCCGCGTCCTCGACCGCCGCGGTAAAGCCCGAAAGCGAGAAGGTATCCTCGGTGTTGGTGCCGCGCGACGAGGTGCCCGCGACCTTGGCGGAAGCGCCCTTTCGCAGCGCCGCCACCGCGCGGCTGTCGTCCGACGGCTCGGTCCAGGCCCATTCGCCGGCGTCGCCGACCCCGGGAACGAGGGTGAACTTGTCAGCCCCCACGCTGAGGGTGACCGTGCTTCCCTCGCGGAAGGGATAGCCCCCGGTGAAGCTCACTTCGTTGCTCACGTTCTCGCCGGGACGGAAGGACACGAAGAGCCGGATGTCCCCCCGCTGCACCTCGGCGGGCTTGCCGTCCCGGGTGGCGGCCGATTTCGTCGGCGGCGAGACGATGTAGCATTCCTTGGGATCGCCCGCCACGAAGACGCTCCAGTCGGTGTGCGAGGCCACCCGTTCGGCGGATTGCGCGAATGCCGTCCCCGCAAAGGCGACCGCGAAGCAGAACGCGACCGGTTTCCAAGGCTGCACTGTCATGGGCCAGTAATCTCCTGCTCGTCCGTTCTGCTTGTTGGCGCGGTTGCGTGCAGTAGCGGAAACGCCGCCGCGGTCAAGCTTGTCTTTGTCTCGATGCTCGCCTTACTCTAGCGCGACGGGCGGGGGATTTTCCAGCCCCTTGCGCGAGTTTCACCCACCCGTGACGCGATTGGCCCTCCATCCCGGCCGCACGGGGACGGGGCCGGCCGATGTCCGGCGGCACGGATCCGGCTCGCCTTCCGTCACCTGAATGCGATACTCGGAGAGGAATCTGGCGGAGGAAAATCGGCATGGCTAACTCGGCACCCATGGTCGAGGTCTGGCGCGGGAGCATCCCGGAGTCGCACCATCGCGGCCACGCGGTGATCTGCGACGCGCGCGGGGCGATCCGCGCCGCCTGGGGCGACCCCGAGGCGGTGATCCTGCCGCGCTCGTCCTGCAAGATCCTGCAGGCGCTGCCGCTGCTGGAGAGCGGCGCCGGGGCCGGGCTCACCTCCGAGCAGCTGGCGCTGGCCTGCGCCTCGCACGCAGGTGCGGCGATGCACGTGGAGCGGGTGGCGCGCTGGCTGGACGAGCTCGGTCTCGGCGAAGCCGACCTGCGCTGCGGCCCGCAGGTGCCCGACGACGCCCCCGAGCGCCATCGGCTGCGCGCGGCCGGCGAGGCGCCCTGCCAGCTGCACAACAACTGCTCGGGCAAGCATACCGGCTTTCTCACCCTCACCCGCCACCTGCGGGCGGGACCGGAATATGTCGAGATCGACCACCCGGTGCAGCTGGCGGTGCGCGACGCCTTCGAGGAGATGTGCGGGGCGGCGAGTCCCGGCTGGGGGGTCGACGGCTGCTCGGCGCCGAACTTCGCGACCACGGTGCACGGGCTTGCGCTGGCCATGGCGCGCCTCGCCGATCCGCGCGGCCTCGGCGCGGTCCGGGCGGCGGCGGCCGAGCGGCTGGTGGGAGCGATGATCGCCCACCCGTTGCTCGTCAGCGGCGAGGGCCGCCCCTGCTCGGAGCTGATGGCCGCGATGGATGGCGTGGCCGTCAAGTTCGGTGCCGAGGCGGTCTATATCGCGATCCTGCCCGCCCGAGGCCTTGGCGTGGCGCTCAAGATCGAGGACGGCGCGCCCCGGGGCAGCGAGTGCGCGATCGCGGCACTCCTCGTCCGCCTCGGTGCGATCGCCGCGGGTGACCCGGCGGCCGCGCGCCGGCTGCAGCCGCCGATCCTGAGCCGCCGCGGCTTTCCCGCCGGCGCGATCCGGCCCGACCCGGACTTCTGGGCCGGTGGGGCGCCGCTGTAAAAGGCATGGCGTTCCCCGGCGCGCGGCGGGATAATCGCTTCGCGAGGCAGGAAAGGACACGAAACGATGACGACCATGCACGCCCTGCTCGCGGCGGCGGCACTTCTTGTCATGGCGGGCGCTGCCCACGCCGAGGCCGGCATCATCCGCGGACAGGCCACCCCCACCGGCACCTTCACGCCGGGGTCCGGCACGGTCCTGGAGGTCGAGCTCCTCGACGTCTCGCGCGCCGACGCGCCGTCCGAGCGGCGCGGCAGCGTCAGCGTGCCGGTGCGCCGTCTGGGGCCCGATTCCCTTCGTTCTCTCCTATGATACGGCGGCGATCGAGCCTCAGAACCGCTATGTCGTGTCGGCGCGGCTGGTGCAGGACGGACGGGCGATCATGCGGACCGACACAAGCACGCCTGTCCTGACCGGAGATCTCGGCACCACCGCCGAGCTCACGCTGGTGCCGCTCGCCCAGCCGGAGGCGCTGGCGGAGACCCCGGCCGCCGCCCCGGTCGGCACCTGGACGCTCGCGGATCTCGGCGGCGAGCGGGCGGCCGAGAAGGTCGACACCTACCTCGCGCTCACCGCCGGCGAGGCGACCGGGCGCGGGGGCTGCAACAACTTCCGCGGAAGCTACACGCTTGACGGCGAGGTTCTCAGGTTTGGACCGGTCGCCGCTACCCGCCGCCTCTGCCCGCCGCCGCAGATGCAGCAGGAGACGGGCTTCTTCGCGGCGCTCGAGGCAACGCGCGGCTTCCGCATCGAAGACGGACGCCTGATCCTCCTCGGCGAGGCGGGCGCCCCCCTCGCCAGTCTGAAGCGGCAGGAATAGGCTCAGCGCACCGCCACGATGAAGAGCCGGGGAAAGGGCAGGAGCAGCGTCCCGTCCGGCTCGGCCGGATAGGCCGCCGCCACCGCCGTCTCGTAAGCGGCGAGAAACGCGTCCTGCTCCCCGGCGTCGAGCGGCGCGAGGAACGGCCGCAGTCCCGTGGCGCGGAACCAGTCGACCACGCCGCGGGCGCCACCCGGCAAAGGGTGATGATAGACGGTCCGCCACACCTCCACCCGCGCCGCCGTGTCGCGCAGGAGCCGCCAGTACCAGCCGGCGTCATGGCGCGCCTCCCGCGCCGCCGCCGCACCGGCGAGTCTGGCCGCCCAGGGTCCGTCCGCAGCCACCGCCCGCATCAGCGCGTGCGCCGGCTCGTCGAGGTTGTCGGGCATCTGCACCGCCAGCGTTCCGCCGGGGCCGAGCCGCTGCATCAGCCGCGGCAGCAGGCGGGAATGGTCGGGCAGCCACTGCAGCACGGCGTTGGCGAAGACGAGGTCATAGCGCCCCGGATCGTCCCAGGCGGCGATGTCGGCGGTTTCGAAGCGGACCCCCGGCAGGCGCTGGCGGGCAGCGGCGACCATGTCGGGCGAGCTATCGATGCCGAGCAGCTGCGCATCCGGAAACCGCGCCCGCAGCAGCTCGGTCGAGTTGCCCGGCCCGCAGCCGAGATCGACCGCCGCCCGCACCGGCTCGGTCGCCACCTGCGCCAGGAGATCGCGCGCCGGCCGCGTCCGCTCATCCTCGAAGCGGCGATAGTCGGTGGCCGACCAGTCCATCACGAACCCCTTCCCTGGTTTCCCATCCGGCAGGGTGCTGCGCCCGACTGGGCAGCGCAAGCGGCGCGGTCGCTTGTCGCCGCTTCGATTCGCGGCTAGAGAAACCCCCATGCCGAGGATTTTCGACATGGACGACCGCGCCCGCCTGCCGTGGCGCTTCCACGGCCGCGGCCTGAGGCTACGCGCCGGCGCCTGACCCCCGCGCGCCGCCTGCTCGTCCGTCGAAATCAGCCTCGCGGGAGGAATCCATGTCCGCACCGAAAACGCTCTACGACAAGATTCTGGGATGCCCACCTGGTGCATGAAGCGCCCGACGGCACCTGCCTTCTCTACATCGACCGCCACCTCGTGCACGAGGTGACGAGCCCGCAGGCTTTCGAAGGCCTGCGCATGGCCGGCCGCAAGGTCCGTGCCCCGGCCAAGACCGTCGCCGTCCCCGACCACAACGTCCCGACCGACGTCGGCCGCACCGGCGGCATCGACAACGAGGAAAGCCGGATCCAGGTCGAGGTGCTGCAGAAGAACGCCGAGGACTTCGGCATCGAGTACTACGGCGTCGGCGACATCCGCCAGGGGATCGTGCACATCATCGGCCCGGAGCAGGGCTGGACCCAGCCCGGCATGACCATCGTCTGCGGCGACAGCCACACCGCCACCCACGGCGCCTTCGGCGCGCTGGCGCACGGGATCGGCACGTCCGAGGTGGAGCACGTGCTCGCCACCCAGACGCTGATCCAGCGCAAGGCGAAGAACATGAAGGTCGAGGTGAAGGGCAGCCTCGGGCCGGGCGTCACCGCCAAGGACGTCACCCTGTCGATCATCGGCGCCACCGGCACCGCCGGCGGCACCGGCCACGTCATCGAGTACATGGGCGAGGCCATCCGCGGCCTGTCCGTGGAAGGGCGGATGACCGTCTGCAACATGGCGATCGAGGGCGGCGCGCGGGCCGGCCTGATCGCGCCTGACGAGAAGACCTTCCATTACGTCAAGGGCCGCCCGCACGCGCCGAAAGCCGGCGCCTGGGAGATGGCCGAGGCGCACTGGCGCCAGCTCTTCAGCGACGAGGGCGCGCACTTCGACCGCGAGGTGATCCTCGACGCCGCCGGCATCGCGCCGGTGGTGACCTGGGGCACCAGCCCCGAGGACGTGCTGCCGATCACCGGCGTCGTGCCGAACCCCGAGGACTTCAAGGGCGGGAAAATCGACGCCGCCCGCCGCTCGCTCGAATACATGGGCCTGACCCCCGGCACGCGGCTGCAGGACATCGAGATCGATACCGTCTTCATCGGCTCCTGCACCAACGGGCGGATCGAGGACCTGCGCGAGGTGGCCCGCGTCATGGAGGGCCACCGGGTCAAGGACGGCCTCCGCGCGATGATCGTGCCGGGCTCGGGCCTGGTGCGCGCCCAGGCCGAGGAGGAAGGCATCGCGGCGAAGCTGATCGAGGCCGGCTTCGACTGGCGGATGGCCGGCTGCTCCATGTGCCTCGCCATGAACCCCGACAAGCTCGAGCCGGGCGAGCGCTGCGCCTCCACCTCCAACCGCAACTTCGAGGGTCGCCAGGGCCGCGGCGGCCGCACGCACCTCCTCTCCCCGGCAATGGCGGCGGCGGCCGCGATCACCGGGCGGCTGACGGACGTGCGCGAGCTGATGATGTGACCGGGAAGGCCTACTCGGTATCCACGGCCCGGTAGCGCGCCAGGAACGTCCGCACCGCCTCGTCGGCGATGCGGGCGATCTCCTCCTCGTTGGCCGGCGGGCCGCCGAGGAGGGCGCGCAGGAAGAGGCCCGCCTTGCAAAGGGCGGCGAACTGATCGGCGGCGGTTTCGGGATCGTCGATCGCAAGCTGGCCGCGTGCGCCCGCCGACTGGAAGAACGCCACCAGCTTCGCGTGGGCACGTGCCGGTCCGGAGGCATGATAGGCGGCGCCGACCTCGGGAAAGCGGCCGGCCTCGGCGATGCAGACGCGGAACATCTCCTGCGCGCCGGGCGAGAAGAGGAAGCTGGCGAAGCTCATCGCCATGCGCCGCAGCGTCACCTCCACCGGCTCGTCGGGCGGCTCCTGGCCGATGACCTCGCCGGTGCGGCCGACCTGGGTCTGCATCACCGCCTCGAAGAGCTGCCGCTTGTCGGGGAAATAGCTGTAGAGGGTCGCCTTGGAGGTGCCGGCGACGCGGGCGATCTCGTCCACGCTGGCCCCCTCGTAGCCGCGGTCCATGAAGACCTTTCGCGCGCCTTCC
Source organism: uncultured Alphaproteobacteria bacterium (assembly GCA_963796805.1). GTDB lineage: Bacteria > Pseudomonadota > Alphaproteobacteria > Rhodobacterales > Rhodobacteraceae > Amaricoccus. The sequence goes on from CAWCNG010000001.1 coordinate 314,150, forward strand.
AGGACCTGCGCGCATTTCGGACTGCGCTTGAGGCCGGCATCGGCGTCGGCGACTTTCACTTCGGTTTCCTCCAGCACGGCCGGCGTCTCGGGCCGGTCCGATGTGGAAACAGTACCGTTCAGTTCAAGCCAACGCAAGAAATCGTAAGTCAAGGCAAGAAACGAGAGGGCGGCAAAGCCGCCCCCTCGCGCTCGTCGCCGAGCCTCAATTCGTGTTGTCCTTCTTCGACTTGATGAACGCCACTTCGGAGAGGCTCAACTGCCCGCACTCGTCACCTGTGATGCCGGCCGCGATCTCCAGCTGGGTGCAGACCGGCGCCTTCACCGCGCCGGCGTAGGGATTGGCCCCCTGATCGGCACGGGTGGCGGTCTGCGCAAACGCTGCCGGCACCAGGGTGACGGCGAAAAGCGCCGCGGTGGCAGTGCGAACGATGAAAGAATTTTGCATCGGGTTTCTCCGCAATCGAATTCGAACTGAACCGTTCAGTTCGTGCCAATCAGTCTAAACTGAACGGTTCAGTCGTCAAGCGCCCCGCGCGAAAAATTTCAGACCCGAAGGCACGGCGGCAGCTCAGCGGCCGAGGAACCCCAGCCGCTCGCGCATGAAGAAGCGGGCGTTGAGCAGCGCCGCCGCGGTGGCGAGGCCGAGCGCCAGGCCGATCCAGATGCCCACACCGCCCCAGCCCGCGCCGAAACCGAGCGCCAGCGCCACCGGCAGCCCGACACCCCAGTAGCTGACCAGCGCCATCATCATCGGCACCCGCGTGTCCTGCACCCCGCGCAGGAGCCCGCTCCCCACCGCCTGCAGCGCGTCGACGGTCTGGAACCCCGCGGCGACCAGCAGGAGCGGCACCGCATAGGCCAGCACCGCCGGCGCGTTCGCGTCGCCCGGGCGGAGGAAAAGGCCGACAAGACGCTCCGGCCAGGTCCAGAAGGCGATCGCACCGATCAGCGCCACCGCGATCGACAGCACCAGCGCGGTCACCGCTGCCCGCCCGAGGTCGGCCGTGGCCCCGCGACCGAACTCGAGCCCCACCCGCACCGTCGCCGCGTTGCCGAGGCCGAGGGGAATCATGAAGGTCATGGCGGAAAGCTGGATCGCGATGGCGTGCGCCGCCAGCGGAACCGCCCCGAGCCAGCCCATCATGATCGAGGCGCTGACGAACAGCCCCACCTCGGCCACGATCGTCGCCCCGATCGGCCAGCCGAGGCGCAGGATCTCGCGGAAGCTCTCCCAGTCCGGCCGCCAGAAGCGCGCGAGCAGCTCGTAGCGGGCCAGCGCCGGCGCCATCGCGCCATAGGCGACCAGGGCGAGCGCCATCGCCAGGTTGGCGATCGAGGTCGCCACCGCCGCCCCGACCACGCCCAGCGCCGGAAAGCCGTAGTGGCCGAAGATCAGCAGGTAGTTCAGCCCGCCGTTGACCACCGCCCCGGTCGCGATGACGGCGAGCAGCAGATAGGCGTGGCCCACCACCGAGAGGAAGGCGCGCATGCCGGTGATGACCAGCGCCGGCAGCATCGACCACATGGCGACCCGCACGTAGTCGCCGGCAAGCGCCGCGAGGTCCGGCTCCTGGCCGAGGAGAATGAGGACCCGCTCGGCATGCCACAGCGGCAGCATCACGATGGCGCTGTAGAGCGCGAGCACCCAGAGCCCCATGCGCACCGAACGGCGCACCCCCGCAATGTCCCCGCCGCCCTCCGCCGCCGCGGCGAGCGGCATCGCCGCCTGCGAGAAACCGACGCCGAAGATGTAGAGCAGGAAGATCGACTGCGTGCCGAGCATGCTGCCGGCAAGCTCGCGCGCCCCGAGCCAGCCCAGCATCACCGTGTCGGTGACGCCCATGGTCATCTGCGCCAGCTGCAGGCCGATCAGCGGCAGCGCCAGCACCACCGTCGCACGCACATGCGCCGTCCAGCTCCGCGGCTCCTCGGGACTGCGCGTCGGCATGTCGTTTCCTCCGAGGCCCGGGCAGTAGAAGCGCGCGCGCGGGAAGTCCAGCCTCGGGTTGCGCGGCGCGCCGGCCCGTGATTAACCGTCCCGCGAGAGACGGAAGCGAGGCCCCCATGGACAAGTTCACCAGGCTCACCGGCGTGGCGGCACCGATGCCGCTGATCAACGTCGACACCGACATGATCATCCCCAAGCAGTTCCTGAAGACGATCGCCCGCACCGGCCTCGGCAAGAACCTCTTCGACGAGATGCGCTACGACGCGGAGGGCAACGAGATCGAGGACTTCGTCCTGAACCAGCCCGCCTACCGCAAGGCGCAGATCCTGGTCGCCGGCGAGAACTTCGGCTGCGGCTCCAGCCGTGAGCACGCCCCCTGGGCGCTGCTCGACTTCGGCATCCGCTGCGTGATCGCGCCCAGCTTCGCCGACATCTTCTTCAACAACTGCTTCAAGAACGGCATCCTGCCCATCGCCCTGCCGCAGGAGGACGTGGACAAGCTGATGGACGACGCCGAGCGCGGCGCCAACGCGGTGGTGACCATCGATCTCGAGAACCAGGTCATCACCGGCCCCGACGGCGGCTCCATCGCTTTCGAGGTCGACGCCTTCCGCCGGCGCTGCCTCCTCGACGGCCTCGACGACATCGGCCTCACCATGGAAAAGGCCGGTGCCATCGACGCCTTCGAGGCGGATCTGCAGGCCCGCCACCCCTGGCAGGCCGCCTGATCCCCTCGCCGTCGCCTTCCAGATCCTGCCGACGCTGCCACTCGGTCCGGCCGTGCCGCAAACGGTTCGTCCCGCCGGATTTGGCCGTCGACAAATCCGGCCGCGCCCGCCCCCCCAAGGGCGGGCGCGATTCCGCGCCCACCGGGGCGGCCACGCCCGGATTGCAGCCGTCCGGTCCAGGCCGCACCCGCCTTCGCCTCCGCGCTCACGCGCTCCGGCGAACGGCCCGGCCGAAGCAGTGCTTCGGCTCGTCGGGCCGGGACCGGCTTCGACCGAAAGGCGGTCCCGGGCCTGGCGCCGACGAAGTCACGCCTCGCGATTTTTTCTGTTTCGTGCCCGTTCAAGGCATGGCCGATCGGGTTGAAGTCGGGCTCACGCCATCACACGCTCGCGCCCAGGGTGACGAGAAGTTCGTCCAGCTGTTCGAACTGTTCGGGCATCCCGTCCTCCATCCCGGCGACAGCTTCGTCGAGGGCCTCCTTCGACGGATAGAGCTCGTGCAGGACCAGCAGCGTCTTTCCGTCCTTTTCCTCGAAGGTCACCGTGGTCACCGGGCCGTCTTCACTTTCCTCGTTCGTCCAGGCGAGGCGCGAGGGCGGTTTCACCTCGATGTACTTGCCGATGAACGCCATGGTCTCCGAGGCATCGTGTCCGAACTCGAGGCGGTACCTGCCCCCGACACGAACGTCCATCTCGCAGGAGCGCAGGGGCATGCCTGTCGACTTCGGTGCCCACCACAGCTTCATCAGCTCGGGCTTGGTCCAGGCCTCGAACACGATGTGCGCGGGACCGTTGAAGCTTCGCGTAACGACCAGCTCCCGGTCCGACTTCCGCTCCACCATGGTGCGGTTCTTCATGGGATCGGGCTGACTATCTCTTCTGTCTTCCATCGATTTCCTCCTTGCGTTTCAAGTCCTCGACAACCTTGTCCAACGCGTCGAAGCGTGCGCCCCAGACCTGGCGGTGGCTCTCGATCCATGCAGCCTCGGCCTCCAGTCCGCGTGGACCGAGCCTGCAGGTCCGCACGCGCCCGATCTTCTCGGTCGTGACGAGCCCCGCCTCTTCCAAGACGCCGACGTGCTTTCTCATGCCCGTGAGGGTCATGTGGAACTTCTCGGCAAGGTCCGTGATCGAGGCGTCTGCACGTCCGAGCTGTTCCAGAACGCCGCGTCGGGTGGCGTCCGAGAGCGCAGCGAACGAAGCATCGAGGCGAGGTGCCATATACTGAACCATGTGGTTCAGTATCTAGCACGCGGATTGGCTTCACGCAATGGGCGCCGAGCTCAGCCGCCAGGCAATCGGCAACAAGCGAACCGTTCGAACGTCGGATTTTGGATCGCAGGCCGCCGTCCTCGCAGTCAACGCGGAGTCCGGCGCATGGCCGATGCGGGTGGCCATCGTACCACCCGCCCCGGAGACCCCTCACGGTTAACGAACCGTTAGCCGCCCGGCTCCTACCGTCCCGTCCATGCGGGCCGTCCTCCTCGCCCTTCTCCTCGCCGCCCCCGCCGCCGCGGACAGCCTTCGCGTCGCCGCCTGGGACATCGGGCTCACCCGCGACGGCCCCGGCCTCCTCCTCGCCGACCTCGCCGAGCCCGATGATGCCGCCGTGCGCGCCGCCGTCGAGGTCATCCAGACCGTCCGCCCCGACATCCTGCTTCTCAACGGCTTCGACGACGACCGGCGCGGCCAGGCGCTCGACGCCTTCCGCGCGCTCGTCGCCGCCGGGCCGGACGGCCTTGCCTATCCGCAAGCCTTCCACGCCCAGGTCAATTCCGGCGACCCCGCCGGGCGCGACCTCGACGGCGACGGCCTGGCGACCGGCTGGGGCGACGGCTGGGGCTGGGGCAAGTTCCCCGGCCACGGCGGCATGGCGGTCCTGTCGCAACTGCCGCTCGACGCGGAGGCGGCGCGAACCTTCCGTCTCCTGCCCTGGGCGGAGTTGCCCGATGCCCTGCTGCCGGAACACCCCGACGGCACGCCCTTCCCCGACGCCGAAACCCGCGCCGCCCTGCGCCTCTCCTCGCGCTCGCACTGGGACCTGCCGGTGATCCTCCCCGGCGGCAGCCGGCTGCACCTGCTCGCCTCCAACCCGACGCCGCCGCTCTTCGACGGCGCGGAAGGCATGAACCGCCGCCGCAACCACGACGAGATCCGCTTCTGGACGCTCTATCTCGACGGCACCGCGTTCCGCGACGACGCCGGGCGGACCGCGGCACTGCCGGCCGGACGCAGCCGTCGTGGTCCTCGGCAACCTCAACGCCGACCCCTTCGACGGCGCCGGGCTGCGCGACGGCGTCGGCACCTTCTCGCCCATCCCCGCCTGCAGGACCCGCGCCCCGCCAGCGCCGGCGCCGCCGCCGCCGCCAACCCGCGCCACGCCGGCCCGCCGGAGCTCGACACCGCCGACTGGCGCGACGACCGCGGCCCCGGCAACCTCCGCACCGACTACGTCCTGCCGTCGCGCGGCCTCGCGGTCGTCGCCAGCGGGGTGCTCTGGCCCGCCGCCGGCGAACCGCTCGCCGAGGCCGCAGCTGCCGCCTCGGCCCACCGCCTGGTCTGGGTCGACCTCGCCCTCCCCTGACACGCGACCCGCGTGAACGGCGCGGCCCCCCGCCCGCCGGCGCCCGTTAACCTTTCGGCCGCCCGTGCGCGGCGTGTACATGCGATGTACGCACGATGTACGCGCGTTGTACGTTCAAGAAATCGCCGTTAACCCTTGCGGCCCCGCCTCAATCCGTCTCACGCGACCACCCCGATCTAGCCTGGGACCTTCCGTCCCTCCCGCCCGCACCAGTCACGTGCTACCCTGCGGCAGCAAGGCAACGACGGAGCCGCCGTGACCCAGCGACCGATGCGCCAGCTCCCCCTGGCGCTGGTGGCCATCGCCCTTGCCGGGCTCGCCGCCGGCATCCTCGCCTGGGCAACCGGCCAGGCCTGGGCACCCCGCGCCTGGGCCGCCGGCACCCTGCCCGTCCTCGCCGGCCTCCTGGTCCAGATCGTCCGCAGCCTCCGCCGCGGCGACGTCGGCCTCGACGTGGTCGCCGCACTTTCGATGACGGCGGCGCTCGCCTTCGGCGAACCGCTGGCCGGCAACGTGGTGGCACTGATGTACGCCGGCGGCCAGCTCCTGGAGAGCTACGCCGAAGGCCGCGCCCGCGGCGAGATGACCGCGCTCCTCGGGCGCGTCGCCCGCACGGCCATGCGCGCCGCAGACGGGCGGCTCGAAGAGGTCCCCATCGACCGACTCGCCCCCGGAGATGCCATCCTCGTGCGCCAGGGTGAGGTCTTGCCGGTCGACGGCACGCTCGACGACCACCGCGCCCTCCTCGACCAGTCGGCGCTCACCGGCGAGTCCCTGCCGGTGGAGAAAATCCAGGGCGACGAGCTGATGAGCGGCGCCACCAACAGCGGCGACGCCTTCCGCCTCGTCACCCTGCGCCCCGCCGCCGAGAGTACCTACGCCCACATCGTCCGCCTCGTGGAGCAGGCGCGCGACAGCAAGGCGCCGGTGGTGCGCATGGCCGACCGCTATGCGATCTGGTTTCTCCTCCTTACCGTCGCGCTCGCCGGCACCGCCTGGTGGGCCTCCGGCGATCCCGTCCGCGCGCTGGCGGTGCTGGTTGCCTCCACCCCCTGCCCGCTGATCCTTGCTTTGCCGGTGGCGATCATCTCCGGCATGTCCCGCGCCGCCCGCGGCGGCGTGCTGATCAAGACCGGCGGCGCACTCGAGGCGCTGGCCCGCGTCCGCACCGCCATCCTCGACAAGACCGGCACCCTGACCTTCGGCCGCGCCGCGGTCCGATCGATCCGCACCGCCCCCGGCTGGCAGGCCGACGAGGTGCTCCGCCTCGCCGCCGCGCTCGACCAGGCCTCGAACCACGTGATCGCCGCGGCGCTTGTCGAGGAAGCCCACCGCCGCAACCTCGCCCTCACACCGCCGACCGACATCACCGAGACCGCCGGCAGCGGGCTGTCCGGCACCGTCGAGGGCCGCCGGCTGGTGGTGGGCGGCCCCGGCTTCGTCCGCGACACCGCCCATGTCGACATCTCCGCCCTCGACGGCCCCGACCCCGAGGCCCCGGTCGGCGTGGCGGTTGCCGTGGACGGCGAGCTCGCCGGCCTGATCGACCTCGCCGACGACCCGCGCCCGGATGCCCCCGACATGCTTGCCTCACTCCGCGCCGGCGGCATCGACCGCGTCGTCCTCGCGTCCGGCGACCGCAGCGACGTCGTCGCGGCGATAGCCCGCCGGCTCGGCATTGCCGAGGCGTTCGGCGACCTCGACCCCGCCGGCAAGGTCGCCGTGGTGGCGCGCGAAACCGCGCAGGCCCCGACCCTGATGGTGGGCGACGGCGTCAACGACGCCCCCGCGCTCGCCGCCGCCACCGTCGGCGTCGCCATGGGCGCCCGCGGTTCCGCGGCTTCGTCGGAAAGCGCCGGCGTCGTCCTGCTCGTCGACCGCATCGCGCCCCTGGCCGCGGCACTCGCCACCGCCCACCGCACCATGCGCATCGCGCGGCAGAGCGTGCTCGTCGGCCTCGGCCTCTCCCTCGCCGCCATGGCCGCCGCCGCGGTCGGCCTGCTGCCCCCGGTGGCCGGCGCCCTGACCCAGGAGGTGATCGACGTCGCCGTGATCCTGAACGCGCTCAGGGCGCTGCGCTAGACCCGCATGCCGCCATCACGCTCGTGATGCGGACGGGCTTTCCTCGTGCTAGGATCGGCACTCGGGGAGGATGCAGCGATGGTGGAAGCGACCACGGCGCCGGCCTCTGGTGACCAGAGTTACTTTCTCACCGGCTGGCGAATTTACCGCAAGGTTCTCGATCTGAACTACATGCTTCACCGCGAGGTCTACGACACGTTGCGGGAGGCAGTCTCAGTGGCGCCGCCCCGATTCGCCTTCCTCGACATCGCCTGCGGCGATGCGGCGGGGACGGCGCGCGTCCTCGCCGGAAGCCCGGTCGGCAGCTACGCGGGCATCGACATCTCGCGGCCGGCCCTCGACATCGCCGCGCGCGAGCTGGATGGCTTGGGATGCCCGATCCGCCTGATCGAGCGCGACCTCCGCGCTGCCCTTGACGATTGGGGCGAGCCGGTCGAGATCGCCTGGCTCGGCCAGTCGCTGCACCATTTCGCGCCCGAGGAGAAGGGCGCCATCCTGCGTGCCATCCGGCGAGCCGTCGCCCCCGGCGGCACGTTCATGCTCTGGGAGCCCACGCTCCTGCCCGGCGAAGCCCGCGACGGCTGGCTCGACCGGCTCGCCGCGCGGCGCCAGCACTGGCCGGACCTCGCGGACGACGAGTGGCGCGTGGTGTACGAGCACTGCGCGAGCTCGGACTTTCCGGAGACGGAAGCGGATTGGCTCGCATGGCGCACGCGGCAGGGTTCCGAAACGGGCGCGCCGTCTTCACCGCGCCCGCCTTCATAAACCAGGTGTTACGCTTCGACGGCTAGCCCGGGGTCGGTTTTCCGGAATCGATCCGTCACGCGGCGGGTCGTGCGCGCCGGGCGGACCCGCGCACTCGCACACCCCGCCTTGACCCCTCCCGGTCAAGGCGATACCGCGGAGCTCTCGCTAACACGCCGCGCGAGGATCCCATGCCCGACCCGACCCTCCTGATCCTGCCCGGCGACGGCATCGGCCCCGAGGTGATGGCCGAGGTGCGCAAGGTGATCGCCTGGTTCGGCGGCAACGGCCGGCCCTTCCATGTCGAGGAAGACCTCGTCGGCGGCTGCGCCTACGACGCCCACGGCCAGGCGATCAGCGACGCGACCATGGCGAAGGCGCAGGCCGCCGACGCCGTCCTCCTCGCCGCGGTCGGCGGCCCGAAGTGGGACAAGGTCCCCTACGACGTGCGCCCCGAAGCCGGCCTCCTGCGCCTGCGCAAGGACCTCGAGCTCTTCGCCAACCTGCGCCCGGCCAAGTGCTTCGACGCCCTCGCCGACTTCTCGTCGCTCAAGCGTGAGCTGGTCGAGGGCCTCGACATCCTCATCGTCCGCGAACTGACCGGCGGGGTCTACTTCGGCGAGCCGAAGACGATCACCGACCTCGGCAACGGCCAGAAGCGTGCCATCGACACCCAGGTCTACGACAGCTTCGAGATCGAGCGCATCGCCGCCGTCGCCTTCGAGCTGGCCCGCGTCCGCGGCAACCGCGTCTGCTCCATGGAAAAGCGCAACGTGATGAAGTCCGGCGTCCTCTGGAACGAGGTGGTCCAGGCGACCCACGACGCCCGCTTCCCCGACGTCGAGCTCACCCACATGCTCGCCGACGCCGGCGGCATGCAGCTCGTCCGAGCGCCCAAGCAGTTCGACGTCATCGTCACCGACAACCTCTTCGGCGACATGCTCTCCGACGTCGCCGCGATGCTGACCGGCTCGCTCGGCATGCTCCCCTCCGCCTCCCTCGGCGCGCCGGACCCGAAGACCGGCCGCCGCAAGGCCCTCTACGAGCCGGTCCACGGCTCGGCCCCGGACATCGCCGGCAAGGCGCTGGCCAACCCCATCGCCTGCATCCTCTCCTTCGCCATGGCGCTGCGCTATTCCTTCGACGCCGGCGACGAGGCCACCCGCCTCGAAGCGGCGGTGGAGCAGGTCCTGGCCGACGGCCTGCGCACCGCCGACCTCGTCGGTCCGGACGGCGGTACACCGGTCTCCACCGGCGCCATGGGCGACGCCATCGTCGCGGCCCTCGGCTAGACTGGCGGCAAGGGACCCGCCGGCAGATGACCCACAACGCCCAGGGCGCGGTGCTGGCGCTGGCCGCCTTCTCGATCTATTCGACGCACGACGTCGTGGTGAAGACGCTCGGCGGGATCTACTCGCCGCTGCAGATCGTCTTCTTCGCCAACCTCTTCGGCTTCCCCGTCGTCACCGTGATGCTGATGCGCGACCGTTCCGAGGGGAACCTGCGCCCGCGCCACCCTTGGTGGACCCTCCTCCGGGTCGTCGCGGCCACCACTTCCACCACGCTCGCCTTCTACGCCTTCTCGGTCCTTCCCATGGCCCAGACCTACGCGCTGATCTTCGCGGCGCCGCTCCTCATCACCATGCTCGCCGTTCCCATCCTCGGCGAGAGTGTGGGCTGGCGGCGCTCGCTCGCGGTCGCCGTCGGCCTGGTCGGCGTCATCGTCGTGCTTCGCCCCGGCTCGACCGAGCTCACCCTCGGGCACGTTGCCGCCCTCGTCGCCGCGATCTCTTCGGCGATCGGCGCCGTCGTGATGCGCAAGATCGGCCAAGAGGAGCGCAGCGCGGTCATGCTTCTCTACCCGATGATGGCGAACTTCCTCGTCATGGGCTGCGCCATGCCCTTCGTCTATCAGCCGATGCCGGCGGTCCACCTCGGCGGGCTCGCGCTGATGGCGGTGCTAGGGTTCGTCGGCGGGCTCTGCATCATCGCCGCCTACCGCGTCGGCCGCGCGGTGGTCGTCGCGCCGATGCAGTATTCCCAGATCCTCTGGGCGGTGGTCTACGGCTATGCCTTTTTCGGCGAGACGCCCGACGCCGCCACCGCCGCCGGCGCGGCAATCATCATCCTGAGCGGAATCTATGTGGTCTTCCGCGAGGAGACGCCGCACGTCTCGCGCACCCGCCCGGTCACCCACAACCAGTCGCGCTACGTCGCCGGCACCTACCCCCGCATCAGCAGCCTGCGCCGCCTGCTACGCATCGGCCCCAGCGGGAACGGCGGCACCGCCGGCGCGCAGGAGGAGTCCGCGTCCCCGACCGGCGGACCGGCCCGCTGACCAGGAAGCGCATGGAGGCGGCGGACGAGGAACTGACCACGGGGGCCCTGGCCTTCATCGACAAGGCGCGTGCCGACGGCGAGGCGGAGTGGCCGCGCCGCGAGTTCCTGTACTGGAGCGACGACGCCAGCGTCGCGGCGCTGCGATACGACGCCTGGAAGGTGACCTTCCTGCGGCAGAATGCGCTCGGCCTCGGGGTCTGGCAGCAACCCTTCGAAGAACTGCGCGCCCCAACGCTCACCAACCTGCGCATGGACCCCATCGAGCGCGCAGAGGAGGAGAAGGCCATGGGCTACCAGCGCTGGTATCTCGAGCGATGTTCCTGATCGCGCCCGCCGCGGCCTTCATCGGCGACTGGCGGCAGAGCTTCCGCGAGTTCCCCCCGCGGCAGAAACCCGGTAGCTTCAACCTCGAGCCGGTCATGCAGGCGGTCACCGAGGTCTCTCCCGGGGGCCGGGTGACGCGGCTACCTGACGGCTATCGCGGCGCTGACTTGAGCAAGCAGTATCACCCGCGCAGCGGGTAGAAAGGGAGACGAAAATGCAGCAACTCCATGTCCCACCCTGGGCCGCCGCCCGCTACTCGGTACACTGGCCCTTGTCCTTGCCCTCACCACCGGGACCTCGGTCTGGGCGCAGGACAATCCCCTGCCGTCGTGGAACGACGGCCCGGCCAAGCAGGCGATCCTCGACTTCGTCGCTGCCACGACCACCGAGGGCAGCGCCGACCTGGTAGCGCCCGAGGACCGCATCGCCACCTTCGACCAAGACGGCACCACCTGGGTCGAGCAGCCGCTCTACAGCCAGGGCCTCTTCGCACTCGACCGCCTCGCCGGGATGGCGCCCGACCACCCCGAATGGAAGGACACCGAGCCCTTCAAGTCCGTGCTCGAGCGGCGATCACGCGGCGATGGCGAAGTTCACCGAGAAGGACTGGATGGAAATCGTCGCCGTCACCCACGCCGGCATGAGCACCACTGACTTCGAGGCGATCGTCGCCGACTGGCTGCCGAAGTCGAAGAACCCGGTCTTCGGCGTGCCGGTCACCGAACTCGTCTACCAGCCGATGCTCGAGGCGATGGACTACCTGCGCGCAAACGGCTTCCGCACCTACTTCGTGACCGGTGGCGGCCAGGAGTTCGTTCGCGTCTATTCCGCGCGACGTCTACGGCGTCCCGCCCGAGCAGGTGGTCGGCTCCAGCATCGTCACCAAGTACGAGATGGGACGGCAAGCCGGTGCTGATGCGCGAGCCGAAGACCTTCTTCATCAACGATGGCGACGGCAAGGCGATGGGCATCAACCTCTTCATCGGCAAGCGGCCGCAGATCGCCTTCGGCAACTCCGATGGCGACCAGCGAGATGCTGGAGTGGACGACCGCCGGCGACGGCGCCGCGACTCGGCCTGCTCGTCCTGCACGATGATGCCGAGCGCGAGTTTGCCTACGGCCCTGCGAACGGCCTGCCCGACAGCTAGGTCGGCACGTTCAGCCAGGCGCTGATGGACGAGGCCAAGGCGGAGGCTGGGCGGTCATCAGCATGAAGGACGATTGGAGCACGATCTTCGCCGACGGCGTGACCAAGCCGAAGTGAGCACGCGCGGACCAGCCTCGCGGCAAAGGCCAGCCTCTTGCGCAAGGCAGGAGTTTCGATAGCCCGTTGCGCTGGCGAGGAACGCATTAAACAGCCCGGCGCGTCGGAGCGTAGCCAGCGAAGCGTACTGCTTCGGGAGCAGGGGGTCGGAGGTTCGAATCCTCTTACTCCGACCAAGCCAAAGGCCATGGCCCGGATCCCGGTCGGGGCATCGAGATGCGGCGGTCCCGGGAGAGCGCAGCCAATGTCGCCGCAGACTTCGCCGAACGCCTCGGCGCAGACCGAACCGATCCCCTGGCTCTCCATCGTCGTTCCGCTGAAGAACGAGGCAAAAACCTCTATTTTGACACCGATGCGATCGTCGCGGCCTGCATGCCCCTCGCTCCTTACGAGATCGTCGACGTGGACGACGGCTCCGACGATGATACCGCCGCCCGCGTCCTCGCCCTGTCCGCGCGCCTCCCCCTGCTCCGACTTGTCTGGCACGCCAGCAGCGCCGGCCAGTCGGAGCCGTCCACAGCGGCGTGACCCTCGCCCGGGCAGCGCCGTCTGCACCCTCGAGGCCACGGCCAGAACCCGCCTTCCTAGCATCCCGAAGCTCACCTACCGCCTCCACGGGCACGCCTTCCCCGAGGGCGCTGCCCTCGTCGCCGGCCAGCGCGTCGGCCGCCAGCAGACCGCCTCCAAGCGCTGGGCGTCGCGCGCCGCCAACGTATCCGCCAGCGCCTCCTGAACGACGGCACTCTGTGACACCGGCTGCGGCCTGAAGGCTGTTCCGCCGCGACGCCTTCCTGGGCCCTTTCCTACTTCGACGACATGACCGCTACCTGCCTGCGCTGGTCGCCGCGACGGCTGGACAGATGCTGCAACAGGACGCCGCCCATGCCCCCCGTCACGCCGGACGCTCCGACTATTCCAACCTCCGCGCGCGCTCGTGGGCGCCTGACGATCTCGTCGGCGTCATGTGGCTGATCAAGCGCCGCAAGAAGGCGCGCCCGATCGAGGTGAAGCCGGGGAAGGGCTGAATGCAGACGGCTTCGAGTTCTTCCGCGTCGACCATGGGGCGAGTTCTGGTGGTGATGGTCGGCTTCCTCGGCCAGGCGCTCTTCTCGACGCGCTTCCGGATCCAGTGGATCATGTCCGAGCGGGCGCGCAGATCGGTGATGCCGACCGCCTCCTGGTACTTCTCGCTGGCGGGCGGAATTGTGCTGCTCGCCTACGCCATCTACCGCCGCGACCCTGGTGTTCGAATTTGGCCAGGGCATAGGTCTTCTGATCTATGCCTCGCAACCTCTGGCTGATCCATGCCCCCGACCGCTCGGTCTGACGCGCGCATCTTCACCCTCGGACTGCTTTGCGTCCTGGATCGTCACGCTGTGGCGGGTGGCGCTGCTGCCCTTCGACAGCGCCGATCTCTATGTCGATGACGCGCAATACTGGTTCTGGGGCCAGACGCTCGACTGGGGCTATTACTCCAAGCCGCCGCTCATCGGCTGGATCCTGCGCCTCTCGACCAGCATCGGCTCCGACTCCCCCTTCTGGATCCGCCTGCCGCTGCCGCTGATC
>CAWCNG010000002.1:2500-132143 GCA_963796805.1 uncultured Alphaproteobacteria bacterium
GAAACAGTCTTTCCAAGTCTTAAAACACACTGACCGTGAGGTCTGTCTGGTTCGGGTCGAACACCCGGGCCGTTCGGACTTCGCAACCGTGGCGCTTCCTGCCGAGGGGGTGTCATCGGGTCGAAGACTTCTGATCCAGGCTTTTGGGATGGGTTGACGGTTTTGAACCGCCGTCGAGCAAAAGGGCCCGTCTTCTTCTGGATCGGATCAAGCGCGATAAGGGCGTTTGGTGGATGCCTTGGCAGCAAGAGGCGATGAAGGACGTGGCACTCTGCGATAAGCCCGGGGGAGGCGAGAGCACCCTTTGATCCCGGGATGTCCGAATGGGGAAACCCACCTGACAATCTTCGATTGTTGGCTGTTTAGTGTCTTCGCGCGAGCGAAGACGTACGCTCCGCGCCGGCCACCAATTAATTTTGGGGGCCCGGTTTGGGACGTCACCGGAAACGGTGGGGACAGGCAACGATCGGTGGTTGAAACAGGTACTTTTGACCTGAATATATAGGGTTAAAAGAGCGAACGCGGGGAACTGAAACATCTCAGTACCCGTAGGAAAGGAAATCAACCGATACTCCGTTAGTAGTGGCGAGCGAACGCGGACCAGCCGAGCCTCGAGAGGGAGCAGAACCATCTGGAATGATGGGCGACATGGGTGACAGCCCCGTATGCGAAACTTCGAGAGGACATATCAAGTAGGGCGGGACACGTGAAATCCTGTCTGAAGATCGGGGGACCACCCTCGAAGGCTAAGTACTCCTTGCTGACCGATAGCGAACCAGTACCGTGAGGGAAAGGTGAAAAGCACCCCGACAAGGGGAGTGAAACAGTCCCTGAAACCGGACGCCTACAAACAGTCGGAGCAGGCCGAGGATCTTCGGATCATTGGACCCTGTGACGGCGTACCTTTTGTATAATGGGTCAACGACTTGGTCTTACTAGCAAGCTTAAGCCGCTAGGCGTAGGCGCAGCGAAAGCAAGTCTGAATAGGGCGCATGAGTTAGTAGGATCAGACCCGAAACCGAGTGATCTAGGCATGTCCAGGATGAAGGTGCGGTAACACGCACTGGAGGTCCGAACCCACACCTGTTGAAAAAGGTCGGGATGAGGTGTGCCTAGGGGTGAAAGGCCAATCAAACTCGGAGATAGCTGGTTCTCCGCGAAATCTATTTAGGTAGAGCGTCAGATGAATACCTTCGGGGGTAGAGCACTGCATGGGCTATGGGGACTCACCGTCTTACTGATCCTAAGCAAACTCCGAATACCGAAGCGTACTGTCTGGCAGACAGACGTCGGGTGCTAACGTCCGGCGTCGAGAGGGAAACAACCCTGACCTGCAGCTAAGGCCCCCAATTCGTGGCTAAGTGGGAAAGCATGTGAGACGGCCAAAACAACCAGGATGTTGGCTTAGAAGCAGCCATCATTTAAAGAAAGCGTAACAGCTCACTGGTCTAGACAAGCTGTCTTGCGGCGAAGATGTACCGGGGCTCAAGCCACGAGCCGAAGCTCAGGGTGTGCACCGCAAGGTGTACGCGGTAGCGGAGCGTTCCGTGAAGCAGCTCGATCCGACTTCAGCAGGCCGAGAGGCCTGTTGCGCTCGGAGTGAGCTCGACTGTGAAGCCGGCCTGTGAGGGATCCGGTGGAGTGATCGGAAGCGAGAATGTTGACATGAGTAGCGACAAAGAGGGTGAGAGACCCTCTCGCCGAAAGTCCAAGGGTTCCTGCTTAAAGCTAATCTGAGCAGGGTGAGCCGACCCCTAAGGCGAGGCCGAAAGGCGTAGTCGATGGGAACCGGGTTAATATTCCCGGGCCAGGAGGAAGTGACGGATCGCAAAGCTTGTTCGCCCTTATCGGATTGGGCGGGCCTGTCAGCGGTTCCTGGAAACAGCCCTCCATCAGATCGTACCCTAAACCGACACAGGTGGACTGGTAGAGCATACCAAGGCGCTTGAGAGAACTACGTTGAAGGAACTCGGCAAAATGCCTCCGTAACTTCGGGAGAAGGAGGCCCCGTTGGCGCGCAAGCGTTGGCGGGGGGCACAGACCAGGGGGTGGCGACTGTTTACTAAAAACACAGGTCTCTGCGAAGCCGTAAGGCGACGTATAGGGACTGACGCCTGCCCGGTGCCGGAAGGTTAAAAGGAGGGGTGCAAGCTCCGAATTGAAGCCCCGGTAAACGGCGGCCGTAACTATAACGGTCCTAAGGTAGCGAAATTCCTTGTCGGGTAAGTTCCGACCTGCACGAATGGCGTAACGACTTCCCCGCTGTCTCCAACGTAGACTCAGCGAAATTGAACTCCCCGTGAAGATGCGGGGTTCCCGCGGTCAGACGGAAAGACCCCGTGCACCTTTACTACAGCTTCACACTGGCATTAGGCCGGTCATGTGCAGGATAGGTGGCAGGCTTTGAAACAGGGACGCCAGTCTCTGCGGAGCTTCCCTTGAGATACCACCCTTGTCTTGCCTGATGTCTAACCGCGGACCGTCATCCGGTTCCGGGACCCTGTGTGGCGGGTAGTTTGACTGGGGCGGTCGCCTCCCAAAGAGTAACGGAGGCGCGCGATGGTGGGCTCAGACCGGTCGGAAATCGGTCGTCGAGTGCAATGGCATAAGCCCGCCTGACTGCGAGACTGACAAGTCGAGCAGAGACGAAAGTCGGCCATAGTGATCCGGTGGTCCCGCGTGGAAGGGCCATCGCTCAACGAATAAAAGGTACGCCGGGGATAACAGGCTGATACTGCCCAAGAGTCCATATCGACGGCAGTGTTTGGCACCTCGATGTCGGCTCATCACATCCTGGGGCTGGAGAAGGTCCCAAGGGTACGGCTGTTCGCCGTTTAAAGTGGTACGTGAGCTGGGTTTAGAACGTCGTGAGACAGTTCGGTCCCTATCTGCCGTGGGTGTCGGAGACTTGAGAGGAGTTGCCCCTAGTACGAGAGGACCGGGGTGAACGCACCACTGGTGGACCTGTTGTCGTGCCAACGGCAGTGCAGGGTAGCTATGTGCGGACAGGATAACCGCTGAAGGCATCTAAGCGGGAAGCCCCCCTCGAAACCAGGTCTCCCTTGAGGGCCGTGGAAGACCACCACGTCGATAGGCCGGAGATGTAAGCGCAGCAATGCGTTCAGTTGACCGGTACTAATCGCCCGATAGGCTTGATCCGATCCGGAAGCAGGCGGACCCGTCCCCAGGGACGGCCCCTGCCCGGCAGAGGTCATCGACCCGTAGAAGTCAGTGAAAGGACAGTCTCGTGTGCGCGGACAGGCCAGGCTCGAAAGGGTCGAAGCCTGTCCCGTGCGTTTTGCAGGTTTGGTGGCATGAGCGCGAGCGAAACACCCGATCCCATCCCGAACTCGGTCGTTAAGCGCCGCTGCGCCGATGGTACTGCGTCCCAAGACGTGGGAGAGTAGGTCACCGCCAAACCTGAAAAACGCACGAGACCCGCAAAGCTCTCTTCACACCCGCCCGCGTCCGAAGCCCAAAGCGGCACCGAACGGCGAAGCGGCAGGCCAGACAAGATTGACGCGGGGTGGAGCAGCCCGGTAGCTCGTCAGGCTCATAACCTGAAGGTCGTAGGTTCAAATCCTACCCCCGCAACCAACTTTAGCGAACACGCCGCAGCCTCATACGCTGCGGCGTTTTTGTTGTCGGCACCCGCGAGCAACATCACCAGATTGCCAAGGATCTCAATAGTATGCGTTCCGGGTCCCGGCTCGTGGCGCACTATGAGGCTTGTCGATCATCCGGTGAAGCTCATTGGCGCGGCCGTTTCGGCGCATTTGGCGATCTGGTCGCGGATCGAGTGCGCGCTCTGAAGGTCTGTCGAGTAGCGCGCGTAGATCACCGCGCGGGGTCGGGTTGGTTGTGTCCCATGACGTGGTGTAGCTGACGAATGCCACCACGAGCACCGGCGAAGTCCGGGCCGATCAGTCCGCCATGGCTGGCAGGCCGATGGCGGGATCATCGGCGATCGGGGCGATGGTCTCAAGGGTCATGTAGCGGGAGCGCTGGACGGCCCACTCGTCGTTCTGCTCGAGGAGGATGGCGCCGACGAGGCGGGTGATGGCGGCCTCGTTGGGGAAGATGCCGACGACCTCGGTGCGGCGCTTGATCTCGCCGTTGAGCCGCTCGAGCGGGTTTGTGGAGTGCAGCTTTGCCCGGTGCTGCTGGGGAAAGGTCATGTAGGCGAGAACGTCCGGCTCGGCTTCGTCCATCAGCGCGGCGAGCTTCGGCACCTTGGGGCGGAGCTGGTCGGCGACGCGGCGCCATTGCTGTTTCGCGCTGTCGGCATCGTTCTGCGCGAAGGCGGTAGCGACGAAGGCAGAGACGACGCGGCGGCCGCTCTTGCCGGCATGGGCGAGCGCGTTGCGCATGAAGTGGACGCGGCAGCGCTGCCAGCTGGCGCAGAGGATCTTGGCGGTCGCGGCCCTGATGCCCTCGTGGGCATCGGAGATCACGAGCTTGACCCCGCGCAGGCCACGGCGGGCGAGCTTGCGCAGGAAGGCGGTCCAGAAGGGCTCGGCTTCCGAGGGGCCGATGTCCATGCCCAGCACCTCGCGCCGGCCGTCGCTGTTGACGCCGACCGCGACGATCACCGCCACCGAGACGATGCGGCCGTTCTGGCGCACCTTCAGGTAGGTCGCGTCGATCCACAGGTACGGCCAGTCGCCTTCCAGCGGCCGTTCGAGGAACTCCGTCACCCGCTCGTCGATCTCGGTACAGAGCCGGCTCACCTGGCTTTTCGAGATGCCACTCATCCCGAGCGCCTTCACCAGGTCGTCGACCGACCGCGTCGATACGCCGTGGATGTAGGCCTCATGGATCACCGCCGTCAGTGCCTTCTCCGCCATCCGCCGCGGCTCCAGGAAGCCGGGGAAGTACGAGCCCCTCCGCAGCTTCGGGATGCGCAGCTCCACGCTCCCGGCTCGGGTCTCCCACATCCGCTCCCGGTAGCCGTTGCGCTGGACCAGCCGTTCTGGGCTCTTCTCGCCCCAGGCCGCCCCGGTCAGGCCGCCCACCTCCAGCTCCATCAGTCGCTCGGCCGCAAAGCCGATCATCTCGCGCAAGACATCGGCGTCCGGGGTCTTCTCCACCAGCTCGCGCAGGTTCATCATCTCGTCGGTCATCGTGAGGTCTCCGATCAGGTTGGCGTTTGCAAACCCGACCAACACCGACGACCGCGCGATGACCACCGCGTCGCCGCCTGCCTGCCAGCGCGTCAATCCGCGCAGGCAGCCGGCGACGCTACCGTCGAGCTACACCACCACCCGGGACACGACCGTCGGGTTGCCGTCATTCTGGGACCTCTCGGGTGGTTGCCGACGAAGATGCCGCCATCTGCGCCCGCGATCAAGCGGCGCGGCAAGGTTCGGTTAGCCAAGTGTTCTCGCCAGGATTGAATAGGCGCAAAAACTGCCATAGAATTCCGAGCGTCGCGGCATCTTCTTCTTCCTCGCGATCCGGGCGGTCTTCGGAACCTTCGAGAACCTCTCTGGCAACTTGCTCTGCGATCAGTTCGATGATCTTGTCGAGGTTCATCCGAGGCTCCTTCCGGCCGAGACACATCCAAAAATCTCGAAGCCAAGGGGCAAGGAAAAACCCGAGCAGAGAACGACAAAGGCGTCTGCGAGCCCGCCGATGGCGGGGAAGCAGACGCCGCTCCCTGGTGTTCGCCAGTCTTATGCGAGCACGGTGTCGCGGTGATGTCCTGGCGCACATCGCAGGACGGGCCGATCGCATGGGGCTCGGCGATTGTCCCGGTCTCACCATCAAGGATCGAGCAGGCAAGGTCCGTCGGCTCCGCCACGGGGGTGGCCGCCGCGATGCGCCAGCGCCCGTGGGAAGAAGTCCCGGTCCGGTTCGCACCCGGCAAATCGGCGGCCCTCACGGAGCGCGGCGACGCCTGTCGTGCCGGACCCGGCGAAGGGATCGACCACCAGATCGCCGGGCCTGGAGTGCTTGCGGATCAGCGTCGCCATGATATCGAGCGGCTTCTGGGTCGGATGGAACCGACCCTCGTCGCGGCAGATCGGCGCGGACAGGACGCCGTTGTCGTATTGGGAGTTGAAGGCTCCCTTCCAGCCCTTGATGGCGACCAGCGCGAATTCGATGCCGTTTGAGAGGTAGCAGCGCTTCGAGTTCAGCGGGACGGGGTTGGTCTTGACCCACTGGATCAGGCG
Source organism: uncultured Alphaproteobacteria bacterium (assembly GCA_963796805.1). GTDB lineage: Bacteria > Pseudomonadota > Alphaproteobacteria > Rhodobacterales > Rhodobacteraceae > Amaricoccus. The sequence continues at coordinate 8,677 of CAWCNG010000002.1, forward strand.
GATCGTCTTGAAGCGCGCCCGCTCGAGCATCTCGCGGAGCAGGGTGATCTTCCAGAGATCGAAGAAAAAGACAGCGGTGCCGCCCTTGCGCAATACACGGTAGGCTTCCATCACCGCCTCGGCCAGGTCGGCAAGCGAGAACTCCGCCTCGGTGTCCCAGTTGCCGTAATGCGTGCGCACGGCGAAGCGGCTTTCACCGTTGACGACATTGGCGAATCCGCTTTCGCGCGAGATGAGATAGGGCGGATCGGTGAGGACAAGATCGACGCTGTTGGCGGGCAACGTCCGGAGGAACGGAACCGCCTTGCTCTGGCAGAAATCGGGGTGAAACGGGGCGGTCTGGGCAAGTAGGGTCAAGGTCGGCTCCAATGGTCAGAGCCGGGGAGATTTGTCGTAACGCTGATTGCCCGAGACGAAGAATCACTCGCCGCCAAGCGAAATCCATCGACACTTCGATTCAAACGCCGACGGAAAAATGCCCGCCATCGCAGAAGCGATGACGGGCAGTCTGGACCCCGGCGCAGCAGGTTGACCGGGATCGTTCGAGGGCTACTGCGCTCGGGCGACGGCAGACGAGATCGCGTCGATCAGCGCGACGAGCGCCGCGTCCGCCGCTCGCACGATCGGCTCTCCGTCTGACCCGTGGACGGCGACGGCGACGATGGCGGCCGCCGCGCGAGTGCGCTCGACCAGAAGCGCGCCGCCGGTGTCCGTGAACCGCAGATGGACCCTGCCCGGGCGTGGTGGGCCGGGTCGATCATCTCCATCCCGGCCGCGCGGCGAAGAGCGTCTTCGAGGCGGACCCGCGCCATGCCGCGCTCTCGAAGGCGGAGCGAAACAAGGGCGGCAACCGGACCTACTGCGCGGCGATGCGGCGCTGGCAGGACCGGCTTCATCGGGAGGTGTTCCACGGCCAGGGCCTGCTCCGCCTCGGTCCGCGCCGGGAGCGATTGTCCCGGGCGGACTACCAGCAGGCGAAACGGGCCGCCGGCGCTCGGCGCGAGGATGCCGACCGGCGGGAGCAACTAAATGCGCTCGATCGGAGCTTGGACAGGCGCGAGGCGCGGGTTGCGACCCGGGAAATCGCCGTGATCGCCGCCGAGGGCGAGGCGGACGCGCGTCTTGCCGCCGTCGAGGTGATCGCGGAGGGGTTTGCGCATGTGGTCGAGGTCGATGGACGGCGACGCCTGGCGCCCTCCGCCGCCGTCGCACGGTCCCCGCGCTGGCAGGCGCCGCGCGGGAGGATGGCGCGCGCGCCGGGCTCCGCCTGGCGTGTCGTGGAGAAAGTCGATGCCGGATTGGAGCGGCTCCGGCGCCGCGTCGCGCAGGAAGAGGCCGAGAAGGCGCGGGTGGCGGCGCGGGAAGAGCTTGCCGCTGGGTTCGCCCGGCTGGAAGCGGCGGCCGGCGCGGTCAGGGAGTTCTGGCGCCGTGCGCAGGCGTTGCTCGATCGCCTCCCCGCTCCCCTGCGCCGTCAGGTCGAGGGCGAAGTCGCGCCCGGCGCGCAAAGCGTCTTCGCCTCGGTTCGCGCCGCCTGGCCGTCGCGATCCGATTGGGAGGCGCGGTAGCCGGACCGGCGGACGGACGGACTTAGCCTTTGGCGTTGTCCGTCCGTCCGCCGGTCCGTCTTGATCACGGCGTGCTCGTGGCAAAGGGGACGGGTCGGCCGTAACGCCCGCCTTCCCGCATCACGAGCAGGGAAGGATCGGCTGCGAGTTCCGCGAGAACCCTGCGCACCGCCGTCTTCCAGCTTGCGACCTTCACCCCCTGCGATGTCGCTGATCCGAGACGATCGAAACTCGCATCAGCGACATCGCAGGGGGTGAAACCGGCGGCGCGTGGCCCGGCTCGGCGGCCTCTTCCATCTCGGCCAGAACGGCGAGGATTCTGTTGGGCGCGGCTCGGTTGGGAGGCTGGTTCCGGTTGGACTATCTCGCCGGAAGTGATCGGCGCGATCGCGCTGACCGTGCGCGCCTTGCCCTCGGAGGTGCGGCCGAGCAGCATCGGGATGATCTTGAAGGTGATGGTCTCGGACTTCGCCAGGCGCCGCTGCTTCGTCTGGATCGCGCGGACCAGCTTCGCGCCATCCTTCTCGACGGCGACGAGTTCAACCGCCGCGTCCGCTGTCCCGACAAGATTGGAGGCGCCGCGCGGCCCCGAGCTCTTGTCCTTGCCTGTGTGATGGACGAGCAGCACGTGGCACCCGGTCAGCTTCGCAAGCTCGGTCGCGCTGCGCACGACGCGTCCGGCATAGCCGTGCCAGTCCTTGCCCGAGACGATCGCGCTGGCGAGGTCGATCACGAAGGTGCTCTTGCCAAGGTTGCTCGGCGCGTAGACGATCGAGGCCTCGCCCCCGAGAAACCAGCCGTCCACCAGGTAGTTCCAGTCGAGGTCGATCTCGGCCTCTTGGACGGTCGTGATGCGCGGGGCGAGCTCGGCCAGACGATGCTGGGCATCCGGCATCGCCGTTGTTGTTCTCGTCGCCCCGCCCCATGCAGAGCGTCAACGTATCGACGACGATCAGCGCGACGGGTTCGCCAGATTTGGATTCGAGCGACTGGGTCAGCGCCGCCAGCGCCTCGATGTCCGCCGGCGCGCCGAAGAGATCGAGGCGATCATCGAGGACGTGAAAAGGCGCGGCGCGGTCTGCCAGCAGCGGCTTGGCGCGCTCGATGATCGAAATCGCGGATTCCGCGGCGACGTAGAGGACCGAGCCGCGCCTGGTGGCGCTCATCGGGGAACTCCAACAAGGGAACAATGAGCCGAGCGGATTCCCCGGGACCGCCCTGAAGTCGGATCGTCTGAGTCCCGCAGGGAACGACAGCGAGGTGGCGGAGGGACGGGTGCGATGGCCTTGGAAGGGGCGGCAGGACGGTGCCGAGGCAGGCGTTTGGGGAGCGGTTGCGCAGAGGTCCCGTAAAAAACGGTCAATTAAACTAAAATTATATTCTGTCGAACCTAAAAGCCAAGCTCCCCTTGCCGCAAAAAGTTTGGCGATCCCGCCGTCCTCGACCGCTACGACACCATCTTCATCGACTCGATCACCGTGGCCGGGCGTCTCTGCGTCCAGTGGTGCAAGGGCCAGCCCGAGGCCACCTCCGAGAAGACCGGCAAGCCGGTCGTGCGCGGTGCCTACGGGCTGCACGGCCGCGAGATGATCGGCTGGCTCACCCACCTTCAGCACACCCGGGCGAAGAATGTCTGGTTCGTCGGGATCCTCGACGAGCGGCTCGACGACTTCAACCGCAAGATGTTCTCGCCGCAGATCGACGGCTCGAAGACCGGGCTCGAGCTGCCCGGGATCGTCGATCAGGTCACCACCATGCCGAGCTGCCAGACGCGAACGGCGTCGACCGGCCGGGCCTTTGTCTGCCACACCCTGAACCCCTGAGGCTTCCCGGCCAAGGACCGCTCCGGCCGTCTCGACATGGTTGAGGTGCCGCACCTCGGCCAGCTGATGGAAAAGGTGCGCGGACCGGTCCAGCCCGCGCCGCTGCGCCTGACCTACACGCCGTTGGCGCTTCCCGCACCGCCCGCAGGATCTGCGGCCGCGGCCGGCAATCCCTCCCACGACAACTGACAGGAGCCACCTCCATGACCGGACTTTGGACCGACTTCAACTCGGCGCAGGACAACGCCAACGTCATCCCGAAGGGCACGCTCGCCAAGGTGCGGCTGACCATCCGCCCCGGCGGCTTCGACGACCCGGCGCAGGGCTGGACCGGCGGCTATGCCACCCGCGCCGCCAGCGGCGCCGTCTACCTCAACGGCGAGTTCACCGTGCTCGAGGGCCCGTACGCGCGGCGCAAGGTGTTTACGCTGATCGGACTCTACAGCCCCAAGGGCCCGGACTGGGCGAACAAGGGCCGAAGTCTCGTCCGCGGCATGCTGAACTCGGCGCGCGGCATCTCCGGCAAGGACGTCTCGGCCCAGGCGCAGGCGGCCCGGCGCATCGCCGGCTTCGCCGATCTCGACGGGCTCGAGTTCGTCGCCCGCTTCGACATCGGCACCGATACCGACGGCGATGACAAGAACGAGATCCGCAGTGCTGTGACGCCGGACCATCGCGACTACGCCCAGCTGATCCGCATCTGGTCCGTGAAGTCATCGCTGCGCGGATACGGGTCGCCGACTACATCGCATCCGGCGGCACGCTCAGCATCAGCGATCTGGCTGAACGCGACGGGATCCACGTCGGCGATGACTCGCGTTCGCTGCAACTCGCCTTCCTCGCGCCCGATATCGTCAAAGGAATCCTCGATGGCGATCAGCCGGTTGGACTCACCGCCAAGCAGCTCAGGCTCGTCGGCGAGCTTCCCTTGCTCTGGTCCCAGCAGGTCGATCGCCTCATCTGATGCGCTGCACCCGCTCGCGTCTCAATGGATACGCTTTTCCGCATCGAGAATTTAGTTTGGTCCCCATCAGAGACGGGCGATGCCGAAATCCTAACGCGAGGACAAAAGCCGTCTCCGTCGGGTCTTCGTTCTCAAAATAGGACGCCGAAAGGCTATTAACCTACGGAAATCACGCGACTATCCTCGTGACATCGAAATCGGCCCGAAACACGAAGACTGCGTGGTAGGCCCGGAGGGACTCGAACCCCCAACCTAAGCGTTATGAGCGCTCTGCTCTAACCATTGAGCTACAGGCCCGCGGGCCTGTGCTATCGCGGGGGGCTCGCGGGCGTCAAGCGCGTGTTCCCTTGGCGGCTCACATGCGCTAGAGCACCGCCCGAGAATGCGGACGGGAGTGCGACCTTGAGCGAGCGGCCAAACGGGCTGACCTATGCCGAAGCCGGCGTGGACATCGACGCCGGCAATGCGCTGGTCGAGCGGATCAAGCCGGCGACGGCGGCGACGGCGCGGCCGGGGGTGATGGCGGGCCTCGGGGGCTTCGGGGCACTCTTCGATCTCAAGGCCGCGGGCTACGCCGATCCGGTGCTTGTGGCGGCGACCGACGGGGTCGGGACCAAGCTCAGGCTCGCGATCGAGACCGGGCGGCTCGGCAGCGTCGGAATCGACCTCGTCGCCATGTGCGTGAACGACCTGGTCTGCCAAGGCGCGGAGCCGCTCTTTTTCCTCGACTACTTCGCCACCGGGAAGCTGGATGTGGACGCGGCGGCAGAGGTCATCGAGGGGATCGCGGCCGGATGCGCCGAGGCAGGGGCGGCGCTCGTCGGCGGCGAGACCGCCGAGATGCCGGGAATGTACGCCGGCGGCGACTTCGACCTCGCCGGATTCGCGGTCGGGGCGATGGAACGGGGCACGGCGCTGCCGCAGGGTGTGGCCGCCGGGGACGTTTTGATCGGGCTGGGGTCGAGTGGGGTGCATTCCAACGGTTTCAGCCTGGTGCGGCGGATCGTGGCGGGAAGCGGGCTTGCCTGGGAGGCCGGTTCTCCCTTCGGCGACGCGACGCTGGGCGAGGCGCTGCTGGCGCCTACGCGTATCTACGTTCGGCCAGCGCTGGCGGCGCTTCGGGCCGGCGGGGTGCGCGGCTTTGCGCACATCACCGGGGGTGGGCTGACCGAGAACCTGCCGCGCATCCTGCCCGAGGGGGCGGGGGCGGCGATCGACCTCGGGGCATGGCCGCTGCCGCCGGTCTTTGCCTGGCTGCGTGGCCAGGGTGGGGTCGCCGAGGAGGAGATGCTGAAGACGTTCAACTGCGGGATCGGCATGGTCGCCGTGGTGGCGCCCGATCGGGCGGAGGCGGTGGCTGCCGTACTCGAAGATGCCGGGGAGGCGCCAATCGCCATCGGGCGCGTCGTCCCGGGGGCGGGCGTGCGCTACGCGGGGGCTCTGTAAGTCGCAGGCGTGTTGCCGTCCTGATCTCGGGCAGCGGGTCGAACATGCTGGCGCTGGCGCGGGACATAGGTGCGCCGGACCATCCGGCGGAGGTCTGCCTAGTCCTGTCCAACCGGCCGGAGGCCGGCGGGCTGGCGAAGGCGGCGGCGATGGGGCTGCCGGTTGCGGCGGTGGATCACCGAACGTTCGGCGGCGAGCGGTCGGCGTTCGAGGCGGCGTTAGCGGGGCCTTTGCGCGAAAGCGGGGCGGAAGTGATCTGCCTTGCCGGGTTCATGCGGGTGCTGACGCCGCAGTTCATCGCGGCCTGGCAGGGGCGGATGCTGAACATTCACCCCTCGATCCTGCCGCTCTTTCCCGGCCTCGACACCCACGCGCGGGCGCTGGCCGCGGGGATGGCGGTGCATGGTTGCACCGTGCACGAGGTCACGGCAGAGCTCAATTCGGGGCCGATCCTCGGGCAGGCCGTGATTCCGATTCTGCCGCAGGACACCCCCGAAACGCTGGCCGCGCGACTGCTGCCGGTTGAGCACCAACTCTATCCGGCCGTGCTTCGTCGCTTTGCGGCGGGGGACCGCAATCGTGTGACGATCCTAGTGGATGAAATCTGACGGTCGAGTCCGGCAGGGGATTCCCGCCAGCTGAGCGACATCCGATTCTGGTGCATGCGCACCGGAATATCTCTCGACGTTTCGCCCGCCGACCGCCGCCGCTTACAGGCGCTGGTCCGCGACCGCAACACGGCCCAGAAGCAAGTCTGGCGGGCCGAGATCGTGCTGCTCAGCGCCGACGGCCTGGGCACAGTCGCGATCATGCGCCGGACGGGCAAGTCGAAGACCTGCGTCTGGCGCTGGCAAGAGCGGCGCGGCGTGATCGGCGCACGGCAAGTAACTGAGGCGGTGAGGCAAGTAGGGGCAGCCGCGACGAAACAATGACATAAGCGTCGAAAGCTGATATCTTAATCCGACACGGAACCACGTGCGGTGGGGACAGAAGAACATGAGCAAGCGGCTATTGGCTGCCCTCTTTTTGGCGGCGGCGATCATCGGTCCGAGCTATTCGCAGTCGGCGCAGCCGGTGGCGACGACCGAGGCGATCGAGACGACCGAGCAGATCCCGGTGCCGCAGCAGGCGCCGAAGGGTTCGTCGACTCCTACGGCGGTGGGGGTGGGCGCGGGCGTTTTCGTCGCAGTGGTGTTCATTGGGCTCGCCACCTTCGCAGTTGCACTTTCCTCGCTCGGGAGTTGATCGTGAGGGTTATGTCTGTACTTGCCTTACCGGTCGCTGCTGCTCTGCTTGCAGCCGCGTTGCCCGCAGCGGCTCAGCCAACCACGGCCCCGTCCGCGGCCACCACCCCGGCCACGGTGGTGGTCGCGCCTGCGGAAGCGGATGCTGCGGTCGTCGTTCCGGACCGCGCGCCGCAAGGTAGTTCGAAGGCGGCCGGGGTCGGGGCTCTTATCGGGCTCCTCGCCGGAATCTTCGTCGTGTCCGTGATGGTCAGCGATTAAGTCGTCAGCCGACTAGCTCGAGGCCCGAGAAAAAGAAGGCGATTTCGGCGGCCGCGGTATCGGGGCCGTCGGAGCCGTGCACCGAGTTCTCGCCGATGGAGAGGGCGAATTCCTTGCGAATGGTCCCATCCGCGGCCTCGGCCGGATTGGTGGCGCCCATGACGTCGCGGTTCTTCTTGATCGCGTCCTCGCCCTCGAGGACCTGTGCCACGATGGGGCCGGAGGAAATGAACTCGGTCAGCTCGGCGAAGAAGGGCCGGTCCTTGTGGACGCCATAGAACGTCTGCGCCTGCGCTAGGGTCAGGAGCAGGCGCTTTTGCGCGATGATGCTGAGGCCGGCGGCCTCGAGCTTGGCGTTGATCGCCCCGGTCAGGTTGCGCCGGGTCGCGTCCGGCTTGATGATCGAGAACGTGCGCTGCATGGCCATCGGTCCGCGTCCCTCTTTTTCTCCGCGGTCGGTTAGCATGCAGTGCCGCAACGGGAAAGGCCAAATGCGCCGACGGACTGAGCGGGGGCGGCATGTCGTGGCCACGATGCGAAGCGGCGCAGACAGGCGCGCGTGGGAGGGCGCGGTGGCGGCAGGTGCTTGCGGATAGATCGGCTGCCACAGGCGACCCCATGGCCCAGCACGTCCTGACACTGCGCTGCAGCAACCGCCCCGGCATCGTCGCCGCGGTGGCGACCCGCCTCGCTGCCAACGGCGGGGACATCACCGAGGCGCACCAGTTCGACGACGGCATGACCGGCAAGTTCTTCATGCGTGTGGGCTTCAGCATGGGGCCGGAGATCGCGGCCTTCGAGAGGGGCTTCGCTGAGGACGTGGCGCGCTTCGGGCTGGACTGGACGCTCAGGCCGGCCGACGCGGTGCGGCGGGTTCTGATCCTCGTCTCGATGTTCGATCACTGCCTGATCGACCTGCTCTACCGGCGGAGGATCGGGGAGTTGCCGATGGAGGTGGTGGGGATCGTCTCGAACCATCCGCGCACCAACCTCACCCGCAGCGAGTTCGCCGACATCCCGTATCATCACCTGCCGGTCACGAAGGAAACCAAGGCAGAGCAAGAGGTTAAGGTCCGTCGCGTGATCGAGGAGAGCGGGGCGGAGCTGGTGGTCCTGGCGCGCTACATGCAGGTGCTGTCGGACGAATTCTCGGCGTGGCTTTCGGGGCGGTGCATCAACATTCACCACAGCTTTCTGCCGGGGTTCAAGGGGGCGAAGCCCTATCACCAGGCGCACGAGCGGGGGGTGAAGATGATCGGGGCGACGGCGCACTACGTCACCGGCGATCTCGACGAGGGGCCGATCATCAGCCAGGACGTCGAGCATGTCAGCCATGCGGATACGCCGGAGGACCTGGTCGGCAAGGGGCGGGACATCGAGCGGCGGGTGCTGTCGCGGGCGGTGGCGTGGCACCTGGAGGACCGGGTGATGTTGAACGCTCACAAGACGGTGGTTTTCAAGAAATAGGCGCTTCCATCCCAGAGACCGTCAGGCCCCGGAAAAGACTGCGAAAATCGCGTATGGAATCCATATGGAATCCGTATGGAATCCATATGGGTGTTTCTTGACGGCGGGTTAACGGGAGACGCCATGGAGGCCGTGGATCTGCCGGGTCGGTTGTGTCACCGACGGCCGGCAGGCTATGGACACGCCATGCGACGGCGGCGGTTCATCATTCTTGGGCTCGCCGGCGCCGGTGCGGCGGTGGCCTGCGGCGCCGTCTGGCGGTCTTTCTCGACCGAGATCGCGGAGGCTCGGGCACGAACCCGCGCCCGGAGCGAGGTCTTCGAGGGCCGCTTCGGCACGATGGAATACGCGGTCGCCGGTGTCGGACCGCCGGCGCTGATGATCCACGGGACCGGCGGCGGCTTCGATCAGGGACTTGCGTTCTCCGAGCCGCTCACCGCCGCAGGCTGGCAGGTCATCGCGCCGTCCCGCTTCGGCTATCTGCGCTCCGACTTCCCCGCCGATCCGTCATCGGAGAACCAGGCCGACGCCTTCGTCGATCTTCTCGACCACTTGCGGTTAGACCGCGTGCCGGTCATCGGCGGATCGGCCGGCGCGCTCTCGGCGATCCAGTTCGCGATCCGCCACCCGGACCGCTGCGCGGCCCTCGTCGCACTGGTGCCTGCCGCCTTCGCGCCGGACCGCCCGCCGCCACGGCCGCCCAACGCGCTCGCTGAGGCGATCATTTCCTACGGCCTGCGATCGGACTTCCTGTTGTGGCTCGGCATGACGATGGGCGAGAGCGCTATGATCGGCACGCTGCTCGCCACTGACCCGGAGGTCGTGCACCGCGCCGAGCCCGCCGAGCAGCAGCGTGTTCGCGCCATCCTCAACGATATCCTGCCCGTAAGCGCCCGCGCCCGCGGTCTTCTGAACGACGGCAGGCTCGCCGGCGCGCCCGAGCCGATGGCGCTGGAGACGATCCGGGTGCCCACGCTTGCACTCTCGTTGGAGGACGACAGGTTCGAGACGCTGGCGGCGGCGGGCCACATCGCCGCGACGGTCCCGGGCGCGCAGCTCGTCAGCTACCCCACGGGCGGCCACGTCTGGGTCGGGCACAACGGCGAGGTCTGGGCGGCGGTAGATGCTTTCCTGTCGCATGCAGTCTGAGGACCAGGACATCCCGACGAGCCCGACCGGGATCGCGGCGAGCCTCGCCAACCACGTCCGAGCGCATGGGGCAGCCTCCGTTGAGCGGTGTGGGCGACGAGACGCGCGGCGGAGAGAACGCCGGGGGACCGCACCGCCGCGGCTGCGGCTCCACGCGGGCGCAGGTGCGCAGAGCCTGCCGGTGGTGGGTCAGAGGTAGCGGCGGCGGAGGCCGTTCTTGGCGGTGTCGAGGAGGACGGCGGCGAGGACCAGGGTGCCCTAAATCATCATGGTGTAGTGCGGCGGCATCCCCATGACGTTGATCGCGGTCTGGATAGAGGAGAGCAGAAGCACGCCGGCGAAGACGCCGGAGAGGCGGCCCTGGCCGCCCTTGAGGCTGACGCCGCCGATCACCACCGCGGCGAAGGCCTGGAAGAGCATGCCGATGCCGAGGTTGGCGGTGGCGCCGGCGGTGCGCGAGGCGAGGAGCCAGCCGGCGAGGCCGGCGAGCAGGCCGGAGAGGATGAAGGCGAAAGTGACGTTGCGCGAGACGCGGATGCCGGCGCGGGCGCTGGCAGTGGCGTTGCCGCCGATCATGTAGAGGTGGCGGCCGAACGGGGTCTTGGCCAGCATCACCGCGAAGACGGCGTAGACGGCGACCAGAACCCAGGCGAGCATGGGGACGCCGAGGAGCCGGGTCACCGCCACTCCGCGGAGCGCGTCGGGCAGGCCGTAGACCGAGCGCCCGCCGGACATGGCCACCACCAGGCCGCGGCCCCAGATATAGGTGGCGAGCGTGACGATGAAGGCGTTGATCTCGAAGCGCACCACCAGCGTGCCGTTCAGCCAGCCGATGAGCCCGCCCACCCCGAGCGCCATGGCAAGCGAGACCGGGAAGGCGAGCCAGGCGGGATGGAGTTCGAGCCCGCCGCCGGCCCCGCCTGTGCCGAAGGTAAGGGCGACCAGCATGGCGGCGAGCGCCATCACCAACTCGATGGAGAGGTCCATCTGGCCGGCGATCAGCGTCAGCGACAGGCCTACGGCGATGATGCCGACGAAGGTCGACTGCTCGACGATGTTGAGCAGGATGCCGATCTGGAAGAACTTCGGGATGAAGATCGCGAAGGCGGCGAGCGCGATCAGCAGGATGATCCAGACGAGGTTGTCGAGGACGAAGGCGAGGAGCGCCTTGTGGCGCTCCTGCCTGGGCTCGGCGGCGGCGGTCATCGGGCGTCGCTCACGGCGCTGGCTTGCGACGGTTGCCGGAAGCACGGCCTGCGGCTGCCTGGGCTGGGGCACCTGGCGCGACGGTGCCGTACGCAATCGGTCGCGCGTATGGCAGAGAGTGCCGCGCGCGGAACGGCCGGGTGCGCCTGCCGGGGGGCAGGCAGGCGCAGGCCGTGCGGGCGCACGGCCGGGGGTGGTGGCGACGGCTCCAAACTCATTCGGGGTGACCGGCTCGGTGGGTGGATTGAGGTTGCCCCAGGACCTGCGACGGTTGCCGGAAGCACGGCCTGCGCCTGCCTGGGCTGGCGCACCTGGCGTGACGGTGCCGTACGCAATCGGTCGCGCGTATGGCAGAGAGTGCCGCGTGCGGAACGGCCGGGTGCGCCTGCCGGGGGGCAGGCAGGCGCAGGCCGTGCGGGCGCACGGCCGAGAGTGGCGCGGCGGTGCGCCCCGCCGGAAGCGGGGAGCAGGCCGGGGGCTGCGTGCGTCACTCGACCGAGGTGACCGGCTCGGTCGGGGGCTTCAGGTTGCCCCAGAACTTCGGATCGTCGACGTTCTCGCTGGTGATCGCGGCGCCGGGGATCTTGATGTTCGGCCCCCAGGCCTCGATGGTCAGCTCGGACGGCAGGCCGGTCACGTCGTAGCTACCGGGGGTCAGTTCCTCGTGGTTCACCACCTTGTCGGCAAAGATGGCCAGCGCCGCGGCCTGGGCGTACATCGGCTGTTCCACCTCGACGTTGAGCCAGCCCTTGCGGATGAGCTCGAGCCCGACCGGCGCGCCGTTCGAGGACATCATCATTATCTCGCCCGGCTTCTTGCCCTGCGCTTCCAGCACTGCCGCGACGGAGGCCGAAAGATGCGCCGCATGGCTGAAGATCAGGTCGATGTCGGGGTTGGTCAGCAGCTGGTCCTGGGCGATGTTTGCGGCGTTGGTCGCTTCCCACTGCATCGCCGCCTGGGTGATGACGGTGATCTCGGGGTGCGCCGCGACCTTCTCGTCGAAGCCCTGCTGGATCTCGAGCGTGTAGGGATCGCCGGGATCGCCGAGGATCTGCAGCACCTTGCCCTTGGGCGAGCCGTTCTTCTCGGTGAGCAGGCGGATCGCCTCGTCGCCGGCGATGTGGCCGATCTCGACGGTTCCGGCGACGGAGGTAAGGTCGCTGGGCGTGGAGGTGATCTGGCGGTCGAAGATCATCACCGGGATGCCGGCGGCGCGCAGCTTCTCGATGCCGGGCTTGATGGCGTCGAAGTCCACGGCGGCGAGGACCACCGCCTTGGGGGCGAGGTTCAGCACGTCGTCGACCTGATTGAGCTGCAGGTCGCTGCGGTTCTGCGCGTCGAGCGAGACCACCTCGTAGCCGACGTCGCCCATGAACTTGGTGATGGCGTCGATCGAGCCGGTCTGGAATTCGTCGAGCAGGGTGGGGACGAGGTAGTAGATCTGTCCCTTCGACTGCGCGAAGGCGGCCCCGAAGGCCGAGGCGGCGAGGCCGATGGCGAGGACCGCCGTGGCGCCGAGGCGCAAGTATCTGTTCATGCGATTGCTCCCGTTGGTGGTTGGTCTTCTGGGTTGGACCGGCCGATACGCTCGATCCCGCCGGTGATCAGGTGGACGACCTCGTCGGGGCTGGTCGCCTCGGTGCGCAGGTCCCCCGCCACTACGCCGTGGCGAAGGACGACGATGCGATCGGCGACGGCGAAGGCCTGGGCCATGACGTGGGTGATAAGGATGACACCGATGCCGCGGCGTCGCACGCGCTCGACGGTTTCGAGGCCGCGGCGGGTCTGCTCGACGCCGAGGGCGGCGAACGGCTCGTCGAGGATGACGAGCTTGCCGCCCCAGTGGACGAAACGGTTGAGCTCGATGGCCTGGCGCTGGCCGCCGGAGAGGTGCTCGACGCTGGTGCGCAGGCGGGGGATGCGGGTGCCGCCGGCCTCGAGCGCGCGGCGGGTCTCGGCCTCCATCTCGTGGTCCTTGAGGACGGGGATGCCGAGGATGCGGCGGGTCAGCTCGCGGCCCATGAAGAAGTTCGCGACCACGTCGAGGTTGGTGCAGAGCGAGAGGTCCTGGTAGACGGTCTCGATCCCGGCCGCCTTGGCTTCGCCCTGCGACGCGAAGCTGCGCTCCACGCCGTCGAAGCGCATGCGCCCGGCGGTGGGGCGCTGCTCGCCGGCGATGATCTTGACCAGGGTGGACTTGCCGGCGCCGTTGTCGCCGAGAAGCGCCACCACCTCGCCGGACGCCACCGAGAAGGAAACACCGCGCAGCGCCTCGATCGCACCGAAGCTCTTGCGGATTTGGGTCAGCTCCAGGAGCGCGGGCACGGCGGGTCCAACGGTTTCAGCGGGTTCGCCGGCCAGCATGCGGGCCGCGGCCCCGTGCCGCAAGGGCCGATCGCGGCGACCGGCGTCCGGGCACTCGCGGGGGTCACAATCTCGCGCGGGGGCCGCGCCCGGAGGGAGAAACCGGTGGCTTGTGGTCTGGCCCCCGCCGGTGGGAGCGCTTATCGTCGCGCGTTGGATGGCCGAGGCAGGAATGGACGAAGCGGCATACGAGGCGATCGAGGGCGCGCGAGGGGCGCGGCTGCTGCTGCTCTGCGATCATGCGAGCAACCGCGTGCCGCCCTCGGTGGCCGGCGGCGATCTCGGCCTGCCGCCCGAGGACATGGCGCGCCATATCGCCTATGACATCGGCGCGCGCGGGGTGACGCTGGAGCTGGCGCGGCTGATGCGGACGCCGGCGCTGCTCACCCGCTTCTCGCGGCTGGTGATCGACCCCAACCGCGGCGAGGACGACCCGACGCTGGTGATGCGGCTCTATGACGGGACGATCATCCCGGCCAATCGCCACGTGGCGCCGGAGGAGGTGAAGCGGCGGCTCGACACCTGGCATCGCCCCTATCACGGCGCCATTGACGCCGCGATCGCGCGGATGACCGCGGCGGCGGGGGGCGCGCCGGCGCTGGTTTCGATCCACTCCTACACCCCGCAGCTCGTGGGACGCCCGCCGCGGCCGTGGGAGGTGGGGATCCTGTGGCACCATGACGGGCGGCTGGCGCTGCCGCTGCTCTCGCGGCTGCGGGCGGACGGCTATTGCGTCGGCGACAACGAGCCCTATTCGGGGGAGCTCGAGGGCGACACCATGAGCCGGCATGGTACCGGCCGCGGGATCGCGCACGTGCTGATCGAGGTGCGCCAGGACCTGATCGCCACGCCGGACGGGCAGGGCGCCTGGGCGGCGCGGCTGGCACCGATCCTGTCGCAGGCAGTCGAGGAGATACCGCATGGATGACGCGACCCGTACTGAGCTGGAGGCGGCGGCGTTCCGTGCGCTGCGCGACCATCTGCGCACGCGCACCGACGTGCAGAACATCGATATGATGAACCTCGCGGGCTTCTGCCGCAATTGTCTCAGCCGCTGGTACCAGGAGGCGGCGGATGCGCGTGGGGTGGAGATGGACAAGGACGCGGCGCGGGAGATTTTCTACGGCATGCCCTATGCCGAGTGGGTGGCGCGCTTCCAGAACGAGGCGGCGCCGGCCGCGCGCGCGGCCTTTGCAAAGGGGGGGCCGCGCGAGAGCTAGGGCGTCAGTCGGGCAGGCGGAGGAGCGTGTCCTTGCCGCGTCCGGTCAGGCGGACGGAGTCGGTGCTGATCGCGGCGACCTGCACGCCCTGCACCCGGTCGCCGGCCTTCACCTTCTCGATGCTGCCGTTGGGCAGGCGCACCAGCGCGGTGCGGCCATCGGCGCTGGCGAACACGCCGACCAGCGAGATGCTGCCGCGGGAGAGGCCGACCCGCTGGGTGGCGGCCTTCTCGCGGACGGGCTTGGCGGCGACCTGCACCGGCTTCGGCTTGGCGGGGACGGCTTTCGCCACCTGCCGCACCGGCACCGGCTTGGCGACCACCTTCTGCCGCACCGGCTTGGCGGCGACGACCTTGGGCTTGGCCGGCGCCGGCGCCAGCCGCAGCGGTGCTGTCGAGGCGACCATGACCTGGCGCTGCGGCACGGCCTGCTTCACCAGCGGCTGCACGGACATCGGCTGCGGGCGGACCACGGCGACAGTCTTCGGGCGGACGACCGTGGGCTTGGCGGCGACGGGAGCGGGCTTGGCCGCAGACTTTGCCGGGGCGGGGGCGGTCAGGCCCTTCGGGCGCGCGGGCGGCGGCGTCTCGAGGGCGGTTGCCACGGTAGCGGTGGCCGCGGCGGCGAGGGCCGCCTCGGCGAAGGGCTCGGGCTCAAGCGAGGCGACGAGGACGGCCGCCTGCGAGGGTTCCGCCTGCGCGGCGCGCGGGCGGGGGGCGAGGGCGGCCGGGGCGGGTTTCGCCGCTGCGGCCAAAGGCTGCGCCGGCGCGGCGGACGCCTTCGCTTGCGGGCGGGGAAGGGGGCGGAGGTCGGAGGCCATCGCCGGCGCCGGCAGGACGGGCATGGCGGTTCGTGCGGCCTCCTTCACCTCGGGCGCGGGCGGCGGGGCCGGGCGGCTGAGCGGGGCTGAGACCGCGTCCACGGCGCGCACGGGCGCGGACGCGGGCAGCCGCCTGGGTTCGGCTTTCAGCGGCAGGTCGCTTGGCATGTTGCGCGTCGCGACGGTCACCACCGGTTCGATCCGGACCACCGCCGGGCGCGGCTTCGGCCGCTGGGAGAGACGCAGGGCGAGCGACGGCGGCTTCGGCGCGGCGGCGGCGAAACGCGGCGGCTCCAGGGGCAGGGCTGGGGCTTCGGCGGCGACGGCAAGCGGCGCGGGCGTACTGACGTCCGGTAGCGTGAGGGCGGGCGGATTGGGGGCGCCGAGGACCAGGACGGCCAGACTGACGATGGCGCCGGCGCCGAGCGTCGCGCTAACACCCTGCCGCTGAACCGGCAGCGCGAGGGGGCGGGGCCAGGACCAGCCGCCGTCGAGGCGCGGCGAGGTGACGAAGCCAGGGGCTCCTACGATGGCCAAGGGCCGCAGGTCGACCGCGGCGAGGAGCGCACGGGTTTCGACAAGTGTGGAGTGCCGCACTCCGGCGACCGAGAAGGAGCCGTCCGTCGCGCGGGCGCCAAGGACCACCGTGACGTCGTCAGGCGTCGTGCAAAGGCGGCCGGCGACGATTGACCTGGCGCTGGCGCGCCACGCGGTGCGGTTGCCCCCGGCCAGGTCGAGGCGGCCGCGCCAGACCTCGCCCTCGGGGAGCACGGCCACGAGCCGCCCGCGCGCCCGTTTCACCGTCTCGGCCAGCCGGCCCAAAGCCGAGCGGAAATCGGCGGCGTCGGTCCCGGCCCGGCCGAGCGTTCGGCCCGCCGACGTCAGGACGATGTCCGGGTAGCCCAAATGCAGCCGGAACTCCGGCTTGCGGAAGGAAATGCTGCTCATGCCTGCCCCGATCTTTGTCGAGTGGTTCTTGCCTCAAGGCGAGCTTAACCGAGATCGACTCGCCGATCCAGCACGACGTGCCTTCTGACGAAAAATTTTGTTGCCGCCGCAGATGTTGCGGCGCAAATCTACCATAAAACCACCTGGAGGACCCCCATGCGCCCGCTCGTCTGCACCACCCTTGCCCTCGGCCTTGCGCTGGCGGGTCCGGCGCTCGGCCAGGAGACCCTGCGGCAGATCACGGTGATGGGCTCGTCGGAGATCGACGTTGCGCCGGACCGCGCCACCATCACCGCCGGCGTGGAGACGCAGGCGCCGACGGCGGCAGGGGCGCTCGCGGCCAATTCCGAGGCGATGGCGGCGGTCTTCGCCGCGCTCGAGGCGGCCAAGGTCGAGCGGAGCGACATGCAGACGAGCCAGCTCAATCTCAGCCCGGTCTATGAGCCCTTCCGCGAGGGCGCGGAGGCGCCGCTGCAGGTGGTCGCTTACCAGGCGAGCAACATGGTGACGGTGACCGTGCGCGACATCGCCAGCCTTGGCGCCATGATCGACGCGCTCGCCGGCGCAGGGGCGAACCGGCTCTACGGCGTCAGCTTCGACGTGTCCGACCCGCGGCCGTCGGTGGACGCCGCGCGGCGGGAAGCGGTGGCCGACGCCCGCGCCAAGGCCGAGCTCTATGCCGAGGCCGCCGGGGTGGTCCTCGGGCCGGTGGTGACGATCAGCGAGAACACCGGCATGGGCACGCCGCAGCCCTTCCGCGCCAAGGCGGCCATGGACGCGGCCCCGCCGGTGGCGGAAGGGACCGTCACCCTGTCGGCCGACGTGGAAGTGGTCTTCGGGATCGAGTGAGGCCCAGCGGAACGGGCGCAGCGCGCTGCCGGAGGCAACGCGCGGCGCAGTTTTCTCAGGCAGCCTTGCCGGCGACGTTGCCTTCCTCGGGCAGGTCGGTGACCGGGGCGAAGAGCGCCTTCCAGATCACGCCGCCGATCAGCGCGCCGATGAGCGGCGCCACCCAGAAGAGCCAGAGCTGGCCGACGGCGCCGGTCTCGGCAAAGAAGGCGACCGCGGTGGAGCGGGCCGGGTTGACCGAGGTGTTGGTCACCGGGATCGAGACGAGGTGGATCAGCGTGAGCGCGAGGCCGATGGCGAGGCCGGCGAAGCCAGCGGGCGCCTTGGGGCTGGTCGAGCCGAGGATGACCAGCAGGAAGCCCGCGGTAAGCACGACCTCGATCAGGAAGCAGGCGAAGAGGTTGAAGCCACCGGGCGAGTTTGCGCCGTAGCCGTTGGAGGCGAAGCCGCCCGGGGTCCACTCGGCCTGGCCGGAGGCGATGGCGTAGAGGATGATCGCGGCGACGAACCCGCCTACCACCTGGGCCACCCAATAGGGGATGAGCTCGCTCCAGGAGAAACGCCCGCCGACGGCGAGGCCGAGTGAAACGGCCGGGTTGAAATGGCCGCCGGAGATCGGGCCGACCGCGTAGGCCATGGTGAGCACGGTCAGGCCGAAGGCGAGCGCGACGCCCGCGAAGCCGATCCCGAGCTCGGGAAAGCCGGCGGCGAGCACCGCGCTGCCGCAACCGCCGAAGACCAGCCAGAAGGTCCCGAAGGCCTCGGCTGCAAGTTTATTGAACATTCTGTCCCCCGATGAGAATTCGTGCCGGATCTCTAACCGAGTTTCAGGCGCGGTAAAGCCTGAGTTCGATCAGGCCGCGAAAATGATAGCGGTCGGCAAAGACGGGCGGCGCGGCGAGCGCGAGGCCGGGCAGCCGGGCAAGGAGCAGCGGCAAGGCGACGGCGAGCTCGGCGCGGGCCAGCGGCGCGCCGACGCAGAAGTGGATGCCGGCGCCGAAGGAAAGCTGCTGCCCCGCCGGGCGGGTGGGGTCGAAGCGGGCCGGGGCGGGGAAGCGCGCCGGGTCGCGGTTGGCCGCCGCCAGCAGGCAGCCCACGGTGTCGCCCTGCCGGAAGCGGTGGCCGAAGGCCTCGGAGTCCTGAAGGGCGTACCGGGTGAAGAGATGCAGCGGCGGGTCGAAGCGGAGGATTTCCTCGACAGTCGCCGCGGTGGCGTCGGCGTCGGCGAAGAGTTGCGCGGGGTCGAGCCCGGCGCCGAGGATGGCTGCGATGCCGTTGCCTATGGCGTGAACCGTCGCCTCGTGGCCCGCGTTGAGCAACAGCACACAGGTGGCGATGAGCTCCTCCGTGTCGAGGCGCTCGCCCGCCTCCTTGGCGGCGATGAGCGCGGTGATGAGGTCGTCGGCTGTTTGGCTGCGGCGGGCCGAGATGTGGGCGGCGAGGAAGGCGGCGAAGTCACGGGCCGCCGCGTTGGCGGCATCTTCCACGGCGCGGTCGCGGCGGGCCTGGTACATGGCGACCATGGCGTGCGACCAGGCGAGGAGCTGCGGCGCCATCGCCTCGGGGACGCCGAGGAGGCGGGCGATGACGCGGACCGGCAGCGGCTCGGCGAATGCGGTGATGAGGTCGAAGTCCGGGGGCAGGGCATCGATGAGTTCGCCTGCGATGGCGGCGATCTCGGGACCCAGCGCGGCGACGCGGCGGGACGTGAAGGCGCGCAGCACCAGGCCGCGCAACCGGGTGTGCGCCGGCGGCTCGCGGTCGAGCATGGAGCGGTCGTCGAGGCGGTAGAAGTCGGCGAGATGGGCGGGGCGTTCGGGTTTCAGTGCGGCGGGGAGTTCGCGGCCGAAGCGGCGGTCGCGGAGGAGCGCGGAGACCTCGGCGTGGCCGGCGGCGCAGGGGTAGCCGTAGTCCTCCCAGAGAAAGAGGGGACCCGCGGCGCGGGCGCGGTCGTAGAAGGGGTAGGGGTCCTGGACGAAGGCCGGGTCGCGTGGTGACTGGCTTAAGGTGCGCATCCGGCGCGTTCCAGGGCCTGCTCAAGGTCGGCGATCAGATCGGCCGGATCCTCGATGCCGATGGAGAGGCGGAGGAGGTTCTCCGGCACCAGCGAGTGGGGGCCTTCCACCGACTTGCGATGCTCGATGAGGCTCTCCACGCCACCGAGCGAGGTGGCGGGGAGGAAGACCTGGGCGAAGCGGGCGACGTCGCGGGCGCGCTCGAAGCCGCCCCGGACGTTGATCGACAGCATGCCGCCGAAGCCGCCGGTCATCTGCCGGGTGGCGACGGCGTGGCCGGGGTGGGCGGGAAGGCCGGGGTAGAGGACGCGTTCGACGTTCGCGTGGTGCTCGAAGTGCAGCGCGAGTGCGAGCGCGCTGACGCTGGCGCGCTCGTAGCGGAGAAAGAGCGTGCGAAGGCCGCGGATCAGCAGCCACGCCTCGAAGGCCTTGAGGACGCCGCCCATCAGGGTGCGCAGGGCGGCGACCTCGTCGAAGAGGGGGTCGCGGCGGGCGAAGGAGAGAACGCCGGCGGTGAGGTCGGAATGGCCGCCGAGGTACTTGGTGCCGGAGTGAAAGGCGATGTCGGCGCCGAGTTCCAACGCGCGGAGGGTGCAGGGGGGGCGGCGGTGCAGTCGGCGGCGAGGATCGCGCCGGCGGCGTGGGCGGCCTCGGCTGCGTCGGCGACGTCGATGACGTCCCAGGTGGGGTTGGTCGGTACCTCGATCCAGAGGAGGCGGGTGGCGCCGGGACGGATCGCCGCGGCGAGGGCGGCGGGGTCGCCGGCGTCGAAGTGGGTGACGGCGATGCCGCGGCGCTCGGAGAGGCGGCGGAGCCAGGAGAGGCCGCCGTGGTACATGACGGCGGGGCAGGCGACGTGGTCACCGGGGTCAGCGTCTCGGTCAGGGCGGTGAAGGCGGACATGCCGCTGGCGAAGGCGAGGCTGGCGGCGGCGCCGTCGAGGTCGGCGAGCACGGCCTCGGCTTGGGCGACGGTGGGGCCGCCCTCGCGGGCGTAGATGTAGGGCTGGCGCGCGGCGTATTCCTCATCGCGGGCGAAGGTGGAGGAGAGTTCGATCGCGGGGGTGATGGCGCCGGTTGCCGGGTCGACGTGGCGGAGCGCCTGCGCGGCGCGGGTGGCGGGGGAGAGCGGGAGCTGGCGCGGGGTGGTCATCGGCGGATGATGCGAGCGGGCGGCGGGGTTGGCAAGGGGCGGCTGCACCCGGCGGTGCCGCAGGTCAAGGCCTTGATTTTATGGTCCATGATGCGCTTAGGAGACGGCGAGGAGGCTCGCCGGCGCGTCGAGGAGGGGGTCGGCGACGGGGGCGCCGGTGGCGAAGCCCTGGGCGTGCGTGAAGCCGGCGCGGCGGACCTGCGCCAGGTGCTCGGGGCGCTCGACGCCCTCGGCGGTGACGGCGACGCCCTGGGCGCGGGCGAGGGCGATGATGGCGCGGATCAGCTCGGCGGTGGCGGGGTTGCCGAGGTCCTGGACGAAGGCCTTGTCGAGCTTGATACGGTGGTGCGGCAGGCGGGCGAGGTATGCGAGCGCGCTGTAGCCGGTGCCGAAGTCGTCGAGCGCGATGCGGATGCCGAGCGCGATCAGGGCGTGGAGCTGGTTCGTGGTGTCGGGGTTGTCGCGCATCAGCACGGTTTCGGTGATCTCAAGCTCAAGCCGCCCGGCGGGAAAGCCCGTCTCCGCCAGCGCGGCGCCGACGTCGGCGAGGAAGCTCGGCTGGTGGAACTGCATCGGCGAGATGTTGACCGAGAGCCCGATGCGGTCCGGCCAGCGGATGGCGCGCTGCATGGCGGTCCGAAGCGCCCAGCGGCCGAGCGGCAGGATCATCCCCGTCGCCTCCGCGAGCGGGATGAACGCCGCCGGCTGCAGCTCGCCGCGGGTCGGATGGCGCCAGCGCAGCAGCGCCTCGGCGCCGGCGACCCGCCCGTCGGCAAGGTCGATGAAGGGCTGGTAGGCGAGATGCATCTCGCCCTTGTCCAGCGCGTCGGCCAGGTCGAGCTCGAGGCGGCTGCGCTCGATCTCGCGCGCCCCTTCCTCCGGCTCGTGGAGCACGAAGCGGCCGCGGCCCTCGATCTTGGCGCGGCGGAGCGCGCTGTCGGCCTGCATCAGCAGGGCGGGCGTGGCGTTGGCCGCGGTTGCGGTCACGATACCGATGCTCGCCTGCAGGTTCACCGTGCGGCCGTCGAGAACCAGCGGCTGGCTGACGGTGCGGAGGAGGCGCCGGGCCAAGGCGCGCAGCCCGGCCGGCCCGCGCGGCGAGACGATGACGAAGCGGTCGCCTTCGAGGCGGACCAGGCGGTCGCGCTCGTCCAGGATCTGCTCCAGCCGCGCCCCGATCACGGCGAGCAGCGCATCGCCGGCCGCGACGCCAAGCGCCTCGTTGACCGCGTGGAAACGGTCGATGTCGAGCATCATCAGGCCAGCTGGGCTGTCGTCGGCCCCGGCCCGCATCGCAGCCTCGACCAGCCGCTGCGCCGCCGCGCGCGGTCGGATCGCAGCCCGCAGCGTCGGCCGCGGCGTGGGGTGCGGGCTTGCCGCCGGCTGCGGCGGCGCGGCGCGGGCGAGCAGTGGCTCCGCCAGCACCGCGGCATCTGCGATTCGCTGCGCCAGGGCGGGGGTGAGTTGCCGCGGGCGGTCACAGGCGACCACGAGGAAGCCCGCCAGCTCTGCGAGCGCGACGGCGGCCGCGAAGGGGGCGGCGAGACCGAGGAGGGCGGGGTCGATCCGGCCAACGGCGGCGTCGCGGAGCTTCGGCGGGGCAGGGACCCGGCCTTCCGGGTCGAGCAGCGTGACGAAGGCGGCATTGGCAGCGATCAGGCGGCAGTCGCTCCCTTCGACGAGGTATACGCCCGCGGCGGAAACAGCCTCGGGCGCCGCCACCAGCCGGAAGAGGGCAGCGGCGAATTTGTCGTCCGAAGGGCTCAAGGCAGGCATGCAGGTCCTCCTGACGGCCGTCAGCCTACAACCTATGGTAGCATGCGCTTGCCGGCTTGCCCAGCCAGATCAACATCAGGTTGTGAGATTTGCGGCCGCCCGCGGGGGCGTTCTCATGCCGCGGGCGGGTCCGCGATTCCGAGTTCGGCGCGCCTCCGTCTGGAGAGGCTTGCCGCGGCCATTTGCCAGGAGGCGCGGACATGGTCGCGCAGCGCGGCGTCGTCGAGGCCCGGCGCGGCATATTGCTGCAGCCACTTGAGGCCGCGCGAGGCGAGATAGGGCGCCGGCCGGATGCCCGGCTGATCCGCGAGCACCTCGAAGGCGATGTCCGAGGCCTTGAAGGTGAAGGCGTCGGCCCCGTCGTTCCAGCCGCAGATGGCGAAGACCTTGCCGCCGATCTTCCAGACGTCGGCGCCGCCCCACTGCACCACGTGCGTGGTGGCGGGGAGGGAGGAACAGAAGGCGTTGAACGCGTCGCGGTCCATGGCGCCACGTCAGCCCGGCAGCGGGCGGCCCCAGAGGTCGTACTCGCTTGCCTCCTCGACCGTCACGGTCAGCCGGTCGCCGGGACGAAGGCCCGCGAAGCCCTCGTCGATGAAGAGGTTGCCGTCGATCTCGGGGGCGTCGGCCCAGGTGCGGCAGGTGGCGGCCTCGCCGTCCACCTCGTCCACGACCACCTCCATGCGGGTACCCACTCGCGCGGCGAGCTTGGCGGCGCTGATCCCTTGCGCCTTCACCATTAAGCGCCGCCAGCGGTCTTCCTTGACCTCCTCGGGCACGTGATCGGGCAGCGTGTTGGCGCGGGCACCCTTGACGTTCTCGTACTTGAAGCAGCCGACGCGATCGAGCCGCGCCTCGTCGAGCCATTCGAGGAGGTGCTGGAACTCGGCCTCGGTCTCGCCGGGGTAGCCGACGATGAAGGTCGAGCGCAGCACGATCTCCGGGCACACCTCCCGCCAGCGGGCGATCTCGTCGAGGGTGCGGGCGCCGGCCGCCGGGCGGGCCATGCGACGGAGCACGTCAGGGTGGCTGTGCTGGAAGGGGATGTCGAGGTAGGGGAGCATCAGTCCCTCGGCCATGAGCGGGATCGAGCTCGCGTACGTGCGGGTAGGGATAGACGTAGTGGAGGCGCACCCAGGCGCCGAGGGTGCCGAGCTCGCGGGCGAGGTCGGTGATGTGAGCTGCGGACCTCGCGGCCCTGCCACGGATGGGCGTCGTGCTTGCGGTCGACTCCGTAGGCGGAGGTGTCCTGGCTGATGACCAGGAGCTCGTTCACCCCGGCGGCGACCAGCTTCTCCGCCTCGCGCAACACGGCGTGCGCGGGCCGCGAGACCAGCCGGCCGCGCATGTCGGGGATGATGCAGAAGCGGCACTTGTGGTTACAGCCCTCGGAGATCTTGAGATAGCTGTAGTGGCGCGGGGTGAGGTGTACCGCGCCGGCCGGCAGCAGATCGACGAAGGGGTCGGGCTTGGGGGGCACGGCATCGTGGACCGCGTCGAGGACCGCCTCGTACTGGTGCGGACCGGTGACGGCGAGCACAGCGGGGTGGGCCTCGCGGATGTAGCCTTCGTCGGCGCCGAGGCAGCCGGTGACGATGACCCGCCCGTTCTCGGCCAGCGCCTCGCCGATGGCGTCGAGGCTCTCCGCCTTGGCACTGTCGAGAAAGCCGCAGGTGTTGACGATCACCGTGTCCGCGCCGGCGTAGTCCGGCGAGACGACGTAACCCTCTGCGCGAAGGCGCGTCAGGATCCGTTCGCTGTCCACCAGCGCCTTGGGGCAGCCGAGGCTGACCATGCCGATCCGCGGCTGGCCCGGCCGTTCGTCCGCGTCGAAGCGGGGGGCGGGCGCGCGGTCGGGGCGCAGGTCGGGCGGGTTGGCTTGCATCGGCTGCGCATACACGGCCCGGGCCTGCGGAGGCAAGCCGCGAGGCGTCAGCCGCCGCTGGCCTCGATGTAGGCGATGACCGCCAGGCGGTCGTCCTCCGACTTGAGGCCGGCGAAGGTCATCTTGGTGCCCTTCACCACGGCGCGCGGGTCGGCGAGGTATTCCAAAAGCGAGGCATCGTCCCAGACCAGACCGTCTTCGCCGGCCGCCACCATGGCGTCGGAATAGTTGAAGTCCTCCCCGGTGCCGGCGGTGCGGCCGATGACGCCTTCGAGCGACGGCCCGACGCTGTTCTTGGCGCCTTCCCCGATCTTGTGGCAGGCGGCGCAGCGCTTGAAGACTTTTTCGCCCTGCGTGACCAGGTCTGCGTCTTGCGCCAGGGCGGGCGCGGCCAGCATGGCGGCGACACCGATCGCTACGAGGGTTCTCTGCAACATCTCACTCTGCCCAACCAGCTCCGGCCATGCAGCGGCCGGAGGGGAGCATATTGCTTTGCCCGGAACCGGCAAGGGTGCAGTATCGCTTTGGTTCACCGGGCTCGGGAGGGTTCATGCGGCGCCGGATCACCACGGGGTCGAGCTTCGAGGAGGAGTTCGCCTACAGCCGCGCCGTCGTCTCGGGCGACTGGTGCTTCCTTTCGGGGACCACCGGCTATGACTATGCGACGATGACGATGCCGGCGGCGGCGGTGGATCAGGCGCGCGCCGCCTTCGCGACCATCAAGCGGACCCTTGCCGAGGCCGGCTTCGCCATGGCTGACATCGTGCGCGTTCAGTACACGATCGTCGAGCCGAGCCTGCGCGCTGAGGTCGCTCCGGCGCTGCGCGAGGCCCTTGGCGATGTCCGCCCGGCGGCGACGATGGTGGTGGCCGGCCTCAACGAGCCGGAGATGAAGATCGAAATCGAGGTCACTGCGCTGCGGGGGTGACGAAATGCCGCGGGGCTGGGAAATTTGCCGAGCGGTCTGGAAAAAACGCCGCCGAGGTTCAATATCAGAATCAGAACTATCTGTTCTGGGGGATTGAGTATGAGACGGATCGAGAAGGGCCTTCTGGCGGCGGCGGTCGCGGCCGGCCTCGCGGTTTCGGCCGGCAGCGCTTCGGCGCAGTCGTGGTACCTGAAGGGGTTCGGTGGAGCGACCTGGCCTTCGGGCCAGGAGGAAAACCTCAAGCTCGGGAATACCAATTCGGGCTCCCGGCTGAAATTCGACTATGACACCGGGTATACCCTCGGTGCGGCGGTCGGTTACGACGTGACCCCGAACGTTGCGATCGAAGGCGAGTATGCCTACCGCAACGCCAGCGTTTCCACAGACCTGAGATCGTCCGGCACCTCCACCAGCTTGCCGAGCAATGACGGAACGTCGAACTCCATCATGTTCAATGCGCTTTACAAGTTTAACGGAATGGGAGCGAACGGAGCGTTCCGTCCCTACTTGGGTGCCGGTATCGGCGGCGCCAATGTCTCCATCGACGCAAACAATGCGAGTTGGGATTCCGGCACCCTGTTTGCGTATCAGTTGATTGCGGGCGTGGGCTACACCGTGACGCCGCAATGGACGCTGTTCGGCGAGACCCGTTGGTTTGCGACCCAGGGCGGGACCTTCGACGGGCCTGGAAACGCCAACTTCGACTTCGCAGTTCGAGACCTTCGACTTCCTAGTCGGCGCGAGCTACAACTTCTGACCGCTCCCAGCGGCCGCCCTGAAGGCGGTCGCTCAGGTCTGGCCCCCTCCGGCGGCGGCGTTGGTCTAGCCAGATTGCCTCGACGAGCGCATGCACGGCATCGGCGAACGCTACCCCAGAGAAATTTTCGCGAGGCTTGCGCCCGCGCGGCGCCGATCGCGTGAGAAGAACATGGCGTCGATCCCGAACTCCCGGGCCAGCGGCGCCGAGCCCGGGCGAGTAGTGTTCTCCATCCGGTCGAGACAGGCCAGCGACACGGGGTCAGTCCGAGGCGCCGATGTCGCGCAGCTTGACACCGGCGTGGAGTTTGCTCGTCTGTGTCAGGGTTCGGGGTGCCGCCATGCTTCGCAATTCCGCATTTCGCAGCGACGCCTTGGGACTGACTTTGCAGATCCGCCGATGTCCAGTTGCGACGCCGCGGCATATCTGGCACTGCAACAAATGACGCCGGGACCGGGGGATGTGGCCATGAAGGTTCTCGAAGAGCTCGAATCCCGCCGCGCCGAGGCCCGCCTCGGGGGCGGCGCGAAGCGGATCGAGGCGCAGCACGCCAAGGGCAAGCTCACCGCGCGTGAGCGGCTTGAGGTGCTGCTTGACGACGACAGCTTCGAAGAGTTCGACATGTTCGTGGCGCACCGCAGCCACGACTTCGGCATGGACGGGACCCGCATCGCCGGGGACGGTGTGGTCACCGGCTGGGGCACGATCAACGGCCGGCAGGTATATGTCTTCAGCCAGGACTTCACCGTCTTCGGCGGGTCGCTCTCGGAGACGCACGCGGAGAAGATCTGCAAGGTCATGGACATGGCCATCCAGAACGGGGCGCCGGTAATCGGGCTGAACGACAGCGGCGGGGCGCGGATCCAGGAGGGGGTGGCAAGCCTTGCGGGCTATGCCGACGTCTTCCAGCGCAACATCCTGGCGAGCGGGGTCATTCCGCAGATCAGCGTGATCATGGGCCCCTGCGCCGGCGGTGCCGTTTATTCGCCGGCGATGACCGACTTCATCTTCATGGTCCGCGACAGCTCCTACATGTTCGTGACCGGGCCGGACGTGGTGAAGACGGTGACCAACGAGATCGTCACCGCCGAGGAGCTGGGCGGCGCGCGCACGCACACCACGAAGTCGTCGGTGGCGGACGGGGCGTTCGAGAACGACTTGGTGGCGCTCAGCGAGGTGCGGCGGCTGGTGGACTTCCTGCCGCTCTGCAACCGCGACAAACCGCCGGTGCGGCCGTTCTTCGACTCCGCCGGCCGGAGCGAGCCGAGCCTCGACACGCTGGTTCCAGCCAACCCGAACACGCCCTATGACATGAAGGAGCTGATCCAGAAAGTCGCCGACGAAGGCGATTTCTTCGAGATCCAGGCAGACTTCGCCAAGAACATCCTGACCGGCTTCATCCGGCTGGAGGGCTCGACCGTGGGGGTGGTGGCGAACCAGCCGACGGTGCTGGCGGGTTGCCTCGACATCGACTCGGCGCGCAAGGCGGCGCGGTTCGTTCGCTTCTGCGACGCCTTCGAGATCCCGATCCTGACGCTCGTGGACGTGCCTGGCTTCATGCCGGGGACGGACCAGGAGTTCGGCGGCATCATCAAGCACGGCGCGAAGCTCCTTTTCGCCTTCGGCGAGGCGACGGTGCCAAAGGTGACGGTCATCACCCGCAAGGCCTACGGCGGGGCCTATGACGTGATGAGCTCCAAGCATCTGCGTGGTGACTTCAACTATGCCTGGCCCACTGCCGAGATCGCGGTGATGGGGGCGAAGGGGGCAGTGGAGATCCTCTACCGCTCCGAGTTCGGCGATGCGGAAAAGATCGCCACCCGCACGCGCGACTACGAAACCCGTTTCGCCAACCCGTTCGTCGCCGCCGAGCGCGGCTTCATCGACGAGGTGATCATGCCGCATTCCACCCGCCGCCGGGTGGCGCGCGCCTTCGCGAGTCTGCGCACCAAGCGGCTGAGCAACCCCTGGAAGAAGCACGACAACATCCCGCTGTGAAAAATTGCGCCGAGACCTCGAAGTTGGACATGGCGACACAGACGCCTGCTATCGCTCGCC
Organism: uncultured Alphaproteobacteria bacterium; assembly: GCA_963796805.1. Classification (GTDB taxonomy): domain Bacteria; phylum Pseudomonadota; class Alphaproteobacteria; order Rhodobacterales; family Rhodobacteraceae; genus Amaricoccus. The sequence goes on from CAWCNG010000002.1 coordinate 36,574, forward strand.
GCGGGCGCATGGAAGCGCTATATGCCTGTCCGTGCGCTCCGAGAGCTTCCGATGATCCGCCGTCTCTGGATGTCCCTGCCGAAGCTGATCCGCTTCATGCTGATCCACATCGCCAACGGTATGGTGCTGGGCTGCCTCTTTCTCTTTGTGCTGATCTGGCTCGACGTGATGGGCCTGCGCGGTCTCTTGGCCAAGGACGAGAGCGGGCTTGCGACCTTCATTCTCTTCTTCCAGACGGCGCTGACCTTCGGTGCGGTCTCCATGGGCGTGGCGGTGATGCATCTGGGCGAGGACTGAGGCCGGAGGCACGGCCATGCTGAAGCACCGCGGCTTTCCCGGGCGGCTGCCGGGCAGCGATCTGCAGTTCACCATCCGCCGTGCCGACCCCAAGGGCCCGACGCCGCTCAAGGCGCGCGAGCGTTATGCCGACCGCCGGCCGCTCGACCGCGCCGCTGACGCCGCCTTCATGGCTGCGATCTGGGAACAGTTCGGGGCAGAGCCCTTTGTGCGCGGCAATCTCGACGCCGGCCGGCTGGGCTGGCTGCTGCGGCGTGAGGTGGTGGCGGCCGAGGATCCCTTCGATCCCGCGAGCTACGAGGCGATGCTGCGCGTGGACGTGGAACAGGCGCGACAGAGCTTTCCGGCGGTCTTCGGCGATGATTGACCGGCGTTCGACCGCGGCGGCACCAGTGGCCTCCCTCCCGCGTTGTCCCAAAGGCGGACGCCCGTTCGCCCGCCGGTCCTCCCTCGCCAGGGCGCAGGCCGGCGCACCGGGGAAGGAAATCGAACCATGCAGAAGCTTCTCATCATCGTGGCGGCGGGGGCGAGCCTGCTCCTTGCCGCCTGCGGCGAAAGCCGCTCCACGCGGGTGCTCACCGGTGCTGCCGGCGGGGCGGTCGCCGGTCAGGTCATCGCCGACGAGCCTGTGGCCGGTGCGGTCGCCGGCGGCGTCCTCGGCGCAGTCCGACCGTAAGCGCATCCCCAGTAAGGCGGCCGCGGACCGCCGTTTCCCTCCGCGAACCCTGCGCGGGTGTTCCCGGCCGCCTCGCGGCCGGGACGCTTTTGCCTGCGCCAAGAACGAGGACGTAGGAAGATGAATCCGAAGCACTTGGCGGCCCTGCTGATGCTGGCGCTGCTCTCGGCCTGTGGCGGCGGGATGCAGCTCGGCGGCGGGCCGTCGCCCGAACTCGATGACTGGCCAGATGCTCGAGCCGAATCCCTCAGATACGGACGCGCTGAACGACTCCGACGGCACCGCGATCCCTGAGTGAAGCCCGCCAAGGGAGCTGAGATGTTCGAGCAAGATCCTGATCGCGAACCGGGGCGAGATCGCCTGCCGGGTCATCAAGACCGCCCGGCGCATGGGCATCCCGACCGTCGCGGTCTACTCCGATGCCGACGCCGCGGCGCTGCATGTCCGCATGGCCGACGAGGCCGTGCGCATCGGCCCGGCGCCGGCCAACCAGTCCTATATCGTCATCGACAGGATCCTCGAGGCCGTCGGCAAGAGCGGCGCGGATGCGGTGCATCCCGGGTATGGCTTTCTCTCGGAACGTGCCGACTTCGCCGAGGCGCTTGGCGCGGCGGGCGTGGCCTTCATCGGCCCGCCCGTGGGCGCCATCCAGGCGATGGGCGACAAGATCACCTCCAAGAAGCTCGCCGCCGAGGCCGGGGTCTCGACGGTGCCGGGCCACATGGGGCTGATCGACGACGCCGGGCACGCGGCGAAGATCGCCGGGGAGATCGGCTATCCCGTGATGATCAAGGCCTCGGCCGGCGGCGGCGGCAAGGGCATGCGCATCGCCTGGGACGACGCCGAGGCGCGCGAGGGGTTCGAGCGGTCGAAGTCGGAGGCGGCCTCGAGCTTCGGCGACGACCGCATCTTCATCGAGAAGTTCGTGACCCAACCGCGGCACATCGAGATCCAGGTGCTGGGCGACCAGCACGGCAACTGCGTCTACCTGCACGAGCGGGAATGCTCTATCCAGCGGCGGAACCAGAAGGTGATCGAGGAAGCGCCGTCGCCCTTTCTCGATGCCGCCACGCGCAAGGCCATGGGCGAGCAGGCGGTGGCGCTGGCCAAGTCTGTGTACTATTGCTCGGCGGGCACGGTCGAGTTCATTGTCGACGGCAGCCGCAACTTCTATTTCCTTGAAATGAATACCCGCCTTCAGGTCGAGCATCCGGTGACCGAGCTGATCACCGGCATCGATCTCGTGGAGCAGATGATCCGGGTGGCGGCCGGCGAAAAGCTTACCTTCGGCCAGGCGGACATCCGGCTCGACGGCTGGGCGGTCGAGAGCCGGCTCTATGCCGAGGATCCCTACCGCAACTTCCTACCCTCGATCGGGCGGCTGAAGCGCTACCGCCCGCCGGAGGAACGGCGGAGCGCGGGCGTCGCGGTCAGGAACGACACCGGCGTCTCGGAGGGCGGCGAGATATCCATGTACTACGACCCGATGATCGCCAAGCTCTGCACCTGGGCGTCGGACCGGTCGGGGGCGATCGCGGCGATGCGGACGGCGCTCGACAGCTTCGAGGTCGAGGGGATCGGGCACAACCTGCCGTTCCTTTCGGCGGTCATGGACCATCCGCGCTTCGCCGAGGGCGCGATCACCACCGCCTTCATCGCCGAGGAATATCCCGAAGGCTTCCAGGGCGTGGCGCTGCCGGAGCCGATGCTGCGGCGGGTCGCGGCGGCGGCTGCGGCGATGCACCGCGTGGCGGAGATCCGGCGCACGCGTGTTTCCGGGCGGATGGACAACCACGAGCGCAAGGTGGGCGCGGAGTGGGTGGTGACGCTGCAGAGGACTTCGCTTCCGGTGACGATCGACGCAGACCGCAGCGGGGCGACGGTGACTTTCGCGGACGGGCAGAAGATGCGCGTCATGTCGGACTGGACGCCGGGGCAGCCGCTGGCGCGGCTCGACGTGGACGGCGAGCTCATGGTGCTCAAGGTCAACCGGATAACCAACGGCTACCGCGTGCGGGTGCGCGGGGCGGACCTCGCCGTCACCGTGCTCTCGCCGCGCATGGCTGAGCTGGCGGCGCTGATGCCGGAGAAGCTGCCGCCCGATACCTCGAAGCTGCTCCTCTGCCCGATGCCGGGACTGGTGGTCAGGATCGACGTGGAGGAGGGCGACGAGGTCTTCGACGGCCAGGCGCTGGCCATGGTCGAGGCGATGAAGATGGAGAACGTGCTGCGCGCCGAGCGGCGGGCGAAGGTGGTGCGGATCCGCGCCGCCGCGGGCGACAGCCTGGCGGTGGACGACGTGATCATGGAGTTCGAGTGATGCGCCGCGCGTGGCGGGTCAGGGCCGCTGCGAGCCGGTCTCCTGCCGGCGGGAAGGCGTGCGGTCGATGAAGTTCGCGAGCTCTCGCACCGATGTGGGCAGCGGTCGGCGGTGCGCCACGCTTCCGTCGATGTCGATGAGCACCAGCCCGAAGCCCACGGGCCGCAGCCTTGTGCGGAGCGGGCCTTTCGCCGCCGGGTCGGTGTCGGTGAGAACGACCACCCGGCGCTTCTCCAGCTCCTCGGGCAGGGCCGCGATCATCGACATCTGCAGCTCGAATTTCGGATCGTCGGGGCTGTCGGCGAATATGACGAGTGGCCGGGCGTTGCCCTTCAGTTCCTCGAGCGTGGGTTGCGGCACGTCCTGCGCCGCCGCAGGCAGCGCGAACGCGAGGAACAGCCCGGCGAGGGCGGCGGCTGGGCGCATCATCATCTTCTCCCTGGCCGCATCTAGCCCGCAAGCGCCGGGGAGGGCGAGACCAATTCCGGAGGGGAAGCGATGAGCGGAGACCGCGAGGCGTGGGCGGCCCTTGCCGCGAAGGAGCTTAAGGGCAAGCCCGCCGAGAGCCTGGCCTGGGAGACGCCGGAGGGGATCGCGGTCGGGCCGCTCTATACCGAGGCGGACCTCGCCGGGCTTTCGCATCTCGGCAGCCTGCCGGGGCTTGCGCCCTACACCCGCGGCCCGCGCGCGACCATGTACGCCGGGCGTCCTTGGACGATCCGCCAGTATGCCGGCTTCTCGACGGCGGAGGAGAGCAACTCCTTCTACCGCAAGGCGCTGGCGGCGGGGCAGCAGGGTGTGTCGGTCGCCTTCGATCTCGCCACCCACCGCGGCTACGACAGCGACCATGAGCGGGTGATCGGCGACGTGGGCAAGGCCGGCGTCGCCATCGACTCGGTCGAGGACATGAAGATCCTCTTCGACGGTATCCCGCTGGAGAAGGTCAGCGTATCGATGACCATGAACGGGGCGGTGATCCCGGTGCTGGCCAGCTTCATCGTCGCCGGCGAGGAGCAAGGGGTGCCGCGCGGCACCCTGTCGGGGACCATCCAGAACGACATCCTCAAGGAGTTCATGGTCCGCAACACCTACATCTACCCGCCTGAGCCGAGCATGCGGATCGTCTCGGACATCATCGCCTACACGGCGGCGGAGATGCCGAAGTTCAACTCGATTTCGATCTCCGGCTATCACATGCAGGAGGCCGGCGCGAATCTGGTGCAGGAGCTGGCCTTCACACTTGCCGACGGCAAGGAATACGTGAAGGCGGCGATCGCCTCCGGCATGGACGTCGACGCCTTCGCCGGGCGGCTAAGCTTCTTCTTTGCCATCGGCATGAACTTCTTCATGGAGGCCGCAAAGCTGCGCGCCGCACGGCTCCTCTGGCATCGGATCATGACCGGGTTCGACGCGCAGAAACCCGAGAGCCTGATGCTGCGCACCCACTGCCAGACCTCGGGCGTCAGCCTGCAGGCGCAGGATCCCTACAACAACATCGTGCGCACCGCCTACGAGGCGCTGGCGGCGGCGCTGGGCGGGACGCAGAGCCTGCACACGAACTCCTTCGACGAGGCAATTGCTTTGCCGACGGAATTCTCCGCCCGGATCGCGCGCAACACCCAGCTCATACTGCAGCACGAGACCGGGATCACCCACGTGGTCGACCCGCTCGCCGGCTCCTACTACGTGGAGAGCCTGACGGCGGAACTGGCGGAAAAGGCCTGGGCGCTGATCGAGGAGGTGGACGGGCTCGGCGGCATGACCAGGGCGGTTGCCTCGGGGATGCCGAAGCTTCGCATAGAGGAATCGGCAGCGCGGCGGCAGGCGGCGGTGGATCGCGGCGAGGAGGTGATCGTCGGGGTCAACAGGTACCGGCTCGACAAGGAGGATCATCTCGACATCCGCGACGTGGACAATGTCGGTGTGCGCGAGGCGCAGGTGGCGCGGCTCGCGCGCATCCGCGGGACGCGTGATGCGGCGGCGTGCGAGGGCGCCCTTGCTGCGCTCGAGCGGGCCGCCATCTCCGGCGGCAACCTGCTCGCCGCGGCGGTGGAGGCGGCGCGCGCGCGCGCCACCGTGGGCGAGATCTCCGATGCCATGGAGCGGGCCTTCGGGCGGCACCGGGCCGAGGTGAAGACGCTGGCGGGGGTCTACGGCGCCGCCTACGAGGGCGATGCGGGCTTCGCCGCAATCCAGGCGGACGTCGAGAAGTTCGCCGAGGAGGAGGGGCGGCGGCCGCGCATGCTGGTGGTCAAGATGGGCCAGGACGGGCACGACCGCGGCGCCAAGGTGATCGCAACCGCCTTCGCCGACATCGGCTTCGACGTGGACGTCGGCCCGCTGTTCCAGACGCCGGAGGAAGCAGCACAGGACGCCATCGACAACGACGTGCACGTGGTCGGCATCTCGTCGCAGGCGGCCGGCCACAAGACGCTGGCGCCGAAGCTCATCGAGGCGCTGAAGGCCCACGGCGCCGGCGAGATCCTCGTCGTCTGCGGCGGCGTAATCCCGCAGCAGGACTACGGCTTCCTCAAGGACGCGGGCGTCGCGGCCATCTTCGGACCGGGGACGAATATCCCCGAGGCGGCACGGGAGATTCTGTCGCTGATCCGCGCGAGCCGGCACGAGCCGGCATCGTGACCCTTCGCTGCTTCCTGTCTTGCCTGAAGGTATTTCATGCGTTTCCGCAGATGTGCAAAGGCTGATAGAAGGAAATAATGCGGCCCGGGCGGGGGCCCGCTTCGCGGGGGGACGAGCTGCCAGATCGGTGACAGGATCGGCCACTAAGAATGACGCTGCGGGGGTGGCCGGATGAGGCTTTCCCTCCGCCGTAGAAAACGAACGGCCACAGAGCCGCGAGGAGGAAGCGCGAGATGACCGACAGCAACACCAGCGAGAACGCCCGGCAGGCGGCGCTCGACTATCACGAGTTCCCCAAGCCCGGTAAGCTCGAGATCCGGGCGACCAAGCCGATGGCGAACCAGCGCGACCTCTCACGCGCCTATTCGCCCGGGGTCGCCGAGGCCTGCCTCGAGATCAAGGCCGACCCCCAGGCCGCCGCCCGCTATACCGCCAAGGGTAACCTCGTGGCGGTGGTCTCCAACGGCTCGGCTGTGCTCGGCCTCGGCAACATCGGCGCGCTCGCGGGCAAGCCGGTGATGGAGGGCAAGGCCGTTCTCTTCAAGAAGTTCGCCAACATCGATTGCTTCGATATCGAGGTGAACGAGAGCGATCCGGTGAAGCTCGCCGAGATTGTCGCGAGCCTCGAGCCGACCTTCGGGGCGATCAACCTCGAGGACATCAAAGCGCCGGAGTGTTTCGTGGTCGAGCGGCTCTGCCGTGAGAAGATGAAGATCCCGGTGTTCCACGACGACCAGCATGGCACGGCGATCGTCGTTGGCGCGGCGACGGTCAACGCCCTGCGCGTGGCCAAAAAGAAGATCGAGGATGTCAAGATTGTCTCGACCGGCGGGGGGGCCGCCGGCATCGCCTGCCTCAACATGCTGATTAAGCTCGGGGCGCGGCGCGAAAACATCTACCTCTGCGACCGCCAGGGTGTGATCTACCAGGGACGCGGCGACGATATGGGGCCGGAGAAGGCCGCCTTCGCCCAGAAGACCGACGCCCGTACCGTGGCTGACATCATCCCCGGCGCCGACCTCTTCCTCGGTCTCTCCGGTCCGGGCGTGCTGACCGGTGAGATGGTCAAGCAGATGGCGCGCGACCCGATCGTGTTGGCGCTCGCCAACCCTGACCCGGAGATCCGGGTGGAGGAGGCCAAGGCGGCCAACCCGGACGTCATCATCGCCACCGGCCGGTCGGACTACCCCAACCAGGTGAACAACGTCCTCTGCTTTCCCTTCATCTTCCGCGGCGCGCTCGACGTGGGCGCCACCGAGATCAACGACGCCATGGAGATCGCCTGCGTCGAGGGGATCGCGGCGCTGGCGCGCGCCTCCTCGTCGGCCGAGGCGGCGGCGGCCTACCAGGGCGAGCGGCTGAGTTTCGGGCGCGACTACCTGATTCCCAAGGCCTTCGACCCGCGGCTCCTCGCCATCGTGGCGAGTGCCGTCGCTGAGGCGGCGATGAAGACCGGCGTCGCCACCCGGCCGGTGGCCGACTTCGATGCCTACCGGGCCGAGCTCAACCGGTCGGTCTACCGCACCGCCTTCATCATGCGCCGCGTCTTCGAGGCGGCGCGCAGCGTCGGCCGGCGCATCGTCTTCGCCGAAGGGGAGGACGAGCGGGTGCTGCACGCGGTGCACGCGATCAACGAGGAAGGGATCGGGCGGCCCATCCTGATCGGGCGACCGGAAGTGATCGAGCAGCGCTGCGAGCGCAACGCCATCCCGCTGCAGGTCGGGCGCGACTTCGAGCTGGTGAACCCCGAGGGCGATCCGCGCTACCGCGACTACTGGAGCACCTATCACGCGCTCATGGAACGGCACGGCGTGACCCCGGACCTCGCGCGGGCGATCATGCGCACCAACAGCACCGCGATCGGCGCGGTGATGGTGCATCGCGGCGACGCCGACAGCCTGATCTGCGGCACCTTCGGGCAATACCTCTGGCACCTGAAGTACATCCAGGAGGTGCTCGGCGGAGAGAGCGGCCTGCGGCCGATCGGGGCGCTGTCCTTGATGATCCACGAGCGGGGGATCGTCTTCGTCTCCGACACCCAGGTGAACCCCGAGCCCTCGGCCCAGGAGATCGCCGACGTGGTGATCGCCGCGGCGCGGCACGTGCGTCGCTTCGGTCTCGTGCCTAAGATCGCAATCTGCTCACACTCGCAGTTCGGCAACCTCGACACCAGCTCTGGCCGGCGCACGCGCGGCGCGCTGGAGATCCTCGACGGCCAGAAGCTCGACTTCGAGTACGAGGGCGAGATGCATTCCGACGCCGCGCTCGATCCCGAGCTGCGGGCCCGCATCTTCCCGAACTCGCGGATGGAAGGGCCGGCGAACGTGCTGGTCTTCTCCAACACCGACGCCGCGAGCGGGGTGCGCAACATCATCAAGGTGGTGGCCGGCGGCCTCGAGGTCGGGCCGATACTCATGGGGATGGGCAACACCGGCCATATCGTCACGCCCTCGATCACCGCGCGGGGGCTGCTCAACATTGCCGCATTGGCAGGGGCCCCGGTGAAGAGCTACGGGTGAAACATGGTTCACGCCGCGGGGAAAGACGCCGATGCGCCACTGGAGCTGAGAATCCATGGCATCGGAGAACACAGCACCGGCGATATGTTCGGGAGACAGGACGAGGTCCCTGTATTTTCTGATGGCTACAGGAGCGACGTTCGGCTCTTCGTAAATGGCGTGCTGAAGTGGCGCATTGGATTTCTTAACTGGAAAGTGCGCCGCAACGTACGTTCACGGCTATATTGGGTGATCACTGCCCCATTTACGGCAATAAACTCCGCTGCCTTTATGCAGCCGGATGACAAAGGGCCGGCGAGGTTATCACGGGCGATAGCGGTCTTGTCCGGTTTGATTGCCACGATTTTGGTTGTCTTGTGGCTCACTGTTATAGCCGAGACAGTCCTAAGGGAGGTTGATGATGTAGTCCCCTTATTAGGGAACGCGCTCTCCTACGACATCGCAGCTTCGATTATATTGCTGGGACTTCTCGTCTTCATCTGGCGGCCGCCCAGCGGCACTCATGGCTATCGGCGTTGGTTTCGGCCCATTGAAAAAGAGGGCTTTCGTGGACGGCTTTTGCATACGGTCATTGTGCTCGGTCTCGGAGGGATTTTTGTGCTTGGACCCGGCCTTTCGTGGTTCACGCTGTCTGAGTACTTGCCATCCAAAGGCGTCTCCAGTTCGTGGGTGCAGTTGGGAGTTCTTCTCCAACCCTACGGGCACGCTGGCTTCATCGACGCCGCTTCCCTGCTCGCAATGGCGATCAGCGCAACGCTCGTGATCTTGTCAATCGTAGTCGCGTCAATATTGCGCAACGGCGCGGCGCGAGTTCCGCTCGTCGGCTCGGCGATGTCGTCGATGCTGGGATTGAACCTTCTACTTTTCTTTATGGCCGCTCTCCGTAACGCTTTCCATCATTTGGCTGTATGGTGCTGCAAAGTGGAAAATACGTATGATGACTACCATGTGAGGAATGTTTTGCCATACCAACCTAAAGATACCTACTATATCATGGACGTTATAGTTATTGCGTCATTCTCTGCGCTCGTATCTTTGGTATTGCCAGCATTATTTATACGGCTTGCTGGTGCAAACGCTCGTAATAGGATTCATGTTTGGTGTAAGTTTACGAGAAACTTGAAGAATTGGTTTACGCCATTCGCACTCACAGCCGTCGCGCTCCACTTGTTTATATTATCTTGGATATTGCTTAAATCTCAAGATGGGAAATTTATAGGCCTAAATGTATTTACGTATATCATATGGGTATTATCAGCAGTAGTTATATTGTTTGTCATATTTCAGCCGAGTTTCTGGCGAAGAACGATTGGAATGGGAGGGGATATTATGGCCTTTTGGCCGAATCGCTTTCATCCCCTCGCAGCAGCCTCGTACAGACCCAAGATCCTCAAAGAAATCATCGCTTGCGTTGAGAAAGCGCCGAGCCAAAAAAGCATCGCTCTGGTCGGCCACAGTCAAGGCTCCGTACTTGCCGCGTGCGTCGTCGGGGGTAAATTCATCAAACCATTGAACCGTCGGGTCCACTTGGTTACTTGCGGCAGTCCGCTTGCAACGTTGTATGCAACCTTTTTCCCAAAGCACTTCAACAATGACTTCTTCGGGAGGGTCGCGTTGAGTAGCGGCGAAGACTGGACGAACGTTTGGCGAGATTCCGATCCTATCGCGAGCGAGAATCCTTGGTGCACGCAACGAACCGATTTCAGAACGGTGGACCACGGGCGAGGACTTCTGCGGGCACGGTGAATATTGGAACGAGGAGAAGCAACGCGCTGCGATCGGCAGGTCGTTCGCGCTGGAAGGGGGCGCATAGAGTGCGGAAATATGCGGCGGTCTATGAGGCGTGGAAGGCCGATGCCGAGGGCTTCTGGATGCGCGCCGCGGGCGAGATCGACTGGATAAGTCCACCCTCGCACGCCTTGGACGCGACCCGTGCGCCTTTCTACGGCTGGTTTCCCGATGCCGTCTGCAACACCTGCCACAACGCCGTCGACCGCCACGTGGCCGCCGGCAACGGTGATCGCGTCGCGATCATTCACGACTCGCCCGTCACCGGCAGCGTGGCGCGGATCACCTATGCCGAGCTTCTCGAGCGGGTGGCGCGCCTTGCCGGCGCGCTGGCGGCGCGTGGCGTGGGCAAGGGCGACCGGGTCATCATCTACATGCCGATGGTGCCGGAGGCGGTGGTGGCGATGCTGGCCTGCGCACGGCTGGGGGCGGTCCACTCCGTGGTCTTCGGCGGCTTCGCCGCGCATGAGCTCGCCGTCCGCATCGACGACGCCGAGCCCAAGGCGATCATCGCCGCCTCCTGCGGCATCGAGCCCGGCCGCATCGTCCGCTACAAGCCGCTGGTCGATGCCGCGATCGAGCAGGCGCGGCACAAGCCGGAGTTCTGCCTGATCCTCCAGCGCGAGCAGGAGCGGGGCAAGCTGATCCCCGACCGCGACCTCGACTGGCACGAGGCGCAGGAGGGGGTGGAGCCCGTGCCCTGCACGCCGGTCGGCGGCATGGACCCGCTCTACATCCTCTATACATCGGGCACCACCGGCCAGCCCAAGGGCGTGGTTCGGCCCAGCGCCGGCCACATGGTGGCGCTGGCCTGGACGATGAAGAACATCTACGCCATCGAGCCCGGCGACGTTTTCTGGGCCGCCTCGGACGTGGGCTGGGTGGTCGGGCACTCCTACATCTGCTACGCGCCGCTGCTGGCCGGGGCGACCACCATCGTCTTTGAGGGCAAGCCGGTGGGTACGCCCGATGCCGGGACCTTCTGGCGGGTGATCGCCGAGCACAGGGTACGCAGCTTCTTCACCGCGCCGACCGCCTTCCGCGCGATCAAGCGCGAGGATCCGTCGGGCACCTTGGTGAAGGACTACGACCTCTCGAGCCTGCGGTATCTCTTCCTTGCCGGGGAGCGGGCGGACCCCGACACCATCGAGTGGGCGCGCCGCCAGCTCGGCGTGCCGGTAATCGACCACTGGTGGCAGACCGAGACCGGCTGGGCGATCGCCGCGAACCCGGTGGGGATCGAGCTTCTGCCAGTCAAGCTCGGCTCGCCGACGGTGCCGATGCCGGGTTACGAGGTGCAGGTGCTGTCCGAGGCGGGTGCGCCCCTGCCGCCGGGCGAGCTCGGCGCCGTGGCGATCCGTCTGCCGTTGCCGCCGGGGACGCTTACCTCTCTCTGGAACGCCGACGACCGGTTCGAGCGATCCTACCTTTCGAATTTTCCCGGCTATTACGAGACAGGTGACGCCGGATTGCTGGACGAGGACGGCTATCTCCACATCATGGCGCGCACCGACGACGTGATCAACGTGGCGGGCCACCGGCTTTCGACCGGTGCCATGGAGGAGGTGCTGGCGGCGCATCCCGACGTGGCCGAATGCGCGGTGATCGGCGTCGCCGACGAGCTCAAGGGGCAGCTTCCCCTCGGCCTTCTCTGCCTCAACAAGGGGGCCGGGCGCGAGCCCGAGGCGGTGGTGGCGGAATGCGTACGGCTGGTCAGGGACCAGATCGGGCCGGTGGCGGCGTTCCGGCTGGCCATCGTGGTCGAGCGCCTGCCCAAGACCCGCTCGGGGAAGATCCTGCGCAGCACCATGAGCCGCATCGCCGATGGAGAGGCATGGAAGATGCCGGCGACCATCGACGACCCGCTCATCCTGGAGGAAATCGCGGCCAGCCTCGCCGGCGCAGGCCTGCCGCGCCCGACCGGCACCTGAAAAGCCGGCGCAAGTTCGCAAACTGCGATGCGCGCGTTTACGATTGTTCTCGAAATGCGATTGCTTTTGATCGCAATTCGCGAAAAGACATCCCATGCGAGCAATGGCGTCCCGACTTTCAACTTGGCATGGTAGTTGCAACGGTTAATTCAGGGGTAGACGCGAGGGATGCCGTACAGGCAACCGACGAAAGTGCAAGGAGGTCTCTCTCTGTGATGCCCTGGTTTGGCGACGCGTTTTGCGCGCTCGCTCGTCTGCTCCTGATCGGACTTTTCTTTCTCGCACCGGCTGGCGATGCCGGCGCGGAGAGCCCGGCACTGGTGATGGTTGGTCCCCACGAGCAGACGATCGAGCTTTCCCTCGAACAACTCGAAGCAATGCCACTGGTCACCGTGGCCACCGAGAACGAGTTCAGCAACGGCGTGGTGAGCTACCGCGGCCCGTTGGTGCGCGACGTGATCGCCATGGTCGGGCTCGACCAGCTCGAGACGGTCCGCTTCACGGCGGCCAACGACTACTTCGTCGACATTCCGGGCGCAGATTTCAGGGACTACGACGCGATTCTTGCCCTCGAGGCCGATGGCGAGAAACTTTCCCGGCGTGAGAAGGGGCCGCTCTGGCTGATGTATCCGATCACGGATCACTCCGAACTGCGCGATCCCATATATCTGCGCCGGCTGATCTGGCAGGTGGTCCGGATCGAAGCGCCGTGACACTGGGCCGGCCCATGCCGCGGTACATGGGCGTCATCGTCCTGCTGGCGATGGCTGGGTTCGCCAGCGTGGGGTTCTTCACGATCCGAAGGGACGTGGAGAACCTGCGCGTCATCAGCCAGGACAACACCCAGTGGTCCGCCTCGCAGATGGAGATCGAGCTGCTGCGATTCCGCCTGAGCCTCGCCGAGCTCATCGGAGAACCCTCGGAAGGGGCAGTGGACGAACTGCACGAGCGCTTCGACATCTTGTGGAGCCGGGTCTTCATGATGGGCCACGGCCACGTGGGCGAGAGCCTCCTGCGCTACGACGGCGAGGTGGGGTCGGTCGCGGCCATCTCGGCCTACCTCAAGAAGATCGATCCGATCCTTGCCGACTTCGACCCCGGCGATCCCGGCGCCGCCGTGACGGCGGCGGAGATCGAGGCTCAGCTCGCCGCCTTCCAGCAGGACCTGCGCCAGTACACCCTTCGGGTGATGCGCGCCGACGGCGCGGCCGCCTCCAAGGTCCGCGAGCGCATCCAGTCCAGCGCGCGCACGACCGCGATGATCAGCGTGGCCGCGGTCCTTCTCAGCGTGCTGGCGCTCTTTCTCATCCTGCACGAGAACCGCCGCCAGCGGCAGATCGCGGAGATGAGCCGGCGGAGCGCCGAGCAGGCAGAACTCGCCAGCCGCGCCAAGTCGCGCTTCCTTACCATGATGAGCCACGAGCTGCGTAACCCGCTGAACGGAATCCTCGGTCCGCTCGCCCTCCTCGGGCAGAGTGATCTTGCCGGCCGCCAGCAGCGCCTGGTTGGCCAGGCCAAGGAGTCCGGCCACTCCATGGTGCAGATGCTTTCGGGCCTGCTCGACTACGGCGAGGTGCAGGACGGCCGCTTCCAGCTCAAAAGCGAACCCTTCGGCCTGGCCGCCCTTGCCGACGGCGTGCGCGAGGCGCTGAGCGCCGAGGGCGCGGGCGCCGCGGCGGTCAGCGTGCTGCCGGGGGCGCCGGAACGCGTGGACGGCGACATGGACCGACTGCGCCAGGTCTTCGTCCACCTCGCGCTCTACATGCTCGAGGGCCGCCACCCGGCGACCGCCGCGCTCACCTTCGGCCACGACGGGGTCAACCTTACCGGCGAGATCGCCATTGCCTCCAAGGGCGGCTCCATCGACTGGAAGCTCGACCTCCTGATGGGCCTGAGCGAGATTTCCCCCGACCAGGTGACAGCCGAGGCGCTGCGCCCGCTGATCGCCCGTGGCCTGATCTCGGCCTGCGGCGGCATGCTCACCCTCGTCGAGGGCGGGGACGGCTGCCCCACGATCCGCGTTTCCATCCCCTCCGGGACGGTCCGCTTCGAGAAGATTCGCGTCCACCTCGAGACGCGCTCGCCGGCGCTGGCGGCCATCTACCAGGCGGCGCTGCGCTCGGATCGGGTGGCCTTCGTGCCCGCCGGAGCCAGCGGTCCGGTGGACATCGTCCTGGTAGACAGCACCAGTGTCGGCGAGCTTCCGCTCATGTCGCGACTCCGCTCCCGGTTCCCCAGCGCGCTCTTCGTGTCGCTCGGACTGCCGCAGAGCCCGGATTTCTTCGACGATATCGTGGAGACCCCCAACGATATGTCGCGACTGCGCACGAGCATCCTGGGACAACTCGCCTCCTAGGTGGCAACACGCGATTGTCTTTTGCCATTTGCGCGCACCTCCTGTATCATACGCTGAAAGTAGCCTCTTCGGTTCAACCGCAGGTTTTCGAACGGCAGGCTGATCAGCAGGCTGCGCTTGCCAGCGCAAGGAAGACATGAGCGCCATCGATCCTCTCCTGGACCGGAGCCACAATCTGGCGGGCACGCGGCTGGAAGGCCGTGAGCTGGCGATGCTCCGCCACGACATCCGCGGCGCGCTCATGGGCGTCATGGGGGCCGTCGGGCAGATGGAGTCGGCCGCCCTCAATGCCGAGGCGCGCCAGCAGGTCGAGCGGCTCTCGGCGGCGTCCAGGACGCTGGCCGGCCTGGTCAGCACCATGCTCGGAGACGAGCTCGACCCCGACGATCCGGACAGCGACGCCCGCATCGAAACCGACGGCTTCCTCGTGCACCTGCGCCGCCGCTACGCCGCCGAGGCGGCCGAGCGCGGCCTGCGCTTCGTGGTCGAGGCAGGCGCCGACGTTCCGCCCGGCCTGCGGACCCACCGGCTCGCCCTTGGCCGGATCATCGACAATCTGGTCGGCAACGCGATCAAGTTCAGCGATGCCGGGACCGTGGGTATGACCCTGTCGCGCGACCCGGACGGCAGCATCGTCTTCCGCGTGACCGACGATGGCCCGGGGATCGCCGCTGACGGCGGCGCGGCGCTCTCGGACCGGGCGGGTCAGGGGCTGGGGCTCGAGATCGTGCATATGCTCGCCGACAGGATCGGGGCTGAGGCCACCATAGCAAACCGCCCCGGCGGCGGCGCAGTTGCCGCGCTGCGGCTCCGGCCCGAGGTCGCCGACGCGCGCGCGCCGGCCCCGGCAGCCGCACCGTACTCCGATCTCACCGGTCTCAGGGTCCTGCTGGCGGAGGACAATCCGACCAACCAGATGGTGGCGTCGCAGATGCTGCGTTCGCTCAATGCCGAGGTCACGCTCTGCTCAGACGGCATCGAGGCGCTGGAGCGGTTCGAGACGGAGATCGTGGATTTGGTGGTGGTCGACATCGAGATGCCGCGGCTGTCGGGGCTCGACGTGATCCGCGCGATCCGGGCACGCGGGGACGACCGCGCGCAGGTGCCCATCGTCGCGCTGACCGCCTATGCCATGCGCGAACACCGCGAGCGGATCGCCGCAGCCGGGGCGAACGGGCTGATCTCAAAGCCCATCACCAGCGTCGAGTCGCTGGGCCGTGGCCTGGCCGCGCACGTGGCGCCCCTGCGCGCCGCCCCGCAGGCGCCGCAGGAGATCAGCGACGACGAGGCGGGACCGGTGATCGACCATGCTGTCTACAACGCGCTCTGTGAGGCAATCGGGGCCGAGACCATGTCCGAGCTTCTCGACAAGGTCATCGTCGACCTGCTGTCCGCGCAGCGGGAGCTCGTGGCTGCGCTGGAGGGGCCGGACGGCGCACGGATCCGCACGGCCTCGCATATCCTCATCTCCGTCGCGGGGGCCGTCGGGGCGGTGCGGTTGCAGACCTGCGCCCGCGACCTGAACGTTCTCGCCCATACCGACGCCCGTGACCGGACCGAGGCGGCGACCCGGCGCTGCGTCGGCGAGATCGACGCGGCCGTCGCATTCGCGCGCGCGCGGCGCGCGGCGGGCTGAGCGGGGGGCGGGGGAAATGCCGGATCGCCTGCTTCTGGTCGAGGACACCGCGTCACTGTCCATGGTCTACCAGTCCGTGCTCACCAGGGCCGGGCATCAGGTGACCTGCGCGTTCAGCCTGGCGGAGGCGCGTGCGCACTGCGAGACGGTGCGCCCGCACCTGGTCCTGCTCGACCTGCAGCTGCCCGACGGCGACGGCCTCGAACTGCTGCAGTCCATGCGCCGCGACGCGCCCGACAGCCGCGTGATCGTCATCACCGCGAACGGTTCGATCAACCGCGCGGTCCAGGCCATGCGGGCCGGAGCCTTCGACTTCCTGGTCAAGCCGTTCGACGAGGCGCGGCTGCTGAGCGCCGTGCAAAACGCCATCGCCTCGGCGCCACATCCGCCCGAGCCGGAAGAGGCTGCGGCCGATCCCGCTGTCCAACCGGGCTTCCAGGGCTTCATCGGCCGTTCCGCCGCCATGGCCGAGATCTACCGCATGGTGCGCGCCATCGGCCGCTCCACAGCTACCGTCTTCATTACCGGCGAAAGCGGCACCGGCAAGGAAGTCTGCGCCCGTGCCATCCACGCCGTCTCCACCCGCGCAGCCAAACCCTTCGTGCCGCTCAACTGCGCCGCCATTCCGCGTGATCTCCTCGAATCAGAGGTCTTCGGCCACCTCAAGGGCGCTTTCACCGGCGCGCTCTCCGACAAGCCGGGTGCCGCGGCCGCCGCCGACGGCGGCACGCTCTTTCTCGACGAGATCTGCGAGATGGATCTCTCGCTGCAGACCAAGCTTCTGCGCTTCCTGCAGACCTCGACCATCCAGCCGGTCGGCGCGGCCCGTCCCGTTCCGGTCGACGTGCGCATCGTCTGCGCTACCAACCGCGATCCTGCCGAGGAGGTGCGGCGCGGGCGGTTCCGCGAGGATCTCTACTACCGCCTGCACGTGGTCCCTATCCACATGCCGCCGCTGCGCGTCCGCCCGGACGACATCATGGATATCGCCCAGGCGAGCCTCACCGCCTTCGCCGCCGAGGAGGGCAAGGCCTTCACCGGCTTCGATCGCGAAGCGGCGGCGGTGCTGATCAGCCGCCCGTGGCCCGGCAACGTGCGCCAACTCCTGAACGTCATCCGGAATACGGTCGTATTGCACGACGGCGAACTCGTCGCCCCGGACATGCTGCCCAGCGAGATCGCGCTCGAGTTCAGTGCAGGGCCTCCACGGTGACCAGGTCGCTGCGCTCCCGACCCCGCGCAGCGTCCCCGGCCCTTCCACCCGCGACCGGGTCGCGCTCCTCATCGGCACCCCGATGGCCGACGTCGAGCGCGAGCTGATCGAGGCGACGATTGAGCATTGCGACGGCTCGATTCCCCGCGCCGCCAAGATCCTCGCCCTCTCGCCCTCCACCATCTACCGTAAGCTCGAGACCTGGTCCGGCGGGCAGCGGCGCTCCGGGACCTGACCGCCGCTTCCCGCTTGCCAACCCGTCCGGCCGGCGCACATAGTCGCGCCGATCGACCCGGGAGCGAAGCGATGGATCTCCTCGACGCCGCCCGCCGCGCGCGCGACAACGCCTACGCCCCCTATTCCGGCTTCAAAGTGGGTGCCGCGCTCCGCTGCCCGGACGGCAGCGTCTTCTCCGGCTGCAACGTTGAGAACGTGGCCTACCCTCAGGGTACCTGTGCCGAGGCCGGCGCCATCGCCGCCATGGTCGCCGCTGGCCAGACCCGCATCGCCGAGGTCCTGGTCCTGGCCGATGGTCCCGAGGTCATCTCCCCGTGCGGCGGCTGCCGGCAGAAGCTCGCCGAGTTCGCATTCCCCGACACGCCGGTCATCCTGGCCGGCCCCGCCGGCGAGCGGGCGCGCACCACGCTCGGCGCCCTCCTGCCCGGCGCCTTCACCCCGGACCATCTGGCCAAGGTGGGCTGATGGACGCGATGACCGCCGCCCGGCGGGCGCTGGCCTGCCTCGACCTCACCAACCTCGACGACGCCTGCGACGCCGCCGCCATCACCGAGCTCTGCCGCCGCGCCCGCAGTCCGCACGGCCCGGTGGCCGCGGTCTGCGTATGGCCGCGCTTCGTGGCGCAGTGCCGGACCGAGCTAGAAGGCACCGGCATCCGCATCGCCACCGTGGTCAACTTCCCCACTGGCGAGGAGCCGATCAAGTACGTCCGCGCCGACACCCGCGCCGCGCTCGGCGACGGCGCCGACGAGATCGACCTCGTCGTCCCCTGGCGCCGCCTCGCCGCCGGCCACCCCGAGGCGGTCACCGAGACGGTGCGCGAGATCCGCGAGATCTGCGGCGCCGCCACGCTGAAGACGATTCTCGAGACCGGCGAGCTCGCCGACGCCACCCTCATCCGCGGTGCCGCCGACGCGGCGCTGGCGGCCGCGCCTGACTTCCTCAAGACCTCGACCGGCAAGGTCCCGGTCAACGCCACCCCCGAGGCCGCCGAGATCCTGCTCGCCGCCATCCGCGCCAGCGGCCGCGACGTGGGCCTGAAGCCGGCCGGCGGCGTGCGAACCACCGCCGACGCCGCCGTCTATCTCGACCTCTGCGACCGGATGATGGGTGCCGGCTGGGGGACCCCGGCGCACTTCCGCATCGGCGCGTCGGGAGTGCTCACGGCGCTCCTCGCCACGCTCGATGGTACGAAGGAGCCGGCCGCGGAGAAAGGCTACTGATGCTTCCGCAGGAAGTCATCGCCAGGAAACGCGACGGCGGCCGGCTCACCGCCGCCGAGATCCGCTTCATGGTCGAGGGCCTGACCAGCAACACCATCTCAGAGGGCCAGATCGCCGCCTTCGCCATGGCGGTCTTCTTCCGCGGCATGGAGGCCGACGAGCGGGTGGCGCTGACGCTCGCCATGCGCGACAGCGGCAGCGTGCTGGCGTGGGATCTCCCCGGGCCGGTGGTCGACAAGCACTCCACCGGCGGCGTCGGCGACAACGTCAGCCTGCTGCTCGCCCCGGCGCTGGCCGTCTGCGGCGCTTACGTGCCGATGATCTCCGGCCGCGGCCTCGGCCATACCGGCGGCACGCTCGACAAGTTCGATGCCATCCCCGGCTACCGGACCCAGCCCGACGCCGAGACCTTCGCCCGCGTGGTCCGCGAGGTCGGCTGCGCCATCATCGGCCAGACCGCCGACATCGCCCCCGCCGACCGCCGCTTCTACGCCATCCGCGACGTCACCGGCACCGTCGAGTTGATCGACCTCATCACCGCCTCGATCCTGTCGAAGAAACTCGCCGCCGGCCTCGATGCCCTCGTCCTCGACGTCAAGGCCGGCTCGGGCGCCTTCATGGCGACGCCGCACGAGGCGCGCGCACTCGCCGAGGCGCTGGTCGAGGTGGCCAGCGGCGCCGGCTGCCCGACCCGGGCGCTCATCACCGACATGAACGAGCCGCTGGCCTCCGCCGCCGGCAACGCGCTGGAGGTGGCGAACGCCGCCCGCTTCCTGCGCGGCGACGAGATCGACAGCCGCCTCTACGACGTGACGGTCGCCCTCGGCGGCGAGCTCCTCGCCGCGGCCAGCCTCGCCCCCGACCCCGCCGCCGGCGCCGCGCGCATCCGCAACGCCTTCTCCTCCGGTGCCGCGGCGGAACGCTTCGACCGCATGGTCGCCGCCCTCGGCGGGCCTGCCGGCTTCCTCGACAATTTCGAGACCCACCTCCGTGTCGCCCCGACCATCGCCGAGATTCCCGCCAACGCCACCGGCTTCGTCGCCGCCATCGACACCCGTGCGCTCGGCCTTGCGGTGGTCGAGATCGGCGGCGGCCGCCGGCTGGCCAGCGACCCGATCGACCATTCCGTCGGCCTCGAGCTTCTGCTCGGCCTCGGCGCCGCCGTGGAGCCCGACACGCCGCTCGCCCGCATCCACGCCGCCGACGCATCCGGCCTCGCCGCTGCCGAGGCGCGCATCCGCACCGCCTACCGCATCGCCGAAGCTCCGGGTGCGGAGACGCCGCTCATCCTCGGGCGCGTCGCCTGATGCCGCGGGCCTTCCTCCTGGTCATGGACTCGGTCGGCTGCGGCGGCGCGCCCGACGCCGCCGCCTTCGGCGACCCGGGCGCCAACACCCTCGGCCACATCGTCCAGGCCTGCGCCGAAGGCCGCGCCGAGGAGGGCCGCTCTGGCCCGCTCAGCCTGCCAAACATGGCGCGCTTGGGCCTGGGCGCCGCCATCCGCGCCGCCTCGGACATCGACCTGCCCGGCTTCCCGGAGACGCCCACCGGGGTCTGGGCCGCCGCCACCGAGGTCTCGCGAGGCAAGGACACCCCCTCGGGGCACTGGGAGCTCGCATGCGTCCCCGTCCCTTGGGACTGGCACTACTTCCCCCGCACCGACCCGGCGATCCCCGCCTCGGTCACCGAGCCGCTGATCGCGCGCGCCGGCCTTCCCGGCACGCTCTGCAACGCCCATTCCTCGGGGATGCCGGCGATCCACGACTGGGGCGAGGAACACATCCGCACCGGCAAGCCCATCCTCTACACCTCCGCCGACAGCGTGCTGCAGATCGCCGCGCACGAGACCCGCTTCGGCCTCGAGCGCCTCTACGAGGTCTGCCGTATCGCCGCCGAGATCGTGCACCCCTTGCGCGTCGGCCGCGTCATCGCCCGCCCCTTCACGGGCGAGACGGTCGAGACCTTCGCCCGCACACCGAACCGCAAGGATCTCGCCATCCCGCCGCCCGAGTCCACGCTCCTCGACCGGGTGGTGGCCGCCGGCGGGCGCACCCACGCCATCGGCAAGATCGGCGACATCTTCGCCCACCGCGGCATCACCACGCTCACCAAGGGCAAAGACGACATGGCGCTCGTGGACGCCACCCTCGCCGCCATGGAGGCGGCCGGAGAAGGCGACTTCGTCTTCGCAAACTACGTGGACTTCGACACCCTCTACGGCCACCCCCGCGACGTGGCCGGCTACGCCCGCGCGCTCGAGGCCTTTGACGCCCGCCTGCCGGAGATCCTCACCCGCCTCCGTACCGGCGACCTCCTGATCCTCACCGCCGACCATGGCAACGATCCGACCTGGCGCGGCACCGACCACACCCGCGAACGGGTGCCCGTCCTCGCCACCGGCCCCGGCCTCGCCGCGCGCGCCGCCGGCCCCATCGGCTTCGCCGACGTGGGCGAGACCATCGCGGCGCATCTCGGCCTCGCTCCGGGCCGCCACGGGCGGAGCTTCCTGTGACACGAACACCCCCGATCTCCCTACACAGTTTCGCACCCCCCTCTCGGTCCTCCCGCACGATTTGTCCGTCGACAAATCGTGCCGCGCCTGCCCGCCCGTGGCAGGCGCGCTTCACGCGCCAGCCGGGCAGGCGCGTCCCGATTGCGAGCTTCGGTCCAGGCCGCACCCCTCTCGCCCTCCGCCATGGGCTCCGGGCGACGGACCGGGCGAGGCTCCACTGGAGCCTCACCTCGTCGGTCCGGGTCTCTCGTCATTCCGAGGGGCACGCCAGCGCCGCCGGACACCCCCGCAACCCGCGCGAGGAGCCCGATGCCTGACCACCTGACAATCGTCGACCACCCGCTGGTCCAGCACAAGCTCACGCTGATGCGCGAGCGCGATACCTCGACCGCCAGCTTCCGCCAGCTCCTGCGCGAGATCAGCCTGCTGCTTGCCTACGAGGTCACCCGCGACCTGCCGATGACGACCAAGACGATCGAGACGCCGCTGACCGAGATGGAGGCCCCGGTCCTCAAGGGCAAGAAACTCGCCCTCATCTCAATCCTGCGCGCGGGCAACGGCCTCCTCGACGGCGTCCTCGAGCTCGTCCCCTCCGCCCGCGTCGGCTTCATCGGCCTCTACCGCGACGAGAAGACGCTGCAGCCGGTCCAGTACTATTTCAAGGTGCCGGCCGATCTCGACGAGCGCGTCACCATCGTCGTGGACCCCATGCTCGCCACCGGCAACTCCTCAGCCGCCGCCGTCACACTGCTCAAGGACGCCGGCGCCACCGACATCCGCTTCCTCTGCCTGCTCGCCGCCCCCGAAGGCGTCGCCCGCATGCGCGAGGCCCACCCCGACGTCCCCATCATCACCGCCGCGCTGGACCGCAAGCTCAACGACAAGGGCTACATCGTCCCCGGCCTCGGCGACGCCGGCGACCGGCTCTTCGGGACGAAGTAGGGTATCCCGAATGGACAACGCCATCCTGATCGCGCGGCTGCTCGGACCGGTGCTGCTGGTGATCGGGCTGACCGTCCTCGCCCAGCCCGAGCGGATA
Organism: uncultured Alphaproteobacteria bacterium; assembly: GCA_963796805.1. GTDB lineage: Bacteria > Pseudomonadota > Alphaproteobacteria > Rhodobacterales > Rhodobacteraceae > Amaricoccus. The sequence continues at coordinate 58,961 of CAWCNG010000002.1, forward strand.
CGCGCGCTTGCCCGGGAGTTCCTCGACGGCGAGGCGCTCCTCTTCCTGTCGGGCCTCGCCACTCTCCTGGCGGGTCTCGCCATCGTCAACGCCCGCCCCGGCTGGAACGGCTGGCCGGCGCTCGTCAGCATCTTCGGCTGGCTCATGGTCGTCGTAGGCGTCGCGCGCCTCGCACTTCCCGATCCTCTCAAGGCGCTGGGCCGCCGCGCCATCGACCAGGTCCCGCTGCGCGTGCCTGGCGCCGTCTTTGCGGCACTGGGCGCGTTCCTAAGCGCGAAGTGTTATCTCTGACCGGAGGCGATGCCATGCATCTCGAAGGCTCCTGCCACTGCGGCGCCGTCCGCTTCTCGCTCGAAGCGCCGCACCCCTATCCCTTCAACCTCTGCTATTGCTCGATCTGCCGCAAGACCGCCGGCGGCGGCGGCTTCGCCATCAACCTCGGTGGCGAGGCCGCCACGCTGAAGGTCGAGGGCGCCGAGCACATCCGCACCTATCATGCCGTGATGCACGACGAGGGGAACGCCTCGAGCCCGGCCGAGCGCAAGTTCTGCGGCGCCTGCGGTTCCGCGCTCTGGGTCTGGGACCCGCGATGGCCCGATCACATCCACCCGCACGCCTCGGCCATCGACACGGCCCTGCCGGTCCCGCCCGAACGCACCCACCTCATGCTCGCCAGCAAGGCGAACTGGGTCGAGCCCTGCCTCGGCCCAGACGACAAGTCGTTCGATCTCTACCCCGACGAGAGCCTCGCGGAGTGGCACGGGCGGCTCGACCTCGAAGCCTGATTCAGCGCACCCGGAGCCGCGCGCAAGGCAGCAGCACGATACATGTGGCTTGGCGGTGGACATCCACCGAGAACTGTCGGACAAGGCGGAAAATACCGCGGGGGAGGGGAATGGATCGACTTAAGGGCAAGGTCTGCGTCACCACGGCCGCGGGCCAGGGGATCGGCCGGGCGACGGCGCTGGCAATGGCCGCGGAGGGCGCTCGGGTGCTCGCCACCGACATCGACGCAGGCAAGCTGGCCGACCTCCAAGCACCCGGACTCGAGACCGCGACGCTCGACGTGCGCGACGCCGCGGCGATCACGGCGCTCGCCGGGCGGGCCGGACCGGTCGACGTGCTTTTCAACTGCGCGGGCTTCGTCGAATACGGCTCGATCCTCGAGACCGACGAGGCCAAGTGGGCCTTCTCGCTCGATCTGAACGTGACCGCGATGTACCGGATGATGCGCGCCTTCCTTCCCGGCATGATCGAGCGGCGTCGCGGCGCTATCGTCAACATCGCCTCGACGACCGGGACGATCACCGCGGTGCCGCACCGCTTTGCCTATGGCGCCACCAAGGCCGCCGTCGTCGGCATGACCAAGTCGGTGGCGGCGGACTACGTCAAGCAGGGCATCCGCGCCAACGCGATCTGCCCGGGGGTGATCGAAACGCCGTCGCTGGACCAGCGGCTGCGCGAGCGCGGCGGCAACTACGACGAGGTCCGAGCGGCCTTCACCGCCGCTTATCCGATGGGCCGGGTCGGCACGCCAGAGGAAGTGGCGGCGCTCGCCGTCTACCTGGCCTCCGACGAGTCGGCCTTCACTACCGGCGTCGCCTACGCGATCGACGGCGGCTTCTCCAACCAGTGAGCAACGGGAGAAAAGGATGAAACTGCTGCGCTATGGGCCTGAGGGCATGGAGAAACCGGCGATGCTCGACGCGGCCGGCAAGATTCGCGATCTCTCCGGCCTCGTCGGCGACATCGGCGGCGCCACCCTCTCCGATGCCGGCCTCGACCGGCTGCGCGGGCTCGATCCGAGCCACCTGCCCGAGGTCGACCCCTCGGTCCGCCTCGGCCCCTGCGTCAGCGGGACGGGCAAGTTCATCTGCATCGGGCTCAACTACTCCGACCACGCCGCCGAGACCGGGGCCAGCGTTCCCTCCGAGCCGATCATCTTCATGAAGGCGACGAGCGCCATCTGCGGCCCGAACGACCCCGTGATCATCCCGCGCGGCTCGGAGAAGACCGACTGGGAGGTCGAGCTCGGCTTCGTCATCGGCAAGCGCGGCAAGTACGTCACCGAAACGGAGGCGCTCGACTACGTGGCCGGCTACTGCCTGGTCAACGACGTCTCCGAGCGCGCCTTCCAGACCGAACGGCAGGGCCAGTGGTCCAAGGGCAAGTCGGGCGACCACTTCGGCCCGACCGGCCCCTGGCTCGTCACCCGCGACGAGGTGGCCGACCCGCAGGCCATGCCCATGTGGCTCAAGGTCAACGGCGAGACCCGCCAGAACGGCACCACCGCCACCATGGTCTACGGCGTGAAGTTCCTCGTCGCCTATCTCAGCCAGTTCATGAGCCTCAACCCCGGCGACATCATCTCGACCGGCACGCCGCCGGGCGTCGGCATGGGGATGAAGCCGCCCACCTACCTCAAGGCCGGCGACCTGATCGAGCTCGGCATCGAGGGACTGGGCGAGCAGCGCCAGGTGTGCATCGACGACCCCGAATAGGATGCAGCCCCTCCTCGACACCCACCAGCACCTGATCTATCCGAACCCGCTCGAGTATGGCTGGACAGCCGGCCTTCCCGCGCTCGCCGGCCGCGCCTTCACCGTCGAGGACTATCAGGCGGTGACGCGCGGCGCCGGGGTCGCCGGGACCCTGTTCATGGAGGCCGGGGTCGACCACGACGACCACCACGCCGAGACCGAGATGGTGGCGAAGCTTGCCCGTAAGCCCGGCAGCGGCATCCTTGGCATCATCTCCTCGATCCGTCCGGAGAACGCGCCTGGTTTCGACGCCTGGGTCGAGGAGGGCGGGGACCTCGGCGTCGTCGGCTATCGCCGCATGCTGCACGTAGTGCCCGACGACGTTTCGCGGACCGAGACCTTCCGCGCCAACGTCCGCAAGCTCGGCGTCCGGGGGCTGCCGTTCGACATCTGCGTGCTCGCCCGCCAGCTTCCGATCGCGCTGGAGCTGGCGCGCGCATGCGAGGGCACCCAGTTCGTGCTCGACCACTGCGGCAACCCGGACATCGCCGCCGGCGCCGCCGATGCATGGCGAGCCGGACTCGCCCCGCTCGCCGCCATGCCCAACGTCGTCGTCAAGCTCAGCGGCGTCTTCGCCAACGTCACCCCCGGCACGGCGACGCTCGCTACCGTTCGCCCCTACGTCGAGCACGTGATCGAGGTGTTCGGTCCCGATCGCTGCCTCTGGGGGAGCGACTGGCCGGTGGTGAACGTCCAGGGCGGCGACCTGCCGACCTGGATCGCCGCTTACCGAACCATCCTGTCGGGCTACTCCGAGGCGGAGCAGGCGGCGATGACGCATGGCACCGCCGAGCGGGTCTACAGCGTGCGGCTACCGGCCGCGGCAGGGGAGTGAGCGATGGCCGACCGCATGGTTCTGGTCTACGGCGACTCGAACAGCCACGGCACCGTGCCGATGGAGACGCTCGAGGACATGAACCGCTTCGGCCCCGCCGAGCGGTGGCCGGGCGTGCTCACGGCCACCCTCGGCGCCGGCTGGCTGGTGCGCGAGGAGGGCCTCCCCGGCCGCACCACCGTCTACCCCGACCCGGTCGCGGGCGTGCACAAGAACGGCTTCGCGGTGCTGCCCGCCATCCTCGAAAGCCATCGTCCCATCGACGTCGTCGTGCTGATGCTCGGCACCAACGACCTCAAGCACCGCTTCCAGGTACCGGTGGTCGAAATCGCCGAATCCGTAAGTCTGCTCGTGCACACGATCCGCCACAGCTACACCGGGCCCGGCATGACCCAGCCGGCGGTGCTTCTGATCGCGCCGCCGCCGATCCTCGAGGCAGGCTGCCTTGCGGAGATCTTCGAAGGCGGCGCCAGCAAGTCGCAGCGCCTGGCCGGGGCCTACGCCGCCATCGCCCGCCAGCACGGCGTCGCCTTTCTCGACGCCGGCGAGGTGATCGTGTCGAGCCCGCTCGACGGCGTGCACTTCGACGCGGCGGAACACGGCAAGCTCGGCCGCGCGGTGGCCGCGGCGATCGACGACATCCGGTTCTGAGGGAGACGAACGAATGCTGAAGGGGCTCGACCCGATCCTGAACGCCGAGGTGCTCCATGCGCTGCGCGCCATGGGCCACGGCGACGATCTGATCCTGTGCGACACCAACTTCCCCGCCCAGTCGGTGGCGCGCAGCACCGTGCGCGGACGGCTGTTGCGCATCGACGCGCCGCTGGCGCGGGTGGCCAGGGCGGTGCTGTCGGTCTATCCGCTCGACACCTTCGTCGACGACGCCGCCGGGCGGATGAAGGTGGTGGGAGACCCCTCGGAGAGTCCCCGAGGTGCAGCGCGAGGTCCAGGCCGAGATCGACGCCGCCGAAGGCAGGTCCTGGCCGATGATCGGCATCGAGCGCTACGCCTTCTACGAGCGGGCGAAGCAGGCCTTCGCGGTGATCCAGAGCGGCGAGCGGCGCTTCTACGGCTGCATCGCGCTGCGCAAGGGCGTGATCCCGCCGGATGTGTGACGGGGAGGCCTGACATGGGGCGGGAGAACCGCGTCGTCATCCTCGGCGTCTTCGTCGCCGACACCGCCTACCGCGCCGAGCGCGCCCCGAAGATGGGCGAGACCATCCTGGGCAAGAGCTTCAAGCTCGGCCCCGGCGGCAAGGGCTCGAACCAGGCGGTGGCGGCGGCGCGCCTCGGCGCCGAGGTGAGCTTCATCACGCGGCTCGGGCAGGACCCCTTCGCCGACATGGCCTTCGCCACCTGGAAGGAGGCGGGCGTCCGGCCGGCGGTGACCCAGACCGCGGAGAGCTACACCGGCGCGGCCTACATCTTCATCGAGGATGCCACCGGCGACAACGCGATCATCATCTCCCCGGGCGCCGCGGCCGAGATCTCGCCTGCCGACCTCGATGCGCGCGCCGGGCTGATCGCCGAGGCGTCGGTCTTCGTGACCCAGCTCGAGCAGCCCCTGGAGGCCGCCGTGCGCGGGCTGGAGATCGCCCGCGACAACGGCGTGACCACCATCCTCAACCCCGCCCCCGGCCGGGCGCTGCCGCGACGAGGTGCTGCGCCTCTGCGACTACCTGACGCCCAACGAGACCGAGGCGGAGGAACTGACCGGCATGCAGGTCGGCGACGTGGAGGCCGCGAAGGCGGCGGCCGAGCGCCTGCGCGAGCGCGGCGTCGGCACGGTGGTGACGACCCTCGGCGCCCGCGGCGCGCTGATCCACGGGCACGGCCGCTCGGCGGTCGTGCCGGCGGTCACCGCCGGTCCGGTCGTGGAGACCACCGGCGCCGGCGACGCCTTCAACGGCGGCTTCGCCACTGGCCTGGCGCGGGGGATGGACCCTTATGAGGCGGTGCGCTTCGGCTGCGCGGTCGCCGGGATTTCGGTGACGCGGCCCGGGACAGCGCCGTCGATGCCGACCCTGGCCGAAGTTGAGGCACTGCTCGCTGGCGCCTGACCGACCGGGACGCTAGGCGCTGTGAAGGAACGACGGCCGGAGGGGACCGATGCAGCGACGCAAGCTTGGGAAGGACGGGCCGGAGGTCTCCGCGATCGGGGTGGGGGGCATGTCCTTCGCTGGGGTCCACGGGCGGACGACCGAGGCCGAGGCGCATGCGGTGCTTGCTGCTGCACTGGACCTCGGGATCGACCATATCGACACCTCGAACGTCTACGGGGCGGGGCTGTCGGAAAGCATGATCGGCAACTTCCTCGCGAAGGAGGGCAGGGGGCGGTTCCGCATCGCGACCAAGGCAGGGATCCGGCAGAATCCCGACACGAAGCAGCGGTCGTTCGACAACTCCGCCGCGCACCTCGCCTCCGAACTCGAAGGCAGCCTGAAGCGGCTGGGCCTCGAGACGGTCGATCTCTTCTACATCCATCGCCGCGACCCCGAGGTTCCCATCGAAGAGGTGGCCGAGGCGCTGGCCGGACTGGTGCGGGCAGGCAAGACCCGCGCCATCGGCTTCTCCGAGATCGCGCCCTCTTCGCTGCGGCGGGCATCGGCGGTGCATCCCGTGGCGGCCGTGCAATCGGAATACTCGCTTGCCACGCGCGTGACCGAGCTGGGAATGGTCCAGGCCAGCGCCGCGCTGGGCACCGCGCTGGTCGCGTTTTCTCCGGTAGGGCGCGCCGTCCTGACCGACGCGCCGCCGACGCCCGAGCGCGTCGCCGCGTCGGATTTCCTCCGCGTCAACCCGCGCTTCGCGGAGCCCAACTTCACCGCGAACCGGTCGCAGGCGGACCGGTTCCGGGCGCTCGCCGCCGACATGGGAACCAGCGCCGCGGGGCTCGCCATCGCCTGGCTGCTGGCGCAGGGACCGCATGTCATCCCCATCCCCGGGACGCGCTCGGTTCCGCACCTGCGCGAGCTTGCGGCGGGTGCCGAACTCGCGCTTTCGGCCGAGGATCTCCGGCGCATCGACGAGGTCCTTCCCGTCGGCTGGGCGCACGGCGATCGCTATTCCGCCGGACAATCGATCGGGCCGGAGCGCTATTCCTAGGGCCGGAAAACTGCCCGTCCGCCCCACGCCCCTCGGCTCGTTAACCTTTCGGCCGCACGCGCACGGCACGTGCATGCAATGTACATACGATGTGCATGAGTTGTACGTTCAAGAAATCGCCGTTAACCCTTGCGGCGCCACCCGATCTAGCCCTTGTCCGCGGGCGCCAGAAAGAACGCCCAAGCCGCATACCCACCGAGCGCAAAGAACGCGAGACCCCAGGCCGGCGACCCGCCGGTGAACTCGAAGGCCGCCCAGCCAACGCAGATCGCCACCACCAGGATTCGGACCCAGAGCGGGCGCAGCATGGGATGGTCGGTGTCGAGGAACTTCTTCTTCAAGCGCACGCTCCTGTCGGCGGGGCGCAAGCTTGCAGCCACGCGGCCGCGTTGACAAGGGCGGATGGGCGCGAGAGTGTCGGCGCGAAATACCGGGAGCGAGCGACGGACGGATGAGCGACGACCCTTATGCAGCGCTCGGCGTGGCGAAGACCGCCACCCAGGAAGAGATCCGCAAGGCCTACAAGAAGATCGCCAGGGAGAGCCACCCGGACCTCAATCCCGGCGACGCAAAGGCTACGGCGCGGTTCAAGGCGGCGGCAGCCGCCAACGACCTCCTGAAAGACCCAGAAAAGCGGGCGCGCTTCGATGCGGGAGAGATCGACGCCATGGGCCAGGAGCGGCCCGAGCGCAAGTTCTACCGCGAGTACGCCGAAGGCCCCGAGGCGACCTACCATACCCGCCGGGGCTACGAGGACTTCGGCGACATGTCCGATGTCTTCGCCGACCTCTTCGGCGACCGGGCGCGCGGCGCGCGCGGGGCCGCGGGCGGGCAGGGGATCCAAATGCGCGGCCCGGACCGGCACTACACACTCGAAGTGGACTTCCTCGAGGCTGCCCGCGGTGCCACGCGGAGGATCACCCTGCCGGACGGACAGGTGCTCGACGTGAAAATCCCAGCCGGCCTCGCCGACGGCCAGACGCTTCGCCTCCGAGGCAAGGGTGGCGAAGGGATCGGCGGCGGTCCGGCGGGCGACGCGCTGGTGACGATCGGGGTCGCACCGCACCATTTCTTCCGCCGCGAGGGGGACGACATCCTGGTCGAGTTGCCCATCACTCTTGACGAGGCGGTGCTCGGTGGCAAGGTCGAGGTGCCGACCATCGATGGGCGTGTGGCACTGACGGTTCCCAGAGGTGCCTCCACCGGACAGGTGCTCCGCGTCCGCGGCAAGGGCGTGCAGCGGGGCGGCCGGAAGGGAGACCAGCTGGTGACCCTGAAGATCGTTGCCCCGCCCCAGGTCGACGACGAGCTCGAAGCCTTCTTCCGGCGCTGGAAGGAGGGCCATGCCTACGATCCGCGCAAGGGGGTTGTGCCATGAACCGCTTCTATTCCGAAACCGAGGTGGTCGCCCGGGTCGACGGGCTGACCGTCACCCACCTTCGCGCCTTCGTTGCGGCCGAGTGCTTGGCTCCGGCCGAGCTGGAGGGGCGTCTCGCCTTCGCCGAGGCCGACCTCGCGCGGGCGCGGCTCCTGCGCGATCTCGTGAACGACTTCGATCTGGACGCCGACGCCGCCAGCATGGTGGTCTCGCTCGTCGACCAGATTCACGGCCTGCGCCTCGCCCTGCGCCAGCTCGGCGAGGCGGTCGCGGCAGAGCCGGGTGATGTCCGCGACCGCATCCGCGAGCGGCTGGCCGCGGTGCCCGCCGTGCCCGGCTCGCACGGGCGTTAAACGCCCCGCGGGTCAGTTCGGGAAGAGATCGTCCGCGACGCGCACCTTCGCGCCGCTGCCGAGGGCGAAGATACGCTCGCCGCCGCGAAAAGCCTTGCGCTCGTCTGCCGTCAGCCAGAGGCGGGCCGGGTTGGCGCAGCCTACCACGTCGCAGGTCGTCGCCGTGGAGGGATAGTCGAGGGGCAATGCATAGCTCACATGCTCGGAGTCCCTGGGCTTGTGCTCGTCGCAGAGTGCCGCGGGCATCGTAGCTTCCCGGTGGGTGTGCCTCGGAGAACGGCGCGCAGACGACAGGGGCACAAGGGCGAGAGGCGCGTGGGCGCCTCAGGAGGCAGACGGGACCGCGGCGAGGCTCGCGCGGTGCTCGCGGTGGATGACGTAGAGGCCGGAGGCGATGGTGACGGCGATGCCAGCGGCGGCGAGGCCGTTCGGCAGGTCGCCGAAGACCAGCCAGCCGAGAAGCGTGGCGAAGGGGATTTCGAGATACTGCATCGGCGCCAGCGTCGCCGAGGGGGCATAGCGCAGGGACCACACCATCAGGAGATGGGCGAGTGTTCCCAGGACGCTGAGCGCGAGTAGGATCATCCAGTGGCTGGCGGAGATGCCGGCGAGGGAGCCCGGCCAGAGCGCGGCTAGCGGAAGGAGCACGAGGCTCGCCATGGCGCCGCTCGCCGCCTGTAGGGTGACGGGGTCTGCCTCGCGGGCTATGTGGCGGGTCACCAGCATGAAGAGTGCGAAGAGCACGGCAACGGCCAGCGGCAGCAGCGCTGGTGCCCCGACCTCGGCGAAGCTCGGCTGGATCACCATCAGCGTGCCGAGAAAGCCGACGGCGCAGGCGCCGAGGCGCGCCGGCCCGACCGTTTCTCCGAGCACGAACCGGCCGAGGAGCAGCATGATAAAGGGCATGACGAAGGCGATGGCCACAGCATCGGCCAGCGGCAGGTAGCGAAGCGCCAGCGAAGAAGGCGGCAAGCGCAGCGACATGAAGAAGCGTGCGGAGTGCCGTCAGCCGGAGCAGTCGCGGTGTGAGCCGGAGCGGGCGGCCGGTGAGGGCGCAGAGCGGCAGAAGGATTGCCGCCTGCGTGGCATAGCGCACTGCCATTAGGATGGTGAGCGAGACCGTGGCGCCGATAAGCTTGGCCATCGCGTCGCCGACGGGGGCAAGCACGCAAAAACCGAGCATGAGCAGGACGCCAAGGAGCGGGCGGTCACCGGCGAGCCTGAGCGATGCCGTGGCCACGGGGCGGGTTCAGGCGCGCTCGACGTATTCCATTGTCTCGGTGGAGACGATGACCGCCTCGCCCTCGCCAACGAAGGGGGGGATCATGATGCGCACGCCGTTGTCGAGGATCGCCGGCTTGAACGAGTTGGCGGCGGTCTGGCCCTTCACGGCCGGCTCGGTCTCGACGACCTTGCAGGTGACCTTGTCGGGGAGCATGGCGTTCAGCGCCTCCTCCTCGTAGTACTCGACCTGGATGGTCATGCCGTCCTGCAGGAAGGGTCGTCGCTCGCCGAAGATGTCGGCGGCGATCGTCACCTGCTCGAAGGTGTCTGCGTCCATGAAGTGCAGGAGACCATCGGATTCGTAGAGGAACTGCTGGTCCTTCTGGTCGAGCCGGATCCGCTCGACCTTGTCCGCGGAGCGGAAGCGCTCGTTGAGCTTGCGGCCGTCGCGGATGTTCTTGAGCTCGACCTGGGCGAAGGCGCCGCCCTTGCCCGGCTTCACGTGGTTGGTCTTGACCGCGACCCAGAGGCCGCCGTCGTGCTCGATGATGTAGCCGGGGCGGATTTCGTTGCCGTTGATCTTGGGCATTTCGGGTTTGGGTCCGTTATCGGTTCGTAAAGTTGGCGGTGCTATAGAGGCAAGTTCGGGCGCTGGCAAGCTGCCGGCAGTGGCCCCGCCGCTCCCCCGCTGATCCGCGTGTCAATCCGCTCCTGCGGTCGATGCGGATCCCGTCCCGACGGGTGGTACAGAGCCGGGTCGAATCTGGGAAACGAGTAGAATGATTACCTGTAGAGGGCGCCTCCCGAAGGCGCTCGCGCGCAATCTCGCGGCACGTGGCTTCCGCCGCCTCACGCCGGTGCAGCGGGCGGTGCTTCGTCTGGAGGCCGCCGATCGGGATCTGCTGGTTTCGGCAGGCACCGGGTCGGGCAAGACCGTGGCCTTCGGATTGATGCTGGCCCGGCGGCTCACGGGCGTCGGCGGTCGCATCATGGCGGCCGCAGGGCCGCGGGCCATCGTCGTCACCCCCACGCGCGAGCTCGCGATGCAGGTGAGCGACGAGCTCGCCTGGCTATTTGCTGGGACCCCCGCGCGCATCGTCTGCTGCACCGGTGGCAGCGATCCCCGCGCCGAACGCACTGCGCTGGCCGCCGGAGCCGATGTGGTAGTGGGAACGCCGGGGCGGCTAGGCGGCCATCTGCGCCGGGGTGGCCTCCTGGCCGGGTATGTCCGCTGCCTGGTGCTGGACGAGGCCGATCAGATGCTGGCCCCCGACTTCCGCGACGAACTCGACACCGTGCTGGCGGGCGTACCGGCGGATCGCCAGACGCTGATGTTCTCGGCGACGGTCGGTGCGGCAGTGGAGGCGATGGCACAGCGGCTCCAGAAAGACGCGCTCCGCATCGATCTCGGCAGGGTGCGCGGCTTCGAGTTGCAGGGCGTCGCGGTGGCGGGCGCCGACCGCGAGACAGCCGTGGTCAATCTCCTCAGGCTGCACGAGGCGCATGCGGCGATCGTCTTCTGCGGTCGTCGGGACTCCGCCGGGTTCATGGCGGAGAGGCTGGCGGCGCTCGGCTTCTCCGTGGCGGCGCTGTCCGGCGCGATGAGCCAGGCAGGGAGAAACGCTGCGCTTGCCGCGCTGCGTGAAGGCCGTGCGCGAGTTTGCGTGGCGACCGACCTCGCGGCGCGCGGGTTCGACCTGCCGGGGCTCGATCTCGTGCTACACGCCGACCTTCCAGCGAGTGCCGACATGCTTCTTCATCGTTCAGGCCGTACGGGCCGCGCGGGGCGCCCCGGGCTCGCGGTACTGGTGGTGACGCCGCGCGAGCGCCGGAGGGCGGAGGCACTGGCGGCTCGGGCCGATCTCTCGATCGCCTGGCGGCCCGCTCCTGACAGGGGAGACGTTGCAGAGCGTGACCTGGAGCGAATGTTGGCCGCAGCCGTTGCGCCGGACTGCGACGAGATCGCGGCGGCGGGGAAGCTTCTGGCCGCGCACGGGCCCGAACGCATCGCCGCGGCCTATCGCCGCCTCTGGGCGTCGTCGCGGCCGGGGCCCGGGATCCTGACCAGGCGGCGCTGACGCCCCCTTGCGCCCGCCGCCCGGAGCCGCTTTGCTCCGAGCCATGCGGTATTCGGCCTGGGCGATCGTTCGGAATGCGCTGACGGGCAACCGTGGCTGGGCACCCGTCTGGCGCGATCCGGAGCCAAGGCCCAGCTACGACGTGGTGATTATCGGCGGGGGGGGGCATGGGCTGGCGACGGCCTACTACCTTGCCAAGAACCACGGAATCAACAACGTCGCGGTGCTCGAGCGGGGGTATCTCGGCGGCGGCAACGTCGGGCGCAACACCACCATCGTCAGGGCGAACTACCTGCTCAAGGGGAACGGCGAGTTCTACTCTCACTCGCTCAGGCTCTGGGAGGGGCTGGAGCAGGAGCTCAACTACAACGTCATGATGTCGCAGCGCGGCATCTTAAACCTTTGCCACTCGGACGGACAGTTCGACGCCTTCGCGCGGCGGGGCAACGCCATGCGCATGCAAGGCGACGACGCGGAACTGCTCGAGCGAGATCACGTGCGGGCCGGCTGGCCGTTCCTCAACTTCGGCGAAGCGCGCTTTCCCATCCGTGGCGGGCTCCTGCAGCGCCGCGCGGGCACGGCTCGGCACGATGCCGTGGCTTGGGGATTCGCGCGGGCGGCAGACCTGCGTGGGGTCGATCTGATCCAGAACTGCGAGGTGACGGGGTTCCGGCTCGAGCAGGGTACCGTGAGCGGGGTGGAGACGTCGCGCGGATACATCGCTGCCGGAAAGGTGGGGATGGCCGTCGCAGGGCGGTCGAGCCAGGTGGGAGAGATGGCGGGATTGCGCTTGCCCATCGAGAGCCACGTTCTGCAGGCTTTCGTGACCGAAGGGCTTAAGCCGCAAATCCCCGGGGTGGTGACCTTCGGGATGGGGCACTTCTACATCAGTCAGTCGGACAAGGGTGGGCTGGTCTTCGGCGGCGATCTCGACTTCTACAACTCGTATGCCGCGCGGGGAAACCTGCCGACGGTCGAGCACGTGATGGAGATCGGGATGGCGATGATGCCGATGATCGGAAAGGCGCGGGTGCTGCGCTCCTGGGGCGGGATCGTGGACATGACCATGGACGGTTCACCCATCATCGACAAGACACACGTGGACGGGCTCTTCTTCAACGGCGGCTGGTGCTACGGCGGGTTCAAAGCAACCCCGGCCTCCGGATGGTGCTTTGCGCACGTTATCGCGACTGGCGAGCGGCACGCTGCTGCCGCGCGACTTGGGATGGACCGCTTCGGCTCTGGGCTCGTGCTGGACGAGGAGGGGACCGGTGCCCAGCCCAATCTCCACTAGTGCCCTATTACTCCGGCGTGGTGGCCGCGCCAACGGCGGCGCCCCCCGCAGCACCCGCCGCGGTTCCGACCACTGGACCGCCGAGCACGGTTCCCACCGCGGCGCCACCGATGCCGCCCGTTGCGGCTCGCATGGGCGCGCTCTTGCCGCAGGCGCCGACGGCGAGAAGCATGGCGAGGCATATGGCTGTGGTAAGGGTACGCATCTGAACTTTTCCTTACTTGATCCCGATGTGAGAGGCAACGCGCAAGAGGCGGATACGCTCCGCACGGCAGGTTCCGAATGCGGCTGAGCTGCCCCGTCTGCGGCGAGCGTGACTTGCGCGAGTTCACCTATCGCGGCGCGGCGAAGCTGTTGTCGCGGCCGGACGGGCAGGCCGGGGCCGCGGCGTTTCATGACTATCTCAACATGCGCGACAACCCCGCAGGGCCGAATCCGGAGCTTTGGCACCATGCTGGTGGATGCCGGGCGTGGCTACGCGTTCTGCGAGATACCCGAACTCACGAAGTGCTCGAAGTTGAGCTGGCGCGTGAGGCGACGCGGTGAGGCGACTGGAAACGGGGGGATCGATCGACCGGGCGCACCGGATCGGCGTGCGCTTCGATGGGCGCCAACTCACCGCGCATCCCGGCGACACCCTGGCGTCGGCGCTGCTCGCCAACGGGGTTGGACTGGTCGGGCGAAGCTTCAAGTATCACCGCCCGCGGGGCGTGTTTTCCGCGGGTTCGGAGGAGCCGAACGCGCTGGTGACGGTCGGGCTGGCGGCGGCGGCTTCTCCAAATACGCGCTCGACGATGCAGGAGGCGTACGACGGCCTCGAGGCCTTCAGCCAGAACAGCTGGCCCAACCTTTCCTTCGACCTCATGGCGGTCAACGGCTTCCTTGCACCACTCATTGGCGCGGGGTTCTACTACAAGACCTTCATGTGGCCGAAGTCCTTCTGGGAGCGGGTCTACGAGCCGCTGATCCGGCGCGCCGCCGGGCTCGGGGCGCTGTCGGGGAAGCCCGATCCGGACGCTTGCGAGAAGGCCTTCGCCTTCTGCGACATCCTAGTGATCGGGGCCGGGCCGGCCGGGCTGATGGCCGCGCTGACGGCCGGACGGGCGGGGGCACGGGTGATCCTGGCGGAGGAGGACTTTCTGCCCGGCGGGCGGCTCCTCGCCGAGCGGCGGGAGGTGGCCGGCAGGCCGGGAGTGGACTGGGCGGCGGAGGTGGCTGACGAGCTCGCCGCGCTGCCCAACGTGCGGCTGATGATGCGCACCACGGTGACGGGCGCCTATGATGGCGGGACCTACGGCGCACTGGAGCGCGTCTCGGAGCATGTCGCACATCAGGGAGAGGCGCCCCGGCAGTGTTTCTGGCGGATCGCCGCGCGGCGGGCCGTGCTCTGCGCCGGTGCGCTGGAGCGGCTGGTGGCCTTCGTGAACAACGACCGGCCGGGGGTGATGCTGGCCGGGGCGGTTAGAGCGTACCTGAACCGCTGGGCCGTGGCGCCGCGGCGGGCGGCGGTCTTCACTACCTGTGATGACGGCTGGCGGACGGCGGCAGATCTCGCTGCGGCCGGGGTCGAGGTGACGGCGTTGATCGACGCCCGCCCCGGGGCTGCGGTCCCGTTGGGACCATGGCGGAGCTTTGCCGGGGCAGAAGTGATCGCCGCGCACGGGTGGCGAGAGATTAGCGCTGTCAGCGTGCGGCAGGGCGGGCAGGTGGAGCGTCTCGCCGCGGACTGTCTCGCAGTGTCGGGTGGGTGGAACCCGACGCTGCACCTAACCTCGCACACGGGGACACGGCCGATCTGGAATGACGGCCTCGCCGCCTTCACCCCCGCCGTCGGCGCCGTGCCAGGAATGGTGGCAGCGGGCGCGGCTGCCGGTGCCTTCTCGACGCGCGCCGCGCTCGAGGGAGGCACCGCCGCAGCATTGGGCGCCCTCGCCGATCTCGGCCTTCGGGCTGTGGCGCCAAATGTGCCGGCGGCGGAAGACGAGGACGCCGCGCAGTCGGCGATCTGGCAGGTGAACGGCCGGCGTGGTCGCGCCTGGCTGGACTTCCAGAACGACGTCACCGTGAAGGACGTGGAGCTGGCCGCGCGGGAGAATTTCCGCTCGGTCGAGCACATGAAGCGCTACACGACGCTCGGAATGGCGACGGACCAAGGCAAGACCGGAGGCGTCGCCGGGTTGGCGGTGCTGGCCGAGCTGACCGGGCGAAGTGTAACTGAAACCGGAGCGACCACGTTCCGCCCACCCTTCGTGCCTGTCCCGGTCGCCGCGCTCGGCGCCGGCGGTGCCGGCGACGGGCTGGCGCCGCAGCGCTTCCCGCCGCCGCACGATGCGATGGCCGCGGCGGGAGCTCACTTCGTCGAGGCGGGGCTCTGGTACCGGCCGAGCTGGTTTGCGCGCACCGGGGAGAAGGACTGGCATGACGGCTGCGCACGCGAGGTCCGCATGGTCCGATCGACTGTCGGCATCTGCGACCTCACCACCCTCGGCAAGATCGACGTGCAGGGCCCGGACGCGGAAGAGCTGCTCGACCGGGTCTACGCCAACACCATGTCGACCCTGCCGGTGGGGCGCGTCCGCTACGGGCTGATGCTGCGCGAGGACGGCTTCGTCATGGACGACGGCACGGCCGCGCGTCTGGCCGACACGCACTTTCTCGTCACCACCACCACGGCGGCGGCCGGCGAGGTGATGGCGCATCTGGAGTTTTGCCTGCAGTGCCTCTGGCCGCGGCTCGACACGCAGGTGATCTCGGTCACCGAACAATGGGCGCAGGTGGCGGTGGCCGGACCGCGCTCGCGCGAACTCCTGAACGGCTTGCTCGATACGCCCATCGACAACAATGGCTTCCCCTTCATGGCCTGTGGCATGGCGCGGATCGCCGGGGTGGCGGGTCGGCTCTTCCGGATCTCCTTCTCGGGCGAGCAGGCCTACGAGGTGGCGGTGCCGGCGCGCCACGGGGCGGCGCTCTGGCGCCTCCTCGTCGCGCGGGCGGAGGCGCTAGGCGGCGGAGCCTACGGGCTCGAGGCGCTGAACGTGCTCAGGATCGAGAAGGGGCTGCTTACCCACGCGGAGTTGCACGGTCGGGCGACGGCCGCGGACCTCGGGCTAGGACGCATGGTGGCTGGAGGCAAGGACTGCATCGGCAAGGTGAACGCGCAGCGGCTAGGGTTGCTCGGGCCGGGCCGGGAGGAGTTGGTGGGGCTGAAGCCGGTCGCGCCGGCCGGGCGGCTCGCCGCGGGGGCGCACTTGCTGGAGGTGGGGGCCGGATTCACCGCGGCTAACGATCTGGGCTATCTCACTTCACAGTGCCACTCGCCGACACTTGGGCATGACATCGCGCTGGCGTTTCTGAAGGACGGCCGGGCGCGGACCGGAACAGCGGTGCGGGCGGTCTGCCGCCTCCGAGGGCTCGACGAGCACTGTGAGGTCGTACCGCCGGTGTTCTTCGATCCGGCAGGGGAGCGGCTGCGTGGCTGAGCTTGCGGCGGAGGGTCCGTTCGACACGCTGCTGCCGGCCTCGGGCGAGGCGACGCTCGCGGCGCTGCCCGAGGTGGCGCGGGTGGCGATCGCGCCCTTCGCGGGACGGCGCGAGACGGTGTCCGAGGTGCTGCACGGAAGGATCGGCGCGGCGCTGCCGGAGCCGGGCCGCGCCAACGGCTCGGTGACCTGGGCCGGGATGGGGCAGTGGCTGATCAACGGCAGCAAGTCGGGGCAGGTCGCGGGTTGGCTCGACGGGCTGGCGGCGGTGACCGATCAGTCGGACGCTTGGGCCGCGATAAGTCTGGCGGGCGCGGCGGCACCAGACGTGCTGGCGCGGCTGGTGCCCTTGGACCTCGATCCGGGCGCCTTCCCGCCCGGAACAGCGGCGCGCACCCTGCTGCGCCACGCTCCGCTCCTCATCATCGCGCACGAGGCCTGGTTCGAACTCCTCGTGCCACGGTCCTATGCCCGCGTGGCGGTGCGCGAGCTAGGCATGGCAATGCGTCGGATGGCCGGACGTGGGAAGGTCACATTTGAGCAACAAGGCCTCTCTTCGGGCACTGGGTTAGCGATATAGGCTAGAACGGATGCACGTTCCCGATCGAAATCCTTGTAGGGCGAGGTCTCGCCGGGACAAAGGTGCTCTCAAATAGCGACCCCAAAACGATCCGTTAGTTCTCCCGCCGGTCACCCGTCAAACGACTTCTGAGCCTTGTGTCGCGGGCGGAGCCTGTGATGGCGAAAATTGCCCAGCGGGCGCGGCTCAGCGCGATAGAAGCGGGTGGGAGTTACTCTAAGGAGCATGCCATGAGCGAAGCGACTGCCGAGGTCGGGACAGCCGGACGCGCGCGGCGTGGCGGCGGCGGGGCGGCGCGGCGGGCGGAGCGGACGGCGCACCGGGTGGAGGCGGCGCCCTACATCCGGCGTTGGATCCCGAACTACGAGATCCTCGACGAGGAGGGGCTCGCGCTGATCGAGGCGAACGCCGAGACGGTGCTGGAGGAGACGGGCGTGCGGTTTGCCGACAACCCCGAGGCGCTGGAGCTCTGGCGCGGGGCGGGCGCGGACGTTCGCGGCGACCGGGTACACCTGCCGAAGGGGCTGGCGCGCAAGCTGTGCGCCACGGCGCCGCGGGAGTATGTGCAGCAGGCGCGCAACCCGGAGCGGAGCGTCACCATCGGGGGGAAGAACCTCGTGCTGGCACCGGTTTACGGGCCGCCCTTCGTGCGCGACATGGAGGGCGGGCGGCGGTATGCGACGATCGCGGATTTCCGGAATTTCGTGAAGCTCGCCTATCTGTCGCCGTGGGTGCATCACTCGGGCGGGACGGTGTGCGAGCCGACCGACGTCGCGGTGAACAAGCGGCATCTCGACATGCTGCTGGCGCACATGACGCTGAGCGACAAGCCGTTCATGGGCAGCGTGACCGAGGCGTCGCGGGCGGCGGATTCGGTGGAGATGTGCCGGATCCTGTTCGGCGACCGCGTGGGGCCGGAATGCTTCATGACGAGCCTGATCAACATCAACTCGCCGCTCACGTTCGATTCGGTGATGATGGGTTCGCTCGAGGTCTATGCGCGCGCCGGGCAGGCGGTGCTGGTGTCGCCGTTCATCGTCGGGGGCGCGATGGCGCCGGTGAGCGTGGCCGGGACGCTGACGCAGATCCTCGCCGAGGCGACGGCGGGGATCGCCTATGCGCAGCTGGTGAACCCCGGATGCCCGGTGATCTTCGGGGCGTTCGTGACCTCGATCGACATGAACTCCGGGGCGCCGACCTTTGGCACGCCCGAGGCGTCGAAGATCCTCTGGGGGGCGGGACAGCTGGCGCGGCGGCTGAACCTGCCGTTCCGCTCGGGCGGGGCGCTGTGCGGGTCGAAGCTGCCGGATGCGCAGGCGGCGTACGAGAGCGCGAACACGCTGCAGGCGGCGTTGCTTGGAGGGGTGAACTTCATGCTGCATGCCTGCGGATGGCTGGAAGGGGGGCTGGTCAGCTCGTACGAGAAGTTCGTGCTCGATGCGGACCAGCTCGGGGTGCTGCATTCGCTGGCGGCGGGGATCGACCTAAGCGAGAACGGGCAGGCGATGGATGCGATCCGCGAGGTGGGGCCGGGGGGGCATTTCCTCGGTTGCGCCCACACGCAGGCGAACTTCCGGGACGCGTTCTGGCGAACGCAGGTACTGGACTATCGGCCGTTCGAAACCTGGGCGGAGGCGGGGGCGCCGGATTCGATGCAGCTCGCCAATGCGCGGGTCCACGGGATGCTGGGCGAGTACGAGGCGCCTGCGCTGGACGCCGGGATCGCGGAGGCGCTGGCGGCGTTCGTGGCGCGGCGGAAGGCTTCGGAGCCCGACGCGTTCGGCTGAGCGCCAGGGGCCGCAGTTGCGGCCAGAAGGTGCGCGCAGGTGCGCGCATTGCTTCTTTGTTTGTTTTCCGTCTGTTGACGTAAAACGACTGCTCTCCAGATTAGCAAGCCCGTATGAAGGCCTGGGTCAGGAATCGCTTTCCCGTGCCAGCCAGCTGCGGACGGCGGCGGGGTCGGCGGCCCGCAGGCGGGCGGCGGTGGAGCCGGGGCCGACCTTGACGCCGATGCCGCCCAAATCCTGGGCGGCGGCGATGGCGTCCTCGTCGGTGGCGTCGTCGCCGAGCATTACCGGGCGGCGGCCGGCGAAGGGCGCAGCCTCGGCGAGGCGGCGGAGGGTCGTGCCCTTGTGGGCTGTGGCGGGCTTGACCTCGACCACCATCTTGCCGGGCTGATGCACGAGATCCGGCGCGGCCGCGGCAGCAGCCTCGGCGGCGGCGAGGCAGGCGGCGGCGGCGGCGGGGGCGGCGCGGAAGTGGAGGGCGGCCACCGGTCCCTTCAGCTCGAGGCGGACGCCGGGGGTTTGGGCCGCGGTGCGCAATGGCGCCAGTACGGCTTCGGGCGGCGGCGGTGGTGCCGGGGGCGGAGAGGCGCCGGGCGCGAGGATCTCGAGGCCGTGGCCGCCGGCGCGCCAGATCCCGCCGGGGGTCCGGCGGGCGAGGTCGCGCAGGTCGCGACCGCTGAGGAGTGCCACGGCGCCTTCGAGGCGGACAGCGAGGCGGGCGAGCGCCTCGGCGACGCCCGGGGCGAGCGCGATGGCGTCAGGGTCGGGGCCAAGCTCGGCAAGGGTGCCGTCGAAGTCTAGGAATAGCGAGTCGCTCGGGCCGAGGCGCAGGCTATCGAGGCCGCCGCCTGCGCTCATGCCGGGACGCGGGCGGTTGCGTCGAGTGCCGTGAGGAACGCCCGGCACCACCAGTCGATGTCTTGCTCGCGCACCCCCCGGATCAGGTCCTCCCAACGCTCGACGCGTTCCTCGATCGGCATCGAGAGTGCGCGGTGGATGGCGTCGGCAGTGGCGGCGATGTCGTGCGGGTTGACCAGGAGTGCTGAATGCAGCTGTTCCGCCGCGCCGGCGAATTCGGAAAGCACCAGGACACCGGGATCTTCGTGGGTCTGGGCGGCGACGAACTCCTTGGCGACGAGGTTCATGCCGTCGTGCAGCGGCGTCACCAGGCCGACGCGAGCAAGCCGGTAGAGCCCGCAGAGCGTCCCGCGGTCGTAGCTGCGGGCGAGATAGCGGATCGGCAGCCAGTCGAGGTCGGCGTAGTCGGCGTTGATCCGGCCGGCGAGGCGGTCGAGTTCTTCGCGCAGCACCTGGTAGGCATCCACAGCCTCGCGCGAGGGCGGCGCGATCTGCAGGAAGCTGACGCTTCCGTGCAGCTCCTCGTGATCGTCGAGCATGCGGCCGAAGGCTTCCATCCGCTGCGGCAGCCCCTTGGAATAGTCCATGCGGTCGACGCCGATGACGAGTGCTCGGTTCTCGGTGATGCGTCCGACCCGCGCGGCGGCGTTTCGGCCCTCCTCGCCCTCGGCCTGGCGCTCGATGTCGTCGGGGTCGATGCCGATGGAGAAGGTTTCGGCGCGCAGCGTCTGGTCGAAGGCATGGATGCTTCCATCTGCCAGAACGCTTCCGCCAGCAACATCAGTAAGATATCTGACGAAGTTTGCTCTATCTCGTTCGGTCTGGAAGCCCACGAGGTCGTAGGCAGCCAGGGCGCGGGCGAGGCGTTGGTGCTGCGGGAGTGCGCTGAAGACCTCAGGAGGAGGAAAGGGGATGTGCAGGAAGAAGCCCATGCGGCCGTCCCAGCCCGACGAGCGCATCTCCTGGCCCATGAGCAGGAAGTGGTAGTCGTGGACCCAGACGGTATCGTCGTTGCGGGCGAACTGGGCGAGGAGGCGGGCGAAGCGGCGGTTGACCGCCTCGTAGGACGCGAACTCGGCCTCGTCGAAATGGGCGAGGTCGATGCGGTAGTGGAAGACCGGCCAGAGCGCGCGATTGGCGAAGCCGAGGTAGTAGCCTTCATATTCGGCCTGGGTGAGATCGGCGAGGGCGAAGTCGACGTTGCCGTCGGCGAAGAGCCGGACGCCGCGGGTTTCCCGCTCGACGACCTCGCCGGACCAGCCGAACCACACCCCGCCACGCTCCGCCAGCGCGTCGCCCAGCGCGACCGCCAAGCCGCCCGCACGAGGTTCTCCCGGGTTTGCCACCCGGTTCGAAGCAATAATCAGCCGTCCAGTCACCGTCGCTCTTTCTCTGCTCGTTGAGCAGAGAACGTGGTGGCGACGCGTTGGTTCCAGGCCGGGCGGAAAAAAGTATGCGGTTCAGGCCTGGGGTACGGGTTGGGGGAGGAGACGCGCCTCGGCGAGGATGGCGGTGAGAACGGCCACGTGGCGCTGGATCGAGTAGGTGGCCTCGCCGGCGGCGCGGGTGGCCTCGAGCCGGGTCTCCTCGGCGAGGAGGCTTCCGATCGCCTGGCCCGGCGCGGCGGCGCGGGACTGGCGCAGGATCCGCTTTAGGTCGCGCTCGCGGCGATAGTCGGCGACGCCGCAGCGGGCGGCGCGGATCAGGATCTTCGGGCGCCGGAGAGCGTTCAGAACGGAGGCGAGGTCTGTCATGGCGAATGTCCCTTGCGGTATTTCCAGTGCGCCCATGATCGCTCAAGCCGCGATGGTGTTGCGCAACCTATACGAGCATCGCGCGCCGCAACGAATGGGCAACAAACCGGAAACATGAGTGTTTTCCGCAGGGTAAGGATATGTTCACGAATCAACTTTAAGACGAGTTTGGCGAAAATTTCGGTAAAAGGAGCCGGTTCCGTGCCCTTCACCCTCCATCTCAAGATCGCATTGCGCGTCGTCCGGCGGGGCGCCGCATGATCCCGGGATGGTTGCCCGAGGGCGCGGTCGCCTACCTCGCCCACACTGCCGCGGGGCTTCCGATCCGGGCAGTGGCGCGCGCCAGGGGCTGCCATGCTTCCACCATTCTGCGCCAGATCCGCCGGGTCGAGGCCTGGCGTGACGACCCGCTGGTCGACGAGGCGCTGGAGCGGATCGCCCGCGACCACGCCGATGAATTTGCCGCGGACATCGCCGCCTCTGCCGTCTCGAAGGAGTTGCCGACAATGCCGATCCCGGCCGTTCAGTCCACCGATGCCGCCGACGCGCGGATCGAGCGCGAAGCGCGGCGCATCCTTCGCCGGCTCTGCGAGAAGGGCGCCTTTCTCGCCGTCGCCCCGAGCATGGAGAAGGCGGTCGTGCTGCGCGAGGTGGTGCCGGGCAAGACCAACCGTATCGCCGTGGTCGACCGTGACGTGGCGCATGCCTTCGCGCTGCAGGAATGGATCACATGCAGCAAGGCCGGCAAGATCGCCTGCTACACGATCAGCGCCGTGGGACGGGCGTCGCTGAAGCGGCTCCTGACCGAGGAGCGGGTGGGCCGCGCGCCCAAGGGCGGCGGCTTCGAGGAGGCGCAGGCGCCCTTCCAGGAGCAGCATCGCTTCTTCGCCGAGCGCACCGTCGCGGCCGACGATGGTTCGGGCACGCGACAGCTTCGCTTCAACCTCGCCGAGAGCCCGCTCTCGGTGCTGGGCCGCAAGCGCGACAAGGTCGGGGCGGCCTATCTGGGCGGGGAGCTCATTGAGGCGGGTGAGCGGCTGCGCGAGGATTTCGAGCTGGCGCAGATCGGCCCGCGGGTCGCGCAGAACTGGGATCGCTTCCTGACCGTCGGCGGCACTCGCGGCAGCGTCCCCACGCGTGGACCGGCCGAGGGGCCGCAGGACGCGCGCGTGCGGGTTGCCAAGGCCATGGAGGCGCTGGGGCCGGGGCTCTCGGACATCGTGTTCCGCATCTGCTGTTTCCTCGAGGGCCTTGAGACGGCGGAAAAGCGGCTCGGCTGGTCGGCCCGGTCGGGCAAGGTGGTGCTGAAGATCGGTCTGGAGCGGCTGGCAATGCACTACGGGATCGCTGCCGGGCCGCAGCGCAAGGCGGGATAGGGTCAGCCCGCGGCGGCGATGATCCCGCCGAAGTCGCGTGAAGTCAGCGAGGCGCCGCCCACCAGCGCGCCGTCGACATTGGGAACGGCGAAGATCGCCGCGGCGTTTCCGGACTTGACGGAGCCGCCGTAGAGGAGCCGGACGCTGCCACTCGTTTCGGGACCGAGGCGGCGCGCCATGCTTTCTCGCATGAAGTCATGCACTTCGGAGATCTCACTCAGAGATGGGGTGCGCCCGGAGCCGATCGCCCAGACCGGTTCGTATGCCAGCACCAGATTGTCCGGCGTCGCGCCGTCCGGCACCGAGCCCGCGAACTGGTCGCCGATGCGGGCGAGAGTCCGGCCGGCGCTCCGTTCGGCCTCGGTCTCCCCGACGCAGACGACGGCGGCAAGACCGGCGCGCCAGGCGGCGGCGGCCTTGGCGGCGACGAGGGCATCGGTCTCGCCGTGGTCCGCCCGCCGCTCGGAATGGCCGACGATGACCGCGACGGCGCCCGCGTCCGCCAGCATCTCAGCGGCGATGTCGCCGGTGTGCGCGCCCGAGGGGTCGGGGTGGCAATCCTGCCCACCGATGGCGAAGCGACCGCCAGCCAAGCGGGCGATCAGGGTTGCGGGAGGGCAGATCAGCACGTCGCAGCCGAGGGCGGGGTGCGCCAGGGCGAGCTCGGCGAGCATTACCTCCGAGGCGAGGAGCCCGTTCATCTTCCAGTTCCCGGCAACGAGCTTGCGGCGGGCCATGCGCACCTCCAATGTCGAACGGCGCCTAGCTAGCAGAGGAGTGACGGCGGGGAAAGCCGCAGGCGGGAGGGGGCAAGCCCCGGCGCGCCTACTCAGCCCAATGCGCGGCGCGCCCAGTCGCAGGCGGCCTCGGGGTCGTCGAGAGCGGGCTCGGGCAGCGACCAATAGCCCATCCGGGCGCCGACGCCGTCTTTGCGGGTGAAGGTGAATTGCTCGCTGCCTTCCGCCGCCAGTGCCGCGGCGAAGGGACCGGCCGCCTTGAGGTAGATGCGTTCGTCGCCGGTGACGAGGGCGAAGGTCCGGCCGTCGCGGTAGAGCATCAGCCCGCCCATCATCGCGCGGGCGCTGACGCCGCCGAGATTCTCGAACAGTTCGAGCACGAAGGCGCGGGTGGCGGCGGAAACCGCCATCTCACATGTCGGCGAACTTGATCAACTCGCCGCAGCCGCAGGCCTCGGCGACGTTGGGATTGTTGAACTTGAAGCCGGATTCGAGCAGGCCGGCGGCGAAGTCGATCTCGGTGCCGAAGAGGAACATCTGCGCCATGGGCGCAATCATCACCCGGGCACCGTTGCTTTCCACCACTTCGTCGTGCGGGTGGATCTCGTGGACATAGTCCATGGTGTATTCCATGCCGGCGCAGCCGCCCTTCTTGACGCCGATCCGCAGGCCTTTGGTATCGCCCCTGGCCATCAGGCGGGCGATCTGTGCTTCCGCCGCCGGGGTCATGGTCACTGGCGGCTTGCCGGGAATGCCGAACATGCGAGTCCTCGTGGCTGTTCGGTTCTCAAGTAGTGCGGATGCCGTGCCGGCTCAAGGGCCGAGGCCGTCGAGCGCCAGGTGGGTGGCGAAGGCGGCGACGAGTTCCCAGGCGAAGCTGGCGAGAGTGCCGATGATGACGTACTCGCTGACCCGCCGGTCCTTGTCATGGGCGAGGTCGTTGAAGCGCAGCAGCGACTTGGCCGCGATCAGGAAGCCGATGCCGTCGGGCTGGCCGGCGATGACGAGCATGAGGCTCATCGCCCGCTCGAGGCGGCCGATGAGCCGGCCGCCCCGCGGCAGGCTGTCGGGATCGGGCGGGGTGAGCTGCGACATGAGCGTGCGCACCGCGTAATCGCCGCCCCAGACCGCGAAGACGAAGCCGGCGCCGAGCGCCATCGCCTGCGGCAGGAGCGCGAGCGGCGGGCCGGCGTGCGCCCAGAGGCCGGCGGCCCAGGCGCCGGGAAAGAGGGTGGCGGCGATGGCAATCATCGCGAGGTGCCCGGCCTGGTCGATGACGAAGGGGCCGAAGCCGCTGTTGCCGTGGCGAAGCTTGAGCCAGTCGATGGCGAAGTGGCTGGCCGCGATCAGGAGGATCGGGAGCGGCTGGAAGGGAAAGCCCAGCGCCGCCCAGCTCACGGCGGCGACGATGGCCACATGCAGCAAGAGGACCTTCAGGCGCGCCTTGAAGCGCACCATGTTGTCGGTCTGCATGAGGAAATCGGCGAGGGAATGGCCGAAGGCCAGGGCGACCGCGGTCTCAAGCACGGTTGCACAAGGCGATGCGGCAGCAGGCGAGAGGGGCGGTCATGCGGCGCTCCCTGTGGTGGTGGCTTCTGACGCGAACTCGGCTTCCCAGGCGTGCAGGGCGTGGCGGATGACGGTGCCGCCAGCGGCGGCGAGGCGGTAGGCTACCGCCTGTGGCGAGATGCGCAGCCGTGGCGCGATGTCGGTGAGCGTCGGGTTGTCGGGCGCAAGGTGGAGCGCCATGGCCTCGGCCTGTTCGCGGCTCCAGCGCGCCGTCCGCTCGTCCAGGAGGTCGACGACGATCCGGTGCAGCGGCGTGACCTCGTCGCCGTCGATGGCAAGCCTACGGGTGCGGGGCATGCCGTCGAGCGCGTGACCGGCGTATTCGAAGGCCGGCCCGCGCGCGTCGGCGAGACTGGCCGAGCCGAGGCTGTCGATCGGGCCGATGCCGATGGCGGTGCGGGTGGCGAGCCCGGCGTCGGCGGCGCGGAGGCGGGCCATGATGACGAGTGCTGCGCGGAGCGCGAAGCCGGGGATCGCCACGTGCATCTGCCAGCCGTCGCCGCGGTAGCGGGTGAAGCGGGTTTCGGCGCCGGTCCAGGCGGAAAGCGCGCGCGCCGTTTCGCCCAGCGCCTGCATGGCTCGCTCCAGCGCGATGACCGGGGCTTCGGTCGAGCCGATCAGGTCTCCGGTGAGGATCGCAGCCTTTTTCGATTTGGATCCGGTAGCCATGGCAAGTCCGGACGATTGTTTATGTAAATTTCAAGTTATAGAGCTTGATATGCGGAAAAACAAGTCCTTTGCCTTGATATCGAGGGTCACATGAAGCCGAGTTCGAGGCGCGCCTCGTCGGACATCATGTCCATGCCCCACTGCGGCTCCCAGACCAACTCCACGTCCACGTGCCGGACGCCGGGCACGGCGCCAACCGCCTCAGCCACCCATCCGGGCATCTCGCCGGCCACCGGACAGCCGGGAGCCGTCAGCGACATGGCGACGGCCACGTCGCTCTCCGCACTGATCTCGATGGTATAAACCAGCCCGAGATCGAAGATATTGACGGGAATCTCTGGATCAAACACCGTTCGACACGCTTCGACCGCTTGGTCATAAAGCGGATGATCGGTGGTCGAGGGACGGATCAGCGGCGTCCCTTCCATTGGTGGATCGGCCTCGATGTTCATCTCAGCAATCCTCCTCCCCTTGGGTAATCCTGACTAAAGATATAAGGAACCGCTTGGATTCGTCTAGGGGCGGGGCAGGGGGCGGCGCTGGGCATGGCGGGCGGCATCGAATTTCGCGTTGACGCAAGGGACGGGCGCGCCCGTTCCGGGGCTCTCGTGACCCCGCGCGGCACAATCCGGACACCCGCCTTCATGCCGGTCGGCACGGCCGCCACGGTCAAGGCAATGCTGCCCGAGAGCGTGACGGCGACCGGGGCCGACGTCCTGCTCGGCAACACCTATCACCTGATGCTGCGGCCGGGCGCGGAGCGGATCGCCCGGCTCGGGGGGCTGCACCGGTTCATGAACTGGGAGCGACCGATCCTTACCGACTCGGGCGGATTCCAGGTGATGAGCCTGGCGGAGCTGCGCAAGCTCACCGAGGCCGGCGTCAAATTCCGCAGCCACGTGGACGGGGCCAAGCACCTGCTCTCGCCTGAGACGAGCATGGAGATCCAGCGGCTGCTCGGCTCGGACATCGTCATGGCCTTCGACGAATGCACGCCCTATCCGGCGACGCGCAAGCAGGCAGAGGACAGCATGCGGCTTTCCATGCGCTGGGCCGCGCGCTCGCGCGATGCGTTCGGCGACCGGCCGGGGCATGCGCTTTTCGGCATCCAGCAGGGATCGGTGCATGCGGATCTGCGGGCAGAGAGCGCCGAGGCGCTGAAGGCGATCGGCTTCGACGGCTACGCCATCGGCGGCCTCGCTGTGGGCGAGGGGCAGAGGGCGATGTTCGAGGTGCTCGACACCGCGCCGGCGATGCTGCCCGAGGACCGGCCGCGCTACCTCATGGGAGTGGGCAAGCCCGACGACATCGTGGGGGCCGTGCTGCGGGGGGTCGACATGTTCGACTGCGTGCTGCCCACGCGCTCGGGGCGGACGGGCCAGGCGCTGACGCGGCGCGGCGCGGTTAATATCAAGAACGCGCGCCATGCCGATGATCCGCGGTCGCTGGATCCGGAGTGTTTCTGCCCGTGCTGCCGGTCCTACGGGCGGGCCTACCTGCACCACGTCTTCAAGGCGGGCGAGATCATCGCCGCCATGCTGCTGACCTGGCACAACCTGCACTATTATCAGGAGCTGATGGCCAGCCTGCGCGCGGCGATTGCGGCGGGAGACCTGACCGGCTTCGTCCGGGCCTTCGAAGCGGCAAGAGCGGAAGGTGACATCGCGCCGCTCTGACGCGAAACGGTCGAACGCGGTTGATTATGAGGCCCGTGGTGCGACCTACAGGAGAGAACGTCTGCGGTGATTCGCGCGACGCGCGAGCCGCGGGTAGGTAGGGGTTGTCGGCAGGCGCGAGGTCATGGACCAGATTCAACCAAGGACAACAGAAGGATGGGCGGCTCTGGAGCATGGCCGCGGATGCGCCGGAAGGCGCAAGCGTGCCAAGGAAATCCCTTCCTGTGCGTCTTGCAACCCGCCCCCCTGCCGCGCAAGATGGCGGTGACTTGAAACGCTGCCGCCTGCGCGCCATCTCAAACCCTGTGGAGGCGCCCCGTTGCCGGGCAACTGGGACCGGGCATCTCGCCAGAAAGGACAAAACCATGACAGAATTGAGCAGTCCGTCCTATCCCGTCCTTCCGTTGCGCGACATCGTGGTCTTCCCGCACATGATCGTGCCGCTTTTCGTTGGCCGCGAGAAGAGTGTCCGGGCGCTGGAAGCGGTGATGAAGGACGACAAGCAGATCCTCCTAGCCAGCCAGCAGGACGCGTCCGAGGACGAGCCGAAGGCCGAGGGCATCTTCCGCGTCGGTGTGCTGGCCAACGTGCTGCAGCTCCTGAAGCTCCCCGACGGCACGGTGAAGGTGCTGGTCGAGGGCAAGCTGCGGGTGCGCATCAGCGACTTCGTCGAGAACGAGGCCTATTTCGAGGCCGAGGCCCAGGAGATACCCGAGACCGAGAAGGATGCGCCGGCGATCAAGGCGCTGTCGCGCGCCGTGGCGGAGGAATTCGAGCGCTACGCCAAGCTGAACCGCAACATCCCTGAGGAGGCCGTCTCGGCGGTCAGCGACAGCATGCCCGCGGGCAAGCTCTCCGACACCGTGGCCGGGCATCTCGGGGTGAAGCTCGAGGACAAGCAGAAGCTCCTCGAGGAAGGCGACGTCGGCGACCGGCTGGAGGCGATCTATGGCCTGATGCAGGGCGAGATGTCCGTGCTCAAGGTCGAGAAGAAGATCAAGAGCCGGGTCAAGACGCAGATGGAGCGGACCCAGCGCGAGTACTACCTCAACGAGCAGATGAAGGCGATCCAGCGCGAACTGGGCGGCGAGGGCGAAGGCCAGGACGACGCCAGCGAGTTCGAGGAGCGCATTGCCAAAACCAAGCTCTCGAAAGAGGCGCGCGAGAAGGCGGTGGGCGAGTTGAAGAAGCTCCGCTCAATGTCGCCGATGTCGGCCGAGGCCACCGTGGTCAGAAATTACCTCGAGTGGATGCTGTCGATCCCCTGGGGGAAGAAGTCGAAGATCAAGAAGGACCTGGGGCTGGCGCAGAAGGTGCTCGACGACGATCACTTTGGGCTGGAGAAGGTCAAGGACCGTATCGTCGAGTTCCTGGCCGTGCAGTCGCGCTCGGACAAGCTGAAGGGGCCGATCCTGTGCCTCGTCGGCCCTCCCGGCGTCGGCAAGACCAGTCTGGGCAAGTCGGTTGCCAAGGCCACGGGCCGTGAGTTCATCCGTATCTCGCTCGGCGGCGTCCGGGACGAGGCGGAGATCCGCGGGCATCGGCGGACCTACATCGGCTCGATGCCCGGCAAGATCATCCAGTCGATGAAGAAAGCGAAGACGGTCAACCCGCTGATCCTGCTCGACGAGATCGACAAGATGGGCCAGGACTTCCGGGGTGATCCGGCGTCCGCCATGCTGGAGGTTCTCGACCCCGAGCAGAACGCGACCTTCTCCGACCACTATCTCGAGGTGGAGTACGATCTCAGTCAGGTGATGTTCATCACGACGGCCAACACCTACAACATGCCGCGGCCGCTGCTCGATCGCATGGAGATCATCTCGATCTCGGGCTACACCGAGGACGAGAAGGTGGGGATCGCCCGGATGCACCTGATCTCCAAGCAGGAGAAGGGTCACGGGCTCAAGCCGTCCGAGTTCGAGCTGACCGACGAGGCACTGCGCGACATCGTGCGCTACTACACGCGCGAGGCCGGCGTGCGGAACCTCGAGCGGGAGATCGCCAAGCTGTGCCGCAAGGCGGTGACCGAGATCGTCAAGGGCAAGACTGCGAAGGCGGTGGTCACGCCCGAGAACCTCGAGGAGTATCTCGGTGTCCAGCGCTTCAAGTACGGGCTGGCAGAGACCGAGGATCAGGTCGGCGTGGTGACCGGTCTCGCCTGGACCGAGGTGGGGGGCGACCTCCTGTCGATCGAGGCACTGAACCTGCCCGGCAAGGGGCGGATGAAGACGACCGGCAAGCTCGGCGACGTGATGAAGGAGTTGATCGATGCAGCGGCTTCGTTCGTCCGCTCGAAGGCGCCGGAGCTCGGCCTGAAGCCGCCGATGTTCGAGACGGTGGACATCCACGTCCACGTTCCGGAAGGGGCGACCCCGAAGGACGGGCCGTCGGCGGGCATTGCCATGGTGACGTCGATCGTCTCGGTCCTGACCGGCATCCCGGTGCGCCGCGACGTGGCGATGACCGGCGAGGTGACGCTGCGAGGCAACGTGCTGCCGATCGGCGGGCTGAAGGAGAAGCTCCTGGCGGCGCTCCGCGGCGGCATAACCACAGTGATGATCCCGGCCGACAACGTTAAGGATCTCCGCGAGATCCCGGACAACGTGAAGAACGGGCTAGAGCTAATCCCGGTGTCGAACGTGATGGACGTGCTGCGCCTGGCGCTGGTGCGGATGCCGGAGCCCATCGAATGGGATGCCACGGCGGAGGCGGCGGCGGCGGCCGCGGCCAAGGCTCCGGCCGGTGACAGCCCGAGCGCGGCCGCCCACTGAGCGGCCGCCATCGGGGTGGCGACAGGAGACCCGAGCGAGCCCGTCGGCATCCCGGCGGGCTCGCTGCTGTTTTGCCTCGGCAACCCTTGATGCTCCGAGGGATTGCGGCTATCACCCGCGCCATCGGGCGATTAGCTCAGCGGTAGAGCGCTTCGTTCACATCGAAGATGTCGCAGGTTCGATTCCTGCATCGCCCACCATCTCCAGCTTCGAGCCGACCGGAGACAGCCTTCAGCCCTTCGGCGCGTAGCCAGCAAGGAAGGTGGCTACAGCTGACTCGGCGTAGCGGCGGATGCGGGGCGCGTCGGGGGGCTTCTGCCCCGAGAGCAGGACGTGAACCGTCACCGGGTGGCAGCACATGCCGAGAAACTGCCACGCAGCCGTCTCGGGGTCGTCCATCGCCAGCCGCCCGCGCGCGCGCTGCGATTCGAGATACACCGTTAGGAGCCGGCGCCCATGGTCCGGGCCAGCCTCGTAGAAGGCACGGGCGAGGGTAGGGAATTTGTCGGCGATGCCGATCACCATTCTGACCATGGCGACGTGCTGGGGCGCCGCGAGCTTCTGCATCAGCCCGACGGAGAACTCGGTCAGCACGGAACCCACGTCGGGATCTCCGGGATCGAGCACCACCGTGCGCTCTGCAGTCGCGCGTTTGCTTTCCTCGATCAGCGCGGCGAACAGCGCCTCCTTGCTGTCGAAATAGACATAGAGCGTCCCCTTGGACACGCCCGCCTCGCGCGCGATCTCGCCCATGCTGGCGGCATCGAAGCCCGAGCCGAAAAAGATGCGCTGCGCCCCGTCGAGGATTTGCTTGCGCTTGGCACTCTCGGGCGAGGCTTCGTCGGCAGGCGCGACGGCCTCGTCTGCGATGGCGGCGGTCATAGACTTCCTCCAGTCTCAAGAATTTTGACCGAACGGTTCGGTCATCTTGAAATGGAGGTTCGTTTCCGCTATGTCAACGGCCTGAACCGAACGGTTCGGTCAAAGACGTCGACAAGGGTCGATCGCAGGGGAGTTCCGGTCATGCCCAAGGATTTCGACGCCGATTCAGGGCGCTACCGGCCCAGAGCCGAGGGGAGTTCGGCGGTTCAGACGCCTCCGGAGCCGCAGACGGCGGTGCCAGCCGATTCGGCGCCGGCACCCGATAAACCCAAGGGCAGGGGCAGCAAGCTTCTGGTGCTGGCGCTCCTAGCCTCCTCAGTGATCGGCGGAGCCGTCTGGTTCGGGCATGGCTACTGGATCGTGGGCCGCTTCATGGTCGAGACCGACGACGCCTACGTGCAGGCGGACTTCGCGGTCGTGGCACCGAAGATCACTGGCTATGTCGCGCGTGTGGCGGCGGACGACAACCAGCCCGTTCGGGCGGGCGATCCGCTCGTCGTGCTCGAGGATGGCGACTATCGCGACGCCTTGGCACTGGCGGAGGCGCAACTGGCGGCGCAGGAGGCTTCGGTGGCAAGGATCGACGCCCAGGCGGCGGCCGGCGATGCCGCGACGGCGCAGGCGCGCGCGCGGGTCGATGCGGCTCGAGCGACGTTGACCCAGACGACGCAGGATCTCGAACGCTATCGCGATCTCGCGAAGAACGATGTGGCGACAACGCAGCGGCTGGAGGCGGCGGAGGCGGCGGAGGCGTCATCGCAGGCGAGCCTCAGCGAGGCCGAGGCGGGGGTTGCCACCGCAGAGGCAAACCGCCAGGTGATCACGGCGCAGAAGGCGGAGGCTGAGGCGATGATCGCCGGCTACGCTTCATCGCGCGACAGGGCGAAGCGCGATCTCGACGCGACGGTACTGCGCGCGCCGTTCGACGGGACGGTGGGGAACCTTTCGGTCGCCTTGGGGGACCTGGTAGCGCCGGGCAAGCGGCTGCTGGCGGTGGTGCCGCTCGGCGAGGTCTACGTCGAGGCGAACTTCAAGGAGACGCAGATCGGCGAGCTCGCCCCCGGTACCGTTGTCCATATGCACTTCGACGCTTTTCCGGAGCGTGACGTGATCGGTCGGGTCGAAGGGATTGCGCCGGCCTCGGGGTCTCAGTTCAGCCTGCTGCCGCCGGAGAACGCCACCGGCAACTTCACCAAGGTGGTGCAGCGGGTGCCGGTGCGCATCGCTGTGCCCAAGGACATAGCGGCCGAGGGCTGGCTGCGCCCTGGGCTGTCGGTTGCCGCAAGCGCCGACATCCGCACCGCCGTCCCGGCCAACGCCGTGGCGGCGCGCTGAGACCGGGAGACCGCCCGTGAAACCCGCCGAGCCGCAGGTCACGCCACGCCGGCTGATCGCGTTCTTCGCGCTGGTCTTCGGCATGTTCATGGCGATCCTGGACATCCAGATCGTCTCCTCCTCCCTCAGCCAGATCCAGGCCGGGCTGTCGGCGGCGCCCGAAGAGATCTCGTGGGTGCAGACCAGCTACCTGATCGCGGAGGTCATCATGATCCCGCTGTCGGGATTCCTGGCGCGGGCGCTGTCGACACGGATCCTCTTTTCCATCTCGGCGGCCGGC
This sequence comes from uncultured Alphaproteobacteria bacterium, assembly GCA_963796805.1. Taxonomy (GTDB): domain Bacteria; phylum Pseudomonadota; class Alphaproteobacteria; order Rhodobacterales; family Rhodobacteraceae; genus Amaricoccus. Next base: position 91,524 of record CAWCNG010000002.1, read on the forward strand.
TTCACCTGTGCCAGCGTGCTCTGCGCCAGCGCCACCACGATCAACGAGATGATCGTCTTCCGCGCCTTCCAGGGCTTCATCGGCGGGGCGATGATCCCGCTCGCCTTCGCCGCCTCCTACACGATCTTCCCGAAGCGGGCGCAGGCGCCGGTGATGGCGCTGGTGGGCCTGACCGTGACGCTGGCGCCGACCATCGGGCCTACCGTGGGCGGCTACCTCACCGACCTTTTTTCCTGGCATTGGCTCTTTCTCGTCAACGTCATCCCCGGCATCGCCGCGACGGTGATCGCCTGGACCATGGTAGACTTCGACAAGCCGGATTTCCCGCTGCTGCGCCGCTTCGACTTCGTGGCGCTGGCCGGCATGGCGGTCTTTCTCGGCAGCATGGAGTATGTGCTGGAGGAGGGGCAGAAGAACGACTGGTTCCAGGACCGCGGCATCTTCCTCTTCAGCGTGGCGAGCGCCATCGGCGGCATCGTCTTCTTCCAGCGGGTGCTGACCGCGAAGGATCCGATGGTCGACCTGCGCGCGTTCCTCGACCGGAATTTCGCCGTCGGATCGCTGCTGACCTTCGTGCTCGGGATCGGGCTCTACGGACTCACCTATCTCTATCCGCTTTTCCTCGCCCGGGTGCGCGGCTATACGGCGCTGCAGATCGGCGAGACGGTCTTCGTCACCGGCGCCTTCATGTTCCTGACCGCCCCGGTGGTCGGGACGATGGCGCGCAAGGTCGATCCGCGCTGGCTGATCGCCACGGGCCTCGGGCTCTTTGCGGTCTCGAGCTTCGATCTGACCGGCATCACCGGAGACTGGGCCTTCGGCGAGCTCTTCCTGCCGCAGGCGATGCGTGGCGTCGCGCTGATGCTCTGCATGATCCCGATCAACGTCCTGGCGCTCGGCACGCTGCCGCCGGAGCGGATCAAGAACGCCTCGGGGCTGTTCAATCTCACCCGCAACCTCGGCGGCGCCTTCGGACTTGCCGCCATCAATACCATCCTGCAGAGCCGTACCGACCTGCATGCGGCGCGTCTTTCCGACCATGTGGCCTGGGGGCAGGTGGCAGCGGAGGAGAAGCTCGCGGGCATGACGGCGTCGCTGCAACCGGTGCTCGGTGCGGATGCCGGCATGGGGGCGCTGGAGCGGTTGCGCGGGCTTGTGATGCAGCAGGCGACGGTCATGGCCTTCGCCGATGTCTTCCTCATTGTCACGCTGCTCTTCGGCACGATGATACTCCTGGTGTCGCTGGTGCAGAAGCCGAAGGCGAGCGCGGGAGGGGCAGGGGGCCACTAGGCAGCCTGCCGCGCCACGGTGTCACGCAGGGTGTCACGCGTGAAAACCCCAATGAAGTCATTGATTCTAAAGGCTGTCGTACGCAAATGCTTCCTTACCGCCGGATTCCGGTGCGGCCGGTGGGAGCTCAGGGCGCCGGCTTGAGGGCGTCGTAGATGGCGATGATGGCGTCCTGGAGGCGGTTCTTGTCGTCGTCGGGCTGGCTGTTGGTCTGGACGGTGACGAGGATGTCCTCGGATTCAAACCAGACGTAGAGCGTGCGGAAGCCGAGCGTCGTGCCCTGGTAAAACCAGACGTCGCCGTATGGGGCGAAGGTGGCCTTGCCGAGGCCGAGCGCGAAGCCTTGCGGGTCCTCCGCCGAGACATCGGCGATCGGCTGTCCCGTTTTCGTGGAGACGAGCGCCTGCCATTCGGCCTGCTGCTCGGGCGGGACCACGCTTCCGCCGAAGACGGCGCGCATCCAGGTGTCCACGTCGCGGGCGGTGGCGATCGCCCCGCCGGCCGCCTGCGCCCAGGAGGTGCTGTCGCCGCGGACGTCGCGGCCGATCATCGGCCGGTTCCACGTCTCGGTGCAGCCGGGGGGCTGGTACTCGGCGCAGGCGGTGTTCTCGAAATAGCCGTGCGCAATGCGCGCGACCAGCTCGGGCGGATAGGTTCCGGCGTCGTAGAAGGTGGCGTGCAGGCCATGCGGCACCAGGATCATCTCGCGCACCAGATCGGCGTAGGGTTTGCCGGTCGCCTTGGCGGCGATCATGGCGGCTAGGATGTAGTTGGTATTGGAATAGTGGTAGCCCTGCGTCACGGGCAGGTCATCCTGGCCGGTGGGGTAAGCCATCGCCACCAGCTCCTCGGCGGTAAGGTTACGCGCCGGCTCATCGACCCAGATGCGCGACATTTCCCTGGTTTCGGAGTAGTTGGGGATCCCGCTCGTCATGTCGAGGAGGCGGCGGATGCTCACGTCACCCCAGGCCGGGTACTGGGGGAGCCACGTGCCGAGGGTGTCGTGGATGGAGAGAAGCCCCTCGGCCTCGAGCTTGAGGATGACGGCGGCGGCGAAGGACTTCGACGTGCTGCCCATGGCGAAGAGCGTGTCGCGGCCGACCGGCGGGTCATCGGCGGCGCGGCCCGTGCGGCCGGCGAAGGCCTCGATGGCCGGGCCGGGGGCGGCGAAGCTGACGTAGGCGGCGATCCCCGTCACCACCTCTGCCGGGGCACGCTCGGCGAGCCAGCTTTCGAGGGCGGCCTGGACGCGCTTTGCCTGGGTGGGAACCGTCTGCGCCAGCAGCGGGCCGGTCGCGAAGAGGAGGCCGACCAAGAGGCCAGGCAGCAGGCGTGCGCGTGTCTTCATGTCTGTAGGCCCTTCCGCGGCGTCACGGCGATTGTGCGCAGGACACGCTGACGTGGGAAGGATTCGTTGGCGACCGGGCGCGTCAGGCGCGCGCCCGGTGCGGTGGTCAGTTCAGCAGGCCGTTTCCGTCGAGATCGGCCGCCCGGAAGTCGGCGCGGATCTGGATGTCGTATTCTGCGCGGCTCACCGTGCCGTCGCCGTCGGTGTCCATCGCGACAAACAGCGCCTCGGGTATCTGGTTGGCTTCCGCCTTGGTCAGGCTGTCGGTGGCGTCTGTGTCGAGAAGGATGAAGACATTCGAGGCCATCACCCGGTACTCGGTGAGCGTCACCTCGCCGCTGCCGTCCAGGTCGGCTGTTGCCAGATGATCGGTGGTGACGGCAGGGGCAGCAGCAAGTGCGCCGCCAGCGCCAAGCGCGAGGAAAGCTGCGGTGGCAAGGGTTCTGTTCACTCTCTCTCTCCTCATTTGCCGGGGCACTTGAGCGCATGGCCGGCCATGCCGCCAACCACGCCGCCGGCCGTTTCGAAAAGGGTCCTGCCGAGGCCGCCGCCGAGCAGGCTGCCAAGCGCGACGCCCGCGACCGCGCCGCCGACGGTGGCCGCCGTGCAGGCGAATTCGTGCTCCCTGCTCCCGTTGCTTCCGGTGGTTTCCGCCTGTGCGGCGCCTGCGGCCACAAGGGCCATGAGCCCCGCCGCCATGATGATGTGCCTGTGCACTGCTCTTCTCCTCGCTTCCCGGCGGCCGCGCGTGCGATCGATACGTCGCCGCTACCCGGCCTGATGACAGTCCCAATTCGCAGGCCGCAACCGTCTGCGAGCGTAGAGCCCGCAGGTAGAGAAGTTTGCCCGCCAAGGGGCAAATAGCACATTTAGGGCATTGTCCTGCAGCGATGACGCTAGGGATAGTATGGGCGAGCGTCAACGGAAAAGTTAACGCGCACGGGAGGCAACGTCGCGTCGGCCGATCGGGTCTTGCCTTCCCTGGCTGCCCGGACTAGATACACGCTTTCTGAAACGTTCCGGAGTCGCCGCATGGCCCGCGTAACCGTCGAAGACTGCGTCGACAAGGTGCCCAACCGCTTCGAGCTGGTGATGCTCGCAGCGCACAGGGCGCGCTCGCTCGCGTCGGGCTCACCCCTGACCGTCGATCGCGACAACGACAAGAACCCGGTGGTGGCGCTGCGCGAGATCGCCGAGGAGACGCTAACGGCGGATCAGCTCAGGGAAGCGGCCATCGAGAGCTTCCAGCGCCAGATTGAGGTGGACGAGCCCGAGGACGATGTCATGACCCTGCTGGCCGGCAACAGCGATGCGCCGGCGGAGGACGACATGTCCGAGGAGCGACTGCTGCGCGCGCTGATGGAAGCCCAGGGCGAAAACTGAGCGGCGACCTCGCCCCCGACTTCCGGGCGGGGCGGCGCGAGTCGGCCCCCGGCGGGATCACTCCGGTCGAAACGCTGATCGCGCTCGTCCGCTCCTACAACCCGAACTCGGACGTGGGTCTTCTCGCGGCCGCCTATGAGTACGGACTTCGCATGCATGCGGGCCAGACGCGCTCCAGCGGAGAGGCCTACTTCAGCCACCCGGTGGCGGTGGCGATGTTGCTCGCTGAGCAGAAGCTCGACGACGCCACGATCATCACGGCACTCCTGCACGACACCATCGAGGACACGCTCTCGACCTATTCCGAGATCGCGCTGCGCTTCGGCGAGGAGATCGCGCAGCTGGTGGACGGGGTGACCAAGCTCACCAACCTCGAGCTTTCGTCGGTGGAGAACGAGCAGGCGGAGAACTTCCGCAAGCTTCTCATGGCGATGAGCAAGGATCTTCGTGTTCTTCTGGTGAAGCTGGCCGACCGTTTGCACAACATGCGCACCATCCGGCACCTGGCGCCGGAGAAGCAGCAGCGCAAGGCGCGCGAGACGATGGACATCTTCGCGCCGCTGGCGGGCCGCATGGGCATGCAGTGGATGCGCGACGAGCTGGAGGACCTTGGCTTTCGAGTGCTGAATCCGGAGGGGCGCAAGTCGATTATCCGGCGGTTCGTTACGCTACGGCGCGAGTCAGGCGACGTGATCGCGAAGATCACCGACGATATCCGCACCGTCCTGACCCAGGCCGGTGTCGAGGCCGAGGTCTTCGGCCGCGAGAAGAAGCCCTATTCCATCTGGCGCAAGATGGAGGAGAAGAAGGAGGGCTTCCACCGGCTCTCCGACATCTACGGCTTCCGCATCATCACGGATTCGGTCGGCGACTGCTATGTGGCATTGGGCGCGGTGCATCAGCGCTGGCGCGCCGTGCCGGGGCGGTTCAAGGACTATATCAGCCAGCCGAAGTCGAACGGCTACCGCTCGATCCACACCACCGTCTCGGGGCGGGACGGCAAGCGGGTGGAAGTGCAGATCCGCACCCAGGAAATGCACGCGGTGGCGGAGACGGGCGTGGCCGCGCACTGGTCCTACAAGGATGGCGAGCGGTTCGAGAATCCCTTTGCTGTCGATCCCTTCCGCTGGCTGCGTTCGATCACCGAGCGGTTCGAGGGGCAGGAGGACGAGGAGTTCCTCGAGCACGTGAAGCTCGAGATGTTCACCGACCAAGTCTTCTGCTTCACGCCGAAGGGGGAGGTGGTGAAGTTGCCGCGGGGTGCGACGCCGATCGATTTTGCCTATGCGATTCATACCCGTATCGGAGATTCCTGCGTTGGCGCCAAGGTGGACGGGCAGCGGGTGCCGCTCTGGACCAAGCTCAGGAACGGCCAGTCGGTGACGATCATCCGCGCCGAGGGGCAGCGGCCGCAGCCGTCCTGGGAAGACATGGTGGTCACCGGGCGCGCCAAGGCGGCGATCCGCCGCAGCCTGCGCGGCGAGCAGCGGGCGACGCAGGTGCGGCTGGGGCGCGAGATTGCGCGGGTGGCGCTGGAGCGGGTGGGCAAGAAGGCCACCGACAAGGCAATGGAGGCGGCGGCACGGCGGCTCGGGCTCGAGGAAGCGGACGACGTGCTGGCGCGGCTCGGCGCGGCCGAGATGACCGGCAAGGACCTAGTGACGACGCTCTATCCCGAACTTCTGCGCGAGGCGGCGCTGCCGCGGGCGCAGGATTCCACTGCGCCGGTGGTGATCGGCCTCAACTCGGGGCAGGTGGCGCGACCGGCGCCCTGCTGCAACCCGATCCCAGGCGAACGGATCGTCGGCATCGCCGTACGTGGCAAGGGGGTGGTCATCCACGCCATCGACTGCGCCGAACTCGGCGCCTTCGAGGACAAGCCCGACCGCTGGATCGACCTGCGCTGGTCGGAGGGTCAGTCGCATCCCGACCATGTGGTGCGGGTCGAGGTGACGATGGCGAACGATTCCGGCGTGCTGGGCCGGATCTGCACGCTGATCGGCGAGCAGAGGGCAAACATAACCGACATCGTGTTTACCGAACGGAAACCCGATTTCTTCCGTATGGTCATTGATATGGAGGTCAGGGATATGGAACATCTGACCCATGTCCTGACGGCAATTGACGCGGATTCGGACGTGGCGCAGGTTCGTCGGTTCCGCCAGGCGCCTTTGGAAGCGGTGAAGGGAACCGCGCGCGACTGAGGAAGAGTTTGCCGCGCCGGTCGGCGGCGGCTGGGTTCAAATGGTATTCAAGCGACGCGTCAAGCCCACCTTCCTCAGCCGGCTTCGCGAGGCGGTCCTGCCGGCGCGGGGATGGCGGCGCGGGGTCGAGTACCTGGGCCATCGCGTCCGCCGGCTGCCGGACACGCCCCACCGTATCGCGCTCGGCTTCTCCTGCGGCGTCCTCAGCTCGTTCACGCCCTTCTTCGGGCTCCACATCGTTCTGGCGGCAGTTGTCGCGCGCTTCCTCCGCTGCAACATCGTGGCGGCGCTGATCGGAACCGCGGTGGGCAACCCGTTGACCTTCCCGCTGATCGCGACGATGGCGCTGGGGCTGGGGCGGAAGGTCCTCGGCTATGGCGTGAGCGGCGAGGACTATCATCGGCTGTCGGACGCCTTTGCCGAGGCATTCGTCGCGATCCGCGGCGGGCTTTTGAGCCTTGTTGGCCTCGGGGAGGCGCACTGGGGCAAGCTCATTCCCTTCTTTCACTATATCATCTGGCCCTATTTCGTGGGCGGGTTCGTGCCCGGGCTGATCGCGGCGGTCGCGAGCTACTATGTCGTGCGGCCGATCGTCGGCGCTTACCAGGCGCGGCGGCGGGCGCGGGTGCTGGAGCGCGCCCACCAGCGGCTGGCCGCGCGGAGATCGCAGGCTGACGCGACGCGCGCGCGGGCCTATCAGCATGGGGCAGGCCCTTCGAAGGAAAGCGAGAGCGGAACATGACGGTGCGGGCGTCGCTCGGGCCCCTGAGGCTCGGGGTAAACATCGACCACGTGGCGACCGTGCGCAATGCGCGGGGCGGGCCGTACCCCGAGCCGCTCCGGGCGGCAAAGCTGGCCGAGCTGGCGGGCGCGGACGGGATCACCGCGCACCTGCGCGAGGATCGCCGGCACATCACCGATGCGGACATCGCCGCGTTGATCGAGGAGCTGGCGCTGCCGCTGAACCTGGAGATGGCGGCCACCGAGGAGATGCAGGCGATTGCGCTTCGGCACCGGCCGCATGCGGTCTGCATCGTGCCGGAGCGGCGCGAGGAGCGCACGACCGAGGGCGGGCTGGAGGTGGCGCAGGACCAAAACCGGCTGGCGCATTTCATTGCGCCATTGCGGGAGGCGGGGTGCCGGGTCTCGATCTTCATCGCCGCCGAGCGGCGGCAGATCGAGGCGGCGTACCGGATCGGCGCGCCGGTGATCGAGTTGCATACAGGCGCCTACTGCGAGGCGGATCTGGCCGGCGACGCGGAGGGGCGGGCGCGCGAGCTTGCCCGCCTGACCGAGATGGCGGGCTTCGCGCAGGGACTGGGGCTCGAGGTGCATGCCGGGCACGGGCTGAACTTCGAAAATGTCGGGCCGGTTGCAGCACTTCCCGAGGTGCGCGAGCTCAACATCGGACACTTCCTGGTCGGTGAGGCGATCTTCATCGGGCTCGATGCCGCGATCCGGCAGATGCGGGCGGCCATGGACGCCGCACGCGGCAGCTGAGATGGCGGCGCGGATCGCGCCAGCCCGATCGGCGGCCGACGTGGCGGCGGTGGGGAACCTGTTCGAGGAATATGCCGCTTCGATTTCGGTCGATCTCGCCTACCAGGGCTTCGCGGCGGAGCTTGCCGGGCTGCCGGGGCAGTACGCGCCGCCGGCGGGCGCGCTTTTGCTGGCCAGGGGCGGTGATGGGGAACCGCTCGGCTGTGCGGGGCTGAGGCCGACAGGCGAGCCGGACATCGCTGAAATGAAACGGCTTTTCGTCCGGCCCGAGGGGCGGGGGCGCGGGCTCGGCGTGGCTTTGGTCGAGGCGATCGTCGCCGTGGCGGAGCGCATCGGCTATGGCGAAGTGCGGCTCGACACATTGCCGGAGATGGCCGCGGCGATCGCGCTCTACGAGCGGAGCGGGTTCGTTCGCACGAGGCCTTATTACGATACGCCGGTCGCCGGCACGGTTTTTTTCACGCGGGCATTGGGCGGGACGCGGACGCAGGCGGGGCCGGGACGGATCGTGATCGGACCCTAGCGGCCCGGCCTGCGTCCGCGTGGCTCAGGCCTTGGGTGCCGCCTTGGCTGGCGGGCTTCGGCGCCGCCTTGGCCCTGGCGGGCTTGGGCGCCTCGGTCTTTTCGAGCCTGGGTGCTGCTGCTGCGGCCACCTTCTGCGCCCGCTGCTTGGGCGCGGGCTTTCTCGGGGGCTCGGCGGCAAGCTCGGCGCTAGCCAAGCTCCAGTGGACGTGGGCCCGGTCGGATGGGCGGCCTTCGCGTTCCCAGATGGTGTGGGCGCGTTCGCGAATGCGGTTTTCAAGTTCGCTGATCATCGTCTCTCCGGTAAGTGCGGCAAGCCCGTGGTGCGGGCACTCGTGCAATGCCGAAAACTGACGGAAAATGCAATTGCCGGTTGCTGGGCCGGCGGGTTTTCACCTGAATCGGCGTAGAGGCGTGAAGCCGCCACATGCCGCTGAAACGGCTGCGAAAAGCCGATATGGAAAGCGTATGGAATCCGTATGGAATCCATATGGGTGTTTTTACCGGGTGTTGACGGGGGGTTAACGGACGCGGCTGGACAAGCGGTGGGTGCGTGCTATCGCTCTGAGTTTTCCGGCAGGAGGACCCCGACCATCATCATCGGCATCGGCTCCGATCTCGCCAACATCGAGCGGATCGGGCGCACCATCGAGCGGTTCGGCGCGCGGTTCCTGAACCGGGTCTATACCGAGACCGAGCAGTCCCTGGCCGAGCGCCGCGCCGAGCGGGTCGCCACCTATGCAAAGCGCTGGGCGGCGAAGGAGGCCTGCTCGAAGGCGCTCGGCACCGGGCTGCGCATGGGGATCAGGTGGAAGGACATGGGGGTGGTGAACCTGCGCAGCGGGCAGCCGACCATGGTGCTGAGCGGCTGGGCGGAGGAGCGGCTCCGGGCGATGACACCGGCGGGGCACCGGGCGCGGGTACACCTGACGCTGACCGACGATCATCCCTGGGCGATGGCGGTGGTGGTGATCGAGGCGTTGCCGGAGGCAACCGTCCCGGAGACGTGAGCCGAACGCGGGGGGCCGCTGCCTTGACAGGGCGGGGGGCAGGCGCGACAAGGCGGCGCCCGGTTTTGGGCTTTGTCGGCGCGTGAAGGACAGGATGCGGATGGTGGCGAAAAGCAAGGCCAAGGGCGGGTTTCTCGAGCTCGTCAAGACCATCGTCTACGCGCTGCTGCTGGCCGGGGTGATCCGCACGCTGTTCTTCCAGCCGTTCTGGATTCCGTCGGGCTCGATGATGCCGACGCTGCTGATCGGCGACTTCCTCTTCGTCAACAAGATGGCCTACGGCTATTCGCGCTATTCCTGCCCGTTCTCGATGTGTCCGTTCGACGGGCGGATCCTGGCGCGGGAGCCGAAGCGCGGCGACGTGGTGGTGTTCAAGCATCCGACCAACGGCACCGACTATATCAAGCGGCTGATCGGGCTGCCGGGTGACCAGATCCAGGTGATCGACGGCCTGCTGCACATCAACGACGAGGTGGTGCCGCAGACGCCCGACGGCCAGTTCATCGAGCCGAACCTGCCGCAGGGGCCGATGCGCTCGATGCCGCGCTGCATGAACCGCCCGGTCGAGCCGGGCGGCGACTGCATTACCGATCGCTCGATCGAGACGCTGCCGGGCGGACCCGCCCACGCAGTCCTGAACATCGAGAACGGGTTCGGCGACAATACCCCGGTCTTCACAGTACCCGAGGGCGAGTTCTTCTTCATGGGCGACAACCGCGACAATTCCATGGACTCGCGGTTTCCGCGCAGCGCCGGGGGCGTCGGGTTCGTGCCGTTCCAAAATCTGGTCGGGCGCGCCGACCGGGTGATCTTTTCCTCGGCGGGGCCTTCGATGCTCGCCTTCTGGACCTGGCGACCGGACCGGTTCTTCAAGGGCATCGAGTGAGGCTGGGCCGGGCCATGGCCGGGGCCGAGGCCCGGCTGGGGCACGGCTTCAGGCGGCCCGAACTTCTGATCGAGGCGCTGACCCATCCTTCCTTCGCCGGTTCCTCCGACAACCAGCGGCTGGAGTTTCTCGGCGACCGGGTGCTCGGCCTCGTCATCGCCGAGGTGCTGCTGGCGGCGGACGAAGCGGCGAGCGAGGGGGATCTCGCGCCGCGGCTGAACGCGCTGGTGCGCAAGGAGACCTGCGCCGAGGTGGCGGCCGCGCTCGACCTCGGCAGCGCCATCCGCATGGGCCGTTCGGAGATGCTGTCGGGTGGGCGGCGCAAGACCGCACTCCTCGGCGATGCCATGGAGGCGGTGATCGCGGCGGTCTTTCTCGACGGCGGGCTGGCGGCGGCGCGGGAGCTGATCCTGCGCGCCTGGGGCGAGCGGATCGCCGCGGTGCGCGGGCTAGGGCGCGATGCCAAGACCGCGCTGCAGGAATGGGCGCAGAGCCGGGGGCAGCGACCACCGATCTACGTGGACGTGAGCCGCGAGGGGCCGGACCATGCGCCGGTCTTCTCGGTGGAGGTGCGGATGCAGGACGGCAGCGCGACCGACGCGCGGGCGGCGTCGAAGCGCGCGGCGCAGCAGGCGGCGGCCGAGGCGATGCTGGCGCGGCTGGGGGTCGAGGCGTGACGCGCTGCGGGCTGGTGGCGCTGATCGGCGAGCCGAACGCGGGCAAGTCGACGCTGCTGAACCGGATGGTGGGGGCGAAGGTCTCCATCGTGACGCACAAGGTCCAGACGACGCGGACGCGCATCCGCGGCATCGCCATCGAGGGCGAGGCGCAGCTCGTGTTCATCGACACGCCGGGGCTGTTCCGGCCGCGGCGCCGGCTGGACCGGGCGATGGTGAAGGCTGCCTGGGGCGGGGCGGCGGACGCCGACGTGGTCGTGTTGATGATCGAGGCGCACCGCGGGCTGACCGAAGGGGTGCGCGCGATCCTGGAGCGGCTGGCGTCGGATCTGCCCGCCGGGCGGACGGTGGCGCTGGCGATCAACAAGATCGACCGGCTGCCGGCGGAGAAGCTGCTGGCGCTGAGTGCGGAGATGAACGGGATCAGGGAGTTCGCGGCGACCTTCATGATCTCAGCGGAACGCGGGCATGGGGTCGATGACCTGCGCAAGTGGCTGGCGGAGCGGATGCCGGAGGGGCCCTGGCTCTATCCCGAGGACCAGATCGCCGACCTGCCGCTCAGGCTGATCGCGGCGGAGACGACGCGCGAGAAGCTGACGCTGCGGCTGCACCAGGAACTGCCCTACGAGCTGACGGTGGAGACCGAGGGCTGGGAGGAGCGCAAGGACGGGTCGGTGAAGATCGACCAGGTGATCTATGTGGCCCGCGACGGGCACAAGGGGATCACGCTGGGGCCGAAGGGGGAGACGATCAAGGCAGTGGGCAAGGCGGCGCGCGAGGAGATCAAGGCGTTCCTCGGGCGGGAGGTGCATCTGTTCCTGACGGTCAAGGTGCGGCCCGGCTGGCTGGAGGAGCGCGAGCGCTACGGCGAGATCGGGCTGGATTTCCGGGACGGGGACGCTTGAGCGCGCCGCGGCTGACGGCGGAGTTCTGGGTGCAGGCCTACCTGGCGCGGCTTCGGCTGGCGGGGATCCCGGCCTTCGTGACGGCGCGCGGGGATGCGACGGCCGGGGCGGTGGTGGTGAAGCTCAACACGCTCGACGGGCAGGCGCAGGCATTCCAACGCAGCTACGACATGGCGGGAATGCGGGTCTGGACGCCGCTGGTCGAGGGGGCGGAGGCGGAGGTGGACGCGGCGCTGGAGCGGCAGCGGCGGTTCGATCCCGACCTCTGGGTGCTTGAGGTCGAGGACCGCGCCGGGCGGCACCTGCTCGACCAGCCGGGGCTGTCAGACTAGCGGATCGTCCTCGGCGCGCATCGCGGCGCGGGCGTTCCGGGCATGAGCGACGGGGATCATGGTAACAACCGAAACTGACTGGAGAACGACATGAGCGAAGGAAAGCGGGTGTTGCTGGTCGGGCTCGACCCGGCGGTGGTCGCCTACGGCAAGTGGCCGGGGCTTACGCCCGAGAAACTCCAGGGCGGACTGCGCCGGGATGTCGAATCGCTGGCGGGGCAGGGCGTGGAGGCCGCGGTCTGTTTCATCGACCATGGCGAGACCGCCGAAGCCACGGTCCGCGCGGCACTGGCCAGCGCCCGCTACGACTGCGTCCTCATCGGCGCCGGCGTCCGAACCGATCCAGATGAATTCCTGCTGTTCGAGCGGCTGGTCAACGTCCTCCACGAGGCCGCGCCCGGCGCCCGCATCTGCTTCAACACCGGTCCGATCAATTCGACCGACGCGGTGCTGCGCTGGACCTAGGCGCGGCGGCGCGCGCGTCGCTTCGCGCGGGCGGGTCCGTGCGCTAGGCTCGCGCCATGGACTGGCGCGACGAGGGCATCCTGATCACGGCGCGGCGCCACGGCGAGAGCTCGGCGATCATCGAGGTCTTCACCGCGGCGCACGGGCGGCATGCCGGGGTGGTTCGCGGCGGGTCGGGGCGGCGGATGACCCCGGTGCTGCAGCCGGGGGCGCGGCTGTCGCTGGAATGGTCGGCGCGGCTCGAGGAGCATATCGGGGCCTTCCGGGTGGACCCGATGCCGTCGCGCACGGCGGCGATCATGGCGGACGCGGCGGCGCTGGCGGTGCTCGGGGCGATGACGGCGCTGTTGTCGGCGACGCTGCCGGAGCGGGACGCGCACCCGGCGCTGTATGCGCGCAGTCTCGATCTGGTCGAGGCGCTGGGGACGGCGGCGGACTGGCCGGCACGCTATGCCCTCTGGGAGCTGGCGCTCCTGCGGGAGCTCGGGTTCGGGCTGGACCTGGAGCGGTGCGCGGTGACCGGAGCGGCGGAGGACCTGGTCTGGGTATCGCCGAAGTCGGGGCGCGCGGTGGGGCGCGCGGCGGGGGCGCCGTGGGCGGAGCGGCTGCTGCGGCTGCCGGCGTTCCTCAGGGGCTGGGAGGCGCCGCCGGGCAAGCCCGAGGTGCTGGCGGGGCTGGCGCTGACCGGGTTCTTCCTCGAGGCGTGGGTGGCGCCGGGGCTGAAACGCGGGGCCTTGCCCGAGGCACGGGCGCGGGCGGTGGCGGCGCTCCGGCGCGGTTGACTGAAAAAGCGGCAGGAGCTGCGGGAAAGCCAGTTCGGGCGAGGCGTGCAGGGGCTCGGCTGTTGTGCTGGCCGTCCGGTGCCGTTCTGGTGGGGCCGTCCAGGGGGAGTGACGGTGATGGATCAGGTCGACATGCTGGTGATCGGCAGCGGCCCGGCCGGGCGCCGGGCGGCGGTGCAGTCGGCGAAGCTGGGCAAGTCGGTGCTGGTGGTGGACCGCGGGCGCAGGCTGGGGGGCGTTTCGGTGCATACCGGGACCATCCCGTCGAAGACGCTGCGCGAGACGGTGCTGAACCTGTCGGGCTGGCGCGAGCGCGGGTTCTACGGGCGCGGCTACCGGGTGAAGCAGGACATCTCGGCGGGCGATCTGGTGTCGCGGCTGCAGAAGACGCTCGATCACGAGGTGGAGGTGCTGCAGCACCAGTTCATGCGCAACACGGTGCGCAGCATCTTTGCCGAGGCGCGGTTTCTCGATGCCAACCGGGTGGAGCTGACCACCGATGCGGGCGAGGTCAGCCAGGTCGGGTTCGAGCATGCGCTGATCGCGGTGGGCACGCGGCCGTTCCGGCCGGAGAGCGTGCCGTTCGACCGGGAGCGGGTATTCGACAGCGACGAGATCCTCGAGCTGGCGCATCTGCCGCGGACGCTGACGGTGGTGGGCGCGGGGGTGATCGGGGTGGAGTATGCCACGATCTTCTCGGCGCTCGACGTGCCGGTGACGTTGATCGAGCCGCGCGAGACCATCCTCGACTTCGTGGATCGCGAGATCGCCGACGAGTTCGTGCACCAGATGCGCGACCGGGGGATGTCGGTGCGGCTGGGGTCGGCGGTGAAGGCGATCACTGCCGGCGAGCGCGGGGTGGAGGTGACGCTGAAGGACGGGCGGACGGTGCGCACGGAGATCCTGCTCTATGCGGCGGGGCGGACGGGGAACGTGGATGCGCTGAACCTCGGCGCGGTGGGGATCGAGGTGGACACGCGGGGGCGGCTCGAGGTCGACCCGAAGACGTTCCAGACCAACGTGGCGAACATCTATGCGGCGGGGGACGTGATCGGGTTTCCCTCGCTGGCCTCGACGTCGATGGAGCAGGGGCGGGTGGCGGCGTGCCATGCCTTCGGGATGCCGCTGCCGCCGGCGCCGGAGAGCTTTCCCTACGGGATCTATGCCGTGCCGGAGATCTCGACGGTGGGGCAGTCGGAGGAGGAGGTGCGCAAGTCGGGCGTGGCCTACGAGGTGGGGATCGCGCGGTTCCGCGAGACCTCGCGCGGGCACATCATGGGGGTGAACTCGGGATTCCTGAAGCTGATCTTCGCGCTGGACACGCGGCGGCTGCTGGGGGCGCACATCGTGGGGGAGGGGGCGACGGAGCTGATCCACATCGGGCAGGCGGTGATCAACCTGAAGGGGACGGTGGATTTCTTCGTGGAGAATACCTTTAACTATCCGACGCTGGCGGAAGGGTACAAGATCGCCGGGCTCGATGCGTGGAACCGGATGGGGCAGGCGTGACGGCGCGGCTAGTATATCCGGAGATATCCGGAGGCCCGGTGATTGACTCCCGGGTGCAGACATCGCACAGCGCACGAAACCACTTGCCCCGGACGACCCCGTCCCCCGAGAGAATTGCCGGATAGATGGCAGAAGCGGCTCGCAAGAAGCTCGGCACGTTCTCGACGCTTTCGATTGGAATCGGCGGCATGGTCGGCGGGGGCATCTTCGCGGTCACCGGGCTGACGATCGAGGTCACCAAGGGCGCCGCTCCGGTTGCGTTCCTGATCGCGGGGCTCGTCGCACTGCTGACCAGCTATTCCTATCTCAAGCTCACGCTGGCCTTCCCCGGAGAAGGCGGCACGGTCGATTTCCTCAATCGAGCCTTCGGCAGCGGGATCCTGACCGGTGCGGCGAATATCCTGCTTCTGTTCAGCTATGTGGTGCTGCTCTCGGTCTATGCCTACGCGTTCGGCAGCTACGGCGCCGATCTGTTCCCGGCGTCGTCGCAGGCGTTCTGGCGGCACGCCCTGACGACCGGCGTGATTGTCGGCCTGCTGGCCGTGAACGTCTTTGCCGGCTCGCTGGTCGTCCGCTCGGAGAACGTGTTCAACGCGGTGAAGATGATCCTGCTGGTGGGCTTCGTGGTGGCGGGGCTGCTGACACCCGTGGACTGGTCGCGGCTCGACGCGGTGGGGGCCGTGCGGCCGATGGCCATCGTCGCTGGCGCGATGCTTATCTTTCTCAATTACGAAGGGTTCGAGCTGATCGCCAACGCCTCCAAGGATGTCGCCGACCCGAAGCGCTCGTTGCCGATCGCCTATCTCGGCGGCGTCCTCATCGTGATCGTGCTCTATGTGCTGATCGTCGGCGTGGTCCTCGGCCACATGAGCCTCGCGCAGGTCGGCGCTGCCCGAGACACGGCCCTCTCGGCGGCTGGGCGCGAGATCCTCGGCCGGACAGGCTATGTTGCCATCGTCGTCGCGGCGCTGCTGGCGACCAGCTCAGCGATCAACGCGACGTTCTATAGCACCGGTCGGCTTGCTTACGTCGTCGCCAAGACCGGCCAGTTGCCCCGCGAACTGGAGCGCAGCTTTCGCGGCGAGCATTCCGAGGGGGCGACGATCTGCGCGGTACTTGCCCTGCTGGTCGCCAACTTCGTTCCGCTAGACGCGATCGCGACCATGGGCAGCGCCGGGTTTCTGATCCTGTTCCTGGCGGTCAATCTCGCGAACGTCCGGCTGGCGCGCGCGACCGGCAGCCGCGCCTGGCTTTCGGGGCTGGCGGCGCTGAGCACGGCGGTGGCTCTGGTCGTGCTCTGCGTCAAGGTCGACGAGAATCCGGCGACGCGAAATCACCTGTGGATCCTGGCCGGCATGATCGCGGCGGCGCTGGTCGTCGAGTTGGCCTATCGCGGTGCGACAGGTCGCAAAATCGATCTGGGTGGAGGTGCCTGACAGCGTCGCCGGCCCCGGATGGGAGTCAGCCGGGGCGGGCTTCCAAGAGCCGCCGGGCGATGACCTGGGCCTGGATTTCGGCGGCGCCTTCGAAGATCGAGAGGATGCGGGCGTCGCAGAGGACGCGACTGATTGGGTATTCCAGGGCGAAGCCGTTGCCACCGTGGATTTGCAGGGCGTTGTCGGCGTTCGACCAGGCGATGCGGGCTGCGAGGAGCTTGGCCATGCCGGCCTCGAGGTCGCAGCGGCGGCCTTCGTCCTTTTCGCGGGCGGCGAAGTAGGTGAGCTGGCGGGCGATCATGATCTCGACGGCCATCATCGCGAGCTTGCCGTAGACGCGGGGGAAGGCGATCAGCGCCTTGCCGAACTGCTTGCGGTCCTGGGCGTAGCGGAGAGCGAGCTCGAGCGCGCATTGCGCGACGCCGATGGCGCGGGCGGCGGTCTGGATGCGGGCGGATTCGAAGGTGCGCATGAGCTGCTTGAAGCCCTGGCCCTCGATGCCGCCGAGGAGGTTCGCCGCCGGCACGCGGAAACCGTCGAAGCCGAGCTCGTATTCCTTCATGCCGCGGTAGCCGAGGACCTCGATTTCGCCGCCGCTCATGCCGGGGGCGGGGAAGGGGTCGGTCTCGGTGCCGCGCGGCTTGGGGGCGAGCAGCATGGAGAGGCCGGTGTGGTCGGTGGTGGCGGGGTCGGTGCGCACCAGCATGGTCATCACGTCGGCGCGAGCGGCGTGGGTGATCCAGGTCTTGTTGCCGGTGATGGCGTAGTCGTCGCCGTCGCGGGCGGCGCGGGTGCGCAAGGATCCGAGGTCGGAGCCGGTGTTGGGCTCGGTGAAGACGGCGGTGGGGAGGATCTCGGCGCTGGCGATCTTCGGCAGCCACTCGGCCCTCTGCGCCTCGGTGCCGCCTCCCAGGATCAACTCTGCGGCGATCTCGGAGCGTGTGCCGAGGGAACCGACGCCGATGTAGCCGCGGGAGAGTTCTTCGGAGACGACGCACATGGCGGTCTTGGACATGCCGGCGCCGCCGTATTGCTCGGGGATGGTGAGGCCGAAGACGCCGAGCTCGCCCATCTCCTGGAGTATCTCCATCGGGATGAGCTTGTCCTTGAGGTGCCATTCGTGGGCGAAGGGGACGACCCGCTCGTCGGCGAAGCGGCGGAACTGGTCGCGGACCATCTCGTAGTCGTCGTCGAGGCCGGTGGCGCCGAAGCTAGCGGCGCCCTGGGCGTCGAGCATGAGCTCCACCAGGCGGGCGCGGGCGGCGTCGGTGTTGCCGTGGGCGATCAGGGTCTCGACGGCGGGGGTACGGAAGGCGGCGAGGTCGGCGGGATCGGGGCGGGCGATCTCGACTTGCGACATGGGGATGCCGCCGGCGAGCTGGGCGAGGTATTCGCTGCAGCCGATCTGCAGGATGAGGCGCTCGGTCTCGCCGAGCTTGCCTGCGGCATCAAGATCTTTCGCCCAGGAGACGAGCTCGCGGACGGATTCGGCGTAAGTGGCCGTCCAGGCGAGAGCGTGGGCGGCGAACTGGTTGGTCGCGAGCGCTTGGGCGGACAGGCAGCCGCCCTTGGTCACCCGAGTGGCGAGGCGGTCGCGGGCAGCGGCGGCGAGCGCGGTGGCGGCCTCGGCGGCGGAAGCGGCGAGCGCGGGGAGGTCGGAGAAGAGCGGGCTCTCGGGGGCGAGGGCGACGGCGGCTTCGGTCATCTCTGGCCTTTCCGTTGTGCGGCGCGGAATTGGTGCTGCGGTTGCGGTCACGCTAGGGCGAAAGAAAATGGTTCGCAAGATTGCTGCCGCCCGATGGCGGCCGAGGCAACTTTATTAGCATTGCCCCGGGGCGGGGTTTCCTGCGAAGAGGCGAGCCCGAGGAGGCGTGAAAATGCCGGGACTGGAAGGATTTGTCGCGCTCTACGGGGTAGCGGGCGTGGTGGGCGCCGCGGTGGCGATGTCCATGGGCGGTTTCGCCAAGGGCGTGGTCGGGTTCGCGCTACCGCTGATCGGGCTGAGCGTGGCGGGGTCCTTCCTGCCCTATGACGTGGCGGTGGCGGTGCTGATCGTGCCGATGCTGGTGTCGAACCTGTTCCAGGCGCTGCGGCAGGGGATCGGCCCGGCATTGGGGAGCTTGCGGCGCTTCTGGCGGCTGAATCTGGTGCTGGTGGTGATGATCGCGCTGTCGGCGCAGCTGGTGGTGGCGCTGCCCGACCGGGTGCTTTTCGGCATCCTCGGGTTGGCTGTGTCGCTGTTCGGGGCGAGCCAGCTCGCCGGGTGGCGCCCGCGCTTTTCACTGCGCCATCGGGCGTGGGTGGAGACAAGCGTCGCGCTGGTGGCCGGGTTTTTTGGCGGGCTTTCAGGGATTTGGGGGCCGCCGATCATCATGTACCTGCTGGCGGTGGACCTGCCGAAGACCGAAATGGTGCGCACACAGAGCCTGTCGTTCCTGCTCGGCTCGGCGGTGCTGCTGTTCGCACATCTACATTCGGGGGTGCTGAACGCGGTGACGTTGCCGGCCTCGATCTGGATGACGCTTCCGACCATGGCGGCGATGTTCCTCGGCTACCGGGTGCACGACCGGCTGGACCAGGCGCGCTTCCTGAAAGTGACGCTTGCGGTGCTGGTGCTGACCGGGTTGAACCTGCTGCGGCGGGCGCTGTTTTAGCGAAATTGCCCGCAAGTAGTGGCGGATGCGGGCGCATGCGTTCGCGATCCGTTAACGCAGGCGAGCCAGTTTGTGCGCGGGTGAGGTCTTGGTGGACGGGGGATGGGCCAGTGGCGCTGGATGCGACTGCGGAATTCGAGCGGCTGAATGCGCTCCGGCGGTATGCGATCCTCGACACCCCGCCGGACGGCGCGTTCGACCGCATCACCCAGCTCGCCGCCGACATGCTGGAGGTGCCGGTGGCGGTGGTGAGCCTCGTGGACACCAACCGCGTCTGGTACAAGTCGGTGCATGGGCCGTTCCCGACCCGGGAGATCGGCCGGCTGCCTGGACTCTGCGCGGCGGCGATCACCCATGATGGCGCCTACGTGGTGGAGAACGCCAGTGCGGACCCGCGCACCCAGGAGCACCCCCTCGTGGGGGGGCCGTTCGGGCTCGAGTTCTACGTCGGGGTGCCGCTCCTGACCTATGACGGGCATGCGCTGGGGATGCTGTCGTGCATGGACACGCGGCCGCGGGGCGTGGTGCCGCAGCAGCTGCGCTACCTGGAGACGCTGGCGGCGATCGTGATGGACGAGATCGAGCTGCGCCGGTCGGCCAGCCAGAATCTCGCGGCTGAGCGAGGCGCTGGCCGACGCCTGCACCGACCTGGAGCGGCGGGCGAGCTTCGATCCGCTGACCGGGGTGCTGGCGCGCACGGCAATGCTGGAGCGCACCGCGCTGCTGATCAGCCGCGGGCTCGCGATCAGCAAGGGGGTGTCGCTCCTGATGATCGACATCGACCGGTTCAAGGGCATCAACGATACCCATGGCCATGCGGCCGGCGACCGGGTGCTGAAGGAGGTGGCCGCGCGCATGGCGGGAAGCTGCCGCGCCGGGGATCTGCTGGGGCGCGTGGGGGGCGAGGAGTTCCTTGCCGTCTTCGCCGACGTGACGGCGGCGGATGCGGCGGTGATCGCCGAGCGGCTGCGCGAGGCGGTGGCGCGGACGCCGGTGGAGACCGAGGGCGGAGGGGCCCTGGCGGTGACGGTGAGCGGCGGGATCCTTTGGCTGGCGCCGGAGGCGGAGCCGGCGCCGGTGTTGACGGATGCGCTATCCTTGGCGGATGCGGCGCTCTACCGGGCCAAGGCCGAGGGGCGGAACCGGATCGTCACGGCGATTTAGGGTTTCCGGGCGCGGCGGCTTGCGGGCATAGCTTCGTATGTAAATCCCGCCGGCCTTTCGTATCGAGGAGGTTCCCGCGGTCCATGCGCGATGCGCGCCGTGCGGCTCGTCAGCCTGGTGACCGCCGAGGCGGACGGGCTGATGGCGACGCCGCTGCCGCTCTATCTGGAGCCGGGCGAGGGCGAGCGCGGCACGATCTACGGGCATGTGGCGCGGGCCAACCCGCAGTGGCGGATGCCGGGACCGGGGCTCGCGATCTTCCAGGGCGTGGAAGCCTCGATCCCGCCGTCGTGGTACGCCACCAAGCGGGAGACCGGAAAGGTGGTGCCGACGTGGTAATACGTGGCGGTGCACGCCGCGGGGCCGGCGGAGAGCGCATCGACAACCGACCGGGCGGTGGCCGGGCTCGTTCCCAGGGATTGAGGTCGGCGGGGGCGCCCGCTCGGCCAGGTCAGGCGGCGCGGATCGCGGCCGATCGCACGTCGTCGGAGACGTGGGTTTCGTACTGGGCGAAGTTCTGCGCGAACATGGCGGCGAGCTTCGCGGCCTGGGCGTCGTAGGCGGCGGGGTCGGACCAGGTTCCGCGCGGATCGAGGAGTGCGGCGTCTACGCCGGGCACTTCGGTCGGGACTTCGAAGCCGAAGACCGGATCGCGGCGGAAGCGCGCGCGCGCGAGCGAGCCGTCGAGGGCGCCGGTGAGGAGCGCGCGGGTCGCGGCGATCGGCATGCGGCGGCCGGTGCCGTAGGCGCCGCCGGTCCAGCCGGTGTTGACCAGCCAGCAGGTGGCGTCGCTCCTGGCGATGCGGTCGCGCAGCATGGCGCCGTAGACCTCGGGCCGGCGCGGCATGAACGGGGCGCCGAAGCAGGTGGAGAAAGTGGGCTGTGGCTCGGTGACGCCGCGCTCGGTACCGGCGACCTTGGAGGTGAAGCCGGAGAGGAAATGGTACATGGCCTGCGCCGGGGTGAGCCGTGCGATCGGCGGCAGCACGCCGAAGGCGTCGCAGGTGAGCATGACGACATTGTGCGGCTCGCCGCCGCGAGCGATGGGGGAGGCATTGGAGATCGCCTCGAGCGGATAGGCGCAGCGGGTGTTGGCGGTCAGGCTGTCGTCGTTGAAGTCGAGGGCGCGGGTGTGAGGGTCCCAGACCATGTTTTCGACGATGGTGCCGAAGCGGTGGGTGGTGGCGTAGATCTCGGGCTCGGCATGCGCCGAGAGGTTGATGGTCTTTGCGTAGCAGCCGCCCTCGAAGTTGAAGGTGCCGGCGTCGGACCAGCCGTGCTCGTCGTCGCCGATCAGGGTGCGCGCGGGGTCGGCCGAGAGCGTGGTCTTGCCGGTGCCGGAAAGGCCGAAGAAGACGGCGACGTCGGAGGGGTCGTCCTTGGCGTGGTTGGCCGAGCAGTGCATCGGCATCACCCCCTGCGCCGGTAGGAGGTGGTTGAGCAGGGTGAAGATGCTCTTCTTGTTCTCGCCGGCATAGGCGGTGCCGCCGATGAGCACGAGCTTCTCCTCGAAGGAGATGGCGATCACCGTCTCCGAGCGGCAGCCGTGCCGCGCCGGGTCGGCCTGGAAGGAGGGGCAGTTGAGAATGGTGAAGCCGGGCACGAAGCTGGCGAGCTCGGTGCGGTCGGGGCGGCGCAGCAGGTGGCGCACGAAGAGACCGTGCCAGGCGAGCTCGGTGATGACGCGGACGTTCAGCCGGTAGGCAGGGTCGGCGTTGGCGTAGAGGTCCTGCACGAACAGCTCGGCGCCGCGGACGTGGGCGCGCATGTCGGCGAGGAGGCGGGCGAAGGCGTCGGGCGCCATGGGAGCGTTGTTCTCCCACCAGATGTCCGCCTCGACCGAGGGCTCGCGCACGACGAACTTGTCCTTGGGGCTGCGCCCGGTGTGGCGGCCGGTGGAGACGAGGAAGGCGCCGCCGCGACCGAGGTTCCCCTCGCCACGGGCGATGGCAGCCTGCAAAAGTGCAGGTTCGAGCAGATTGTAATGGGCGAGCGCGATGCCGGGGAAGCCGGCCGCCTCGAGGGTCATCCGCGGGTTAACCTCGTCCTGCACCTTGAACGTCTTCATGCTGTGCATTCCCCCTCCGTGGCCGGCCGCATGGGGCCGTCGGAGCGCTGCCGCTACCTGCCGCAGCGCAACATCATCGCTTCCAGATGTATAACACGAGCCAGCGCCCTTTGAATCCATATGATAGAGTTAACCCCGGAGTCCGGTGGGCAAATGCGCCTTCGGGTGCGCCAAACTGTTGAGGTCGGCTTTCGTTTTCTTTCGCATTTGAACGATCGGCAAGGGAAGGGCGCGCGAGGGGGATGACCGGTGGCGCGGACATGACGAATTTTCATGCCTCGGCGGTTGCCTTTGCCGGGCGGGGCCTGCTGATTCTCGGCGCGTCCGGTTCCGGCAAGTCGGCGCTGGCGCTGGCGCTGGTCGGGCGCGGCGCCGTGCTGGTGGCGGACGACAGGGTTCGCCTGGAACGGCGCGGGGCGGCGCTGGTGGCGAGCGCTCCGCCGGCGCTCGCGGGAGTGATCGAGGTGCGGGGGGTGGGACTGCTGCGTCTTCCGGCCCAGCCGGAGGCCGTGATCGCGCTGGCGGTCGACCTGGACCGCGCACCCGCGGCACGAATGCCACAAGCTGTGACAATTGCGTTCCTCGGCGTAGAAGTGGAGTTGATTTCCGGGCGAGATCTCCCAAATCTTGACTTGGCATTGACAGTTTTCGTGCAAAACGGCCGGGCCTTTCCCGAATAGGCAGGCACGGCACGGGGTACAAGGTGACTGAGGCAGGACGCCCGGAGCAGGGGCACATCGTGATCATGAGTGGTCCGGCCGGAGCCGGCAGGTCGACCGCGGTCGGCGCACTGGAAGACCTCGGCTTCGAAGCGATCGACAACCTGCCGATTAGTTTTCTTACCCGGCTTTTCGCAGCCGGTTCGGTGGATCGCTCGGTGGTGATCGGTATCGACACCCGCAACCGCGATTTCTCTGTCGATCGAATGCTGCAGGCTTTGGGCGAGGTGGAGGCGGCCGCGGGGCGGGCGCCGGTCCTCGTCTATCTCGATTGCGATGCGGTGACGCTGGCGCGGCGCTACAGCGAGACCCGGCGGCGGCATCCGCTGAGCCCGCACGAAACGGCGGCGGTCGGCATCGACCGGGAGCTGGCGCTTCTCGCTCCGCTGCGTGAGCGGGCCGAAGTGCTGATCGACACGCGGGGGATGACCCCGCACGAGCTGCGCGCCGAGATGGGCAGGCAGTTCGGCAAAGAGGAGGCGGCCCGGAGCGGGCTGGCGGTAGCGTTGCAGTCCTTTTCCTACAAGCGCGGGGTGCCGCGCGGCTCGGACATGGTCATCGATGTCCGCTTCCTTAAGAATCCGCACTGGGATGCGGCGCTCCGCCCGCTAGACGGCCGCGACGAGGCGGTGCGGGCCTTCGTGGAGGCCGATCCGACTTATGCGCCCTTCTATGCGCGGCTGGTCGGATCTCTGACCTTCCTGCTTCCCGCCTATCAGGCTGAAGGTAAGAGCTATTTCGGCCTCGGGCTCGGATGCACCGGCGGCCGGCACCGGTCCGTTGCGCTTGTGGAGGCGCTTGCAAAAACGCTTGCAGGTGGCGGGTGGCAGGTATCTATTCGCCACCGTGACCTGGAACGGGCGACGGGTGGCGTGGGCTCGGACCTAGGGGTAGGTGTAGCGTGATCGGAATCGTTATCGTCGCTCACGGCGGCTTGGCCCCCGAGCTTCTCAAGGCGCTGGAGCACGTGGTCGGCGAGCAACCCGGCACCGCCGCGGTCTCCATCGACGCCGACGATACCTGCGGGGCGAAACAGGCGGAGGTCAACGCCGCGCTCGACTCGGTGGACGATGGGTCGGGGGTGGTGGTGGTGACCGACATGTTCGGCTCGACGCCGTCCAACCTCGCGACCCGGGCCTGCTACAGCAAGCCGAGCCGACGGGTTCTCTACGGCGCCAACCTGCCGCTCCTCGTGAAGCTCGCCAAGAACCGCCACAAACCCCTGAACGACGCCGTTGCAACCGCCTTGACCGCAGGGCGCAAATACATCAACTGCATTGATGGGTTCGGCCCGAACGGAACGCCGATCACCCTCTGACCGAAGCGGCCGCTGGGGCAGTCGAAC
This sequence comes from uncultured Alphaproteobacteria bacterium, assembly GCA_963796805.1. GTDB lineage: Bacteria > Pseudomonadota > Alphaproteobacteria > Rhodobacterales > Rhodobacteraceae > Amaricoccus. Next base: position 115,723 of record CAWCNG010000002.1, read on the forward strand.
GGGCAGCCATGCAGTTTTCCCTGGATATCGTGAACGAGAAGGGCCTGCACGCACGGGCCTCGGCAAAGTTCGTCGAGACCGTTGAGCGGTTCGAAGCCCGGGCGCTGGTCCGGCGAGACGGCATGGAAGTCTCGGGTGACTCGATCATGGGGCTGATGATGCTGGGCGCGGCCTGCGGCACCTCGATCGAGGTGTGGGTCGAGGGCACCGAGGCGGAGTCGCTCGCGGCCGCGCTCCGCGAACTGGTGGGCGGCCGGTTCGGAGAGCCGACCTGACCCTCCGCGCGCGGCTTGCCGGCGTCGCGGGGGGCGGATTAGATCGGGCATGACCGACGCAGATCCCGAGCCGCGCAAGACCTATCACCACGGCAACCTGCGCCAGGCGCTGGTGGTGGCGACGCTGAAGCTGATCGAGGAGCGCGGCCCGCTGGGTTTCACGCTGGCCGAGACGGCGAGGGCCGCGGGGGTGAGCGGTGCCGCACCCTACCGGCATTTCCGCGGCCGGGACGAGCTGATCGAGGAGGTGGCGCGCCAAGGCTACGACATGTTCGCAGAGCGGCTGAAGCGTGCGTGGAACGACGGTCGGCCCTCGGCGCTCTCGGCGTTCATGGCGACGGGGCGGGCGTATCTCGAGTTTGCCCGCGACAATCCGGGCTACTACGTCGCCATGTTCGAGAGTGGTGTGGCCATTGCCGCCAACGCGGACCTGGCGCGGGCGGCGGACCGGGCGATGTCGGTGCTGGTGCGGGCCGCCGATCAGCTGGCGCAAGACCTGCCGGCCGACCGCCGTCCGCCTGCGACGATGGTGGCCAACCACATCTGGGCGCTGAGCCACGGGGTGGTGGAGCTTTTCGGCCGGGGGCGCCCCGGCGGGCGCGCGCCCTATTCCGCCGACGAGATGCTGGAGAGCGGGACGGCCATCTACCTGCGCGGACTGGGCGTGATCCCGCACCAGTAGGCCGTGGCGGGCGCGTCGTGGACGCGCCTAGCGATCGGGGCCAAAGCAACGGAAGGCGCGCTGACGTGAGGCCTCCGATTTTTCGCACGGATCCTCTTGACCGCTTGCGCGGGGCTCCCAATCTATGTGAATGTTAATAACATTAACATGAAAGGAGCGTTTCTGATGAACACCGCCCTCCGTTGGCTGGAGCGCGCGCGCGATGCCCTCGACGAGCGGGGCCGTGCGGCCTGGATCGCCGCGACGGTTGTCGCGTTCGTGCTGTTCTGGCCGATCGGTCTCGCCCTTATCGCCTATATTCTTTGGAGCAAACGCATGAGCTGCCATTCCTGGGGACGTTTCAATCATCACCGCCGCACCATGGGGCGCACGGGCAACAGTGCCTTCGACAGCTACCGCGAGGAAACACTGAAGCGGCTGGAGGAGGAGCGCGACGCCTTCCTGGGCTTCCTCGCGCAGTTGCGGGCTGCCAAGGACCGGGCGGAGTTCGACCAGTTCATGTCGGGCCGCCAGACGCCCGACGCCGCCTGACCAAGGCCTTGGGGCCGCGCTTTCCTGGTGGAGAGCGCGGCCTTTTGCTGCCTGCTGGACGGGCCTGCTGCCGCCCACTAGACAGGCGGGGCCGCGGGAGACGGCATGGCAGGGGAGGCACGCATGGACGCTCGATCGCAGGTGCGCTGGGGAATCATCGGGCCGGGGACGATTGCTCGCGCCTTCGCCGCGGGCGTCGCGCGGTCGGGGAATGGGACACTCGTCGCCATCGGCACCCGCGATCCCGGTCGGGCCGACCTGGCAGAGCATTTCCCCGGCGTGCAGGCTCGGACGCCCGACGCGCTGCTGGCCGATCCCGAGGTCGAGGCGGTCTATATCTCGACACCGCATCCGAAGCATGCGGAGTGGGCGATCAAGGCGTCCGAGGCGGGCAAGCATGTGCTGGTGGAAAAGCCGCTCGCCATGACGGCTTGGGAAGCGGACGCTGTGTTTCACGCGGCGCGGCGGGCCGGGACCTTCATGGGCGAGGCTTTCATGTACCGCTTCCACCCGCAGACCGCGAAGCTGCTCGCGCTGCTCCGGGAGGGGGCAATCGGCGAGGTCCGTTTGATAAGGTCGAGCTTCGGCTTCGCCATGCCGTCGTTCGATCCGGCACATCGGCTCTACGCCAACGAGATGGCGGGAGGCGGCATTCTCGACGTGGGGTGCTATCCGGTGTCGATGGCGCGGCTGATCGCCGGAACGGCGGCCGGTCGTCCCTTTCTCGATCCGGAGAAGGTGGCGGGCGTGGCGCACCTCGGGCAGTCGGGCGTGGACGAGTGGGCCTCGGCAGTGCTGGCCTTTCCGGGCGGAATCATCGCCGAGGTGTCCTGCTCGGTCTCGCTGCAGCAGGACAACGTCCTGCGTATCTACGGTACCGAGGGACGGATCGAGGTGCGGGACTTCTGGTTCGCGTCCGGCAAGCAGGGCGGAACCGGGACGATCGACATTATCGGGCGCGACGGGGGGATCCGCGTGGTTGAGGTGGCGGAGGAGCGCTGGCTCTATGCCTTCGAGGCGGAGGCGGCGAGTGCGGCGATCCTCGCCGGCCGGCAGGAGTTTGCGGCTCCGGGGATGAGCTGGGACGATACGCTCGGCAACATGCGCGTTCTCGACAAGTGGCGGGAGGACGTGGGGCTGACCTACGCCTTCGAGCGGGCCGAGGCGCGGCCGCTGCCGGTGCGCAATGCGCCGCTGGCGCGGGGCGAGGCGATCCCGCAGCGGGCGATCCCGGGGCTGACGAAGCCGGCCTCGGTCCTGGCCATGGGTTTCGAGGACTTTCCAAGTTTCCCAGCGGCGTCAAATCTCCTGGATGCGTTCTTCCAGCGGGGTGGCAACATCTACGACACGGCCTGGGTCTATGGCCACGGGCGCACGGAAGCCGTGTTCGGCGAGTGGCTTAAGGCGCGCGGGGTTCGGGACGACGTGGTGATCATCGGGAAGGGGGCGCATTCGCCGCTGACCTATCCCGACGTGATCGGCAAGCAGCTCGACCAAAGCCTGGCGCGGCTGGGGACGGATCACGTGGACGTCTACTTCATGCACCGGGACAATCCGGACGTGCCGGTGGGCGAGTTCGTGGACGCCATGGATGCCGAGGTGACGGCGGGGCGTATCCGGGGGCCGTTCGGCGGGTCGAACTGGACGCGGGAGCGGGTCGACGCCGCGATCGACTATGCGAGGCGGACGGGCAAGCGGGCGCCGACGGTGCTGTCGAACAACTTCTCGCTCGCCGAGATGAACGAGCCGATCTGGGCGGGCTGTGTCGCCGCCTCGGATCCGGCGTGGCGTGGCTGGTTGGAAGACCGGGGAATTGTCAACTTTGCCTGGTCGAGCCAGGGGCGGGGGTTCTTCACCGAGCTGGCCGGGCGGGACAGGCCTGGGACGCCCGAGCTGGTGCGGGTTTGGTACTCGGAGGAGAACTTCAAGCGCCGGGACCGGGCGATGGAATTGGCCAGGGAGCGCGGGGTGAGCCCGCTGCACGTGGCGCTCGCCTATGTGCTGGCGCAGTCTTTCCAGGTCGTGCCGCTGATCGGGCCGCGGCAGCTCGCCGAGCTCGACGACAGCCTGCGGGCGCTGGAGCTGGCGCTGACGCCGGCGGAGGTCCGCTGGCTGGCGACGGGGGCTTGACGGCGGTCGCCGCGCCGCGCCGGCCAACTGAAAGAGAAAAGGCCGCCCCGGAGGGCGGCCTCGATATGGGCGGCAGCGAATCGCTGCCTGTCTGGCCGGCCTACTTCTGGATGCAGGTGTCGGCGGTGTCCTTGGTGCATTCGTCGAGGCCGGTAAAGACCGGGTCGGCGACCTCCTTGCCCTCGATGAGGTCGATCATCACCGTGGGGGCCATGTAGCCCATCTCGAACGGCCGCTGGCCGACGAGAGCGGTCACAAGGCCTTCCTTGGCGATGGCGACTTCATCGCCGATGGTGTCGGCAGCACCGATCACGAAGTCGCCGGAGGCGATCCGGTCGGCCAACGGCCGGATCAGGTCGCGATAGGGCTGCGGCGCGCCGAAGAGCGGCCAGCCGCCCATGATGCCGAAGGCGTCGAGATCGGGGTTGGCGGCGAGAATGTCGGTCATCGCCTGCACGCCCTTGGCGCCGTCGTCGTTGGTGAAGACCGGGCAGCCCGCCACCTCGGTCCAGCCGGCCTCACCCGCAAGCGCGGCGAGGCCCTTCTCGCCGGTCAGCGCGTCGCGCATGCCCTGGGCGCGGCGCAGGATGTTGTCGGCGGCCGCGTTGCCCTCGATGGTGCAGATCGTGCCGCCGTCCGGCTTCTTCTCCTTGATGTACTCGCCGATCCGGTAGCCCATCAGGTAGTTGTCGGTGCCGAGATAGGTCATGCGGACCCCGGCGTCCTCGACGGTGAAGTCGGCGTCGATGGTCATCACCGGGATGGTCGTGCCGGAGGACTTCACCGTCTGCGCATGCAGCGGCGCGTTTGACGGCGAGATCGCGATGGCGGCGGTGCTGGGCTTGGACAGCATGTCCTGGATGACCTGCGCCTCGCCGGCCTCGTCCGAGGTGGAGGCGGGACCGGTGTAGAAGCACTCATAGGGGCTGTCGGGGTTCTCCGAGTTCCACTTCTGGCAGCCCTGGTTGATCGATTCGAAGAAGGGGTTGTCGAGACCCTTCACGACGATCACCACCTGCTTCTTGTCCTGTGCCATCGATGCGCCGGCGCTCAGCGCCACGGCCGCCGCGGCGGCCAACAGAGTCAAATGTTTCACCTTCGTCCTCCCCTTTTTGCTAGAGGTTCGGAACGGAAACGGCGCGCAGCGTTGCGCGGGCGTCAAGCGTCCGGTCCCTCTCGACCATTAGCTAATATTAGCACGCGGCATTCGTCAACGAGTTCTTGTGGTTAAGGTAATGTTCACCTTGCAATTGACGCATCGAACCCGCTCGGGTAACTGACGGGCCGCGGCAGGCCGGAAAGAAGCCCTCGTGACCGCGAAACCGCAGGAAGGAAGTACGGTGGCAGTCCTCGAGCTGGCCAATGTTTCCAAGCATTTCGGCGCCATCCAGGCCCTGAACGACATCTCGATTTCGATCGAGCCCGGCGAAGTCGTGGGGCTGATGGGCGACAACGGCGCCGGCAAGTCGACGCTGGTCAAGATGGTCGCCGGCAACTTCCTCCCGACGCACGGCACCATGCGCATGGACGGGCGCGAGGTGGTACTGCATCGGCCGGTCGAGGCGCGGCGGCACGGCATCGAGATCGTCCACCAGGACCTCGCGCTCTGCAACAATCTGACCGCCGCGGCCAACGTATTTCTCGGGCGCGAGATGCGTCGCGGGCTCGGTCCGATCTCTGTGCTCGACTATGGTGGCATGTACCGGCGGGCCGGGCAGCTGTTCCGGGACCTGAAGTCGGAGACCCGCCCGCGTGACCTGATCCGGCAGATGTCCGGCGGACAGCGCCAGGCGGTGGCCATCGCGCGCACCATGCTGGCGGACGCCAAGCTGGTGCTGATGGACGAGCCGACGGCGGCGATCAGCGTGCGGCAGGTGGCCGAGGTGCTGAACCACATCCGCCACCTGCGCGACCAGGGCATCGCGGTGGTGCTGATCAGCCACCGCATGCCCGACGTCTTCACGGTGGCCGACCGGATCATCGTGCTCCGCCGCGGCCGCAAGGTTGCCGACAAGCGCATCGCGGAAAGCTCGCCCGAGGAAGTGACCGGGCTGATCACCGGCGCGATCGAAGTCGCCTGAACCCCTTTTGCCGGAAGGTCGAACATGGCCGTCACCCTTGAGCAGTCCATCGAGCAGAGACAGCACAGCTGGTTTTCGCTTCTTCTGAACAGTCAGGCGTTCTGGGTGACGATCGCCCTGCTTCTTGCCTGCGTCTATCTCTCGTACTCGACCGAGGCTTTCGCGACCTCGAAGAATTTCTACAACATCACCCGCAACTTCACGTTCACGGCGATCATCGCGCTCGGGATGACCATGGTCATCATCACCGGCGGGATCGACCTCTCGGTGGGCTCGGTCCTCTGCCTGTCCAGCATGGTGCTGGCGGTTACGATGCATGCCGGCTGGAGCATCCACGTCGGCATCAGCGCTGCCATCCTGACCGCGCTCGCCGTTGGAGCGTTCAATGGAATCCTCGTGGCCTATCTCGGTTTTCCGCCTTTCGTGGTCACACTCGGGGTGCTCTCCATCGCGCGAAGCCTCGCCATGGTGCTTTCCAACAACACGGTGGTCTTCCAGTTCGGACCCGACCACGACAAACTCCTGGCCCTGGGGGGCGGCGCTACGTTCGGGATCCCCAATCCGGTCATGTACATGGTGGTGCTGGCGCTGATAACCGGGTTCATCCTGCGCTGGACTCGGTTCGGGCGCTATCTCTTTGCCATCGGCGGCAACGAGCATGCGGCTACGCTGACCGGCGTGCCGGTCCGGGCGATCAAGGTGACCGTCTACATGATCTCGGCGCTTTCGGCGGGGATCGCCGGCATCGTGATGACCGGCTGGCTGGGCGCGGTGACAACCAACATCGGGACGGGCATGGAACTGCAGGTGATCGCCGCGGCGGTGATCGGCGGTGCCAACCTTGCGGGTGGCATCGGCACCGCCTACGGAGCGCTGGTGGGCGCGGCTCTGATCGAGGTGATCCGCAACAGCCTGGGGCTCCTCGGCATCAACGCCTTCTGGCAGGGCACCTTCATCGGTGGTTGCATCATCATTGCAGTCGCCTTCGATCGGCTGCGACGCACCCGCTGAGCGGCTCGCGGACGATTGCGGTGGCCTGGGCGCCGGGTCGCGCTATGGTGCCGGCTTCCGCAACCCGGAGAAGGGCCGATGCCGATCCGAACGACCCTTGCCGGGCTGGCGGGCCTGCTCGTCGCACTCGCCGGCCTTGCGGCGGCGGCGGAGATGCCCAGGCAGCCGGCCTACGTGGGATCGGCGAGCTGTGCCGGGTGTCATGCCGCGGTGGCGGAGCGCTGGAAGGTCTCGGACCACGGCCTTGCCTGGACCCTGCCGAGCGCGACAACCGTGCTCGGGGACTTCGACGACGCGACCTTCGAGAGCAAGGGCACGGTGACGAGCTTCAGCCGGCGCGGTGAGGCCTTCGTGATCGAGACCGAGGGGCCGGACGGGGAGCGTTGGGGCTATGACGTCGTCGGCGTGGCAGGAATCCGACCGTTGCAGCAGTATCTGCTGTCGCCCGAGCCGGGGCGCACGCAGGCTTTCGACATCGCCTGGGATACCGAGCGGAAGGTCTGGTACGATCTCTATCCCGATCAGGTCACGCCGCCGGGAGACGGGCTGCACTGGACGGGGCCGTACAAGAGCTGGGAGGCGCGGTGCGCCGAGTGCCACGCTACCGGCTACAGCCGCAACTACGATCCGCAGAGCGGCGCCTATGCTGCACACATGGCGGAGATCGGGGTGGGGTGCGAATCCTGCCACGGTCCGGGCGAGGCGCATGCGGCATGGGCAGCGGCGCCGGACAGCTTCGATGCGGCCGTCTGGCCGGGAGTGACGGCAGGCGGCCTGACTTTCGACCTTGGGCCGTCGGCAGCCGTAGAGATCGGGCAGTGCGCCGGGTGCCATTCGCGGCGCGAGGATCTGTTCGACGGGCTGCCGCCGCCGGGGACGCCCTACCACGACGGCTTCTCGCTGGCGCTGCTGCGCGACGGACTCTACGAGGCGGACGGGCAGATCGAGGCTGAGGACTACGAGTACGGATCCTTCCTGCAGGCGAAGATGTATGCCCGCGGCGTGCGCTGCAGCGACTGCCACGACCCGCACGCGCTGGAGTTGCGCGCCGAGGGAAACGCGGTCTGCGCCCAGTGCCATTCGCCAGCCGGCAACGACCGGTTGCCGACGCTGCGGCTGGCGGACTACGACGATCCTTCGCACACCTTTCATCCCGAGGGTTCGGAGGGCGCGCAGTGCAAGAACTGCCACATGCCGGAGCGGGTCTACATGGGCGTGGACCGGCGGCGGGATCACAGCTTTCGGGTGCCGCGGCCGGACCTGTCGGCGGCGACGGGCGCGCCGGACGTCTGCACCAGTTGCCACACCGACAAGGATCCTGCCTGGGCGGCAGCGGAGATAGCCCAGCGCTTTCCTCAGAGTACGCACCGCGGCGAGAGTTTTGCCACCGCTTTCGCGGCGGCGCGGCGCGATCCGGCGGCACAGGCGGATGCGTTGCGCGCCGTGGCGGAGCGGAAGGACGTGGCGGGGATCGTGCGCGCGACCGCGCTGGACCTGCTGATGCAGCTCGGCGATCCAGGCGTCGCGGATCGGGTTGCACCGCTTCTCGCCGATCCCGATCCGCTGGTGCGGGGAGCGGCGGCGGGGGTGCAGCGGGCGGTGCCTGCCGAAGCGCGGCTGGAGCGGCTGGCGCCGGTCCTGGGCGATCCGCTGCGCGCGGTTCGGGTGGCTGCGGCCAAGGCGATGCTGGGCGCGCAAGCGGGCGGGCCGCCAGCGGCTGAGGCGGCGCTGGCGGCGGCGTCGGGGGAGTGGCGGACGTCCTTGCTGGTGCGGGCGGACTTTCCCGAGACGCACCTGCAGGTCGGCGGGGCGGCGTTGCAGATGCGCAACCTCGAGCTGGCGGAGGGGGCCTTTGGCGAGGCGGTGGCGCTCGACCCGCAGCTGGTGGACGGCTGGGCGATGATCGCGCGCATCCGCTCCGCGACGGGGAACGCGGCGGGGGCGCGAGAGGCGCTGGCCCAAGGGCTCGCGGTCAATCCCGGTCAGCCCGATCTGGAGGCGATGCAGCGGGAACTCAGGCCCTGAGGAGCGCCTCTCTGTGTCGGCTTGACACCTGAAAGCTGTCTCCCAAACCTGCCGGCAATGGGCTCGGGAGGTAGGCTTTCGGCGGCGATCGGCAAGCGGCGTCGTGAGGTGAGTTGGCCGCCCCTCTTCGGGCGGCGAGGCCCGGCTGGGTGAAGCGGGAGGGAAGGACATGCGCAAGCTGCAGACGCAGGGGGTGCACCACATCACGCTGGTGGGAGCCGACCGGCAGACCTCGATCGACTTCTGGGAGGGGGTCCTCGGGATGCCCTTCGTTTTCGAGCAGCCGAACCTCGACCGGGCGTCGGAGAGCCATCTCTACTTCGACCCCGGAGACGGACGGCTGATCACCGTCTTCACCGACGAAAGCCGCAAGCCTGACGGGCGGCGGACGCCGACCGATCCTGGCTGCGTTCATCACCTCGCCATGGCGGTCTCGGCCGCGACCTTCCGGCAGGCGGTGGAGCGGCTGGACGAGCGGGGAATCGAGCACTCGGGCGTGAAGGACCGGGGGTTCATGAACTCGATATACTTCACGGACCCCCTCGGCCTGTTGATCGAGCTCGCCGCGTATCGCTTTGAGCCGCCCTGGGGCTGGACGCATGGTCAGGTGCTGATGGAGGCGCACAAGGTCCGCACCGAGCGCGGCGACTATGCCATCGCCGAGGTCCACCTCGCTGACGCCATCGAGCGGCTGACCGCGAAGAATCGTGAGAGCCTGTCGGAAGATCGCTGCCCCAAGAACCCATACACATCGAAATAACACGCCATAACAAGTCTCTGGGAGGAAATATGAAGCTCTATATGCATCCCGCGTCGATCACGAGCCGGATCGTCCGGCTCTACATCGCCAACAAGGGCCTGAAGGTGGACGAAGAGGTGGTCGATCTCTTCACCGGAGCGCACCACGAGGAGCCCTTCGTCGAGATCAATCCGAACCGGATGGTGCCGGTACTCGAGGACGGCAGCTTCCGGCTGACGGAAAGCGCGGCGATCCTGATTTATCTCGCGGGGAGAACGGCTTTCCCGAATATCCCAAGGAAGTCGCGCTGCGCGCCAAGGTCAACGAGGTGATGTTCTGGGCGAGCTTCAACTTCTATCGTGAGTGGGGATACAACCTCAGCTATCCGCAGCTCTTCCCGCACCACAAACGGCCGAGCGAGGAGGGCCACAAGGTCGCCGTGGAGTGGGGCCGCGACAAGAGCGCCTTCTGGCTGCAGGTGCTCGACGGCCACTGGCTCGGCGATGGGCGCGCGTGGATCACCGGCGAGGCGATCACCGTGGCCGACTACTACGTGGGCGGCCTGGTGGCGCTGGGGGATCTGATCCGCTGGGACTTCGGCAAGACACCGAACGTCGCGGCCTGGCTGGGGCGGGTGAAGGCGCTGCCGCATTGGGGTGACGTGAGTGGCGCACTCGACGGCTTCGCCGCTTCGCTGAGCGAGCGCGAGTTCGTCAACCAGTAGGGGGCACCATCTCGCTTTCTGCCCCGGATTGTTCCACTAAGTACAGGAAAGGAAAAGAGAATTTCGGTGTTCCATACGCCCCGTTCAGCCCATAGCGAAGGGGTTCCGCGAACGCCAGCTTGAGCACCGCCCGGGGGTTTGACACGAATTCCAGAGCGAGTTCAATACAATCCCCGAGACGCTCCTGCGGGAGCACCGTTTTCGAGGTCCTCTCCTTGAGCACGGCCTTCTCGCGCTCCAACTGCTCGATATGCTTCTCGTAGTGACGGATGACGGATGGACTGGTGTTGGTGGTGGTGGCCTCGATTATCCTAATAACCAGGCTCTGCGTGCTGCGCTCGATCTCGGCGAGTTGCTTCTCAGCTTCGTCGAACATCATCCAACGGGAGGAAACCCATAAAACGCACTCTCATCGCCATCGCCCTCTGCGTCGCTCTGCCCGCGTTCGCCCAGGTCCAGTTGGACCACGGAACGGCCCAGGCGCTGACCGATCTGGGGATCGATACGTCCCAGGTCACCGAGCAAGGCGACATCGGCTACATCAACCAGATCCTGGCCTCCGATGCCGATGCCGCGACCAAGAAAGCCCAGATCGAGAAGCTGCTCGCAGAAAAGTAGTCGCTGCCCGCGGCCGCTGTCCGCGCCGGCAGCGGCCGCGAACGTTCCCGACAGGAGTGCCTGGTTGTGCGCCGGTCCAACGTTCCCATACCCCTCGGCCTCGCGGCGGCACTCGTCCCGGTCGCGGCGCTCGTCGTCCTGCTCGGGCTGTCGTTCGTCCTCTTCGGGGACGCTGCTGCATCGGGTCCGAACCAGGTCGCGCTGGTATTCTGCTCGGTGTTGGCCACTACCGTCGCCTGGCGCCACGGGCACTCGATCGACGACCTACGCGATGCCGCCGTCGCCAGCGTCACCGCGGGTCTGCCGGCAATCTTCATCCTGCTCGCGGTCGGGGCGCTGATCGGCACATGGGCGCTTGGCGGCACGCTGATCGCCATGGTCTATTACGGGCTGCAGTTGCTCAGCCCCGATTATTTCTACCCGACCAACTGCCTGATCTGCCTCGCGGTCGCGATGTCGATCGGCAGTTCCTGGACTGTCGCCGGCACGCTTGGGATCGGCCTGATGGGGGTGGCGCGCGAGATGGGGCTCGACCCCGCGAACACCGCCGGGGCGGTGATCTCCGGCGCCTATTTCGGCGACAAGTTGTCGCCGCTCTCCGGCACCGCCAACCTCGCCTGAGCCGCCGCCGGGTCGGACCTCTACCAGCATTTCTCGGAATCGCTCCGGACCTCCGGGCCGTCGCTCCTCATCGCGCTCGTGCTATTCTGGAGCCTCAGAAGACTGGAGGTTGAAATGAACAGAACTGCCATTTTCGCCGCGACGCTGATCGGAGCTGGCCTGGCTGCTGCCGGGGCGTCGGCCGAGACATTCGAGAAATACGCGACGGAAGGCGACTGGGAGATCGCAATCAATGCGAACAAGGGGCCGGGTTGCGTCGCCATCCAGCGGTTCGTCGACCCCACGTCGCAGGTGCAGTTGGGCATCGATGCCACGTCGGCCGAAACGATCGGCTATATCGCGATCCTGGTCGAGGGGGTGGACGGCATCAAGGCCGGCGAAGAGATCCCCGCGAGCTTCGATGTCGACGGTCAGGTCTTCGCAGGCACCTTCACCGGCCAGCAAACCGAGGGCTTCGGCGGTGCGACCGCGCCGGTGAACAACCCCGAGGTCATCTACGATCTCGGCAACAACAAGACGCTGACCATCAGCTACGGAGAAGGCAAGAAGGTGATCGTCGATCTCACGGACGCGGACGCGGCGCTTGTGGCCCTTCGTACCTGTCAGGAAGCTCAGTAGCCGTCGGAGCCGGCCGGTTCAGAGCTTGCCGCGAGCGGCATTCGCGGGTGGCAAGCGAGGGTGCGAAGTTCAGGCATCCGCTGCGGGGCGCTGACGTCGAAGGGCGAAGTACGGGATGGGCAATCTCGGTGCGGTGCGCGATGGCTGGCGGGAGGCGTGGCGCTTTCGTGGGCCGCTGGTCGCCGCACATCTCGCCAACCGGTTGCTTCTGACGGCGATCATCGTCCCGCTCGCCGCGGCGGTTCTCCGACTGGGCATCAGCCTGTCCGATCAGACCGCGCTGACCGATCAGGACATCGCCCTCTTGTTGCTCTCGCCGATCGGGCTCGCCTCGGCGGTGGTGGTGGCGAGCGTTGTCATCGTCGGCGCCGTGCTGAACGTCGCCGTGATGACCGGCGTGATCCACTCCGGCCAGGAGCATGCGCTGCCCGGGTTGCGGGCCGGACTTGGGCGCGTGGCGGCGCGGGCGCAGGCGCTCTTCGGATTTTCGGTCCGGCTTCTCGCCCGTGTGCTGTTGATCGCCGCGCCCTTCGTTCTGGCCGGACTGCTGGTCGCACGGCATTATCTCGCCGAGTTCGACATCAACTACTATTTGTCCCAGCGGCCGCCCGAGTTCGTCACCGCCGTCGTGATCATCGGGATGGTGCTCTTGGCGCTTGTCTTATTTCTCGGGCGGGCGCTGATCGGGTGGGCCTTGGCGCTGCACCTGGTGCTGCTCTGTTGATTTCCACTGAGAGCTGACCCGGGCTTTCCATCGAGAAGTGACCCGCCTGAAGGTTATGGTCGCCGGTTCAGGTCTGGGTCAATGGCGGTCCTGCCTCCTTCTTTCTGCGCGCCGCCTCGGCGCTGGCCCTGAAGCGGAAGCTGTCGTTTCCGGTCTCGAGGATGTGGCAGCGATGGGTCAGTCGATCGAGGAGCGCGGTGGTCATCTTGGCGTCACCGAAGACCGTGGCCCATTCGCTGAAGCTGAGATTGGTGGTGATGGCGACGCTGGTACGCTCGTAGAGCTTGCTCAGAAGGTGGAAGAGCAAAGCCCCGCCCGTGGCGCTGAACGGCAGGTAGCCCAGCTCGTCCAGGATCACGAGGTCGGCGCGCGTGAGGCTCTCGGCGATCTGCCCGGCTTTGCCCTTCGCCTTCTCCTGCTCGAGCGTGTTGACGAGCTCGATCGTGGAGAAGAAGCGGACCTTCTTTCGATGGTGCTCGACGGCCTGGACCCCGAGCGCGGTCGCGACATGCGTCTTTCCCGTGCCCGGTCCGCCGATCAGGACAACGTTGTGGGCGCCGTCGATGAACTCGCACCGGTGCAGCTGGCGGACCAGGGGCTCGTTGATCTCGCTGGCGGCGAAGTCGAACCCGGCCAGGTCCTTGTAGGCCGGGAAGCGCGCGGCCTTGAGGTGATAGGCGATGGACCGGACTTCGCGTTCCGCGACTTCGGCCTTCAGCAGTTGCGACAGGATCGGCACGGCCGCCTCGAAGGCGGGCGAGCCCTGTTCGACAAGGTCCTCGACGGCCTGGGCCATCCCGTATGTCTTCAGGCTGCGCATCATGATGACGATGGCGGCGCTGGCGGGGTCATGACGCATGGCGCACCCCCCGGGCCTGGCCGCGCAGTCCGTCATAGCGCTCGACATTCGCCCTGGGCTCCTCGATCAGCGCCAGACCCGTCGGCGGGGCGACCTCGGGCGTGCCTGAGGGGCTTTCGTCGATCAGCCGGTGCAGCAGATTGAGCACATGGGTCTTGGTCGGCACCCCGGCCTCGAGGGCCAATTCCACCGCGCAGAGCACCGCCTCTTCGTCGTGCTGCAGCACCAGGGCGAGGATCTCCACCATCTCCCTGTCGCCGCCCAGGTGCTTGAGCAGATGCTGCTGGAGCGCGCGGAAAGCTTCGGGCAGTTCGGCAAAGGGCGCGCCATTCCTGAGCGCCCCTGGCTTTCGCTGGATGACGGCCAGGTAGTGGCGCCAGTCGTAGATCGTCCGGGGCGGCAGCTTGTGCGCGCGCTGGATCACCCGCGCATGTTCGCAGACGATCCGCCCCTCGGCCGCGACCACGAGCCGGTCGGGGTAGATCCGCAGGCTGACCGGCCGATTGGCGAACGAGGCTGGCACGCTGTAGCGGTTCCGCTCGAAGTTGATCAGGCAGGTCGGCGACACCCGCTTGCTCTGCTCGACGAAGCCGTCGAAGGCCGGTGGTGTCGGCATCAGGGCGGACTTCTCCAGGGCCCATACCTCCGCGATCGTCCCCGGCAGCGCGCCGTGCGGCGTGCGCTCCCACTGCTCGATGCAGCGCCGCTCGAGCCAGGCATTCAGCGCCGCCAGGTCGGGAAAGTCCGGCATCAGCTGCAGGATCAGGCGGCGGGTATCCAGAACGTTCTTCTCGACCTGGCCTTTCTCCCAGCCGGCCGCCGGGTTGCAGAAGTCGGGCTCGAAGAGGTAGTGGCTGGTCATCGCCAGGAACCGGGCGTTGACCTGACGCGCCTTTCCTGTGCCCACTCGGTCCACCGCGGTCTTCATATTGTCGTAGATGCCCCGCCGCGGCACGCCGCCAAAGACCCGGAATGCGTGCCGGTGGGCATCGAACAGCATCTCGTGGGTCTGCAACAGGTAGGCCCGGAGCAGGAACGCCCGGCTGTGCGAGAGCTTGATGTGGGCGACCTGGAGCTTCGTATTCTCCCCGACAAGCGCCGCCCAGTCCTCGCTCCAGTCGAACTGGAAGGCCTCCCCTGGTTGGAACACCAGCGGCACGAAAACGCCGCGTCCGGCGGTCTGCTGCTCGCGCTGGCGGCCGGCCTTCCACTTCCGTGCGAAGGCTGCGACCCGACCATACGAGCCCTCGTAGCCGAGGGCGACCAGATCGGCATGGATCTGCTTCAGGGTCCGTCGCCCCTTGCGGGACTTGCCCGCCTCCGTCTTCAGCCAGGCCGACAGCTGGTCGGCGTAGGGGTCCAGCTTGCTCGGCCGCTCTGGAACCCTGAACGTCGGTCCCACCGTCCCCGACCGCAGGTACTTGCGGATCGTATTCCGCGACAGCCCCGTCCGCCGTGCAATCTCCCGGATGGAAAGCTGATCCCGCAATGCCCACCGTCGGATCACGCTCAATAACGCCATGTCGATCACTCCGTTGCCCCCGCTTCTCCAGCCAGGGGACGTTCGAACATGGGTCACTTCTCAGTGGAAATCTCCCGGCCGCCCGGGTCAGTTCTCAGCGGCAATCAACACACCATGACCACCTGCGGAACCGGAAGGATCGCCGCGGTTTCCACCGGAGCCGTCCCCGGCGCGAGCCGCGACCGGACATCGGGCGTCGACGCCGCCGCGGCCGCCGCCACGCCGATCCCGGCTACTGCAAGTGCAATTCGGCTGCGTCGGCGCATCTGTCGGCCCCCCGGCTCACTGGATTTGTGGATAATCGCCTAATTCTGACGATTGTCAAGTTGCATCAGTCGCAATATGTCATACATCAGGGGTCTGGACCGACCCGGCCCCGCGAGGTAGGATGCACAACATGGCGGAAGGAAACGCGGAAACCGTTGCGGGCCGGCTCGGCACCGGCGATCAGCTGCTCGAGGGCATGCGCGTCGGCGCCGTCGACCACGCGGCCGCCGAGGCAACTCGCTGCCGGGTGGTGGAAACCGCCGAGCGCCTGTACCGGCAGTTCGGCTACCTCAAGACCACCGTCGGCGACATCGCCGCCGAGCTCGGCATGTCGCCCGCCAACATCTACCGCTTCTTCGCCTCCAAGGCCGCGATCACCGAGGCGGTGCTGCAGAGGGTGACCGGCGAAGTTATCGACGAGGCGCAAGCCGTCGCCGCCGACCCCAGCCTCGGCGCCGAGGAAAAGCTCCGCCGCGTCATCCGCGCCTGCAACAGCGCAATCTGCGAGCGCTGCCTCGCCGACAGCCGGATGCACGCGATGGTACATACCGCGATCGACGAGAACTGGCACGTGATCCGCCGGCACAAGGCCGCGCTGCGCGAGGTCACCGCCGCGATCATCGCCGACGGCGTCAGGAGTGGAGAGTTCGACGTCGCCGACCCGGAGCTCGCAGCCCTCTGCTTCCAGCACGCGATGATGTCCAGCCTGCATCCGCTAATCGTCGAGCACCGCCTACGCGAGGGCGACGACATCGAGGCGATGATCGAACCGATGCTCGCCTTCTCGTTCCGCGCGCTCGGCGCAGGACGTTAGTCGGGGCCTCCAACGCCCGTAGGGGAATGGTTCTCGTGTCCGCTGAGGGCCGGTCTGGGCTGCCGATCGAGGCCCGGCAGCTCGGCATCCGACCCCGGCCGCCAGGCGCTTCCAGCTCCACGATGGGTCCGTCCGCACTTTGTTCCGGTACGTGCAAGAGCCGGTGGATGCTCTGGGCGC
>CAWCNG010000003.1:0-165689 GCA_963796805.1 uncultured Alphaproteobacteria bacterium
CGCTCGGAAACCGGCATCGGCGCTTCACAAGCCTCCGGGCACTGAGCCAAGGGCGAAAAGGAGCGAGCGTGCCCGTCTCACGCGAAAGAGCCAACCACGCCGGCCCGCCCCTTCCGGGGCGGGCCGATCCCGCGACGGGGCGCGAATTCTCATCCCTGATGGCCTCGCGGGTCGGCGACGCGCCTCCTGCGCGCCGTATTTCGTCGACGGCGCCACCGACCTCGTCACCCTCTGTCGCGAGCTGTCGAGCTGCGGCCTCGGCGAGGCCCTGGTTCGCGACGGCGATCGAATCGGCGTCTTCACCACCACCGACCTCAGGGACGCGCTGCTGCGGCCGGAGGCGCCCGCCGAGCTTGCGGTGCGGGAGGTCGCGAGCTTCGCGCCCTGGTCCGTCTCGGTCGACGACGAGATCTTCGACGCGATGCTGATGATGCTGCGGCACCGCATCCACCGGGTGGTGGTGCGCGACGGCGACACGGTGGTCGGCGTCCTCGGCCAGCTCGAGCTCATGGCCTTCGTCGCCAGCCACTCGCACCTGATCGCGCTCGAGGCGGCCGAGGCCGGCGACCTGGCCGAGCTCGCGGCCGCAGCGAAACAGATCGACGGCCTCATCGCGGTGCTCCAGAAGGACGGGGTGCGCGTCGATGTGATCGCCGGCCTTGTCGGCGCGCTGAACCTGCAGGTCTTCTCCCGTCTCTGGGAACTGGTCGCGCCACCAGCGCTGCGCGACAACAGCTGCCTGATCGTCATGGGAAGCGAAGGCCGGGGCGAGCAGATCATCAAGACCGACCAGGACAACGCGCTGCTGCTGCGCGATGGCTTCGCGCTCGAAGGGCTTGAGGCCGTAACCGAGGCCTTCACCGCGGCGCTGATCGATTTCGGCTACCCGCCGTGCCCGGGCGGGATCATGCTGAGCCGCCCGCTCTGGCGGCAGCCGGTGGCCGGATTCCGGGATACCGTGCGCGAATGGATCCATGGCGCCAAACCGGAAGGCCCGATGAACCTCGCGATCTTCCTCGATGCGGCGGCGGTCGCCGGCGACGCGACGCTCCTGGAGGGCGTGCGCGCTCATGTGGACGACCTCGTGTCCGGCAGCGACGCCTTCTACGCCCGCTTCGCCAGCGCCGTGGAGCAGTTCGGAAGCGCCTGGTGGACGCGGCTGCCGGGCCTCAGCGGCCGAGCCGCCGCCGAGATCGACCTGAAGAAGCTCGGCATCTTCCCCCTCGTGCACGGCGTGCGGACCCTGGCGTTGCAGTATCGTGTGCGGGAACTCGGCACCGCCGACCGCCTGCGCGCCCTCGTCGCCGAGGGCCGGATCGAGAATCCGCTGGCGCGGGACCTGATCGACGCGCTCCACTTCCTCATGGGCCTGAAGCTCGCGAACAACCTTCGCCAGATGGCCGAAGGGCGCGCACCCGGCAACGGCATCCGCCTGACCGAGCTCGGCACGCTGGAGCGCCACGCGCTGAAGGATTCGCTGGCGATCGTGCGCGGCTTCAAGCAATGGCTGGGCCGCCACTACCGGCTGGACGCGCTGTGAGGCGCCCGCGCTCGCCCGGCGGCCCCGGCCCGCAGCTGCTGCTCGCGCTCTGGGCCGCCGGGATGATCCTGCTCAACTTCCCGATGCTGATCGTCTTCGGCGGCGAAGCGACGGTGCTGGGCCTGCCGCTGCTGCCCGTGGCCATCTTCGCGATCTGGGCGGCGCTGATCGGCGCGCTTGCCTGGGCCGTCGAACGGCGGCACCCGCAAGCTCCGGACGATGACGGAAAGCCGCAGGCAGCGGCGCGGTCGGGTGAGCGATGATTTCGGCGGAACTGGTCATCGGGGTGTCCGTCGGCTACCTCCTGCTGCTCTTCGCCATCGCTGCGTTCGGCGACCGGCGCGCGGCGCTCGGCCGATCGGTGATCGGCAGCAGCTGGGTCTACTCGCTGTCGCTGGCGGTCTACTGCACAGCCTGGACCTATTTCGGCAGCATCGGCCGGGCGGCGGCGTCCGGCATCTGGTTCCTTCCCATCTATCTCGGCCCAACGCTTGCGATGCTTCTCGCCTGGATCGTGGTGCGCAAGATGATCCGCATCGCCCAGACCTACCGGATCACTTCGATCGCCGACTTTGTTGCCAGCCGCTACGGCAAGAGCCCGTCGCTGGCGGCGCTGGTCACGGTGATCACCGTGATCGGCATCGTTCCCTACATCGCGCTGCAACTGAAGGCGGTGTCGGCCGGCTATCACCTGCTCACCGCCGGCCCCGAAACGACCACGGCCCCGGCGCTCGGCTGGTGGCGGGACGGCACGCTCTTCGTGACGCTGGCGCTCGCCGTCTTCACGATGATGTTCGGCACGCGTCACCTCGACAGCGCCGAGCGGCACGAGGGCATGGTCGCGGCGGTTGCCTTCGAGTCGATGGTCAAGCTCGTCGCCTTCATTGCCGTCGGCGCCTTCGTGACCTGGGGCCTCTTCGACGGCATGGGCGACATCTGGGCGCGCGCGCAGGCCTTCCCGGAGCTGCAGGGGCTGCTGCGCCTCGGCGGCGAGAGCGGCGGCGGAGCCTTCGATTTCGCGCAGTGGTTCGCGCTGACCCTGCTTGCGATGCTGTCGGTGCTGCTGTTGCCACGCCAGTTCCAGATGATGGTCGTCGAGTGCGTCGACGAGCGCCACCTGCGGCGCGCCGCCTGGGTCTTCCCGGCGTACCTCTTGCTGATCAACATATTCGTCCTGCCTATCGCCATCGGCGGGCTGGTGTTCTTCGGCCCCGGCACCATGGATGCGGAAACCTTCGTGCTCTCGCTGCCACTCAGCAATGGCGCGCCGGCACTGGCACTCCTCGCCTATGTCGGTGGTCTTTCGGCGGCCACGGGAATGCTGATCGTCGAGACGGTCGCAATCGCCACCATGGTTTGCAACGACCTGGTGATGCCGACGCTGCTGCGGTTGCCGGGTCTCGGCGGCGGTGCCGGCCGCGACCTGACCCGGCTGATCCTGAACATCCGCCGCGCCGCCATTCTCGCGGTGCTGATGCTTGGCTATCTCTATTTCCGCGTCGCCGGCGAAGCCTACGCGCTGGTCAGCATCGGTCTCATCAGCTTCGCGGCCGTCGCCCAGTTCGCCCCGGCGTTGCTCGTTGGCATGTACTGGCGGGGCGGGACGCGGGCCGGCGCGCTCGGCGGCCTCATCGGCGGCTTCGCGCTCTGGGCCTACACGCTCATGCTGCCGTCGGTGGCGAGATCCGGCTGGATGCCCGACGGCTTCGTCGAGCACGGCCCCTTCGCGATCGAGCTCCTGGCGCCGGAGCGGCTCTTCGGCCTGGTGGGGCTCGACAACGTCAGCCACTCGCTGTTCTGGAGCCTCCTGGTGAACGTCGCCCTTTATGTCGGCCTGTCGCTCTGGCGCCGGCCGGACGCGCGCGAGGCAAGCCAGGCTCTGCTCTTCGTCGATGTCTTCGAACGCGGGCAACCCGCCAACGGCCTTGCCCCCGTCTTCTGGCGCGGCCGCGCCCGGCTCGAGGATCTGACGGCGCTCGCGGGCCGCCTGCTCGGCACGGGCCGGGCGAAGGCGCTGTTCGAGGAGCACGCGCGCGAAACCGGCGTGACGGACGTCGAAAAGCTCGTCCCCGATGCCCGGCTCGTCGACCGCGTCGAGCGGCAGATCGCCGGCGCGGTCGGGAGCGCCTCGGCGCGCGTGATGATCGCCTCTGTGGCGCAGGAGGAGGCCCTGGCGGTGGAAGACGTGGTCGAGATCGTCGAGGAGGCGTCGCAGCTGCGCGGGTACGCCCGCGCCCTCGAGGAGAAGTCGCTGTCCCTGGAGCAGGCGACGACCGAGCTCACCGCCGCCAACGAGCAGCTGAAGAGCCTCGACCACCTCAAGGACGACTTCGTGTCGTCGGTGACCCACGAGCTGCGCACGCCGCTCACCTCGATCCGCGCGATCTCCGAGCTGATGCTGGATGCCCCGGAAATGGATGCCGCCCAGCGCGCGACCTTCCTCAGGATCGTCGTGGCCGAAAGCGAGCGGCTGAGCCGGCTGGTCAACCAGGTGCTCGACATGGCCAAGTTCGAATCCGGGCTGGCAGAGTGGCACAGCATCGACGTCGACATGCGGGCGCTGATCGAGAATGCCATCGCCACCACCTCCGGCCTTTTTCGCGAGAACGGAACGCGCGTCGAGCTTTCCGTCGCCGGTGCTGTCCCCCTGATCCGCGCCGACCCGGACCGGCTGACCCAGGTCATGGTGAACCTCCTGTCGAACGCGGCGAAGTTCGTGCCCGCCAGCGGCGGCAGGGTCGACGTCGGGCTCCGCCGCGAGCGCGACGGCCTGGTCGTCGAGGTGCGCGACAACGGGCCCGGGGTGCCCGCGGAGGAACGGGCGAAGGTCTTCGAGAAGTTCCGCCAGGGCGGGGACAGCCTGGCGCGGCCCGCCGGGACGGGCCTCGGGCTTCCGATCAGCCGGCAGATCGTCGAACATTTCGGCGGGAGCATCTGGCTGGAAGCAAATCCGGGAGGCGGCGCCTGCTTCGCCTTCCGACTGCCGTTCCGGACGGCGGCGAGGAAAACGGCATGAGCGCGAAGATCCTGATTGCCGACGACGAGCCGAACATCGTGGTTTCGCTCGAGTACATGATGAAGCGCGAAGGCTACGAGGTCCTGGTGGCCCGCGACGGCCCATCCGCGCTCGAGGCGATCCGCCGCGAACGGCCGCGGCTGGTGCTGCTCGATGCAATGATGCCGGGCATGTCCGGGTTCGAGGTCTGCGAGGCGGTGCGTGCCGACGCCGACGTCCGCGATACCCGCATCCTGATGCTCACCGCCAAGGGGCGCGAGACCGACATCGCGCGCGGGGTGGGCGTCGGCGTCGATGCCTACATCACCAAGCCGTTCTCGACGCGGGATTTGTTGCAGAAGGCCCGCGAGATGCTGTCGTGACCTTCGGCCGGAGGCTGGCGCTGGCCATGCTGGCGCCGGGCGTGGCGCTCGGCCTGTGGCTGACGCTGGGCGGCGTGGCGCTGCGGGCGACGCTCGACCCAGGGCAGCGAACCGCAGTCGACGCCGCGCTCGGTCCGCTGTTGGCCTCCCACGGCATGCTGGTGGTGGTCTGGTGGCTGGTTGCGGCAGCGCTGGCGGCCTGGGCGGTTCGCCGCCTCTATGACGCGCATGTCGCCGCGCCGGCCCGTCTGGCCGATGCGACCGGAGTTCTGGTCGGCGACGCGGCGGCGCCCGACCTCGTGGCATCCGGCGGCGCGTCGGCTCGCGCGCTGACCGAGGCGATCAACGCTCTGGCCGGCAAGCGGCGGATTTTGCAGGCGGACATGGCGCGGCTCGTGGCGGAGGCGAGCCGGGACGTGGCGCAGCAACGCGACCAGCTCGGCGCGCTGATGGCCGAGCTGAACCAGAGCGTTGTGGTCTGCAACCTCGACGGACGAATCCTGCTCTACAACGAGCGCGCGCGGCAGCTGTTTCGCAGGCTGTCCCGCGCGCCGGTGGGGGCGGCGGGCGCGGAACTGATCGGTCTCGGACGCTCGATCCATGCCGTCATCGACCCCGCACTGGTCGCGCACGCGCTCGAGACGGTAGAGGCGCGCACCGTTCGCGGTGGGGAGGGCGCGGGCGCATCGGGCCGGTTCGTCACCGGCACCCCCGCCGGACATCTCCTGAGCGTGAACCTGGCACCGGTGCGCCCCGCCGCCTCGCAGGCGGCGCCCCTGACGGGCTTCGTGGTCCTCCTCGATGACATCACCGACACCTACGAGGCGGACACCCGGAACGACCGGCGGTTGCTCGAGTTCACCGAAGCGAGCCGGGCATCGCTCGCCAGCATCCAGGCCGCGCTCGACATGCTCGACTACCCGGATCTCGATGCCGAAGGCCGCGAGTGCTTCCACGCGGTGGTGCGCGAGGAGGTGGCCGCGATGGGCTCGGGTGTCGCCGCGTTCGCGGCGAGCACGTCCCAGGAACTGATCACCCGCTGGCCGCTGCAGGATATGCACGGCGTCGATCTTCTGGCCGTGGCCGAGCGGCGGATCGAAGCCGACCAGGGACGGCCGGTGACGCTGGACGCGGCCGACCCGGACCTCTGGCTCAGTGTCGACAGCTTCGCGCTGATTCAGGCCCTCTCCTTTCTCGCCGGCCGGCTCATTGCCGCGCTCGGCTCGCCCGAACTGCGCCTGCGGCTCACCCGGACCGCCAATCGCGCACGGTTGGACCTGGCCTGGTCGGGTCCTGACCTGCGCCCAGACGGCGTGCGGGAGTGGCTGGACGAGCCGATGCAAACCGGCGACGGGCGCTCGCCGCTGACCGTCCGCGACGTGGCGGAGCGGCACGGCGGCGAGGTCTGGATCGAACACGACCGATCCGGGGTGGAGTCGTTCTTCCGTTTCCTGCTGCCGGTGGTGGCGTCCGAGCCGGCAACCCGGCCGACGGCCGCGCCGGCACCCGCCGGCAGCCGGCCCGAGTACTATGATTTCGACCTCTTCGCCGGGGGCAGGAGCAGCCGGGCGCTCGACGAGCGCTTGCTCTCCGACATCTCCTACACGGTCTTCGACACCGAGACCACGGGACTGGACCCGGCCGGCGGCGACGAGATCCTCCAGATCGGCGCCGCGCGCATCGTCAACGGCAAGCTCCTGCGCGGCGAGTGCTTCGATCAATTGATCGACCCGCACCGCAGCATCCCCGAGGCATCCATCCGGATCCACGGCATCGGGCCGGAACAGGTCCGCGGCAAGCCCTCGATCACCGACGTTCTGCCTGCGTTCCACGCTTTCATCGGCGACACGGTGCTGGTCGGGCACAATGTTGCGTTCGACCTGCGCTTCCTCAAGCTCAAGCAGGCCGGCGGCGGCCCGCCCTTCGATCAGCCGGTCCTCGACACTCTGCTCCTGTCCAGCGTCGCGCACCCGAACGAGCCATCGCACGGCCTCGAAGTCATCGCCGCGCGGCTCGGCGTTACGACCTCCGGCCGCCACACCGCTTTCGGCGACGCGCTCGCGACCGGGGAAGTGTTCCTCAAGCTCCTTCCGCTCCTCGGCCAGCGCGGCATCCTGACGCTCTCACAGGCACGCGAAGCGGCGCGGACCTCCTACTATGCTAGGCTTCGGTACTGACGCGGGGCGCCGTCGAACGCAGCATCGTGGCAAAGGTTCGTGTCATCCGGAGGCTCCGTCCGCTCGCAGATTGCGCTCGAACTCGAAGATCCGCACGATCCTGCCGGGCCCTGATTCGATGCTCGCAACGGGGACCGCCCCGGGCACGCCGTGTTCGAACCAGTCCGCGAGGTAGGGCCGGCCGAACAGTTCGCCGCCGTCGACCACGACGTGGGTTGCCCCTTGCTCCTTCAGAAAGCGCAGCGCGGTGGCCGCATCGCAGAAGGGCAGCCAGACGAAATCGGCCCCGGCATGGAAGGCCACCACCGTGGAGGTGCCCGCCACCGTCAGATCGCCCCGCCCGGCCAGTTGCTCCGCGACTGCCTCCAGCTGCCGCCCCGCCCGGTTCGCGGCGAACGCATCGGCGATGCGAACAGCCGACGGCACGAGGATCCCGAGGCAGGCGAGCAGTACGCCTGCCGAGGTCGCCGACGGGGGCAATCCGCCTCCGCGGAGCCGGCGCGTTACGGCAGCCATGCCGTCGCCGGCAAGCTGGATTCCGAAGCCCGCCCACACGCACATGAACGCCAGCGGAAGCAGGTAGAACCGCCACGCCCCCTGATAGTAGATGAAGAAGGTGCCGAACACCGCGAGGCCGAAAAGGGCCACCATGTGGAGGCAGTCGACCGCGGTCTCCCTGCTCCAGCGGTGGCCGACCAGCCCGGCAAAGGCGAGTCCGAACAGGACCGGTGAGCCGATCGCGAGGCCGAGGACTAGCACCTTGACCGCACTCCGCGCCACGGCCTCCGTCTTGTTGACGAGCAGGCCTACCTTCTCGGCAGGCTCCATATTGAAGCCGCGGACGACGTCCCGGTTCGGCTGGATGTAGGTGCCGCGCGGCGTGAGGTCGGGGTCGATGCCGAAGGTCGCTTCTTCGCTGCCCATGCCCTGCTTCGATCCGCGCCTCGGTCGCGAGGTTCAGCGGCGCCTTCGCCTCCAGCCGGAACCCGCCGGAATGCATCGAAAGCCAGGCGACATAGGGCGTTGCGAGCAGCAGGAAGCAGATCGGGAGCCAGAGGATCCGGGCCAGTGGAGCACGGGCCGCCGGCGCCTGCATCCCGCGGCGCATCAGCAGCGCGCCGGCGGCGATCACCAGGAACGCCCAGGCCTGCGGGCGGACGAGGAACGCCGCCACGTAGGCCAGCCCCGCAAGGATGAGGAGCCGCCGGTCCCAGCCGTCGCCCGCGCGCATCGCGAGGCCGACCGCGCACGCGGTCAGGAGCAGGAACAGCGACTCGCAGTTCACCGTGGTCGAGAAGTAGACGAGCGCCGGGTGCAGCGCCACGAGCCACGCGGTGATCACCCCAGCGCGGCGACCATAAAGCCGGTCGGCGATGCCCGAGAGCGGCAGCACCAGCAGCGACCCGGCTACAATCGAGACGATGCGGCCGGCGAGCTCGGCGTCGCCGACGATGAGCGAGACCCCGGCGATCGAATAGGGGAAGAGCGGCGGAAAGAACAACTGCTCGCCGGGCGTTGCGATGCCGACATAGCCGACGCCGGCGAGGAGGTTTTGCGCGATCCGCGCGTACTCGGCGCCTTCTGTGCCGATCGCCCCGGTGAAGACGACCGCCGCGGCCACGCGCAGAATCGCACCGACCAGGAGTGCGACCGCGACCGGGGACCATTCCGTCCGCGGCCACGCGCGGCGGCCGCCTTCGTCGTGTTCCAGGCTCGTAGCTGTCAGCATGCGCTCCTCAGGCTAACGGACATTCAGGAAATCGAGATGATGACGATCCCGGCGATCACCACCGCGATCCCGAGCAACCGGAGCGTCCCGAGGTCGTCGCCGAAGATCAGCCACCCGAGCACCGCGGTCAGCACGAAGCCCAGCCCCACGAAGGGGTAGGCCTGGGAGACCTCTACCCGCGACAGCGCCGACAGCCAGAACAGCGTGCCGACGCCATAAAGGCCGAGGCCCAGGATCACCTGCGGGCTCAGCACCGCCCGGGCGAGGCTCAGCGGCAGGTCCGGTCTGCCGGCCGCCACCTGTGCGGCAGTCAGCCCCAGCTTGAACGAGATCTGGGCCAGCGCGGAAATGCACACGCTGACCAGGATAAGAACCAGGCTTCCCGCGCTCATCAGTGCTGAATCCCGAGCACTTCCAGCGGGACGCCAACCGTCGCCGCCGCGAAGATCGCCAGCGTGGCCGCCGCGACGATCCAGGAGACCCAGTCTCTCGAGGCGTAGACGATCGGATCGTCGTGCATGTGGCCGCGGTTGGTCGAGAGCCAGAGCCGGCACTGCCAGAAGAGCAGCAAGGGAACGATCATCCACAGGACCTGCGGCGTGCGGTACTCGCTGAGCGCGGCCTCGCTGCCTACGAAAAGCGCCAGCACCACGCTCGAAGCGAACGAGGCGGCGCAGCCGAAGCCGATCAACATCGGGGTGTCCTCGGGATAGTAGCCCCTGCCCGCCGCGATCCGCGTCCCCGCCGAGCGGGCCACGGCCGTCATCTCCTCGGTGCGCTTGACCAGCGCCAGGGCAAGGAACAGGAACCCGGTGAAGGCGATGAGCCACATCGAGACGAACTGACCGGTCGCGACGCCGCCGCCGAGTACGCGAATGGTATAGAGACCGCCCAGCACGAACACGTCGACCAGCGGCCACTTCTTCAGCTCGACGGAGTAGCCGAACGAGACCATCGCATAGAGCAGGATGATCGGCAGCGCCTGCACCGCCGCCGCGAGGCTCAGGCCGAGGACCAGCAGGGCGCCGGCCAGCAGCACCCCCTGCTGCGGCCGGAGCGCGCCGCTCGCGAACGGCCGGAGGCGCTTCCTCGGGTGCTGGCGATCGGCCGCGAGGTCCGAGAGGTCGTTCACGATGTAGACCGCCGAGGCGGTCGCGCAGAACGCCAGGAACATCAGGATCGCGCCGGTCCAGGCCACCGGGTCGGCCGCCGCGTGGCCGACGATCAGCGGAACGAAGACGAGCACGTTCTTGGCCCACTGGTGCGGCCGGAGCGCCCGGACCGCGGCACGGATGCGCGAGCCCTCGGTGGCGAACTCGCCGGCCACCTCCACGTTGGCGCGCACCTGGCCGCTCACTGAGCTGGGCGCGTTTACCAGGACGGCCCGGCGGGCGTGCCGCCATACCGCCAGGTCGTCCCTGTCGTTGCCGGCGTAGTCGAAGCCGCCCTCACCAAACCGCGCCACCAGCGCTTCGGCCTTTCGGTCGCCCTTCAGGTTTCTCGCGCCGTCCGAGCAGACTACGTCATCGAAGATGCCGAGGTGCTCGGCGACGGCATGGGCCACCTTCGCATCCGCCGCGGTCGCCAGCACGAGCCGCCGTCCGCGCGCCTTCTCGTCGGCGAGGTGGCCGAGCAGCGCCTCGTTGTAGGGCAGGGTGGCCGGGTCGAGGTCGGCGAGCTCGGCGACTCGGCGCTTCAGGAGCGCACGGTCCGCGGTGAGCAGCTGCGGCAGTGCCGAGATGGCGCGCCTGCTGGTGAGCAGGTAGACCAAACCCTCGACCAGCAGGTCAGCCCGGACCAAAGTCCCGTCGAGGTCGACGCAGAGCGGAACGTCCGAGGCCGCCGGATCAGGAACGGTCTCGGCGTCGAGGCACCATTCGTCCATGGGGCGGGTGTCCATTAGGCGGGTTCACCATGCAGCGGGTTTCGCATCTTGCCTCCGGTGCTGAATCGTCGCTGGTCGCGGAAGCGACAGGATTGGTCCTCGCAGACCCTACATCAATGGCCGCGCACCTCGCGATGTCGGCCGCACTCGACGGTTAACGCGTGCTCGTCGTCGACCTCGATAGCCAGGGCTCGATGACCTCGATCTTCGGCGGCAAGGTCGCGTCAGCCCGCGGCAAGCCCGGGCGTCGCCTGATGGGAGACATCGGGTACCGCTTTGGGTGTTCGAAGGGACCAATGGGCGTGGCGGGCGCGGCTTCCGGGACCGGTTAGGCACGATGGAGCGAGATCGGCTGGATGCGCTATTTGGAGGCCGGCCCGATCTCCCAAAGGTGGTCTAGTCCCAGGCTCCACGCCGAAATATGAGAGATCGGTCAAAGACCGCGCGGGAGGTCGCTCGACCATCATGCTGCGAAAGACCCTCAGTGAGGGGGACGCTCCCACCGCCCGAACCGACGTCCTGGTGATCGGGCTGATCCTGGCGTTCACGGCCGCGCCGGTGCAGGTCCAAGGGCCTGGCCCCACGGCTCTCTTCGAGGCTATCGTCCCGCCGTTCGTCCTGGTCGATTTCGTGGTGAACATCCTCGGCTGCATTCCCCTTGGGATGGCACTCGCAAATCGGCCGTTCCCGCGGGCTCTGGCTCTGGCGGCGGTCGTTTCGGTGTCGGCAGAGGTGGCGCAGCTCTTCAGTGTTGGCCGGACTCCGTCCGTTGTGGACGTCGTCGCGAACCTGATAGGCGCGGGCCTGGGTCTGCTGCTTGCGCGTCGATGGCGGGCATTTCCACCACACGTTCCTATCACGAGAGGTCTCGCCATGGCGGCGGCGGCAGCGGCGGTCGCTTACCTGGCATTCGGCACCGGCCTCACGGCAGAACGCCTCCCCGACGGTCTGAAACGGCTCAATTCGTGGATCACGACGCCGCCGTGGATGGCCAGCAATCCGCGGGGCGCGGTCGAGCAGGGAACGCTGGAAGCGCACTGGCCCCTGGACACGCTCAAGTCCGACAGGGTCGTCGATGCGTCCGGCAATGGCCTGGATGGCGCCGGGGCCCACGCGCCCACGCTGACCCCCGGTGTCGTCGACAAGGCACTCAGCCTCGACGGAAACCAATGGATCGATCTCGGGAGGCCGGTCGCCCTGCGGCTGACGGGAAGCACGACCATCAGCGCCTGGGTAAATCCGCACGCCTTCCCGGTCGACGATGCGGTGATCCTCTCAAGCGCTACGCCAACCGGGTTGGGTTACCAACTGGACCTCACCGTCGACACGGGACAGCGCACGGTCGCTCTCAAGATCGCGGATGCTTCCGGCCGCCTCGCCGCCCGATACGGCCGCACCGCCCTGACCACGGATCGGTGGTACCATGTCGCGGGCGTATACGACGCCGACGTCGCGCACGCTCGACGTCTATCTGAACGGCGAGCCCGACAACGGTTGCCTGAGGGGCACGATCACCGCACATCAACGCGCCTCTGGTGCCCATGTCTTCATCGGCAGGCGCCCGAGGCTCGCCGGCTTCGAGTTCAACGGCGCCATCGACGATGCGAAGGTGCTATTCCCGACCCTTCTCCGCATCCGAAATACGGTCGGAAGTGACCACGCTGCGTACCGCGCTCTCGCAGATGCCGCCTGTGCCCGACCTGCTGGGTGGGACAGGCGACGGCGAATGCCATTATGCGGGTGTACCGCCAAGGCTGGCCGGTCCGCTCGTCTCGTTCGGCATGCTCGTCGCTCTGGCATGCCTGGGCCTGTGGCGCGGTCGGAATGCCTCATGCCCTCGTCTTCGTCGCTTGCCTGCTGGCAGGAATGGCGGTGTCCCGTACCACGGCGGGGATCACGCTTGGTCATGCCTGGGAGCCGATCCTTTTCACTTTGGCAGGGGGCATGATCGTCGTCGTGGCGACCTGGCAGGGCCAGCGAGGAGTGCCGGTTCGATCGTACCCCCCGGACATGCGCTCGCCACGCCGACGAGAGCACCCTCCGCCGGCCCCCTCACAACCGCGCCCCGGCGGCTGACGAGCGGCTCGATCCTCGGGTCTCTCAGCCACCCGGCGCGAGGCTCGGGTCCCGCACAATCAGATCCCGTAGAGCGCTTCGAGCAGGCGTCGAATGCGCGGGTCGGCGATGCGGTAGTAGAGCACCTGCGCCTCGCGGCGCGTCGCGACGAGACCGTCGGCGCGCAGCCTGGCCAGGTGCTGCGACAGCGCCGACTGGCTCAGTCCGACCGCCTCGGCCAGCGCCCCCACCGACATCTCGCCGGCGATCGCCAGGCGGCACACCACCAGCAGGCGCTTCTCGTTGGCCAGCAGCCGCAGCGTGGCGCTGACCTCTGCGACCTTCCCCTGTACCTCGGCGATGCTGTCGGCCGCGAGCATGGTTTTTCCTAACATTAGGCATTGCTAATTTAGATGTCCGTCATATATACGTCAAGGGCCGATGCCGTCACCGCCTTGAGCCGTGTCAATTCGGCGGACCGCGGCAGGTCGTATGATGGCCCGGCAAAAGGGGAGACACGTCCATGGCGCATGTCGTCGTTCTCGGGGCCGGACTGGGCGGCACCATCCTGGCCTACGAGCTTCGCGAGAAGCTCGGCAAGCAGCACTCGATCTCGGTCGTTTCGAACGGAAGCAGTTTCTTCTTCACGCCCTCGAACCCCTGGGTCGCCGTCGGCTGGCGGCAGCAGGCGGACGTCGAGGTCGATCTCACCCGCAGCTTCGCCCAGAGCGGCATCACGCTGCACCCGCAGGGCGCGCGGCGGCTGCATCCGACCGAGCGCCGCGTCGAGCTCGGCGACGGCAGCGCGCTCGGCTACGACTACCTGGTCATCGCCACCGGCCCGGAGCTTGCCTTCGAAGAGATCGAGGGGCTCGGCCCGGAGGCGCACACGAGCTCGGTCTGCCAGGTCGACCACGCGCTGGCCGCCAGGGCCGCCGTCGACGCGCTGATCGCGAAGCCGGGGCCGGTGATCGTCGGCGCGGTCCAGGGCGCCTCCTGCTTCGGGCCGGCCTACGAGTTCGCCTTCATCCTCGACAAGGCGCTGCGCGACGCCAGGGTGCGCGACCGGGTGCCGATGACCTTCGTCACCTCCGAGCCCTATATCGGCCATCTCGGCCTCGACGGCGTCGGCGACACCAAGGGCCTGCTCGAGAGCGAGCTGCGCCAGCACCACATCAAGTGGATCACCAACGCCCGCGTCGACAAGGTCGAGCTGAGCAGGATGCATGTCTCCGAAATCGCCGAGGACGGCGCGGTCGCGCGCACCCACGAACTGCCGCACGCCTTCGCGATGATGCTGCCGGCCTTCCGCGGCGTCGCGGCGGTGCGCGACATCGAGGGGCTGACCAACCCGCGCGGCTTCATCCTGGTGGACAGGCACCAGCGCAATCCGGCGTTCCGCGACGTATTCGCGGTCGGCGTCTGCGTGGCGATCGCGCCGCTCGGCAAGACGCCGGTGCCGGTCGGGGTGCCGAAGACCGGCTTCATGATCGAATCGATGGTCACGGCGACCGCGCACAACATCGCGCGCCTCGTGGCAGGCAAGGAGCCCGACGCCGAAGCGACGTGGAACGCGGTCTGCCTGGCCGACTTCGGCGATTCGGGCGTCGCCTTCGTGGCGCAGCCGCAGATCCCGCCGCGCAACGTCAGCTGGTCGTCCTCGGGTAAGTGGGTGCATGCCGCCAAGATCGGCTTCGAGAAGTACTTCCTGCACAAGGTCCGCGCCGGCAAGTCCGAGCCGTTCTACGAGAAGCTCGCGCTCCAGGCGCTCGGCATCGACAAGCTCAAGGCCGTCAAGTTCGAAGAAACCACCTGACAGGAGAACCCTGATGACACTCGACCGTTCCGTCCTCGCCTTCGCCGGCTTCATGGTGCTGCTCTCGGTCGCCCTGACCGCCTGGGTCTCGCCGCACTTCGTCTGGCTCACCGTCTTCGTCGGCCTTAACCTGCTGCAGTCGGCTTTCACCGGCTTCTGCCCCGCGGCAGTGGCGTTCCGCAGGCTCGGCGTCAAGCCGGGCACCGCCTTCTGAGCCGCGCCATGCGCGCCCTCGCCCTCCTGGTCCTCATCTCGGCCGCCGGTCCCGCCCTCGCCGGTTCACTGACGCTCGGCCCGACACCGGTGACCGAGTGGAAGGCGGTCTACGGCCGGGTCGAGGCGCGCGACACCGTGCCGGCGCGGGCGCGCATCGGCGGCATCGTGGTAGAGCTCGAGGTCAGCGAGGGTGACCTTGTGGAGGCCGGTGAACGGATAGCCACGGTGCGGGACGACAAGCTCGCCTTCCAGGTCGCGGCACTCGACGCGCAGATCCGCGCGCTCGAGGCGCAGCTCGCGACGGCCGAGACCGAGCTCGGGCGCGGCGAGGCTCTGGTGGAACGCGGCGTCGCCACCGCGCAGCGGCTCGACCAGCTGCGCACTTCGGTAGACGTCACCCGCAACCAGCTTGCCGCCGCCGAGGCCCAGCGCTCGGTCGTGGTGCAGCAGGAGGCCGAGGGCGGCGTGGTCTCGCCGGCGGCCGGCCGGGTGCTGACCGTGCCGGTGACCCGCGGCGCCGTCGTGCTGGCTGGCGAGCCGGTGGCCACCATCGGCGGCGGCGGCTTCTTCCTGCGCCTCGCGATCCCGGAGCGCCATGCCGACAGCCTCAAGGTGGGCGCGGCGATCCGCATCACCGCCAACGGCACCGAGTCCGAGGGGCGGCTGGCCCGGATCTACCCGCAGATCGAGAACGGCCGGGTGATCGCCGACGTCTCCGTCGACAACCTCGAGACCGCCTTCGTCGATGCCCGCGTGCTGGTCGAGGTGCCGGTGGGCGAACGCCCGGCGCTGCTCATCCCCCGCGAAGCGGTCACCACCCGCGGCGGCCTCGACTTCGTGACCGTGCGGCAGGGCGACGCGGAGGTCGATCGCGCGGTCCTCCTGGCCGAGACGACTGGCGCGGCGGCGCTCGTCGAGGTGCTGACCGGCCTCGCCCCCGGCGACGTGGTTGTCACGCCGTGACCCCGCCGCGCCTCGGGATCGCCGGGGGCCTGACCCGGGCCTTCATCACCTCGCCGCTGACGCCGCTCTTCCTGATCGCGGCCTTCGCCTTCGGCCTGATCGCCCTCGTCACGCTGCCGCGCGAGGAGGAGCCGCAGAATCTCGGTGCCGATGGTCGACATCCACGTGCGCGCCGACGGGCTCAGGGCCGAGGACGCGGTCAAGCTGATCACCGAGCCGCTGGAGACCATCGTCAAGGGCATCGACGGGGTCGAGCACGTCTATTCGCAGACCCAGGACGACCACGTCATGGTCACCGCGCGCTTCGTGGTCGGCACCTCGTCGGACGCGGCGATCCTGCGCGTGCACGAGAAGGTCCGCGCCAACTTCGACCGCATCCCGGTCGGCGTGCCCGAGCCGCTGATCGTCGGGCGCGGCATCGACGACGTGGCGATCCTGGCGCTGACGTTGACGCCGGTGCCGGAGGCCGCGGATCGGATCACCGCCAACGACCTGACCCGCGTCGCCCGCGAGCTTCGCACCGAGATCGCCAAGATCGAGGACGTCGGCCTCACCTACCTCGTCGGCGAGGCCGGCGAGATGATCCGCATCGCCCCGGAGCCGGAGCGGCTGGCGCTCTACGGCGTGACCCTGCAGCAGCTCGCGGCCAAGGTCTCCGGCGCCAACAGCGCCTTCCCGGCCGGCCGCGTCCGCGACGGCGGCGAGCAGGTCATGCTCGTCGGCGGCGAGACCCTGCGCACGCCCGAGGAGATCGGCAACCTGCTCGTCACCACCCGCGACGACCGCCCGGTCTACGTCCGCGACGTGGCGGAGATCGCCTTCGGCACCGAGCACGGCGACCGGCTCGTCTCGACGGTCACGGCGGGCGACGGCGGGGTCGAGCGGGTGCCGGCCGTGACGCTGGCCGTGGCCAAGCGGGCCGGGTCGAACGCGGTGACCGTCGCCGAGGCGATCCTGCACCGGGTCGACGCGCTCTCCGGCACCCTGATCCCGGCCGAGATCGCCATCGAGGTCACCCGCGACTACGGCGAGACCGCCAACGAGAAGGCGAACGAGCTCCTCTACCATCTCGGCCTCGCCACCGTCTCGATCATCGCGCTCGTCGCCTTCGCCATCGGCCGGCGCGAGGCCTTCGTGGTGGCGATCGTCATTCCCGTAACGATCCTCCTGACGCTCTTCGCCTCTTGGCTGATGGGCTACACGCTGAACCGCGTCTCGCTCTTCGCGCTGATCTTCTCGATCGGCATCCTGGTCGACGACGCCATCGTCGTCATCGAGAACATCGCCCGCCACTGGGGCATGGCCGACGGCCGCGACCGCCGCCAGGCGGCGATCGAGGCGGTGGCCGAGGTCGGCAACCCCACCATCGTCGCCACCCTGACCGTGGTGGCGGCCCTGCTGCCGATGCTCTTCGTCTCCGGCATGATGGGCCCCTACATGAGCCCGATCCCGGCCAACGCCTCGGCGGCGATGATCTTCTCCTTCTTCGTCGCCGTCACCGTCACCCCGTGGCTGATGCTGAAGACCGCCGGCCGCGCACCCGCGGCGCACCACGACGGCTCGCACGGGGGCGCCCACGGCGGCGCGCTCGGCCGCGCCTACGCCGCCGTCGCCCGCCCGGTGCTGCACTCGAAGGCGCGGAGCTGGACGTTCCTGCTCGTCGTCGGTGCCCTGACCCTCGGCTCGCTGTCGCTCTTCTACACCAAGCACGTCACGGTGAAGCTCCTGCCCTTCGACAACAAGTCGGAGCTCGCGGTGGTGATCGACCTGCCCGAGGGCTCCTCGGTCGAGGCCACCGACGCCGTCGGCCAGGCCGTGGCCCGCACCGTGCTGGCCCTGCCCGAGGTCCGCTCGGTGCAGGTCCATGCCGGCACCGCCGCGCCCTTCAACTTCAACGGCCTCGTCCGCCACGCCTACCTGCGCGCCGAGCCCGAGCAGGGCGACGTGGCGCTGAACCTCGTGCCCAAGGACCAGCGCGACCGCCCGAGCCACGCCATCGCCCTCGACATCCGCCAGCGCCTCGCCGCCCTCGACGTCCCCCCCGGCACCAGCCTCAAGGTGGTCGAGCCGCCCCCCGGCCCCCCCGTCCTCTCGACGCTCCTCGCCGAGATCTACGGCCCCGACCCCGAGACCCGCCGCGCCGTGGCCGCCCGCGTCGAGGACGCCTTCCGCTCGGTCCCCTTCATCGTCGACGTCGACAACTCCTACGGCGCGCCCGCCCGCCGGCTGCGCGCCACCGTCTCCACCGACGACGCCGAGTTCTTCAAGGTCGAGGAACGCGACGTCTTCGACACCATCGCCATCCTCAACGGCGGCACCCCCGTCGGCTACTCGCACCGCGGCGGCGGCCGCCAGCCGATCCCGATCCGCGTCGAGCGCCCCGCCGGCGCCCGCACCATGGACGAACGCTTCCTGACCACGCCGATCCCCGCCAACGTGCTGCCCGGCGCCCGCGGCGTGGTCGAGCTCGGCGACGTCATCCGCGTCACCGAGGAGCCCGCCTCCTTCCCCGTCTTCCGCCACAACGGCCTGCCCGCCGAGATGGTGACCGCCGAGCTCGCCGGCGACTTCGAGGCGCCGCTCTACGGCATGCTCGCCGTCCGCGACGCCCTCGACGCCCAGGACTGGACCGGCCTGCCGAAGCCCGCGATCAAGCTGCACGGCCAGCCCGAGGACGAGACCCACCCGACGCTGCTCTGGGACGGCGAGTGGGAGGTGACCTGGGTGACCTTCCGCGACATGGGCGCGGCCTTCGGCGTGGCGCTCCTCGGCATCTACATCCTCGTCGTCGCCCAGTTCGGCTCGTTCCGCGTGCCGCTGGTCATCCTCACGCCGATCCCGCTTGACCTTCATCGGCATCATCGCCGGACACTGGCTGTTCGGCGCGCCGTTCTCGGCCACCTCGATGATCGGCTTCATAGCACTCGCTGGCATCATCGTGCGCAACTCGATCCTGCTCGTCGACTTCATCCGCCACGCCGGCCAGCCCGGACCGGCCGCTCACCGAGGTGCTGATCGAGGCCGGCTCGATCCGCTTCAAGCCGATCCTTCTCACCGCGCTCGCCGCCATGATCGGCGCCAGCGTCATCCTCACCGACCCGATCTTCCAGGGCCTGGCGATCTCGCTCCTCTTCGGCCTCGCGTCGTCGACCCTGCT
Organism: uncultured Alphaproteobacteria bacterium; assembly: GCA_963796805.1. Taxonomy (GTDB): domain Bacteria; phylum Pseudomonadota; class Alphaproteobacteria; order Rhodobacterales; family Rhodobacteraceae; genus Amaricoccus. Next base: position 18,917 of record CAWCNG010000003.1, read on the forward strand.
GACCGTCCTGGTGATCCCGGCGATCTACCGGGTGCTCCGGACCTGACGCGCCGCTCAGGCCTGGCCAAATGCCCAGAGCGCGAGGCCGAGGGCGGCCCCCCCGGCGAGCACCGCCGGCATGGCCAGCTTCAAGCGGAAGACGGCGAGAAGCGCCAGCGCGGAGAGAAGGGCAGGGACCCAGCGGATGCTCGCCGGGACGGGGAGCTCCAGCGCCAGGGGTCCGGTGCCGATCTCGGCGGTGGCGGCGAAGACGGTGTGGATGGCGAACCAGACGGCGAGGTTGAGGATCACGCCGACCACGGCGGCGGTGACGGCGGTCAGCGCCGCGGAGAGGGCGCGGTTGCCGCGCAGGTCCTCGATGTAGGGCGCGCCGAGGAAGATCCAGGCGAAGCAGGGGGCGAAGGTGACCCAGGTGGCGAGGAGGCCGCCGAGCGTGCCGGCGAGAAGGACGGCCTCCCAGCCGGCCTCGCGGTACGCGGCGAGAAAGCCCACGAACTGCAGCACCATGATCAGCGGGCCGGGGGTGGTCTCGGCCATGCCGAGGCCGTCGAGCATTTCGCCGGGGGCAAGCCAGCCATAGGTGCCGACCGCCTCCTGCGCCACGTAGGCGAGGACGGCGTAGGCGCCGCCGAAGGTCACGACCGCCATGCGCGAGAAAAAGGTGGCGATGTCGGTGAAGACGTTGCCTGGACCGGCAAGGACGAGGAGGAGCGCGACCGGCGCGAGCCAGAGCGCCAGCGCGACGAGCCCGGCGCGGCGCGCCGCGCGGCGGGTGGCGGCGGGCAGGGCGGTGCGCTCCTCGCCGAGGAGGGTTTCCGCGTCGGCGACCTGCGCGCCGCCGGCGGGACCGTGGCCGGCCCCGGTCCGGAAGGCGGCGACGCCCGCGCGCTGGGCGACAAGGCCGATGCCGGCGGCCGCCGCCACGATGAGCGGGAACGGCACGCCGAAGGCGAAGATGGCAATGAAGGCGAGCGCCGCGATCGCGCGGAGCCCGCCGCTGCGCAGCGTGCGCCGGCCGATGCGGACGACGGCCTCGAGCACGATGGCGAGGACCGCGGCCTTGAGGCCGAGGAAGGCGGCCGCGACCGGGCCGAGCTGTCCGTAGAGGACGTAGAGCCAGCTCAGCGCCATGATCACCGCGACGCCGGGCAGGACGAAGAGGATGCCGGCGACGAGCGCCCCGCGGGTGCCGTGCATCAGCCAGCCGATGTAGGTGGCGAGCTGCTGCGCCTCGGGACCGGGGAGCAGCATGCAGAAGTTGAGCGCGTGCAGGAAGCGGCCGTCGCCTAACCAGCGGCGCTCCTCGACGAGAGTGCGGTGCATGACGGCGATCTGCCCGGCGGGGCCGCCGAAGGAGAGAAGCGCGATGCGTCCCCAGACCCTCGCGGCCTGGCCGAGCGTGGGGTAGGGCGCGGGGCGGGGCGCTTGCGTCACGCGGCGGGGCGCCGCCGCCGGTAGCCGGCCAGTTGTGGGTCTCGTCGGTGGCGTCGCGCGCCCAGCGGTAGAAGGCATCGTAGAGGGCCATGCCGGCCTCGAGCTGCGCCAGGTCGTCGGAATACATCCGCGAAAGGCCGAGCGAGGCGGCGAGGAGGCCGGGCGCCTGCGGGGCGAGGTCGAGGCGCGCGGTGTCGGCGCCGCGGACGATGGCGGCGAGCCTGTCGAGCGCCGGCAGGGCGAGAGCCGAACTCGGCGAGCATGGTGTCGAAGGTGCAGAGCTCGCCGCGGTGGCTCAGAAGACGCCCTCGATGTCGTAGGGCATGGCGCCGATGAGCTCGGCCACGCCGGGGACCTCGGCGGGGGCGACGTAGAGGAAGACGGCGCGCGGGTCGACGAAGCGGCGGATCAGCCAGGGGCAGGCGATGCGGTCGATCTTGGGGCGCGCGCGGGTCACCCAGCGGCTTTGGCCGGTCGCGGCGCGGGCGCGTGATCCCGGCAGGTTCACCAGCGGGAGGCCGGCGGCGGTCCACGCCGCCTGGCCGCCTCGGGATATTCGGCCGGCAAGCCGTGGTGGCGGAGGAGCGCCGCGGCGCCCTGGCTGCGGCGGTGGCCCTCGGCGCAGATCGTCACCACCGGACCGGCGAGGGTGGCGGCAAAGGCGGCCAGCGCATCGGGGTCGAGATCCTGGGGTCGAGCGGACGGGCGGCGGGGATGGACCGCGGGTCGGCGGTGCGCGCCGGCTCCGGGCGGACGTCGAGAAGGGTCGGGCACCGGGGGGTGCCGACGAGCTTGGCGAGTTGGTCAGTGGTGATGGCGTCGGGCACGGGCATGGCTCGCCACAGCCGGGCAAACCGAGCCGGCTGTCAATGCCGATCCCCGCCGCTTTCCCCAATGCCGTCCTTCGTTGACACCCGCGCGACAGCGGCTATAAGCGCGCGGTCTGCCGTCCGGTTGGGGCGGTGGAATGCTTTGGCGCTCGTGGACCCCGCAAGGGGAAACCTGTCGGCCGGGGAGACCCGGCAGAGGAGACGCCGCGGATATTTTGCGAGGAAGACCGACGTGACCAAGCGCACGAGTGCGAAATACAAGATCGACCGCCGCATGGGCGAGAACATCTGGGGCCGGCCCAAGTCCCCGGTGAACAAGCGCGAGTACGGCCCCGGCCAGCACGGCCAGCGCCGCAAGGGCAAGATGAGCGACTACGGCACGCAGCTGCGCGCCAAGCAGAAGCTCAAGGGCTACTACGGCGACCTGACCGAGAAGCAGTTCCGCCGCATCTACGCCGACGCCGAGCGGCTGCGCGGCGACACCTCCGAGCAGCTGATCGGGCTGCTGGAGCGGCGGCTCGACGCCGTGGTCTACCGCGCGAAGTTCGTGCCGACCGTCTTCGCGGCGCGGCAGTTCGTCAACCACGGCCACGTGGCGGTGAACGGCCGGCGCGTCAACATCGCCTCCTACCGGGTGAAGGAAGGCGACGTCATCTCGGTCCGCGACAAGTCCAAGCAGCTCGCCCTCGTCCTCGAGGCGATAGGCTCGCCGGAGCGCGACGTGCCCGAGTACCTCGCCGTCGACCACTCCAAGCTGACCGCCGAGTTCGTCCGCGCCCCGGCGCTCGGGGACGTTCCCTACCCGGTGATGATGGAGCCGAACCTCGTCGTCGAGTACTACGCCAAGAACTGATCGAGCGGGCGCTCCCGAAACATCGCGGCCGCCAGTCGAACCGACCGGCGGCCGTTTTCAACCCCGCAGCCGCTGCGCGAGCCGGGCAAGCAGGGTCTGTCTCACGAGGCGCTCGCGGGGATCCCGCTCTGCAGCCATCGTGGCGAGATGCATCTCGTAGTCGGCGATGTAGATCGCCAGGGCGGAACGGAACACAGCTTGCCGCCCATACGCCGGGAGGCTTCCGGTCGGCGTACCGGTTTCGCTGCGTGGCCAGTCGAGGGTAACGACGGACATGACGTTTCTCCGGGTTTCTGTCGAACCCCAGGATGCGGCAGGTGTGGCGGACGTGTCCCTGAGGACCGGCCGAAATCTCCCAAATAGCTGCGAAACGATGTAAACTCCGGCCATGTCGGCGCGCCTGAGCTTCGGTCCGTTCGTCCTCGATCCGGAGGCCGGCACGCTCTGCCGCCAGGGGGTCCCGGTTCCGCTGAGCTACCGCGGCCTCCTGCTCCTGTCGGCATTCCTCGGACCGCCCGGGCGAGGTCCTGACCAAGTCCGACCTCCTCGATGCGGCCTGGCAGGGCGCCGCGGTCGAGGAGACGAACCTCACCGTCCAGATCGCGTCGCTGCGCAAGCATCTCGGCACGTCGCCCGCAGGCGCGGACTGGATCGCGACAATCCCGAGGGTGGGCTATCGTTTCGTCGGCGCCGTCGAACGCCAGGCCGAGCAGCCGCACGGACCCGACGATACCGGTGAGCCCGGAGGCCGGCCCTCGATCGCCGTGCTGCCCTTCCTCAATCTCAGCGACGACCGCGAGCAGGAATACTTCGCCGACGGGATCGCCGAGGACATCATCACCGGCCTCTCCCGCCTGCGCTGGCTCTTCGTGGTCGCCCGCAATTCGACCTACCCCTACAAGGGAAAGGCGCCGGAGGTGCGCGAGGTCGCCCGCGAGCTCGGCGTCCGCTACGTGCTCGAAGGCAGCGTGCGCCGGGCCGGCGATCGCCTGAGGGTGACGAGCCACCTGGTGGACGCGAGCACCGGGGCGACGGTCTGGGCGGACCGCTACGACCGTCCGGCCGCCGACGTCTTCGCGGTCCAGGACGAGATCACCGGCAACGTGGTCGCCTCGCTGGAGCCGCAGCTCTACGCGGCCGAGAACCAGCGCCTGCAGGTCAGGCCCCCGGAGAGCCTCGACGCCTGGGGCCATGTCATGCGGGCGATGCCGCAGGTCTGGACCTGGGCCGAAGAGGACAGCGTGACCGCCCTGGCCGAACTTCGCCGTGCACTGGCGATCGAGCCGGACTACGCACGGGCGCACAGCCTGATGGCCATGACCTACATTCGTGGCGCGCACATGGGCTGGGTGCCCTACGCCGACGTGTTCGGCCCCGCGCTGGAAGCGGCACGCCGCGCCGTCGAGCGCGATGGTGAAGACCCCTGGGGGCACCTGGCCCTCGGCTTCGTCCACATGCTGTCGCGGAATTTCAGGCCGGCCGTCGACGAGCTGGGGGAGGCGCTCTGGCTTCATCCCAACTTCGCCCTCGCGCACACGGTGCTCGGAGCGGCCTACGGCTTCGGCGGGGCCGGCGACGAGGGGCTCCGCCACCTGGCGACGGGAATGCGGCTCAGCCCCCGGGACCCCCACCTGTCGATGTACCTGTCCGCATCCGGGCTCTGCCACTTCGTGGCCGGGCGACCTGCCGAGAGCGCTCGCCCTGAACCGGCGCGCCGTGCAGTTGCGCCCACGCTTCACCTCGGCCTGGCGATCCCTGGCCGCGAGCGCCGGAGTTACCGGCGACGACCACACTGCCGCAACGGCACTTGCCGAAGCCAGACGCCTTCAGCCCGACCTGTCCGTCGATTGGGTCGAGGAGCACTATCCGATGGTTCGGCCGGAACACCGGGCGGCCTACATCGCGGGGCTGAGGAACGCCGGACTTCGCTAGCGACCGCTGCGGCTCCGCCGCCTCGACCCCTGTCGGTCCGCGACAGGTCCAAGCCGCTCGCCATCCGTACTCGACGCGATCGGCTCGCCGGAGCGTGACGTCCCGGAATACCTCGCCGTCGACCACTCCAAGCTGACCGCCGAGTTCGTCCGCGCCCCGGCGCTCGGGGACGTGCCCTACAGGCGGTCTCCGAAACCCGGCACCCCGTGTGCAACGCTCCGCCTTGCCCGCCTCCCCGTGCTTCGCGCAAACGGTTCGTCCGCCGGATTTGGCCGTCAACAAATCCGGCCGCGCCCGCCCCCCCCAAGGGCGGCCGCGATTCCGCGCCCACCGGGGCGGTCGCGCCCCGATTGCAGCCGTCCAGTCCAGGCCGCACCCCCCTTCGCCTTCGCGCTCACGCGCTCCGGCGAACGGCCCGGCCGAAGCAGCGCTTCGGCTTGCCGGGCCGCGGACGCGCGGGCCAAGGCCCGCTTCGGTCGAAGCGCGGCTCCCGGCCCCGAAGCGGACATTGACCAACTTGGCCGCTATAAGCAGGCTGGGCTCCCACGCCTTTTGGGCATCGCGGCTTTCGGCAGATCCTCGGAATGGAATCACTCCCCCTTGCGTGGCTTGTGACGGTGCTGGCAACGATTGCCGCCTTCACGCTGATGCGAAGCGGCAGAGTGCCGATGCCTGCGCGGCTGCTGCTTTCCGGATTCCTGGCCTGCCTTGCGATCGTCGCCGCCCTGCTCGGTGCGCGGTTGTCGTTCGATGCGGACTGGGCTGCGCGGGTTCAGCCGGCGGTCGCGGTCATGGTCGCTCCGCTGGCCTATCTGGGTTTTCGCGCCCTGACGCAGGATGACCGGACAGAGTGGCGGCAGATGCTGTTCCCGCACGCCCTGCTCATCGTCGTTTGCCAGGTCGCGATCCTGGGATGGACCGGGCTTGACGACATGATCGTCCTGGGAGTGACCGGGCTCTATCTGACTCGCCTGGCGACGCTGCTCGCGCTGCCGGCCGACAGCTTCATCAACGTGCCGCCGCACACGCTCGCAATGGTGCGCGCAGCCCTCGCCGCAACGCTTGCGCTGCTTGCGCTGATCGTGACGACGGACAGCCTGATCCTGGCGGCCGCCATTCTCGGAGGCGACGCGGCCGTGCTCCGCTTCCTGAGCGGCGCCTCGGGCCTGCTCACCGCAGTGGTCCTCGCGGCGGCGCTGATCGGTGCGCCGATGGTGCTGCGCGCCGTGACCCATGCTGGCGCAGGCCCGAAGGATACAGGCATGCCATCGGATGCCGACCGCGCTCTGCTTGCCGCGCTGGACTCGCTGATGACCGAGAAAAACGCCTATCGCGACAGCAATCTGACGCTCTCGCGCACGGCGCGTCGCCTCGGCGTGCCTGCCCGCGACGTATCCAACGCCGCGAACAGATGCACCGGGGAGAACTTCTCGCGGTATATCAACGGGCACCGCATCAGGCACGCGCAGGAACTGCTGCGCGAAACCGACCTGCCGATCACCGAAGTGATGTTCGAGTCCGGTTTCGTCAGCAAATCCAGTTTCAACACCGAGTTCCGGAGGATCGTCGGACAGACGCCCTCCGGCTTTCGTTCGGGAGCAGGCGCGGTCTAGGACGCGCCTGCGACGGCACTGCACGGCGTTTGTTCGCTGCGGACGCCGAAGACGTCAGCCGCAATGGAGCCTCCGGGATTCAGGACGAAACCCTCCGTTCCGGTCAGCCCCGACAGGATCCGGATATCGGCCTCGGGATCGTCCTGCTCCGCCGTGACACGAAACATGTCGCTGACGACATCGTCGCCCCTGGCCAGGGCCTCGACCACCCGTTCGCTGCGGAGGGCGAGGCGAATGGGTTCAGCGGTCTTCGTCTGGATCGAGTCACCGCCGAAGTCTCCGGCGACAAGCCGGACCGCGATGAGCAGGCATCCTTCGGTCTCATCATCGCGGATCACAATCACGCCCCGCCCGGCAGTGCCGCGCAGATTGAACAAGGACGCCTGATGAGGGGATTCGACATAGGCCACCCCACGAGCGCCAGCGGGGATCGTGTAGCCGGAATTGGTCTGCATCGCGGCCATCGTCGTCGCTTCGGTCAGCATCTCTGTCGCGCATGCGCCCCCGGCGCCGCCGGCAAGCACTACGGCGATCAGCAGGGTCCGAGGAGCGAGAGTTTGGGTCGTTCGGTACATCGTACTTCCTTCGGTGGTTCGCGACCGCATCGGGCGGCAACTCCCGCAACAGTGGCGTCAGCGCTCTCCGCATGCGCCCGAAAGCATGATCTCGAACGTTCGGCATCGTCTTTCCGAACCTCGTAGGGAGGGAGGGGTATGAATTCGTGCGATCCGGAGGACGGACGCTGGCGCAATGCGGAAGCGTCCGGTGGCGGCTGATGGGTCCATGGCCCAAGCGGCAACGGTCTTGACCGCTTCCCGGATGTGGATGCCTCTCCCCGGCCGGACCTACCACGCACGGCGCTCGACCGGTTGATCGACCAGCACAGGAAGAGGGAGCCGAAGGACCGACGATCCGCGCCCGCTTCGACACCTGCCGCTTCGCCCACCACAAGGAGCGTATCGCCGGCCTCGTCGCCCGCGTCACCCGCGTCTCGCTCGAGACCGTGGCGATCGTCGCGGCGATGCGGACCCTGCCGCGCCCGCTCACCCCGACGTGACCGCCCGGCGCGCGCCGGTTCACCCGCCCTTCACCTTTTCCTGCGCGGACGGTCCCGGCCGTTAACCTTCGGCTTTCCGTCCGGATCCGGTGCATGGAATGTACGTGCGATGTACGTGAGATGTACGTCCAGGATTTCGCCGTTAACGATTGAAATCACACCGATTCGCGGCCCCGTCGGTCGCCTCCGGGTCGACGCTGCGCGGCTGCCTTGTCGCGGCAAGGCAGGGTGATATGCTCCCATGGCGGCGCATCGATGCCGGCAGGGGGGCGCGATGCCGCTGAGCTATCCGAACCACGGCCGGATCGACGGTCCTATCGTCATCATCGGCTTCGGCTCCATCGGGCAGGGCACGCTGCCGCTGATCGAGCGGCACTTCACCTATGACCCGCACAAGGTCCACGTCATCGAGCCCTCGGGCGAGCACAAGACCTTCCTCGAGCAGCGCGGGGTGCATTTCGTCCACCACGAGGTGACGCCGGAGAACCACCGGGCGCTGCTCACGCAGCTCTTCCCCGACGGCCGCGGCTTCTGCGTCAACCTGTCGGTCGACACCAGCTCGCTCGAGATCATGCGCCTCTGCCGCGAGCTGGGCGTGCCCTACATCGACACCGTGGTTGAGCCCTGGGCCGGCCACTACTTCGACCTGTCGCTGTCGCCGGCCGACCGCACCAACTATGCCCTGCGCGAAACGGTACGGGCCGAAAAACGCGCGCGGCCCGGCGGTACGACCGCGGTCTCCTGCTGCGGCGCCAATCCGGGGATGGTGTCCTGGCTCTTGAAGGAGGCGCTGCTTCGGCTCGCCACCGATTCCGGCGCACCCGAGGCCACGCCTAAGGACCGCGAGGGGTGGGCACGGCTGATGCAGCGCCTGGGGGTCAAGGGCGTGCATATCGCCGAGCGCGACACCCAGGCCGGGCGCGACGCCAAGCCGCTCAACACCTTCGTCAACACCTGGTCGGTCGAGGGCTTCATCTCCGAGAGCTTCCAGCCGGCGGAACTCGGCTGGGGCAGCCACGAGACCTGGTTCCCGCCGAACGGCCACCGCCACCCGGCCGGCAGCAAGGCGGCAATCTACCTCGACACGCCGGGCCTCCTGACCAAAGTCCATACGTGGACGCCCGAGGCGGGTCCGCAGTACGGTTTTCTCGTCACCCACAACGAGGCGATCTCGATCGCCGACTACTTCACCGTCGGCGCCGGCGACACGCCGGAGTTCCGCCCGACCTGCCACTATGCCTACCATCCCTGCGGCCAGTCGGTGCTGTCGCTGCACGAGATGCTCGGCGCCGGCAAGGTGCAGGAGCGGATGAAGATCCTCGACGAGAACGAGATCCTCTGGGGCGAAGACTGCCTGGGGGTCCTGCTTTACGGCCATGCCCGGAACGCGCTCTGGTACGGCTCGCGCCTCTCGATCCAGGAGACCCGCGAGCTCGCTCCTTTCCAGAATGCGACCGGGCTGCAGGTGACCAGCGCGGTCATCGCCGGGATGGCCTGGGCGCTAAAGAACCCCGGCGCGGGCATCGTCGAGACCGACGAGATGGACCATGCCTTCTGCCTCGACGTCCAGCGGCCCTACCTGGGGCGGGTCGAGGCGCACTACACCGACTGGACCCCGATCTCGACCCGCTGGCCGCAGTTCGATGAGGAGATTGACGAGAACGATCCCTGGCAGTTCCAGAACGTGCTGGCGACATGATGTAACATCCGGGCGGCGACAGCGAATTGAGAGGCGACCGTCCCGAGGCGGGGCGCCGGGCCTGGAAGGGCCGGCTCGCCCGCCTAGATTGAAGGACAACCCTCAGAACAAGGAGGAGGAGCAGATGCTCTTCGGTTTGATGAAGAAGTCCGAGCTGCCAGCGCCGGGCGCAGCACTACCCGGCCGGACCGACCCGATCCCGACCGCTGAGACCCATTTCGTCAACGGCCATCCGCTGAAGGGCCCCTATCCGGAGGGCGTGCAGCAGGCGATGTTCGGCATGGGCTGCTTCTGGGGCGTCGAGCGCATGTTCTGGAAGCTGCCGGGGGTCTGGGTGACGGCAGCCGGCTATGCCGGCGGCGAGACGCCCAACGCCACCTACCGCGAGGTGTGCAGCGGGCAGACCGGGCACAACGAGGTGGTGCTGGTGACCTACGATCCGGCGCAGGTGAGCTGCGAAGCGCTGCTGAAGACCTTCTGGGAGGGGCACGATCCGACCCAGGGAATGCGGCAGGGTAACGACGCGGGCACGCAGTACCGCTCGGGCATCTATGCCTTCACGCCGGAGCAGCGCGCCGCGGCAGAGGCGTCGCGCGAGGCCTACCAGAAGCGGCTGACGGCGGCCGGGCTGGGGCGGATCACCACCGAGATCGTCGACGCGCCTCCCTTCTACTATGCCGAGGACTATCACCAGCAGTACCTGGCGAAGAACCCCGGCGGCTACTGCGGCATCGGCGGCACCGGCGTCAGCTGCCCGATCGGGCTTCAGGCCTGACCGCGGCGGCGCGGAACTGCCGCGGGCTGGCGCCGGCGAAGTCACGGAAGGCGGCGGTGAAGGCGCTGAGCGAGTCGTAGCCGACGGCCAGCGCGACTTCGGTCACCGCCTCGCCGGCGCCCACGAGCTCCACCGCGCGCACCATGCGGAGCCGGCGCTGGACCTGCCGCCAGGTCATGCCGGTTTCCGCGGCGAAACGGCGCGAGAGGCTGCGTGGCGAGACGGCGGCGGCGCCGGCTACGGCAGCGAAGGACGGATCCCCGTCGAGATGCGCCTCGGTGAAGGCGATGGCACGGCGCACCGCCGGGCCGCGGCCGCTCGGGATCCAGCTCTCGCTGGGGGCCGCGGCCAGCCGGCGGCAGACGGCCGCGAGCACCCGGAAGAAGGCCTCGGCCTCGGCGTCGAGGGATGCGGCCTCCGGCCCCCAGCGTTGGCATTCGAGGATCATCTCGCGGGCGAGCGGGGTGACCGCAAAGACCTTGCAGGGTTCCGGCGGCGGTTCGATGAAGCCCGGCGCGAACAGCACCGAGCAGCAGATCATCGGGCGGCCGATCGTCACCTCGAGCGGTTCGCCGGCGGCTATCCAGGCGGCGCGCGACGGCGGCAGCGACCAGACCCGCCCCTGCGTCTCCAGCCGCAGCGATCCTTCCGCGGCATAGAGCAGATAGTGGCGGTCGAAGGTGAGGCTGCGCGGCGGCTCGGGAGCGAACTCCTGACGGAAGCAGTAGGCCGGAAGCGCGCTCATGCGCCGAAGCTACAGCGTCGGCTCACGCCACCGCAACCGTCTCCGCCGCGTAGACGCGCCGCCGCGGCGGAGCGCTCATCAGCGGCCGGACCGCGGCCCCCGACGCGGCGAAGACCGGGCCGGCGAGATAGGCGTCGAAGGCGGCCTGATCGGCCCATTCGTGCAGCAGGACCAGCGCACCGCCTTCGCCGGCGAGCGGGCGGAAGCCGAGATTGCCGGGGAGGGCCTGCACCTGCGGCACCTCAGCTTCTAGTACAGCGAGCGCCCGCGCGCGGTCGTTCGGCGCCACTTTGAATTCGACGATTGCGATCAGCATCTCTTCTCCTGTCTTCCCGGCCTGGGTGCCGCGGCAGTGGCGATACTGGCTCAGTGTGCCGTGGCGCGCTTGCTACGGGCGGCCAGAAAGCGGCGCGGGCCGGCCAAACCGTTGCGTGGGTTGGCATCGGGCTGCTTCTTGGCTAAGCCCGTGGCATGCGGCAGGGGAGCGGGAATGCCGGCTGATCCGATCGAAGCGAGCGCGACTGGCCCGCGGACCCGCACGGGCCGCCGGCTTGGGGGCTGACATGACACTCTGGCGTGCCACGACCGCCCTCAAGGGCGAGGCCGAGGCGCGCGCACTGCGCGACGCGCTCGACGATCTCGGTACGCCGCCGCTGGCGAGCGAGTTGCACGACCATGACGACAGCTCGGGCCGCTGGGATGCGGGGGGTCTGTTCGACGGGCCGCCGGACGTCGCGGGGCTGGCGCTGCTGGCGCGGCTGCACGGGGCGCCGGACTTCACTGTCGCCCGGGTCGAGGACCGGGACTGGGTCGCGCAGGTGCGCGCCGAGCTCACGCCGGTGGAGGCGGGGCGGTTCGTGGTTTACGGGAGCCATGATCGGGCGCGGATCCCGCCGAACCGCATCGGACTCGAGATCGAGGCGGCCGAGGCCTTCGGGACCGGGCACCATGCCACAACGCAGGGCTGCCTGATCGCGCTCGACCGTCTGGTGCGGCGGGGGCTGGTGGCGCGGCGCGTCGCCGACATCGGCAGCGGGACCGGGGTGCTTGCCATGGCCGCGACTTCGGTCTGGCCTGCGTGGGCGATCGCCGGCGACATCGATCCGCTGGCGACCGAAACTGCGCGCGCGAACGTGGCGGCGAACGGCCTCGCCGGGCGGGTGGCCTGCGTCACCGCGGGCGGCTTTCGCCACCGGCGGCTACAGGCCGGGAGGCCCTACGATCTCATCTTCGCGAACATACTCGCCGGCCCGTTGCGGCGCCTGGCGCCGGACATCGCGGCGCACCACGCGCCCGGCGGCGTGGCGATCCTGTCGGGGATCCTGGCGCGGCAGGCCAAGGCGGTGACGGCCACCTACCGCTCCTGGGGCTATGTGCCCGCCGAGCCGGTCCGCATCGGCGAGTGGGCGACGCTGGTCCTGTGGCTGGCTTAAGCAGGCCGGCGCGGGTCAGGCGCGCGCCAGATCCTCGGCCAGCTCGGTGATCTCGCCGCGGTTGAGGCCGATGTCGGCGAGTTGCTGGTCCGAAAGGACGAGCAGCGCCTTTGCGGTGGCGCGGGCGTTGCGCCAGGCGGCGAACGCGTCGAAGGCGCGCTGGCTAAGCGAGACGATGCGGAAGGTGGTGATGGACCCGAGCGGGACGGCGCGGGCAACTACAGGCGCGAACATTTGAGTCTACTCAGCGTTGGGTGCCCGGGCCGGTGGATCCGGCCGCTCGGGCTGTGTGATATATCTGCTGCCCGCGTATTGTGCACAATCGCGATTCCTGCATTCCTGCCATGCGTTTCCCGCACGGAGGTTCATGTGGCCGTCGCACGCGGCGCTTGGCGGATGTTCTCTCTTCGTGCTAAGAGAGCGCTGGGGCGACAGAGCAGAACGGACAGCCAATGCGCGTCATCGGAATTGACCCAGGGTTGCAGCGCACCGGCTGGGGCGTCGTTGACGTCGAGGGAACGCGCATCCGGCACGTGGCGAACGGGGTGTGCCGTTCGGTCGGGACCGAGCTGGCGGCGCGGCTCTGCAGCCTGCATGTGGCGCTGACCGAGGTGCTCCGCACCTACCTGCCGGAGACGGCGGCGGTGGAGCAGACCTTTGTCAACAAGGACGCGGCGGGGACGCTGAAGCTGGGGCAGGCGCGCGGGATCGCGCTGCTGGTGCCGGCGCAGGCCGGGCTGGCGGTGGCGGAGTATGCGCCGAACGCGGTGAAGAAGGTGGTGGTGGGCGTGGGCCACGCCGACAAGGCGCAGGTCCAGCATATGGTGCGGCTGCAGCTGCCGGGGGTCGAGCTGAACGGGCCGGACGCGGCGGATGCGCTGGCGATAGCGCTCTGCCATGCGCATCACGCGCGGTTCCAGGGGCGGCTCGGCGCGGCGCTGGCGAGGGCGGGCGCGTGATCGGCAAGGTGAGCGGGCGGCTCGACTATCGCGGGGCGGATCACGTGCTGATCGACACCGGCGGCGTGGGCTACATCGTGCATTGCTCGGAGCGGACGCTGGCGGCGATGCCGGGGCCGGGGGAGCCGGTGTCGCTCTATACCGACCTGCTGGTGCGCGAGGACCTGATGCAGCTCTACGGCTTCCGCACGCTGGCGGAGCGGGAATGGCATCGGCTGCTGGTGACGGTGCAGGGGGTGGGCGCCAAGGCGGCGCTGGCAATTCTGGGCGCGCTCGGGACCGAGGGGGTGGCGCGGGCGCTGTCGCTCGGGGACGCCGCGGCCATCCGCGCGGCGCCAGGGGTGGGGCCGAAGATCGCACAGCGGGTGATCCTGGAGCTCAAGACGAAGGCGCCGGTGGTGATGGCCATGGGGGCGCACGGGGCGGCGCCGGTCACGGGGGGAGCGGTGATCGAAGCCGCGCCGGTGCCCGGCACGGGCGCCGTCCCGGCGGCGGGCGACGCGCAGGCGCAGGCCGATGCGCTGTCGGCGCTGGTCAATCTCGGGTATGGCGCGGGGGAGGCGGCGGCGGCGATCGCCGGGGTCGAGGCCGAGGATGCGGCTGGCGTGATCCGCGCCGCGCTGCGCGCGCTGGCGCCGAAGGGATAGCTTGATGGCCGGTTCCGATCCCGCGCTGAGGCCCGAGCCGCTGGCGGAGGACGCCGACCGGGCGCTCCGGCCGCAGACGCTGGACGATTTCGTCGGGCAGAAGGCGGCGCGGGCCAACCTTCGGGTCTTCATCGAGAGCGCCCGGCGGCGGGGCGAGGCCATGGACCATACGCTGTTCTACGGGCCGCCGGGGCTGGGCAAGACCACGCTGGCGCAGATCATGGCGCGCGAGCTGGGGGTGAACTTCCGCATGACCTCGGGGCCGGTGCTGGCCAAGGCGGGGGATCTGGCGGCGATCCTGACCAACCTCGATGCGCGGGATGTTCTGTTCATCGACGAGATCCATCGGCTGAGCCCGGTGGTGGAGGAGATCCTCTATCCAGCGCTGGAGGATTTCCAGCTGGATCTTGTCATCGGCGAGGGGCCGGCGGCGCGGACGGTGCGGCTGGAACTGCAGCCGTTCACGCTGGTCGGGGCGACGACGCGGCTGGGGCTGCTGACGACACCGCTGCGGGACCGCTTCGGGATTCCGACGCGGCTCGAGTTCTACGATGTCGAGGAACTGGTGCAGATCGTGACGCGGGCGGCGCGGCTGATGAAGGCCGATGCGACGCCGGACGGGGCGCGGGAGATCGCCCGGCGGGCGCGGGGGACGCCGCGGATTGCCGGGCGGCTGCTGCGACGGGTGGCGGATTTCGCGCTCGTGGAGGGTGACGGGAAGGTGACCCAGCAGGTCGCTGACCGGGCGCTGGTCCGGCTCGGGGTGGACGACCTGGGGCTCGACGGGGCGGACCGGCGGTATTTGACGCTGCTGGCGGAGAACTATGGCGGCGGGCCGGTGGGGGTCGAGACGATCGCGGCGGCGCTTTCGGAGGTTCGCGACGCGATCGAGGAGGTGATCGAGCCGTTCCTGCTGCAGCAGGGGCTGATCCAGCGCACCCCGCGGGGGCGGATGCTGGCGGCGCGGGCCTGGACCCATCTCGGCCTCGCTCCGCCGCGCGCTTCCGGCTCCTGCGGAGACCTGTTCGAGGATGGCTGAGCGGCCCGCCCGCTCGGCGGAGGATCGCCGGCTCGCGCATGGCGTGTTGCCCCGTCGGCCCCAGGTTGCTAGGCCGAAGGGCCGCGTAACCTGTCAGGGCGCGGCTCAGAGGGGACAGACAATGACCAGAACGAGCCTTTCGCTGATGCTGATCCTTCCCGTGGCCATGGCGGCCTGCGCCAAGCATCCGGCGCCACCGCCCGCGCCGGTGATGAGCCCGGCGGAGCAGGCCTGCGTCGCACAGGGCGCCGCGCTTGCCGCGGTCGATGCGACGACGGTCACCATCACACCGACCGCCTCCACCAAGGAGGGGGACACGATCTATACCGTTGTCGCCGACGGTATCGCCTACAACTGCGTGGCCTCGCCGGATGGCACGGTGACGACCTTCCAGCCGCAGTAAAGCGGCAAGGCCGGAGATCGGAGCTTGGCGGCGCCGGGCGGGCGCGAGTCCTATGTCCCGCTCGGCGTGCTGAGGCCGCTCGGCCGCGATATCTGGATCGTGGACGGCCCGGCGGTGCGGACGCGCCGCCTTCTCGGATTTCGACCGGTGACCACGAGGATGACGGTGGCGCGGCTGCCTGACGGGCGCCTGTGGTTGCATGCCCCGGTCGCCCTTGCCGCGGGGCTCGAGGCAGAGGTGCGGGCGCTGGGAAGTGTGGCGGCTCTGGTGTTGCCGAAGCGGCGGTGCGGCGATGTCGTCGCCGACTGGCAGGCAGCATTTCCGGGAGCGGTGACCTGGGGCGCACCCGGCCTGGAGACGGCGGCTGAGAAGTGCGGCTTCCACATCGATCAGGAACTGCGAGGGAGCTCGCCTTCGGCTTGGAGCGGAGCGATCTCGCACCTGCTGATGCGAGGCAAGTTCCTGACCGAGTCGGTTTTCCTGCACCGGGCGAGCCGCACCCTTGTCGTGAGCGATCTCATCCACAATTTCGACCGGGGCGGCCGGCCGGGCGATTTCCTGCGACCGGTGATGCTGCACCGGGGCGCGCGCGGCGGTACGCCGGCCGGCCTGCGTCTCGCCTTCCTGGGGCGGGGGCAGGAGGTGCGTGCGGCGGTGGAGACGATGCTGGGCTGGCGGCCGGACCGGGTGGTGCTGGCGCACGGGCGTCCCTACCTCCGCGACGGAACGGCGGAGCTGCGCCGGGCGCTGGCCTGGGCGGGGGCAAGCGGATGAGGCGTGCGGCGCCGCTGCGGTGGTCTCAGGTGCGGTGTCACGGGTGTCAAGAGTGAACCCCACCAAGCCTTCGATTCTAAAAGCTGTCGTTCGTAAATACTTCGTTACCGTCAGAGCGACCGTCGACAGGGCGCGGTTTCTGGCGGCGCTGCTCTTGTCCCGAGCCGTTGCCGGGGGCAGGATCGGGTGGCGGATCCGGCATCCGGGAGCCGGGGTGACGCAATCAAGGCAGGGGGTCATCGGGTGCGGCGTTCGGGACTGGCGGCACTGGCGGTGATGCTGGCGGGTTGCGCCGGCGAAGAGACGCCTCAGGCGGAGGACCATGGCGCCGAGGTGGCGGCCTGCGCGGCCGTGGTGGCGGCGCACGTGGGCAAGAGCATCGAGACGGTGACGGCCAGCTGGACCGGCACGACAGCCGCGGGAACCGGTATGGTGACGGTGACCGACGTTCAGCCCGGAAGCGCCGACCGGCTGCACACCTGCGAGGTCGACGGCGCCGGGCGGGTCCTGGCGATCCGGCATCCCGGGGCATGAGCTTCGAGTACCGGCTGCGGGTCTACTACGAGGACACCGACGCCGGGGGGATCGTCTACTACGCCAACTACCTGAAGTTCATCGAGCGGGCGCGGACCGAGGCGCTGCTCGATGCCGGGATGAGCCAGACCGAGTTGCAGGCACGCTTCGGGATCGTCTTTGCCGTGCGCGAGGTGACGGTGCGCTACCTGGCGCCGGCGCGGCTTGAAGATCAACTCCTCGTGACGACGCGGGTGGGGCCGCCGGGCGGGGCGAGGCTGGCGATGGCGCAGGAGGTCTGGCGCGAGGCGCTGTGCCTCGTGCGGGCACGGGTGACGCTCGCCTGCCTCGGGCCGGAGGGGCGACCGGCGCGGATGCCGGCAGAACTGCGGCAGGCGCTGGCGCGGCTGCCTGCGATCTAGCGGACGCGAGAGGCCGCCTGCGCTGATCGGAACGTGACCCAGATGCGGCTGGACAGGACGCGGCTTTTCGGAGAAAAGCGCCGCAAG
Organism: uncultured Alphaproteobacteria bacterium; assembly: GCA_963796805.1. Taxonomy (GTDB): domain Bacteria; phylum Pseudomonadota; class Alphaproteobacteria; order Rhodobacterales; family Rhodobacteraceae; genus Amaricoccus. Next base: position 36,132 of record CAWCNG010000003.1, read on the forward strand.
ATGTGGTATGGCCACCGCAGCGCCGGATCAACACGGCGCAAAACCCCGAGCACCCTTGCGAGCAGGCACAGATGCAACCCGACACCCTAGCCGCCGCGCAGCAGATCGATTTCTCGCTGCTGGCGCTATTCTTCAGGGCGACCTTCACCGTCAAGATCGTGATGCTCATCCTGGTCGCCGCCTCCTTCTGGTCGTGGGCGATCATCATCCAGAAGACCCTCGACCTGCGCCGGGTGCGCGAGGAGGCCCGCGCCTTCGACCACGAGTTCTGGTCGGGCGAGCCCCTGGACGCGGTCTACGAGCGGGTCGGGCCGGAACCGGCAGGGCCGGCGGCGCGGGTCTTCGCGGCGGGCATGACCGAGCTCAGGCGCTCGTCGCGCACCGACGGCGGGCTGATCGCCGGCACCCAGCAGCGGATCGAGCGGGCGATGGACGTGTCGATCGGCCGCGAGGCGGAGAAGCTGACCAAGGGGCTGACCTTCCTGGCCACGGTCGGGTCGATCGCGCCCTTCGTCGGGCTGTTCGGCACGGTCTGGGGCATCAAGCATGCCTTCGAGGAGATCGCGCTGCAGCAGTCGTCCAACCTCGCCGTGGTGGCGCCCGGCATTGCCGAGGCGCTGCTCGCCACCGGGCTGGGGCTGCTGGCGGCCATCCCGGCGGTGATCTTCTACAACAAGCTCACCCAGGAGACCGAGGCGGTGATCGGCGGCTACGAGGGCTTCGCCGACGAGTTCTCGATGATCCTGTCGCGGCAGCTCGACCGGGCCGCATGAACGGGGCGGCGTGACATGGGCGTGAGGCTCGAGGCCGGCGGCCGCCGACGTGCCGGCCGGCATGGCCGCAAGCGGCCGATGGCGGAGATCAACGTCACGCCGATGGTGGACGTGATGCTGGTGCTGCTGATTATCTTCATGGTGGCCGCACCGCTCCTGACCGTGGGGGTGCCGATCGAGTTGCCGAAGACCGCGGCGGCACCGTTACCCACGGAGAACGAGGAGCCGCTGACCATCGCGCTGACCAAGGACGGGCTGATCGTCGTGCAGAACGAGACCATCGAGCCGGCGCAGCTGATCCCGCTGCTGCGGGCGGTGGCCGAGGAGCGCAAGAGCGGCAAGATCTTCCTGCGCGCCGATGGCGGCCTGCCCTACGAGGGCGTGATGCAGGTGATGGGGGCGCTGAACGCCAGCGGCTTCAACGACATCGGGCTGGTGACGGAGCAGGGCGGGCCGCGGTTCGACGGCGACGACGGCTAGGCTCGGGTTGACCATGCAGACCGGCACCCGGATTTCGGCAATCGGGCACGGGCTCCTGATCGCGCTCGCCCTTTTCGGGCTGCCCTGGTTCGGGCCGCGCGAGCGCGAGGCGATCCGTGTCACCGAAGTGAGCTTCGTCAGCGAGGCTGAGTTCGACGCGGCGCAGGCGGCGGCGCCGGCCGAGGTGCCGCGGGCGGAGGACGCGCCGCCGGAGCTGCCGGCCGCGGAGCCGGAGCCGGCACCGGAGCCCGCGCCGGAACCCGTGGGCGAGGCGCCGCAGGAAGCCGCGTCCGAGGTGGCGGCGCTGGAGCCGCCTTCGCAGATCGAGGCGCCCGATGCGCCGGACCGGATCGTGCCGAGGGTGATCACTCTCGCCCCGCCAACCGCCGCGGCGCCGCCGCGGCCGCGGCCTGCGCCGCGGGTCGAGCCGGAGCCAACACCGCCGACCGACAGCGTGCGTCCCGCCGATGTGCCGAAGCCGGCCACGGCGCCGGCGCCCGAGCCCGAGGTGGCACGGGTCGAGGAGGAGCCGGCGGCGCCGCCCGAGGCCGCGCCGGTGCCGGAGGAGGCCGAGCCCACGCCGCCGGCGACGCTGGCGCTGCAGACGAGCGGGCGGCCGAAGCCGCGCAAGGGGAACGTGGCGCCGCCACACAGCGCCGCCGAAGATGTGATGGCTGAACTGAAGCGCGAGGTGGCCAAGGAAGTGGCGCGGCGGAACGTCGAACCAGCGGCAACGCCTGCCACCGCTGCGACTTCGCCGACCGAGCCGAGCATCACCCCGCCCACGACGGCTGCGTCGACGGCGACCTCACTGCCGGTGGGGCCGCCGCTGAGCAACTCGGAGAAGGACGGGCTGAAGCTGGCGGTGCAGCGGTGCTGGAACGTGCCGGCGGGGGTGCGCGACGCGCAGGAACTGAAGGTCACGCTGGCGGCGGAGCTGGCCGTGGACGGGGCGGTGATCAATGCCTCGATCCGGATGATCGAGCCGCGCAGCGCGCCTGACGGGCGGTTCCAGCAGGCGTTCGAGGCGGGACGGCGGGCGCTGATCCGCTGCTCGCCTTATGCGCTGCCGCGTGAGAAGTACGGGCAGTGGCGCAACATCGAAGTTGTCTTCAACCCTGAGGGAATGGTGTCATGGTAGACAGGCTCCGCCGCAACCTGATGATCGGCGTGCCAGCAGCCACGCTGCTGTTTCGGCCTTTCGCCGCCATAGCGCAGGCGCCGCTTCGCATCGAGATCACCGAGGGCGTGATCGAGCCGATGCCGTTCGCGGCCCCGGGTTTCGTCCCCGATACGCCTGCCGCGGGGGATCTCGCCGGGCGGATCACCCAGGTTGTGGTGGCGGATCTGACTGGCACCGGGCTCTTCCGCGAGATCCCGAGCGCCGCGCATATCGGGCGGATTGCGAACTTCGACGCGCCGGTGGCCTTCGCCGACTGGAAGGCGATCAATGCGCAGGCGTTGATCACCGGCGCGGTCGGGGTGAACGGCGACAGGGCGCAGGTTCGCTTTCGGCTCTGGGACGTCTTTGCCCAGCAGGGGCTGGGCGAGGGGCTGCAGTTCGAGGGCGGGGTCGGCAGCTGGCGGCGGCTGGCGCACAAGGTCGCCGATGCGGTCTATGCCCGGCTGACCGGCGAGAGCGGCTATTTCGACAGCAAGGTCGCCTTCATCGCGGCAAGCGGGCCGAAGGATGCGCGGCGCAAGCAGCTGGCGATCATGGACTATGACGGGGCGAACGCGGCGATGCTGACCGACGGCAGCGCCCTGGTGCTTACACCGCGGCTGTCGCCGAATGCCGCCCAGGTGCTCTACACCAGCTACGAGCAGGGCGCGCCGAAGGTGATGCTGATGAAGGCGGGCGGGGGCAGCCGCTCGGTGATCGACGACACGTCGGGAATGACATTCGCCCCGCGCTTCTCGCCGGATGGCCAGCGTGCGGTCTTCTCCAAGTCGGTGGGCACGGGGTCCGACATCTTCGTGAAGGACCTGGGCGGCCGCGGCGAGACGCAACTGACGCGGACCGCGTCGATCGACACGGCGCCCTGCTTCTCGGCGGACGGCAACCAGATTGTCTTCGAGAGCGACCGCGGCGGCACGCAGCAGATCTACATCATGTCCGCCTCCGGCGGCGAGGCGCGGCGGGTGAGCTTCGGCAACGGGCGCTATGCCACGCCGGTCTGGTCGCCGCGCGGCGACATGATCGCCTTCACCAAGATCGAGGGCGGGCGCTTCCACATCGGGGTGATGCGCACCGACGGCTCGGGGGAGAAGCTGCTGACCGGCAGCTACCTCGACGAGGGGCCGAGCTGGGCGCCGAACGGGCGGGTGCTGATGTTCTTCCGCGAGAGCCCGGGGTCGGGCGGGGGGCCGCAGCTCTATTCGGTGGACATCACCGGGCGTAACCTGAGACAGGTGCCGACAGCGGGCTTCGCCTCCGATCCGTCGTGGTCGGGGCTGCTGAGCTAAGCAACAACAAGAAGGGACGGAGCGGATGAAGAAGGTCACCACCCTCGCACTGGCGGCCATGGCGCTGATCGCTGCGGGCTGCGCGCGCAACAGCGACCTCACGGTTCCCGATGCAGGCTACAACGGCGCCGACGGAACGCTGGGCGGACTTGGGGCGGACGGCATGGGTGCGGGCGGCGCCTATGGCGGGACGCTGCCCGGAAGCACAGTCAGCGATCGGGTGCTCTTTGCCGTCGATCAGACGACGCTGAGCGCGGAGGCGGTCGGGGTGCTGAACGCGCAGATCGGCTGGCTGACCCAGAACCCGAGCGCACCGATCCTGATCGAGGGCCACGCTGACGAGCGCGGCACCGGCGAGTACAACATGGCGCTCGGCTCGAGCCGGGCCAGCGCGGTGCGCAACTACATGGTCAGCCAGGGCGTCCCCGACAGCCGGATCTCGATCATCACCTTCGGCCGCGAGCGCCCGGTCGCGACCTGCGACGACGAGAGCTGCTGGTCGCAGAACCGCCGCGCCGTCACGGTTGTGACTGGCGGCGCCGGGGCGTGATGCGCTAGAGGGTCCGCCTGGGTGCAGAGGAGGTGGCCATGCGCGCGACGCTGATGACGGCACGGCGGCTGGGTGTACTGGCGCTGGCGGCGACGTTGGCGCTGGCCGTGCCGGTCTTGGCGCAGAACGGGCCGCAGACCCTGGCGGACGTGAAGGCCGAGCTGACCGTGCTGAACGGCCAGATCGACCAGCTGCGCGACGAGCTGGTCCGCACCGGCGCCGCTGGCGGGCTGCCCACGGTGGCGGCGACGGGGCTGACCCGGCTGGACCAGCTGGAGGCGGAGTTGCGCCGGCTGACCGACCGGGTGGACGTGCTGACAAACGACGTCATCCGCATCACCGAGGACGCGAGCAACCACGTGGGCGACATCGAGTTCCGGCTGACCGAGCTCGAGGGCGGCGATGTGAGTGTGAAGCCCGAGCCGCCGCTCCTCGGCGGCGGGGTCACGCGGCCGATGCCGCGGCCGGTCTCGCCGGCGGTGGCGGCGCCAGGCACCGGTGCGCTGGCGGTGACCGAGCAGTCGGATTTCGATGCGGCCGCGGCGGCGGCCGACGCTGGCGACAACGCCAAGGCGGCGGAGCTCTTTGCGAGCTTCCTGCAAACCTATCCCGGCGGGCCTCTCTCCACCGAGGCGCAATACCGGCGCGGCGATGCGCTGGCGGCACAGCAGAGCTGGCGGGAGGCGGCGCGGAGCTACCTCGACGCCTTCAGCGGCGCCCCGCAGGATCCCCGCGCCCCGCACGCGCTCTACAAACTGGCGGTGAGCCTGGCCGAGCTCGGGCAGACCAACGAGGCCTGCCTGACGCTGACCGAGGTGGACAGCCGCTACCCCGGCTCGGCCGTGGCCGGCGACGTGGCGGCGCGGCGGCAGGCGCTCGCCTGCCAGTGACCTGCGACCGGTGATCCCTGACGACTTCCGGCCGGGGCTGGCCGGTGCTCTGGCGGCGGCCCAGGAGGGGGAGATCGGCGTGGCGGTCTCTGGCGGCAGCGACTCGCTCGCGCTGCTGCTCCTTATGCAGGACGCTGCCGAGGGCGCCGGGCGCCGGGTGGCGGCGGTCACCATCGATCACGGGCTCAGAACCGCGAGTGCCGGCGAGTCGGAGGGGGTGGCGGCCCTCTGTGCCGCGCGGGGCATCCCGCACGCCATCTGCCGCTGGGTCGGATGGGACGGCGGCGGCAACCTCCAAGACCAGGCGCGGCAGGCGCGGCGGCAGCTGATCGCGGATTGGGCGAGGGCGCGCGGCATCGGGGCCGTGGCGCTGGGCCACACGCTTGACGATCAGGCGGAGACGGTGGCGATGCGGCTCGCCCGCGGCTCGGGTGTGGACGGGCTGAGCGGGATGCGGCCGGTGGCGGCGGCCGGCGGCATCCGCTGGCTGCGGCCGCTCCTCGGCGTGCGGCGGTCGGCGCTGCGGGAGTGGCTGGCGGGGCAGGGCGTGGCCTGGGTTGAGGATCCGAGCAACGAGGACCTGCGCTTCGACCGGATCAAGGCACGGCAGGCGCTGCCGGTTCTGGCGGGGCTCGGGATCGGGCCTGGGCGGCTGGCGGCGACGGCGCGAGCCATGGCGCGCGCGCGGGAGGCATTGGAGCGGGCAACCGCGGATCTCGCGCGGCTTTGCCTTCGGGACGGCGGGGCGGGGGATCTGGTGCTCGATCCGGGGCCTTTTGCCGACGCGGCGGAGGAGGTTCGCCTGCGGCTCCTCTCCGCGGCGCTCTGCTGGGTGTCGGGCGCGGTCTATCGCCCGCGGCTGGTGCGGCTCGAGGCGGCGTTGGCGGCCGTCGAGGGCGGTAGGGTCGGGCACGGGCTGACGCTGCACGGCTGCGTGCTGCGCGCCCGCGGTGGGCGGGTGGCGGTGCGGCGCGAGCTGGCGCGGATGGCGGACGCAGTGCCGCAGGCCGCGGGGCGTTGGGACGGACGCTGGGAGATGGTGGGCGAGCCGCCCCTCGGCGAAGGGCATATGATCGGTGCGCTGGGCGCGGGAGGGCTGGCCAGGCTGCCCGAGCACCGCGCCGGACCTGCCCGCGAGACCCTGGCGGCGACCCCGGCGATCTGGCGCGCGGGCGAGCTTGTGGCGGCGCCGGTGGCCCGGCCGGAGGCGGGATTCGGCTTTAGGCGGGTCTCTGCCGTCGAGCCGCCCTGGGGCGCGGAGATAGAGCGTTGAATCCGCCCCGCCAGGGCTTATGTTAGCTACAAGACTGGTGGGCTGCTGAGCCCGCTTGTTCAGGTTGATCTGGGAGACGTCGTAACGTGGGCAATACCAAGAACATCGCCTTCTGGATCATTCTCTTCCTGTTGATGGTGGCGTTGTTCAACGTCTTCTCGAACGGCTCCCGGACCTCGATGGGCCGCGAGATCAGCTATTCCGACTTCCTCAATCGGGTCGAGGCCGGGCAGGTGGCCGCGGTCAGGCTGGACGGGGAGCGGGTCTACGTGACGAGCGTGGACGGGGCCGCTTTCCAGACGGTACAGCCGCGTAATACTGACGTTCTGCCCGATCTGCGCGAGCATGGGGTCGAGATCCAGGCGGCGCCGCAGGAGCAGTCGGGGATCATGTCGGCGCTGGGGCTGTGGCTGCCGTTCCTGCTGCTGATCGGCGTCTGGATCTTCTTCATGAACCGGATGCAGGGCGGCGGGCGCGGCGGGGCGATGGGCTTCGGTAAGTCGAAAGCGAAGCTTCTGACCGAGAAGTCGGGGAAGGTGACGTTCAACGACGTGGCCGGCATCGACGAGGCCAAGGAGGAGCTCGAGGAGATCGTCGAGTTCCTGCGCGACCCGCAGAAATTCTCGCGGCTGGGGGGCAAGATCCCCAAGGGCGCGCTGCTGGTGGGGCCGCCGGGTACTGGTAAGACGCTGCTCGCGCGGGCGATCGCGGGTGAGGCCGGGGTGCCGTTCTTCTCTATCTCGGGATCGGATTTCGTGGAGATGTTCGTGGGCGTCGGCGCCAGCCGGGTGCGCGACATGTTCGAGCAGGCCAAGAAGAACGCGCCCTGCATCGTCTTCATCGACGAGATCGACGCCGTGGGCCGGCACCGTGGCGCGGGCTATGGCGGCGGCAACGATGAGCGCGAGCAGACGCTGAATCAGCTTCTGGTGGAGATGGACGGGTTCGAGGCCAACGAGGGCGTCATCCTGATCGCGGCGACCAACCGGCCGGACGTGCTGGATCCGGCGCTTCTCAGGCCCGGGCGGTTCGACCGGCAGGTGCAGGTGACCAACCCCGACATCAAGGGGCGGGAGAAGATCCTGGCGGTGCATGCGCGGCGGGTGCCGCTGAGCGCCGACGTGGATCTGCGGATCATCGCGCGGGGTTGCCCGGGGTTCTCCGGTGCCGATCTCGCCAACCTGGTGAACGAGGCGGCGCTGACGGCGGCGCGGACCGGCAAGCGGTTCGTCACGATGGACGATTTCGAGAACGCCAAGGACAAGGTGATGATGGGCGCCGAGCGGCGGTCCATGGTGCTGTCTGACGACGAGCGCAAGCTCACGGCCTATCACGAGGCGGGCCACGCGGTGGTGGGGCTGAACGTGCCGCAGCATGATCCGATCCACAAGGCCACGATCATTCCGCGCGGGCGGGCGCTGGGGCTGGTCTTGAGCCTGCCGGAGCGCGACCAGCTCAGCGTGACCATGACCAAGTACAAGTCGATGATCGCCATGGCTATGGGCGGCAAGGTCGCCGAGGAACTGGTGTTCGGGCCGGAGAACGTGACCAGCGGCGCGGCGAGCGACATCCAGCAGGTGAGCCGGATCGCGCGGGCGATGGTGACAAAGTTCGGCATGTCGTCGAAGCTCGGCAACATCGACTATGCCGGCGAGCAGTTCACCTATCTGGGGCCGCAATCCGGGGGCGTGAATGCGGGACCCGATACGCATGAGCTGATCAACTCCGAGGTGCGGGTGCTGGTGGACGAGGGCTACGAGACCGCCAAGCGCATCCTGACCGAGCAGCGCGACGACCTCGACCGGCTGGCCAACGGGCTGCTGGAGTATGAGACTCTGACGGGCAAGGAGATCACGCGCGTGATCAACGGCCAGCCGCTGAACCGGGGTTCCGACGACGAGGATGCGAAGGACGGGGGCTCGGGCATAGCGGCGATCCCGAAGACCGGCAAGGCGGCGCGCCCGGCACGCGACGACGGCATGGAGCCCGAGCCGATCGCCTGACGGCGGCGGCTCGCCATCTCGACAGTGGACGCGGCCGACCGGCAGCACATCGTGGTGATGGGGGTCTCGGGCTGTGGGAAGACCACGGTCGGGGAAGCATTGGCGGCCCGGCTCGGCTGGCCCTTCGAGGAGGGCGATCGCCATCACCTTCCGACGAGCGTGGCCAAGATGTCGGCGCACATTCCGCTCGAGGACGCCGACCGCTGGCCGTGGCTGGAGAAACTCGCGGCGCTGATTGCGGCGCAAGAGGCGGCGGGCAGATCGTCCATCATTACCTGCTCGTCGCTGAAGCGGGGCTACCGCGATTTGCTGCGGACGGGCGCGCCGAGAGTGCGTTTTCTGCACCTGCACGGGTCGCGCGAGGTCCTGCAGGCGCGGCTCGATGCCCGCAAGGGGCATTTCTTTCCGCGCGATCTGCTCGCGTCGCAGTTCGCGACGCTGGAGCCGCTGCAGCCGGACGAGGATGGGGTCGTTGTCGATGTCGATTTGCCGGTTGAGCGGCAAGTGGAGGAGGCGCTGATCGGGTTGCGTTTGGAGAAAGCGGCGTGACGTGCCGGTGATGATCCCGACCGACATCGCCGGCCGCGTGGTTTGGCTGGGGCGGGTCGGCGACCGGGAGGCGAGCCTGCGCTCGCGGGCAGCGGAACGGGTGGCGCTTGGCTTCAAGGGGATCGCGGGGGAGAGCCATTCCGGGCTGGTGCGGCCGTCCTGCTCGCGGGTCACCGACCAGTACCCCAAGGGCACGCCGATCCGGAACGTCCGCCAGGTCACCATTGTCTCGCGGGAGGAGATGGCCGCCATCGCCGAAACGATGGAGTTGGGCGAGGTGCGGCCGGAGTGGCTGGGCGCGAACATCGTGCTGGAGGGACTGCCCGACCTGACGCTAATGCCGCCCTCCTCGCGTCTGGTCTTCGAAGGCGGCGCGGCGCTGGTGGTGGACATGGAGAACCATCCCTGCCAGTTCCCGGCCCGGGAGATCGAGCGGGAGCATCCGGGTAAGGGCGCGGGCTTTCGCCGCGCTGCCCAGCATCGGCGCGGGGTGACCGCCTGGGTGGAGCGGGAGGGGGAGATCGCGCTGGGCGAAGTCGCGCGGCTGCACGTGCCGCCACTGCGCCGCTATCCGCCGCTGGAGGGCTAGCGTCGGCGCCGAGATGCCGCTAAGCGGTCGCGCGCAACGGACGGAAGGATGCCCGCATGGCGGCGGCGATCATCGACGGCAAGGGCTTCGCCGCGCAGCTGCGCGCGCGGATCGGGGCGGAGGTAGCGGCGCTCGGGGCACGGCACGGGCTGGTTCCGGGGCTGGCGGCAGTGCTGGTGGGCGACGATCCGGCCAGCGAGGTTTACGTGCGCAACAAGGGCCGCCATACCCGCGAGGCGGGGATGCATTCCGAGGAGCATCGGCTGGACGCGGCAACGCCGGAGGCGGAGCTGCTGGCGCTGATCGAGCGGCTGAACCGCGATCCGCGGGTGCATGGCATCCTGGTGCAGCTGCCGTTGCCTGGGCATATCGACGAGGCGCGGGTGCTGGCGGCGGTGGCGCCGGAGAAGGACGTGGACGGGTTTCACGTGGAGAACGTGGGGCGGCTGGCGACCGGGCAGCAGGCGATGGTGCCCTGCACGCCGCTCGGCTGCCTGATGCTGCTGAAGGACCGGCTTGGGGATCTCGACCGGGCTCGAGGCGGTCGTGCTGGGGCGGTCGAACATCGTGGGCAAGCCGATGGCGCAGTTGCTGCTGCGGGAGGACTGTACGGTTACGGTGGCGCATTCGCGGACGCGGGAGCTCGGCGGGGGTCGTGCGCGCGGCGCGGATATCTTGGTGGCGGCGGTGGGGCGGCCGGGGTTGGTGAAGGGTGACTGGGTGAAGCGGGGGGCGACGGTGATCGACGTGGGGACCAACCGGGGCCGGGGCGGACGGGGAAGCCGATGATCGTCGGGGACGTCGAATTCGCTGCCTCCGCGGAGGCGGGCGCAATCACGCCGGTGCCGGGCGGGGTGGGGCCGATGACGATCGCATGCCTGCTGTCGAACACGCTAGTGGCCTGCTGCCGCAGCAACGGCTGCCGGTGCCGGAGGGGCTGGGGCCTGACCGGGGCAGCCTTCGGCCATTTTAGCATGCACAACCATGCGCAGCCCATGCACCTATCGGGGGCCAGGGGCGGTGAGCGGCAGGGTGACGCAGGGCGTGCCGGTGAGGATGGCGCGGGCGTCGGGCGCGAGGAGCCGCGCGAGCGCCGGGTGGTCGGTGAAGAGGCCGCCGGTGTAGGCGCCGAAGGCGGGCAGGATGAGGCGGGTGGCGTCGGCGAGGAAGCAGGGGCGCGTGACGGCGCCGCCGCGCACGGCCAGGCGGAGCTCGGGGTGGTAGTGGCCGGAGATTTCGCCGGGGCTGCGCTGACGCCTGCGCCACGTGGCGGAAGGTCGAGCAGGCCGAAGGTGAGCTCGGCGAGGTGGCGGCCGGGCAGGGCGAGGGGGCCGGGATCGTGGTTGCCGGCGATCCAGGTCCAGTCGCGGCCGGCGGTCAGCGCGGTGAGCCGGGTTTCGTCCGCGGGGCCGAGTGCCACGCGGGAGGCGCCGTCGTCGAAGCTGTCGCCGAGGCAGACGACCGGCGGGCGCGAGGGCGCGCGATCTCGGCGGCGAGGCGGTCGAGGGTCTCGGCGGTCCCATAGGGGGGAGCAGCGTGCCGCCGCGGCGGGCGAGGCGCTCGGACTTGCCGAGGTGGAGGTCGGCGACGCAGAGCAGCCGCTCCGCCGGCCACCAGAGACGCCGGAGGCGCGGGCGTGAGGCTGACTCCGGCGAGGGTGAGGGACTGTCCGGACATCGGCCCGTGATGCCGGAGCGCGGCGCGGCGGCGGCGCCGGCAAGGGGCGAGGCGGCTCCGTCCGCCGCGGCGCTGACGGCGTCCGGCGCGGACGTCGTGGTTCAGCCGGAAGAGGTTGCCGGGGTCGTACTTCGGCCTTGACCTCGCTGCAGCCGCGCCATGTTGCCGCCGTAGGCCGGGCCGGCCGGCGGCGTCGTCCTCGGGCATGAAGTTGACGTAGACGCCGCCGGTGGCGAGCGGCGCCGTTGCGTCGAAGAGATCGCGCGCCCAGCCGATGCAGGCGGCATCGTCGCGCGGGTCGCCCCAGCGCGCGTGCACGTTCATCGACGAAGTGCGGCGTCGCGGTGGGGAAGGCGGTGGCGTCGGCGGCGACGCGCGCCATCGCGCCGCCGAGGCTGGGCGATGAAGACTTCGCACTGCGGCGACGGGCAGGGTCCGACCGCGTCGAGCGATCGCGTCGATCGCGCCGTCGGCAAGGTCGGCGAAGTCGTGGCTCTTCCAGTAGTTGCGCGCGCCCTGGCGTAAGCAGCGGATCGAAGGCCTGCTGCCAGCCGGCGAAGGGGTGCGGCGCCGACGACGTCGGCGATCGGCTTGCCGAGCGCGCGCAAAGGCCGCGATCGCCTTCTCGCCTTCGCGCGATGTCTCCGCCGTAGCAGGCGGCGAAGACCAGAACCTCCCGGCCGTGCCATTCCGGCGGGCAGGAAGGGCAGCGGCGGCGCCTTGCGCATCACCGCCCAGACGGTGAGCTCGTCGGGCGCCTCGGCGATGATGCCGGCGGAATTCGCGCAGGAGCTCGCTGCGCCGCGTCGAGACGGATGGACGATGAGGCCGGCGAGGACCTCCGGGCCGAGCGCGATGGAGCCCGAACTCGAACGAGGTGACGACGCCGAAGTTGCCGCCGCCGCCGCGGAGCGCCCAGAACAGGTCGGGGTTCTCGCTCGGCGCTGGCGCGGACCAGCTCGCCGTCGGCGGTGACGACGTCGGCGGCGACGAGGTTGTCGATGGTCAGGCCGAACTTGCGCGCTGGTCCAGCCGAAGCCGCCGCCGAGCGTGAGGCCGGCGATGCCGGTCGTGGAGTTGATGCCGAGCGGCGACGGCGAGGCCGAACGCCTGGGCCGCGCGGTCGAAATCGGCGAGGCGTCGCGCCCGGCTCGACGCGGGCGGTGCGCGTCGCCGGCGTCGACGCGGACCGACTTCATCGCGCGAGAGGTCGATCAGCAGCCCGCCGTCGCACACGGCGATGCCGGCGATGTTGTGGCCGCCGCCGCGGACCGCGAGCGAGCGAGGCCGTTGCTCGCGCGCGAAGTTCACCGCCGCGCTGACGTCGGCGGCGCCGCGCGGCGCGCGATACGAGGCCGGGCGGCGGTCGATCATGGCGTTCCAGAGGGTGCGGGCGTCGTCGTAGCCCTGCTCGCCCGGCATGATTGCGGTGCCGCGCGAGCTGGACCGGAGCGCGTCGAGCGCGGTGTCGGAGATCGCACGGCTGCCGCCGTCGAGGGCCTTCAGTGTATGGTCATGGCTTCGGTTCCTTCTCGATAGGGTGGTCTGCGCGCCGCCCGTGGAGGCGTCGGGGCCGGACTCTGGCGCCGCGATGCGGCGCCGAGCGGTGTTTCGGCGGTAGCTCGGCCGACCGGCGTGGGTCGCGGCTCTGTCCTCGGCTCGATCGTGAATCCGCCCGGGTCGTCGGGCGCTCAGGCGGCTGCGTCAGGGCGAGGCCGGCCTCGGCGAGCAGCGCGGCGGCGGCCTCGCTGACCAGGCGGGCTTCGGCGCGGCCCCTGATCGGCACGCGGCCGACCTCGAGAAGCAGCGGCGCGGCCAGGGGGGTGACGTGCGGCGCGCGGACGACGTCGATGCGGCCGCGGCTGCGGGCGAGCATCTCCTCGATGCGGCCGAAGTCGACCAGGCCGCGGCCGGCCTCGTCGCGGGTGATGCGCAGCATCAGGTGGTCGGGGTCGTACTTGCGCAGGGTGTCGTAGAGGATGTCGGAGGAGAAGGTCGCCTGGCGGCCGGTCTTGCGCAGGCCGGGCAGGTTCCTCTCGATCAGGCCGGCGACGGTGGCGGCGTTGCGGAAGGTGCGCTTCATCACCGCGTTCTCGCCGAGCCAGCCCTCGAGCCCCTCGCGCAGGCCCTCGGGCGCGAGCAGCGCGGCGGGGTCGGGCGACCGGGTCGAGGCCCCAGATCAGCAGCGCGTAGTCGTTGGCGACGAAGCCGAGCGGGTCGAGGCCGGCCGCCTCCATGCGGCGGGTGACGAGCAGGCCGAGGGTCTGGTGGGCGTTGCGGCCGGCGAAGCCGTAGAGGCAGAGGTGCTGCGGTCGCCGCGGGGGAAGGTCTCGACCAGCAGCCGGCCGGGGCGGGGCAGGCGGCTGACCTCGCGCCTGCAGCGTCGAGCCAGTCCTGCATGTAGGCGGGGCAGGCGCGCGCCAGGCGCTCGGGTCGGCGAGCAGTTCGACGACGCGGTGCGAGAGCAGCGTGGAGGTGGCGAGCTTGGTGCCGGTGAAGACCGCGATCTTCGGGGTTGGCGACGGGCTGCGCGGGTGACCTCGACCGTCATCTCGCGCAGGCCCTCGTAGCGCACGGTCTCGCCGCCGATCAGGAAGGTGTCGCCGGGGGTGAGGGTGGCGGCGAAGTCCTCCTCGATCTCGCCGAGCGGCGTGCCGCAGCGCGCCCTTGAGGCGGACCTTCGAGCGTCTCGGTGTCGACGATGGTGCCGACGTTCATGCGGATGCGCGCGGGCGCGGCGGGGGTCGCGCAGGCTGCCAGCGGCCGTCGCGCAGGATCAGGCGCTGCCAGCGGTCGTAGGCGCGGAGCGCGTAGCCGCCGGTGGCGCAGAACTCGAGGCAGGCGTCGAAGTCGGCGCGGGCGAGGTCGCGGTAGGGGCCGGCGGTGCGCGACCTCGGCGATAGAGCGCGTCCGCGTCGAACGGGCCGGCGCAGGCGGTGAGCAGGATGTGCTGGCAGAGCACGTCGAGCGGGCCGGGGCCGCGCGGCTCGCCGTCGAGGTCGTGGTCGCGCACGGCCTCGAGCGCGGCGCGGCATTCGAGCACCTCGAAGCGGTTGGCGGGCACCAGCACCGCGCGGGAGGGCGCGTTGTAGCGGTGGTTGGCGCGGCCGATGCGCTGGACGAGGCGCTTGACGTTCTTCGGCGCGCCGACCTGGATCACGAGATCGACGTCGCCCCAGTCGATGCCGAGATCGAGCGAGCCGGTGGCGACGATGGCGCGCAGGGCGCCGGCGACCATGGCCGCCTCGACCCGCTGCGCGCGCCTCGCGGCGAGAGCGAGCCGTGGTGGAGGCCGATGGGCAGGTCTTCGTCGTTCTCGCGCCCAGAGCGCCTGGAAGAAGAGCTCGGCCTGGGCGCGGGTGTTGATGAAGACCAGCGTGGTGCGTCGCGGCGCGGATCAGGTCCATGACCGCCGCGGGCGGCGTAGCGCGGCCGGTCTGGCCGGCCCAGGGCGGCGGCTCGTCGGTGTCGAGCATGGCGATGTCGGGCTCGGGGCCGGGGTCGGCGAGCAGGATCGCGCGCGCCGCTCGCCGAGGAAGCGCGGCGAGCGCCGGCGGGATCCTCGACGGTGGCGGAGAGGCCGACGCGGCGCAGGCCGGGCGCGAGGGTCTGCAGCCGGGCGAGGCCGAGCATCAGCTGGTCGCCGCGCTTGGATTCGGCCAGCGCGTGGATCTCGTCGACGATCACCCGGGCGAGGCCGGCGAAGATGCGCGGCGCCTCCTCGTAGGAGAGCAGCAGGGCGAGGCGATTCGGGCGTGGTGAGCAGGATGTGCGGCGGGTCGACGCGCTGGCGGCGCGCGCTGGGTGGCGGACGGTGTCGCCGGTGCGGTCCTCGACGCGGATGGCGAGGCCCATCTCGGCGAGCGGGGCGGCGAGGTTGCGGCGGATGTCGGCGGCCAGCGCCTTGAGCGGGGAGACGTAGAGGGTGTGCAGGCCCGGGCCGGGGCGCGGGACCGAGTTCGACGAGGCTGGGCAGGAAGCCGGCCAGGGTCTTGCCGCCGCCGGTCGGGGCGATCAGCAGGGTGGCGGGGTCGTCGGCGCGGTCGAGCAGGTCGAGCTGGTGCGGGTGCGGGCGTCCAGCCGCGGCGCGGCGAACCAGCCGGCGAAGCGGGTCGGGAGGCGAGGGGGGTCGCTCATGGGCGGCAATCTAGGTCGGCCAAGCAGCCGGGAGAAGGAGAAGCTAGAGCCAGCCGCGGGTCTTGAAGACCCAGTAGGAGGCGACGGCGGAGAGGACCATCAGCGCGAGCGCCAGCGGGTAGCCGAGCGTCCAGCCGAGCTCGGGCATGTCGTGGAAGTTCATGCCGTAGATCGAGGCGACCAGCGTCGGCGGCAGGAAGACCACGGCGGCGACCGAGAAGATCTTGATGATGGCGTTCTGCTGGATCGAGATCATGCCGAGCGTCGCGTCGAGCAGGAAGGTGACCTTCTGCGACAGGAAGCTGGCGTGATCGGAGAGGAAGCGGGTGTCGCGCGACAGCGACTTCAGCCGGGCCCGGCCTTCCTTGCCGGCATCATGCCGGTGCCGGCGCGCGGTCGAGGAAGGCGAGCAGCCGCTCCAGCGTCACCAGGCTCGACAGCACGTGCGAGACGAGGTCGCCCTGCTGCCCGACGCCCTGCAGCACGCCGCGGTAGTCCTGCGCCGGCCGCTCGCCTCGGCGCCGCGGCGGAAGACCTCGCGCGACAGCGCTTCGACGCGCGCGCCGACCGTCTCGAGGATGTCGGCGAGCCGCTCGACGATCGCGTCGAGCAGCGCCATCAGCACGCTCTTGCCGTCGATGCAGCCGAGGTCGAGCCGCTCGGCCCGGTCGGGAAAGGTCTGGAAGGCGCGCGGGGTGTCGTAGCGCACCGTGACGAGGCGCCCGCCGGTCAGGATGAAGGTCACGGGCGACCAGCACCGGATCGCCGGTGTCGGTCTTGCGAAGGCAGGGTCGCGGTCATGTAGACGGCGCCGCTGCTCGAAGTAGAGCCGGCTCGAATCCTCGATCTCCGCCATCTCGTCCTGGGTCGGGATATCGACGCCGATCACGGCTTCGACCTGCCTTCTCCTCTTCCGGCGTCGGGGCGAGGAGGTCGAACCATACGACGGCGCCTGGAGTCTCGAGCGGCGCCGACGCGGGTGCAGCCGGCCACCCTCGATGCACGAATCCGCGGATCACCGGTCCCTCCTGCCTGGTCACGCCGCACTGCCAGCGCCAGGGCACGGTGAACTGTCCCAGCACCGCGCCTGTACCGCGGCGTCGTCGCGTGCCCTCCGGGTCCGGGCGCGAGCTCGGCGACCAGCCCGAGCCGGCGGTCCTCCACCACCATCGCCACGCGCGCGCCGCTCCGGCCGCGCGCCAGCGCCGCGTCGAAGACGCGGGCAATGGCGCGGCGGCGCAGGTCGGGCTTGAAGATCTTGCCCACCGCGGTCTTCGGCAGTTCCGGCAGCGATCTCAAGGTGCTTCGGCACCGCTGCAGGCTCGGCGATGTGCGCGCGGGCATGCGCAAGCAGATCCTCCGCGCTCGCGCTGCCGCCCCGCGACCAGCTCGACGTAGACCGCCGGAAGCTCGCCGGAGTGCGCGTCGGGCTGGCCGATCGCGCCGGCGAAGGCGACCGCCGGGTGCTGCATCAGCGCCTCCTCGATCATCGCCGGGTCGATGTTGTGCCCGCCGCGGATGATGAGGTCCTTGGCGCGGCCGGTGATCCAGATGTAGCCGTCGGCATCGATGCGGCCGAGATCGCCGGTGCGAAGAAAGCCGCCTTCGGCGATGACCCCGCGGTTCCGGGCCGGCGTCGGTGTAGACGTCCGGGCCAACGCCCGGGGTTCTTGACGCAGATCTCGCCGACCTCGTCGCGCGCGCACGCCTTGCGGATCTCGCCGGCGGCGTCGCAGTGCGAGGATCCGGACCTCGGTATAGGGAAACGGAAGGCCGACGCTGCCGATCTTGCGCTCGCCATCGGGCGGGTTGATCGAGACGAGGCAGGTGGCCTCGGTCATGCCGTAGCCCTCCATCAGCTTGACGCCGGTCGCTTCCTCGAAGCGGTGGAAGAGCTCCACCGGCATCGCGGCCGAGCCGCTGATCGCAAGCCGCAGAGTGGAGACGTCGGCGTCGACTTGCCGCTGCATCAGCGCCGCCGCGGCGGTCGGCACCGTGATCAGGAAGGTCACCCGGTGCCGTTCGATCAGCTTCCAGAAGTTGTCCATACACCCCCTCGCCCGGTAGCCCTGCGGCGTGGGAAGCACGAGTTGCGCCCCGGTCATCAGGCAGGACATGAGGATCGGGTAGGCGGCGAAGACGTGGAACATCGGCAACGGGCACATCAGCACGTCCGCCTCGGTGAAGATGTAGTACTGGCCGCACCAGCCGTTGTAGAGGATGCCGCTCGCGCGGTGCTGGGCGATCTTCGGCAGCCCGGTGGTGCCGCCGGTGTGGAAGTAGGCGCAGAGCCGGTCGTCGAGCGTCCTCGGCGAAATCGAGTGCGGCGGCGTTCTCGCCGGCCATGGCGGCGTGGAAGTCGAGCACTCCGCGCCCGGTGCGTGACCGTCGTCTTCGGGCGGATGACGGGGACGATCCAGGCGAGCGGCGGGGCAAGGTAGCGGGCGAGATCGACCTGCAGCACGCGTCTCGACGCCGGGCGCGAGCGCCAGCGCCTCGGCGACCCTCTGGCGCGAGGTCGGACTTCGGGAAGGGCGCCAGTGTGACGACCACCCTGGCGCCGGTGTCGTGCAGGATGCCGGCGATATGCTCGGGCGAGAGCAGCGGGTTGACCGGGATGACGATCCCCGCCGTCGCGCCGGCGAGGAGCGTCACCGGCGCCTCGATGCCGTTCGGCAGGAGGTAGGCGACGGTGTCGGTGGGGCCGATCCCGAGCCGGCGGAAGAGATTGGCGGCGCGCGTGACCTCGGCGCGGAACTCGCGCCCAGGTCGAGGCGTGACCACCTTGTCCTTCGGCCCGGACCTGAGCTGGAAGGTGACGGCCGGGCGGTCGGGAAAGCGCCCGGCGGTGGCCTCGAGCTGCTCGTAAAGGGTGCGCGCCTGCCAGCGGTCCTCGACGGGCATTTCCGCCTCGACGGCCTGCTTGTCCGCGAGGGTCGCGATACTGATCATGCGCTCCTCCCGAGGCTGGGCGCTGCGGCCCCTTGGCCGGCGATAATGGAAGGGGGCGCCCCGCCGCACAAGCGGGCGGGGCGCGGGGCGCTACTTCGGCGGGATGCGGAGCACCTGGCCGGGGTAGATATTGTCAGGATCGCTTGAGCATCGGGCAGATCGCCTCGAAGATCTCCTTGTAGCGTGCGCCGCTGCCCAGGGTCTTCTGGGAGATCTTCCAGAGGTTGTCGCCCTTGACCACGGTGTGGAACACCGGCTCGGCCGCGGGCTCCGGCGTCTCGATCGCCTCCTCGACCTTGGCGACGCCGGCGACGTTGCCGACGGCGAGGATGACCTTCTCCTTCTCCGCCTGGCTCGCGGCCCTGCCGGCCAGCTTGACGGTGTCGCCCTCGATGGTGACCTCGAGGCCCTCGGTCTTGAGCCCGAGATCCTCGACCTCCTGCTTCAGCGCATCGGCGGCGGGCGGCGCCTCAGCCGCCGCGGCGTCGCCGATACGGAGCGCCTTGCCGGCACTCTTCACGAAGTCCCACAGTCCCATGGTCCGCTCCTCTCGGTTTTCTCTGATGGCAACCCGATGGGGCGCCGCGGTTCAGGCCGCGCCGTCGGTGAACTGTAGCCGCGCGAGGCGGGCGTAGAGGCCGTCCTTCGGCGACCAAGCGCGCCGTGGCTGCCCTCGGCGACGATCCGGCCGTCCTGGAAGACGATGATCCGGTCGGCGCGCTTCACCGTGGCGAGGCGGTGGGCAATGACGAGCGTGGTGCGGCCCTCGGCCAGCCGTTCGACGGCCTGCTGCACCGCGCGCTCGCTCTCGGCGTCGAGCGCACTGGTGGCCTCGTCGAGCAGGAGGACGGGGGCGTCGCGCAGGATGGCGCGGGCGATGGCGAGGCGCTGCGCTGGCCGCCGGAGAGCATGACGCCGCGCTCGCCGACGTAGGTGTCGTAGCCCTGCGGCAGGCGGGCGATGAACTCGTGCGCGGCCGCGGCGCGGCCGCCGCCGCCTCGACCTCGGCGTCGCTGGCCTCGGGGCGGCCGAAGCGGATGTTCTCGCGCGCGGAGGCGGCGAAGATCACCGGCTCCTGCGGCACCAGCGCGAACTGGCGGCGGAGGTCGGTGCGGGCCAGCTCGCGCAGGTCGATGCCGTCGAGCGTGATGCGGCCGGCGTCGGGGTCGAAGAAACGCATGAGGAGCTGGAAGATCGTCGTCTTGCCCGCGCCCGAAGGGCCGACCAGCGCCACGGTCTCGCCCGGCGCGGACGCCAAGGTTGAGCCCGTGCAGCGCCGGCGCCTCGGGGCGGGCGGGGTAGTGGAAGGTCACGTCCTCGAAGGCGATGTCGCCCTTGCACGCGCTGCGGGGAGGGCGCGCGGACGCGCCGGGTCGTCGATCGGGTCGACGGCGTGGAGGAGCTCGACCATGCGCTCGGTGGCGCCGGCGGCGCGCTGCAGCTCGCCCCAGATCTCGGAGAGGGCGGCGACGGAGCCCGCGACCATCACCGAGTAGATCACGAACTGCACCAGCTCGCCCGGGCTCATGGCGCCGGCGCGCACGTCGCGGGCGCCGATCCAGAGCACGGCGACGATGGAGGCGAAGACGAGGAAGATGACGATGGCGGTCATCACCGAGCGGATCCAAATCCGCTGCCGGGCCGAGTCGTAGGCGCTCTCGGTCAGGGCGGCGAACATCGCCTGGCTGGCGGCCTCGTGGGTGTAGGCCTGCACCGTCTGCGCTGCGAGCAGGCTCTCGGAGGCCTGGGCGCTCGACTGGGCGATGCGGTCCTGGTTCTCGCGCGAGAGCTGGCGGAGGCGGCGGCCGAGGGTCAGGATGGGGACGACGACCAGGGGGACGCCGACGAGGACGAGCGCCGTCAGCTTGGGACTGGTCCAGAAGAGGAGCGCGAGGCCGCCGGCGAGGGTGAGGACGTTGCGCAGCGCCACCGAGACCGAGGAGCCGATCACCGACAGGACGAGCGTGGTGTCGGTGGTCAGGCGGGAGAGCACCTCGCCGGTCATGATCCGCTCGTAGAAGCCGGGGCTCATCACGATCACCCGGTCGTAGATGGCACGGCGGATGTCGGCGATGACGCGCTCGCCGAGGCGGGTGACGAGATAGAAGCGTGCCGCCGTGCCGAGGGCGAGGAGGGCGGCGATGCCGAGGGCGGCGAGGAAGTAGGCGTCGACGAGCTGGAGCGACTCGGCGAAGAAATTGTCGATCACCCGCCGGACGGCCAGCGGCAGGCTGAGCGAAAGGCCGGCGGTGACGGTCAGGGCGGCGAGAGCGGCCCATAGCAGGGCGCGGTAGGGGCGGACGAAGGGCCAGAGGCCGCGGAGCGGTCCGATCGTCTCCGCTTTCGCGCGGTCCGCCGCGTCTGCTCGCTGCGCCATCGCGCCTTCCCTGCTCTTGCGCCACCGCACTAGCAAGCGCACCCGGGGGAGACAAGCCTGGGCGCCGCACGGTTGCGCGCGGGAGGGTTTGCGGGTTCAGTCGGGCGAAACAAGGAGGAACGGGATGGCGGCGGGGATCGGGCTCTTCGATCTGACGGGCAGGCGGGCGCTGGTGACGGGTTCGAGCCAGGGCATCGGCTATGCGCTGGCCGAGGGGCTGGCGGCGGCGGGGGCGGCGGTGGTGCTGAACGGGCGCGACGCGCGCAAGCTCGCGGCCGCAACGGGGCGGCTGCGCGAGGGTGGCGCGACAGTGGCGGACCTGCCCTTCGACGCGACGGACCATGCGGCGGTGCGGGCGGCGGTGGACGGGTTCGAGGCCGGGACCGGGCCGATCGACATCCTGGTGAACAACGCCGGGATGCAGCACCGGGGGCCGCTGGAGGACTTTCCCGCCGACGCCTTCGAGCGGCTGATGCGGACCAACGTCTCGTCGGTGTTCAACGTCGGCCAGGCGGTGGCGCGGCACATGATCGCGCGGGGGGCGGGTAAGATCATCAACATCGCCTCGGTGCAGTCGGCGCTGGCACGGCCGGGGATCGCGCCCTACACGGCGAGCAAGGGGGCGGTCGCGAACCTGACCAAGGGGATGGCGACGGACTGGGCGCGGCACGGGCTGCAGGTGAACGCCATCGCGCCGGGGTATTTCGACACGCCGCTGAATGCGGCGCTGGTGGCGGACGCGGACTTCTCGGCGTGGCTGGAGAAGCGGACGCCGGCGGGGCGGTGGGGGCAGCTGCCGGAGCTGGTGGGGGCGTGTATCTTCCTGGCTTCGGGGGGGTCGAGCTTCGTGAACGGGCACGTGCTCTATGTGGACGGCGGGATCACGGCCAGCCTATAGAGGAGCACGGTGAGCGCGTGATGCGAACAGCCATACCGGTCTATTTTCCGGGCACCGCTGGGCGGCCTGCGGGAGAACGTTCGATCGACGGTCGACCTTCTCCGTAGCGGCGGATGGCGCGTCACGGTCTTCTCCCCGCCGGGTCCTTTCCAGGAACGGCTCGAGGCGGCAGGGGCTGACTGGAGACCGCTCGAAGCCAGCCTCCACGCGGTGTCCGGCGAGACTTCCACCTCGTGCATGCGCATCCCGGAAGAGCACGCGAGCTCGGCCTTCTCCTCGCCGCGAGGCACCGGTGCCAGTTCTTCATAACCAGCGCCTGGCTCGACAAGATCGAGAGCTACGCCGACCAATGCAGCGGCATCCTCTGTGTCTCGGAGGCGGTGGCGGCGATCGTTGCGGCGCGGACGCCCGACTCCGCGTCACGGATTTATGTCGTCCCCAACGTGACGATGCCCTCTGACCCCGGGCAGCTCTCGCGCCTACGAAAGCGTTTCCGTCGGCCGCGACCCGGGCAGCCGCTGCGGCTGATTGTGGCCTCCCGCTTCGATCGCGACAAGGCGAAGGTCGTCGAGTTCCTGGCCGAGTGCTGGGAGCGCCAGCATGCCTTGGGAATCGACCGGCTCGCCTGGAACGTTGCCGGCACGGGGACACTTGTCGAGAAGCTCCAGGAGGCAGCCCGGCCGCTCCGCGCCGGCGTCGGCCCCGATGCGGTGCGGTTTCACGGATGGCTCGACCGCCCCGCCCTCGAGGCGCTCTAAGCCGAGAGCGACGTCGCAGTCTCGCCCGGGCGATCGGCGATCGTTTCCGCGAACTCGCGCATGCCAACTTCGGAGGGTTGGCCTCATCGCGCATCGCTCCGCCGCCACCACGATTTCCGAGCTCGTTGACCTATCGACAAACCGGCGCTGGCTGGCGGCGCTGGGAAGGGCGAGCGCCCGGTTCGCCCGCGAAGGCTTCGACGCGAGGATCCACAGCCTCGGCTCCTCGACCTCTACGCCGACGCCCTGCGGGCGCAGACTATTCCGATTGAATGATCGGCAGATGGAGCGGGTGATGGCAATCGAACCCACGTATTCACTTGGAAGACTTTCGCGCCACCGTCTCAATTGCCCAGCGAAACAACCACTTGCAAAGTGCCCCATACGCATTTTGTAGGCGCTTTGTCGGGCGATTTTTTTGGAGCGGGTAGCGGGAATCGAACCCGCACGACCAGCTTGGAAGGCTGGGGCGCTACCATTACACCATACCCGCGAATTGCACCTTGGCTAGACAACGCCCTTAAAGCCGTCAAGATGGAATGTCAGATCCACGCTATTGGGCTAAGTTCCCATGTCTCAGATTAGGCCCCATAACGGCCGGTCGCGAACGGCTGAGCCTTTGTGAAAACGCCTGCTTGATGATGTATACTTTGCGGAAAAGGCAGGGGCAGGCATGGCAGGGTTCATCGAGGACATCGACCAGGGGCAGTCCAAGCTATTTCCGGAACGGTTGGAGGACTGGGTCGGCGAGGATCATCTGGTCCGGATCGTCGATCTGTTCGTCGAACAGCTGGACTTGTCCGAGATGGGATTCGATCGCACGACGCCGGCGCGAACGGGGCGCCCTGGCTACCACCCGGCGGTCCTGCTCAAGCTCTTCGTCTACGGCTACCTGAACCAGGTTCCCTCCAGCCGCCGGCTGGAGCGCGAGGCCGGGCGCAACGTCGAGCTGATGGGGCTGAGCGGCCGCCTTCCAGCCCGGCCCTGCAAGGGAGTTCTCATATCACACAGGCTCGGCCCAGACCCGACGTTCGATCCAAAGCAAGGCCTGCGCCGCGGCGCCCAGAAGCTGCCATTCGTCGGAACCGCGTGGCCATCCCGGGTCACGACCACGCCGGAGAGCTCGACCTCTGGCCGGGCGTCTTCAACGGTTTCCCGCCCCGACGTCGCGGCAGCTTCCGAAGGTGCCATACGACGACCTTCGCGGGGTCGGCGCTGGCGACCGCGGCGGCAAAGCTTTGCCCGAGAGGGCCCCGGGCAAAGGCATCATCGGTGTTTTGCCATGGCACACCCTCAGATGTTGGAGCCGCGGATCGCTTCGCAAACGGCGTCAGCAACCTCTTGCGTCGTGGCCTCCCCGCCGACGTCGGGGTCATCGTGCCGTCGGCGCAGACGTCAGCGATCGCGCGCATCAGCCGGGTCGGCAGGCGCAAGCCTCAGAGAGTGACTTAGTCCGGCACGTCGGGCGCGCCCACCGCCCGCAGCATCCGGAGCCCGAGGAAGGCAAAAGCGATAGCGACGAGCGGGTTGATGAGGTTGAAGAAGGCATAGGGAAGGTAAGAGGTGGTGGCGACCCCGAGCGTCGCCGCCATGTAGGCGCCGCAGCTGTTCCATGGGACCAGCGGCGACGTGACGGCGGCGGAGTCGCCCAGGGTCCGCGACAGCACGACCGGGGCGAGCCCGCGCGCTTCGAAGGCCGGTCGGAACATCCGGCCGGGCAGGACTACGGCGATGTACTGGTCCGAGGCGAGCACGTTGGTGCCGAAGGCGGCGCCGACGAGGGTCGCGACAAGCGCGCCGGATGAGCGCGCTGCGGCGATCAGCGGCCCGATCAGCCGCTCCAGTACCCCGGCCCGCTCGATGAAACCGCCGAAAGCAAGGGCCACCAGGATCAGCCAGACGGTGCCGAGCATGCTCGCCATTCCGCCCCGCGACAGCAGCTGGTCGATGGCCGGATCGCCGCTGCTCGCGACGTAGCCTCCAGAAAGGGTCGCCCAGACCCCCTTCAGCAGCGCGAGGCCGTGCGGCAGCCCTGGCCCCGCGAAAGCGGCCACCCGTTCCGGCGCGTCCACCACGGCCAGCACGCCGCCGGCCACTGCGCCGAGGAAGATGGCAACGAAGGGCGGCCAGCGCATGACCGCGAGCGCCAGCACGAGCGCCAATGGGGCGAAGTGAATGAGCGACGGCTCGAAGGCGGCGGCGATGCTCGCAGTTGCGGCCGCGGGGTCGAACTCCACTGGTTCGCCCAAGCTCCAGAACAGCAGGAGCGCCACCAGTAGCGAGGGACCGGAGGTGCGCAGCGACTCGCCGAAGTGCTGGTAGAGGTCAGAGCCGGCGGCGGCGCACGCCAGGTTGGCGGTCCCGGAGAGCGGCGACAGCTTGTCGCCGAAATAGGCGCCCGAGATAACCGCGCCGGCCGTGACCGCAGGATCGAGCCCCATCTCGCGGGCCACGCCCATCAGCCCGATGCCGAGGGTGCCGGCGACGGTCCAGGAACTCCCGATCGACACGGCGACCACGAGGCAGATCAGGCAGGTAGTCGGGTAGAAGTAGTCGGGGCTGAGGAGCTGAAGCCCATAGTAAACCATGGCGATCAGCGTACCGCTGAGCGCCCAGGTTCCGATCAGTGCGCCGACTGACAACAGAATGAAGATTGCCGGCAGCCCCGCCGTGACGCTCGCCACCGCAGCGTCGCGGAGGTCGTCGATCGAATGGCCGTGCCACCAGGCGATGGCGATCGCCAGAACCGAACAGAAGACCAGCGCCACCTGGTTGGGCCCCGACGCGGCCGCATCGCCGAACAGGAAGAACGACAATCCAAGCAGCAAAACGAGCGCCACGACCGGGACCAGCGCCGCCGCGAGGCCAAGAGGTACTGGTATGTCGGGTTGGTGCGCCACTGGGCATTTTCTCGGCGATATATGCGGGCGTTGCCGGCCGGGCGCGGGCTTGCGCGCCGGCCGGCGTCGGTCGTCAGCAGCGGCTACTTCTCTTCGAGAAGCTTCATGATCTCGGCTTTCTTGGTCGCAGCGTCGGCGTCCGATGCCAGGATCTGATTGATGTAGCCGACGTCGTCCTGATCGGTGACTTGCGCCGTGTCGATCCCGAGGTCGGTCAGCGTCTGCGCCGTGTTGTGGTCGAGCTGGACCTGTGCAAGGGCAGGCATCCCGAGCGAGAGCGGGATCGCGATGGCCAGGGTTGCAAGCAAGCGGTTCATGGTGTCCTCCCGGTGAAAGATTGTATCCGACGACGCGCTCGAGACGCGCGCCGCGTGGTTCTCGCCGTGCCCGGGGGCCCGCGTGCCTGCAGGCCTGGGGGCGCCGGGGTCATCAGGTGTCGGGCGGGGGGCATTCGCGCCTCGCGTCAGTGGAAGCTGGTTTCGCCGGCGTCCCCGGCGATGGTGGTGCCCTTCTCGCCGCGTACGGCGGCTTCCACGTCGGCGAGGGCGCAGATGATGGCACGGCCGCCTGTGGCGCGGGCGAAGTCCTGGGCGGCCTCGACCTTGGGTCCCATGGAGCCGGCGGGGAAGGAATGGGCGTCCATGGCGTCCGGGGTCGCGGCGCGGATCGCCAGCTGCCCGGGTTTGCCCCAGTCGAGGTAGACCGCGTCCGCGTCGGTGGCGCAGACGAAAACCGAGGCGCCGATCTCGCGGGCGAGGAGCGCGGTGGCGCGGTCCTTGTCGATCACGCACTCGACGCCTACGAGGCGCTTCGTGCCCTTCTCGTACATGGTCGGGATTCCGCCGCCGCCGGCGGCGATCACCACGGTGCCCTTGTCGAGCAGCCACTGGATCGGGCGGAGCTGGAAGATTCGCTTCGGCAGCGGCGAGGGGACGACGCGACGCCACTTGTCGCCGTCGGGCTTCACGACCCAGCCCTTGGCCGCCGCCTCGGCCTTCGCCTCCGCCTCGTCGTAGACCTGGCCGACGAACTTGGTCGGGTCCTGGAAGGCCGGGTCGTCGGGATCGACCTCGACCATGGTCAGCAGGGTCGCGAGCGGCTTCTCGAACGGGAGCAGGTTGCCGAGCTCCTGCTCTATCATGTAGCCGATCGCACCCTCGGTCTCGGCGCCGAGCACGTCGAGTGGCGCGTCCTCGCCCGGATACGCCAGCTCCTGCAGCGCCAGCAGCCCCACCTGCGGGCCATTGCCGTGGGTGATGACCACCTCGTTGCCGGCGCAGAGCGGCGCCAGCGCCTGTGCAGCTACGCGGGCGTTGGCGCGCTGGTTGGTGGCGGTCAGCGCCTCGCCGCGCTTGAGGAGCGCGTTGCCGCCGAGGGCGACGACGATGCGGGCCATCGCCTCAGCCCGCCAGCGTCGCGACGAGGATCGCCTTGATGGTGTGCAGCCGGTTCTCCGCCTGCTCGAAGGCGACGTTCATCGGGCTCTCGAACACCTCGTCGGTGACCTCCATCTCGGAGATGCCGAACTTCTCGGACATCTCCTTGCCGACCTTGGTGTCGGTGTTGTGGAAGGCGGGCAGGCAGTGCATGAATTTGACCGTCGGGTTGCCGGTCTTCTTCATCAGCGCCATGTTCACCTGGTAGGGCGTCAGCAGCTTGATGCGTTCGGCCCAGACCTCTTTGGCCTCGCCCATCGATACCCAGACGTCGGTGTGGACGAAGTCGACGCCCTTCACGCCCTTGTCGATGTCATCGGTCACCATCAGCCGGGCACCGGTCTCGGTTGCCCATTTCCTGGCGATCGCCTGTACGTCGTCGTGCGGCTGGTTCGCCTTTGGCGCGACCATTCGCACGTCGCAGCCCATCATCGCGCCGAGCACGAGCAGCGAGTTGCCCATGTTGTTGCGGGCGTCGCCGAGGAAGGCATAGGCGATCTGGGTGCGCGGCTTGTCGGAATGCTCCACCATGGTCAGCATGTCGGCAAGCATCTGGGTGGGGTGCCAGTCGTCGGTCAGGCCGTTGTAAACCGGCACGCCGGCATACTTGGCCAGATCCTCCACATTCTCCTGTCCGGAGCCACGGAACTCGATGGCGTCGAACATCCGGCCGAGCACGCGGGCGGTGTCCTTCATCGACTCCTTGTGGCCGATCTGGCTGCCCGAGGGGTCGAGGTAGGTGACGTGCGCGCCCTGGTCGTGGGCGGCGACCTCGAAGGCGCAGCGGGTGCGCGTCGAGGTCTTCTCAAAGATCAGGCAGATCTCCTTGCCCTTCAGCAGCGGCTGCTCGGTGCCCGAATACTTCGCGCGCTTCAGGTCGCGCGACAGGTCGAGCAGGTAGAGCATCTCGCGCTGGCTGAAGTCATCGAGCTTCAGGTAGCTTCGGCCCTTGAGGTTGAAGGACATGGCGTTTTTCTCCCCTGTTGTTCTTTTCAATAGGCCGGATCGCGGAGGATCGGGCAGGTCATGCAGTGGCCGCCGCCGCGGCCGCGGCCGAGCTCCTGGCTGTTGATGGTGATGACCTCGATGCCGGCCTTGCGTAGCAGCGTGTTTGTATGGGTGTTGCGGTCGTAGCCGACGATCACCCCGGGCTCGAGTGCGACGACGTTGTTGCCATCGTCCCACTGCTCGCGCTCGGCGTCGAAGGCGTTGCCGCCGGTGCCGACGACCATCAGGTCGGAGAGCCCGAGCGCCTCCTTGTAGACCTCGAAGAGGTGAAGCCCATCCTTGGTGATCTCGATCCCGCCCTTGCCGTCGGGCCGCAGCGAGAAGCAGGTGATCTCGTCCACAACCTCGCGGAACGCGGTCACCTTGTCGTGGTCCAGGCAGGTGAAGACGGTGTCGAGGTGCATCGCCGCGCGCGACTTCGGCATGGCGCAGGCGATGACCCGCTCGGCGGCGCCCTTGGCGAAGAGCCGGTTCGCGACTTGGTTCACCGCCTGGCGCGTGGTGCGCTCGCCCATGCCGATCAGCACGACGCCCTTGCCTATCGGCATGACGTCGCCGCCCTCCATCGAGGTGTTGCCCCAGTCCTCGTCGCTGTCGCCCCACCAGATCTCGAACTCGTTGCCAGTGAACTCCGGGTGGAACTTGTAGACGGCGCGCTGGAACAGCGACTCGGGCTTGCGCGCCGGCCAGTACATCGGGTTGCAGGTGACGCCGCCGTAGATCCAGCACGAGGGGTCTCGCTGGAAGAGCGCGTTCGGAACCGGCCGGACGATGAACTCGGTCGGCGACAGTGCCTCCTGCATCACCGGCGTCACCAGGTCCTTCGGCAGATCGTCGCGAACGATGCCGCCGAGCAGGTGGCGGGCGAGGTGATGGGGATCGAGTTCGTCGAGCCAGGGGCGGACCAGCGCCGCCAGCGCCGGGCCGACCTGGTTGTCGGTGATCCGTCGGTCGAGTACGAAGGCGCGGGCTTCGGGCGTGTCGCGGAAGATGTCGGTCAGCAGGTCCTGGATGTCGAAGACTTCGACGCCGCGGTCCTTCATCTTCAACACGAAGTCGGCGTGATCCGAGCGCGCCTTTTGCACCCAGATCACGTCGTCGAACAAGAGATCGTGGCAATTGCCAGGCGTCAGCCGCTCGTGCGCGAGCGACGGTCGCGACACCATCACCTTGCGAAGCTTTCCGATCTCCGAATGGACGCCGAGTTGCATGGGTCAGGTCTCCTCCCGAAGCGGCCGTTCGTCGGCCGCGGTTTGCGGGGCGCGGCCATGCCGCCGCCCGCTCATGATGCCGGCGCCTCGGCCGGGACTGGTGCGGCGGGCGCGTCCGTCATCATCGCGGTGAGGCTGAGTGCCGCTGAGATGATGACCGCAAGGATCACCAGCAACGGCCAGACGAAACGCAGCCACTTGTCGTAGGACACCCGCCCGATCGCCAGCCCGCCCATCACCACGGCGAAAGTCGGGTTGAACAGGTTCACCCAGCCGTTCGCCGACTGGTAGGCGGTGACCGTCAGGTCACGCTGCACCCCGGCGAAGTCCGACAGCGGCGCAAGGATCGGCATGGTCAGCACCGCGAGACCCGAGGACGAGGGCACGAGGAACGAAAGGATGGTCTGGAACGCCAGCATGACGTTGATGAAGAGGACGTTGCCGAAGCCCGCGAGCGTGCCGGCGAGCGCGTTCAGAATCGTGTCGGTGATTTTGCCGGCGTCCATGATCACGACGATGCCGCGGGCGACGCCGATGATCAGCGCGACGCCGAGAAGGTCGCGGGCGCCGTTGACGAAGGTGTCGACGAAGGTGTGCTCGTCCATCTTCGTCGAGGCGTCGAACTTCGCCACGAAGAAGGTCACGATCGCCATGCCGAGGAAGAGCGCCGACATCTGCCCCATCCACCAGCCACGCGCGATCACCCCGTAGAGCATCAGCACGAACGTAAGCCCGAAGAGCGCGAGAATGACCTCGCGCACCCGGTTGAACTCGGGCAGCGGTGCGCCGAGCTCCGAGCCCTTCAGGAAGTGCTGGATGTTGTCCTCGCGCTGCGCTGCCACCACCGACCGCGCCGGCTCCGCCTTCACCCGCTGCGCGTAACGCACGACGTAGAACATGCCGGCCGCGAGGCAGGCGAAGAGGATGAAGACCCGCAGCATCAGCCCGTCGGTGAACGGCACCCCCGCCGCGTTCGAGGCGATCACCGTCGCGAAGGCGTTGAAAGTCGAGCCGAGTGTGCCGATGCCGCAGCCGAGCATGATGACGGCAACCCCGGTCAGCGCATCGTAGCCGGCCCGGATGAACACCGGCAGCACGATGGCGTAGAAGGCGAGGCTCTCCTCAGCCATGCCGTAGCTGGTCCCGCCGGCGGCGAATGCGGCCATCAGGATCGGGATCATCCAGATCTCGCGCCCCTTCAGCGCCGTCAGCAGCCAGCCGATCCCCGCGTCGATCGCCCCCGTCTTCGTCACCACCGCGAGGAACCCGCCGATGACCAGCACGAAAACTGCCACGTCGACGGCGTTCGCCATTCCGGTGGCCGGATCGTAGAGGCCGGCGATCGGCGCCATCAGCACTGCGACGAGCCCCTGCGGATTCGGCTCGACCTGGGCATATGTGCCGGGCACCGGCGCCTCGCGCCCGAGCGTCTCGTTCATCGCCCGCTCGTACTGGCCAGCCGGAATGATCCAGGTGAGCGCCGCCACGACGACGATCAGCGCAAAGAGGATGGTGAAGGCGGTCGGAAACTTCTTCATGGGTTGTGCCTTGTTTCGGCGGGCGCGCCTTCTTTCGACGTCCCCTCCCAGGCCGCCAGGTCACGCCAGATTTGTGTTTGTTGCCCCTCGGCGCCTTCCGTCAGTCCCTGGGCTTGGCCTCCTTCAGGCGCCGGTCGATCTCGCTCTCGATCTCGGCAATCATCGTGCGGTAGTCGCCGATCTCGGGCCGCTCGGCGGCGTCCGGTCGCGCCTCGAACGCAGCGAGGCTCTCCTGCGCGAGCGCGTACTCCTCGCAGATCTCCCGGAAGACCGCGTCGGTCAGCGCCAGTCTCCGCAGGGCTGTCGCCTCCTTCGGAAAGCGTGCCATTGCCTGGGCGAGCCCAGCCTGTGCGATGTCAGTGTCCGCCATGGCGTCATCTCGGTCAGAAACTGAACTTGAGGCTGCGCGTCGTTCACGGTGCTGAGAAGTACGTTACCGTGAGCAACGGAGCTCAGAGTCTGAGAAAGAACGAGATTGCCCCGACGTTGACGATATCGACGAAGAAGGCCGAAACGAGCGGCAGGATAACGAAGGCGTTCGGCGAAGGCCCGTAGCGCCGGGTGATCGCCGACATGCTGGCGATCGCCGTCGGCGTCGAGCCGAGCGACAGCCCGGTGAACCCGCCCGACAGCACGGCCGCCTGATAGTCACGACCGAGCGCCGGAAAGACCACGAACAGGATGTAGGCCGCAGCGACCACTGTCTGCACCGCGACGATGATGAAGAGCGCCGCCGCACTGCCGGCCAGGGTCCAAAGCTGCATGCTCATCAGCGACATCGCGAGGAAGATCGACAGCGCATAGCTCGACACGAGTTCCAGCGCGGCGGTGTGGGCTGGCCACTGGAGCCGGGGAAGGACGAAGGGCACGGTGTTCGACAAAAGGATGCCCATGATGAGGCACGGCACGAAGAGCGGCAGGTTGATGCCGGTCGCCTCCGTCAGCCAGGCATGCGCCAGATAGCCGAGGATCACAGCGACGTTGACGGCGAGCATCGCGCGCATGACCCCCATCTTGTCGATCGGCGCCGCGTCGGCCTCCGGGGGAAGAACTCCGTCCTCCGGGCCGGTCCCGGGAACCTCGATACGGTTGCGCTCGATCAGGAACTTCGCGAGTGGACCGCCGAGCAGGCTTGCGATGATGAGGCTGATCGTCGCCACCGCGATGCCGCTCTCCAGCGCCGTCGGGAACCCGTGCTCCGCCGCAATCGTCGGCCCCCAGGCGATCGCCGTGCCGTGCCCGCCGACAAGCGACATCGAGCCGACGACGACCCCCGCCGCCTTCGGCAACCCGAGCGCAACCGCGCCGATGGTACCCACCGTGTCCTGCAGGAAGACGAAGGCGACCGTCACGAGGCATAGCATGCCGAGGACACGACCGCCGGCGGCCAGATCCTTGAGCCGCGCATTCACCCCGACGGTCGCGAAGAAGATGACGAGCAGCTTGTCCCGGGTGGTCATGTCGAAGGCGATGTCGACACGGAACACGGCGTGCATCGCCCAGAGGAGCATCGCGGCGACGAAGCCGCCGGTGACCGGCTCCGGGATGCTGTAGCGCCGCAGGAACTCGACGCGCTGGGTGATCAGCACGCCCAAGAAGAAGACCACGATCCCGACGGTGAGCGCGAGAAAATCGGGCGCCACCAGCTCCTTTGCTTCGGTCTGCATGGCGATGGCCCTTCCGTGGATGTTCCGGTCCACGCTCGGCAGGCGGGGACTCCCGGCGAAGTACGTTACTGTCTACTACGTGACGTGTCGCGGTTTCGTATTCTGCGGATATGTGCGAGGATTTCCACGGCATTTCGGAGCGATGTGGCGGCCAGAGCATGGTGGGGGAGGATCACGCGGTTTCTGCCGACGCCGTTCGCGCGGAGCTCAGCCGTATCCTCGCTTCGCCGCATTTCGACGCCAGCGAACGCAACCGGCACTTCCTTACCCACGTTGTCGAGGAGACGCTCGCCGGGCGGACCGACCGGATCAAGGCCTATGCGATCGCGACCGAAGTCTTCGGGCGCGACCCGAAATTCGACCCGCAGCTCGACTCGATCGTCCGCATCGAGGCGGGGAGGCTCCGGCGCTCGCTCGAACGCTACTATCTGACCGACGGCCGAACGAGCACTCTGCGCATCGACATTCCGCGCGGTGGCTACGCGCCGGACTTCGTCAGCGCCGATCCCGTGGCGCCGCAGGCCCTCGTCGGCTCTCCCCGCGTGCTGGTGACCGCCTTCGAGGAGGAGGGGGACCAGTCGTCTTTCCCCACATTCACCCGTGGCTTCACGCGGTCGCTGATCATCGCGCTCACCCGGTTCACCGGCCTCCGCGTGTTCGGAACGGAGAACGCGCTGCGCTGTCCGGCCGACATCGATGCCAACTGTGGCCGGAGGGACCTGGCCCCCGACTACCTGGTCACCGGCCAGACCTCGCTCCAGCCGGGCCGCTTCGAGGTTGACGTCCTGCTCGTCGAGGCGGCGAGCGGCCGCGCGGTCTGGGCCGAGGCGTTCGAGAGGCAACTTCTGCCGCCGGAGATCGTGGCGCTCCGAAACGAGGTGGCGAACAGCGTCGCGCGGGCACTCGCCCAACCGTATGGGGCGATCCAGGCCGACCGCGCCCGCGACGCCGACGGACGGCCCCCCGAGATGCTCGGAAGCTACGCAGCGGTGCTCCATTTCTATGCCTACTGGCGGACTTTCGACCGCGGGATGATAGAGGCGGTCCGCATCGGTCTCGAGCGCGCCGTGGCGGACGAACCCGACTATGCCGAGGCGTTCGCCTGCCTGTCGCTGGTCTACTCCAATGCCTTTCGCTTCCGCCATCCGATCGCCGTTCCGGACCCCTGTGACCGGGCCCTCGCGCTCGCTGATCGTGCGGTCGAGCTCGCGCCAAGCTCGAGCTGGGCACGCTACGCGCTCGGCCTCGCGCGCTGGTTCGCCGGCGACCCCGCCGGCGCCCTCGATGCGCTGGAGGCCGGCCGCAGGCTGAATCCGAACGACACGACGATTCTCGCCGACCTCGGCCAGCGCTATGCCATGCTCGCGCGTTGGGACGACGCGGTTCCGCTTCTCGAGGAATCCTACGGCACCAACCTGGCGCAGCCCGGAGGCTACCGCATCGGCCTCTTTCTCTACCATTACGCCCACGGCCGCTATGCCGAGGCGCTGGCCGAAGCCCGCCGGGTCAATGCACCAAAGGTTCTCTATGGCCACGTCGCGGTCGCCGCCGCGGCCGCCGAGCTCGGCCATGACGACGAGGCCGCCGACGCCGTCGCGGAAATCCGCGGTCTCGACCCCGACTACGGGACGCGCGTCGCCGCCGACCTCCGGAGCCGTCACGTGGCGCCGGAACTCGTCTCGCTGATCGTCGCCGGCCTCGAAAAAGCCGGCTTGCCGATTGCTGCGCCGGCGCAAGACGCGCCGGCATCGTAGAATTATGCGCGCCCCAAGCCTCCAGAGCATGCAGGCGCTGCCGGTCTGCACGCTGGTCCTCGGGGGAGGTCACTGAACGATGCCGCCGGACGTGGCGATCCCCGCCCGAACGCTCCTGGCAAGCTTCGCCGGCTACCGGCCGGCGTGGCTGAAGACCGACGTCGCCGCCGGCCTCGCGGTCGCCGCGGTCGGCCTGCCGAGCGCCATCGCCTACCCGGCGATCGCCGGCCTGCCGCCGCAGACCGGTCTCTACGCCTCGATCGCGCCGCTCGTCGCCTATGCGATCTTCGGCCCGTCGCGCCAGCTCATCGTCGGCCCGGACGCGGCGACCATCACGGTCATGGCCGCCGTCCTCGCCGCGATGCCCGGACTCGAGGCCGCCGACCGGTCCGCAGTCGCTGCAATGCTCGCCCTCGTCGTCGGCGGCTTCTACATCGGCGCACGCCTGCTCGGCCTCGGCGTCCTCTCGACCTTCCTGTCGCGGCCGATCCTCGTCGGCTTCTTCGCCGGCATCTCGCTGTCGATCCTCGTCGGCCAGCTCGATCGCGTCACCGGCGTCGACATCGACGCTGACGGCTTGATCCCCCCCCTCGTCGAGCTGGCGCGGAAGGCCGCGACGATCCACTGGCCCTCGCTCGCCCTCGCCGTCGTCATGTTCGGGGTGCTGCAGGCGACGCGAATCTTTCGCTTTCCGATCCCGGGCCCGGTGGTGGTGGTGGTGCTCGCCGTCGCTCTCTCCGCGCTCCTCGACTTCCGCGGCCACGGCATCGCTGTCGTGGGAGACATTCCGTCGAGCATTCCCGCGCTGGCGCTGCCGTCGATGGCCGGCGCCAGCTTCGACCAGCTGCTCCTCGGCGCCGCCGCGATCTTCCTCGTCAGCTTCGCGGCCGGCATCGTGACGGCGCGCAGCTTCGGCGAGCGCGGCGGCTACCCGGTGGACGCTGACCGCGAGATGACGGGCTTCGGCACGGCAAACATCGCCGCCGGCCTGTTTAGCGCCTTCCCGATCACCGCGTCCGACTCCCGCACCGCGATTAACGCCTCGGTCGGCGGCCACTCGCAGCTCGTCAGCCTGGTCGCCGCCGGGGCGCTTCTCATGATCGTGCTCTATTTGCAGCCGGCGCTCGCCATCCTGCCAATCCCGGCGCTGGGGGCCATCCTGATCGCTGCGGCACTCAGCCTGATCGACGTGCCCGCGATGCGCGAGATCTGGCGCATCAGCCGGATGGAGTTCGTCTTCGCGATGATCGCGCTGTTCGCGCCGATCAGCCTCGGGGTGCTGAACGGGGTGCTCGTCTCCATCGGCGCCACCTTCGCCTACCTCCTGCACAAGATGATGTACCCGCGCGACGCGCTGCTCGGGCGGGTGCCCGGCCGCGACGGCTTCTACAAGCTCCACCGCCGGCCCGACGCCCGTCCGATCCCGGGCCTCGCCATCGCGCTGATCCAGGGCGACCTGCTGTTCTTCAACGCCGACCATGTCCAGGCCCGCCTCATGGCGATTGCCGATGCACTGCAGTCGGACGCCCGCTGGCTGGTTCTCGACGCCAGCGCCATCACCCAGGTCGAACTCAACCGCCGCTGCGATGCTCGAGGAGGTGCGGTCCGACCTTGCCGGTCGCGGCGTCACCCTCGGTCTGGCTGAACTGCACGCCGACGTGCGCGGCCTGCTCGACCGGGCCGGGCTCCTGGATGCAGTCGGCCCTGGAATGATCTTCGACGACCTCGACGACGCGCTGCGCGCCTTCGAAGCCGATAGCCCGAAGGGAGGAACCCCATGAGCAAGAAGCACAAGAAAGACAAGACGACGCAGGCGCCGACGACGCCCGCCCCGGCCGAAGCGAAGAAGGCCCGCAACAAGGCCTACGAGAAGGAACTCGCCCGCCTGCAGGTCGAGATCGCCAACCTGCAGGCCTGGGTGAAGGAGACCGGCGCCCGCATCGTGATCATCTTCGAAGGCCGCGATGCTGCCGGCAAGGGCGGCATGATCAAGCGGCTGACCGAGCGGGTCAGCCCGCGGGTCTTCCGCGTCGTCGCGCTGCCATCGCCCTCCGACCGGCAAAAGACCCAGGTCTACATGCAGCGCTACATCGAGCAGCTGCCCGCCGCCGGCGAGGTGCTGATCTTCGACCGCTCCTGGTACAACCGCCCCGGCGTCGAGCGCGTCATGGGCTACTGCACCGAGCAGGCCGCCCAGCGCTTCCTGCAGGAGATCCCGCATCTCGAGGCGCTGCTGACCGAATCGGGGATCACGATCCTCAAGTACTTCCTCACCGTCGGCGAGGAGGAGCAGGAGCGCCGCTTCCGCCAGCGCATCGACGACCCGGTCCGCCAGTGGAAGCTGTCGCCGATGGACCTCGAGAGCTATCGCCGCTGGTGGGATTACACCCGCGCCTACGACGAGATGCTGCGCCTGACCGATACGCCGCACGCGCCCTGGTGGATCGTCGACTCCAACGACAAGAAGGCGGCGCGCATCAACTGCCTCACCCACCTCCTCGCCGCGATCCCCTACGAGAAGGTCAAGTACGACGAGCCGAAGCTCGGCAAGCGCCAGAAGCGTCCGGACGACTACGTTGCCGACCGGACCGCCCGCAACGTGGTGCCGAGCGTGTTCTGAGCCTGTGGCAATGCCCGTCCCGCGGCGCGGCGATCCAAGCGGATCGCGCAGAGAATGGGCGACGATAGCGTGTGCAAAGCGCGGGAGGGCACCGTCAGGTGCCTGCCGCCGGTTTCGGATTCGGGGCTTCGTTTCTCATCCATGTCATCAGAAGCTCATAGAAGATCCCCAGCAGGATCGGCCCGAGGAACAGGCCGATCAGTCCATAGGTCACGGTGCCGCCAATCACGCCGAGAAGGATGACCAGCATCGGCGTGGAAAGCCCGCGCGCCATCAGGATGGGTTTCAGCACGTTGTCGATCACTGGGATGACAATCAGCAGAAGCGTGAGGAGCAGCGCCGGCCCGGTGTCCTTCGCCGACCATGCCCAGATGATCACCGGCAGCACCACGGGTACCGGTCCGACCTGAACGATGCAGAAAAGCAGCACAAGGAAGGCGATCACGCCGGCTGCCGGGACGCCGAACAGCGTCAGGATGAGACCGGTGAGAAGCGCCTGAAGCAAGGCGACGCCAATCACCCCGCGCGAGATGTTGCGGATCGTCGCTCCGGCCAGATCGACGAAATGCGCCCCACGCTCAGGGGCGAGGCGACGGGCGAACGTCTTGACGACCTCGCCCAGCCGCGGCCCGGGGACGAAGAGGAGGCCGGCGACGAGCACCGACACCGCAAATCCGAGCATGCCGAAGCCGACCCCGGCGATCTTGCCGACGATCCCCCCGGCCGCCTGCAGCAGCGGAGGCCCGAACCGCTTCACCGCCGCCTCGAGGTTGACCGAAGCGAGGCTCCAGGCCGCATGGACCTTCTCGCCGATCACCGGCCATTCCCGGACCGATTCGGGCGGCCGCGGCACCGCGACCGTCTGGTTCTCGAAGTTGGCAACCAGCTCCAGCGTCGTATCTGCGACGTTGACCGTGACGGCCCCGAGCGGGACGACGATGAGCGCCACACCCAGGAGCGTGATCAGCGTGGCCGCCAGCCCGCCGCGACCCCCGAGCAGCCCCCGCAGGGCCGCATAGGCCGGATAGAGCGCCACGGCGAGGATGACCGCCCAGATGACCATGATGAAGAACGGGGCAAGCAGCGTCAGGGACAGGTAGGCGAAGAAGCCGACGACGATCAGCTTGATGACAAGGTCGGTGAACCTCGCGTCGAAGGACTGGCCGTTGACATCCGGCGCGGCCGTCGGACCGGGTTGATCGCTCTGCATCACGTCCCTCCTTGCCGGCTCGCGAACACTGTCCCCGGGTTCGCCGGACTACCCGGGACAGGCGTGCGACGCTCCCTCGGCAGCCGATCGAGAGAAGATGCGTGGCTGCCGGTAATGCTTGCGTCACAATGCCGGAAGGCTTCGGAAGGAGCACCATGTCGATCATAGACGCCTACCTTCGACTTGTTGCCCGCTGGCGATGGAGCTTCTTGCTGGCATTGCTGATCGGGTCGTTTGTGCTTCAGGCGATACTGCCGAACGGGCCCATCACCCGTCTCACCGGGTTCACGCTCTTCATGCTGATATTTGGCGGTGCGCTCCATGCAGGGCGCACCGGCCCCCGGGCGACACAGGCGGCGATTGCGCTGCTGGCCGCGACCGCCGTTCTCCAGATCCTCAACGTCCTCGGCGTCGCGGCGCTCGAGGGTCCGCTCGCGGTGCTGGCCCTGACCATCGTTTTTGGCGCCCTCTTCGCGACCTTCGCCGAGCTCGTCTCGAACCGTGACGCAACAGCCGACAGCCTGGTGGGCGCGATCTTCGGCTATTTCGTCATCGCCGCCGCCTTTGCGCTGCTGTTTCGCCAGATGGAGGGTGCGCATGCCGGATCGTTCCGCTTGCCCGAAGGTGGGGACCTCGACACCCAGATGCTCTATTTCAGCCTCATCACCGTCACCACCGCCGGCTACGGCGACATCACCCCGGTCACCTCGACCGCGCAGATCACCGCTGCGCTCGAAGCGGCGCTCGGCACGCTCTACCTCGCCATCCTGATCGGCCGCATCGTCGGGCAACTCGCACCCGAAGTGCGGCAGATGGATGGGTTCCCGGGCAAGCGGCCCGGTGCGGAACGCGAAGGCCCCCCCTGAATGCCACATGGCCGCGACCCCTACCGGAGCCCTGCGTGGACGGCGGACTGCGACCGCTCCCGCCAGCCCAGCAGCGCCAGGATCAGCGCGCGCGCCCAGACGGCGTAGAGCACGCCGAGGATCGAGTAGAGGCACCAGTCGAGCGTCTTCGAGAGCGTGTTGCCCTCCGCGGTCCCAAGCAGCACCCAGACGAGCGGGATCGCCAGCGCAACGGCGCCCTGATATCGGCCGCTGAAGGCGCGGGGAACCACCAGGAGGCCGAGGAACGCCATGGCCAGCAGTGCTGCGCCGGGCTGCGGCCAGAAGGTGTAGAGCACCGAGAAGGCCACCGCCACCGCGCCCGCCATCAGCGCCGATAGCACGCTTTCCGCACCGGTCTCACGCACGTCGCGGCGGCTGAGCGAGACCAGCACGATGGCGATGGTGAAGAGCACCCGCATCGCCGAGGTCAGGTTGAAGGCGAGGAGCAGCGAGAAGGCCGGCAGCATCACCAGCGCGGCGACCGCGGCATTGCGCGTCCGCTCCAGCGGGTCGACCGGCGGCGGTGGAGGGGCCGCCCGGGCGGCGACGCTAATGGCAGGGAACAGCGCGAAGGCGAGGTAGAGGCCGGCGACGGCCAGGACGCCGTTGAGCGCGAAGGCCCCGGAGAGCGCGCCGCCGGCCTGCTCGGACTGTCCGGTGGCGATCGGGAGCATGATGGCGAAGGTCTGCAAGAGCACGCCGACGAGCGCGGTCTTCGGCGCTGCCTGCAGCCGGAAGGCGTGGAACAGCACCAGCCCGACGAACCCCACCATCAGGTAGGGATACTGGCTCAGCACGCCGGCGACACCGGCGAAGGCTAGCGGCAGCAGCACCAGCAGCAGCGCCAGCACGACGACGACGGCGAACGGCGGCGGCGCCGGCATCTTCAGTGTGAAGGTGGCGAAGAGCATCGCCGCGACGAAGGGCAGCGGGGCGCCCATCCATACCGCCGCCCCATAGACCAGCGGCGTGACCAGCGCCACGCGCAGCACCTGCTGCGCATGGACGGGGTCAGTAGACATAGGAGACCAGCGCCCGGACGCGGATCAGCAGCTTCCAGAGCGGCCGGAGCACGCCTGCCTCCTCGGTATAGACCATCACCGTCGCCTGCGAGCCCAGCCGCACGTTGGGCGGCCGCTGGTCCGGCGGATCGAACTGCAGCCGGACGCCGAAACGCTGCGGTTCGGCCATCCACTGTTGCTGCGGCGGCGTGTCGATCAGCCCGCCCGGGGCGGCCGCCTGATTCACGGTCATGATGCCGCCGGCGAAGGATACGATCTGCGCCGGCCAGACCTGACCGGGCAGCACGTCGAGCACCACCTCCGCCGCATCGCCCACCTGCATGTTGCCGAGCTGGTTTTCGCGGTAGTACCCGATGATCCAGGCGCCCTGCAGGTCGATCATCGTCAGGACCGGCTGCCCGGCGGTGGCGGTCTCGCCCGGGCCGAGGCTGAAGTTGGTGACCCGGCCGCGGGTCGGCGCCACGACCCGCGTCTGGCCCAGGTCGAACTGCGCCGTCTCCAGCGCCGCCTGGGCGGCGCGCAGCTGCGGGTTGTCCGCGCCCGCCGGCCCCAGCGCCTCCTCGGCGCTGCGCAGGTCGGCCTCGGCGGCCGCCACGGTCGCCTCGCCCGAGGTGACATCCGCGATCGCCTTGTCCGCCTCCGCAGCCGGCGTCACGCCGCGCTCCACCAGTTCCAGCGTGCGCTCGGCCTGGGCGCGGCTGTTGGTCAGAATCGCTTCGGCCTCCGCGACCCGCGCCTGCGCGGCGGCAACGTCGGCGGTCGATGCGCCGATGGACTGCCCGACCTGCGCCAGATCGGCCTCCGCCGCCTCCACCGCCAGCCGGAAGGGGGTCGGATCGATCTCGAAGAGCGTCGTGCCGGCCTCGACGATCTCGTCGTCGCTGACCGCGACGCGCAGCAGCTCGCCCGAGATCCGGGAGGAAATCGGCAGCACCAGCCCCTCGACCGTGCCGATCGAGGAGACGGGCGCCGTCCGATCGCTGGCGATCTGCAGCGCCAGCAGAAACAGCAGCAGCGCGGCGACGACGATCGTCCAGCGGCGCACCGGATCGCGCGGCGGCGTGGCCTTCCCGTCGACAGGGTCGTGGGCATCGGCGCTTTGGGACATGTCGTCCGGCTCAATCATCGCTGTGGAGGGGGAACGATGCGGCTGAGCCATGCGGCCGTCACGCCGCCGGCGGCGCCCAGTTCAGGAAGAGGCCGATGTCTCCCGGTACCCCGCCCGGGAAGTTGATCACCATCGCCTTCAGCTTGTAGCCCTGCGGCTTCGCGAGCTTCTCGTAGCGCTCGAAGAACTCCTTGGCCTTGCCCTGAAGCGTCTCGGGCCAGTTCGGCTCGAAGCTGTTGATCGCCCGCCCGCTGTCGGTGCAGAGGTCCGATGGGAAGCTGTAGACCATCGCCTCCATCTTTCCGTCCTTCACCGCGTTTGCGACAAGACGCCGCACCATGGCGATCTCGTCCTCGGACACATGTTTGTGCAGGAAGTCCGAGGTGAACTTCTGGAGCTTCTGCTCCTCTGACTCGCGCGCCTTCCGCTCCGTGTCCATCTTCTCCATTTCTTTCTGGAGGATAGACATGCGCAGCGCCTCCGCGGACATTGGCGCCGATGTCGTATCGATCTTCTCGCTCATAGCCTGAGTCTCCCGAGCCCCTTGGCAGTCCTCCAACTTCTATCAGAGCGATGGCCGAAGGAAACGTTACATACAGTAGCGTACCCCTCATGCCGCTTGACGCCCGCCCTTCGCACCTGCACACGGTGGCCAAAAGTCTGCCTGCCCGCCCTGGATGAGAGGGAAAGCATCATGGCCCAGCGCGAGACCCCACGCCTCCCGAGCCCGGTCGCCACCGCAGAATACCTGACCGACGCCTGGCAGCGTTCGATCCTCTTTCTCGACGTGATGCGACAGCGCGCCGCCCAGTACGAGGCGCACGCGGCCGAGCTGGCGCCGAACGTGCTCGACTACAAGGCCGAGCTCGTGGTCGATGGCCGAAAGCTTGACCGCCCGGTCAACTACCTTCTGGCGCGGATCGTCCCGCCCGAAGGGATCGAGATCGACCCCGGGAAGCGGCCTTTCGTCATCGTCGACCCGCGCGCCGGGCATGGCCCGGGCATCGGCGGCTTCAAGGCCGACAGCGAGATCGGCGTCGCGATGAAGGCCGGCCATCCCGCCTACTTCATCGGCTTCCTGCCGGACCCGATGCCCGGACAGACCATCCTCGACATCGCGAGCGCTGAGGCGAGCTTCCTCGAGACCGTGATCGCCCGCCATCCCGAGGCCCGGGACAAGCCCTGCGTGATCGGCAACTGCCAGGCCGGCTGGGCGGTGATGATCGTCGCCGCCCTGCGCCCCGAGCTCTTCGGCCCGATCATCATCGCCGGCGCACCGCTCTCCTACTGGGCGGGCGTGCGCGGCCAGTACCCGATGCGCTATTCGGGCGGCCTGCTCGGCGGCTCATGGCTGACCGCGCTGGCGGGCGACCTCGGTGCCGGCATCTTCGACGGCGCCGCGCTTGTGCAGAATTTCGAGAACCAGAACCCGGCCAACACGCTCTGGAGCAAGCAGTACAATCTATGGTCCAAGGTTGACACCGAGCCAGCGCGCTACCTCGACTTCGAGAAGTGGTGGGGCGGTCACGTCACGCTGAATGCCGAGGAGATCCAGTGGATTGTCGACGAGCTCTTCGTCGGCAATCACCTCGCGGCCGGAGACATCCGCACCCCCGACGGCACCGCGATCGACCTGCGCTCCATCCGCTCGCCGATCGTCGTCTTCTGCTCGAAGGGCGACAACATCACCCCGCCGCAGCAGGCGCTCGACTGGATCCTCGACCTCTACGACAGCGAGGACGACATCCGCGCCTGGGGCCAGACCATCGTCTACACCGTCCACGACAAGGTCGGCCACCTCGGTATCTTCGTCTCCGCCGGCGTCGCCCGGAAGGAACACGACGAGTTCGCCTCGAACATCGACCTGATCGACGTCTTGCCCCCCGGCCTCTACGAGGCAGTACTGACGCCGAAGGGCGAGGCGGTGGCGAACCCCGACCTCGTCACCGGCGAGTGGGTCATGCGCTGCGAGACGCGAACGCTCGACGACATCCGGGCGATGGGCGGCAATGACCTCGCCGACGAGCGCAAGTTCGAGGCCGCCGCGCGGGTCTCGGAGATCAACCTCGCGCTCTACCGTGCCTTCGCCCAGCCCGCGGTGCGCGCGCTTGTGTCGCCGCCGCTTGCCGAGGCAATGCGCCGCATGCACCCGCTGCGGTTGTCCTACGAGATGTTCGGCCCGAGGAACCCCTGGATGGCCTGGATTGCGACCGAGGCCGAACGAGTCCGCGGCCGCCGGCGGCCGGCGGGCGAGGGCAACCCTCTCATGGCCGCGCAGACGCTCGTCTCCCGGCAGATCGTCGAGGGCCTGGACGCCTGGCGCCAGCTGGCGGAGCGCCTGTCCGAGGACGCCTTCCACGCCATCTACGGCACGCCGGCGTTGCAGGCCGCGCTCGGAACCGGCGCCGCCTCGACCGAGCGCCCCCGCAAGGCGGCGCGCAGCAAGCTGCACGACGCACTGGTCGAGCGCCGCATCGAGGAATTGCGGGCCGGAATGAGCCACGGCGGCCTCGCCGAGGCGTTGATCCGCGCGCTCGTCTGGGTCGGCATGGTTCGGAACGCCGTCGACGAACGCGGCTTCGCGGCCATCACCCGACTGCGCGACGCCCACCCGGCGAACAAGCAGATGTCCCTCGCCGATTTCAAGGCGCTGGTGCGCGAACAGTACCTGATGCTCGTGGTCGACGAGCAGGCGGCGGTCCGTGCGATCCCCGGGCTGATGCCCGAGCCCCTCGAGGCGCGGCGCGAGGCCTTCGCCGTCCTGCGCGGCGTGCTCGAGGCAAGCGGCCCCCTCGACGAGGCGCCGGCCGAGCGCCTGCGCCGTGTCGCCGCGCTCTTCGGCTTGGGCCCCGAGCTGGTGACAAATCGCAAGGCGTCCTGAGGACGGAGGCAACCGTGGCCGAGGCCCAGACCAAATACGACCGCCTGATCGCGGCCGCCCGGGACGGCACCCCGGCGGTTACGATCGTCGCCCATCCGTGCGACGAGACCTCGCTGCGCGGCGCGGTGGAGGCCGCAGCAGAGGGCTTGATCGAGCCGGTGCTTGTCGGACCTGAGACGAAGATCCGCAGCGTCGCCACGGAGCACGGC
Organism: uncultured Alphaproteobacteria bacterium; assembly: GCA_963796805.1. Classification (GTDB taxonomy): domain Bacteria; phylum Pseudomonadota; class Alphaproteobacteria; order Rhodobacterales; family Rhodobacteraceae; genus Amaricoccus. The sequence goes on from CAWCNG010000003.1 coordinate 79,955, forward strand.
ATCGACCTGACCGGGCGAAAGATCGTCGACGCGGCGCACAGCCACGCCGCCGCGGCCTGTGCCGTCACTCTGATCCGCGAAGGCAAGGGCGAACTGCTGATGAAGGGCAGCTTGCACACCGACGAGCTGATGCGCGAGGTAACCGCCTCGGCGACCGGGCTCAGGACCGACCGACGGATCAGTCATGTCTTCGTCATGGACGTGCCGGGTCACCCGGAGACACTCTTCATCACCGACGCTGCGATCAACATCTTTCCCGACCTCGACGTGAAGCGCGACATCGTCCAGAACGCCATCGACCTCTGGGTCGGCATCGGCATGGGCACACCGCGGGTCGCCATTCTGTCGGCAGTCGAGACGGTGACGACGAAGATCCCCTCGACGATCGACGCAGCGGCGCTCTGCAAGATGGCAGATCGCGGCCAGATCACCGGCGGCCTGCTCGAAGGACCGCTCGCCTTCGACAACGCCGTCGATCCCGAGGCGGCGCGGATCAAGGGGATCACCTCGCCGGTCGCCGGCCACGCCCAAATTCTCGTGGTGCCCGACCTCGAGGCCGGCAATATGCTGGCGAAGAACCTGAGTTTCCTCGCCCACGCCGACGCCGCCGGCATCGTGCTCGGCGCACGGGTTCCGATCATCCTCACCTCGCGCGCCAACTCGGTCCGCACCCGCCTCGCCTCCTGCGCCGTCGCCGCGCTCTACGCCAATGCGCGCCGGGCGAAGGCCGCGGTTCCGGCGGCCTGATGCAGGCGATCCTCGTCCTCAACGCCGGCTCCTCGAGCCTCAAGTTCCAGATATTCGCCGTCGACGGCGACCGGCTGGAGCGGCGGGTGAGGGGTCAGATCGACGGTATCGGCGTGCATCCGCGTCTCAGGGCCAGTGGCCCGGAAGGGACGGCGTTGGCCGACCATGCGTTCGCCTCGGCGGACCTGCCGGACCTTCCCGCCGCCACGGCGGAGCTGCGTCGCTGGCTCGCGAGCCTCGGCGGCTTCGAACTTCGGGCGATCGGCCACCGCGTCGTGCATGGCGGTCCCGTCTACGACCGGCCGGTGCGCATCGATGCGGACGTCCTGGCTCGGTTGACCGCGCTCGCGCCGCTGGCGCCGCTGCACCAGCCGCACAACCTCGCGCCAATCGGGCTCGCCGCCGAGATCGACCCCGCCATGCCGCAGGTGGCCTGCTTCGACACCGCTTTCCACCGCGGGCACGCCGCGCACACCGACTGCTACGCGCTGCCGCAGACCCTCTACGACCAGGGCGTGCGCCGCTACGGCTTCCATGGCCTCTCCTACGAGTATGTCGCCGAGCGGCTGCGCGCCGTGGCGCCCGACGTGGCCGGGGGCCGGGTGATCGTCGCGCACCTTGGCAGCGGCGCCTCGATGTGCGGGCTGCGCGAGGGGAGAAGCGTCGAGAGCACCATGGGCTTCACGGCGCTCGACGGCCTGCCGATGGGCACGCGGCCGGGTCAGCTCGACCCGGGGGTGGTTCTCTACCTGATCGAGCAGCGCGGCATGAGCGCCGCCGAGGTGGGTGACCTGCTCTACAAGAGGTCGGGCCTCAAGGGACTGTCGGGCGTCTCCAACGACATGCGCGACTTGCTGGCGAGCGACGATCCGCGGGCGGCTTTCGCGATCGACCACTTCGTGTACCGCTGCGGGCTGATGGCGGGCCTGCTCGCGGCCGCGCTCGGTGGCATCGACGCCTTCGTCTTCACGGCCGGCGTCGGCGAGAATGCCGCGCCGATCCGGGCCCGCATCGCCGAGCGCCTCGCCTGGCTCGGCGCCGAGCTCGACCCGGCCGCCAACGATGCCGGCGGGGCGCGCATCTCGACGCCGGCGAGCCGTGTCGCCCTCCTCGTCGTGCCGACCGACGAGGAGCTGATGATCGCCCGCCACACCCTGTCGCTGGTCGACGCGCCCGCCAACACCTGAAAGTCCGGAGAAATTACATGGCCCTTCCCGCCGTGAAGGCAAAGCTCCTCGAAGGAAAGCGTGGCCTGATCGTCGGCATCGCCAACGACCGCTCGATCGCCTGGGGCTGCGCCCGCGCCTTCCGCGCCCTCGGCGCCGAACTCGCGATCACCTACCTCAACGAAAAGGCGAGGCCGCACGTCGAGCCGCTGGCCCGCGAGGTCGAGGCGCCGATCTTCATGGCCCTGGACGTGATGGCCGACGGCCAGCTCGAGGCGGTCTTCGACCGCATCGGGCAGGACTGGGGCAAGCTCGACTTCCTCGTCCATTCGATCGCCTTCTCGACCAAGGACGCCCTCGGTGGCCGCGTCGTCGACGTGCCGCGGCAAGGCTTCCAGGTGACGATGGACGTCTCGGTCTGGTCGTTCATCCGCATGGCTCACCTCGCCGAGCCGCTGATGACCGACGGCGGCACGCTCTTCACCATGACCTACTACGGCTCCGAGAAGGTGGTGGAGAACTACAACATCATGGGCGTCGCCAAGGCCGCGCTCGAGTCGGCCGTGCGCTACCTCGCCGCCGAGCTCGGGCCGAAGGGCATCCGCGTCCACGCCATCTCGCCCGGCCCGCTCGCCACCCGCGCCGCCTCGGGCATCCCCGAGTTCGACGAACTCCTGGAGAAGGCCAAGGTCAAATCGCCGGCCCGCGCCCTCGTCGACATCGACGACGTCGGCGCCGCCTGCGCCTTCCTCGCCCACGACGCCGCCCGCCTGATGACCGGCCAGGTCCTGTACATCGACGGCGGCTACAACATCATCGACTGATGAGTGTCCCTCGTGCTGGTGTAGGGTTGGCTCGTCGCCGGACGTCAGCCGTGGCGGCCATGAATTCGATCTGGCAGCTGCCGGGTCCATCTCGCCCCGGACAGGAAGCGCGCGCGGAGCTGAATGTTCGTATTCTCTGAATGACGTTGAAACGAACGGCTCCTTCTGCCCTTGTGACTGATCCCTTCCCGCCGCCGCGAACGGCCTCCGCCCCTCACGACTGGGAGGATGCCACGCACCAGCGGGCAAGTGTTATAGTATAACTACGCGGACCCATACGCCTCGACCCGGAGGAGGAAGTTTGCCTCAAGCGGCGCGGTCGCGAATTACCCGCGTTGTGCGTTGCCGGGAAGGACCCGCGGCTGTAGCGGCCGGGGCGAGCGGTATAGAGGCCGACCGTGGTTTCCTCCTGAAGCGCCGCGGGTTGCCGGTTGCCGATCGTTGCCGGCTTTTCCGGAAATCAGGTACGCGCACGCGTGACCTTCATCGGGACTCGATGTTCAATCCAGCAACCGGCAACCTCAGTTCTCGGCATCACGACCTTCGGTGACCTGGCCGCTAAGTTCCAATCCTTGCCAGACCTTCTTCGTCGTCCCGTGTACCTTTCGGTCGATCTTGGTGAAGCCGCGGCGGCGCAGCCTCTCTCCGAGCCGGGTCTGCGTTCCGGGCAGTTCGCCGGACCGCCGGGCGTAGTCGCTCCAGCTATCGAAGAGCTTGGACGAGGTTTCCCATCGAGACAGGTTACCCAGCTCGACGTGGCACTCCTCCGTCAACCATTGCCCGAACAGGTCCTGCTCGTTGAAATAGTCGGCGGTGGCGGCGCTGACGCTGCTCGGAGGCATCAGCCCATTGGCTTGCCAATCCAAGCAACCGTCGATCATCCACCGCAGAATGCTCGGGAACTCCTCGCGCAGTTTCTCCTCCAGCATCGGGTCGGGATTGGCTGGCTTCACCGTGAAGGGAACGATGTTGAACCGCCGCCGCATCGCATCGTCGACGTTGGCGATGGCCGGCTTGTGGTTGCCGACGATGGTCAGTTTGAACTGAGGTTGGAAGGTGAAGAAATCCTGGCGCATGAACCGCGCCGTGATCGGATCACCCCCAGTCATTTGCTTGATCCGGCTTTCCGCCCAGGCGCGTCCCTCTTCGGTCTCCGAGGCGGTCACCAGGCGCGCCCCCTTCAACATGGCAAGGTCCGTCGGATGCTTGTCGCTTCGGCTGGCGGTGAACGTGTCCATGCTTGCCGTTACGGCGTAGTCGCCAAGCAGGCCGCTGACGGTATTCAGGAAGACCGACTTGCCGTTCTTGCCTGGGCCGAAAATGAACGCGAGGGCATGCTCACGGGTCAGCCCGGTCAGGCAATATCCGCACCATTGCTGCAGGAACCGGATCATTTCGGGGTCGCCACCTGACGCTTCCAGGAGAAACGCACGCCAGCGCGGGCAGCGGGCCTGGCCCTCGGGTTTTGCCTTGGTCTGGCGAGTGATGCCGGCAGCCGGATCGGGAGGAAGCAGATCACCCGTGCGCAGGTCGATGATCCCGCCGGGCACCCCGAGCAGCATCGGGTCCTGATCCCAGCACTCCTGGGTGACGGCATGGGCCGGGTCGCTTTGGGCGAATTGCTCGACGCCCCGGGCGAACGACGCCTTGCGCACCCCTTTGAGCGTGGGCCAGTCCATGCGTTCGCTGGCTCGGCGGGCAACCTTCCTGCAGTAGGAAAACGCCTGTCTGGTCGCGTCGTGCTGCCAGCGATCATCCGACCACGCAAACCAGCGACCGGCATCATGGTCGAAGCGCAGCTTATCCCGGTATTGCAAGGTGAACGCTTGCGCCACCGCGTCCTCTGTTGGCGCCGCCCAATCCGAATCTCGGGTGCTTTCGGCCCCCTCCGAACTCTTGGTGTCGTCTTTGCGGTTGGCCTTCAGGCCTGCCACGGCTTGAGCCGATACTGCTTCCCCGGGGGGTTGGCGCGGGGAACCCCTTCCCGCAGCAAGTCCCGAAGCGATCGTGGAAGCGATCTCGTCCGGCGCCAGCCCCACGGCGGCCGCGACAACCTGGAGGCGCTCGGTCACGTACTCTTCCGCCAGAGCTTCCGTAGCGACGATCTGCCCGAGCTTGAAGGCGACGGTGTTCAGTGTCTGGTTGCGCCGCCCAGGCGCAGCGGTGGACAGCGCCTCCAATTCCGCCTTCAGCGCAGCCAACGCCCAGGCCTCGCCACCCTTTCCGCTGCGAATTCCGGGGCGGATAGGCACGACGTTGGCCGCGGGCGGTTTTCGGGCTTTGCCGAGCAACCACTCGGGACAAGTGGCGAGGTCAAAAAGCGGCGGCGGATTGATCCATCGGTACGGGTTCGCGGCTCCCGGCTTTGTCGACGGAACGCCGACAACCATCCCGCCATCGCCGCGCACATCGACGCCAGGGGCAATGTGCGACGCGGAGTTGGCGACGTCGCCACCGTCCGGCCACCGGAAATAGAGGTGCCTGCTGCCGCTGGGGGAGAGGGCCTCGATGGTATGTGGAAGCGGGCCGAATTCTTCGATCAGTCTCGAAAGATGGCCAATGCCGTCGATGCCGTGCCCGTCGTCAGTGTCCGCCTCGATCACGAACATCCCGGACAACGGACCGCAGACGATGCCGACGTTTGCCCCCGGCCACCTCTTCCAGTCTCGAACGATCTCGTCGGCGTCCGTCGTCGCTCCCCAGGGACGACCTCCCGAGAAGGCGGCGCTCTTGTGGGACTTTTTCGTACCCGGTGGGATCGGGAAGACGAGCCAGCCACGCGCGGCGTACCCGAGCGCACCTCTCAAGACGTCATCGTTCGCACTCATCCGGGCATTCCCGTAGAACCGGGTTGCGGGGGGTAGCTCCCTTCGGCTCCGCTAGCCCGACCCCCTTCACCCCCTGAAAGGGACGTCCTTTCCGTATCAAGGCGCTTGGCGCCGCCGAGGCGGACCAACATGCCCTCGCGTGGTCGAAGTCGGCTAGGGCCGGCCGCCATTGGTCGTTCCCCGTCACGTGGCATCACACTGCGTCTTCCGGGGCGAAGCGATTGCGCTCGATCCACTCGACCAGGTCGCGCACGCGATACCGAACCGATCGGCCGATACGGACAATGGGCGGACCCTCGTGTCGCATGATTGCGACTTCAAGGTAGCGCTTGGAGACGCCGAAACGCTCTTCGACTTCGCACCGCGACAGGAGCCGATCACCATTGTGGTCGGCGCAGGCGCACGCAGGTTCGTTTCCTGAGCGGTCGGGCGCGGTCCGACGCCGCGGCGACGCATAGGCCACGCCCGCTGGGCTGCCGAAATTCTGGTAGGACAATGGAGGCACCTTCTATCAGCGTGCTTCAGGTAACTTCACGCCGTGTCGATGTACCTCGTCCAGTCTGTCAATGCATTGAATTCAAATGGAAAAAATTGGATCGATGGTCAATCCAATATCGTCCAATTTCTCAGTTCTTTCCCTACCTTCTTTCTTATTCGCGCCTTGAGGTTCTCCTCGGTGCCGGAGCCGGCGAACCGACTGCGCTCCTGCGCGAACGCGTGTTCGACCGCGTCACTGACGGTCGTGAACTCACGCTTCCTGATCCTGTCGGCGATGTTGCTCACGAGGGGGGCGTCGGTCGACGAAAATGCCGGACGTCCTCGCTTCAGGTGAGTGCTTCGGCGATCGGCGTTGGGAGATAGGAGCAGTCGAGCGGCCCCCCCGGCGATGGCGGACTCGGCTGCGAGGCGCCGACGGTTGCCCTGTTCGTCGGCCCAATTGTCGGCGGTCTTCCCAGTCGAGTCGAGGATATCGAGCAATTCACCGGACAGTAGGAAGACGAACTCACCCAATTTCTCGATGCCGGATCGCAGCGAGGCGAGCTGGTAGGACGACGGGCTCGCCTGGCACATAGGCAAGGCGATATCTTCAAGAACGACGCTTCGCCCGAGTAGGCGCCGTTGCTCCTGCGCTCTCAACCTCGCTTCAAGGCGCCGGGCACGCATCAATAGATGCCTACGCTGCATGTCTGCAAAGCCCGGGCACAGGATCGGCGGCCCGGAGCTCCAGCAGTGCGGCGGGCGAAGACAATAGCCGTCGCCTTCCCTACGAAACACGAGTATTCGCCCGCGCTCGAACGCCCGGGACCATTCAACCTCGGTCGCTTCCGCGGCTTTCTCCGCTCCCACACGCAGGGCGAAATCAAGCCATGGGTCGGTGCTGTTGATGACCTTGTCCAGCGCTTCATCGAGCCTATCGAAGAATTGGCGCCGGGCCGGCACGTTGGCCTCTCGGCCTGGCGAAACGGCGGCGACGTCCCACGCCGCGTTCAACGCATCCAGAAGCGCCGACCAGGGTCGACCAGCTGCGTCCTGCAAACTCTCAAGGTATCGCTCTCGGAGATTGTCAGGGCTCTCAATCCACCGGATCGGCGAACCCTGGTCGGTGAAGTAGCGACGTCGCCCCGAGGAAATTGCCGCCGCCTCGACACGCAGAAGCTGACGGCCGCCGGTCAGCTCTGGTCCCAGACGAGCCGAGTTCCACGGCATGACCAAGCGATGCACCGCCGCTGTCTCGTCGCCGGATTCCTCGCGGCGTGCGAGCTCGAGGTCGAAGTGCTTGCGTGCTGATGTAAGGATATCCGCCTTGCCAATCGTCATGTCTCACCCAGCCTTCGGCTTTTTTTGTCCGTTCGAGGGGGGAGGCCCGGCTCAATCCTCCCTGGTCACGCGGCCCAGCTGCCCATCCGCTCCGCGCGATGCTCCAGGCACCTCTGCTTTTGCTGCACTAGGTTGACGCAATATTTACGAGCGTGGGTTTATAGCCGCTACCATAGGTTGAGTACCAATTCAGCCCATTGGCGGCAAGCCCCATCACACCAACCAGAGCTAGCGGTTTTGCCGTTCGCACTGGATCGAGCCCCGGAGAAACGCGAATGTTAGAGGCCGAACCTCGCTATGCACTTTCGAAGGCCCGGTTGACCGCCCTTCGCCAGGCGACGCAAGACCACATGCCGCTCATCGAACCGACACTTGCGATTGAGGCTGTCGCGCGCGGGCTTGGATACTCGGACTACGCGAAGCTTGTAGGCGAGTTGGCGGGCGCCGACGCGATCCGATCAGTTGATGGATCGGCAGCCACGCGGTTCCTGTCGCAGCACGGTATTGCGATCGAGCCTTCCCTGGTTCATCACGTGCTTGCTACGTTCGCGATCCGAGAGGTCCTGGATGCGCGCTTTGGCATGAACGAACTCGGCGTCGAGCTTCCGGTTCGCCCCGGCGAGCAATTCCGAAACGGCTTGCGCGAGCGGATGAACGAACACCAGCATGCCCAAAGCCGCGCACGCATGGCTTCTCCGTGTCAGGCACCCGGCCAGTTGCGGGCGCTCGCATTCGCAAGCTTGATGACGCCGAGCGCGTCCTATGCCTGCTCCGATCGGCTATCGGACTACAAGCACGCGGCGGAGGGGGTCGCCTATGAGTTGTCGGACGGCACAGCCCTACAGCCCGTTAGCGTTTCTCACGGCAATATGGCGGCGGCTCTGCACTATGCCGGCTACGCGGTGAACGGGAAGAATTTCTTCAAGGTATCGGCGAGCGGGTTCCGCGAATTCCAAGCGGCCGCGGGTCTTCCATACTTCTTCCGGGGTAAGTGGCAGATCGGGACGGTCCCCCGCGAAGTCCATCGAGCCACAGCGTGAACCAACCCTGCCTCTCGACGATGGTCCGCTCGCGGCCCAGAGCGGCCGTTCGAGGCAGCGCTGGGTTTCGCCTGGCAGCTTTGCAAGAGCCGTCATTCCGTGGCGCACTCGCCTTTTCCTGAGCGGAAACGGTCTATCCGTAGCCAGCTCGCCACGTCATCGCCGCGGACTCGGATATCGTGCCCCGTTGGGTCTCCGTAGCGTTGTTTGCGCAATCAGGGACGCTGCCGCTTCGGTGTTGACGATGCGAATGCTGCTGTAGCGCCGGTCGATGAGGCCCTCCACCTCGAAGGCGCGGAGCATCTGGCCGACGGCGGTGCGCGACAGGTTGACGATGCTCGCGAGGTTCTCCTGGCTCACCATGATGTCTTGCGGCTCGGTCCCGGCGAAGGGGCCTCGCAGCGCGGCCAGCCGCAGCAGCGTCGCGAGCAGGCGGCGGCGGGGGTCGCGGATCATCAGGTCCTCGGCGACCCCGGTCGCGAGCATGGTCTGCTGGATCGGCAGGATTGCGAGCCAGCGCCAGGCCTGCGGGTCCCCGGCGGCGATGGCCTCGAATTCGGCGATCGGCAGGTGCAGGAGCACGCTGGGGCGGGTGGCGACCAGTCCGACCTGCCGGGTGCTGCCGGTCACCAGCGGTGCTGCGCCGATCCAGTAGCCCGGGCCGGCGAAATGGCCGAGCATCGCGCCGCGGTCGAGCGGCTCCACCTCGATCGCGAGCCCCCCGGAGGCGAGGCCCCAGAGGCCGCCCGGCGGATCGTCGCGCCGGTAGACCGGCTCGTCGCGCCCCACCGTGCGCAGCCCGCAGCGCTTCAGGACCGCATTGCGGAAGCCCTCCGGGGTCGCGGCCAGCCAGCCACGCTTGCCGAGGATGTCGCGCGCGACGGACGGCTGCAAAATAAACCCGCGAGATTGGCAACTGGTGGTCAGACTAGCCGGTGGCGCGGTGCTAGGCAATCGGCCGACAGGCTGGAGAGGATGGATGGCCGGCCGGACGCTCACGATCACGCTCGCCGTCGTTATGGTCCTCGCGCCGGCGGCCCATGCCGTCGAGGGCGGGCTCGGGGCCTACCTGCTCGGCTCGCGCGACAGCCTGGCCGGCATCGCGCCGCCGCCCGGGGACTACCTGACCACCGACGTCATCTACATCGACGGCAGCGTGTCGTTCCTGTCGCTCGGCGGAGCGGTGCTGACCGACGTGACCAGCGTCGCTCGGCTCCTGAAGCTCAACTACACGCATTCCTTCGCCGGCCGGCTGGGGGGCGGCCAGCCGGTGGTCACCGTCACCCTGCCGGTGGTGTCGGGGGAGCTGACGTTCGACGGGGACCTCAACAACGGCCTCGGCGGCAGCTTCAAGGACGACGCGACCAAGTTCGGCGACCTCGTGGTCACCCCGTCTCTCGGGTGGAGCGACGGCAACCGGCACTGGCTGGTCGCCGCTTCGATCTTCGCGCCGACCGGCTACTACGAGGAGGCGTCGGTCGACGTGGCGACGCGGGAGGTCAACGCCATCAGCTTCGGCAAGAACCGCTGGGCGATCATGCCGACGGCGGCCTTCACGTATCGAACCCGGAGAACGGGCGTGAGTTCAGCGCGTCGGCGGGGATCACCTTCTCGCTGGAGAACGAGGCGACTGACTACCAGACGGCGCCCGAGTTCCAGCTGGAGGCGACGGCGATGCAGCACCTGCCTTCGGGGTTGGCGCTGGGGCTGACGGGCTATGCCTACAAACAGCTCGGCGACGACAGCGGTGAAGGCGCCGACACCATGCGGGCGCTGACCGGCGCGGAAAGCCTGCAGGCGCGGGTCTTCGGGCTCGGGCCGATAGTGACCTGGAACACCAAGGTCGGCGATATACCCCTGTCGCTGAAGGCGAAATACATACCCGAATTCGACGCCAAGCGGCGCTTCGAAAGCAACGTATTCTGGGTCACGCTCGGGCTGACGTTTTAGGAGGGGATCACATGGGCAGGTTCGCGTTCGGTCTGGCCGGGGCGCTGATGCTGAGCGCGGCGGCGGTGCTGGCGCAATCGGTGCTGACGCAGGCGGTGCGCACCAGCGAGAGCATGGAGCCGGCGCTCGTCCATCCCGAGCAGGACGCGGCGGCGCAGGCGAAGCTCGACGCGCTGTTCGCGACGACCGGCAAGCGGCCGAACATCGTCTGGTTCGTCGTCGACGACATGGGCTATGGCGATCCCGGCGCCTTCGGCGGCGGCGCAGCGATCGGCGCGGCGACGCCGAACATGGACCGGCTGGCGCGCGAGGGGCTGAAGCTCACCTCGACCTATTCGCAGGCGACCTGCACGCCGACCCGCTCGGCGATCCTCACCGGCCGGCTGCCGGTGCGCACCGGCCTGACGCGGCCGATCCTCGCCGGCGACAAGATCACCAAGAACCCCTGGGCGGACGAGATCTCGCTGCCGAAGCTGCTCGGCGAGGCCGGCTACAAGACCGTGCTCTCGGGCAAATGGCACGTCGGCGAGGCCGAGGGCATGCGGCCGCAGGATGTCGGCTTCGACGAGTTCTACGGCTTCTACGAGGCCGAGAAGGAGATCAGCCAGGGCGTCGACAAGCGCCGCTATCCCGACCTCGTGCTCAATCCCGAGCGGCTCGAGATGCTGCGCAGGACCGGCTCGAGCAACGCGCTCGTGCATGGCTTCAAGGGCGGCCAGACCACCGACGTCGAAGCGATCGACAGCATCGAGAAGATGGCCGAGGGCGACCGGCTGCTGAAGGAATTCACGCGTCGCCAAGATCAAGGAACTCGCCGCCGGCGGACGAGCCCTTCTTCCTCGAGCACTGCCTTCATGAAGGTGCACGCCGACAATTTCGCCGCAAGGCCTTCGAGGGCAAGAGCGCCAGCAAGTATCCCTACAAGGACGACGTCGTCGAGGTGGACGCCTATATCGGCGAGATCGTCGAGGCGCTGGACGAGGCGGGCGTGCTCGACAACACCTTCATCTTCGTCACCTCCGACAACGGCCCGCAGCTCGATAGCTGGCCGGACAGCGGCTACACGCCGTTCCGCGGCGCCAAGGGCTCGGCCTGGGAAGGCGGCGTGCGCGTGCCCGGCATCGCCTACTGGAAGGGCATGATCGCGCCCGGCCGCGAGAGCGACGAACTGTTCGACCTGATGGACCTGTTCAACACCTCGCTGCAGCTCGCCGGCGCGATCGCCGACAGATTCCCGACCGACCGCTACATCGACGGCATCGACCAGACCTCGTTCCTGCTCGCCGACGACGGCCAGTCCAACCGCGAGAAGGTCTACATCTGGAACGAGCACAACCTGATGGCGATGCGCATGTACGAGTACAAGATCCACGTGAAGATCGTCGAGCAGCATGCGCAGTGGCTCAACATCGACATGACGACGGTCAGCGATGTCGGCCTCGCGCCATGGCTGTTCAATCTCTACATCGATCCGAAGGAAGAGTACCCGGTCGGCCATCGCATGAACGCCTTCCTCGCCTCGATGGCGGCGGAAATGAAGGGCACGCCGCGACATTCAGGAAGTACCCGCCCAAGGATATCGGACTGCTGGGCAGTTCGGCCAGGAGATGGAGAGAGCGATCGACGAAGGTCCTGTGCGTGCAAGTCATCCGGCATCCTGGCGATCGAGCTCGTGGCCGACAGCGCGGTCTTACGCCGGCAGGCCGGGCTCGCGCACGGCGCCGACGACGGCTCGGTCCTTCCCTTCCCGCCCGCACCGATGGCGGGCGTGGCGGAGCCGACGGCTGCAGGATTCGACGATGATCTGGCCGGAGGAGCCGCAGCGGCTGCCCAAGGACGCGCCGAACATCCTGATCGTGCTGCTCGACGACGTCGGCTTCGGCGTCTCCGAGACGTTCGGCGGGCGAGGTGCCACACGCCGACGCTGACGCGGCTGGCGGCCGAGGGGATCGCGCTACAACGCGTTCCACACCACCTCGATCTGCTCGCCGACGCGGGCGTCGCTGCTACCGGGCGCAACCACACGCGGGTCGGCTCCGGCACCATCGCCGAGCGGGCGGTCGCCTTGGACGGCTACACGGGCGTGATCCCGAAGACGCCGCGACCGTCGCCGAAGTGCTGCAAGCACTACGGCTATCACACCGCGGCCTTCGGCAAGTGGCACAACACGCCGGCGACCGAGACGACGGCGATCGGGCCGAAGGACCGCTGGCCGAACGGCTACGGGTTCGAGTATTTCTACGGCTTCCTCGGCGGCGAGACCTCGCAGTGGGAGCCGCGGCTGACCGAGAACTACGACGCGGTCGAGCCGCCGCACGACGATCCCGACCTACCACCTGACCTAGGACATGGTGGACAAGGCGCTCGACTGGCTCGACGACTATCGCGCCTTCGATCCCGGACAAGCCGTTCCTGATGTACTGGGCGCCGGGCGGCGTGCACGGGCCGCACCACATCTTCCCGGAGTGGGCGGACAAGTACAAAGGCAAGTTCGACGACGGCTGGGACGCCTATCGCGAGCGACGCTATAAGCGCCAGCTCGAGATGGGCGTGATCCCGCGAGGGCACCGAGCTGACGCCGCGCGATGCGACGATGGCCGCCTGGGACAGCGATCCCCGAGGATCAGCGCGCATTCCAGGAGCGGCTGATGGAGATCTTCGCCGGCTTCGTCGAGCATACCGACACGCAGGTCGGCCGGCTGATCGACGGCATGGAGCGCGCGGGGGCTCGCGGGACAACACGCTGATCTTCTACATCTTCGGCGACAACGGCTCCAGCGCCGAGGGCCAGCAGGGGTCGATCAGCGAGCTGCTGGCGCAGAACAACATCCCCAACACCGTCGAGCAGCAGATGGCGGCGCTCGACAGGATCGGCGGGCTCGACGCCCTCGGCCGTCGCGAGACCGACAACATGTACCACGCCGGCTGGGCCTGGGCGGGCGGCACGCCGTTCAAGGGCACCAAGCTGCTCGCGTCCTATTTCGGCGGCACGCGCAATCCGATGGTCGTGTCCTGGCCGGGCGCAGATCAAGCCCGACGGGAGATGCGCGCAGCAGTTCCATCACGTCATCGACATCGCGCCGACGATCTACGACGATTCTCGGCATCACCCCGCCCGAGGTCGTCAATGGCTACACGCAGATCCCGATCGACGGCGTCGAGCCTGGCCTACACATTCGACGACGCCGCTGCGCCGGGGCAAAAGCGCGAGCAGTTTTTCGACAACAACGGCAGCCGCGGCATCTACGTCGACGGCTGGTTCGCCGGCACGTTCGGGCCGCTTCATCCCCTGGGACACGCCGGGCTCGGCGGCGCGGGTCGCGGGCTGGGACTTCGGCCGAGGACGTGTGGGAGCTCTACGATCTCAGCCACCGACTTCTCGCAGGCGCGACGACCTCGCCGCGGAGAACCCGCAAAAGCTCGAGGAGCTGAAGGCGGCGTTCCTCGAGGTGGCGCGAGGCGCAACAGCGGATTTCCCGATCGGCGCCGGCAACTGGCTGCGCCTGCATCCCGAGGACCGGGTCAGCTCGCCCTATCGACAGCTGGACGTTCGGCCCGAACGTCCGCCGAATGCCGGAATTCGCCGCGCCCGGCGTCGGGCGGCAGAGCAACGACGGTCACGATCGAGGCCGAGTTCGGCGAGAACGCCAACGGCGTGCTCTACGCGGTCGGCGGCGCGGGCGGCGGACTCTCGCGTCTACATGGAGGACGGGCAGCTCGTCTACGAATACAACATGATGATCATCGAGAACTACCAGGCGCGGACCGGCGAGATCGCGGCCGGCAAGCACCAGATCGTCATCGACACCACGATCGCCAAGCCCGGCGGGCCGGCCGAGGTTGTCATCAGCGTCGACGGCGCCGAGGCGGCGCGCACAACGGTCGCGCGCACGGTGCCGGCGGCTTTCACCGCGACCGAGACCTTCGACGTCGGCGTCGATCTCGGCTCGCCCGTCTCGCTCGCCTACGAGGACCGGCGTCCGTTTCCCTTCACCGGGAGAATCGCCGAAGTTCGCGTGACCCAGTAGAATCTTCAGTTGGCGGGACCTCCCGGACTGCCCCGAACGCATCCGACCGCTCAGCGGAAAATCTGACACCGGCAGTGTCATATCACGTCTCTCGACAGCTGTGCTTCAAGCCCGAGAGCAAACCCGCAGCGCCGGGTGACCGCTTCTTGCCGCCGTCCTTCCGGCCCTTCCGGCGGTGCGGCGGACGACCGCCTTCCGCCCTTCGCGGTCGTCGAATTGACTGCCGTCTTTGTCGCGTCACAGATTTCCTCCGGACGCAACGAGAGACAGGGCGTTGCTCCTAAGCCGTCGAATTTTCCGACGAGCCCCGGGTCCTCCTGGTCAACTCATCGCAGGTCGTGCGCATCGCCGGGCGCAACGCATCGAGCGATGGTCGAGCATATCGTTGCCCGGTGATGGACAAGGGCGTGTGGTTCAGAAGCCGCCCAACGATTTCCTCGAGGACCCGCTCTCCATCGCGACGGTCGCGAATGTCCGCCGATGGGAGTGGGCGGTCCACGCCATTCGTTCCGGTGAGGATAGGTGGCCGCCGCTCGCCTTAGGTGACGGGAAGACCCATTTCGAACTCAGGCCCCGCAGGGGCTTCAGTATCTCATGGTGGAGTCCACGATCGGCAGATCGAAGCTCCGGCCGTTCTTCGTCATCGGGAGATGGATGCGGTCCTCATGAACGTGCTTCCACTCAAGGGTCAGTGCCTCGCCTTTCCGAAAACCGGTGAAAAGGATCAGCCGGTAGAACACCG
The DNA here is from genome assembly GCA_963796805.1 of uncultured Alphaproteobacteria bacterium. Lineage (GTDB taxonomy): Bacteria > Pseudomonadota > Alphaproteobacteria > Rhodobacterales > Rhodobacteraceae > Amaricoccus. The sequence goes on from CAWCNG010000003.1 coordinate 95,098, forward strand.
CATGAATGGGATTGTCGAGCTCGTCCACGGCAGCGGCCCAGGCGGGGAGATCCTCGATCAGCTGCCCGCTCGGCTCCTCACCGTACCATTCGATTGCGACGGTCGGGCATTCAGGCAAATCGAACGTTCGTCGCGCGTGGTTCCAGACTGAGCGAAACTGGCGCAGCGTATGGTTGGCACCGGAAGGAATGCTGGCCATTTCCCGATGACGCTGAACGACCATCGCCTTGGTGATCTCGGTCAGCGGCAGCCGCAGCCAATCCTTCAGGTGTCTGGCGAACTGGAGGCGCAGCCCATGCTTGTGCACCTCGGAGCGTAGTTTCGGGCGGGCCAGATAGGCCTCCAACGCAACCGCGAAGGTCGGCGCGCCGGATTGCACGGACTTGCCGACGCCGCGCGCCATATCGAGCGCCAGCGCCATTCCGGACTGCCGAGCCGCTTCCGCCGAGATTATCGGATAGCGTCCAATCAGGACGCGCCTGGTCTGGCCGCCGACATCCTTCTGGAAGTACCAGGTCTTCGAGCGCTTGCCGACAAAGAGGACGAGCCCGCGCACCTCGGTGTCCCAGTGCTTCTCCGTGCCCGCGGTCGAGTGAGGAATCTTCTTCGCAAACGTCTCGTTGAGCTTCGGCATTCTGTCGGATTTTTGCAGGTAACTGCATGCAAGTCGAGGTCACACGATGCAACCTCGTGCGAGATATTATCCAATAGAAAGAGACTGGATAGCAAGCCGGCGATACGGGGTGAAACTCAAGCGCCAGCTTGGAAGGCTAGGGCGCTACCACTACACCATACCCGCGCCAAAGACGTGGCTATTCCGAAGCGCCTGAAGCGTCAAGAGCGCAACGCACGCCATCTTCAACCGATGGGCGGTCCTACCGCTTCCGCTCCGCCGGGACCTGGCGCGAAGCCCGTCCCCCAAACGTTGGTCTCGGAATAGGAAAAGCTTCGGTCAACCTTCTCGCGTTTGGCTAAATCGCACCCGCACTCCCCTCGAAGACATGGCGACGGTGCCACGATAGCTGGCTGCGGTGCTCGTCCGTAAGACCACTCAGCACTTTCCCTGCCAGGGAAAGCTCGGTGCGAGCTTCGGCCATGAGGGCGTCCGACGGAATCGGAACGCCGGCGTCGGTAAACGTGACTAAGCCCTGATCGAAGGCGGCGTCCCAGAGGGCGGAGAGGAGAAGGCCGTTGTGGACGTCAAGACGTTCGGCGTCGGTCTCGCAGGCGGACCAAGGCTTGATGTGGGAGGCGCGCAGTAGGCCGGATTCGGTGATGCCGGTAAGCGGGCAGCGGCCGTGCCATTAGGTCATTGGAGCGGCTCGGAAGATGTTCTGGCCGATGCGCTGAACGACGAGGCGCTCGGCTTCGGTGGCTTTCGGGAGGGCGGCGGTCTGGGCCTCGAAGGTAACGAGGCGGACGTCGGGTAGGGTCAGGGCGAGGCGGTAGACGGCCCGAAGGACCGGGTAGAGGGTGGTCAGGGTGGGCAGGCGGTATCGGGAGGCCAGGCCCGGGCATGGGGTCGGGTGGGAGGGAGAGCTCGGCGATGACGCCGGTGTGGTCGAGGGCGAGGAACCAGGGGCCGGTCGTGTCGGCGGCGGCGAGGCGGAGGGTGCCGTGAGCGGTAGTGGAGGCGTAGCGGAGCCAGCCGGGCTCGGGCGGCTCGGGTGGCGCCGGGAGGCGGTAGCCGTGGTCTGCGGCGGCCTTCTGGGCGTCGGTGCGGACGATGAAGCCGGGTGGAGTCTCGAGCACGGTTTTTGGTTCATTGTCAATGGGTAACTGGGATTTCCTTGACGTATATCTCATGTACATCGCGTGCACAATGCAGGTACCATGCGATGGGCTCGTGGCAGAAGGTTAACATCCGGCGCGTCATGTCAGGTCCAGTCTTCGGAGAGCTCCCAAGGCCCACCGGGGCCGGCGCGGCGGATCACCCCGCCTTCTGCAAGATAGGCGAGCGCGGAGCGGAAGGCGCTGGCGAGGGTCGGGCCCCCGCTGACCTCTCCGCCTTGGCGGTTCTCACGCTCGCGCTGAATTGCCACGGAGCGGCGCAGCAGGACGGCTTCGCTGGTCGGCTTGCCGCGGTCACGGAGAGCGGCGGCGACCGCTTCCATCATCGGATTGACGATGAGGCTGTGCGGGCTCTGCAAGAGGGCGACCTGCATCGGGAGGCGTGATGCCATCAAGGCCTCCCAGCCGGTCCCTCCCAACTTGGGAGCGAGAGGGTTCGGGTTCGCGCCGATCTGGAACTTCAGCTCGGAGCCGATTGCCTGGAGGACGGCGGCGACGGCGAGGATGTCGTAGGTGTCCGAGATGCCGTGGGCCTGCAGCACGCGGGTAATGCCGTCGTGGAGATCGGCGACGATACGCTCGCCGTCATGAAACCGCTGCATCAGAGGCCGAGCCCGCGGAAGGTGCCGTCGGTCTCGAAGCGGTCCCAAGCGGCGAGGACGAGGCGGGCGGTGCGGTAATCGCCGAAGCGGCGGATGTCGTTGGCCTTGAGCACTCGGAAGGTCTCGGAGGGGTAGTCGGGGCCCTTCACGTCGGCGGGGTCGAGGATGTAGCGCAGCTCGTCGCGGGTCAGGCCGTAGGCGCGGGCGTAGAAGGCATCGAGTTCGGCGCGCAGATGCGCCCGGCGGTCATCGTCCCAGACGAAGGGCGGGCCGGCATGGCCGAGCTCGCGGGCGAAGGGCGCCATGGCGTGGCTGGTGCGGGGGACAATGAAGGCGCGGTGGGCGGAGGAGAAAGGTTCCGGCGGCGGAAATGGAAGCTGCTCATAGACATTTTGCGGAATGCTTGGTTGGCTCAAAGCGTTCCTAAGGCAGTAGTCGAGAACCAGGCCGTTCATGGCACCAACGAGGAGCGCCTGATGCAGGGGCGGGGGAGAGATCAGAACAATCCAACCGTAGGTCATTGGCATTAAAGGCAAAATGGCGGCGATTGACGTCCTGTCGTCGGTTGAGCGTGCTACGCGCCGGAAACCCAGAATGCCGCCTGTCGCCGCGCTAACCTGCCATCTCTCAAGAATTTCTACATATGCTTCTCGATACGCGACAAATTCGAAGGTCGGCTCAAAGTCGACACATCGGTGCTCCTCGGCGGTTGTGGCTCGAACACGGCTGTCAAAGAATGTGCCGAAACGATGGTCGAACTGATGGCCGTAGTCACCCTCATGAACCGAAAGCCAGCCTGCTTCATACTCAACCTCATTTGACGGTTTCAGGTGTCCGGCCGAAGAGGCATTTGACTTGTGGAACATCGTGCGAAGTCGAACATTCCACGGATTTCCTGCCCTGCCCTTCGTCTCGTCAATCAGCACCGGGACGCGGGCATAGATCTTCGCGGTCAGCTCGGCGTCGGCGCGGGCTCGAAAGACTGGGGCGGTCTTGGTGTTGGGGTTGATGGCGGCGATGGCGGTCGGCGCAAGACCATGGCAGTCGTCGACGGCGACGTGACGTTGGTTCCACGCGGGCACCATCCCTGCGGCGCGCCCTACGGGTTCGAGATGTACTACCTGAACGTAATGGCCGGCCCGCTCCGCAAATGGCGCTTCGTTCCGCACCCGGCCGTCGAATGGATCATGAAACGCGATGCCTTGTGAAGCCAAACGGCCAGCAAGCGCAACCGATGGGGGCTCCACCATGACCGAGATCGCACACTACATTGACAACGCCCGCGTCGCCGGCACGTCCGGTCAAAGCCAGCCACCACGGGCGAGGCGGAAAAGTCCGTCGCGCTGGCGTCGAACACCGAAGTGGACCACGCCGTCGCCGCGGCAAAGGCGGCCGCAGCGACTGGCACCGGCGGAAAGCCCCGCCGACCTCCGGGTCGGAGCGTCATTTTCCCGCGTGAACGGCAGAATGAGGTAGGGGCGCTACGGTTTCCAGGCGAGAAAGTTGGCGATGAGCCGCAGGCCGGTGGCCTGGCTCTTTTCCGGGTGGAACTGGGTGCCGAAGAGATTGTCACGGGCGACCGCGGCGGTGATCGGGCCGCCGTGGTCGTTGGTGGCGACGCGCTGCGTCGGCACCTCGGGGACGAGGTGGTAGGAGTGGACGAAGTAGGCGTGGTCGCCGGTGGCGATGCCGGCGAGGAGCGGGTGAGGTGACAGGATTTCGAGGGCGTTCCAGCCCATGTGCGGGACCTTCAGCGCCGGGTCGCCGGGGGTGATGCGGACGACGTCGCCCGGGATCCAGCCGAAGCCGGGCGTGTCTCGCCGTATTCCAGGCCGCGGGTCGCCATCAGCTGCTGGCCGACACAGATGCCGAGGAAGGGGACGCCGCTCGCGGATCACGCGCTCCTCGATGGCCTCGAAGAGGCCGGGGCGGGCTGTGAGGCCGGCGCGGCAGTCGGCGAAGGCGCCGACGCCGGGCAGAACGATCCGCGAGGCGGTGCGGACTGCCTCCGGATCCGAGGAGACGGCGACGGGGCCGGCGTTCGTCTCGTCGGCCATGCGCTGGAAGCTCTTCAGCGCCGAGTGGAGGTTGCCGCTGTCGTAGTCGACGATGACCGTGGTCATCCCGAGAGCGTGCCCTTGGTGGAAGGGACGGCGCCGGCGCCGCGCGGGTCGGGCTCGACGGCGGCCCGCAACGCCTGGGCCACGGCCTTGAATGCAGGCTTCGGCGATGTGGTGGCTGTTGGCGCCGTCGAGGCAGGCGACGTTGAGGGTGAGGCCGCCGTTCATGGCGAGCGCAGTGAAGAATTCGCGGACGAGCTCGGTGTCGAAGGTGCCGATCTTGGGCGACGGGAAGTCGACCTTCCAGACGAGGAAGGGGCGCCCGGAGAGGTCGATGGCGGCGCGGACCAGGGCCTCGTCCATGGGCAGCAGGCAGGAGCCGTAGCGGCGGATGCCGCGCTTGTCGCCGAGGGCCTGGGCGATAGCGCGGCCGAGGGCGATGCCGACGTCTTCGACGGTGTGGTGGTCGTCGATGTGGAGATCGCCGGTGGCGCGGGTGGTGAGGTCGATCAGCGCGTGGCGGGCGAGCTGGTCGAGCATGTGGTCGAAGAAGCCGACGCCGGTGGCGTTGTCGTGCCGGCCGGTGCCGTCGAGATCGAGGGCGACCGAGAGCTGGGTCTCGGCGGTCTCGCGGGTGACTTCGGCCTTGCGCATGGGAGTAGTCCTTGGGATGCTCGGTGCAGCCCGGGGCTTATAACCGGGGGCACCGTCCGTTCCAAGCCCGGCCGGGTTCAGGGGAGACCGTCGTGGTTCGCAGTGGCCTGCTCGCTTGCGCGATCCTTCTCGGCGGCTGCGCCAGCGAGGTCTACCGCGACACCGCGGTTCCGATGCGGACCGTCGCCTCGGTCGACCTCGGCCGCTACGCCGGCCGCTGGTACGAGATCGCCCGGTTCCCGAACTGGTTCGAGGAGGGCTGCGTCGGCACGACCGCGGACTACGCGCCGCGATCGGACGGGGGCGTCGACGTGGTGAACTCGTGCCGCAAGGAGAGCCTCGTTGGGCCTGTCGAGACCGCGAGGGCGGTGGCGCGCGCCTCCGACGCGAGCAACGCCCGGCTCAAGGTCAAGTTCTCGCCGCTGATGCCTGTCGGGGGCGACTACTGGATCATCTATCTCGATCCGGAATACCGAATGGCGGTGGTGGGGACGCCGGGCGGCCGGACCGGCTGGATTCTCGCCCGGCGGCCGCAGGTGCCGGCTGTCGAGCTCGAGCCAGCGCTGGCGGCGCTCCGCGCCAACGGGTACGACACCGAGCGCCTTGTCTGGGTGGATCAGCCACCGGGCTGAGCCGGAAGGGGGACCTCCGATGTTCATGGCCACGCTCGATTTCGCCCTGGGCGAGGATCTCGAGGCGCTGCGCGAGATGGTGCATGGCTGGGCGCAGGAGCGGGTGGCGCCGATGGCCGCGGAGATCGACCGCGCCAACCTCTTTCCGGCGGAGTTGTGGCGGGAGATGGGCGAGCTCGGGCTGCTCGGGATCACCGTGCCGGAGGAGTATGGCGGGGCGGGCCTCGGGTACCTCGCGCATGTCATTGCAGTCGAGGAGATCGCGCGGGCTTCCGCAAGTGTCTCGCTGAGCTACGGGGCGCACTCCAACCTGTGCGTCAACCAGATCAATCTGAACGGCACCGCCGAGCAGAAGGCGAAGTACCTGCCGAAGCTGGTGTCGGGAGAGCATGTCGGTGCCCTCGCCATGTCGGAGGCGGGGGCGGGGTCGGACGTGGTCTCGATGAAGCTCCGCGCCGAAAAACGTAATGATCGCTATGTGTTGAACGGAACGAAATACTGGATCACCAACGGCCCGGATGCGGATACCCTTGTGGTCTATGCCAAGAGTGATCCTGCCGCCGTGGCGAAGGGGATCACGGCGTTTCTCGTCGAGAAGGCGATGAAGGGTTTCTCCACTAGCCCGCATTTCGACAAGCTCGGCATGCGGGGGTCGAACACGGCGGAACTGGTGTTCGAGGATGTGGAGGTGCCGTTCGAGAACGTGCTCGGCGAGGAGGGCAAGGGGGTTCGGGTGCTGATGAGCGGGCTCGACTACGAGCGGGTGGTGCTGTCGGGGATCGGGATCGGGCTGATGCATGCCTGCCTGGACCACCTGATGCCGTATATGCATGGGCGGCGGCAGTTCGGTGAGAAGATTGGTAATTTCCAGCTCATGCAGGGTAAGATCGCCGATCTCTACACGGCGATGAACACCGGACGCGCCTATTGTTATGCGGTGGCGGCGGCGTGCGACCGGGGGACGGTGACGCGGGCGGATGCGGCGGCTTGCGTGCTCTATTCCAGCGAGAAGGCGATGGAGCAGGCGGTTCAGGCGGTGCAGGCGATGGGGGGCGCGGGGTATCTGAACGACAGTCCGGTGGCGCGGATCATGCGGGACGCGAAGCTGATGGAGATCGGCGCCGGGACCTCGGAAATACGGCGAATGCTGATTGGGCGGGAATTGATGCGAGCGACGGAGTGAAGCGGCTGAACATGCTGGGAAATCTGCGTATGGAATCCGTATGGAAAGCGTATGGAATCCATATGGGTGTTTGTATGGGTTTTCTGCCGCTGGCGGCCGGGCCGGCGGCGGCGCAAGACATACCCTTCTCGATCGGGCAGACCGCGCAGTGCGAGGCGGGCGCGGCGGATCTGCTGGCGCGCGAGGCCTGTGTGGGGTTGTCCGCGGGGGCGTGCATGGACACGTCGGACGGGTCGACGACCGTGGGCATGGGGTTCTGCCTGAGCCGCGAGCTGGAGTTCTGGGACGGGCGGCTGAACAAGGCCTATGGCGAGTTGATGGTGCTGGAGAAAGGCGTGGCGGCGGAGCTGAAGGAGATGGGCTCGGCAGCGCCTTCGCCGGCGGCGGCGCTGAGGGACATGCAGCGGGCCTGGGTCGGCTATCGCGACGCCGCCTGCGCCTACGAGTGGAGCCAGTGGGGCGGTGGGACCGGGGCGGGGCCGGCCTCGACCCAATGCATGATGCAGCTGACGGCACAGGAGGCGCTGACGCTGGAGAACCGGTTGGAGGAGCGGAGGAAGCAATGAAGCTCGTCTCCGCCATCGAGACCGGCAGTGACGCCTTCCGGGCGAACCGGGAGGGGCACCTGGCGGCGCTGGCGGAGATAGCGGCGGCGGCAGAGGCGGCCGCGGCAGGCGGCGGGGTGCAGGCGGCGGCGCGGCATGTCGCGCGGGGAAAGATGCTGCCGCGGGAGCGGGTGGCTGGGCTGCTCGATGCGGGGAGCCCGTTCCTCGAGATCGGGGCGGTAGCGGCGAACGGGATGTACCACGGCGATGCGCCTTGCGCGGGGGTGATCGCGGGCATCGGGCGGGTGATGGGGCAGGAGGTCATGGTGGTGGCGAACGACGCCACCGTGAAGGGCGGCACCTACTATCCGATGACGGTGAAGAAGCATCTCCGGGCGCAGGAGATTGCGGCGGAGAATGCGCTGCCGTGCGTCTACCTGGTGGATTCGGGCGGGGCGAACCTGCCGAACCAGGACGAGGTGTTTCCGGACCGGGACCATTTCGGGCGGATCTTCTACAACCAGGCGCAGATGTCGGCGCAGGGGATCGCGCAGATCGCGGTGGTGATGGGGTCCTGCACGGCGGGCGGAGCCTATGTGCCGGCGATGTCGGACGTAGCGATCATCGTGAAGGAGCAGGGGACGATCTTCTTGGCCGGGCCGCCGCTGGTGAAGGCGGCGACCGGGGAGGAGGTGACGGCGGAGGAGCTGGGCGGGGGGGACGTGCATACCCGGCTGAGCGGTGTAGCGGACTATCTGGCCGAGGACGACGCGCACGCGCTGGCGCTGGCGCGGCAGGCGGTGGCGGGGCTGAACCGGGTGAAGCCTGCCGGGCCGGCTCTGCAGGCGTTCGAGGAGCCGGCCTACGATCCGGAGGAGATCCTCGGGGTGGTGCCGGCGGATCTGCGCACGCCCTACGACATCCGCGAGGTGATCGCGCGGCTGGTGGACGGGTCGCGCTTCGACGAGTTCAAGGCGCGGTTCGGCGCGACGCTGGTTTGCGGCTTCGCGCACGTGATGGGCATGCCGGTGGGGATCGTGGCGTCGAACGGGGTGCTCTTCTCGGAGAGCGCGGTGAAGGGGGCGCATTTCATCGAACTGTGCAGCCAGCGGCGGATCCCGCTGGTGTTCCTGCAGAACATCACCGGGTTCATGGTGGGGCGGAAGTACGAAGCGGAGGGGATTGCGCGGCACGGGGCGAAGCTGGTGACGGCGGTGGCGACGACGGCGGTGCCGAAGGTGACGCTGCTGGTGGGCGGATCGTTCGGGGCGGGGAACTACGGGATGGCGGGGCGGGCCTATTCGCCGCGGTTTCTCTGGACCTGGCCGAATTCTCGGATCTCGGTGATGGGCGGCGAGCAGGCCGCCGGCGTGCTGGCGACGGTGAAGCGGGACGGGATCGAGCGGAAGGGCGGGACGTGGAGCGCGGAGGAGGAGGCGGCGTTCAAGGCGCCGACGCTGGGGATGTTCGCCAGGCAGTCGCATCCGCTCTATGCCTCCGCACGGCTCTGGGACGACGGGGTGATCGATCCGCGCAAGTCGCGGGCGGTGCTGGCGCTGTCGCTGTCGGCGGCGCTGAATGCACCGGTGGGGGAGACGCGCTTCGGCGTGTTCCGGATGTGATAGGCGTTAGCGGTTCGGTTCGGAATGGGGCGGACAGGATGGCCGCATGAGGCGAGCCAGTCGGAAGATCGTGCCTTTTCGGCGCCGGCCAAGGCGGGTGCGCTGGCCGTGGTGGTGGCGGTGGCGATGGCTACTCGGGGCCGAACAGCGGGCGGCGGTCTTCTGGTTCCTGGCCTTCGCGATGATTTCGGGCGGCTATGCGATGCTGGCGCCGGTGGTGGACGACTGGCGGTCGGCGGCGCGGCCGATGACGCGGGACTGCCGGATCTCGAGCGTGGTCGATGGGGACACCGTGGACCTCGGTTGTGTCGGCAAGGGGACGCTGCGGGCGCGGATCGTGGGCTACGACACGCCGGAGCTGTTTTCGCCTCGGTGCGAGGCGGAGGGGGCTGCGGCGGAGCGGGCGAAGCAGGCGCTGGCGACCTGGGTCTGGCATGCGACTTCGACCGAGGTGGCGTTTCTCGGGCGCGACCGCTACGGGCGGGAGCTGGTCGACATGCGGCTGAGCGGGCAGCGGGTGGCCGAGGGGATGGTCGGGGGCGGCTACGGGCGGCGGTATTTCGGGAAGCTGCGCGGGGGTTGGTGCTGATATGCCCGCCGCTGGGAGACGCGCCTCTTGCGACGGTGGCCGGAAGCACGGCCTGCGCCTGCCTGGGCGGGCGCACCTGGCCTGACGGTGCCGCTCGCCGGCATTTGCGGCTATGGCCGAGCGTGCCGCGTGCCGAACGGTCGGGTGCGCCTGCCGGGGGGCAGGCAGGCGCAGGCCGTGCGGGCGCACGGCCGGGGACGGGGGCGGCGTTGCGCCTCGCCGGATGCGGGAGGGCATGATGTTCCGCCGGGTGCTGATCGCGAACCGGGGCGAGATCGCCTGCCGGGTGATGGCGACCTGCCGTCGGCTCGGCGTGGGCACGGTGGCCGTCTATTCCGACGCGGATGCAGGCGCCAAACATGTGGCGATGGCGGATGCCGCGGTTCGGATCGGGCCTCCGGCGGCGGCGGAGAGCTATCTCAAGGGCGACCGGATCGTCGAGGCGGCGCTGGCCACCGGGGCGGAGGCGGTGCATCCGGGGTACGGGTTCCTTTCGGAGAACCCGGAGTTCGTGGAAGAGGTGCAGGCGGCGGGGCTGGTGTTCATCGGGCCTTCGGCGGCGGCGATCCGGGCGATGGGACTGAAGGATGCGGCCAAGGCGCTGATGCAAGCCGCGGGCGTTCCGGTGGTGCCGGGGTATCACGGCGCGGACCAGGGGGACGAGCGGCTGTCGGCGGAGGCCGAGGCGGTCGGCTATCCGGTGCTGATCAAGGCGGTGGCCGGGGGCGGCGGCAAGGGGATGCGGCGGGTCGACCGGGCGGCGGAGTTCGGGCGGGCGTTGGCGGCGGCGCGGGGGGAGGCGCGGGCGGCGTTTGGCAACGACGCGGTGCTGGTGGAGAAATACGTCACCGCGCCGCGGCACGTGGAAATCCAGGTGTTCGGCGACGGGCGCGAGGCGGTGCATCTTTTCGAGCGGGACTGCTCGCTGCAGCGGCGGCACCAGAAGGTGATCGAGGAGGCGCCGGCGCCGGGGATGCCGGAAGAGGTGCGCGCGGCGATGGGGGCAGCGGCGGTGGCGGCGGCGAAGGCCATCGGCTACGCCGGCGCGGGGACGGTGGAGTTCATCGCCGACGGCTCGCGGGGGCTGCGCGCCGACGGCTTCTGGTTCATGGAGATGAATACCCGGCTGCAGGTGGAGCATCCGGTGACCGAAGCGGTCACCGGGGTGGATCTGGTGGCGTGGCAGTTGCGCGTGGCGGCGGGCGAGCCCCTGCCGCGGCGGCAGGAGGAGCTGACGCTGTCCGGCCATGCGGTGGAGGCGCGGCTCTATGCCGAGGATCCGGCGAAAGGGTTCCTGCCGGCGATAGGCACGCTCTCGCATCTGGCGTTCCCCGACGATGTGAGGGTGGAGTCCGGCGTGCGGGCGGGCGATGCGATCTCGCCGTGGTACGATCCGATGATCGCCAAGGTCATCGCCCACGGGGCGACGCGGGAGATCGCGCTGCGGCGGCTGGGTCAGGCGCTGGAGGCGACGCGGGTGGCGGGCTGCACCACCAACCTCGGGTTCCTGGCGCGGCTGGTGCGGCAGGCGGACTTCGCCGCCGGGAGGGTGGATACCGGGCTGATCGAGCGCGATCTTGTGGCGCTGACCGAGCCGCAGCCGGTGTCGGAGGCGGTGCTGGCGGTGGCGGCGCTGGCGGCGGGAGGGCAGCTCGCGGCGGGCGATCCGCTGGCGGGGTTCGCGCTCTGGGGGCCGCTGGCGCGGACGGTGGTGCTGGAACTCGGCGGCGAGCGGCACGGGGTGCGGGTGGAGACGCTGGGGCCGGGGCGGTTCCGGGTGGACGACCGGGCGATGGAGATCGTGGGCTGGGACCAGGGTGAGCTCGCGGTCGTCGTCGACGGTGCCGCGCTGCGTTTGGGGGTGACGGCGGAGGGCGGCCGCGTGACCGTCTTCGCCGGCGCAGAGGCGTGGGTCGTGGGCGTGCCCGATCCGCTGGCGGTGGGGGCGGAGGCGGCGGCGCATGGCGACGATGTCCGCGCGCCGATGCCGGGGCTGGTCAAGCATCTCGCGGCGGCGGCGGGGCAGGCGGTGGCGCGCGGGGACGTGCTGGTGGTGCTCGAGGCGATGAAGATGGAGCATTCGCTGCTGGCGCCGCGGGACGGAGTGATCGCGGAGGTGTTAGTCGAGGCCGGAGCGCAGGTGACGGACGGCACCGTCCTCCTGCTGCTGGAGCCGGCGGATGGATGATCGCGTCACGATCTACGAGGTAAGCCCGCGCGACGGATTGCAGAACGAGGCGCGGCCGATCCCGACGCCGCGGAAGATCGCGCTGGTCGACCTACTGAGCGATTGCGGGTTGAGCCACATCGAGGTGGCGAGCTTCGTGAGCCCGAAATGGGTGCCGCAGATGGCCGATGGGGCGGCGGTGCTGACGGGCATCGCGCGCCGACCGGGCGTGGTCTATGCCGCGCTGGCGCCGAACCTCAAGGGCTATGCCGCGGCGCGGGCGGCGGGTGTCGGGGAGGTGGCGATCTTCGCGTCGGCCTCGGAGAGCTTTAGCCAGCGCAACATCAACTGCTCGATCGCCGAGAGCCTCGCGCGATTCGCGCCGGTGGCCGAAGCGGCGGCGGCGGACGGGGTGCCGCTGCGCGGTTATGTCTCCTGCGTCACCGATTGCCCGTTCGAAGGCGCAATTGCGCCCCGAAGTGTCGCGGACGTGGCAGCGGGGCTTTTTGCACTTGGTTGCCGGGAGGTTAGCCTGGGCGACACCATCGGCCACGGCACTCCCGATTCGGTGGTAAGAATGCTGCGCGCCGTGCTGAAAACGGCGCCGCCGGCGCGGCTGGCGGGGCATTTCCACGACACGCGCGGACGGGCGCTCGACAATATCGAAGCGGCGCTGGAGTTGGGGCTCCGGGTTTTCGATGCCGCCTGCGGCGGACTCGGCGGCTGTCCCTTCGCGCCGGGTGCGGCGGGAAATGTCGCGACCGAGCGGGTGGTTGCCCGGCTGCACGACCTGGGCTTCGCGACCGGGCTGGATCCGGCCCGGCTGGCTGCGGCGGGGACCTTCGCCCGCGGTCTTCGCGCTGCCGCCTGAGGCGGTTCGGCGAGAATCCACCCATGCGCGGCCTGCCGCGGAGCGTCGCAAAAGTGAGCCTGTTCTTGCACCGGAAGTTGAGCTATGTTCAGATCACAAGAACACCGTGGGAGGACGATGCATGCAGGATCGGACCATTGTCGTTCTGGCGACCGACGCGAGGATCAACGAGCGGCTGATCGCGCGTGGCATGGACCCGATGCGCGGCCCGTGCCTGGCGGATGTGCTGCACGAAGCCATCGGCGAGAAGCTCACCTCCAAGGAGGCGCTGCGCCTCTGGGATCCGGAGAGGCTGGCCGGCGACCCGCGCGTGCGGGCGGTGCTGAGCCGCTACGTGGAGCGGCGCGTCTGACGCCGACGCCCGATCGGGTCGGGAAGCCGGCCCGATGACCTGGAACACCATCACCCTCGACGTGGACGCCCGCGGCGTCGCGTGGCTCGTGCTGAGCCGGCCCGAGAAGCACAACGTGCTGTCGGGGGAGATGTGCGACGAGCTGAACGAGGCGGCGACGGGCCTCGAGGGAGATGCGGTCGTCCGCGCGGTGGTGCTGACCGGCGCCGGAAAGAGCTTCTGTGCCGGCGGCGATCTGGAGTGGATGCGGGCGCAGTTCGACGCCGACCGGGCCGGGCGCCTGGCCGAGGCGCGGCGGCTGGCGGGGATGCTGCAGGCGCTGAACACTCTGGGCAAGCCGGTGATCGGACGCGTTCAGGGAGCGGCCTTTGGCGGCGGCGTTGGGCTGATGGCGGTCTGCGACAGCGTGGTGGCGGTGGAGGGTGCGCGGTTCGGGCTGACCGAAACGCGGCTGGGGCTGATCCCGGCGACGATCTCGCCCTACGTGCTGGCGCGCATCGGCGAAGGGCGGGCGCGAAGCGTCTTCTTTTCGGCGCGGGTCTTCGACTGCGCCGAGGCGGTGGCGATGGGACTCGTCACCCGTGCGGTGGCGGCGGACGCGCTGGACGCGGCGGTCGAGGCGGAGGTGGCGCCCTACCTGGCGGCAGCGCCGGCGGCGGTGGCGGCGGCCAAGCGGCTGGCGCGCTCGCTGGGGCCGCGGATCGACGCTGAAGTGATCGAGGCGACGATCGCGCGGCTGGCCGACACCTGGGAGGCGGTGGAAGCGCGCGAGGGCGTCACCGCGTTCCTGGAGAAACGGCCGGCGTCCTGGGTCAGGCCGTAGCCGCGGCGCGGCGGCGACGGGTGCTGGCGGCCCCGAGGGCCGCGACGGCAGTACCGAGAAGGACGAGGCCGGCCGGCAGCGGGACCGGTGCCGGGGTCGGCGCACTTTGTGCCGGCAGGGCGTTCGACGGCACGCCGATGTTGTAGGCCAGATTGGCGCCGTGGGTGAAATTCAGCGCGAGATAGAAGCCGCCGCCGGCGAAGTCGTCGCCGAGGTCGAGCGTGAAGGACTGCGCCGGCTTGTAGTAGTCGACCTGCACTGTCTTGGCGGTGGTGCCGTCCCAGCCCCAGCGGAAGGGCGTCAGGCTGGTGAGGATCGTGGCGCCGGCCGAGTAGGAATAGTCGTGGCTCGACGGCGCGGTGAAGTCGAAGCTCAGGGTCTGGTGGCCGGCGGGAAGAGCGGCGAAGAAGAAGTTGTCGAACTGGTTCTGATTGCCCGTGCCGGAGATGGCGTCATAGCCGGCCTCGACGGTGGTGGGGCTATTCCACGCCGCACCGAATGCAGCGCCGGGCACCGAGGCCTCGGTCAGGGTGGCGGCCTGCGTCGCCACCGCCGTCAACATCACGCCAGCTGCCAGGGCGCTTACTCGAAAACCGCTACCGAAACTCATGTTACCCCTTACCTTCCACGCACTTGGCGCGGGCGGCATGTAGGCGGAATTCCCGCCGACGGTCAAGACGCCGCCGGCGGGATTTTACGTTGTGGGTAACCACGCCACCGTGTGGACCGGCTCAACGCCCGCGGCGGATGGCGTCGCGGAGATTGCCGCGGTCGAGGCCGATGTCGCGTAGCAGGTCGTCGCTCATGCCGGAGAGGCGGCGGAGCGCCGTGCGCTCGGCGGCGGCGCGGCGGTAGTCGTCCCAAAAGCGGCGGGTGGCGGAGGCGAAGCTGGGCATGACAGGCTCCTGGTTCTGGAAGGCTGCGGACGGGGTGTCCGCCTGATGTCCCGACTTGTAGCGCAGGCCACCTGACAGCATTGTGTCAGGAGGAAGTGAGACTCCTGACAGCGTGCTGTCAGGAGGGTAGAGTTAGGGAGGAGGCGTCCCTGCACCTTCTCCCGGAGATGAGCCTTGCGCCGCGCCGACCGCCTGTTCGAGATCATCCAGATTCTGCGCCGCAAGCCGACGGTCCGGGCACGGGACATCGCCGAAGCGCTCGAGATCTCGGAGCGCACGGTCTACCGAGATATCCGCGACCTGATGGCGAGCGGGGTACCGATCGAGGGCGAGGCGGGAGTGGGCTACGTGCTGCGGGCGGGGTTCGACCTGCCGCCGCTCATGTTCAAGGAGAGCGAGATCGAGGCGCTGGTGCTGGGGGCGCGGATCGTCGAGTCCTGGGCGGACCGGGAGCTGTCGGAGGCGGCGGCGGATGCGATCGCCAAGATCGAGGCGGTGATCCCGGACCGGCTGCGCGGGTACATGGCTAGCACGGCCTTGCTGGCGCCGCCGCTGCATTTCATGGAGCCGATCCGGTTCGATCTCGCCGATCTCAGGCGGGCGGTGCGGAGCCAGGTGAAGGTGCGCTTCGCCTATGTCGACGTGCTGGGGAAGGGAAGCGAGCGGACGGTGCGGCCGCTGTCGCTGGCCTATTTCGGGCCGGTGTGGGTGCTGGCGGCCTGGTGCGACTTGCGGCGCGATTTCCGCACCTTCCGGCTGGACCGGATCGACGGCTTTGCGATGACTGAGGAGCACTTCCGGGCCGAGGCGGGCAAGACGCTGCACGATTTCCTCAAGCGCAACGATACCTGGACGCGAAGCGCAATCAATGCTTACGGCGAGGATAGCTGATGTGGGCTAGGAGGGCAGGCCTCAGCCGGGCATGTCGGCGATGCGAGTGCGGCCGAGGAGGCGGAGGACGGCGTTGCGGCCGGTGCGCAGCACCGGGTAAAGCAGGCGCGACGCGGTCGGCGAGCGGAAGATCGCGGCGTTGATCCGGTTGAAGGGGCCGACCGGGGTGCTGAGCATGGCGAGCATCATGATGCAGTCGGCGCCGTGGTAGATCCGCCCACCGTACCTCAGGACCATGCCCTCGTCGAGGTCGTAGCCCGCGCGGCGTAGTTCGTCGACGAAGGGGTCAGGCTCGCGCGCGTTGAGCAAGCGCACCGGGCCGACCGAATTGCGCAGACGCACCAGCGCGACATAGCGCGAGCAGAATGGGCAGTCGCCATCGTAGACGATGACCGCCCCGTCGCCGGGCGAAGGGCCTGCCATTTCAGGCCGTCGCGGCGGTCGGCTCACGGCGCCGCCGCAGCCAGAGCACTGCCGCCGTCCACGGGATGAAGACCGAGTAGAGGCCGAGCCAGGAGAAGAATGGGGCGCCGAGGGTGAAGTAGATCATGGTGTGCAGAAATAGACCGGCCGGAACGTAAATCCAGCGCAGCCGCGGGAAAATCACGCAGAGAAGGAAGGTTGACTGGAAGAGCAGGACCCCGATCTGCCCCAGCAATACGAGGACGTGGAATTGCGCGAGCCACATGGCGAGCACATGCCCCTCGGCGCTGCCGGCGCGGGCCAGGTACCATTGGAGGGTGTAGCCGTTGGCCCAGTCGAGGCCGGAGAGGGTCAGCTTGCTGTAGACGGCCGAGAGGTAGAAGAGCGGGAAGAGCCACTGCACGAGCTGCAGCGGCCAGCGGGCGAACGGGCTGTAGACCATCAGCGGGTCGACCCGCTTGCCACGGTATCGGATCCAGCTGTCGATGGAGAAGACGCGCCCCGCCGGGCTCAGCGACATCGCGAGGAGGGCGATGATCATCGCAGGATCCGAGTGATGGAAGTCGCCGAAGGCGTATTTGTAGAGCGCCACATAGAGGAAGCTCAGGCCCGCGACGAAGAGGGAGGCGTTGGTCAGGAGCCCGACCATGCCCATGATCGCCGAAACGACGAAGACGGTCAGCACGAGGGAGACAAACTCCGGGCTTGGCCGCGCCGCCCAGATCCCGTCCGCACCCGCACCCCAGCCGAGCGGCGCGTTCAGGAGCTTGAACATGATGAACGGCGAGTAGATCTCGTGCGGCATCGGCCCGAGGGCGGAGATCACCGTGTAGAGCTCGTTGTGCCACGCGTAGAAGAGGCCGGCGAAGCAGGCGATGATCCGCACCACGGCCAGATTGAAGCAGGGTGCAGACGCAAACCAGTAGTTGTTCCAGGCTCGTGTCATCGGTACTCCCCGGTCTCAGGCGATCAAAACGCACTGCAATCGAAGGTGGTGGAGCCGATGAGCTTCCTGGGATCGGCGACCGGGCCTTCGCGGAGGATCGTGTAGCCGGAATCGTAGACGGCTATCGTGATCGCCTGGGCGCCTCCGGCCTTGCATGCCGACTGGGCGACCGTGGCGGCGAGTGGCGACGGCTTGCCATTGATGATCGGAGCGGTGATCGATCTCTGGTAGAGCCAGGGAGAAATCTCCATCGCCTCGGGGCCGAGGGCCTCCTCCTCGCCGCCGTCGGCGCTGACCATGACCAAGTAGTCGTTCAGCCGTTCGCCCTCGTAGTGCGCGGTCTTGTACATCGGGTAGGCAACCACCGGGAAGGTCTGCCCGCCGCGGTAGGAAAAGCCAACAAGGACCTGGGCGGCGAGGATCGTGGCGACGATGACGGAGATCGCGATCTTGGCCAGGTCCTCACGGCTGCGGCGGTCAGGGGCGGTGGGTGCGGCGGTTAAAACGGGACTACGCATGGATCGCTCCACTCAGGAATACTGCAGAGAATTGCACTGGCTGTGACCTGGAGTATGAGTAAGGATTCATGTGGGAGCAAGCCTTGCGAAGTCAACGGCGAGCGCCGAAGTCGGCCATTGGTCGCCTTCCGAGTAGCGGCTTTACCGGCGCGCGATCCGGTGCGAAGTCACGGTGTCGACCGGCTATGGGCGGGCATTGCGTAGGCCTGCAGGATATCCAGCGGGATGATGCGCAGAGTGTGCTGGTGGGTGCTGGCGAGGATGACCTTGGGGGCTGCGTCGGCCTCCCAGGCCTCCTTCCAGCGCTCGGCGCAGAGGCACCAGCGGTCGCCGGGGTTGAGGCCGAGAAAGCCGAATTCGGCGCGGGGGGTGGAGAGGTCGTTGCCGTGTTGGCGGGAGAAGGCGAGGAAGGCCTCGGTGACGCGGATGCAGACCGTGTGGCGGCCGCGGTCGCTGGGGCCGGTGTTGCAGCAGCCGTCGCGGAAGAAGCCGGTCATCGGGTCGAAGGAGCAGGCTTTCAGCGGCTCGCCTAGGACGTTGAGGCTGGGGTCGATCTCGGTCTGCATGCTCAGTATCCCGTCATCTCCAGGTATCCGGTGCCGGCGTGCGAACCGGTGACACGGATCGGGCCCTCCCAGTAGGCGAAGGCGGTGTCGTTCCAGCTTTGCGCGTTGAGCGGCGCCGTGTCCACCATAAGGCCGAAGTCGGGAATGGCGAGGTGCCAGTCGACCGGGAGGGTGCGGCCGGCGACTTGCGCCGTGGCGCCGGGGGTGGCGGTGATCTGGTCGGGGCGGAGCGGGTGAGGCGTGCCGTCCGGGTCGATCCAGGTGCCGGCGAGATAGGCGCCTTCGTCCTGGCGCATGCGGTAGATCATCGCGCGGGCGCCGTCGTCGAGGGTAAGGGCGAACCAGTCCCAGCCCTGCTGGCCGGCTGCGAGAGGCTGCGAGGACCATTCACGGTCGAGCCAGGCGGTGCCGGTGACGGGGATGGTTTCGCCGTCGAGGGTGAGGCTGCCGGCGGCTGTGTAGGATGGCTGGCTGTAGTAGTAGGAGGCCTGGCCGCGGTCGGATTTCACGCTGAAGCCGCGGTCGCCCTGCAGGACGGGGGGGAGGTCGGTGGAGAGCGTGAGGTCGTAGGCGAAGTCCTGGCCGTGGGCCTTCAGGTCGAGGGAGGCGAGGGTGTCGTCGGGGCCAGTCATCGACCAGTCGTCGATCCAGGCGGTGAAGGGGGCGAGGGTGACGCCGGCCTGGCCGATGCCGCCGCGAGCAAAGGTCTCGGCGACGTGGTGGTCGGTGGCGGAGGTGGCGGCGGCGTGGGCCATCCAGATCTGCGCGCTCGCCCAGCCAGGGCGCTCGCCGTCCGGGGTGGTGGCCTGGCGGAAGAGGGTCCACTGCGCGCCGTAGGGGGTGCCGTCGGGGCCGGTGAGGTTGGCGGTGACATACCACCATTCAAGGCGGAAGCCGGGGTGGGGGGCGTGGTCGCGGGGGAAGACGATGTCGGCGGGGGCGGTGACCTGGGCGAAGTCGTCGGCCGTCCGGTCGAGGCCGGCGTAGCCCTGGGCGAAGGCGGCGGCGGGGAGCAAGATGATGAGAATCAGCGCCTTAGCGTTCATTGCTGAAGCCTTGCAGCAGGTGGAGCGGCGAGGTGCGGCGGAGGCGCAGGGCCGGCCACACAGCGGCCAGCGCAGCGGTGGCGAGCGCGAGGGCGAAGAGGATGCCCCATTGCCCCGGGAAGAGAAGGACGGGGAGGCGCCAGTCGAAGGCGCGGACGTTGACGACGGCGGTGAGGACCCATGCCAGCGCGAGGCCGAGCGGGAGGGCGGCGAGCGCGGTGAGGGCGGCGAGGCCGAGGGCCTTGGCGAGTTCGAGAAGCGCGAGGCGGCGGCGGGTGACGCCGGTTGCCCAGACCGGCGCGAGGCGGGGGAGGCGGGCGTCCGCGAGGGTAAGCAGGCTGGCGAGAAGTGCTATTCCGGCGACGGTGAGGGTCAGCGCATTGAGCGCCACGGTGACGGCAAAGGTCTTTTCGAAGGTGGCGAGCGAGATGGCCTTCAGGCCGCGCTGGTCGATGGTCCGGTCGGGGGGGAGCTGGAAGGCGGCGCGCAGGTCGGCGGCGAGGCGCGGGGTGGCGGCGGGGTCGGCGCGGATCGCCATTCGGCGGCGGTCGAGGTCGGGGAAGCGGGCGGCGAGGGCTTCGGCGGGGAGCATGAGCTGGGATTCCGCGTTGCCGTAGTCGGGGTAGACGGCGGCGACGGTGAGCGACCAGGGGCCGGCGGGGGTGGGGAGCGTCAGGGGGTCGCCGGGGGCGAGGTGGAGGCGTCGCGACATCTGTTCGGAGATCAGCGCGGCGTCGCCCTGGGCCACGCGGCTCCAGGGGTCGGGGAGGGCGGCCAGGAGCGGCCAGTTCTCTTGGTAGGTGGGGTGGTCGCGGAAGCCGTAGACCTCCACGGGCCAGTCGCCCATGCGGGTGGGGGCGTTCCAAATGGGCAGGACGGCGGCGACTTCGGCGCGGCCTTGCAGCCAGGCGGCGATCGCGTCGGCCTGGGCGTCGTCCTCGGCGGTGACGTAGAGCTCGGAGGCGAGGCGCTGGTCGAGGTAGCCGGTGAAGGTGGCGCGGAAGCTCTCGACCATGGTGCCGACGCCGACGTTGACGGCCAGCGCGAGGAGGAGCGCCATCAGCGCGAGCGAGAGGCCGCCGAGCTCCTGGCGGGTGTCGGCCCAGGCCCAGGCGGCGATCGGGTGGCGGGCAGTGCGTGCGCCGAGTGCGAGAAGTGCGGCGAGGAGGGCGGGAAGCGCGAGGGCGGCGGCGAGGAGCAGGGCGGCAAGGACGGCGAAGCCCGCCGCGAGGCCGGTGCCGAAGGCGAGGGCGGCGAGCCCGGCGAGGGCGAGGGCGGCGGCGAGGACGAGCTGGAGACGCAGGCTGCGGCGCTGGGCAACGAGCCAGGCCTGCGGCTGGGCGGGTGCGAGAAGCGGCAGGGTGAAGGCGCGCCAGAGGCTGGTGGCGGTGGCCGCAAGGGCACCCAGCAGGCTCATGCCCAGCCCGGCGGCCCACCAGGCGGGGGCAAGGCTGAGGCTGCCGGGGACGCGGGCGCCGTAGAGGCCGCGCAGGCTGGCGGCCACGTCGGGCAGGAGGGCGGCGGCGATGACATAGCCGGCGGCGACGCCGGCGAGGCCGCCAACCAGCGCGAGGGCCACGATCTCAAGGGTCATTGCGGCGGCGAGCATCCGGGCGGAGACGCCGGTGGCGCGCAGGGTGCGGAAGGTGGAGCGGCGCTGTTCGAAGGCGAGGCCGATGGCGGCGTAGACGATAAAGAGGCCGACGAGGAAGGAGAGGGCGCCGAAGGCGGTGAGGTTGAGGTGGAAGCTGGCGGTGAGGCGGTCGAGGTCGGAGCGGGGTTCGGGCGGGCGGACGGCGAGGCGTCGGGCGAGGTCGGGCGGGAGGGAGCGGGTGGCGTCCTGTGGCGCGACGAGGAGGCGGGTGAGCTGGTCGGGGGTGGCGAGGAGGCGGGCGGCCTCGGCGATGTCGACGACAAGGGTGTCGGGGGGGACGGCACCGCTCTCGGTGCGCGGGGGAAGGTCTGTGGCGTCCGCGAGGCGGCGGGCGGTAGCCGGAGAGGCGAGGGTGCGGTAGGGCGGCAGGAGGAAGGCGGCGGCTTCGCCGGGGTCGGCGGCGAGGGTGGCGGGCGGCAGGGTGAGGATGTCGATGCCAATGAGATGCAGGCTGTCCTCGCCGCGGCGGAGGTCGCCCTCGAGGACGGGGAGATCTTCCAGCCGGCACGGCGCAGGGCGACGTAGTCGGCGAGCGCGATGTGGGGACTGCCGGTCGGGACGATCTGGGCGGTGCGGTCGCCGCCGAGGAGGCGGGCGGCGCGGGCGTAGCTGTCGCGCGCCTCGGCATTCAGCGCCTGGACGCCGCTCCAGAGGGCGGTGGCGACGGCGAGGCCGATGAGGAGCGTGGCGAGTTCGAGCGGGTGGCGGCGCCAGTGGCCGAGGAGGGCGGCAAGGGTGGGGATCATGCCAGCGCCCCGGCGCGCAGGGTGGCGCGGGCGTCGGTCAGGGCGGCGAGGCGGGGGCTGTGGGTGACGAGCAGCAGGCTTGCGCCGGTGGCTGCGACGAGATCGAGGAGGAGCGACATGACGGCGTCGCCGGTCGTCTCGTCGAGGTTGCCGGTGGGTTCGTCGGCGAGGATGAGGCCGGGGCGGGCGGCGAGCGCCCGGCCGATGGCGACGCGCTGCTGCTGGCCGCCGGAGAGCTGCTCGGGATAGCGGGCGAGGAGGTCGGCGAGGCCGAGGCGCCGGGTGAGCTCGGCCTGCCAGGCGGGGTCTAGGCGGTGGGCGAGGCGGGCCTGGAAGGCGAGGTTGGCGGCGACGTCGAGGCTGGGGATGAGGTTGAACTGCTGGAAGACGAGGCCGATGGCGCGGCGGCGGAGCTCGGCGCGGGCGGCGTCGGGGAGGCCGGTGACGCGGGCGCCGGCGATCTCGATGCGGCCGGCGTCCACGGCGTCGAGGCCGGCGATCAGGTGGAGGAGCGTGCTCTTGCCGCTGCCCGACTCGCCGGTGAGGGCGAGGCTCCGTCCGCAGTCGAGGGCGAGCGAGACGCCGCGCAGGACCGGGATCGGGCCCTGGGCGGAGGGGTAGGACTTGGAGACCTCGGCGACGGTGAGCATGGCGGGCATCTAGCACGTCGGCAGGCGGGGACAGCGGCGCGGCGGATCCGGGCTGCCGGAGGGAGCGCCGGCCTCCCTCCGGCGGAAGCGGGCTGCGCCCGCCGAGTCAGAATTCTCCCCGCCCGTTGGCGGCGCCCCGCTCCTGCCCAATAGGGTTTCATGGCCCAAATGAAACCCTATTGGGCGAGGGACGTGAGGCAGCGGTACGCTTAGGTGGAAATGGGCGCCGGCGCTCGCGCGATTGTTGCAGACGGGGGCGGGCAAGCTGGTATAACGCGCCGATGCTGGACGAGACCCTGCCCCCCGGGCGCGCGGCGATCCGTGCGCTGACCTATGCCGACGAGACCGAGCTGGTACGGGCGCTGGTCGGACGCGCGGGCTGAGCGGGGCCGAGCGCGCGGCGATCGTGGCGCGGGCGGCGGAGCTGGTCGAGCGGGTGCGGGAGCGGTCGTCGCCTACGGTGATGGAGGCGTTCCTCGCAGAGTACGGGCTGTCCACCGACGAGGGGGTGGGGCTCATGTGCCTCGCCGAGGCGCTGCTCAGGGTGCCGGACGCGGATACCATCGACGAGCTGATCGCTGACAAGATCGAGCCGTCGAACTGGGGGGCGCATCTGGGGCGGTCGACCTCCAGCCTCGTCAACGCGGCGACCTGGGGGCTGCTGCTCACGGGCCGCGTGCTCGACGACGATCCCGGGCGGCCGGCGGCGGCACTGCGCGGGATGATCCGGCGGCTGGGCGAGCCGGTGGTGCGCACTGCGGTCGGGCGGGCGATGAAGCTCATGGGGGCGCAGTTCGTGCTGGGCGAGACCATCGGCAAGGCGATGGACCGGGCGCGGGCGCTGGAGGGGAAGGGCTACACCTACTCCTACGACATGCTGGGCGAGGCGGCGCGGACCGATCCGGATGCGCTGCGTTATGCGGCGGCCTATGGCAAGGCGATCGCGGCGATCGGGGCGCGGGCGAAGGGGGACGTGGCGGCGGCGCCGGGGATCTCGGTGAAGCTGTCCGCCCTGCATCCGCGCTACGAGTGGACGCACCGGGGCGAGGTGATGGACGTGCTGGTGCCGCGGGCGCGGGAGTTGGCGCGGGCGGCGGCGCGTGCGGGGATCGGCTTCAACATCGACGCGGAAGAGGCTGAGCGGCTTGATCTTTCGCTCGACCTGATCGAGGCGCTGCTGGCGGACCCGGAGCTGGCCGGGTGGGACGGGTTCGGGGTGGTGGTGCAGGCCTACGGGCGGCGCTGCGGCGCGGTGATCGACTGGCTGCACGGGCTGGCGCAGGGCATGGACCGGCGGATCATGGTGCGGCTGGTCAAGGGCGCCTACTGGGACGCCGAGATCAAGCAGGCGCAGGAGCGGGGCTTGCCGGACTTTCCGGTCTTCACCCAAAAGCCTTCGACCGACGCGAGCTATCTCGCCAATGCGCGCAAGCTGCTGGAGGCACGGGACCGGATCTATCCGCAGTTCGCCACCCACAACGCGCATACGGTTGCGGCGGTGCTGGCGCTGGCCGGGGATGGTCGAGGCTTCGAGTTCCAGCGGCTGCACGGGATGGGCGAGGCGCTGCACGACATCGTGCGCGAGCGGGAAGAGACGCGCTGCCGGATCTATGCGCCTGTGGGGGCGCACCGGGATCTGCTGGCGTACCTCGTGCGGCGGCTGCTGGAGAACGGCGCGAATTCGTCCTTCGTCAACCAGATCGTCGACAAGCGGCTGAAGGCGGTGGAGATTGCCGCCGATCCGCTGGCTGCGGTGGAGGCGCTCGACACGATTCCGAACCCGCGCATCCGGCGGCCCGAGGCGCTGTTTGCGCCGCGGGTGAATGCGCGCGGCTGGAACGTAAACGAGCCGGCGTCGATTGCGGAACTGGCCGCCGCGCGGGAGGCATGGCGGACGCACCGCTGGGAGGCGCGGCCGAGTACCGGCGCGGGCGGGGCGGCGCGGGAGGTGGTGAACCCGGCCGATCCCGGCGACGTGGTGGGTGCGGTTCGCGAGGCGACGGCGGCCGACGTGGCGGCGGCACTGGCCGGCGCGGACGCCGGGGCCTGGGACCGGCGCGCGGTGCTGGAGCGGGTGGCGGATCTCTACGAGGAGAACGCGGCGGAACTGACGGCGCTGGCGACGCGGGAGGCAGGAAAGACGCTGCTGGACGCCATCGCCGAGGTGCGCGAGGCGGTGGACTTCCTGCGCTACTACGCCGGGCAGGCGGACGGCGAGGGGCGCGGGGCGATGGTCTGCATCAGCCCCTGGAATTTCCCGCTGGCGATCTTCACCGGGCAGGTCGCGGCCTGCCTCGGGGCGGGCAACGCTGTGATCGCCAAACCGGCGGAGCAAACGCCGCTGATCGCGGCGCGCGCGGTGGCGCTGATGCATGCGGCGGGGGTGCCGAAGACGGCGCTGCAGTTCCTGCCGGGGGACGGGCCTGCGGTGGGCGGGCCGCTGACGGCGGCGGCGGGGATCGCCGGGGTGGTCTTCACCGGTTCGACCGAGGTGGCGCGGATCATCAACCGGGCGCTGGCGGAGAACGCGGCGCCGGGCGCGGTGCTGATCGCCGAGACCGGCGGGCTGAACGCGATGATCGTCGATTCGACGGCGCTGACCGAGCAGGTGGTGCGCGACGTGCTGGCCTCGGCCTTCCAGTCGGCGGGGCAGCGCTGCTCGGCGCTTCGCGTCCTCTACGTGCAGGACGAGGCGCGCGAGCGGGTGCTGGAGATGCTGAAGGGCGCCATGGAGGCGCTGAAGCTCGGCGATCCCTGGGATCCGGCCACCGACGTGGGGCCGGTGATCGACGCCGAGGCCGAGGAGGGGATCAAGGGCTACATCGAAGGCGAGGGCGCACGCGTGTTGAAGACGCTGCCGGTGCCGGAGAAGGGGCGGTTCGTGCCGCCGACGGTGATCGCGGTGGACGGGATCTGGGCGGTGGCGCGCGAGATCTTCGGGCCGGTGCTGCACGTGGCGGGGTTCCGGGCGGCGGAACTTGACCGGGTGGTGGATGCGATCAACGCCCGGGGCTTCGGGCTGACCTTTGGGCTGCACAGCCGCATCGACGACAGGGTGGAGCGGGTGACGGCGCGGATGCGCGCCGGCAACGCCTATGTGAACCGCAACCAGATCGGGGCCATCGTCGGTTCGCAGCCCTTTGGCGGGGAGGGGCTGAGCGGGACGGGGCCGAAGGCGGGCGGGCCGTTCTACCTTCCGCGGCTGCAGCGGCGGCCGAAGCCGCCGGCGGTGGCCGTGCCCGAGGGACCGGAGATCGCGTCCGAGGCGCTGGCCTCGGCGCTGGCGGCGTTGGACGCCAGGGCGTGGGCGGGGCGGGGCGACCGGCTGGCGGCGCTGAGGACGGCGCTCCGGGCGGCGCCGGGGTCCGCCGGAGGTCTGGTCGGCGCGGCGCTGGACGCTGCGGCTGCGCTGCCGCAGGCGCCGCTCGACATGCCGGGGCCGACCGGTGAGAGCAACCGGCTGAGCCTGCATCCGCGCGGGTGGGTGCTCTGCCTTGGCGCCGGTCCCGAGGTGGTGCTGGCCCAGGCGGTACAGGCGCTGGCGGCGGGCAACGCGGTCCTCGCGGTGGCGGGCGGCGCCCCTTGGGCGCTGGCGGCGCTGAAGGGCCTGCCGGCGGACACCATCGAGGGACAGATCGCTGCGGCCGGCCTCGAGGATCTGCCGGACCTGGCACTCGTGGCCGCCGCCGGTCCGGCGGAATGGCTGCGCGCGCTGCGCCGGGCGCTCAGTCGCCGCAGCGGGCCGATCGTGCCGCTGGTGACCGACGTTATCGATGCCGAGCGATATGCGCTCGAGCGGCACCTCTGCATCGACACCACCGCCGCCGGCGGCAACGCCAGCCTGCTGGCGTCGACGGCCTGATGACGACGCTGCCGCCTCCCCGCCGCGCACACGCCCCCATGCCGCCTGCGCTACTGGCGCTGGTGGGGGCGATCGCACTTATCGAGGTGGTGCTGAGCCTGGCCGACGCCGGCATCCTGTTCGACCCCTCGCTCCGGAGCCGCGCCATCGTCGCGGGTGCCTTCTGGGCGAGCCTGCTGCGCGGCGACACGCCGCTCTATGCCGCCCAGCCGGTCACCATGTTCCTGAGCCACGCCTTCCTGCACGGCTCGCTGCTGCACATGGTGATGAACATGACCATCCTGCTGGCGCTCGGTCGCTTCACTGCCGACAACTACGGCCCGCGGGTGGTGCTGCCGGTCTTCTGCCTCGGCGCCATCGGCGGCGGGGCGGCCTTCGGCCTGATCGCGGACGGCGCATATCCCATGGTGGGCGCGTCCGGTGCGGTCTTTGCCTTCCTCGGTCTCTGGATCGCCTGGGACTGGCGGCGGTATCGCACCGCTGGGCTTTCCGCCGGGCCGGTGCTGCGCCGGGTGGGGGTGCTGGTGCTGATCAACGTGGTCACCCTGATCGGCCTGCAGGGGATGCTGGCCTGGGAGGCGCACCTCGGCGGATTCCTGGTCGGGCTCGCCTGCGGCTTGTGGATGGAGAGCCGCCTGGAGCGGAACGAACGCGCGGCCCGCGCCGAGGCGCGCCGCCAGCGCCAGGGTGACGCCTGATACGAAGTCCGGGTGATCGGGGGCCTGGGATTGAGCTGGCGCCACAAGGGTTAACGGCGATTTCTTCGACGTACAACTCATGCACATCGCATGTACATTGCATGCACCCGAAGTGCACGCGCGGCCGAAGGGTTAACGAAGCACCGGGAGCGGTCGAACGGGCGGGGGCAGCGCTGTTCACCCGGATCGCGTAGGAGGCGGCACCAACTCGCTTGTTGGGTTCGCGCAATCGTGATGTAATCGCGACGCGAATGTCTCGCGAGAGGATTGCGGCGATGCGGAACGTTGTCCTGGCGGTTGCCCTCGTTGGGTCCCTGTGCGACGGCTCGGCGCAAGCCGCCACCCTGTACAGCGGCATCGCCATCTTTGGCGACAGTCTGAGTGATGACGGGAACTACTTCGCACTGACCAAAAAGACAATGCCGCCGCCGCCCTATGCGGATGGCCGCTTCTCGAACGGCCCGGTTTGGTCCGACGCCATCGCCGCCGACTTCGCGAAGAAGGGCCTCCACGCCGAGAACTACGCCTATGGCTACGCCCACGCGGTGACCTATGTCGACGCGGGCCCGGTTCCGCCGGTGCAGGCGCCGGATCTGCCGGCGCAGATCGACGAGTTCAAGGCCTCGGGCACGGCAAGCCTTCTCGGCGAGGACGGCGTGGCCACAATCTGGATCGGGAACAACGACGTCGTCACGGCGATGGCGGACGCGCCCGTGACCGTTCCCGACGTGGCGGCGAAGGCGGCCCATGCGGTCATGGGCGGCATCGAGTCGCTTGGCGAGGCCGGGATCAACAACTTCCTGCTGTTCAACATGGTGCCGCTGGACAAGTCGCCGCGGCTAGCCGGGAACCCGGCGGCGGCGGAGCTCGCGAAGATCGGGGTGGGCGTCTTCAACACCACGCTCGACGATCTGATCGCGGACTACGGCGGCAGTGCCAAGATCACCAAGCTCAACATCCACGAGGCGATGAGCAAGCTGATCGCGAACCCGGAAGCGTACGGCATCAGCGACGTCACCCATGCCTGCTTCATCCCGACCTCCGGTCAGCCGCCCTGCTCGGCGGAGCAGGCGGATCAAATGCTGTTCTGGGACGACCTGCATCCGACGACCAAGATCCACGGCGAGGTCGCGGATCTGGTGCGCGAGAAAGTGGCGCCGGTTCCGCTGCCGGCGCCGATGCTGCTTCTCCTGGCCGGGATGGCCGGGCTTGCGGCGGTCGGGCGAAGGCGGACCTGAGTGGGGGCCTTGATCGGGCTTGTGGCGCGGGGCGTGCTGCTCGGGATCGGGGCCACAATCCTGTTCGATCTCTGGGCCTGGCTGCTCTCGCGCGTGTTCGGACAGCGCCGGGCGAACTGGGCGCTGGTCGGCCGCTGGTTCTGGCACCTGCGCGAGGGCAAGGTCTTCCACGAAGACATCGCCGCCGCCGCGCCCCATTCCCATGAGCTCGCGCTCGGGTGGATCGGGCACTACGTGGTGGGGGCGGCCTACGGGGTGATCTTTGCGCTGATCGTCGGTCCGGAGTGGCTGGCGGCGCCGCGGCTGCTGCCGGCTTGGATCTTCGCGCTGGCCACCGTCGCCTTCGGCTGGTTCCTGCTGCAGCCGGGGCTCGGGATGGGCTGGGCGGCGTCGCGGACGCCCACGCCAGGCAAGGCGCGCCTACTCAACCTGGTCGCGCACTCGGTCTTCGGGCTCGGGCTCTACGGGACCGCGCTGCTCATCCGCTAGGAGCGGAGCGGCGGAATCCCTTCCTTTTTCGTGTCGACATCCACATCTCCCTGCCATTTGGCGGAGGTGGAGATGGTCAGGCTGGTGTGCCTCGAATGCGGGCAGGCGAACCGGGTGCCGCGGGAGCGGTTCTCGGCGGGGGCGAAGTGCGGAGTTTGCGGCGCCAAGCTGCTCGACGGGCGGGTGCGGGCGCTGTCGCCCGAAATCCTGGAGAAGGCGGCGCGTGGCGACGAGCTGCCGCTGGTGGTCGACTTCTGGGCGCCCTGGTGCGGGCCGTGCCGGATGATGGCCCCCGAGCTGGAAAGGGCGGCGCGGTCGATGGCCCCGCAGGTACGCTTCGCCAAGATCGATACCGAGGCCCACCCGGCGGTGTCGGGGCGCTATGGCATCCGCGGTATTCCGCTGCTGGTGGCGTTCCAGGGTGGGCGCGAGCGCGCGCGGCAGGCCGGGGCGCAGCCGGCAGCGGGCATCGAGGCGTGGGTGAGAGGGGCGGTAGCCGCGAACGTGTGACCCGCCGAAATGGCGGGAATACCACACCGGATTGCGATATTAAGCCTTTTTGTAGAAACCCTCCTGAAACAATTGTCCCGCAGAGTTATGCTGTGGTCCGAACCGCGCGAGCGATGCGGACGAGGCAGATGGATGAGTACGATGGTCCGAAGCAAGGATAAGGACGTCCCGCCGCCGCCGAAACCGGCCCCGAAGCCGGCGCCAGGCGGGTGGCGTTTCAGCGACTGGGCGTCGCTCTGAGGCTTCTGCCTCGGAAGGTCCGACCTCAGAAGCCGTGGTGGACGGCCTCGACGTTGTTGCCGTCGGGATCGAGCACGAAGGCGCCGTAGTAGGTCGGATGGTACGCGGCCCGCAGGCCGGGCGGGCCGTTGTCGGATCCGCCGGCGTTTAGCGCGGCTTCGTAGAAGGCGCGGACCTGCTCCTGGCTCGCAGCGGCGAAGGCGACGTGGATCGGACCGCTGGGGGCCCCGTGGGCCCCGACCCAGAAGTAAGGCTTCCGCCCCTCGCCGTAGCCTACGCCGATGGGGCTGTCTTCGTTCGGGAACTACATGACCCGCGTGATGCCGAGGGCTGCCAGCGCCTGGTCGTAGAAGGCCAGCGCGCGCGGCAGGTCAGCGACGGATATGCCGATGTGGTCGAGCATGCGGTGAGGCTAGCGCGCGTCCCGGCGGCGGGGAAGGGTGCGCAAGCGCACGGAGGGTCGCATGCCAGCGACCACGGGCAACAGCTCGAATTCTGAAGGGGAGGATCCCCGGCAGCTTGACCCGGCCGGAAGGTTGGTGCGTCGGGCGGGGCAGAAGCCCCGCCCGACGCAGTATCGTCAGTTGACGAGGGCGAGGTTCGCCGCCAACTCGCGGCCATCGCGGCCGGATTCGATGTCGAAGGTGACCTTCTGGCCGTCATCGAGATGGGTGAGGCCGGCGCGCTCGAGCGCCGAGATGTGCACGAAGACGTCCTTCGAGCCCTTCTCCGGCTGGATGAAGCCGAAGCCCTTGGTGGCGTTGAACCATTTCACGGTGCCGTTGGCCATCGTGAGATCTCCTGTCTTGTCGCTGCCCGCAACATGCGGCAGCCCGGCGTCGGTCAGAGCAAAATCGTGTGACTGAAGCCGTTGGACGGAGACAGAAGTCGATCGTGGTAACGTAGCCGCGCGTACATGGCGCATGGCGCGGCGAAATGCAAGCAAAACTAGCGGCGCGCGGACACCGGGGCCGGTCAGGCTTGTCCCCGGCGCCCCGCGTGGATGAAGCGCTGGGCGTCAGCCGGCCGGCCGGCCGGCCGCGGTGGCGCGGGCGACCTCGTTCAGCCGGCCGGTCTTGACGTCGTACACGTAGCCGGAGATCGGGATCGTCGGATTGACCAGCGGGTGGCGGCGGATGCGGGTGACGTCATCGACCACCGACTGATCCTGGTCGGCGATGGTGTGCCACTTCATGAAGCGGCCCTCGGGCGAGCCGCCGGGGGTCGCGGTGTTGCGAAAGCCCTGGGCCGTCAGTTCGGCGGTTTCGAGGCCGTCGGCCAGCAGGTCGCCCATGACGGTGTCGTCGAAATAGAGCATGCCGCAGTCGGTGTGGTGGACGACGAACCACTCGCGGGTGCCGAGCAGCTTGTGGCTGATGATCATGGAGCGGATGGCGTCGTCGGTGGCCCGGCCGCCGGCGTTGCGGACGACGTGCGCGTCGCCTTCGGCGAGGCCGGCATACTTGGCCGGGTCGAGGCGCGCGTCCATGCAGGTGAGGATCAGAAAGCCGCGCGCCGGCGGCAGGGCGAGGTCGCCCTTGGCGCCGAAGCTCGCCGCGTAGGCCGCATTGGCGGCGAGGACCTCGTCGGTGATCTTGCTCATGGCTTGCTCCCTCCCCAGGGACCGGGATCGGTCCGAAAGCGCGCCGGAGTCTGTGCCGGTTCGGAGGGCGGATCAAGCCTCGGGTTGGTCTGTCACCGGCGGGACGAACCGGCAGGCGGAAGCCGGACGAGCCCTAGAAGAGGGCTGCGAGAAGCACCCAGAGCGCCATCAAAAGGACCACGATCGAGCCGATGGAGAAGAAGGTGGCGCGGATCTCGTGATTCTGCGCGGTGGCGTAGGCCCAGGTATGGGCGGCGCGGGCCAGGACGAAAACGGCAAAGAGCAAGTAGGCGATCCAGGCGGGCGGGCCCACGGCGACGAAGAGGAGGCCGGCGGCGAGGAACGCGGGGATGCTCTCGAGGTCGTTGCGCTGCATCCGCCGCGACCGCTCGACGTCGGGCTGGGGGTCGAGCTGCTCGGGGCGGGGGCTGCGGTTCGCCGGGCTCGGCCGCAGGTCCTCGGGGTTGAGCAGGCCGGCGTCGCGGCGGATCATCAGCGCTACGGTGACCCAGCCCTGGGCCATCAGCTTCACGATCATCAGCGCCGCCGCGATGGCATAGGCCACGAAGACGGGGTTCTCCATGCTGAGCACGATCATCGCAGCGGGTCTCCCTGGCGGCGCGTGACCGGAGGGTAGCACCTGCCCGCAGCGGTGCAAGTGTGGCTGCCTGTCGCTAGAACGGGACGCCGTCGGCGGCAGAAACGAAGCGGGAGATTACGTTCTTGGTCCCGGCCTTCTCGAAATCGATGGTGAGCTTGTCGCCCTCGACGCCGGTGACGGTGCCGTAGCCGAACTTCTGATGGAAGACGCGCGCGCCCTGATCGTGGGCTGGCGTTGCGGTGGTGTCGATCACCATGTTTCGGGCCTCTTGCGGCTGTGACATGCCACGGGTGCCGGCGCGGGTCTGCATCCGTTTCCAGCCCGGAGAGTTGTAGACGTCGGCCTTGGCGGCGGTATCGGCGAGCGTCGGGCCGCCGTAGGCGCCGGCGGGCGCGGCCGCGCCGAAGCCGCCGCCATAGAGGCCGGGCGGGGTCAGCACCTCGATGTGGGCGGGCGGCAGCTCGTCGATGAAGCGCGAGGGAAGCTGCGACTGCCACTGGTTGTAGACCCGGCGGTTGGCGGCGAAGGAGATGGTGCAAATTAGCCGCGCGCGGGTGATTCCGACGTAGGCGAGGCGGCGTTCCTCCTCGAGGCCCTTTAGGCCGCTCTCGTCCATGGAACGCTGGGAGGGAAAGAGGCCGTCCTCCCAGCCGGGGAGGAAGACGGTGGGGAACTCGAGGCCCTTGGCGGCGTGGAGCGTCATCACAGAGACCTTGGCGGCGGCGTCCTCCTGGTCGTTGTCCATGATGAGGGCGACGTGCTCGAGGAAGCCCTGCAGGTTCTCGAATTCCTCAAGCGCCTTGACCAGTTCCTTGAGGTTGTCGAGGCGCCCGGCGGCCTCCACCGACTTCTCGGCGCGCCAAATGTCGGTGTAGCCGGATTCCTCGAGGATGGTCTCGGCGATCTCGATGTGGTCGCGGCCCTCGCGGACGGCGGCGTTCCAGCGGTCGAAGCCCTCGACCAGCTGGCCGAGGGCGGCGCGTGCCTTGCTTGACAGGCCGCCGTTCGCCACGAGGAGGCCGGCGGCGTCGAGCAGCGAGACGCCGTTGTCGCGGGCGGTGCGGTTGATCTCCTGCAGCGCCTTGTCGCCGATGCCGCGCTTGGGCGTGTTGACGATGCGCTCGAAGGCGAGGCCGTCGTCGGGGGAGACGGCGACGCGGAAGTAGGCCATGGCGTCGCGGATCTCCTGGCGCTCGTAGAAGCGCGGGCCGCCGATGACGCGGTAGGGAAGGCCGATGGTGAGGAAGCGGTCCTCGAAGGCGCGCATCTGGTGGCTGGCGCGGACGAGGATGGCAATGCCGTCCGGGCTGATCGGATCGAGGCTGCGGGCGCCGCGGGCGAGCGCCTCGATCTCCTCGCCGATCCAGCGCGCCTCCTCCTCGCCGTCCCAGTGGCCGATCAGGCGGATTTTCTCGCCCTCGGGCAGGTCGGTCCAGAGGGTCTTGCCGAGGCGGCTTTCGTTGGCGGCGATGACGCCGGAGGCGGCGGCGAGGATGTGCGGGGTGGAGCGGTAGTTCTGCTCCAGCCGGATCACCTGGGCGCCCGGGAAGTCCTTCTCGAAGCGGAGGATGTTGCCGACCTCGGCGCCGCGCCAGCCGTAGATCGACTGGTCGTCGTCGCCGACGCAGCAGATGTTGTGGTGGGCGCCGGCGAGGAGGCGGAGCCAGAGGTACTGGGCGACGTTGGTGTCCTGGTACTCGTCGACCAGGATGTAGCGGAACCAGCGCTGGTACTGGGCAAGGACGTCCGGGTTCGTCTGCAGGATGGCGACGACATGCAGCAGCAGGTCGCCGAAGTCGCAGGCATTGAGCGTCTTCAGCCGCTCCTGGTAGGCGGCGTAGAGTTCGCTGCCGCGGTGGTCGAAGGCGCTCGATTCCGAGGACGGCACCCGGTCGGGCGAGAGGGCGCGGTTCTTCCAGCCGTCGATGAGACTGGCGAGCAGGCGCGGCGGCCAGCGCTTCTCGTCGATCGATTCCGCCTGGATGATCTGGCGGAGGAGACGCAGCTGGTCATCGGTGTCGAGGATGGTGAAGTTGGCCTTGAGCCCCACCAGCTCGGCGTGGCGGCGCAGGACGCGCACCGAAAGCGAGTGGAAGGTGCCGAGCCACGGCATCCCCTCGATCACGCCGCCGACGAGCTGGCCCACGCGCGTCTTCATCTCGCGGGCGGCCTTGTTGGTGAAGGTGACGGAGAGGATCTCGTTCGGCCGCGCCCGCCCGGTATTGAGCAGGTGCGCGATGCGGGCGGTCAGCGCCTTGGTCTTGCCGGTGCCGGCGCCGGCAAGCACCAGCACCGGACCGTCGAGCGCTTCCACCGCCGCGCGCTGCGCCGGGTTCAGATCGTCAAGGTACGGCGTTGGCCGGGCGGCCATCGCGCGCGCCGACAGCGGCCGCTCGGCCGCCTCGAAGGCTTCGGCGTCGTCGCTGGTCCAGGCGCTCATGGAATGCGATGGTAGTGCGGGGCGAAACAAAAGGAAAGGCCTGCGTTCGTGGTGTGTTCACTGTGAACCGCTAGATCATGCGTTGTCAACCAGGCCGGACCCCGTAGGATGTGGCCTTTCCCTCGGAGGCCCGGCTCGTGTTCGATGTCCTGACCCAGATGGCCATCTACCTGGCGGCGGCGGTGGTGGCGGTGCCGCTGAGCCAGCGCCTGGGATTTGGATCCGTCCTCGGCTACCTCGCGGCCGGAATGGCCATCGGGCCGGCGCTCGGGCTGATCGGGACCGAGAACGCGCATATCCAGGAGTATGCCGAATACGGTGTCGTGCTGATGCTGTTCCTCGTCGGCCTGGAGATGCGGCCGCGGATGCTCTGGGAGATGCGCCACCGGCTGGTGGGACTGGGCGGGCTGCAGGTGACGCTGACGATCGCGCTGCTGGCGGGCGTCAGCCGGGCCATCGGCGTGCCCTGGAACCAGGCGGTGGCGATCGGCATCATCCTGTCGTTATCGTCCACCGCCATCGTCGTGCAGACGCTTGCCGAAAAGAAGCTTGCGCACACCGAGGGCGGGCGGGCGAGTTTTGCCGTCCTGCTGTTCCAAGATGTGGCGGCGATCCCGCTGCTGGCCGTCCTTCCGCTGCTCGCGCTGGGTGGGGCGCCGCCGGAGGTGAAGGAAGGCGCCGAGGTGCTGGAGCACGTGTCGCCCTGGATGCTGGCGGCGCTCGTGATCGGTGCGGGCACGGTGGTCATCCTAGCCGGGCGCTACCTCACCCGCCCCGTCTATCACTTTCTCAGTTGGGCGGGCCTTCCGGAGATCCAGGTCGCGGGGGCGCTGCTGATGATCGTCGGCGTGTCGCTGATGATGAGCGCGCTCGGGTTGTCGCCGGCCCTCGGCTCGTTCTTGGCGGGTGTGGTACTGGCAAGCTCGGAGTATCGCCACCAGCTCGAGGCCGACATCGGTCCGTTCAAGGGCATCCTGCTCGGGCTCTTTTTCATAACCGTCGGTGCCGGCATCGATCTGGGGCGTCTGGCAGACGATCCGTTGCCGATCCTTGGGTACGTGGCGCTGCTGCTGGTCTTCAAGATGATCGTGCTCTGGCCGCTCTCGGTTCTCTTCGGCCTGCCGGCGCGGGCACGGCTCCTGTTCACCCTGTCCCTGGCGCAGGCGGGAGAGTTCGGCTTCTTCCTGCTCGGGTTCGCGGCAGGGAGCCGGGTGCTCTCGCAGGCCCAGACGGCGACGCTGCTTCTCGTCATCGCACTTTCCATGCTGGCGACCCCGTCGCTCTTCTGGCTGCACGCCCTGCTGGCGCGGCGGCTCTGGGACCGCGGGGGACGTCCCGACGACGTGATCGACCTGAAGGGGCCGGTCATCATCGCTGGCATGGGGCGATTCGGACAGGTCGCGAACCGCCTCGTCGCGAGTCTCGGGCACCGCACGGTGGTCATGGACAGCCATCCCGAGACGGTGCGGCGGATGCGCGAGCTCGGGATCCAAGCCTACCTCGGGAACGTGACGCGCCCGGAGCTTCTGGAGGCGGCTGGCATTGCCGATGCGGCTGCCGTGGTGCTGGCCGTCGACGATCCCGACGCGAGCGTGCGTCTGTCGCAGTATGTCAGCCGCCGGCATCCGCGGGTGCGGATCATCGCCCGCGCCCGCGATCGCCACCACGTCTACCAGCTGCATGCCGCCGGGGCGCACGATGCGGTGCGCGAAGTATTCGAGGGCGCAGTGCAGGCGGGGAAGTT
This sequence comes from uncultured Alphaproteobacteria bacterium, assembly GCA_963796805.1. Taxonomy (GTDB): domain Bacteria; phylum Pseudomonadota; class Alphaproteobacteria; order Rhodobacterales; family Rhodobacteraceae; genus Amaricoccus. The sequence goes on from CAWCNG010000003.1 coordinate 130,750, forward strand.
CGCGCTGGACGCGCTCGGACATGACCGGCACGAGATCGACGAGCTGACGCACGATTTCGTCGCCCACGACGCGCGGATGCTGGCGGAACTGGCCGAGCTCTGGAAGCCGGGTGTGCCGGTCGCGCGCAATGCCGCCTATCTTGCGAAGGAGCGCGAGCAGTATGCCGAGATCGAGGCGGAGTTGCGCAGACGCGTCGGCGCACGCGTCAGCACGCCACCGGCCGCCGAGCCGGCCGTAAGCCCCGGCTTAGGCGAGGCGGAATAAGCCTCCGGCCAATGGCGGGGGCGGGCAGAGGTCCGCCAGATCGCGCCGACCCGGCACGGTGCCGGGCGTTACAGGCAAGGAAAATCACGATGCGATACCTCACGCTCGCCCTCCCGCTAGCGCTCCTCGCGGCGCCGGTCTTCGCAGAGCCAAGCTGCAAGGCCGCGGTCAGTGCGCTGCCCATGTGGCAGGTGGCGAAGACCTTCGAGGAGGCCGGTGGCCAGATCCAGCAGATGAAGAACACGAACGGCTGCTACGAGATCTACGGACACGACAAGGACCGTAGGGTCGAGGTCTTCTACGATCCGACGGACGGCAAGGAGATCGAGCGCGAGTAGCCGGCATGCAGAAGCCGGAAGTCGAGGCGGGCCTGGTGAGCGTCTGGGACCCGGTCGTCCGGGTCTTCCACTGGACGCTGGTCGTAACGTTCTTCGGAGCGTTCACCCTGGCGGACCCGCGCAACCTGCACGAGACGCTCGGCTATGTCGCGGTTTCCGCGGTCGCGCTGCGGATCGTCTGGGGTTTCGTCGGCACGCGGAACGCCCGATTCTCCGGCTTCGTTCCGGGGCCGGCGACGTTCTTCGGCTACGTCCGCGACGTCAGGGCGGGCCGGGAGCGGCGCTATCTCGGACACAATCCGGCCGGTGGCGCGATGGTGATCGCTCTGATCACCATGGTGGCGCTGGTCGGGCTGACCGGCTGGATGATGTCGCTCGATGCCTTCTGGGGCTCGGACGCGCTGGAGGCCCTGCATGAGACCCTGGCCAACCTCACGATCGCCCTTGTGGCGCTGCACGTGGCGGGGGTAGTCTGGGAGAGCCGGCGTCACCGGGAGAACCTCGTCGCCGCGATGATCACCGGGACGAAGCGCCGCTGAGGCCCGGCCGGATGCGGCGGGGCCGGAATGCAATCTATGCGAGAAATACTAAGCCGTCACCGCGCGCTCGTCGCGGTGACGGCGCTTCAGGCCGCCTGTGCCGTCTACTTCATCTTCGATGTGGCGTTCGAACTGCCCAATCTCAGAGCCCATTCGCTGCATCCGATGTTCGAGTTCGCCGTGGTCGGGGTGCTCTGCGTCGGGACGATCTTCGGGATTCGGGAAATCCGGACGCTCCTGCGTCAGAACGACCGGATGCAGGGTCGGCTGCGGGTGGCCAGCGGCGCCTTCCTCGATCTGCTGGACGAGAGTTTCGCTTCGTGGGGACTCACCCCGTCGGAGCGGGACGTGGCGCTCCTGGCGCTCAAGGGACTTTCCGTCAGCGAGATCGCGGCACTGCGCTCCACCCGTGATGGCACGGTGAAGGCGCAATGCACCGCGGTCTACCGCAAGGCGGGGGTCAGCAGCCGGGGACAGCTGGTGAGCCTCTTCATCGACGATCTCATGGCCGGGGTGGTTCTGGAGCCCGACCGCGCGCTTTGATGCGCCGCGGCATCACCGTTGCATTGCAATATCCCGCGGATTAACCTTTCTGGCTGGTGCACTTCTCCGGTCAAGGACGCAACGCCCCATGCCCAGCTTCAAGAAGATCCTGATTGCCAACCGCGGCGAGATCGCCATCCGCGTGATGCGGGCTGCGAACGAGATGGGCAAGCGGACGGTGGCGGTCTTCGCGGAGGAGGACAAGCTCAGCTTGCACCGATTCAAGGCGGACGAGGCCTATCGCATCGGCGAGGGTCTGGGGCCGGTGGCGGCGTATCTGTCGATCCCGGAAATCATCCGGGTGGCGAAGATGTGCGGGGCGGATGCCATCCATCCCGGCTATGGGCTGCTCTCGGAGAATCCGGACTTCGTCGATGCCTGCGCCGAGGCGGGGATCACCTTCATCGGCCCGAAGGCCGAGACGATGCGGCGGCTGGGCGACAAGGCTTCGGCGCGGAAGGTGGCGATCGCCGCCGGGGTGCCGGTGATCCCGGCGACCGAGGTCCTGCCCGACGACATGGACGAGGTGCGCCGGATGGCCGAGGCAGTCGGCTATCCCTTCATGCTCAAGGCGAGCTGGGGCGGTGGCGGACGGGGAATGCGGCCGATCATGGGGCCGGACGAGCTTGAGGACAAGGTGCTGGAGGGCCGGCGCGAGGCGGTCTCCGCCTTCGGCAACGGCGAGGGATTTCTCGAGAAGATGATCCTCAACGCCCGCCACGTCGAGGTGCAGATCCTCGGCGACAGGTTCGGGACGATCTATCACCTCTGGGAGCGCGACTGTTCGGTGCAGCGGCGAAACCAGAAGGTGGTCGAGCGGGCGCCGGCGCCATATCTGAGCCAGGAGCAGCGGGACTATGTCTGTTCGCTGGGCCTGAAGATCGCGCGGGCGGCGGACTACGAGTGCGCCGGCACGGTCGAGTTCCTGATGGACCGGGATTCGGGGGATTTCTACTTCATCGAGGTGAACCCGCGGGTGCAGGTGGAGCATACCGTCACCGAGGAGGTGACCGGGATCGACATCGTGCGGGCGCAGATCCTCGTGGCCGAGGGCAAGAAGCTGGCGGAGGCGACCGGGAAGGCGACCCAGGAAGAGATCAAACTCAACGGCCACGCCATCCAGTGCCGGATCACCACCGAGGATCCGCAGAACAACTTCATCCCGGACTACGGGCGGATCACGGCGTACCGGGGTGCGACCGGGCACGGGATCAGGCTGGACGGGGGGACGGCCTATTCGGGGGCGGTCATCACGCGGTACTACGACTCGCTGCTGGAGAAGGTCACCGCCTGGGCGCCGACGCCGGAGATGGCCATCGCGCGGCTGGACCGGGCGCTGCGCGAGTTCCGCATCCGGGGGGTTTCGACGAATATTGCCTTCGTGGAAAATCTCCTGAAACACCCGACGTTTCTGGACTATTCCTACACCACGAAGTTCATCGACACGACGCCGGAGCTTTTCCAGTTCAGCGCGCGTCGCGACCGGGCAACGAAGATCCTAACCTACATTGCTGACATAACCGTTAACGGGCATCCGGAGACGGCGGGGCGGCCGAAGCCGCCAGCGGAGGCGCGGGAGCCGAAGGCGCCGGTGGTGAGCATGGACGCGCCGCCGGCGGGGACGCGGCAGCTCCTGGAGGCGAAGGGGGCGAAGGCGGTCGCCGACTGGATGCTGGCGCAGCAGAAGCTGCTGATCACCGACACGACCATGCGCGACGGCCACCAGAGCCTGCTCGCGACGCGGATGCGGTCGTTCGACATGATCGCCGTGGCGCCGGCCTATGCCCACATGCTGCCGCAGCTCTTCAGCGTGGAGTGCTGGGGGGGTGCCACCTTCGACGTCGCTTACCGGTTCCTGCAGGAATGTCCATGGCAGCGGCTTCGCGACCTGCGGGCAGCGATGCCGAACCTGATGACGCAGATGCTGCTGCGCGCCTCGAACGGGGTGGGATACACGAACTATCCCGACAACGTGGTGCAGACCTTCGTCGCCCAGGCGGCGAAGTCGGGGGTGGACGTGTTCCGGGTGTTCGAACTCGCTCAACTGGGTCGAGAACATGCGCGTGGCCATGGACGCAGTGATCAAGTCGGGCAAGATCTGCGAGGCGGCGATCTGCTACACCGGAGATCTCGCCGATCCGGCGCGGTCGAAGTACGACCTCAAGTACTATGTCGCCATGGCGAAGGACCTGCATGCGGCCGGCGCGCATGTGCTCGGAATCAAGGACATGGCCGGCCTCCTCAAGCCCTCGGCGGCATACACGCTGGTCAAGACGCTGAAGGAGGAGGTGGGGCTGCCGATCCATTTCCATACCCACGACACCAGCGGCATTTCGGCCGGCAGCATCCTCGCCGCCTCGCGCGCCGGGGTGGATGCGGTGGACGCGGCCATGGACAGTTTTTCGGGGAATACCTCGCAGCCGTGCCTGGGGTCGATCGCCGAGGCGCTGATGCGGACGGAGCGGGATACCGGGCTCGATATCGAGGCGATCCGGCAGATCTCCGACTATTGGGAGGCGGTCCGGACGCAGTATTCCGCGTTCGAGGCGGGGCTGAAGGCGCCGGCTTCTGAGGTTTACCTGCACGAGATGCCGGGGGGGCAGTTCACCAACCTCAAGGCCCAGGCGCGGTCGATGGGGCTGGAGGAGCGCTGGCACGAGGTGGCTCACATGTACGCCGAAGTGAACCGGATGTTCGGCGACATCGTCAAGGTCACACCGTCGTCGAAGGTCGTGGGCGACATGGCGCTGATGATGGTGGCGCAGGGGCTGACCCGGGCGCAGGTGGAGGACCCGGGGGTCGAGGTGGCCTTTCCCGAGAGCGTCGTCGACATGATGCGGGGCAACCTCGGGCAGCCGCCGGGCGGCTGGCCGAAGGCTTTGCAGGCAAAGATCCTCAAGGGCGAGACGGCCTCGACCGAACGGCCCGGGGCGGTGATGCCGCCGGCGGACATCGGCAAGCTCCGGGCGGAGGCAGAGAAGCTGACCCGCGAGGGCGAGGTGATCGACGACGAGGACTTCAACGGATATCTCATGTATCCCAAGGTCTTCACCGACTACTTCAACCGGCATCGAGAGTACGGGCCGGTCAGGACGCTGCCGACGCCGGTGTACTTCTACGGCATGGAGCCGGGGCAGGAGACCTCGGTCGAGATCGATCCTGGCAAGACCATCGAGCTCCGGCTGCAGGCGGTGGGCGAGACCAACGCGGAAGGCGACGTGCGCGTCTTCTTCGAGCTGAACGGGCAGCCGCGCATGGTGCGGGTGCCGAACCGCAAGGCCCTGGCGAGCGCGCCGAAGCGGCCGAAGGCGGACATCGGCAACCCCGGACACGTGGCGGCGCCGATGCCGGGGGTGATCGCCAGCGTGGCGGTGAAGGACGGGCAGCCGGTGCAGGCGGGGGATTTGATGCTCACCATCGAAGCGATGAAGATGGAGACCGGGCTCTATGCCGACAAGGCGGGGACGGTGAAGGCGCTGCACGTGCAGCCGGGGGCGCAGGTGGACGCCAAGGACCTGCTGGTGGAGCTGGAGGCGGCCTGACTGGCAGATCAAAGGTTTACGGCGATTTTCTCGACCCAGAAAGCGTATGGAATCCGTATGGAAACCATATGGCACCTAAAAGAGTCAGGATTGGGGTGTTAACGCCGGCGCGAGCCGGCGGATGACGCGCCCGCGCCAGCTGGATCTGCGGACCGGGCGGCCGGTGTGGACCGCCTACCGGGCGCCGCGGGTGCCGGTGGCGCGGTTGACGCGCGACGTCAGGGCGGACGTGCTGGTGGTGGGAATGGGCGTCTCGGGGGCGATGGTCGCCGAGGCGCTGACCGCAGCCGGGCACGGGGTGGTGGCGATCGACCGGCGGGGGCCGGTGCTGGGGTCCACGGCGGCAACGACGGCGCTGGTGCAGTTCGAGATCGACCAGCCGCTGACGAAGCTCTCCGACCTGGTCGGGCGGGAGGCGGCGGAGGCGGCGTGGCGACGGTCGCGGCTGGCGGTGGGAAACCTTGCCGCAACGATCGCGGAGCTGGGGATCCGCTGCGCGCCGGCGCGGCGGCGGTCGCTCTATCTGGCGGGAAACCTGCTGGGGCCCGGCGAGCTGCGCGAGGAGGCGGCTCGGCGGCGGGCGGCGGGGATCCATGCGCAGTACCTGACGGCGGGGGATCTGCGCGAGGGCTACGGGCTGGAGCGGGCGGGCGGCATCGTCAGCCACGACAACCTGGTCCTCGATCCGAGGAAGCTGACGGCCGGGCTGTGGCGGGCGGCGCTGGGACGCGGGACGCGGGCCTACGCGCCGGTGGAGGCGACCGGGTTCGCCCATGGCGCGGACGGGGTCGAGGTGGCGACGGCGGGCGGCCCGGTGATCCGCGCCGCGCACGTGGTGCTGGCGACGGGCTACGAGCTCGCCCCGATCGTGCCGGCGGACGGGCATCGGATCATCTCGACCTGGGCGATCGCGACCCGGCGGCAGCCGCGCAGCCTCTGGCCGCACCGGGCGATGATGTGGGAGGCGTCCGAGCCCTACCTCTATCTGCGCGCCACCGCCGACGGGCGGGTGATCTGCGGCGGCGAGGACGCGGCGTTCAGCGACGAGACGGCGCGCGATGCTTTGATCCCCGGTAAGTCGGCGGTCATCGCGCGCAAGCTGGCGCGGCTGCTGCCGGGGCTCGACGTGACGCCAGAGTTCGCCTGGGCGGGGGCGTTCGGGGCGACGGCGACGGGCCTGCCGATCATCCGGCGGCTGCCGCGGCGCCCGCGCATCCACGCGGTGATGGGCTACGGCGGCAACGGGATCACCTTCTCGCGGATCGCGGCGGAGATCATCGCGACCGAGCTGGACGGGGGCGAGGACCGGGACGCCGCGCTTTTCGCGGGATCCGCCGGGTAGGGCGGCTGCGGCGCTCCGCCGGGGGAGCGCCGGCCTCGGGGAGCCGCAGGGGCTCCCGCTCGGCCGGCGCTTGGCGGTCGGCCGCCTTGGCGGCCTCCCTCCGGCGGAAAGCGGCCGCAGGCGGCCGCTTGAGTCAAGGTTCTCCCCGCCTGTTGGCGGGTCCCCGCGACTGCTCGATAGGGTTTCTGCCTATATGAAATCCTCGGGGCGGGTGTTGGGGGCGGCGGTCCCTTTCGGCGCAGGGCCGCTGAGATCAGGGTTCGCGCCAGAGGTGGCGGAGGACCGGGCGCAGGGCGGGGGCGAGGTCTTCGGCGGTGAGGCCGGGGCCGGCTTCGGAGCCGGCGGCGCCGTGCAGCCAGACGGCGGCGCAGGCGGCCTCGAAGGCGGGGAGGCGTTGGGCGAGGAGGCCGGTGGCGATGCCGGCCAGCACGTCGCCCGAGCCGGCGGTGGCGAGCCAGGGCGGCGCGTTGGCGTTGATGGCGAGGCGGCCGCCGGGGGCGGCGATGGTGGTGTCGGCGCCCTTGAGGATGAGGGTGGCGTGCGCGCGGGCGGCGGCGGCGCGGGCGCGGTCGGGTTTCGGCATGTCGATGAGGTCGGGGAACAGGCGGGCGAACTCGCCGTCGTGCGGGGTGAGGATCACCGGGGCGCTGCGCGCGGCGATGGCGGCGAAGAGGGCGTCGGGAGCCTCCTGCCAGACGGTGAGGGCGTCGGCGTCGAGGACGGCGGCCCGGTGCGCGGCTAGGGCGGTTTGCACCATCGCGCGTTCCCACTCGCTTGTGCCGAGGCCGGGGCCGAGGGCGACGGCGGTGAGGCGCGGCTCGGCGAGGCGGGCGGCGAAGGCTTCGGGGCCGTCGACGCGGGCGAGCATCACGGCGGTCAGGTGGGCGGCGTTGACGGCGAGCGCCGCGGCTGGGCTGGCGAGGGTCACGAGGCCGGCGCCGGCGGCGAGGGCGGCGCCGGCGGCGAGGCGGGCGGCGCCGGTGCGCGACATCGGGCCGGACAGGACCAGGGCGTGGCCGCGGCGGTACTTGTGGTCCTCCGGTTGCGGCGGCCGGTAGGCGTCGTCCCAGAGCGCGGGGGTGTTCTCGAAGGCCTGCGGCGCGATGGCGGCGAGGACGCTGTCGGGGATGCCGATGTCGGCGACGGTGAGCCGGCCGCAGAGGCTGCGGCCGGGGAAGAGCAGGTGGCCGGGCTTCCTGCGGAAGAAGGTGACGGTGGCGGCGGCGCGGACGGCGGTGCCGAGGGGCAGTCCGGTGTCGGCGTGCAGGCCGGAGGGGAGGTCGACGGCGAGAACGGTGGCGGTGGCGGCGTTCATCGCCGCGACGAGGGCGGCGGCGGGGCCGGTGATCTCGCGGTCGAGGCCGGCGCCGAAGAGGGCGTCGATGACGAGGGCGGCGGGCGGCAGCGGCAGGGCGGCGGGGAGGGCCGGGCCGGGCCAGCGGTAGCGGGCGGTGGCGGCGTCGCCGCGGAGGCGCTCGGGGTCGCCGAGGAGCAGCAGGGTGACCTCGCGGCCGGCGGCGGCGAGGCGGCGGGCGGCGACGAAGCCGTCGCCGCCGTTGTTGCCGGGGCCGGCGACGACGAGGACGGGGCCTTCCGGGACGAGGGCGTGGGCGGCGTCGGCGACGGCGCGGCCGGCAGCCTCCATGAGGGACATGCCGGGGACGCCGCCGGCGATGGTCAGGCGGTCGGCCTGGCCCATTTCGGCGGCGGTCAGGAGCTCGTGCATGGGGGCGCTCTCAGCGGCCGGCGAGCGCCTGGCGGATGCGCAGGAACTCGGAGATGTTTTCGAGATCGACGATGCCGGCAAGCCGCCCGCCGCGGGTGATGCAGACGAGGCGGATTTCACTGGCCTGCACCGCCTGCAGCAGGTCGGAGAGCGGAGTGTCGATGTCGGCGGTGCGCGCCGGCGCCATCACCTGATCGACGCGTCCGGCGGCGCCGATGTCGCGCAGGCCGCGCAGGATCGCGGCCTGGGTGAGCACGCCGGCGATCCGCTCGCCGTCGAGCACGGGGAAGTCCTTCTGGGTGCCGGCCAGGGTCAGGTCGACGCCGTGCGACAGGGAATCGTCGGGCGCTACGGTGCGGAAGTCGGTGATCATGGCGCGGCCGGCAGCCTGGCCGGAGAGGCCGTCGTCGACCGCGACCGCGCCGGCCTCGGCGCCGGCGCCGATCCAGACGAAGACGGCGATGAGGAGCAGGATGGGGTTGCCCATGAGGCCGAGGATGCCGAGGCCGACGGCGAGCACCTGGCCGACGCGGGCGGCGATCCGGGTGGCGCGCACGCGGTCCATGCGCAGCGCCAGTGCCGCGCGCAGCACCCGGCCGCCGTCCATGGGGAAGGCGGGCAGGAGGTTGAAGATGGCAAGCATCAGGTTGGCGGCGAGGAGGGTGAGCAGCAGGTCCCTGCCGCCGAGATCGAAGAGGGCGCCGGGACGGCCGGTGGTGAGGATCGCGAGGTAGAGGACGGCGGCGATGGCGAGGTTCACCGCCGGACCGGCGAGGGCGACGACGATCTCCTGGCGCGGATCTTTGGGCATCGATTCCAGCAGCGCGAGGCCGCCGATGGGCAGGAGCGTGATCGAGCGGGTGCCGATGCCGAAGCGGCGGGCGGTGAGCGCGTGGCCGTATTCGTGCAGCACGACGCAAAGGAAGAGCAGCAGAATAAGGGTGAGACCGGAGAGGACGCCCTGCAGCGTTCCGCTCCGGGTCCAGTTGCTCCAGGCCACCCAGACGAGGAGCAGCAGGAAGGTGGCGTGAACGTAGACATCGATCCCGGCGAAGCGGCCGAGCTTGGCGGACCATTTCACGCGAGGCTTCTCCGTCCGGCCGGCGCGGTCGGGCCGGCACCGCCGGCATGCTGCGCCGGATCGAGGGGTGGTGGCAAGGGACGCGGGCGCTTGCGGAGCGGGGATGGGGTTCCTAGAGTTTACGGAGATGGCGAGATTGGAGGAGGGGGCCATGAGCGACGAGTTGCGCCGGACGCCACTCCATTCGCTGCACCTGTCTCTCGGGGCGCGGATGGTGCCGTTCGCCGGCTACGACATGCCGCTGCATTATCCTACCGGCATCCTGAAGGAGCACCTTCGCACGCGCGCCGACTGCGGTCTCTTCGACGTGAGCCACATGGGCCAGATCGCATTGCGGGCGAAGTCGGGCGACCTGGCGGACGCGGCGCGGGCGCTCGAGGCGCTGGTGCCGGTGGACGTGCTCGGGCTGGCCGAGGGGCGGCAGCGCTACGGGGTCTTCACCAACGACGCCGGCGGCATCCTCGACGACCTGATGATCGCCAACCGCGGCGATCATCTGCTGCTGGTGGTCAACGCCGCCTGCAAGGACGCGGATCTCGCGCATCTCGAGGCGCGCCTGGGGGCGACGTGCGCGGTCGAGGTGGTCGACCATGCGCTGGTCGCGCTGCAGGGGCCGAAGGCGGAGGAGGTGCTGGCGCGGGTGAAGCCGGACGTGGCGAGCATGCGGTTCATGGACGTGTGGCCGGTCGACTTCCACGGCATCCTGGCGGTGGTTTCGCGGTCGGGCTACACCGGCGAGGACGGGTTCGAGATCTCGCTCGCGCCGGGACAGGCGGCGGATTTCGTCCGCATGACCTTTCCCATGGAGGACATCCCGCTGGTCGGCCTCGCGGCGCGCGATTCGCTGCGGCTGGAGGCCGGGCTCTGCCTCTACGGCCACGACATCGACGAAGGTACCACGCCGGTCGAGGCGGCGCTGGAGTGGGCGATCCAGCCGGCGCGGCGGCCGGGCGGGGCGCGGGCGGGCGGGTTTCCCGGCGCCGACGTGATCCTGGGGCAGATTGCCGCAGGCGCGCCGCGGCGGCGGGTCGGGCTGCTGCCGGAGGGCCGGGCGCCGATGCGCGAGGGCACGGAGCTCTTCGCTGGCGAGGAGGGCGGGGCGGTCGGGACGATCACGTCCGGAGGCTTCGGGCCGAGCCTGAACGCGCCGGTGGCGATGGGCTACGTGCCGACCGCACACGCGGCGCCGGGCACGCGCCTGCAAGGGCAGTTGCGCGGGAAAATGCTGCCTGTAACAGTGGCGAAGCTGCCGCTGATCAAGCCCGGCTACAAACGGGCGTGAACGACCGAGAGGACCCGAGAATGCTGCGTTTCACCGAGGAGCACGAGTGGCTGAAGCAGGACGGCGACGAGGTGATCGTGGGGATCACCGAGCATGCCGCCGAGCAGCTCGGGGACCTGGTCTTCGTCGAGCTGCCTGCGGAGGGGATCACCGTGGTCAAGGGCGAGGAGATCGTGACCATCGAGAGCGTGAAGGCCGCGTCCGACATCGCGGCGCCGCTGGACGGGCAGATCACCGAGGTGAACCCGGTGATCGTGGAGAACCCGGCGCTGGTGAACGAGGACCCGATGGAGGACGGGTGGTTCTTCAAGATGGTGCTGGCCGATCCGTCCGAGCTCGACGGGCTGATGGACGAGGAGGCGTACCGGGAGTACATCGCCTGAGGGCCAGCGGGCCGGGCGCGGGCGTCGGTGGCGCGGCGGATTTTCCTGCGTTAACCCAAGGGTTAACGGCGTTTTGGTGAACGTACAACTCAGGTACAATCCATGCACAACCCACGTACCGGGTGTGCGGACTTCCGGGAGAGGTTAACGAGGTTAACGCGGGTGGGCGGGGCAGGTGTGACGGTCACCATCCGCCAGGAGCGGTCGTCCGACGAAGCGGGCCTCGGCCCGCGAGTCCGCGGCCCGACAAGCCGAAGCACTGCTTCGGCCGGGCCGTTCGGCGGAGCGCGCGAGCGCGGAGGCGAAGGGGTTCTCCGCTCGCCCGGCGCTGGCAATTCGCGCGCGCGTGCCCGGGCTGGCGCTCTTCGCGCCTGCCCACGGGCGGGCAGGCGCGCGCGAATTTGTCGACGGCCAAATCCGCGGGGTGCGGGCGGCGAGGTTGCGCGCCGATCGGATCGGCGGCTGCATTGGGGCCGGAAGCGGACCTATGTTCGCCCCGGCGGCTGGCCCGGCCTTGCCCGGATCGGGGGTTCCGCGCATAGTGACGGGCATTCGAGCAGCCGGCAGCGGACGGTCATGATCTTCCAGGAATCCGAGTACCGTCCCTATGATTTCGCCAACCGGCGGCATATCGGGCCGAGCACTTCAGATATCGCCGAGATGCTGGCGGTGTGGGGGCGCCGAGCGTCGATGCGCTGATCGACGCGACGGTGCCGAAGGGGATCCGGCAGGCCGCGGCGCTGGGGTTCGGGCCGGCGCTGAGCGAGCAGGCGGCGCGGTGCGACGGCCGCTGCGCGCCCGGGAGCGGACCCTACCGCAGATGCCACGGCACGGGGCGGGCGCTCAGGCTTCCCGGCGGCGGAGGACGTGGATCACCGAAGCGGAATCCTGTGCCGCATGGCCGGCGGCCAGCGCCCGGCCGAACAGCCCGGCGAGGAAATCCGGGATCTCGCTGTTGATGCCGGCGTCGCGCGCCTGCTCCTGCAGCATGGCCACCGTGGCGGCGATGACTTCTACCGAGGCGGCGACCGCGCCGGCATGCGGCGAGGTCGGAACGAGCGTCTCGAGGTGGGTAAGCGAGACACCCGGAGCGAGGAGGGCGGCGAACTGTTCGAGCGGCACGCCCTCCGCCTCGCAGATCAGCGCGCCGTGGACGACGCCGACCACCATGCACTCGATCCGGGAGAGGAGCGCCATGTCGAGGGTTGCCGCGGCGCGCACGTTCGGGCCGAGGTAACGCAGGTCGCCCGCGAGCCGGCGCAGCGTGGACTCGCTGGCGGCGAAGGCGTCCTCGGGTCCGCCAATCAGGATCTGGGCGGCGGCGCTGCCGATGTCGGTCGGGTTGACCATGATCGCCCCGTCGAGATAGCCGCCGCCGAGCGCCCTGACCCGGGCGTCGCAGTCGGCCGCCTGCCGCGGGGTGCCGGTCGAGAGCTGGACGAGCGTGCGGCCGTCGAGGTTGGTCGCGGCCTCTTCGAGCAGCCGCGTGGTGGCCGGATAGTCGGCGATGCAGACCAGCGTCCGGGGGCTGGCGAGCAGTGCTGCCCGCGCGTCGGGCGCCGCGGTGGCGCCGCGCGCCGCGAGCGGCGCTGTCCGTGCGGGAGACCTGTTCCACACGGTGACGTCAAGGCCGGCGCCAACGAGCGCCGACGCGAGGGCGGCGCCCATGTTCCCGAGACCGATTACCGAGATGTCGCTCATTGCTCTTGGCGCCCTCCGCGGGCGCCGGATGTGGCCCCTACGCTCAGCCTAGCACGTTCATCAACGCGGCGTCCCCGCTTTGCCCGCTTTCCCATCACGGAGGTCGCCTGCCGGTCGCGCCGTCGCAGACATAATCGCGACGCGCGCTAAGTGCCCGGCCCCGGCCTTGCCCCGGATCGGGGGTTCCGCGCATAGTGCCGGGCATTCGAGCAGCTGGCAGCGGACGGACCATGATCTTCCAGGAATCCGAGTACCACCCCTATGATTTCGCCAACCGGCGGCACATCGGGCCGAGCCCTTCGGAGATCGCCGCGATGCTGGCGGTGGTGCGGGCGCCGAGCCTCGATGCGCTGATCGACGAGACGGTGCCGAAGGGGATCCGGCAGGCGGAGGCGCTGGGGTTCGGGCCGGCGCTGAGCGAGCAGGCGGCGCTCTACCGGCTGCGGCTGACGGCGGGCAAGAACCGGGTGCTCACGAGCCTGATCGGGCAGGGCTACTACGGGACGGTGACGCCGCCGGTGATCCAGCGCAACATCCTGGAGAACCCGGCCTGGTACACGGCCTATACCCCGTACCAGCCGGAGATCAGCCAAGGCAGGCTGGAGGCGCTGCTGAACTTCCAGACCATGGTGTGCGACCTGACCGCGCTCGACGTGGCCAATGCGTCGCTGCTCGACGAGGCGACGGCGGCGGCGGAGGCGATGGCGCTGTGCCAGCGGGCGGCGAAGTCGAAGGCGGGGGCGTTCTTCGTCGACCGCGACTGCCATCCGCAGACGATCGACGTGATCCGGACCCGCGCCGCGCCGTTCGGGTGGGAGGTGATCGTGGGCGATCCCTTCGCGGACCTGGAGCCGGGGCGGGTGTTCGGGGCGATCTTCCAGTATCCGGGGACCTATGGGCGCGGCCCATGACTTCTCCGGGCCGATCGCGGCCCTGCATGCGGCCGGGGCGCTGGCATGCGTGGCGGCGGATCCGCTGGCGCTGACGCTCCTGAAGCCGCCCGGCGAGATGGGGGCGGACGTGGCGGTGGGCTCGACGCAGCGGTTCGGGGTGCCGCTGGGCTATGGCGGGCCGCATGCGGCCTACATGGCGGTGAAGGACGCGCTGAAGCGGTCGATGCCGGGGCGCATCGTCGGGGTCTCGATCGACGCGCGCGGGAACCGGGCATACCGGCTGAGCCTGCAGACGCGCGAGCAGCATATCCGGCGGGAGAAGGCGACGTCGAACGTCTGCACCGCGCAGGCGCTCCTGGCGGTGATGGCGTCGATGTATGCGGTCTTTCATGGGCCGGAGGGGCTGCGGGCGATCGCGCAGCGGATCCACCGCAAGACGGTGCGGCTGGCGAAGGGGCTGGAGAGCCTGGGGTTCATGGTGGAGCCAAAAGCGTTCTTCGACACGATCACGGTGGAGGTGGGCGCGCTGCAGGGGGTGATCCTGAAGGCGGCGGCGGCGGAGGGGATCAACCTCCGCCGGGTGGGGCGCGACCGGATCGGGATCTCGCTCGACGAGCGGACGCGGCGCGAGCACACCCAGGCGGTGTGGCGGGCGTTCGGCGGCGACATGCTCGACCGGGACCTCGACCACGAGTACCGGCTGCCGGAGAACCTGATCCGCACCAGCGAGTACCTCTCGCACCCGATCTTCCACATGAACCGGGCCGAGGCGGAGATCACCCGCTACATGCGGCGGCTGGCCGACCGGGACCTGGCGCTGGACCGGGCGATGATCCCGCTGGGGTCCTGCACGATGAAGCTCAACGCGACGGCGGAGATGATGGCGCTGTCGTGGCCGGAGTTCGCCGACATCCATCCGTTCGCGCCGTCAGACCAGACCGAGGGCTACGCGGAGGTGATCGGCGATCTCTGCGGCAAGCTCTGCGCCATCACCGGGTACGACGCCTTCTCCATGCAGCCGAATTCCGGGGCGCAGGGGGAGTATGCCGGGCTCCTGGTCATCCGGGCCTGGCACGCGAGCCGGGGGGAGGGGCATCGCGACGTCTGCCTGATCCCGACCTCGGCGCACGGGACCAATCCGGCCAGCGCGCAGATGGCCGGGATGAAGGTGGTGCCGGTGGCGGCGGCGGAGAACGGGGACGTGGATCTCGAGGATTTCCGGGCGAAGGCGGAGCAGCATTCGGCCAGCCTCGCGGCGTGCATGGTGACCTATCCCTCGACGCACGGGGTCTTCGAGGAGACGGTGCGCGAGGTCTGCCGGGTCACCCATGCGCACGGCGGGCAGGTCTATCTCGACGGCGCGAACATGAACGCGCTGGTCGGGCTGGCGCGGCCGGGGGACTTCGGGTCGGACGTGAGCCATCTGAATTTGCACAAGACCTTCTGCATCCCGCATGGCGGCGGCGGGCCGGGGATGGGGCCGATCGGGGTGAAGGCGCATCTCGCGCCGTTCCTGCCCGGGCGGCCGGGCGGGGCGGGGCGGGTGAGCGCCGCCGATTTCGGCTCGCCCTCGCTCCTGGTGATCTCCTGGGCCTACTGCCTGATGATGGGCGGGGCGGGGCTGACGCAGGCGACCAAGATCGCGATCCTGAACGCGAACTACATCGCGGCGCGGCTGGGCGGGGCCTATCCGATCCTCTTCTCGCGGAACGGGCGGGTGGCGCACGAGTGCATCGTCGACACGCGGGTGTTCAAGGGCGTGACGGTGGACGACGTGGCCAAGCGGCTGATCGACTGCGGCTTCCATGCGCCGACCATGAGCTGGCCGGTGGCCGGCACGCTGATGATCGAGCCGACCGAGAGCGAGCCGAAGGCGGAGCTCGACCGGTTCTGCACGGCGATGCTGGCGATCGCGGCGGAGGCGAACGCGATCGAGCGCGGTGAGATGGACGCGGAAAACAATCCGCTGAAGCGGGCGCCGCATACGGTGGAGGACCTGATCGGGGCGTGGGACCGGCCCTACAGCCGCGAGCAGGCCTGCTATCCGCCGGGGGCGTTCCGGGTGGACAAGTACTGGGCGCCGGTGAACCGGGTGGACAATGCCTGGGGCGACCGCAACCTGATGTGCTCGTGCCCGCCGATGGAGAGCTATGCGCAGGCGGCGGAGTAGTTTGACCAGCAATGATTTACGGCGTTTTGCTCGACGTACAACTCAGGTACAACACATGCACAACAATGCATACACTAAGGAAAGAGTCGGGAGTGAATTGCTATCACGCGCCGAGACGGATCCGTCCGGGCGTGAAGGTTGACGCAACCGTCGGGGGGGGGCTGGTTGGACGCGACGCTTCATCCGATCCTCGGGCGCGGCAAGGCGATTGAGCTCGGCCCGGCCGGGTTCGGCGATTTCGAGCTTGGCACCGGGCGGCCGGTCGCCAGCGGGATCGTCGTCGAGGAGCGGGGGTGGACGCCCTATTGCATCGACTGCGCGGCGCGAACGGCGCTGTTCGTCGACGTCGGGCCCGATCTCGACCTTTCGCGGGCGGTCTTCGTCAACCTGACCCAGTTCGACGAGGCGCGGCGGGCGCTGGTGGTGCCCCTCGCGGCGCTCGACGCGCTGGCGCGGGCGATCCCGGAGCCGTCGCGGCTGATCTTTCTCTTCAACATCGGCCGGAGCGGCACCACGCTCGCGAGCGCGATGCTGAACGAGGTGCCCGGGGTCTGGAGCCTGTCTGAGCCCGACGTCTATCTTGACCTCATGATGCAGCGGGCGCATCTCGATCCCGCGGAGGTGCGCGGGCTGATCGCCGCGTTCACTCGGCTGCTGTTCCGGCCGCTCGCTGGGCGCCCGTGCCACACGCTGGCGGTCAAGTTCCGTTCGGGCAACATCACACAGGCCGATCTCTACCATGACGCGTTCCCGCAGGCCGCCTGCGTCTTTCTCTACCGGGACGGCGTGAGCTGGGCTCGGTCCAACCACTACTTCGACCGCAGCATCGGCCTTCCGTCGGTCTACGATCGCGATCTGTGCCGTTTCGTCTGGTGGATCATGACGGCGGGCGCGCCCATGGAGATGCTCGAGCCGCCGATCGATCCGGGCCGGGAAACGGTCTGCGCCGAAGAGGTCGTCGCGCCGGTCTGGGCGTTCTCTGTCGAGGAGTACCTGCGGCAGTTCGCGAGGGGCGTTCCGCTGCTCGCGCTTCGCTACAACGAGCTCAATGCCGATCCGTCCGCTTCGGTGGCGCGGCTGTTGCGGTTCTGCGGTCTGCCGGCCAGCGCGCTTGCCGATGCGCTGCGCGCGTTCGAGCGGGACTCACAGGCGGGACTGTCCATCGCGCGCCGGCCGCGGCCGGAAACCTTCACGACGGAGGACCGGGACCGCTTCCTGGCGACACTCGCCAGGCACCCGCGGATTAGATCGCCCGACCTTTTGTTGCCCGACGTGGATGCGCCGGAGCGGATGGTGTGAGGCTCCGTCGGACGGCGCATCAGCGCGCCCGGTCGGGCGGCCGGCGGAGCAGCCGATCGTCAGATGCGACCCCCGGCCGGGCGGCCGCGGTAGCGGGCCAACAGGCGATCGGCACGGGTCTCGGTGCCGGCCACCAGCCTGCGCAGTTCGGCCAGGAGGTCGTCGTTGGCGGTGCCCAGCATCAGCTCGGCGATGGAGTCGCGCAGCGGCGTGCGGTGGGTCGAGGGCTGGGCGTGCATCGGCGGGATTCCTTCGGAGGTCAGGGCCTTGCGCCGCGCAGGCGCGCGGCAAGGCGGCGGATGGCGAGATGGAAGGCCTGCGAGCGCAGGAGCCGTGCCCGCTTGGCGTGATCGGAGAGATAGAGAAGGCCGGGTGCTTCGGGGGTGGGCATGGGGGGTCGCTCCTTGGATGCTGCCAACCTGCGACGGCCGCGTATCGGTGCGATCCGAGCGGTGTTTCAACCGCCGCAGCCCTTTGCAGGCCGGAGAATATCGTGCCACACTCGCCCTTGGTCCTGCCGCGCCGCGTTGACCTTGTGCGCTGCGGCAGATAAGTCTCCGGATGGGTTGCGCCTTGCCGGGTTCGGTTCCCCGGAGGTGCGAGCGAAGGAGGGCGGCGTTGAGCGATCTGTTGCGCGAATACCTTCCGATCCTGATCTTTCTCGGCCTCGCGATCGCCCTCGGGCTGGTGCTGTTGCTCGCGGCGGTAGTGGTGGCGGTGAGCAATCCCGACCCGGAGAAGATCTCGGCCTACGAGTGCGGTTTCAACGCCTTCGACGATGCCCGGATGAAGTTCGACGTGCGCTTCTACCTGGTGTCGATCCTGTTCATCATCTTCGACCTCGAGGTGGCGTTCCTGTTCCCCTGGGCGGTGGCGTTCCAACACATCGGGCCGTTCGGCTTCTGGTCGATGATGGTTTTTCTGGCGGTGCTGACCATCGGCTTCGCCTACGAGTGGAAGAAGGGGGCGCTGGAATGGGAGTGATGGAGCCGATCGGCGGCACGCGCGACCCAGGCCGGCGTCCCGACAAGGAGGCCGCCACGCGGGCGCTTTCGGACGAGCTGGCCGACAAGGGCTTCCTGGTCACCTCGACGGCGGCGGCGATCAACTGGGCGCGCACCGGCAGCCTGCACTGGATGACCTTCGGGCTGGCCTGCTGCGCGGTCGAGATGATTCACACGTCGATGCCGCGCTACGACCTGGAACGGTTCGGGACGGCGCCGCGGGCGAGCCCGCGGCAGTCTGACCTGATGATCGTGGCCGGCACGCTGACCAACAAGATGGCGCCGGCGCTGCGCAAGGTCTACGACCAGATGCCCGAGCCGCGCTACGTGATCTCCATGGGATCCTGCGCCAACGGCGGCGGCTACTACCATTTCAGCTACTCGGTGGTGCAGGGGCTGCGACCGGATCGTGCCGGTGGACGTCTACGTGCCGGGCTGCCCGCCGACCGCCGAGGCGCTGCTCTACGGCATCCTGCAGCTGCAACGGAAGATCAGGCGGACCGGCACCATCGTCCGCTGAGGCGGGTCTGGAGCCACCGGGAAGGCCGCGAAGGACTGAAGATGGATACTGCGCTCGACGAGCTGAGGGAAACCATCGCGCTGCGCCAGGAGCGGGCGCTGCTCGCCACCGAGATCCGCTACGGCGAGCTGAACCTCACGGTGGCGCCGGAGGCGATCCCGGAATTCGTCGCGTACCTGAGGTCGGATTCGAGCTGCCGCTTCACCACGCTGATCGACATCACGGCGGTGGACTGGCCGGCGCGCGAGAAGCGCTTCGACGTGGTCTATCATTTCCTAGCATGCACCTGAACCAGCGGGTGCGGGTGAAGGCGGAGGTGCGGGAGGACGAGCTGGTGCCCTCGATCATCGCCGAGTTCCCCTCGGCCGACTGGTACGAGCGCGAGGTGTTCGACATGTACGGGATCCTGTTCTCGGGCCACCCGGACCTGCGGCGCATCCTCACCGACTACGGCTTTCGCGGCCATCCGCTGCGCAAGGACTTTCCGACCACCGGCTACGTGGAGCTGCGCTACGACGAGGAGCAGAAGCGGGTGGTCTACGAGCCGGTGAATCTGACGCAGGAGTATCGTCTGTTCGACTTCATGAGCCCCTGGGAGGGTGCGGAGTACATCCTGCCGGGCGACGAGAAGAAGGGGGCCTGAGGCATGGACGGCAACGGCCACGATCTGCTGCCCGGCGAGCAGAAGATCCGCAACTTCAACATCAATTTCGGGCCGCAGCATCCTGCGGCGCATGGGGTTCTGCGGCTGGTGCTCGAACTCGACGGCGAGATCGTCGAGCGGTGCGACCCGCATATCGGGCTCCTGCATCGGGGCACCGAGAAGCTGATGGAGAGCCGGACCTACCTGCAGAACCTGCCGTATCTCGACCGGCTCGACTATGTGGCGCCGATGAACCAGGAGCATGCCTGGTGCCTGGCGATCGAGAAGCTGACCGGGACGCCGGTGCCGCGGCGAGGGTCGCTGATCCGGGTGCTTTATTCCGAGATCGGGCGGGTGCTGAACCATCTGCTCAACGTCACCACGCAGGCGATGGACGTCGGCGCGCTGACCCCGCCGCTCTGGGGGTTCGAGGAGCGCGAGAAGCTGATGGTCTTCTACGAGCGGGCCTGCGGCGCGCGGCTGCATGCGGCCTATTTCCGGCCGGGTGGCGTGCACCAGGATTTGCCGGAGGATCTGCTCGCCGACATCGCCACCTGGGCGCGGGCTTTTCCGGCGGTGCTCGACGACATCGAGACGCTGATCACCGAGAACCGCATCTTCAAGCAGCGCAACGTCGACATCGCGGTGGTGAGCCAGGAGGAGTGCCAGGCGCTGGGCTTCTCCGGCGTCATGGTGCGCGGGTCGGGGATTTCGTGGGACCTGCGGCGGTCGCAGCCCTACGAGTGCTATGACGAGTTCGACTTCAAGATTCCGCTCGGCACCAACGGCGACTGCTACGACCGGTACCTGTGCCGGATGTGGGAGATGCGCGAGTCGACGAAGATCATCCTGCAGGCCATCGAGAAGCTGGCGGAATGCCGGGGCGAGCCGGTGCTGACGCGGGGCAAGATCGCGCCGCCGCCGCGGGCGGTGATGAAGACCTCGATGGAGGCGCTGATCCACCACTTCAAGCTCTACACCGAAGGCTTCCACGTGCCGGAGGGCGAGGTCTATGCCGCGGTCGAGGCGCCGAAGGGCGAGTTCGGGGTGTATCCTGGTGTCGGACGGGAGCAACAAGCCGTACAAGGTGAAGCTTCGCGCGCCGGGTTATCCCCACCTCGCGGCGATGGACCACATCTGCCGGGGGCATATGCTGGCGGACGTGTCGGCGGCGCTGGGATCGCTCGATATCGTCTTCGGGGAGGTGGATCGCTGATGCTGCGCCGTCTCCATCACGAACAGCCGGAGCATTTCGCCTTCACGCCCGCCAACCTGGAGTGGACGCAGGGGCAGATCGCCAAGTATCCCGAGGGGCGGCAGGCCTCCGCTGTCATTCCGCTGCTCTGGCGCGCGCAGGAGCAGGAGGGGTGGGTCTCGCGGCCGGCGATCGAGGAGATCGCGCGGATGCTGGGGCTGGCCTATATCCGGGTGCTGGAGGTCGCGACCTTCTACTTCATGTTCCAGCTGCAACCGTACGGGTAGCATTGCGCATGTGCAGGTCTGCGGCACCACGAGCTGCATGATCTGCGGGGCGGAGGACCTGATCGCGGTCTGCAGGCGCAGGATCTCGGCGCACGCGCACGAGCTTTCGGCGGACGGGAAGTTCAGCTGGGAAGAGGTGGAATGCCTCGGGGCCTGCGCCAACGCGCCGATGGCGCAGATCGGCAAGGACTATTACGAGGATCTGACGGCGGAGAAGTTCGAGGGGCTGCTCGACGCTTTCGCGCGCGGCGAGGTGCCGCTGCCGGGGCCGCAGAACGGCCGGTTCGCGTCGGAGCCGATCGGTGCGCTGACCTCGCTGGCCGGCACGGAACGGGTGAACGAAAGCAACGCCTCGGTGACGTTGGCGGAGCGGCTGGGCGACACGGTGGCGCGGATCACCGGCAACGAGCCTTCGCCGCGCACGGCGGTCGCGGGGGCGCAGAAGCGGCCGCGGATCGACCGTTCGGAGGCGAGCGACCACGGCCCGGCCGTCGCACCGGCAAAGCCGGCAGGGCTGGCGGCGCCGCAGGGGGCCGGGCCGGACGATCTGAAGCTGATCAAGGGGGTCGGCCCGGTGCTGGAGGAGATGCTCCACGGCCTGGGCTACTTCCATTTCTTCCAGATCGCGGCCTGGACACCCGAGGAGGTGGCCTGGGTCGACGAGAATCTGGAAGGGTTCCATGGCCGCGTCACCCGTGACGGCTGGGTGGAGCAGGCCCGGGAACTGGCGGAGGAGGGCGACACGCCCCACTCCCAGGACCGGAACGAGGACGCGTAGGGCGGAGGCTGGGAGGCATGGAGATGGCAGCAAGCCACGATGAGAAGAGCGGCCTGTTCTGGTCGCTGGTCAGCTGGGGCGCCGGGATTCTCGCCGCCCTCGTGGTCGGGTGGATCGTCGCGGCGATCTTCGGCGAGGCGGCCGCGGGCATCGTGTTCGGCGGCGTCACCTTCGTGATCGTCGCCTGGGTGCTCAGCCGCTACCTCGGTCCGCCGGCGGACGACGAGGTGCCGCATCTGCCTCACCTGCCGGCGGAGAGCGCCGCGGTGCATGTCGCCGCTCCGGCGCCGGCAGCGGCACCGGTGCATACCCCGACGCCACCGGCAGCTTCGGCGCCGGAGGCGGGCGTGATCAGCGAGCGGGTGCGCGAGGCGGCGCGGGCGGCGGGCGAGGCGGCGCGGGCGGCGGTGGCCGACGTGGCCCCCGAGGCGCCGGCGGCCGAGCCCGAGGTGGAGCCGGTGCGTCCGGCTTCCATGGCGGAGGCGCGGGAAGGCGGGCCTGACGATCTCAAGAAGATCAAGGGGGTCGGGCCTAAGCTCGAGGAGATGCTGCACGGCCTCGGCTTCTGGCACTTCGATCAGATCGCGGCCTGGACGCCGGCGGAGATCGCCTGGGTGGACGGGCATCTCGAGGGGTTCAACGGGCGGGCGACGCGCGACGACTGGGTCGGCCAGTCGACGGTTCTGGCCAGCGGCGGGCAGACGGAGTTCTCGCAGCGGGTGGACCGCGGCGAGGTCTACTGACGGGAGGGGGCTGACTATGGCGGAACGGAAGCAGGCACCGAACGACCTGTTCTGGATGGTGGCGCTCTGGCTCGGAGCGCTGCTGGCCGGGGTGACTTTCGCGGTCGTGATCGGGCAAATCGCCGGCGCCGGTGCCGGGGCGGGTCTGTTCTTCGGCGCGATTATCTTTGTCCTGACGGGAGTGTTCCTCGCGATCTTCGCGGGGAGTTCCAATCTGCCGCCGCCGAACACGCGGGTCGCGCCGACGGTGCCACGCAGCGCGACGAGCAGGCCGCGGTCCGACGCTGCGCCTTTCGGACAGCAGTCGGAGCTGCCGCAGACGCTCGGTGGCAAGCTCGGCCAAGCGAGCCATCATGGCGGCGAGGCGGTGCGCGCGCTGGGCGCGGCCGTCGGTCAGGCCGCCGCAGAACTGGGTGGCGCGGTCGGCAAGGCGGCGAGCGACGTGAGCACTACGGTAACGCGCAAGGCCGCGGACGTCCGCGACGAGGTGGCAGCCGCACCTGCGGCACCCGACGTCCCGCCCGCACCGGCGGCACCCGTTGCCACGCCCGTCGACGCTCCGGCCGCCGAAACGCCGCCTTCAACCGAGATCGAGGCCACTCGGCCGGTTGGCGTTGCGGCGCCTCGGCAGGAGGGCGCCGACGATCTGAAGAAGATCAAGGGCGTGGGGCCAAAGCTGGAGGAGCTGTTGAACTCGCTGGGGTTCTACCACTTCGACCAGATCGCCGCCTGGACGCCGGCGGAGATCGCCTGGGTCGACGCCAACCTGGAAGGCTTCCACGGCCGGGCGACGCGCGACGACTGGGTCGGCCAGTCGGCGGTGCTGGCCGGCGGCGGGCAGACGGAGTTCTCGCAGCGGGTGGACCGCGGCGAGGTGTATTGAACTGGGGGGCGCAGGGCGGATGCTGGCGGACAAGGATCGCATCTTCACCAACCTCTACGGCATGTTCGACCGCTCCCTGGCGGGCGCGCGGGCGCGAGGGCAGTGGGACGACACCGCCGGGCTGATCGCCCGCGGGCGGGACAAGATCGTGGAGGAGGTGAAGGCGAGCGGGCTGCGCGGGCGCGGCGGTGCCGGCTTTCCGACCGGGCTGAAATGGTCGTTCATGCCGAAGGGGTCGGATGGGCGGCCGCACTATCTGATTGTGAACGCGGATGAATCCGAGCCGGGCACCTGCAAGGACCGCGAGATCATGCGGCACGACCCGCATACGCTGGTCGAGGGGTGCCTGATCGCCGGGTTCGGCATGGGGGCGCAGGCGGGGTACATCTACATCCGCGGCGAATATATCCGCGAGCGCGAGGCGCTGCAGATCGCGATCGACGAGGCGTATGACGCTGGGCTGATCGGGAAGAATGCCTGCGGCAGCGGGTATGACTTCGATCTCTACCTGCACCACGGGGCCGGGGCGTACATCTGCGGTGAGGAGACGGCGCTGCTGGAGAGCCTGGAGGGGCGCAAGGGGATGCCGCGGCTGAAGCCGCCTTTTCCGGCGAATACCGGGCTTTATGGGGCGCCTTCCACCGTCAACAACGTGGAGTCGATCGCGGTGGTGCCGACGATCCTGCGGCGGGGGCCGGGGTGGTTCGCGAGCTTCGGGCGGCCGAACAACGCCGGGACGAAGGTCTATGCGGTGTCGGGGCACGTCAACCGGCCGTGCGTGGTCGAGGATGCCATGTCGATCACGCTGCGCGACCTGATCGACAAGCATTGCGGCGGGGTGCGGGGCGGATGGAAGAACCTCAAGGCGGTGATTCCGGGCGGGGCTTCGGTTCCGCTTCTGCCGGCAAGTGTCTGTGATGACGCGATAATGGACTTCGACTGGCTGCGCGAGCAGCGGTCGGGGCTGGGGACGGCGGCGGTGATCGTGATGGATCAGTCGACCGACGTGATCAAGGCGATCTGGCGGCTCTCGAAGTTCTACAAGCACGAGAGCTGCGGGCAGTGCACGCCGTGCCGGGAGGGCACGGGGTGGATGATGCGGGTGATGGACCGGCTGGTGACGGGGGACGCGGAAGTATCTGAAATAGATATGCTTCTCGACGTCACCAAGCAGGTGGAGGGGCACACGATCTGCGCGCTCGGTGATGCGGCGGCCTGGCCGATCCAGGGGCTGGTGCGGCACTTCCGGGGCGAGATCGAGGACCGGATCAAGGCGAAGCGGACCGGGCGGATCAGCGCGGTCGCGGCGGAGTGAATATGATGCAGAAACAGATGTTAACGGCGGCACTCCTGAATGTACATCGTGCGTACATCACGGGTACATCCCATGCACCTGCCGTCCGAGAGTCCGCCAGAAGTTAACGGGGTTAACGAATGAACGACGGCGGCAGGCATCTCGCCCAGCTCAACATCGGCCGGCTGGTGGCCGACACCGACGATCCGCGGGTGGCGGAGTTCATGGCGGCGCTTGACCGGGTGAACGGGCTCGGCAAGCGGATGCCGGGGTTCGTCTGGATGATGGAGGGCTCGGGCGAGCCGGGGACGGGGAATACCGAGACGAAGATCGGCGGGGACCCTCGGGCGGTGTCCAACCTGACGGTCTGGGAGAGCGCCGAGGCGCTGGAACACTGGGCACTATTTGGGGTCATCGTCGGAAATCTTGCGACCGATCCTATGGAGAATGCAAAGGCGTGGGTTCACGAAGCTCGCTTTCACGGTCAACGGTATTTGGAGGAAGGCAAAACGATTCGGAGCGCCGCCATAACTGAGGGAAGCGAAGCAAAGCATAGGGCAGCCAACGCTGCCTTCGAACGTTCAGCGAAGGCAGGAACAGCCGAAGCGCTTGCACAATTGGGAATTGCATACTGCATTGGTCTTGGGGTGAGGCGCGAAAGACGAGAAGGATACGGACTGATAATTGAGGCGGTTAAGCGCGATGGGCGCCTCGGCGCCATTTACCTTGGGGATCCCGAGGTTTGTCCGGAAAAGAAATAGGGCGAATTTGGTCGCGACTTACGCAAAGGCTACTTGTCTCCTCTCCCCGTGGAGAGCGCAATAGACGCGTTGATTGGATCTGCATTACGCTCCTTTTTGCTCGGTTACCACGAGGTTACAATTCGAATAATTGGGGAAGTGAACAAGGATCCTTGTTTTGACGTTTTATGCGCATGTGGCGAGCGTGAAGCAGCGACATAAAAGTTGAAGAGCGTCATATATCGTCATTTCGTAGAACAAAGAAACAGTACAATTTCTTGCTTCGTAATGCGTAGGTCGGGGGTTCGAGTCCCTCAGCCGGGCACCAACTCTAATCTTGTCCATACCGGAGACATCGGTAACAGATCGTACCTAAGACATGGGTGACAATCTCGTGCTCGATGAGGGTTGTCGATGGTTTGCAAAGTTTTTTGCTCCAGGTCGATATATCCGAGATCATACTGCATGAAGGAGACGAGCCAAATGCCCTCGTCGACCTCCTTGATTCCCAGCCTCTGCCCGGCCATCACGGTGGAGATGTTGACCTTCTTGCGGTGCATGCAGATACGTCCGCAAGCGGTGACGAGGGTATCTCTGTCGTGGAAGGGATAGTCCAGCTCGGGCAGACCAGCATAGGGTTTTGCAGAGGGGCGATAGATGTCGCCCGGCACTTTCATAGCGAGCGCCTCATGCGGCCGCTCCGTGTTGAATTCACTGACAAAATCGTCGAAACGGGCCTGCTGCTGAAGACTGTTCATGCCGGGCGGCCGTGTGGCTTCCTTCTTGAGGGTCAGATGCATGCGCTCGTGACGGCCGTTCTGTTGCGGGCGTCCGGGTCTGATCCGCTCGATGGCAATGCCCAGCCTGAGCCACCACACGGACAGCTTTGAGAGATTGTAGAGCCCGTTGGGAGAAGCGAAGGGCAGGCCGTTGTCGCTGCGGATGGCATTGGGCAGGCCGCGCTCAGTGAAGAGGCGCTGGAAGGTCCTGAAGACGCCATCTTCCTTCGTCGTCTCGAGAGCTTCGCAGGACAAGAGCATACGCGAGGCCTGGTCGGTGACCGTCAAGGGGTAACAGTACCGGCCGTTGCCGAGCTTGAACTCGCCTTTAAAGCCTGTCCTCGCGAAGGCGCAGGGCTGTCCGGGGAAGTCAGGCATAAGCGAGCAGTAATTGCCCAGGCATCTGTTTTGGCTGTGGTTTTTTAGGGTTCGGCGCGGGCGGCTTATCGAGGCGGGCCATCGTCTTGCGGGTGAAGAGGCACTGGCCGACAAGTTCGGCGAAGCGCAGTGCGGGCAAGGTGCTGCGGCTTAGCTTTGCGGCGATACGCAAGAGCAGATAAGCGATCATCGCTGCCAGGATCTGCAGTCGGACTGCGTTTTCCGAACGGCCCAGGAAGCTAGCGATTTTGAGGTGCTGCTTAACCCAGCGGAACAAGAGCTCGATCTCCCATCGCGCCTTGTAAAGAGCGGCGATTTCAACGGCGGAACGGTGCAGGTCGTTGGTGATGACCTGGAGGACCAAGCCATCCTCGCGCTTGAGGCGGAGGCGGCGCATGGGCATGTCGAGCCTGGTCTTTTTCCGAGTGGCGAGGCAGACATCGGTATCATCAAGGATTGTGAAGCCCTCGCCAGTGGCGTTTTCCAAAGGGCGCCTGGCGGAGGATTTCGTAGCGGGCGTTGGTCTTCGGACGCGTGACAAAACACGCACCGGCGGCGTGGATGCGCTTCCACCAGCCATAATCGCAATACGCTTTGTCGAAGACGTAGGTAGCGCCCGGTTCGATAAGCCCCTCCCGTCCAACCTCAACATCATTAACCGTCGAGGGGGTGATCTCGATCCGACGCGGATGATCGCAGGCGGGGTCGAAGATGACATGCATCTTCAGTCCGCGCGTGCGCCCGTTCCAGTTTGCCCAACCGCAAAGCATACCAAGCGGGATCGGGGTGGAATCGATCAGGCGCAGCATCTCCTGACCTTCGCGGCGCAAATGGCGCCCGGCCAGGACAGACAGCATGGCGAAGGTGTCGGCAAATACGGCCGTGGGACGACGCTGATTTGCATCGGCCACTGTCGAGCGCGCAATGGGGCCGCTCCCAAGATGGTAATGATGGTGGGCATGCGCATTCCAGGACGCCTCAAGACCGCGCAGGCTGTTCGCCGCGCCAAGCTGGGCGAAGATCAATGTCACAAGGTGATCCCAGCTACCGAAGGATTTATCATAGGCATCGCCTTGATGGGCTTTGACAATCGCCTGGAACTGGCGCCGCGAGATCGGTTCAAGAAGGCTTGCAAAGATGCTATTCCGGTAGCGCATGTCCGGTTCCCCATTTTCTGAGTTTCGACAATCAGAAAATAATCGGTTCGCGCCGGAAATACCGGGCATGCACCGCGACATGCTGACTCATTCCCCGGACAGCCCTGCGCGAAGGCGGGGATCGGCACACCAAAGATCGTTGGGAGTGATCGCTGCCGACAGGGCTGTGCCCTCCGCCGTGAAGCGCCGCCTTTGACGGGCGCGCTTCACCAGGCCGTGCCGGTCGAGCACGGCATGGACGGTGCTTTTGGCGGGCACCCGTACATCGCCGTTCAGGCGCCGCACCAGGAGCTCTCGGATCTTGCGTGCGCCCCAATGCGGCTTCTCCCGCTTCAGCCGCACGATCATGGCTTCCAGCTGATCGGCAAGCTGATTGGCATAGCGAACCGGGCGGCACGACCGGTCCGTTAGCGCCTCGACGCCTTCCTGCCGATAGCGATTGAAGATCTTGTAGCCGGTCTTGCGCGAGATGCCGAACTCCCGGCACAGCTCGCTCATGCCTTCGCCGTCCAGCAGACGGCCGATGAAGCGGACACGCTCATCCATCACCGAACACTCTCTCCACGGCATCAACACCTCCCGCCAAAGCGGGCAAAGTGTTACCCATGTGTCCGGTACAAACCGTCACCTATGTCTCAGGTCGGGCAATTGCCTTCCCCTGTGTTGGGCCAACATGCAGCCATGGGAGCAAAATGCGCGTCGCCCCGAAGGGGATTCAGACGTTTCTGCGGACCCTATTGCCGCTTTTTCCAGACGTTGATCTGCTCGGCAGGCTCTTAGCCGCTGCCAGAAGGCGACTTGATACGCGTCAAAACCCTCTATCTCAATTCGGCATATGTTTATTCATTCGCCCTAGTGTGGTGATCGAGAAATCCCCTTCATTGTCTCAGCTTGCTCAGCAAGGGGATTTCTCGATCTCAAACCACACTAGAATCATAAAGTCGCTAGTGTCCCTTGAGATTCCGAAGTTCGCTAAGGAGCTAGCTGCAGAATGAGGCGAACTTCGGAATCGGGACACTAGCCTTCGCTCCTCTCCGCGAAGGAGGCGACGCGAAACCCAGGTTCTTAAGGGAGACCTTAATGAAAGTGAAAGATGCAATGCACAAAGGGGTCGAGTGGGTCGAGCCGACCATGTCGCTTGTCGAGATCGCGGCCAAAATGCTCAGCTCTGATATCGGCGCGATCCCGATCGGTGAAAATGATCGCCTCATCGGCATGGTTACGGACCGCGATATCGTGATCAGGGGTGTTGCGAAAGGCGCAGCGATCTCCGGCTTGACCGCCCGCGATGTGATGACGAAAGGGATCGTCTATTGCCGTGATGACGAGGAGCTGGACGATGCGCTTCGGATCATGGAGCAGAAAAAACTCCGCCGGCTGCCTGTGCTCGATGAAAACAAACGCATGGTCGGCATGTTGAGCCTGGGCGATCTCTCACATGCGGCTTCGCATGAATTGACGGGTGAGCTCGCCGCAGCCGTGTCGGAACATCATTCGGCGTGATCGCCCGATCCGGGCACCAAGCAGAAAGCGGCGAAGGCGCGAGGCTTCCCCATCCTCCGCGAGGCTGGGCTTACGGGGGATGCGAGGCGTCCCGTGTAATAACTCGGCAGCCAACTCCTCGGCAGCCAACTCTTGGTGACGGAACGAGCAAGCGTAATCTGACGCAAGGCTCGACCGCCCGCCCGAGAGCACGTTGTCGGGATCGAATTGCACCCATTAGGAATCCGTTCCATGCAGACGCCATTGCAGATCAGCTTTCAAGACATGAAGCCGTCGCCCGCCATTGAGGCTCGCATTCGCGAAATGGCCGCAAAACTCGAACGCTTTCACGATCGCATCATCGGCTGCAGCGTGCTTGTGGAGGCCCCGCACCGCCACCACCGGAAGGGACAGCTCTACAATGTGCGCATCACGCTGAGCGTTCCGGGCAAGGATATTCATGTCGGCCATACCGGGCCGCAGGACCATGCTCATGAGGACGTCAACATCGCCATCCGCGACGCATTCGATGCGGCCAGCCGGCTGCTGGAGGACCATGCGAGAAAAATGCGCGGTGATGTGAAGACCCATGCCGCGCCTATGCATGGCAAGGTCGTCCGCTTGTTCGAGGACTATGGCTTCGTCGGGACCTCGGAAGGCGGGGAGGTCTATTTCCACCGGAATAGCGTTGCGGATGGACGTTTCGACGAGCTCGGCATCGGCGGCGAGGTACGTATCGTCGTCGCCGAGAAGGAAGGCGAGCAGGGGCTGCAGGCGAGCACGGTCACGCCCGTCGGCAAGCATCATATTCTGGGCTGACGGTCTCGGTGCCGCAACGGCGCCGCAATGACGCCGTCAGGCTGCGTGGCACACTGGCTAATCTTGATCCGCAGGACGCGATCACGAGAGAGCCGATATTTCGGACAAAGCGATCGGGGAGAACCATGCTCATCGGCGTTCCGAAGGAGATCAAGACAGACGAATATCGCGTCGGGCTCACCCCGGCGACTATCGCCGAATTGGTCGCGAGAGGCCATAGCGTCGATGTTGAGACGCATGCGGGAGAGGGCGCGGGCATCAGCGACGATGAATACGCGGCCGTCGGAATCCGGCTTGTCGCAACCGCCGATGAGATTTTCCAACGCGCCGAACTGATCGTGAAAGTGAAGGAGCCACTTGCCTCCGAGCGACAGAAATTGAGACGTGGACAGATGATCTTCACCTATCTGCATCTCGCCGCCGACCCTGAACAGGCGAATGATCTCCTGGCGTCCGGCGTGACCGCTATCGCTTACGAGACCGTGACCGATGAAGCCGGAAAATTGCCCCTGCTCACGCCGATGTCGAAGGTCGCCGGCCGCATGGCGGCCCAGGTCGCCGCCCATTTTCTTGAGCGCCCATATGGCGGACGCGGCATTCTGCTCGGCGGCATTGACACTGTGCCTTCGGCCGAAGTGGTTGTCCTCGGCGGCGGCGTGGTCGGACGCAACGCGATCGAGAATGCAACCGGAATGGGCGCCGCTGTCACCGTCGTAACGCGAAGCGCCGAAACCCAGCGATCCCTGGCGCAGCATTTCGGTGAACGCATTCGTGTTGCCGCGGCCGATGCAAAGACGATCGAAGCCCTCTGCACATCCGCCGACGTCGTGATCGGCGCCGCGCTGGTCGCGGGAGCGATGGCGCCGAAGCTCGTCTCGGCACGGACGGTTGCGGCGATGAAGCCCGGCGCCGTCATCGTCGATGTCTCGATTGACCAGGGTGGCTGCTTCGAGACATCCCGGCCGACGACGCATTCGCAGCCCACCTATATGGTGAACGGCGTTCTACATTACTGCGTGGCCAATATGCCGGGGGCTGTACCGCGGACATCTACATTCGCGCTCGACAATGCGACGCGTCCCTTCATTCTGGCGCTGGCGGACAAGGGCTTTCCCCGAGCCCTGATCGATGACGCGCATTTGCGGAATGGGCTCAACGTGCATGACGGCAAGATCACCTGCCGCGCCGTGGCGGATGCGCTTCGGCTGGCCTATACGCCTGCCGCAGACGTCCTATGACATCGACGCAGACTCTATTGTCGCTGCGGTGCAGGAATAAGGCTGGATCTCGAAGTCCGCGTTGAGCTGAACTGATTCTGCCGTCCAGACGGCCACAGCGAAATCAACGGGCGTCAACATTTGTTCTGGACCACGCGGACCAGCATCCGCGACGCTTTGGCACCGAGACGCCAGCGAGTCAATCAGCATCCGCGGCCCGTCGATCTGCAGCCACGCGAGTAGGGGCTGTCGTTTTGACGCGCAAGCAGCGCGGGCAGCGATGAGGATGTCTACAGCTGCCAATAAATTATGCGCATTCGGCTCGATGCCGGCCTCGCTGCTGCCGCAAAAAAGTTTCCTCGCCGTGTCGGAAACCAGCGTCCGCATCCGTCTTCATTGCAGTGGGGTCGAGCGGCGCAGTTGAGAAAGCTGCCTCATGGCCTCACCTAACATCGGCAGCGAGACGATAACCGAAAGGAGACGACGCCATGACCGAGCCGAAAACGAAGCCCCTCCCCAACGGAATGCACACCGTGACGCCGCACTTGGTTTGTGCGGGGGCGGCCGACGCCATCGAATTCTATAAGAAGGCCTTCAATGCCGTGGAAATGGTGCGGCTGCCGGGTCTGAACGGGAAACTCATGCACGCTTGTATCAAAATCGGAGATTCAGCGGTCATGTTGGTCGATGAATACCCCGACCACGGCTGCCTTGGGCCGAAGTCGCTTAAAGGTTCGCCGGTCACGATCCATCTCTTTGTTGACGATGTCGATGGGTTCGCCGCTCGCGCCGTCGCCGCAGGCGCGAAGATCACCATGCCGATCGCGGATATGTTCTGGGGTGATCGCTATGGCCAGCTCGAAGATCCGTTTGGTCATCGCTGGTCGGTCGCCACGCATGTTCGGGATATGAGCCCGGAGGAGATGCAGCAGGCGATGCAGAAAATGGCTTGCTGACGGCAGCTACGCCATCGAATCGAAAGAATGCACAACCCAGTGACACCTTCGCCAGCGCGACAATCGTCGCCGCCGGCGGTGGATGAATCGCATGCAAAGGAGAAACATCGTGGCTTATGTCGATGGTTTTGTAATCCCGGTGCCAACGGGGAAGCGTGACGCGTATCTTAAAATGGCTGAGAAGACAGCGGCCGTATTCAAGGAACACGGCGCACTGAAAGTGGTCGAATGCTGGGGTGACGATATTCCCGAAGGCAAGGTCACGTCGTTCCCCATGGCAGTCAAATGCGAAAAGGCTGAAACGGTGGTGTTCTCGTGGGTGATTTGGCCGTCACGCGCGATCCGTGATGAAGGGAACAAGCAAGTGATGGCCGATCCGCGCATGCAACCCGGCGAAGGCATGCCGTTTGATGGTAAGCGGTTGATCCATGGCGGCTTCGAGATAATCCTCGAAAGCTGATGCGCGAAAGATGGCGATATCGATCCGAGGCGTCGAAAACCTGCTCACAGGCTCAGCTTTGATCGATTATCTTATAGATACTATCACATGATCGACCGTATATTGACAATGCCCGCTCATTTTCGCAAGCTTGCCCAAATCGATCCGGGGCCTGCCAGTCCGGCCCAACGCTCGGCGATGCGCTGGCAGCGCCCCGCATAGCATTGGATTCCGATCGAAGGCAGACGCACGGGAGCCCGCATTCAGCGTTTCAGCCTTTGGGAAGTCCGGCTTCGCCGATACAGGAGGGCCATGCGACGAGAGCCGGATACGGTTGCGGTCGGAGCCAAGGTCGAGCGGCTCGGCTTGGATTTCCGCTGGCCGGGCGGCCGCAAGATCGCCGTGGTCTTCAACCTTGCCTATGAGGGCTGGTCCGATGGCGTTGCGCCGGGGCTGGGGCCGATGGGCAATCGCTCCGGCGGGGGTTCGACACCAATGCGCTGTTTTACGGGAGAGCGGATCGAGCGGCTTTGCGCGGTAGGAGGGCCATGCGACGAGAGCCGGATACGGTTGCGGTCGGAGCCAAGGTCGAGCGGCTCGGCTCGGATTTCCGCTGGCCGGGCGGCCGCAAGATCGCCGTCGTCTTCAACCTTGCCTATGAGGGCTGGTCCGATGGCGTTGCGCCGGGGCTGGGGCCGATGGGCAATCCGCTCCCGGCCGGGGCGTTCGACACCAATGCGCTGCTTTGGGGCGCTTACGGCGACAAGCGCGGCATCGAGCGGCTTCTGCGCGTGCTCGACCGGCGCCGGCTCCAGGCCAGCGTCATGGTCAGCGGCATTTTCGCCGAACGGTCACCGGCAACGGTCAAGGCGATCGCCGAAGCCGGGCATGAGATCGTCGCGCATGCCTATACGCAGGACATCATCCCGGCGAGGCTCACCGCCGAGCAGGTAGAGGCCGACATCCGGAAGACTACGGAAGCGCTCACCGCCGTAACCGGGCGCGCGCCAGTCGGCTGGATCAGCCCGCGCGGTACGCCGAGTCCCGACAGCGCGCGCCTGCTTGTCGCCGCGGGCTACGCCTGGCATGGCGACATCTTCGACGACGACCGCCCCTATATGCAGATTTTCGACACCGGCCGCATCGTCGCCATCCCGCTGACCATGGAGATCAACGATCTGCCGCACGCCATGCGCTTCGGCCGCTCGCCGCGCGAATTCATCGAGCGCTTCGACGACATCGTTGCGCACAGCCTGCGGGGCGAGGAGCAGGCGATCATGATCGATGTGACCGCGCACTGCCATGTCTATGGCCGTCCATCCGGAGCGTGGGCATTCGATGAGATTGGCCGACGGGTGCAGCGCAATGAGGATCTCTGGATCACGACGCGCCAGGAGATGGCCGAGCATGTCAGCGCGCTCTTCGATTGAAGACACTGCGGCGGCGCCCTAGCCGCGGCCGAGGCGGGCGTAGTCTGAAATTTTGAGGGTAGGTGGAGCTGAGGCGAATGAGGATTATTGGCTTCGAAGAGAACGGCGCCCTGCATCTCGGCGTGCTGGACGGGGCGGATATCGTCGATCTGCAGGCGGTCGATCCCGACCGTGCCCGCTGATCTCGGCCGCTGGCTAGCGCAGTCCGGCGGCGATCTCGCGCCACTCGCCGCGCTCACCACGAAGGCGCCGGCCTCCGCGCGCAAACCCGTCGCCGGCCTGCGCCACGCTTTGCCGGTCGCCGATCCGGGCAAGATCATCTGTCTCGGCCTCAACTATGTCGATCATATCGCCGAGGGACCCTATGCCGCGAACCGGCCCGAGGCGCCAACAATCTTCATGCGCTGCCGGACATCGCTGGTGGCGCACGGGCAAGCGATTCTGCGCCCAGCCGTGTCGGAGACCCTCGACTATGAGGCCGAGCTTGCGGTGATCATCGGCCGCCGTGCCAAGCATCTGACGCTTGCCAACGCGCTCGACTGCGTGGCCGGCTATTCCTGCTTCAATGACGGCTCGGTCCGCGCCTTCCAGCGCCGCACGACGCAATGGGACATGGGCAAGAATTTCGACCGCACTGGCGGCTTCGGCCCGTATTTCGTCTCGGCCGACGAGCTGCCGGCGGGCGCCAAGGGCCTGAAGATCGAATGCCGGCTTAACGGCATGACGGTGCAGTCGAACACCACCGCCAATATGATGTTTCCCGTGGCCGAAACGCTCGCCGATATCAGCAAGGGGCTAACCCTCGAACCCGGCGATCTGGTCATCACCGGCACGCCCTCCGGCGTCGGCCACGCCCGCAAGCCGCCTCTGTGGATGAAGCAGGGCGACGTTTGCGAGGTCGAGATCGAAGGGATCGGCGTGCTGCGCAACCCGGTCGAGGACGAAAAAGGCGCGTAGCGCTGAATGCGCGTCCGATGCGCGTTCCCTGGGGCGTCATTGCCGGGCTTGTCCCGGCAATCCATGCCGATAACTCGCCAGCTTGCTGGCTCGCTTCGAGGCAGCGGCATGGGTCCCTGGCTTTCGCTGCTTATG
>CAWCNG010000004.1:0-529386 GCA_963796805.1 uncultured Alphaproteobacteria bacterium
CGGGAGCTTCAGGCTCCGACAGAGCCCGCAAGCGCAATCCCTAAACTCAAAACCGCAACTCCCCGTGAACTGGCCTTTGGCCAGTGCGCCTTGGCACGCGTCAGGCATGTGGGGCTGACGCGTGCTGAAGGCGCATGCCAAACCAAAGTCATGGCCCAGTATCACGCCGGGCGATGGCCCCATTTTGGTCCGGGATTGACAGCCGCCATCCTCGCCGTCGAGATCAATGCCTTCGGGCGGACCGGCGACGTCGCCGCGTGGCGCCTCGGCGTCGACCTCGTCCGCGAGCCCTGGGGCGCGTGGAGGCTCGCCTGGGACCAGGGCAAGACGAGCGACGGCCAGGACGTCGGCGAGCTGTGGAGCGAGGTCGGCGACATCATCGACGAGCTGCTGCTTGGCGGTCGACCGCGACGCCTCGCCGGCCTTCGCTATGCCGAGCTGGCCGGCCGGAACTGGCTGACGCATTCCGAGAAGGCCTTCGCATCGCGGCACCCGAGCGAGCTCGTCAAGGAGGCAATCGGCGTGCCGCTCCACGACCTCCGTACGATGATCGCGGACCTGCTGCGACGGGTAGACCCGGCCCGGGCCCGCGATCTGATCGCGAGCATGCTCGGGCACCGGAGCGAGGCCGCCGGGGAAGAATATCGTGCGGCCTGCGAGGGCGACTGGGCGTCGCGGGAGTGGCGTCGCGATCGTAGCGTGATCGGACGGCGAGGCCTTCCTCTCTGACGGGACCGGCTGGCGCGGGTCTCGGCCAGAAAAAAATGCGCGGACAGGCCGGCGGTTTTGTTTCCGCGGCGTCGGACATGCACCCAGGTCCTTGGCATCGAACGAGGAGACAGTGATGGACCACCGCCCGAAGCGGAACCGGCAGCAGCCGGCGGACGAGGCAGCGCCGGCAGGGCGGCTGCTGCCCCAGATCATCGCGGACATCGAGCGCCGCAGCGAGGAGCAGGCCCGCGACATCGCCGACCTGCGCACGCTGGTCGAGACCACGGTCGCGGAGAAGGAGAAGATCGCGGCGCGTCTCGGCGAGGCTGAGCACGAGCTCGCCGAGGCGCTGGCCGCGCTCGAGATCGAGAGGCAGAAGCGGCAGCAGGCGGAGGCGTGGACCGCGCGGCTCGAGGAGGCGAACAGGATCGCGCGCGCGGCGCTCAACTCCGCGGACGAGATGGAGCCCGACGGTCTGCAGGCCGCCGGCGAGGTGGACACCGAGCCGGCGCAGGCGACGCTCCGGCCGCCAACGAGGACGCCCTGGCGCTTCTCTCCGACGAGGACCGCGAGGAGCTGAGCCGGATGGCCGCCGATGCCGGGCTGAGCCGTCAGGCGATGGTCGCCCTTCTCTGCCAGCGCGCCATCGCCGAACGCCGGGACCGGCTCACGTCGTGGCAGCAGGCGGGCGGCACCCCGGCGGTCGACGTCGCGGGCATGAGCCCCTGAGACATCGGGAGTAGGTCTCCCGGGCAGACCTTGACGGCGCGTCATCGGGACGCGCCCCTCGAGGGAGCTCAGGATGCTGACCACCGAACTCTTGGCCGCCGGGCCGTTCCGGCGATCGCTCACAAGCGCAGTCGACGGAGTCGCGCGTGCGCCTGCGAGCCAGGCGCCTCATCGACGGATCGACAGCGCGGCTCAGCCGCGCCGCGACCCGGGCCGCCGGCGACAGCGGCGCGGCGCTGGCGAGCGCGCTCATCAGTGCAATCCGGTCAGAAGCACCGCCGGAACGGTGGCCGCTGCCGGAGGTCGTGCGCCTCCTCTCCGGCGGGATCGCCGAGCGGGATCGGCAGGTCCGTCGCCTTCTCGACGCCCTGCACCAGCTCGAAGAGGACCTCGCTCGGCTGGCTGAGGGGGACGATACAGGGGACGAGGTTCGGTCGCCGAGCCGTGTCTGATCCACCAGGTCGGCGAGGCGCGGAACCGCTCCCGGTAATCTGCTTCGGTCGGTCTCCAGCCGGCCAATCTCTATCGCGAAGGCGATGAGGCGACGGCTCGTCGGGCCCGAGCCCCGGCCAGGACGGACGACGTCCTGGCCGCTTGACGCACCACCTTCGGTCGTCGTCAGGACACGGATCCCGTCATGCGACATGACAGCCCCGACTATCGCCATCGTCGGAAACCTACCGGCCGCATGAGCCTGCGCCGGCATCGACGCCGGGAGGGCCGGCGATGAGCGCGAACCTCGGCGCCCTGCGCTGGGCGAGCCCGACCGTGGCCAGCGCCTGCCAGGAGGTCAAGGACCTCGCGCCCGCGCTCGGCAGCCTCCTCTACGACCCGGCCATGCCGGAGCCGTCGCTGCAGGTCCTGGTCGACTGGGCGGACATCGCGGCCGACCCGGCCTCGATGCGAGCGTTCGAGCTGTCCTGCCTCGGGCGTGTTCTGCCGGCGATGGTCAGGGTGTACATCGCGTCGCACCGCTATCGCCTGGAGCGGGCGGAAGGCCAGGATCAGGAGTTCGACCAGCTCGATCCTCCACGAGACGGGCAATGGCGCAGTCGTCGGCCGCGTCATGATGCTGCTGACCGAGGTCATAGCCCCGGCCCACGGCGCCGCGGGCCGGGAGCTCGCGCAAGCATCGAGGAGCGACCTCGCACGTCACCTCTTCTGGGTGATCGACCGGATCGGGCACCGCTGAGCGCCGGGGCGGCGCCGGGGACGGCGCCGCCTCCTCCCGCTGCTGCCGGACGCTGCGGCCTCGGACCTTGACATGCCCGTGACGTATGTCTCGACCAATGAGGACCCACCGATGGCCACCTGCCACGACACCTACGACCTGCTGACCACCGCGAGCCGGATCAACCGCGCCGGTCGGGAGCTCATCCCGCTCCTCCGCGCTCTCCCGAAGCCGATGCTGCGCACCTGCAACCCGGTCGCGACAAGCCTCGCGGCGCTGGCCGAGCGGCGGGCCCTGGCCGCTCCCGGCGCCGGCGTGCTGAGCCAGATCGACGCGCTCATCACCGGATGTGACCAATGCTGCCGCGCGAAGGCCGGCTCGGCGGATATCCTGGCGCAAACCAGCGCGCTGCGCGACCGTCTCGTCCTTCTGCAGGAGCTGGTCGCCTGGCTCCATGATCAACTCGAGGCGCGGCGGAGTTTCTCTCCTGCGCCTCGCCGCCAATCGGCTGAGGCCGCCGAGCATCGCGGAATCGACCACGGCCCCGTGGGCTGACCAGGATCCTCGAACCGGCGCCCTCAAGGCGCCGGACCAACCATCTTCCTGGCTCGTCCCAGGAAGCGTGGATCGGCTTGGGCTGCCGAGGCCGTCGAACACCGGGAGATCAGGACATGCTGAGCGCACACCAGCAGGTCGCCGTTCGGCGCGCGTTTTGCGATGCGCGGAATCGACGGACCGGTCATCCGGCTCGGCCGATGGACCATGGTCTACACCGATGGTCGGCTCGACCTGCCGACGACCTCCGGACCGGGCGGGCGCTCCGTCGACGGATGCGACGAGGCGATGACCATATGGTTGACGCTGGTCGATGTCCTGAGCGGGCGCTGACGGCCGGCGCCGTGACGCAAGGCGAAACCCAGCTTCTCCACGGCGCATGCCGGCCAATGTCGGGCGAAAAGCTCGGCCTTGACCCCCGCGCCCTGTCGGCGCGCCGTGAAGGGAGGTACTGATGTCGAATGTCACTCGCACGCCACGCTGAGCGCCCATGAGATCCTGCGTTTCTCGATCGAGCAGGCGAGCATGCGCGTGCGTCACGTCGGGCTCCACCAGGACAGGGTCGTCATATCGCTGCGCGATAACGCGCCCGAGAAAAACCTCTGGGAGCTCGTGCAGGTCACGGGCGGCGCGGTGCGTCTCACGCTTTTCCCGAAGCTGCGTCGGCTCTCCTTCGACGGCCCCTTCGGCGGCCGTCTCGAGGGGCCCATCACGCCGGAAATCTTCGCACGGGTCGTCGCTACACATCGATCGGCCGTCGTTGCTTGGCTGATCGAACAACGGGCGGGTGCCTCCGGTCCCGATGAGGAGGACGCCGCAGACCACAGACTGCGGGAGATACGGCAGGTCGCCAGCCGGCTCTTTCCGAAGGACTTCCCGGAGTGACGTGTTGATTTGACGACGACGCTGGGAAATGGCGTGGATGAAGTCCTGACGGCCCACCGCATTGCGCTCATCATCGCTTTCTCGTCGGGGCGCCTCACCCCGCCTGCCATCGGCGCAGCCGTCACGGCCCCGCCCCGGTCGTCTCGGCGACCCGCCCACTCGAGATGGGATGGACCGACACATCTCCTTCGCGGTCGCGCGCCTGAAGGCGGGGCCGCGACCCGGACACGTTCGGCTCCGCCTGGCCGACACGGTGCGCCTTGTCGGTCGCTCGGGGCGATGGAACGTCCCGGATGACGGGAGCCGGCGTCTCGAGCGAACCGGCAAAAGCCACTGCCAGCAGAACCCCGAGAACGCGGTGGACGGTTTCGTCGACCATGCCTTCGATCCGATAGCGCCGATCCGCCAGAATGGCGGCAAGGCGCCGCCCCATGCGGTCAAGGTTCTCGGCGACGGCCGCCCGATCTTTCGGATCGACAGGTCGCTCGGGCATGATCACGTGACTGACGCCGCTCGTCGGCTCGTGAATTTCGATGCACCTCGGCTGGTTGTTGGCGTCGAGCGTGAGGTTGACCCTCAACGGCATCTCCTTGAGCAGGGTACAGCCACGGATCACGGGAAAGCCGCGGCGCGCGTCAACCTCAATGGCGAGGCCAAGATCGATCCGATCGAGGAAGCTCTTCATCAGTTCCAGGTTAGCCTGAGTATAGTGACGGTTGATCACAGAGCCGTGCTCGTGCCCGAGAATGGACTGACGCACATGATCCGGCGCGCCGAGCGCAAGGAGCTCGGTCGCGACCGTCATGCGACCGGCGTAGAAATCCTCGCGAGGATCGCGAATTCCGAGGTGCTTGAAGATGCGGCCGCGGCGCTTGCCGAAGATGTCGGACACCTTCCCGTCCGTCTCGCTGGCGGGCAACTCCGGAAACAGGAGGTCGTTTGGCAGGGCGAGCTGCGCACGCCACCATTCTGCGAAGCCCAGTCGGAGGAGGATGTCCGGGATCGGGACGTACCGTTCGCTGCCAGGGGTCTTCTGACGCGCATCGGGCCGCATCTCGAATACAAAGCAAAGGATCCCGTCACGGACCTGCACCGAGTCCTTCCGAAGCGCGGCTGCCTCTTCCGGACGCGGACCCACGGTGAGCTGGATCAGGGGGAGCCAGTAGAAGCTGTCGCGGATGATCATGCGCCCGGACCGCCAGCGTCGGTACTGGCTGAAGCAGCCGGTATAGATCGGCGAAGTGACGAGACTCGTGATCCGCTCGAGGCTCCAGACCGACCGCTTCTTGGCGTCGGTCACCCGCAGCGCCAGCGGGTCGGGGTTGCGGTTGTCGGCTGCCGCCGCGCGGCGCCGGAACTCGGGCAGGACAGAGACGAAGTCCGGTCCCTTCCAGCCGAGATCGGCCTTTGCCGCCTTGGCGATCGCCGAGATGCGCGCGTGGTGATGCTCGACGGCCATGTCGCTCAAGCGCGGCTTGAGGCGCTTCGCGAGTTCCGCCCGCCTGGCCCGCAGGTCGATGTCGATGCGCGCACGGATTTCACTGATGATCTTGCGATCGTCCTCGTCGGCCTCTGCGATGTCGGCGTGCTTGTCGGGCTCGATTCCGGTCTTGCTGTACTTGTTTCGCCCGTGGTTCTTGCCGTGCGGCTTCGGCAGGCGCCGAAGCCATAGCAGGAAGGCGAGCAGGTTCTCCCTCTCAAGGAACAGGTCCAGGGGCATGTCGCCACGAAACGCGACCGCGCATTTGCCAGTCCCCTCGACCTTCCGCGCCATGTCGACGGAAACCGCGCTCCGATGCGCAGCCTCGATCGCCGCGCTCAACATGACGGGGGCGGCGATCTGGGCGACGCTCTGGGCGGGGAACAGCCGGTCGCGAATGTCCCGGGTCGCCTGGTCGAGGGTCATGCCTTCCTCGTAGGCCAGTTCGGCAGCCTTGACGTCGAGCAGCGCCCCGAGCACCTCGCGCTCCACGGTCGCCGGTGCGTCGCCGCTACCCGGTATCTGCAGAGCCGACATCGCCTGTCGGGTCGCCTCGCGCGCCGGCGCCCCCTCGCGCAGACGCATGGCGGATCGAAGCGCGGCGATTTCCTGCTCCAGCCGGTCGCGCGCCGCGTCGGCCTCGGCCTCGGTCCTGACCCCCGCGACGGCATCTCTTTGGACGATCTCGTCGAGCGCCGCCCGCGCAGCTTCGCGGACGATCAGCGTGATCGCTGCGGGGCTAATCATTCGCACCAGGTTCGTCGTCACTTCGACCTCGACACGCTCCACGGCGGCGATGATCGCGGCGGCCCGCTTCATCGCCTCGGGGAGGACCTCAGTACGGAGCGAAAGGCATAGAAGCGCCGGCGACCCCAGTTCGGTCAGCTTTTTCGGGAGCCTTCGGCGGTACTGGTAAACGCGACCGCGGCGCCAGACGAACGGCATCGGCCCGGCCGGGGCGGATGGGGGCCGTCGGCAAATCCGGCGGCGCGGCCGGGAGGCGGCGCCGGGTTCGTGTGCTACAGCCTGTGCGACACCATGTGCCACAGCCGGGCCGGGAAGCTGGTGAGGCCGGCCCCAGGGACTGGTCCGTCCCTTGGAATCATTGACGAATTTTGAAAACATGGCTGGGGCGGGAGGATTCGAACCTCCGGTACACGGTACCAAAAACCGTTGCCTTACCGCTTGGCCACGCCCCAAGCGCGCTCGTTCTATTTGCCGGCCCCTGCGATCACAAGCTCAAACGCTCAGCGGATGCGCCTTGGCCAGCCGGTCGAAGGCCATGAGCTCGGCGATGAGCGCCGGCATCCGGTCCAGCTGGATCATATTCGGCCCGTCCGAGGGGGCGCGGTCGGGGTCGGGATGGGTCTCGATGAAGACGGCGGCCACGCCGAGCGATACCGCCGCGCGCGCCACTACCGGGGCGAACTCGCGCTGGCCGCCGGAGGATGTGCCCTGTCCGCCAGGCTGCTGCACCGAGTGGGTCGCGTCCATCACTACCGGATAGCCGGTGCGGGCCATGATCGGCAGGCTGCGCATGTCCGCGACCAGCGTATTGTAGCCGAAACTCGCCCCCCGCTCGCAAAGCAGGATGCGCTCGTTACCGGTCGAGGCGATCTTGGACGCCACGTTCGCCATGTCCCAGGGGGCGAGGAACTGTCCCTTCTTCACGTTGATCGCCGCCCCGGTGGCGCCGGCGGCGAGCAGCAGGTCGGTCTGGCGCGACAGGAAAGCCGGGATCTGCAGCACGTCGACGGCCTCGGCCACCGGCGCGCAGTGGTCGGGCAGATGCACGTCGGTCAGGACGGGGCAGCCGATGCGCACCCTGACGTCGGCGAGGATGCGCAGGCCCTCCTGCATCCCGATCCCGCGCTGAGCGGCGAGCGAGGTGCGGTTCGCCTTGTCGTAGGAGCTCTTGAAGATGAACCCGGCGCCCGCCGAGGCGCAGGCGACAGCGAGCGCCTCGGCGATCGCCAGGGCATGGTCCAGCCCCTCGAGCTGGCAAGGCCCGGCGATCAGCGTCAGCGGCCGATCGTTGGCGAGCGCCAGTTCGCCCACCTGCACCGTCATCGGCTCGATCATCGCTTGCTCCCGGCGGGACTTGACCCCGCCTGCCATCCTCTGTTGGTTCGGCGTGAAAGCAAAGGGGGGAAGGCAGATGATCGAGGACCTCGGCGGCAAGGCCGCCCTCGTCACGGGGGCCAGCACCGGCATCGGCGCGGCTGCGGCGGTGGCACTTGCCGGGCTCGGGGTGCGGGTCGCGGTACACTACAACCGCAGCGCCGCCGAGGCGGAGGCGGTCGTCGCGCAGATCCGCTCGGGCGGGGGAACCGCACACCTCGTCCGGGGCGACCTCGCTGCCGCCGAGGCCGGCGGCGAGGTAGTGGAGGAAGCGGCCCGAGCCCTCGGGCGGATCGACATTCTCGTCAACAACGCCGGTGCAATTCTGAGCCGGCAGCCGTTCCGCGAGCTCGATCTCGCACTCTACCAGGCGGCGCTCGATCTCAACGTCCGCTCGGTGATCGCGGTATCGCAGGCGGCGATCCCGCACCTGGAGGCGCAGGGCGGCGGCGCCATCGTCAACGTGGGCTCGATCGCCGGCAGCAACGGCGGCGGTCCGGGCTCGGCGCACTATGCCTGCGCCAAGGCCTACATCCATAACCTGACCCGGCACATGGCGCAGCAGCTTGCCCCGCGCGGCATACGCGTCAACGCCGTCGCGCCGGGGGTCATCGCCACCCCTTTCCACGCTGAGACGCCGCCGGATCGCATGGAGGCCATGCGCACCGCCGTCGCCATGGGCCGGCTCGGAACCGCCGATGACTGCGCCGGTCCCATCGTCTTTCTTGCCTCGTCGATGAGCGGTTACGTGACCGGGCAGATCCTGCACGTCAACGGCGGCCAGTACATGCCCTGAGGGGTCCGAGCGGAGACGGGAATGGAAGTCAGAGTAGACGGTAAGGTCCTCCTCGTCACCGGCGCCACCCAGGGCGTGGGCCGGGCGATCGCGGAGGAGGCGGCGCGCTCCGGCGCAGCCGGCATCCTGCTCACAGGCCGTGAAGCCGAGCGCGGCGCACAGGCCGCGGCGGCGATCGAAGGGCTGGGCGTCCCGGCGGCCTTCGCCGCGGCGGAATCTGGCGGACCCCGCCGCGCCGGAGCGGCTGGCCGCCGCGGCCATCGCCGCCTTCGGGCGGATCGATCTCCTGGTGAACGCCGCGGGGATGACCGACCGCGGGTCGGTGGCCGAGAGCGACGCGGCCTTCTTCGACCGGATGTTCGCGGTCAACACGCGTGCGCCGATGCTGCTGATGCAGGCGGTCATCCGGCACCTGCGCGGGCGCGGCGCGTCGGGGTCGATCGTGAACATCCTCTCGATCAACGTGCATGGCGGGACGCCGGAGCTGGCGGTCTACTCGGCCAGCAAGGCGGCCACCGCCCTTCTCACCCGTAACACCGCTTTCGCGCACCGCAACGACCGGATCCGGGTGAACGGCATCAACCTCGGCTGGGCCGACACCCCCGCCGAGCGGGTGATGCAGGCGGAGACGCTCGGCCTCGGCGCGGGGTGGCTGGCGGCGGCGGAGGCGCGCATGCCGTGGGGCCGGCTGATCAAGCCGGACGACGTGGCGTGGCTGGCGCTGTTCTTTCTCAGCGATGCCTCGATCCCGCTGACGGCGGGGCTGATCGACCAGGACCAGGAGTATTTCCCGGGCCTTCGGGAGTGAGCCTGATCTTCCGGGATTGAGCTGGCGGCGCAAGGGTTAACGGCGATTTCTTCGACGTACAAGTCATGTACAACGCATGTACATCGCATGTACCTGGCGTGCGCACGCGGCCGAAAGGTTAACCGTACCAATGGGCGCGGGATCGGGTATCACCCGTCGGCGGCCACCAACACCGGCGTCGAGGCCATGAGCTCGCGGGTAAAGGGGTGCGCCGGGGCGGAGAAGACGGCCCCGGTCGGACCTTCCTCGACGATCTCGCCGGCGCGCATCACCATCACCCGGTCGGTAATCGCGCGCACCACGCCGATGTCGTGGCTGATGAAGAGATAGGCGAGCCCGTGCCGCGACCTGAGCGCGGCGAGAAGGTCGAGGATCTGCGCGCGCACCTGCACGTCGAGCGCGGAGACCGCCTCGTCGAGGACGATGAGCTTCGGCCGGATGATCAGCGCGCGGGCGATGGCGATGCGCTGGCGCTGGCCGCCGGAGAACTCGTGGATGTACTTCTCGGCGTCCGCCGCTTCGAGGCCCACGTCCCCGAGCGCCTCCGCGACCGCCTGCCGGCGCTCGGCACCCCGCGGCGGGCGGTCGAGGAGATGGAACGGCTCGGCCACCAGCCGCCCCACCCGGTGGCGCGGGTTGAAGCTGCCATAGGGGTCCTGGAACACCGCCTGCATCTTGGCGCGCAGGCTGCGAGGCATCGGCTCGCCGGCGCGCACCGCCTCGCCCTCGATCCGCACGCTGCCGCCCTGCATCGGCTCCAGCCCGAGGACGGCGCGGCCGAGGGTGGACTTGC
Source organism: uncultured Alphaproteobacteria bacterium (assembly GCA_963796805.1). Taxonomy (GTDB): domain Bacteria; phylum Pseudomonadota; class Alphaproteobacteria; order Rhodobacterales; family Rhodobacteraceae; genus Amaricoccus. Next base: position 10,050 of record CAWCNG010000004.1, read on the forward strand.
CGCAGCCGCTCTCGCCCACGAGGCCGAGGCTCTCGCCGGCGTCCAGCACGAAGCTGACCCCGCGCACGGCGTGAAAGGCCTGGTGATGCCCGAAGAGGCCGCGCCGCCCGCCGGGATAGTCCCGCACCATGCCCTCGACCGCGAGAAGCGGCGCGGGCGCCGCGCGCGCCAGGCGCCCCGGCTGGTGCCCGGAGGCGGCGAAGAGCGCGCGGGTGTAGGGGTGGCGCATCTCGCGGAGCACCTCCTCCGTCGGCCCAGCCTCGACCACCTGCCCGCGGTTCATGATGGCGAGACTGTCGGCCACGTCGGCCGCCACGGCGAGGTCGTGGGTGATGAGCATCAACGCCATGCCGTCCTCGTCCACCAGCCGGCACAGGAGCGCGATGATCCGCGCCTGGGTGGTGACGTCGAGCGCGGTGGTCGGCTCGTCGGCGATGAGGAGCCGGGGCCGGAGCGCGATCGCCATGGCGATGCCCACCCGCTGGCGCTGGCCGCCGGAGAGCTCGTGCGGGTAGCGCGTGAGCGGAAAGCGCGCAGCCGGCAGCCCGACCCGCTCCAGCGTCGCCTGCGCGATGGCGCGCGCCCCGGGCCGGCCGGCCGCGCCGTGCACCCGCACGGTCTCGGCCACCTGGTCGCCGATCGTCTGCAGCGGGTTCAGCGCGGTCATCGGCTCCTGGAAGATCATGCCGATGTCGCGGCCACGGATCTGGCACATCTCGGCCTCGGAGCGGCGCAGCAGGTCGTCGCCGGCGAGGCGGATCCGGCCCGTCGCCGCCGATCCGTATGGGAGAAGGCCCATCACCGCGAGGGCGGTCAGCGACTTGCCCGAGCCGCTCTCGCCGATGACGCCCAGCACCTCGCCGGCCTCCAGCTGCATGGAGACCTCGCGCAGGATCGGCCTGCCGTGGATCGCGACGGACAGCGCCTCGACACCGAGAAGGCTCACGTTTCCGCCTCGCGCGCCCAGATGAACAGGCCGGCGGCATCGGCGGCGGCGACGGCGGCGCCCGGGTTCAGGATCATTACGCCACCCGCCTCGATCACCACCCCCGCGAGGCCGGCTCTCGCCGCGCCTTCGATGGTACCCGGGCCGATGGCCGGCAGGTCCATCCGCCGGTCCTGGCCGGGCTTCGGACCCTTGAATAGGACGCCGCGGGCACCGGCGGGCCGGACCGGCGCGGCGGTGCCCGCCACGAAGTCGAGCATGGCGTCGGTCCCCTGGATCGAACTCGAGCCCGAGGCAGATGCCGCCGGCAACGACCGCCGCCTGGCCGACGTCGGCGGCCCCCATGGCGGCGACGATGGCCGCCGCGCGCGCCGCGTCGCGGCGGTCGGCCTCGCTCGGCGCCGTGCGGGTCAGGATCCCCGCCGGCGCCAGAAGGTCGGTGAGGATCTCGTGCGGCGCGCGAACCTCGAAACCCTCGGCCTCGAAGATGCCGGCTACCATGCGCAGGGTCTTGTCGTCGCCCGACTTCAGCCCGCGGATCACCCTCGGCGCCAGGCGCAGCATGGTGAGATCGAAGCCGAGCAGGTGGAGCTTGGGGCGGACGATGCCTCCGGCGAAGGTCACGGTGGAAAGGCCGGCGGCGCGGAGCTGGGCGAAGAGGCGGCCGGGCTTCTCGAAGGGCGCGCGGAGCGTCGGGTGGGCGGCGGCCCAGGGGAGCTCGAGGTCACCCAGGACGACCACGCGGTAGGGCGTGCCGCGGGCAGCGCAATCCTCAGCGATGAGCCGCGGCAGGTCGCCGCGGCCCGCAACGACGGCGATGCCTTCGGGCATCAGCGCGACGCTTCGCTTCGCTTCGGGAGAGGGCGCGACGGTGCCCCCCTCCCTGGCCGTGCGCCCGCACGGCCTGCGCCTGGTCGCCTCGCATCCGGTGAGGCCGCGAAGGTGCTACCATCCCCGGCCATGCGCCCGCATGGCCTGCGCCTGCCTGCCCCCCGGCAGGCGCACCCCACGGTTCCGCACGCGGCGACGTCCGGCGTATCGGTGGGCGCTCGCTTGCGACGGCGTCTGGCCACGTGCGCCCGCCCAGGCAGGCGCAGGCCATGCTTCCGGCAGGCGTCGCAGGAGCGATCCGAAGCGGTCTCGGTCATCGCACCGGCCGCTGGGTCAGGTCGCGGGGGTGGTGAAGGAGCGCGCGCTCTCGGAGGTGACGAAGTCGACGACCTCCTGCACCAGGGGATTGTCCGCGTGCTTCTCACCCACCCGGCGCACCCGCTCCTGCAGGTTGCCCTCGCCCTCGAACATCTCGCCGAAGGCGGCACGCAGGCCGTGGATGTCCTCGCGCCCTGCCCCGCGGCGCTTCAGCCCGACGAGGTTCAGGCCCGCGAGGTGCGCCCGGTCGCCCAGGACCGAGCCATAGGGGATGACGTCGGCCGCCACGCCCGCCATGCCGCCGAGCATGGCGCCGCGGCCGAGGCGGACATACTGGTGGACCGCGGAGAGCCCGCCGAGGATCACGTAGTCCTCGATGACCACGTGGCCGCCGAGGGTGGCGTTGTTGGCCATGATCACGTGGTTGCCGACGACGCAGTCGTGGGCGACGTGGGTCGCCATCATGAAGAGATTGTCGTCGCCGACGCGGGTGATGCCGCCGCCGCCCTCGGTGCCGGGGTTCATGGTGACGTGCTCGCGGATGCGGTTGCGGGCGCCGATGACCAGCTCGACCTTCTCGCCGTGGAACTTCAGGTCCTGCGGGATGTGGCCGAGGGAGGCGAAGGGGAAGACGACGGTATCCTCGCCGATGCGGGTGCGGCCGGCGAGGGCCACGTGGCTGTGCAGCACGACCCGCGGCCCGAGCGTCACCTCGGGGCCGATGACGCAGTATGGCCCGATCCGGCAGCCGGGACCGATCTCAGCGCCGGTCTCGATGACGGCGGTCGCATGCACCTCGGCGGTGGGATCGATCCCCATGGGCAGTCAGCCTTTCGCGCTCGCCTCGTCCTCGGACAGGATCATCGCGGCGAACACGGCCTCTGCGCAGAGCGTCTCGCCGACCCGGGCCTCGCCGCGGAACTTCCAGAATCTTCCCGCGGCCGCGGATCACCGTGACGTGCAGCTCAAGCACGTCGCCGGGGGCGACCACGTGGCGGAACTTGGCCTCGTCGATGCTCATGAAGTAGACGAGCAGGTTCTGGTCGATGACGCCGAGGGTCTCGACCACCAGCACGGCCGAGGTCTGCGCCATCGCCTCGATGACGAGCACGCCCGGCATCACCGGGATGACGGGGAAGTGCCCCTCGAAATGCGGCTCATTGACGGTGACGTTCTTCAGCCCGACCGCGTAGCGGTTGACCTCGATGTTCACCACCCGGTCGATCATCAGGAACGGGTAGCGGTGCGGGATCATCCGCTTGATCCTGAGGATGTCTGCGTGCGGCAGGTTCGGGTCGATCGCCAGTGCCATCTCACTCTCCTCCGTCGTCCGCTTCGGCCGGCGGCCCTGCGCCCGGCGTCTGCGTCGTCGGTCCCGGGTCGGGGACCGGGGCCTGGGCATCGATCTCGGCGATGACCGCATCGGTGATGTTGAGCGACTGGTCGGCGAGGAGCACGCTCGTCTCGTCGAAGATCGCCTTGGCCTGAAAGCGGTCCATCAGCGTCACCAGGATCGGCGCCACGCGAGCGTAGAACTGTCGGCGGCGCTGGTCAAACTCTTGGGCCAGCGCGCTCGCCCGCTCGTCCTGCTGCCGCCGCGCCTCCACCACCCGCGCGTCGAAGGCGTCCGACAGCCGGCGGAACTCCTCGGGGGCCATGTCCGGCCGCTGTTCGGTCAGCCGCTGTTCCTCGGCCTCGAAGGAGGAGTCGAGCGCGCGGGCCTCGCTGCGCAGCGCGTCGCGCTGGCTCTCCTCCGCGGTCAGGATCTCCTGACCGGTCTTCGATCCGGTGAGGAGCCGCTCCTGGTTGATGATGAGGAAGGGCGAGTCCGCCGCCAGGCGTGGCTGGGCGCCGGCCTGGGCGTGCGCCGCTCCCGGCGCCAGCGCGAGCGCGAGCGCCAGCGCCGACGCAAGGCCGCGGCCTCCGCCGGCCATGGCTTAGAACCGGGTCTGGATGGTGAAGCGGAACCGTTCGAGGACGTCGTAGTCTTCGTACTGCAGCGGCACCGCGTAGTTGAACCGGAGCGGCGCGAAGGGGGTCTCGACGAAAAGGCTCAAGCCGACTGAAGAGCGGATATGCATGCCGTCGTCGACCACGCCCATGCTGCCGTCAACGTCGTCGAGCTGCCACAGCGAGCCGATGTCGGCGAAGGCGCCGCCGTAGACGCCATACTCCTGCGGCAGGCCGAGCGGAAAGCTCGCGTCCAGGCGCAGCACGCCATAGTAGTTGCCGCCCAGCGCGTCGTTGACCTCGAGGTCGGCCTGCGGCGGATAGGTGCAGGTCGAACTCGCCGCTGTCACCGCAGTAGTCGCGCGGGCCGAGGCCGTTGCGGGCGAAGCCGCGGAAGCTGTCGCCGCCGGTGTTGAAGCGGTCGGTGATCCGCGTGCCGTCGCCTCCGGCGAAGATGGCGCCGCCTTCGAGCTCGGCCGAGAGCACCAGCTCCTCCTCGAAGAAGCTGGTATAGGCCCGCGCCCGCGCCTGGGTCTTGGAATACTGGGTGTCGCCGCCCAAACCGGCAAAATCCTGGTTCAGCGTCAGGATGAAGCCGGCGGTGGGGTCGACCACCGAGTTACGCCGGTCGTAGGCGTAGGTGGCGCCGACCGCCGAGGTGATCAGCGCGCCCTCCTCGTTGATGATGATGAGCGAGGTATCGTCCTGGACGTCGTAGATTTCGTCCTGGGAGATCCGGTAGCGCACGGTCATCCGGCCGTTCTCGCTGAGCGGGAAGCCGAGGCGCGGCTCGAAGCCGACGTTCTTGGTCTTGAACGACTGCTCGTTGAAGTTGGTGTTGCGGTAGTAGAGGTTGAAGCCGCCGAGCAGGTCCCGGTCGAACAGCGCCGGCTCGACGAAGCCGAAGGCGAAGTTGGAGAACTGGGTGCTCGCCGAGACCGTCGCCGAGACGGTCTGGCCGCGGCCGAGGAAGTTACGCTCGGTGAGGCTGATCTGCGCGGAGAGGCCCTCGCTCGAGGAGAAGGCGCCGCCGAGGCTGAGGCTGCCCGTGGGCTGCTCCTCGACCACCACGTCGACCAGCGCCAAGTCCTCGGTGGTGCCGGGCCGGACGTTGACGGCCGCCGTCTTGAAGAAACCGAGTCCGTTGATGCGGTCCTCGGCATCGCGGACCTCGCGGGCATTGAAGGCATCGCCCTCCACGAGGTGGAACTGGCGCCGGACGACGCGGTCGAGCGTCCGGGTATTGCCGCTGATGTCGATGCGCTCGACGAAGACACGCTGCCCCTCGACCAGCTCGAAGTTGATGTCGACCGTCCGCGCCGCCGTGTTCTTGGTCACCCGCGGGCGGATCTCCACGAAGGCATAGCCCGACTGGCCGGCCTGATAGGTCATGCGCTGGATGACCCGGTCGACGAGCTTGACGTTGTAGACGCCCCCGCCCACCACCGGCGCGAGGAGCGGCTGGAAGTCCGTCGCATTCAGTCCGGGGATCGACGAGCTGACCGAGACCTGGCCGAAGTTGTACTGCTGCCCTTCCGAGATGGTGAAGGAGAGGAAGAAGCCGGTGCGCTCGCGGACCATCTCGGCGGTGGACGACAGCACCTGCACGTCGATGTAGCCGCGTTCGAGGTAGAACTGGCGCAGCAGCTCGCGGTCCAGCTCCTGCTTGTCGGCGTCATAGGTATTCCCGCCCAGCAGGAAGCTCAGCCAGTTGGTCTGGTTGGTCTGGATCACCCGGCGGAGCCTGCGGTCGGAGAAGGCGCGGTTGCCGCTGAAGCTGATCCGCTCCACCCCGGTCTTGCGCCCCTCCGAGATTTCGTAGACGAGGTCCACCCGGTTCTCGGATTGGCGGATGATCACCGGATTGACCGAGGCGGCGTAGCGCCCGGAGGCCCGGTAGGCATCCATGATCCGTTGCGCATCAGCCTCTGCCGCCGGCACCGAATACGCCAGCCGTGGCCGGAGCTGGACCACCTCTCCCAGCGCATCGTCGTCGAGCGCGTCGTTGCCCTCGAAGGCGATCTGGTTGATCGTGGGGTTCTCCTTGACGGTGATGACGAGCCGCCCGGCCTCGGGCATCACCGTCGCGTCCTCGAAGAGCCCGGTGTCGAAGAGGTTGCGCACCGCAAGGTTCAGCTGCTCGGGGCTGACCGGCTGGCCCGGCTCGATCCCGGCGAAGGCGCGGATGCTGTCGGACTCTATGCGCTCGTTGCCGGCGACGTCGATGCGGCTGAAGACCGCCGTCCCCTGCGCGACGATCAGCGGTGTCGGCAGCACCACGGTTAGAACGATTGTCAGAACGGCGATGACGAGGAAGAAACGGGCTAAGCCCCGTGTCCAATGCCGTTGCCCCATCGGCGTCTGCCCTCTGCTCGCGGGCGGTTCGCCGCCCTGTTTTCAACTCACCATGCGCATGATGTCGTTGTAGGTAGCGAATACCATTAACAGGAGGATCAAGCCAAGACCAATCGACATGGCGACCTGCATGGCCGCCGGGCTCGGCGGCCGGCCGCGGACCGCCTCGATCAGGAAGGCGACGAAGTGGCCGCCGTCGAGGATCGGGATCGGGAAGAGGTTGATCAGCCCGATCGCGGTCGAGATCACCGCGATCAGCGCGATGAAGTTGGGCAGGCCCTGCGCCGCCGTCTCGCCGGAGATCTGCGCGATGCCGAGCGGGCCTTGCAGGTTCTCCGGACCGAGCGCGCCGGTCAGGATGCTGCGGATGCCGTTGAGCGACTGGGTGATGACGGTCCAGGTGCGCTCCACCCCGAAGCCCACCGCCGTCAGCGGCCCCGGCGTGACCGTGGCGGGCCGATAGAGCGGCGCACCGGCGACGCCGATCATCACCCGGCGCTCGAAGCCGCCCGCGCCGTCGTCGGCATCACGCTCCTTCGGCGTGATGCTGAGCTCCAATGTCGCGCCATCGCGCCATACCGAAAGCGGGATGGTCCGCCCGCCGGAGGCCAGGACCGCCGTCCGCAGATCATCGAACGAATGCAGCGTCGTGCCGTCGGCGGTTAGCACGACGTCTCCAGCACGCAAGCCGGCGTCGCTGGCCGGCGACAGCGGCTCGACCCCCTGCACCTTCGGCGGCAGCGGATAAGGCACGGTCAGGTCCAGCGTCTCGCCGCCCCGATCGACGCGCACCTGCAAAGGCCCGGGCGGGTCCGTCTCGAGTGCGATACGGTAGAGATCTTCGAAGGCCGTCACGTCCGAGCCGTTCACGGCCACGAGCACGTCGCCCGCCACCAGCGGCTGCTCGACCCCCGGCAGCGGCTCGATCTCGCCCACGGTCGGGCGCTCGGTCGGCACGCCCTGCCAGAAGGCAATGCCGGCGAAGATCGTGATGGTGAGAAGGAAGTTGAACGCCGGGCCGGCGAGCACCGTCAGCATCCTCCGCCCCACCGACGCGCCATGGAAGCTCTCCCGCCGCTCGTCGGAGGACATGCGCTCCAGCGCCTTGGGATCGGCGCGGCTGGAGCCGTCGCTGTCGCCGCGGAACTTCACGTAGCCGCCGAGCGGCAGCGCCGCCACCTGCCAGACCGTGCCGCGCCGGTCGGGGCGCGACCAGATCACCGGCCCGAAGCCGATCGAGAAGACGTCGGATTTGATGCCGCACCAGCGCGCGACGATGTAGTGGCCGTATTCGTGGACGAAGACCACGATCCCCAGCACCACCACGAAGGGCAGCACGGTGGAGAGAAATCCGCCGAAAAACGGAATGCCGGCAATTAGGTCCATGGGATGCGTCACACTCCGCAGAAGGCTTCGACCCAGACCTCGCTCAGGCGCCGGGCCGCGGCGTCGAGCGCCAACACCGCCTCGAGATCGTAGCCGGGGCCTTGCGCCGCGGCTTCGGGTCCTAGTCTTTCCAGCACATGTTCCACGAGCACCGCCATGTCAAGAAAGCCGATCGCGCCGACGAGATAGGCATCGAGCGCGGCCTCCTTTGCCGCATTGAACACCGCGCCGGCGAGACCGCCGAGCGCAAGCACCTCGCCCGCCAGCCGCAACGCCGGAAATCGCTCCGGGTCGGCGGGGGCGAAGTCGAACCGGCCGATGGCAGCGAAGTCCAGCCGCTCCACCGGCAGCGGCCGCCGTTCTGGCCAGTTCAGCGCATAGCCGATGGCGCCGCGCATGTCCGAGGGGCCGATCTGGGCGATGATCGAGCCGTCGCGGAACCCCACCATGGAATGCACGATCGACTGCGGATGCACCAGCACCTCGATCCGCTCGGGGTTAACGTCGAAAAGCGCGTGCGCCTCGATCACCTCGAGCGCCTTGTTGAACATGGTGGCGCTGTCGATGGAGATCCGCTCGCCCATGGCCCAGTTGGGATGCGCGCGCGCCTGCGCCGGGGTGGCCTTCGCCATGCGCCGGCGCGTCCAGTCGCGGAACGGCCCGCCCGAGGCGGTCAGGATGATCCGCTCGACCTCGGCCACCCTTTCGCCCTGCAGCGCCTGGAAGATGGCGCTGTGCTCGCTGTCGACGGGTATCAGCCGGGTGCCGTGCGTGGCGCACGTGTGCTTCAGCAGATCGCCGGCGCAGACCAGGCTCTCCTTGTTGGCAAGCGCCAGTACGCCCCCGTGCTCGGCGAGGCGCAGGCCCGGCGCCAGTCCCGCGGAGCCGACGATCGCCGACATCGCCCAGTCCACCGGTTCGGACGCCGCCGCCAGCAGCGCCTCCGGCCCCGCCTCCGCCGCGATCCCGCTCGGCTCGAGCGCAAGCTCCAGCTCCGCCAGCCGGTCGGCATCGGCCGTCACCGCCACCTCGGCCCGCAGCCGCATGGCCATCTGTGCCAGGAGCTCGACGTTCCCCGACCCGGTCAGCGCCACGACCTGAACCGCGTCCGCCCCGCCGGCTGCATCGATCAGCGAGACGGTCTGCCGCCCGACCGAGCCGGTCGCCCCGAAGATGCTGATCCGCCGCCGCGCCATCTCAACTTCCGAACGTGCCGATGCCCAGAGAGTTCGGCGATGGCGAAGAACCAGACGCCCCCCATCACCCCATCCAGCCGGTCCATCACGCCGCCGTGCCCAGGGATCAGCCGGCTCGAGTCCTTCACACCGAAGCGCCGCTTGACGGCGGATTCGAGCAGGTCGCCGAGCTGCGAGCAGACCGCGATCCCGAGGCTGAGCAGCCCGATACGGAGCGGGTGCCAGCCGACGACCGCCCAGGCGAAAAGACAGCCGACGAGGCCGGCGGCGGCAAGCCCGCCCAGCGCGCCGGACCAGGTCTTGCCGGGGCTGACCGCCGGCCAGAGCTTGGGCCCGCCGACGCGCCGGCCGACGAAGTAGGCGCCGACGTCCGCCGCGACCACCACCACCACCAGCCAGAGGATGAGAAGCACCCCCTCCGGCTCACGATTGCGGAAGACGATGAGCGCGCCCATCGCCGCGGTCATGTAGACGAACCCCGCTGTCAGCCAGCCCGACCGCGGCCGCCCCACCAGCGCCACCAGCCCCGCCGCAACGACGAGGCACGGCAACCCGATCGGCGGCCCCCAGACCGCGGTGGCCACCAGCGACACCACGCCCGCCGCCGCCGGCACGATCAGGCTCGGCGCCGCGATCGCCTCCGACCCGGTGACCATGCGGTGATACTCCCAGAGCATCAGCACCAAGGCCAGGGCCAGGAACCCGGCCGCCCAGGCTCCGCCGGCCCAGAGTTGGACGAGTGCTATCGCCGCCAGCACAAGCCCGGAAGCCAGCCGCAGCCCCAGGTCGGCGAAGCGCACCGTCCGGGGCGCGGCGCCGCTCATCGTTGCAAGGTCATCGCGCCACGGCGCCGAACCGTCGCTCGCGGCGGCCGAAGCCCCTCACCTGCGCGGCGAACATCTCGGCGGTGAAGTCGGGCCAGCGCGTGTCGACGAAGGCGAACTCGGCATAGGCCGACTGCCAGGGCAGGAATCCCGAGACGCGGAACTCGCCCGAGGTGCGCAGGATGAGGTCGGGATCCGGCAGGCCGGCGGTGTCGAGATGCGCCTCGATCGTCTCCGGGCAGATATCCTCGGCGCAGAGCCGCCCGGCCCGCACCGCCTCGGCCACCCGCCGGGTCGCCCGCAGGATTTCGTCGCGGCCACCGTAGTTGATCGCCACGGTCAGGTGCATCCGATCGTTGCCCACGGTCTGCGCCTCCAGTCCGGCCATCAGCGCCTGCAGGTCCGGCGCCAGCCGCTCGCGGCCGCCGATGAAGCGAACGCGAACGCCCTCGGCGACCAGCCGCGCACCCTCCTTCTTGATGTAGCGGCGGAACAGCCGCATCAGCCCGATCACCTCGACGTCCGGCCGGTTCCAGTTCTCGGTCGAGAAGGCAAAGAGGGTGAGGTGGGTGATGCCGAGGTCGGGGCAGCTTTCGACGATCTCGCGCACCCGGTCGGCGCCGCGCTTGTGCCCGGCGAGGCGCGGCAGGCCGCGGCTCGCCGCCCATCGACCGTTGCCGTCCATGATGATTCCGACATGGCTCGGGCCGGGTGGCTCTACCGCCTTCTCATTCAAGTACATTGAAATCTACCCTCGTACTCGTTCCATGCGCCGACTCATCAGATCTGCATGATCTCTTCTTGTTTGGTAGTCAGTGCCACATCGATCTTCTTGATCGCGGTATCGGTCAATTCCTGGATCTCGTCATGCCAGAGCTTTTCGTCGTCCTCCGACATGCCCGAGGCCTTGGCACGCTTGAGATGATCCATGCCGTCGCGGCGCACGTTGCGCACGGCGACCCTCGCGTGCTCGGCATACGTCCCGGCAACCTTGGCCAGTTCCCGCCGCCGCTCCTCGTTCAGCTCCGGGATCGGCAGGCGCAGGATGGTTCCGTCCATCTGTGGGTTGATGCCGAGGCCGGAGTTGCGGATCGCCCTGTCCACCGTGTTGACCAGCGCCTTGTCCCAGACGTTCACCAGCACCATCCGCGGCTCCGGCACGGTGATGGTCCCCAGCTGGTTGACCGGCATGGTGCTGCCGTAGGCCTCGACCATGACCGGATCCAGCATCGAGGCAGACGCCCGCCCGGTCCGCAGCGAACCGAACTCCGAGCGCAGCGCGTTTAGCGCCCCTTCCATGCGCTTCTCCAGCGCACCTATGTCGATCTCCTCGTCCGACATGACCATCTCCTCGACCGGTGCTCTATCTCAGCCGGGTTCCACAATGGTAAATTGCCCCCGGCCTTGGACGATTCCGGCCAGGCCGTTCGGTTCGTCCAGCGCGAAGACGATGATCGGAAGCCCATTGTCACGGGCCAGCGCGATCGCCGAGGCATCCATCACCTTGAGGTTCTTCTGCAAGACCGCATCGTAGCTGATCCGGTCGTACCTTCGCGCCTGCGGGTTATTCTTTGGGTCCGCGTCGTATACTCCGTCCACCTGGGTGCCCTTGAAAAGGGCCTCGCAGGACATTTCGCTTGCACGGAGCGTTGCTGCAGTATCTGTGGTGAAATAGGGGTTGCCGGTGCCTGCGGCGAAGATCACCACCCGCCCCTTTTCCAGGTGGCGGACCGCCCGGCGACGGATGTAGGGCTCGCAGACCTGGTCCATCGGGATCGCCGAGACCACCCGCGTGTGGATGCCGCGCGTCTCCAGCGCCGACTGCATCGCCAGCGCATTCATCACCGTCGCCAGCATGCCCATGTAGTCGGCAGTCGTGCGCTCCATGCCCTGGGCCGAGCCCTGCAGCCCGCGGAAGATATTGCCGCCGCCGATCACCATGGCGATCTCGACCCCGAACTCGTGCAGCGACGCCACTTCCGCGGCAATGCGCTCCACCGTCGGCGGGTGCAACCCGTAGGCCTGTGTCCCCATCAGCGCTTCGCCCGAGATCTTTAGGAGGATGCGCTTGTAGGCGGGACGCGTCAGCGGTGCTGCCATAGTCGCCACACCATCCGTCATGCCAGCGTCCTCGCTCCTCGATCGCGCGCCAAAATGGCGGAATTCGAGTAGGGTTTCAACGGCTATTCCCCGAGCATTTCGCAACCGCGAAAGCTCGGGGGTGCGCCTCCCTGGCGGCACGTTCCTGTCGCGTCGCGTGCAAGTCCGCGACTACCGTCCCGCGGTCTTGGCGACCTCGGCGGCGAAGTCCTCGACTTCCTTCTCCACGCCTTCGCCGACCGCGAGTCGTGCGAAGCCGAGTATCTCGACTTCCGTTCCGGTGTTCAGAATCGCCTGCCGCACCGTCACGTCCGGGTTGAGAACGAATTTCTGATTGAGAAGCGTCACCTCCTCGTAGAACTTCTTCATCCGGCCCTCGATCATCATCTCGATGACCGCCTCCGGCTTGCCGCTCTCGCGCGCCTGCTCGGTGAGGATCGCCTTCTCGCGGGCGACCAGCGCCGGGTCGAGGTCGGCCTCGCCGAGCGACGCGGGGTTGGTGGCCGCCACGTGCATGGCGATCTGCTTGCCGATGCCGGTGTCCTTGCCCTTCAGCGCCACCAGCACGCCGATCTTGCCGAGGCCGTCGGCGACCGCGTTGTGCACGTAGGACGCCACGCTGTCGCCCTCGACCGACACCATGCGCCGCAGGTGCAGGTTCTCGCCGATGGTGACGATCTTGGCGGTCACCGCCTCGTCGACGGTCTTGCCGTCGAGCGGCGCGCCGCGCAGCGTCGCCAGGTCGTCGCAGCCGGTCGCCACCTGCGCGATCGCGCGAACGATGGCCTGGAAGTCCGAGTTCCGCGCCACGAAATCGGTCTCGGAGTTCACCTCGACCGCCACGCCCACGCCGCCCTTGACCGCGACGCCCACCAGCCCCTCGGCGGCGGTGCGGCCCGACTTCTTGGCGGCCTTGGCCAGCCCCTTGGTGCGCAGCCAGTCGATGGCCGCCTCCATGTCGCCCGACGTCTCCGTCAGCGCCTTCTTGGCGTCCATCATGCCTGCGCCCGAGACGTCGCGCAGTTCCTTGACCATGGTGGCGGTGATCGACATCACGAGATCTCCTAAAAGTCGAATCGGTACTGCCGCGGAGCCTGCCATGGGCTCAGCGACGTATTCGTGTCGGTCAGGCTTCGGCCGGACCGGTTTCCGCGGCCAGGGCTTCCGCGGCCAAGGTCTCTTCTGCTACGGTCCCCTCCGCCAGGGTCTCCTCGACCGGCCCCTCGGCCAGCTCGCCGATGTCGACGCCCGCCGCGCCCATCTGCGCCGCCATGCCGTCGAGCGCCGCGCGCGCGATCAGGTCGCAATAGAGCGCGATCGCACGCGCCGCGTCGTCGTTGCCGGGAATCGGATAGTCGATGCCGTCGGGCGACGAGTTCGAGTCGAGGACTGCAATGACCGGAATCCCCAGCTTCTTCGCCTCAAGGATCGCCAGTTCCTCCTTGTTCGTGTCGATGACGAAGATCAAATCCGGGGTGCCGCCCATCTCGCGGATGCCGCCCAGCGACTGCTGCAGCTTGTTCTGCTCGCGCTCAAGTCCCAGCCGCTCCTTCTTGGTCAACCCGCTGGCGCCCGACTCCAGTTTCTCGTCGATCGACTTCAGCCGCGAGATCGACTGCGAGATGGTCTTCCAGTTGGTCAGCGTGCCGCCGAGCCAGCGGTGGTTCATGTAGTACTGCGCCGACCGCTCGGCAGCATCGGCCACGGCCTTCTGCGCCTGCCGCTTGGTGCCGACGAAAAGGATGCGCCCGCCCTTCGCCACCGTCTGCTGCACGGCATGCAGCGCCTGGTCGAGGAGCGGGACGGTCTGGGTCAGGTCCAGGATGTGGATGCTGTTGCGGTCGCCGTAGATGTACGGCCCCATGCGCGGGTTCCAGCGGTGCGTCTGGTGGCCGAAGTGGACGCCGGCTTCCAGGAGCTGGCGCAGGGTGAATTCAGGCAGAGCCATGGCTCGCGTCTTCCTTTTCCGGTTTCGCCGCAGCGGGGAGAAGAGCGTTGCCGCCCAACCGGTGGACCCCCGGGGATGTCTCCCCCGCGCGCCGCGACCCCGCCTGTGGATTTAGAGTGACGCGCATGTAGCGGCTTCGATGCAGGTTGACAACCCCGCACCGTAGCCGGCGGGAGGGCGCGCCGTGCCCTCGCCGGTCGAAGTATCGGCGCCCCAGCGGAGCTAGACCGACAGGTTCTCCGCCACCTCCGCCGTTACAGGCGCGTGCCGGGGCAGCGGATGCGCCAGCGATGACGCGCGCTCCGCCACGATCACGAAGCTGCCGCTGGCATCGTGGGCGCTCATCTGGTCGTTCTGCACCCGCCGGGTCTGCCAGACCACCGAGATGATCCTGGCCCCGTCCGCGCTCAGCTCGTCGAGCCTCGTGCCCAGACTCACCAGATCGTCCGGGCAGGTTTCTACGATATGCGGCATTCGGTTTCTCCTCTGCTCTCTGGTAGACAATGCCGCAAGCCTGCTGCCGGTTGCACTGGAGCCCCTGCCGGACGGGCATGCCCCGTTCGCGGTGCATTGCCCCGTGCATGCCTCTCAGCCCTCGCCCGGAGGCCCGCTCCAGCGCCGCACCAGGCCCCCGACACCCTCGAACGCCCCCACCTCGAGCGCGCGCGCCAGCAGCCGGTCGGGATTGGTGGGCGGCGGATAGTCCAGCTCGCGCGCAACGTCCCGGCTGAACCCGAAGCGCCGGTAGTAGGGCTCGTCGCCGACGAGGATGGCCCTCCTCCAGCCCCTTTCCCGAGCCCGTTCAAGGCTCTCCGTGATGAGGAGCGCTCCCAGCCCCTCGCCCTGGCGCGTGGGGTGTACCGCAATCGGCCCCAGCAGCAGTGCCGGCACCCCAGCCGCGCCGATGCTGACCGGCCAGTAGCGGATGGCCGCCGCCAGGGCGTCGTAGTCGTCCCGCGCCACAAGGCTCAATTCCGGCACCGGCGCCACACCCTCCCGCAAGCGGTAGGAGCTCAACGCCGTCCGCCCCGGCGCGAAGGCCAGGTCGAAGAGGAATTCCACCTCGGCGCTGTCGTCAGGTTTCTCTCTGAGGATGCGGAACATGGGCGGGGATTACAGGGGTGCGGCGGGCTTCGCGTCGCTCGCGGTGCCCTAGCACGCGGCCTTCCCCCATCAAAGCCGAAATGCCTAGGGTCCCTCCGCGGCGGCGTCGAAAAAAAATGTCGGATTCAACTTTTGGTAGAACTTTATTCACCGCGTTAAACTTTTGGTAAGGAATCGGCGCCACAAAGGGGGTGTCCAAAACGGACGGGCTGCTTGCAAAACTCAGACCCTCCAGTCTGGATAAAGCGCCCCTTCTCTCCTCCCCCCCCCGAGAGAAGGGGCGCAGTCCACCCTCCCCTTAGTCCAGGACCGCTCCCGGGTTCAGAATTCCCCACGGATCCAGGGCCTTCTTGATCGCGCGCATCGCCGCCACCTTGGCGGGATCGCCGTAGCGGACAAGATCGGCGACCTTCAGCCGCCCCACACCGTGCTCAGCCCCGACCGAGCCGCCCAGCTCATACACCAGGTCGTGGACCGTCCGCTTCACCGCTTCGCGCAGCGAATCGTAGCCGCCGCGGCGCCGGCCATGCGGCGGGAAGACGTTATAGTGGAGATTGCCGTCGCCCAGATGGCCGAAGCAGTTGATCCGCAGCTCCGGATCGAGCGCTGCGATCGCCGGCCCGCCCCTTGCCACGAACGCGCCGAGCCGCGCCGGCGGCAGGGAGACGTCATGGCTCGAGATCGAGCCGATCAGCCGGTTCGCCTCGGGAATCAACTCGCGCACCCCCCAGAAGACCATGCGCTGGGCGTCGCTCTGCGCCATCAGCGCGTCCTCGACCAGGCCCGCCTCCAGCGCCTCGGCCAGGGCCGCCTGCAGCCGCGCCCCGGTCTCGGCGCCCACTGCGTCGGCGCTCTCGACCAGGACCCGCCAGTCGGTCGCCATGGCCGGCGGCTGCGGGATCGCCGGCAGCATCTCGGCAAGGAACTCCAGCCCGCGAACGTGGATGAGTTCGAAGGCCGAGAGGGTGCCGCCTAGCGCCCGCCGCAGCTGGTGGAAAAGCTCCAGCGCCGCCTCCGGCGAGGCGACCGATATCCACCCCGTCGCCGTCTCGCCCGGAGTGGGGAAGAGCTTCAGGCTGGCCGCCGTTAACAGCGCCAGCGTCCCCTCCGCACCGATCAGCAGGTGGCGCAGGTCGTAGCCCATGTTGTCCTTCACCACCCGGCTCAGGCCGTGCATCACCGATCCGTCGGCCATCACGGCCTCGACCCCCAGGCAGAGATCGCGGGCATTGCCGTAGCGCAGCACGTTCACCCCGCCCGCGTTGGTGGCAAGAAGCCCGCCGATTCTTGCCGATCCCTCGGAGGCGAGCGTCAGCGGAAACAGCCGGCCCGCGTCGCGCGCCGCCGCCTGCACGTCGGCGAGGATGCACCCCGCCTCGGCGACCAGCACGCCGTCCGTCAGGTCGACATCGCGAATCCGCGCCATCCGCTCGAAGGACAGGATCACCGGCAGCGGGCCGTCGCCGGCGATCTGCCCGCCGACGAGCCCGGTGCCGCCGGAATAGGGCACGATGCCGACGCGCGCCTCGGCGCAGACCACGACGGCAGCGGCCACCTCGGCAGTCGAAGTCGGGCGCAGGATCGCAGCGGCTTGGCCCATGAACCGGCCACGCGGCTCCTCAAGATAGCGCGGCTCGGGCGCAGTGACGCCCCCCGGCCCCAGCGCCGCCGCGAGACGCTCTACGACCGCCGCGTCCGCCGACCGTAGCCCGGCGCTCAAGGAGTGCTGTCCGCCACATGAGCGGCCCGGTCGGACCGAAGCGTCGCGTAGAGCACGTGCTCGCGCCAGCGGCCGCCGATCTGCAGATACCCCTCGGCGACGCCCTCGGTCCTGAAGCCGCAGCTTTCGAGTAGCGCCCGGGACGGCACGTTCTCCGGAAGGCACGCGGCCTCGACCCGGCTGAGGTCTAGCATGCCGAAGGCATGCTTCACCACCGCGTTCAGCGCCTCGCTCATCAGGCCCTGGCGGGCGAAGTCGGGTCCGATCCAGTAGCCCACCTGCGTCGACTGCGACGGCCCGCGGCGAATGTTGTCCAGCGTGATCGCCCCGATCATCTGCAAGTCCTCGCGGCGGATGAGAAAAAGCGCCAGCGCCTTGCCCTCCTCGCGCGAGCGCCACGCCCAGTAGACCCGGCTGCGGAAGGCGCGGCGGGAGAAGTGGTCTATCGACCAGCTCGGCTCCCAGGCGCGCAGGAAGTCCTCGCCACGGCGGCGGAGCATGGCCCAGGCGGCATGATCGCCCATCTCCGGCAGCCGCAGGATCAAGCGCTCGGTCTCGATCGCCGGGGGTGCAGAGCGGCGAAAGCTGAGCACGCCCATCTCAGGCCGCCAGCCGCCTCGCCAGCGTGGCGCGGTCGGGGGCATCCTCCACCGGTCCGAGCAGCGCCAGCGCCGGATCAGCGCGCGCCGTTAGCCCCTCGCCGAAGCTGCGGACCCGATCGAGCGTCACCGCGTCGATCTTTGCCACCACCTCGTCGATGGGCGGAACGCGCCCCCAGATACTCAGCATCCGCGCAAGCCGCTCGGCCCGCGCCGAGGCGCTCTCGAGGCCCATCAGCATCCCCGCCTTGAGCTGGGCGCGGGCACGGTCGAGCTCGGCGGCGCTGAGGCCCTCCGCGCCGCGGCGGAGCTCGTCCATGGTCAGGCCGGTGAGCTCGCGGATCTGCTCCGGCCCGGTGCCGGCATAGAGCGTGATGAGGCCGGTGTCCTCGTAGGCACCTGCCTGGGCGAAGATGGTGTAGCAGAGCCCCCGCCGCTCGCGCAGTTCCTGGAAGAGCCGCGAGGACATGCCGCCCCCGAGCGCGGTCGCATAGATCTGCGCGGCATAGGCGGCATCCTCGCGCACCCCGGGGCTCTCGAAGGCCATGGCCATGTGCACCTGTTCGAGATCCCGCGCCTCCCGCCGCTCGCCGCCCGCGAAGCGCGCGGGCAGCACCGGCAGCGCCGGGCGCTGCATCAGGTGGCCGAAGTGGCGCTCGGCTGCGACGCGCAGCCGGTCGGGATCGACCGCGCCGGCCGCCGACAGGATGATCCGGTCCGGTCCGTAGTGCTCGCCCACGAAGCCAGCGAGATCGCCCCGCCCGAATCCCGAGACCCGCTCGACCGGCCCGAGGATGGTGCGCCCGAACGGCTGGCCCGGATAGGCCGCCTCCTGGAGCCAGTCGAAGATGATGTCGTCGGGCGTGTCGAGCGCCTGGCCGATCTCCTGCAGGATCACCCCGCGCTCGACCTCGATGTCGGGCACGTCGAACAGCGGGTTGAGCAGGATGTCGGCCAGGATCCCCAGCGCCCGCTCCACGTCCGCTTCCAGGACGCGGGCGTAGTAGGCTGTCATTTCCTTACCGGTGTAGGCATTGATGTAGCCGCCAACGTCCTCGATCTCCTCGGCGATCGCCTGCGCGGTGCGGGTCGGCGTGCCCTTGAACGCCATGTGCTCGAGGAAGTGCGCGATCCCGTTCTGCTCCAGCCGCTCGTGGCGGCCGCCGGCGGTGATGAAGATCCCGATGCTGGCCGACCGCAGCCCCGGCATCGGCTCGGTGGCGATCCTGAGGCCGTTCGGCAGTTCGCTAATCTCGATGCTCATCGCCCCGTCACTCCGGTCTCCCCCGCCATCGTCGTCCGGCCAATCACGTCCTTGATCACCTCGACGTCGTTCGCCACCCGCGTCACCCGCTCGGGGCGCGTCATCAGATCCGCCATGAACGCCGGCAGCGCCGGGCGCACCCCGCAGGCGGCCTCGACGGCGTCGGGAAACTTGGCGGCGTGCGCGGTCGCCAGCACCACCATCGGAACCGCCGGATCGTCCCGCCGCAGCCGCGCCGCATGCAGGCCCACCGCCGTGTGCGGGCATACCAGCTCGCCCGTCGCCTTCAACGTCGCCGCGATCGCCGCCCGGGTATCATCCTCCGAGGCGCGCGCACTGGTGAAATCGGAGCGGAGCCGGCCCAGCGCGCCCTGGGCCAGGGCGAACTCCCCCTGGCTGCCAAGCTCGCCCATCAGCGCGGCCACCGCCCTGCCCTCGCGGTCGTAGAGCTCGAACAGCAGCCGCTCGAAGTTGGAGCTGACCTGGATGTCCATGGACGGGCTGATCGACGGTACCAGGCCCGTCCGCCGATGCATGCCGGTCTCCAGCGTCCGGTGCAGGATGTCGTTCTGGTTGGTGGCGATGACCAGCCGCTTGATGGGCAGGCCCATGCGCCGGGCGACGTAGCCGGCGAAGATGTCGCCGAAGTTGCCCGTGGGCACGGTGAAGCTCACCGGCCGGTGCGGCGCCCCGAGCGCCACCCCGGCAGTGAAATAATAGACGGTCTGCGCCAGCACCCGCGCCCAGTTGATCGAGTTGACCCCGGCGAGGCCAACCCCGGCGCGGAAGGCGTGGTCGTTGAAGAGATCCTTGAGCCGCGCCTGCGCGTCGTCGAAATCGCCGGCGATGGCCAGCGTGTGGACGTTCCCCTCAGTCGCCGTCGTCATCTGCCGGCGCTGCACCTCGGAGACGCGGCCGTCGGGAAAGAGGATGAAGACCTCGACCCCCTCCCGCCCGCGGAAGGCCTCGATGGCGGCGGAACCGGTGTCGCCGCTGGTGGCGCCGACGATGGTTATCCGCCGCCCCGAACGCTTCAGGCTCGCCTCGAAGAGCCCGCCGATGAGCTGCATCGCCACGTCCTTGAACGCCAGCGTCGGCCCGTGGAAAAGCTCGAGCAGCCAGTCGTTCGCGCCGATCTGCACCAGCGGCACCCGCGCGGCATGGCGGAAGCCGGCGTAGGCCTGGGCGATGATGCCGCGGAACTCGGCCTCGCCGAACGCGTCGCCGATGAAGGGGCGCATCACCCGGAAGGCGGCGTCCTCGTAGGAAAGCCCGGCCAGCGCCGCGATCTCGCCCTCGGTCATCCGCGGCCAGCTCTCCGGCACGTAGAGCCCGCCGTCGCGGGCGAGACCGGCGAGCATCGCGTCCTCGAAGCCGAGTTTCGGGGCGGTGCCGCGGGTCGAGACGTATTGCATGGGCGGAAGGCGTCCTTCAGTCGATCCGGCGCTTGATACGCCAAAGCAGGTAGCCTGTCATCAGCGCCCAGACCACGGCGAGGCCGAACCACTGGATGGCGTAGCCGAGGTGATTGTTGGGAAGGTTCACCGTGACCGGCATGGGCAGCGGCTGCTCCGGATCATCGCTCGACGACGCGACGATGAGGACAGGGGCGGTGCCGAGCGCCGCCGCCATCAGCGGCACGTCGCGGGCGAACCAGACGTTCTTGTCGCGGTCGGGCGGGCTGGTGTAGCCGTCGGTTTCCTGCGGCCAGGCCAGCGACCCTTCCACGCTGATCGGTCCGAGGTGCCGGGGCGCGTCCTTCTCGCCGATTGGCACGAAGCCCCGGTCGAGCAGGACGGTCCGCCCGTCGGCGAGGCGGAGCGGTACGATCACCCGGTAGCCGACGCCGCGCTCGGGCACCGAGGTATAGACGTCGAGCTCACCCGGCCCGACGTCGCCGGTAGCCCTGACGCGAAGATACTGGTCCGTCTCGGGGGATGGTGCGGGCGGTACCGCGACCGGATCCGCGGCGAGGCGGGCGTCGATGCCGGCAATGATCGCCGTCTTCCAGGCGAGGCGATGCACCTGCCACATGCCGAGCCAGACAAGGACCCCAACCCCGAGGATCCCGAAAAGGAGCGGCCCGATCATCCGGCGAGTCATCGACCGCACCATGCGCACCGGTGCCGTCCAAGCGCGAATGACTTCCGACCACGGGGCGCCTGCGCAAAGGGCGCGGGCGGCTGGAAGACCGTCAGGCGCTGCCCCAGATGTAGATCGCCGCGAACAGGAAGAGCCAGACCACGTCGACGAAGTGCCAGTACCAGGCCGCCGCCTCGAAGCCCACGTGCTGGGTGGGGGTGAAGTGCCCGGCATAGACCCGCGCCAGGCAGACGGCGAGGAAGATCGTGCCGATGATGACATGGAAGCCGTGGAAGCCGGTCGCCATGAAGAAGGACGCGCCGTAGATGTTGCCGGAGAAGCCGAAGGCCGCCTCGGCATATTCGAACGCCTGGAAGGTGGTGAAGAGCAGACCCAAAACGATGGCGAGCCAGAGACCCCACTTCATCTGATCGCGGTCGTTCTCGGACACCAGCGCATGGTGCGCCCAGGTGGCGGCGCAGCCGGAGCAGAGCAGCACCAGCGTGTTGATCAGCGGCAGGTGCCAGGGGTCGAAGGTCTCGATCCCCGCTGGCGGCCAGACCCCGGGCGTGACCTTGACCCCCTCGATCACGCCCATCGGATAGAGGGCGTGCTTGAAGAAGGTCCAGAACCAGGCACTGAAGAACATGATCTCGGAGATGATGAACAGCACCATCCCGTAGCGGAGACCGATCTGGACGATGGGCGTATGGTCGCCGACCTGGCTCTCGCCGATCACGTCCGACCACCAGGACCACATGGTATAGAGCACGAGCACCAGCCCGATCAGCGCGATCCACGGCCCGCTGCCGTGGAACCACAGCACCGCCCCGAACAGCATGGTGATGGCGCCGACCGCGCCGGTCAGCGGCCAGATGCTCGGCGGCAGGATGTGGTAGTCGTGGTTCTTGTGGCCCGCCATGGTCTGGTCCCTCTACTGTTCGACCGTCCGGCCAAGCGCACCGGGCGCCGCCGCGATCGTGACGTTGTCCCCGCCCGGTGCCGCGGCGGCATCCGCGTCGGGGAGATCTGCCGGATACATCGTATACGAGAGCGTGATGTCGGTCACGTCACGCGCCTCGCGGTCGTCGAGCAGCGCGGTGTCGACGAAGAACGACACCGGCATGTCCACCCGCTCGTGCGGCCCGAGCACCTGCAGATTGAAGCAGAAGCAGGCGATCTTGTCGAAATACGTGCCCACCGAAAAAGGCACAACGTTGAACCCGGCCTGCCCGGCGAGCGGCCTGTCGGTCGGGTTGTACGCCTCGAAGAAGGCAAGCCCCGTTTCCCCGAGCCGCAGGGTCATCGACTTCTGCTTGGGGCGGAACTCCCAGGGCATCCCCGGCGCGGTATTGGCGTCGAAGGAGACCGTCACCAGCCGGCCCAGCTCCTCCGCGGGTGGAGCATCCGCCACCCCGGTGGTGCCGGCAAAACCGGTGACGCGGCAGAACCACGAATAGGCCGGCACCGCCGCGAAGCTCAGCGCCACCATAACTGGCACCACCGCGAAGAGCGCCAGGCCGATGCGGCGGTTGGAGCGGCGGCCGGCCATCTTCAGTCCGCCGCCTTGGGCAGGGTCTGCGGGGTGTGGTCGTACCCGCGCATCTCCGCTCCCTCGGTCATCTTGACCACTGTCACCGCGAAGGTCAGCAGCACGAAGGCGGCGAGCGTGAGGCCGAGGCCGAGGTTCCGGCTCCGCCGGCGACCGTAGATCTCGTGGCTGTCCGGCCGCATAGCCCGCCCCCTCAGAAGAAGACCGGCCAGCCCGCCGGCACGAGGTCGAGCGCGCGCAGCGCCGCCTCCGCCAGGAGCAGCGTGAACAGCAGTGTCAGATAGAGGATCGAGAAGCCAAAGAAGCGCTTTTCCACGCGGTAGCGGTCAGCCTCGGCATCGGCATCGCCGCGCCGCGAGACCGCCCAGGCCCCGGCGACAAAGCGCGCGTTCAGAATCACCGCCCCGGCGAGATAGACCGGCCCGCCGATCCCGCTGAAGGCCGGCGCCAGCGCCGCCACGGCCAGCACCACCGCGTAGCCAAGGATGTGCCGCCGCGTGCTTGCCGTACCTGCCATGACCGGCAGCATCGGCACGCCGGCGCGGGTGTAGTCGTCGTTGCGGAAGAGTGCGAGCGCCCAGAAGTGGGGCGGGGTCCAGAGGAAGATCAGCGCGAACATCGCCAGGCTCTCGGCCGACACGCCGCCCGTCGCCACCGCCCAGCCGATCACCGGCGGCAGCGCGCCTGCGGCGCCGCCGATGACGATGTTGTGCGGTGTCAGCCGCTTTAGCCACATGGAGTAGACCACGACGTAGAAGAAGATGGTGAAGGCGAGAAGCCCCGCCGCCACGGCGTTGGCGAAGAGCCCCAGCATGACCACCGAAAAGCCGGAAAGCGCCAGCCCCAGCGCCAGCGCGTCGTGGGGCGCGACCCGGCCAGACGGCACGGGCCGGCTCGCCGTCCGCCGCATCATGGCGTCGATGTCGCTGTCCCACCACATGTTGAGCGCGCCGGACGCGCCCGCGCCCACCGCGATGCAGATCACAGCCGCCAGCCCGATCACCGGATGCACCGGCACCGGGGCGCAGACGAGGCCGACGATGGCGGTGAAGACCACGAGCCGCATCACCCGCGGCTTGAGAAGCGCCACGTAGTCCGCGAACTCCGCCTCGCGGGCGGGGGCGGTATTGATCCAGCTTGTTTCGGCCATCGCTGCCTCAGTTCGCCGGAGCGGCGGGCTCCGCCGCCTCGGCAGGCGCCTCGGCTGATGGTTCCGCGGCGGCAGGCTCCTCGGCTGATGGTTCCGCGGCGGCAGGCTCCTCGGCTGCCGGTTCCGTGGCGGCAGGCGTCTCGGCTGCTGGTTCCGCGGCTGCCGGTTCCTCGGCCGTCGGCTCTTCGGCCGCCGCGGGCTCCTCCGCGGCCGGTTCCTCCGCAGCAGCCGGCACCGTCGCCGCCGCGGCGGCGCCCGCAGCCGGCGCCTCCGGCCGCGTGCCGTCGTACTCGTCGATCGCCCAGTCCAGCCAGGCGTCGTAGGCCTCCTGGCTCACCACCTTAACGGTGATCGGCATGTAGCTGTGATTCTTGCCGCAAAGCTCCGAACACTGGCCGAAGTAGATGCCCTCTTCCGTGGCCTGGAACCAGGTCTCGTTCAGCCGCCCGGGCACCGCGTCGATCTTGATCCCGAAGGCCGGCACGGTGAAGGAATGGATCACGTCCGAGCCCGTCACCAGCACGTGCACCACCTTGTTCACCGGCACCACCAGCGCGTTGTCCGCGGCGAGCAGGTGGTACTCCGGCGCATAGCCGTGCGCGGCCATATCCTCTTCGCTCAGCATCAGGCTATCGAACGAGACGTCGTTGGCCGGGTAATTGTATGACCAGTACCACTGGTTGCCGGTCGCCTTCACCGTCAGGTCGGGCGTCGGCACCGTCAGTTGCTTGAACAGGATCGGCAGCGAGAACGACCCGATCACGATCAGGATCACCACCGGTATCAGGGTCCATGCGATCTCGAGCCGGGTGTTGTGGGTGAAGGTCCCAGGCGTCGGGTTGCTCTTACGGTTGAAGCGGAAGACCACGATGGCCAGCAGCGCCACCACGAACAGCACGATCACGATCATGATCCCGTGCACCATGTGCGACAGCCAGTGCATGTCCTCCGCCACCGGCGTCACCGCCGGCTGGTAGCCCACGCCGCCGGGGATGGGGGCGCCGATGATCGGCAGATCCTGCGGCTCGCCGGCCGGTTGCGCCCAGGCAGCCGCCGACGAGACGACAAATCCGAGGCAGAGACCGATGCGGCTCATCTTCATGGCGTCCATCCGTTCTATCCCCGGCCCCCGCGCGTCGCAGCACCAACGTGCCGGCGTGCTGTTGTAGATGGGTCAGATCAACCATATTAGCAGAGGAAGGACAAGACGCGGCAGCGCCGCAGCGCGCCTTCCGCCCATGCCGCCATCCGGAGCCCGATCATGCCCGAGACCCCGCGCTTCCGCCCCTTCGAGACCGCGCTCGACCCCGAGGACGCGCTCAGGGTGCTGCGCCACGCCACCGACGGCGCCGACGACGGCGAGCTTTTTCTCGAGCGGCGGCGCGGGGAGTCGCTGGTCTTCGACGACGGACGGCTCCGCAACGCCGCTTATGATGCCGGCGAGGGCTTCGGCCTGCGCGCCGTGCGCGGCGAGACCACCGGCTACGCCCACTCCACCGAAATCAGCGAGGCGGCGCTCAAGCGCGCCGCCGAGACCGCGCGGCTGGCGGTAGGCGCCGGCGGCGGGACGATGGCGGCAGCGCCCAAGCTTACGAACCAGCGCCTCTACACCGACCGCGACCCCTTCGACGACGCGGAATTCTCCGTGAAGGTCGAGATGCTGCGCGAGATCGACGGCTATCTGCGCGGCCTCGACAAGCGCGTGGTCCAGGTCTCCGCCACCCTCGGCGCCTCGATGCAGGAGGTGGAGATCCTCCGCCCCGAGGGCACCCGCCTCGCCGAGTCCCGCCCCATGGTCCGGCTCAACATCTCCGTCATCGTCGAAGAGAACGGCCGCCGCGAATCGGGCTCGGCCGGCGGCGGCGGCCGGCACGGGCTCGCGCCGCTCATGGGCACCGGCCACTGGCAGAAGGTGGCGCAGGAGGCGCTGCGCATCGCCAACGTCAACCTCCGCGCCGAGCCCGCCCCCGCCGGCGTCATGGACGTGGTGCTCGGGCCGGGCTGGCCGGGCATCCTGCTGCATGAGGCAATCGGCCACGGCCTGGAGGGCGACTTCAACCGCAAGCAGACCTCGGCCTTCGCCGGCCTGCTCGGCACCCGCATCGCCGCCGCCGGCGTCACCGTGGTCGACGACGGCACCATCCCCGACCGCCGCGGCTCGATCAGCTTCGACGACGAGGGCACGCCCAGCCAGCGCAACGTGCTGATCGAGGACGGCATCCTCGTCGGCTACATGCAGGACCGGCAGAACGCCCGCCTGATGGGGGTCGCCCCCACCGGCAACGGCCGCCGCGAAAGCTACGCCCACGCGCCGATGCCGCGGATGACCAACACCTACATGCTCGGCGGCGACGCGGCGCCCGAGTCGGTCCTCGCCGAGCTCCGCGACGGCATCTACGCCGTCGGCTTCGGCGGCGGCCAGGTCGACATCACCAACGGCAAGTTCGTCTTCTCCTGCACCGAGGCCTACCGGGTGAAGGACGGGGTGGTCGGCGCCCCGGTCAAGGGCGCCACCCTGATCGGCGACGGCGCCACCGCACTCAAGCACATCCGCGCCATCGGCAACGACATGGCGCTCGACCCCGGCATGGGCAACTGCGGCAAGGGCGGCCAGTGGGTCCCGGTCGGCGTCGGCCAGCCCACCATGCTGATCGGCGGCCTCACCGTCGGCGGCAGCGCCGCCTGAGCCGGGGCGGCGGAATGCGACAGCTTCGGATTCACCGGTCGCCCGGCACCCGCAGGATCGGGGAACCATTCCGCTCTGCGGCACGTTGATGGCCGACTTCTCCGGTCAATACCCCGGGCAGTTCCTCTGATGCGAACGCAACCCGGGAGTATCCTGTGCCGCAATCCGTCAAGCTTGTGTCAGTCGCGTCCGCGGTGCCGCCGCACCGCATCGATCAGGGCGACGCCGCCGTGCTCGCCCATCAGGCCTTTTCGTCGCGCTACGACGATTTCGACCGGCTGGCCCGTGTGTTCGAGAACGCCGGGATCCGCAGCCGCTATGCTGTGCGGCCGCTTGAATGGTATTTGCAGCCATTGGGCTGGCCAGAGCGCAACGACGCTTTCCTCGACGGTGCCTGCCAGCTCTTCGAGGACGCCGCGACCCGCGCCCTCGAAGCGGCCGGAATCGCGGCGGCGACGGTCGACACCGTGGTCACGATCTCCTCGACCGGCATCGCAACGCCCAGCCTCGAAGCGCGCGTCGCGGACCGCCTCGGGCTGCGTCCGGACGTCGAGCGGGTGCCGGTCTTCGGCCTCGGCTGCGCCGGGGGCGTT
Source organism: uncultured Alphaproteobacteria bacterium (assembly GCA_963796805.1). Taxonomy (GTDB): domain Bacteria; phylum Pseudomonadota; class Alphaproteobacteria; order Rhodobacterales; family Rhodobacteraceae; genus Amaricoccus. The sequence goes on from CAWCNG010000004.1 coordinate 36,654, forward strand.
TCCGGGCTGGCGCTGGCGGCGCGGCTGGCGAAGGCGCAACCCGGCAGCACCGTGCTGCTGGTGGCTGTCGAGCTTTGCACGCTGTCGTTCCGGGTCGACAAGCTGACCAAGGAGAACATCGTGGCGACCGCGCTCTTCGGCGACGGCGCTGCCGCCTGCGTGCTGCGCTGTGGCGACGAGGGCATGGCCTCGGTCGAGATGGCGGGCCAGCACCGCTGGCCGGAGACGCTCGACATCATGGGATGGGACGTCGATCCTGAGGGACTGGGTGTGATCTTCGACCGGGCGATCCCACCCTTCGCGCGGGAGCACATCGCCCCGGCGGTCGCGGGGATACTGAAGCGTGGAGGACTGGCGGTGGACGACGTAGACCGCTTCGCCTGCCACCCGGGCGGCGCCAAGGTCATCACCGCGCTCGAGCGCGGCCTGTCGCTCGAGCAAGGCTCGCTCGACCACGAGCGCACCGTGCTCTCCGACTACGGCAACATGTCGGCGCCGACCGCGCTCTTCGTGCTGGAGCGACTCTCGGCCCACAGCCTGCCGCCGCGGACGCTTCTCACCGCGATGGGGCCGGGCTTCACCGCGAGCTGCGTCTCGCTGCAGGCCGCGGCGTGACGTTCGCTGCGCTGCTGCTTGCGCTGGTGACCGCGGAGCGGCTGGGCGAGCTCTGGCTCGCGCGGCGCAACACAGCAGCGCTGGTGCGGCAGGGTGCCTTCGAGGTCGCGCCGGGCCACTACCCGCTGGTCGTGGCCCTGCATGCCCTCTGGCTCGCCGGGCTCTGGGGGCTCGGCTGGGCGCAGCCGGTCGACCCGGCCTGGCTGGCGGTGTTCCTGCTGTTGCAGGCGACGCGCGTCTGGGTGCTCGGCACGCTCGGCCGGCGCTGGACGACCCGCATCGTCGTGCTACCGGGCGCCCCGCTGGTGACCGAGGGGCCGTTCCGCTGGGTAACCCACCCGAACTACCTGGTGGTGATCGGCGAGATCGCGGTCCTGCCGCTCGCCCTGGGCCTGCCCTGGTTTGCGCTGGCGTTCTCGGTGGCCAATGCGCTCGTCCTCTCGGTCCGCATCTCGGCCGAGAACGCCGCCCTGGCAGACCTGCGCGATGGACCCGCGCGCTGAGGCGGTGTCACCGCCGCTGACGGCGGCCACCTGGATCGGCTTCGGCGCCATGTGCGTCGGCATGTTCATGGCGATCCTCGACGTGCAGATCGTGGCGACGTCGCTGCCGACGATCCAGTCCGCCCTCGGCATCCAGCCCGACCAGATGAGCTGGGTGCAGACCGCCTACCTGATCGCCGAAGTGATCGCGATTCCGCTGACCGGCCTGCTGACCCGGTTCCTCGGCATGCGCTGGCTGTTCGTGGCGGCGGTCAGCATCTTCACCTTCGCCTCGATCGGCTGCGCCGGCAGCGACCGCTTCACCACGCTCATCGCCTGGCGAGTGCTGCAGGGGTTCTCCGGTGGCACGCTGATCCCGGCGGTCTTCGCCGCGGTCTTCCTGCTTTTCCCCGTCCGCCGGCAGGGGCTGGCCACAACGCTCGCGGGCGTGCTTGCGGTGCTGGCCCCGACCGCCGGCCCGATCGCCGGCGGCTGGATCACCACCACCTATTCCTGGCACTGGCTTTTTCTCGTCAACGTCCCGCCGGGCCTCGCGGTCGCGGTGCTCGCCGCGTGGCTGCTGCCGGGCGATCCCGTCCGGCTCGGCGAGGTCCGCAAGCTCGACCTGGTGGCGCTGGCGCTGCTGGCCCTGGCGCTGGCGGCGCTGGAGATCGGCCTCAAGGAAGCACCGCAACGCGGCTGGGCGTCCGGTCTCGTGCTGGGCTTGATGGCGTTGAGCATTGCCTGCGCATCTGGGTTCGTTGCCAGGGTCTGGCGCGCAGCCGAGCCGATCGTCAGCCTGCGCACCTTCGCCGACCGCCGGTTCGCCATAGGCTGCCTGCTCAGTTTCGTGCTCGGCGTCGGCCTCTTCGGATCGGTCTACCTGATGCCGGTCTTTCTCGCCTTCGTGCGCGGCCACGACGCGCTTCAGATCGGCACGATCATGCTGGTGACCGGCGTGGCGCAGCTGGTGATGGCCCCGGTCGCCGTGGCGCTGGAGCAGCGGCTGAGCGCGCGCCTGCTGACCGCCGGCGGCTTCGCCGTCTTCGCGCTCGGCCTCGGGCTCAGCGCCTACCAGACGCCGCAGACCGACTTCGCCGGCATGTTCTGGCCGCAGGTGATCCGCGGCCTCGCGATCATGTTCTGCCTGCTGCCGCCGACGCGGCTCGCGCTCGGCCACCTCGCGCCTGAATTGGTGCCCGACGCCAGCGGTCTCTTCAACCTGATGCGCAACCTCGGCGGCGCGATCGGCATCGCGCTGATCGACACCGTGATCTACGGCCGCGCCCCGCGGCACGGCGAGGCGATCGTCGCGTCGCTGCAGGCCGGGGACATCGAAACCGCGCGTTTCGTCGGCATTCCGCTCGCCCTCTTCGCCTCCCACGCCGGTCAGCCGCTAGATGCGAGCACTCGTGCCTTCCTGCAGCCGCTGGTCGAGAAGGCGGCGCTGACCGCATCGATCAACGATGCCTGGCTGCTCATTGCGCTCGTGACCGCGGCGGCCGCGCTCTGCGTGCCGTTCATGGGCAAAGGACCGGCGAATCCAGCGATCGGGGCTGAAACCGCGGACCAGGACGCCCCCACTGCTCGTCTACGGTAGCCGGACGTGGACTTCTGAGGTCGGGGCAGGCCATCGCGCCGCGCTGAAGCGCACCGCTCTGCTCATGCCTGGCTGCGCTTCGCCCCGAGCTGTATCGCGGATGGCCCGCTCAGTAGAGCCGGTCGCGGTTGGCCGCCTCGATCACCGCTTCGACCTGCGCGACGCTTTCGTCGAGCCGCGCGTGTGCGGCCAGGGTCTCGGCGAAGCTCGGAACATCGGCGGTATCCGGCCACGCCTCCGGCTTCCATAGGCCGGAGCGGATCATGCACTTCGGGCAGTGCGACAGTACGCGAGAAACGTCGACGATCAGGACATGGTCTGGCAGCTTGCCGTGGACGGCAAGCTCGGCGCGCAGGTCGGCGTCGCGGACGATGATCGCAGTGCCGCTGACGCGCAGGGTGTAGGTGATGCCGGGGATCAGGAAGATCAGGCCGACCGCGGGGTTGCGCAGGATGTTGCGGAAGGTGTCGAAGCGCCGGTTGCCGAGGCGGTCGGGAATGGCCAGCGTGCGCTCGTCGAGCACCTTCACGAAGCCGGCCGGGTCGCCCTTCGGCGAGACGTCGGCGGTGCCGTCCTCGTCGATCGAGGCGATGAAAACGAAGGGCGCGGCGGCGATGAAGCGGCGGCTGTGCTCGTCGATCACCCGGACCACCTTGGCGACCGCGCGCTCGTGCGCCTCGCCGGTCACGGCGCGCACTTCCGCCTCGCTGGTGACCACGTCGCGAAAACGCGCGCCGAGCTCGGTTGCCTGGTTCACGATCGGTCCCCCGCGATCGCCGGGCCGCGAGTTCGCGCGCCCTGGCATGAGGTCACGATGCGCGATGCCGCGACCTTTTGCAAAGCGCAATGTTCGCGACGTCCGGCACGCACCCGCCGCGCACCTTTCCGTCTTGACGCCGGACCCGCTCGGCTGAACGGATGGCCGCCACGGCCCGCGTTAACACTCTAATCCTGACTCTTTTAGGTGCCATATGGATTCCATACGCTTTCCATACGCTTTCCATACTGAAGGAATCGCCGTAAACCTTTGGCACTCCGTACGTTCACACCACCCCCACCGCCGCACTGCCGGATTCCCCATTTTCCCCAGATGACCGCCGCCTCCGTCCTGCGCGGCGCGATCTCGGGGGCGATCATCGCCGCCCTCGGCGTCGTCTTCGCCATCTCCTTCTCCGCCATAGTCTACGGCGGTTCCGCCGCCCCCGGCCTAAGCCGCGGCATCGGTCTGGCCCTCGCCGGGACCGTGGTCATGGCCACCGTCGCCGCCTTCCGCCTCACCTACCGCGACACCATCGTCCAGCCGCAGGACGTCACCGCCGTCATCCTGTCGCTCGCGGTCACCGACATCGCCCACGGCTGGCAGGCCTCGCCGGACGCGCTCCTCGCCACCGTGGCCGCCCTCGTCGCCGTGACCACCGCCTTCACCGGCGCCCTGGGCTGGATCGGCGGGCGCCTCAGGCTTGGCTTTCTCGTCCGCTTCGTCCCCTACCCGCTGATCGGCGGCTTTCTTGCCGCCACCGGCTATCTCATCGTCCTCGGCGCCGTCGGCATGACGCTCCACCGCAGCGTCACCATCTGGACCCTCGGCCCGCTCCTCGATCCCGCCAATCTCCTCCATTGGGTCCCGTGGATCGCGTCCGGGGCACTTCTCGCTTTCCTTCTGAGACGTTACCAGAGCACCTTCATACTTCCCGTCGGCATCCTCGTCCTCCTCGCCGCCTTCTACCTCGCCCTCTTCCTCACCGGCACCAGCCTCGAAACCGCTCGCGCCAACGGCTACCTCCTCGGCCCCTTCGGCGAGACGAGCCTTCTCTCCGGCATCGACCCGGCCAGCTTCCGCGAGGTCGCCTGGGGGCAGGTGATCGCCCAGTTCCCCACCATGCTCGCCGTCACCGCCATGGCGCTGCTCGGCGGTCTGCTCAACTCCTCCGGCCTCGAGATCGCCACCGGGCGCGAGATCGACGCCGACCGCGAGCTCCGCGGCACCGGCATCGCCAACCTCGCGGCCGCCCCCTTCGGCGGCCTCGTCGGCTTCCCCGTGCTCAGCATGACCATGTTCGGCCGCGCCCTTGGCCTGACCGGCCCCCTCCCCGGGTTGCTGGTCGCCGGCGCCTGCCTCGGCACCCTCCTCTTCGGCGCGGATCTGCTCTCGCAGCTGCCGATCGGCGTATTCGCTGCCATCGTCGCCTTCCTCGGTTTCGATCTCCTCGACAACTGGCTCCGCATCGAGCGACGCCACCTCCCGGCGCGCGATTTCGGCATCGTGCTGGTGATCCTCGCCACCGCCGCGACCGTGGGCTTTCTCCCCTCGCTCGCGGTCGGTCTCGTCGTGGCGGTGGCGCTCTTCGTCTTCGCCTATTCCAGCCTCGACGTGGTGCGCCTGCGTACCAGCGCCGCCCACATGCGCTCGCGGGTGGAGCGGCCGGAGCACGAGCTGCGCCTCCTCGCCGAGCGTGGCGGCAACGCGACCATCTACCGCCTCACCGGCTATCTCTTCTTCGGCACCGCCAGCCGGCTTCTCGCCGAGATCCGCCGCGGGGCGGGCGTGCCGGAGACGGAGCCGCTGTTCCGGGTGCTCGACTTCCACCGCGTCTCCGGCGTGGACGCTTCTGCTGCCTTCGTCCTCGGCAAGGCCTGCCGCCAGGCGACGGCGCGCGGCACCGCGCCGGTGCTCTGCGACGTCTCCCCTCGGCTCATGGCCGACCTCCGCCGCGCCGGTGTTCCCACCGGCGAGAGCGGCCCGCTCATCTTCCCGACCCTCGATGCCGCGCTCCGGTACGTGGAGGACCGTCTGCTCGCCGATCCCCCGCCCGACGCCGGCAACAGCCCCCCGGAAGGGCTACTCGAGACCCTGGTCCGCCTGCACCCGGGCTTCGAGCCGGCCCACCACTTCCCGCCCGCCGCCGCCGTCGCCGGCGAGGAAATCCTCACCCAGGGCGCACCACCCGACGGCATGATCCTGCTCCTCTCCGGCAGCCTCAGCGCCGAGTTCGTGGCACCGGACGGCACCGCCATGCCCGTCGCCACCATCCTTCCCGGCACCCTGGTCGGCGAGATCGGCCACTATGCCGGCGTGCCGCGCACCGCGCGGGTGGTGGCGGAGGTTCCCTGCCGCCTGCTCCGGCTCGACGCCCGCGCCCTCGACGCCCTCGCGGCGAGGTCCCCGCAAGTGGCGCTCGACCTGCACCGCCTCGCCGCCGCCAACCTCGCCCGCCGCCTGATGCGCACCTCGGCCCTCCTGCGCGACGCCGACCTCTGAGGCGTTGACGCCCCGTTAACCCGGGGCACGCCGAATCTCGCCGATGCAGGCTCCCGCCTCCGCCAAGATCCCGCCCGCCGCCCTGCCCCGCTCCGAAGCGGGACAGCTCGACTGGCTCCGCCTCACCCGCTCGCGCCGGGTCGGCCCGGCCACCTTCATCCGCCTCGTGCGTGAGCACGGTTCCGCCGCCGCCGCGCTGGACGCGCTGCCGCGCATCGCCTCGGACGCCGGCGTGCGCGACTATGCCCCCGCCCCCCGCGCCGAGATTGAGGCCGAGTGGCAGGCCGCAGTCGCCGCCGGCGCCCGGCCGCTGCTGCTCGGCGCCCCCGACTACCCGCCGCTCCTCGCCACCATCTCCGACCCGCCGCCGCTCCTCTGGGCGCTCGGCGACCCCGCGCTGGCGCGGCGCCCGACGGTGGCGCTGGTCGGCGCCCGCAACGCCTCCGCGCTCGGGGTGCGCATGGCCTCGCAGCTCGCGGCCGAGCTCGGGCAGATGGGCTTCGTCGTCGCGTCGGGCCTTGCCCGCGGCATCGACGCCGCGGCGCACCGCGCAGCCCTGGCGACGGGCACGATCGCCGCGCTGGCCGGTGGGGTCGACGACCTCTATCCCACCGAGAACGCAGGCCTCGCCGCCGAGATCACCGCGCGCGGCCTGCGTCTCTCGGAGATGCCCATGGGCTACGCCCCGCGCGCCCAGGACTTCCCCCGCCGCAACCGCATCGTCTCCGGTCTCGCGCTCGGGATCGTGGTCGTCGAGGGCGCGCCCCGCTCGGGCAGCCTGATCACGGCCCGGAACGCCCTCGACCAGGGCCGCGAGGTGATGGCGGTGCCCGGCAACCCGCTCGACGCCCGCGCCGGCGGCTGCAACCAGCTCATCCGTGACGGCGCCACCCTGGTCCGCTCCGCCGCCGACGTGGCCGAGGCACTGGGCGAGACCCTGACCACCCCGGCGCCGGCTCCGACCGCGAGCAAGGCAGCACCCCCGCCGCCGGCAGAGGGATTCAACGCCCGGCTGGTCGAACTCCTCGGCCCGACGCCGGTGGCCGAGGACATGCTGATCCGCGACCTCGGCGCTCCGGCCGCGACCGTCGCGGCGGCACTACTCGACCTCGAGATGCAGGGATGCGTCCTTCGTCATCCGGGTGGACTGGTCAGCCTGACGGTGTGAAGGGCAAGGCCGCGGCCCGGCGTCGGGCGCCCGGCGCCTTCCCGCCGCCTACTCGCGGAAGCGGCAGGAAGTCTTGCCTCGGGGATCCAAAAAAGATTTCACTGCTCAAAACATGAGCATCGGCGCGCGGGCGATGCGCGGATGCCGAGGGCCGAAGGAGGGGAACGATGATCGGAAAGCGGGAATACCTGCGCTCATCGAGTGCGCTGATTCTGCTGGCGGTCGGCGCAGGCGTGATGAGCAGCACGCCAGCAAACGCCGCCTGCGTCACCGTTGGCTCCACGACCACCTGCGATAGCGCCCCGCCCAACCCGACCACCACCACCGTCGGGACCGGGCCTGGCGACAACGGGCGCACGGTCGAGGTGCTCGGTGGAAGCATCCTCAACGTCGACAACGACAACGTGATCAGCCTCGGAGACGACGCCGATATCACGCTGCGCACGGGCTCGATCGTCCGTGGGGACAGCAACAGCGGCGCCAGCGGCAACTACCACACCGGCCTCAACGTCATCGAGTTCAACAGCAACGGTACGCTGCTGATCGAAGCAAGGGGCGCTCGCCGCCAAGACCAGCACCCAGGTCAACGCCGAGACCGTCAACGTCCACGGCTTCGGCAACACGATCGAGAACCACGGCGCGATCACGGCTCAGGGCGCGCCGGCACTCTGGTTCCAGGACGTCGAGGTCGGCCCCCGCAACGTTGTCGACAACTACGGAATCATCCGCCGGGCCGGCGGCGGGCCGGTGATCGGCACCAGTGGCGGGGCGGGGATCGACTTTTTCAACCGCACGGGCGCGCGGGTCGGCGGCGACCTCAGCTTCGCGGACGGCGACGACGACCTCTTCTTCTTCGCCGATTCCGAAGTGACCGGTGCGATCAACGGCGGCGGCGGCACCAACAACCTGACGCTCAGCGGCGCCGCCGGCTCCAGCGACGAGCTGCGCGGCGACATCGCCAACTTCTCCACCCTGACCAAGGACGGCGAAGGCCGCTGGGACGTGCCAGGCACGCTCTCCGGCTTCAACACCGTCACGGTCGAGGAAGGCACCCTGTCGCTGACCGGAGACAACAGCAATACCGGCGGGACCGACGTTACCGTGGAACCGGACGGCATACTCGAGGCGCGGGCACAGAGCCTGCCGGTCGACCCGGGCAGCGACACCGACAACATCACCAACAACGGGCTCGTCCGCTTCACCCAGCCCGACGCGGGCACCTACACCGGCCAGATCGTCGGCTCCGGCGCCGTGGAGAAGACGGACGCGGGCGTCCTGACCCTGGCGCCCTCGGCCGGCGCCAACGTCTACTCCGGCGGCACCTTCATCAACGGCGGTACGGTCGCAGTGGAGGCGGACGAGGCGCTCGGCGCGCCGTCCGGCATCCTCAGCTTCGACGGCGGCGCGCTGCAGAGCACCGCCAGCATGGTCACCGAGCGGGCGATCACCCTCGAGGCGGGCGGCGGAACCTTCGCCCCCAATTTCAGGACCGAGCTCGAGCTCGGAGGAACGATCACGGGCAGCGGCGGGCTCACCAAGTCCGGGCGCGGCACGCTGCTGCTCACAGGCACAAGCGACTACACCGGCAACACCACCGTGGCACGAGGCACCCTGGAAGCCGGCGCCGCCAACGTGCTCAGCGCTGCTTCCGTGCACATCGTACAGGCGGGCGGCGTGCTCGATACCGCCGATTTCACCCAGACCATCGCGGCGCTGTCCAACGGCGGCCGGGTGTCGCTCGGCGGAGCGACCGGCACGCGCCTGGCGGTCACCGGCAGCTACGCCGGCAACGGTGGCGTCCTGCAGTTCGCGACTCGGCTCGGAAACGACGCCTCGCCCACGGACCTGCTGCAGATCGGCGGCAACACCTCCGGCATCACCACCGTCCAGGTGGAGAACGTCGGCGGCCGCGGGGCGCGGACCGTGGAAGGCATCAAGATCATCGACGTCTCGGGCGCCTCCGCGGGCCAGTTCGTCCTCGACGGCGACTACGTCCTCGACGGCCAGCCGGTGGTGGTGGCCGGCGCCTTCGGCTATGGCTTGCAGAAGGACGGCATCAGCACACCCGGCGACGGGGACTGGTATCTGCGCTCGCAGCTGCGCATCGATCCGCCGCTGCCCCCGGTCCCGCCCGACCCGACGCCACCGGACCCCACGCCAGTGCCGCCGAACCCGGTGACGCCAGACCCGACCCCACCGGCGCCGGGCCCAACCATCTACCAGCCGGGCGTTCCGAGCTACGAGGCCTATACCGGTACGCTCCTCGCGCTGAACCGGCTGCCGACAATGCAGGAGCGCATCGGCAACCGCTACTGGAGCGGTCCCGGCAACCCGCCGGGCTTCGAGACTTCACCCAATGCCGGGGAAACCGGCACCTTCATCGAGGACAAGCGCGCCTGGGTGCGGCTGGACGGCGCCTGGAGCCACATCGAGCCCGACGTGCCCTCGGGCAGCGACGACTGGGACATCGACACCTGGAAGCTCCAGGTCGGGTTCGATCGCCCGGTCTGGGAAAACGATGACGGGCTCCTGATCGGCGGCGTCACCTTCCACTACGGCGAGGCGGACACCGACGTGTCCTCGTTCTACGGCGACGGCAACATCGACACCGAAGCCTACGGGCTAGGCGCCAGCCTCACCTGGCTTGCCTACGACGGCGTCTACGTCGACGGCCAGGCGCAGGCGAGCTGGTACGAAAGCGACCTGAGCTCCCGGCTCCTCGGCGAGGATCTGACCAGCGGCAACGACGGCTTCGGCTACGCGTTCGGGGTCGAGGGCGGCAAGCGGATAGAACTCAACGACGACTGGACGATGACGCCCCAGGGGCAGATCGTCTACTCGTCGGTGGACTTCGACGACTTCGTCGATCCCTTTGGCGCCGAGATCTCCAGCCAGGACGGCGACAGCCTCCCGGTCCGGCTCGGCCTCAGCATCGATCAGGAGAGTGCCTGGGTCGACGACCGGCAGGGCGAGGTGCGGCTGCATCTCTATGGCATCGGCAACCTCGTCTACGACCTGATGGACGGCACCAGCGTCGACGTCTCGGGGACCGGCCTCAACATCGACACCGACCGTTTCTGGGGCTCGCTCGGGGTCGGCGGCAGCTACAGCTGGGACGGCGGCAGCAAGGCGATCTACGGCGAGGGGCTGGTGGCCACCAGCTTCTCCAACTTCGCCGACAACTACAGCAACCGCGGGACCTTCGGCTTCCGCGCCGTATGGTAGCACGGGTCAGGTAGGAGCGGCGGTCAGCGCCGCCCCTGCCGCGAGAGAAGCTCGTCGATCAGGTCGAGCGTCTCGGCAGGAAGCGCCGTCTCCGGCAGGTCGAAGGTGACGCTCGCGGTACCCCGCTCGGCGACCACGATGCGATAGACGATGCGGTCGGCTGCCCCGCGCACCGGCGTCGCGTCAAGCGCCTCCAGCGCCATGGGGTCGAGCCGCTGGCAGGCCTCGGCGCGCAGCGGCTCGGGCAGGCTGTCCACCGACACCTCGGCCTGCTTCGCCAGCCCGAAGCCGCCGATCCCGCCCGAGGTCGAAATCGTGATCATCATCGCCAGACACCCCGCCGCGCCACCCATTCCTCAGGCCGATATCCCCACCAGCTTCCACGCCCGCCGCACCACCAGCGCCTCGCGGCTGCCGACGCCATAGATCGCCAAGGCCGCCTGTACCGTTCCCACCGCCCAGTCGGCGAAGCTGGCGAAGGGATTGTTGAGCTGCTGCATGGTCCGGTACCAGATCTGCCCCGGCGCCTCCCAGGAATTCCCGCCCATGAGCGTGCAGCACAGATAGAAGGCATGGTTGGGAATGCCAGAGTTGATGTGAACGCCGCCGTTGTCGTCGCTGGTGTTGACGTAGAGGTCCATGTGATACGGCTGCGGGTCCTGGCCGAGCAGCGCATCGGAATAGGCCGTGCCCGGCATCTTCATCGAGCGCAGCGCCACCCCCTGGATTTCCGGCCCGAGGATGCCCTTTCCGATCAGCCAGTCGCTGCCACAGACGTCGGTCTTCTCGGCGAACTGGCGGACCATGGTGCCGAAGACGTCGGCAAAGCTCTCGTTCAGCGCGCCAGACTGGCCCTGGTACTCGAGCCCGCCGGAGAACTGCACCACCCCGTGGCTCATCTCGTGGCCGATGACCGAGGTCTCGATGAAGCTCGAGAAATCTGCCCGTCGCCGTCGCCGTAGGCCATCTGCCGGCCGTCCCAGAAGGCGTTGTTGTAGTTCCGGCGGTGGTGGACGGTCGAGACCAGCGCCATCCCCTGCCCGTCGATGGAATCCCGCGCAAAGGTGTCGAAATAGAAGTCGTAGACAGCTTCCGCCCCGTCGTAGGCGGCGTCGACATCGGCGTCACCCGAGGGATCTCCCCCCTCGGACCGGACGAGGCGGCCCGGCAGCGACGCCTTTCCCTCGCCGTCATAGATCTCGCGCGACAGGTGCCGCTCCGGCGCCGTCTCGGCGAAGGCCCGCGCCTCGAAGGCGTCCCGCTGGCCGCGGGCGCGCAGCATCGGCGTGGCGGCGAAGGCGGCCCTCTCGGTGCGCACCCGACCGCTCTGCGACATCAGCTCGCGCGCCATCTCGGCCTGGCGCGCGTCGCCCCGCATCTCGAGGACCCTCAGCATGTGCGGCGGAACGATGCAGTGGAACAGATCGCGGCAGCAATGGACGGACATTTTCCGGCTCCTTGTCCTGCGGGGCAGTTTCGCGCTCGAAATTCGCTTCGACAATGCCTCGGCATCATACACCCGCAGCGGCAATGATTCACCGGCAAAACGCCGGACCGGTCGCCGGCGGGTGCCGGTACATCAGTTGACAACGCAGGCAAGCCATCACATCTAGGCCGCCGACAAGCGCCGCCCGTTGGCGCGCTGGAGCAAGCCCATGGCCGTCGTCGTCGTCGAATCGCCTGCAAAGGCGAAAACCATCAACCAGTATCTCGGCCCCGGCTACACGGTCCTTGCCTCCTTTGGACACGTGCGCGACCTGCCGCCCAAGGACGGGTCGGTCGACCCCGAGCGCGATTTCGAGATGAAGTGGGAGGTGGCCGCCGACAGCCAGAAGCACATCCGCGCCATCGCCGAAGCACTCAAGTCCGACGGCAAGCTCATCCTCGCCACCGACCCCGACCGCGAGGGCGAGGCGATCTCCTGGCACCTGCTCGAGGCGCTCACCGGCCGCAAGGCGGTGAAAAAGGACACCGAGGTTTCCCGGGTCGCCTTCAACGCCATCACCAAGGCGGCGGTGAACAAGGCGATGGAGAACCCGCGCCAGATCGACATGGAGCTGGTCGACGCCTACCTCGCCCGCCGCGCCCTCGACTATCTCGTCGGCTTCAAGCTCTCGCCCGTCCTCTGGCGCAAGCTCCCGGGCGCCAAGTCCGCCGGCCGCGTCCAGTCCGTCGCGCTGCGGCTCATCGTCGATCGCGAAATGGAGATCGAGGTCTTCCGCGCCCAGGAGTACTGGACGGTCAAGGCGATCCTCGTCACCCCACGCGGCGACACCTTCGCGGCCCGCCTCGTCAGCCTCGACGGAAAGAAGCTCGACAAGTTCGACCTCGGCGACCAGGGCGCCGCCGCCCACGCCGTCGCCGCCATCGAGGCGCGCGAGCTCACCGTCGCAGCGGTGGAGTCCAAGCCCGCAACCCGCAACCCCGCCGCCCCGTTCATGACCTCGACGCTGCAGCAGGAGGCCAGCCGCAAGTTCGGCTTCGGCGCCCGCCAGACCATGAACGCCGCCCAGCGCCTCTACGAGGCCGGCCACATCACCTACATGCGCACCGACGGCATCGATATGGCCCCGGAGGCGGTGATGTCCGCCCGCGAAGTCATCAAGGCCCGTTACGGAGCGCCCTACGTCCCCTTCTCGCCGCGCATGTACAAGAACAAGGCCAAGAACGCCCAGGAGGCGCACGAGTGCATCCGCCCCACTGACATGGGCAAGCACCCGGAGGGCGTCCGCCTCGAACCCGACCAGTGGAAACTCTACGATCTGATCTGGAAGCGTTCGATCGCCAGCCAGATGGAGGCCGCCCGCTTCGAGCGCACCACCGTGGACATTGCCAGCGCCGACCAGGCTGTCGGCCTGCGCGCCACCGGCCAGGTCGTCACCTTCGACGGCTTCCTCAAGGTCTACATGGAGGGCCGCGACGACGCCGAGTTCGACCTCGCCGACGACGAGGACGGCGGCCGCCTGCCGCAGATCGTCTCCGGCGAGAAGGCAGACAAGCGCGGCGTCACCCCCGAACAGCACTTCACCCAGCCGCCGCCCCGCTACACCGAGGCGACGCTGGTCAAGCGCATGGAGGAGCTCGGCATCGGCCGCCCCTCCACCTACGCCTCCATCGTCTCGACCATCCAGGAGCGCGAATACGTCCGCAAGGACAAGAACCGCCTCATCCCCGAGGACAAGGGCCGCCTCGTCACCGCCTTTCTCTCCAACTATTTCGGCCGCTACGTCGACTACGACTTCACCGCCGACCTCGAGACCGACCTCGACCGCGTCACGACCGGCGACGAGGACTGGAAGGTCCTCCTCGCCCGCTTCTGGAAGGACTTCTCCGCCGCCCTCGGCGAGACCGAGGGGCTGCGCATCACCGAGGTGCTCGACAAGATCAACGAGGTTCTGGAACCGCACCTCTTCCCCAAGACGCCCGAGGACCCCGAGCCCCGCCGCTGCAAGGTCTGCGGCGCCGGCCTCCTCTCGCTCAAGACCTCGCGCAACGGCTCGGCCTTCATCGGCTGCTCCAACTACCCCGACTGCCGCTACACCCGCCCGCTGTCCGGCGGCGACGAAGGCGACGCAGCACTCGATGGCAAGCTCCTCGGCATGGGCAACCCCGGCGGCGCCGTCTTCGAAGACGACGCGGCCGAGCTGCCGGTGACGCTGCACAAGGGCCCCTACGGCTACTACGTCCAACTCGGCGAGGTGCTCGAAGGCCAGAAGCCCCCCCGCGCCTCCATTCCCAAGGGCATGGACCCCTCACTCATCGCCATCGAGCGGGCTCTGGAACTCCTGTCCCTCCCGCGCAAGATTGGCACCCACCCCGAGGACGGCCAGCCGGTCGAGGCCGGCATCGGCCGGTACGGGCCTTACGTCAAATGGGGCAAGATATACGCCAACATCCGCGACCCCGAGGAAGTCTTCACCATCGGCATGAACCGCGCGATGGAACTGATCGCGCAGAAATCCCAGCGCGGCGCTGGCCGCGCCGCAGTCAAGCCGCTCCGCGAACTCGGAGACCACCCCGACGGCGGCACGGTCGCGCTCTACGAGGGCCGCTACGGGCCATACGTGAAGTGGGAGAAAGTGAACGCCACTCTGCCCAAGGAGATCGCCCCCGAGGCCATCACCCTGGAGCAGGCGCTGGAACTCGTCGCTGCCAAAGCGCCCAAGGGCGGCAAGCGCCCGGCGCGCAAGGCTGCCGGCACGAAGTCCAAGCCGAAGGCAAAGTCCGCCAAGCCCGCCGCCAAGAAACGCGCCAACGCGCCCTGACCCTGTTCGCGCCGGCTTCCGGCGCTACACTTCCTCGCAAGAATGACGCAGGGAGGAAGCGATGCGGATCACACGCAGACAGTCGATCGTCCTCGGCGCGGCGGCCTTCGCGGCCAGCGCGGCCCGGGCTCAGGAGGCCGCGATGACGGGCGACAGCTATCCGGTCGAAGGCGGCGAGGTGGTGATCCACCCCGTCGAACACGCCTCCTTCGTGATGACGCTGCCCGGCATGGTCATCTACAACGATCCCGTGGGCGGGCCGGCGAAATACCAGGGCCTGCCACCCCCGAATCTCATCCTGGTCACCCACGAGCACCCCGACCACTTCGACGTGCCCACGCTCGAGGGCCTCGTCGGGCAGAACACGCGGCTCCTCACCAATCCCTCGGTGCACGACAAGCTCCCCGAGCATCTCAAGGCGCGCGCAACCGCCATCGCCAACGGCGAGACGACCACCGCCAACGCCGTCACGATCGACGCCATCCCCGCCCACAACCTCACCCCGGACCGGCTGCAATACCACCCGCCCGGCCGCGACAACGGCTACGTGCTGACCATCGGAGCGAGGCGCTTCTACATCGCCGGCGACACCGAGGGCGTGCCCGAGATGCTGGCGCTCCGGGACATCGACGGCGCCTTCGTGCCGATGAACATGCCCTACACCATGTCGGTGGAGGAGGCGGCGCCCGCGGTCGCCGCCTTCGCCCCGGCCTTCGTCTATCCCTACCACTACCAGACCAGCGACATCGACGCCTTCACCCGCCTCCTCGCCGAGACGGGCGCGCCGACGAAAGTGGTGCGCGGCGACTGGTATCCCGCCTGACACCTTCCGGCGCTCCCGCCGGGGTTGTCCCGCGCGGGCCTGCTAAGGGTTCACATCGCTGTCACGACGTGAAAGGCTCTATCGCGTTTCGATCAAATCGAACGGGGGGCCTGCAATGGCAATCGGCATCTGGATCAGTCTTCTTCTCTATTTCGGCCTGATGATCGCGATCGGCTTCTACGCCGCACGAAAATCCACGGCCTCCTCGGAGGAGTACCTGCTCGGCGGCCGCCAGCTCAGCCCGGCCGTCGCCGCACTCTCCGCCGGCGCCTCGGACATGAGCGGCTGGCTCCTCCTCGGCCTGCCCGGCGCGCTCTACGCCTCCGGCCTCGTCGAGGCCTGGATCGGCATCGGCCTCTTTGTCGGCGCCCTGGTCAACTGGATCGTCGTCGCCCCGCGCCTGCGCGAACAGACCGAGCGCTACGACAACAGCCTCACCATCCCGGAATTCCTCTCCAACCGCTTTCCCAGCCGGGCCATGGCGCTGCGCGTGGTGTCCGCAGTCATCATCGTCGTCTTCTTCCTGGTCTACACCGCCTCGGGCCTCGTGGCCGGCGGCAAGCTCTTCGACAGCGCCTTCGGCTCGATCAACCCCACCTCCTTCAGCAACTATGCCGTCGGCATCTGGCTGACACTCATCATCGTGCTGATCTACACGGTGATCGGCGGCTTTCTCGCGGTCAGCCTCACCGACTTCGTACAGGGCTGCATCATGATGGTGGCTCTCGTCCTCATGCCGGCCGTGGTCCTCTTCGGCGCCGGCGGCGGCGGATTCTCCCAGGCGTCCGAGACGCTGGCCGCGGTCGATCCGAACTTCCTCTCCTGGACGCACGGGCTGACCTTCATCGGCTTTCTCTCCGCCGTCACCTGGGGCCTCGGCTACTTCGGCCAGCCGCACATCATCGTGCGCTTCATGGCCGTGCGCTCGGTCGCCGAGGTGCCCACGGCGCGCAACATCGGCATGACCTGGATGGCGATCTCGCTGATCGGCGCCATCAGTCTCGGCATCTTCGGGCGCGCCTACGCCACGCGCAACAACCTGGTCATCGAGGACCCCGAGACCATCTTCATCGTGCTGGCCAACCTGCTCTTCCACCCGCTCATCACCGGCTTTCTCTATGCCGCACTGCTGGCCGCCGTCATGAGCACGATCTCCAGCCAGCTCCTCGTCTCCTCCTCCTCGCTGACCGAGGATTTCTACAAGCTCTTCCTCAACAGGAAGGCCACCGAGAGCCAGAGCGTGATGGTCGGCCGCATCTGCGTGCTTCTCGTCGGCGTCGTGGCGGCCTTCCTCGCCGGCAATCCCGACAGCGAGGTGCTCGGCCTCGTCAGCCACGCCTGGGCCGGCTTCGGCGCCGCCTTCGGGCCGCTGATCATCCTGTCGCTGACCTGGCCGCGCATGTCCGGCAGCGGCGCGGTGGCAGGGCTGGTGACCGGCGCCGCCGTGGTGATCCTCTGGATCGCGCTGGGATGGAACGCCAGCTTCCTCGGCGGACCAGGCGTCTACGAGATCATCCCCGGCTTCATCGCCTCATGGCTGGCGATCTGGCTCGTCAGCCGCTCGACCTACGAAGCGGGAGAGTTCCGCGAGCTGCAGGCGCGGTAGCTGCAGGACAGGCAAATTCACGATACCGCCCGTCCCTGCCGCGTGCTAGGGGCGGGCCATGAACAGCCCCCCTACTCCCGAACAAATCCTCGCCTTCCTGCGCGACAATCCCACCCAGACCGCGAAGCGCGACATCGCCCGTGCCTTCGGCCTGAAGGGCGCCGCCAAGGTCGAGCTCAAGCGCCTCCTCGCCGAGATGGCCGCCGGCGGCCAGCTTGAGAAGAAGCGCCGCCGCGTCCGCCCCGAAGGCGCCCTGCCGCCGGTCCTCGTGCTGCGCGTGATCGGGCCCGACCCCGAAGGCGACCTCTGGGCCGAACCCACGGAGTGGGAGGCCGACGCCCCCGCCCCGCGCATCCTCGTGCTTACCCGCCGCGACGACCCGGCTCTCGGGGCCGGCGACCGCCTGCTCGGCCGCATGACCCCGCTCGACGGCCCCGACGCCCCCCTCGCCGCCCGTATCATCCGCCGCATCGGCATGGGCCCGAAGCGGGTCATCGGCATCTACCACGAGGGCGAGGCCGGCGGCCGCATCGCCGCCATCGACAAGCGTACCGACCGCGACTGGCTGGTCGCCCGCGGCGACCGCGCCGGCGCCCGCGAGGGCGAGCTGGTCGAAGCCGAGCAGCTCGGCGAGCCGCGCGCCCACGGCCTTCCCAACGCGCGCATCGTCGCCCGCCTCGGCGACCCCACCGCGCCGAAGTCCATCTCGCTCATCGCCATCCACGAGCACGGCATCCCCGACGAATTCCCCGAGTCAGTGATCGCCGAGGCCGAGGCCGCGCGCCCCACGCCGCTCGGCAGCCGCGAGGACCTCCGCGAACTCCCCTTCGTCACCATCGACCCCTCCGACGCCCGCGACCACGACGACGCCGTCTTCGCCCACCCCGACGACGACCCCGCTAACCCCGGCGGCCACGTGGTCTGGGTGGCCATCGCCGACGTCGCCGCCTACGTCCCCCCCGGCACCGCGCTCGACCGCGAGGCCCGCCGCCGCGGCAACTCCAGCTACTTCCCCGACCGCGTCGTCCCGATGCTGCCGGAGCAGCTCTCCGCCGATCTCTGCTCGCTCGTCGACGGCGCCGACCGCCCGGCCATCGCCGTCCGCCTCACCCTCGACGAGGGCGGCCATGTCCGCACCCACCGCTTCACCCGCGCGCTGATCCGCTCCGTCGCCACCCTGACCTATGCCCAGTCGCAGGCCGCTGCCGACGGCCAGCCGGACGACACCACCCGTCCCCTGCTCGCCACCGTCATCCATCCGCTCTGGGCGGCCTGGGCCGCCGCCCACCGCGCCCGCGACCTGCGCCAGCCGCTCAACCTCGACCTTCCCGAACGCCGGATCATCCTCTCCGACGACGGCAAGGTGCTCTCCGTCGCCTTCCGCGAGCGCTTCGACGCCCACCGCCTGATCGAGGACTTCATGATCCTCGCCAACGTCGCCGCCGCCGAGACGCTTGAGGCCAAGAAGATCCGCCTGCTCTACCGCGTCCACGAGGAGCCGAGCCAGGAAAAGCTCGAGGCGTTGCGCAGCATCGTCGAGTCCGTCGGGCTGACCCTGGCCAAGGGCCAGGTGCTCAAGACCGCCCAGCTCAACCGCCTCCTCGACGGCGTCGCCGGCACCGAGCACGCCGAGATGGTCAACCTCTCGGTCCTGCGCTCCATGACCCAGGCCTATTATGCGCCGGAGAACTTCGGCCACTTCGGCCTCAACCTGCCGCGCTACGGCCACTTCACCTCGCCGATCCGCCGCTACGCCGACCTCATCGTCCACCGCGCCCTGATCCGCGCCCACAAATGGGGATCCGACGGCCTCACCCCGCAGGAAGAAGACCAGCTCTCCGACACCGGCGAGCATATCTCCATGACCGAGCGCCGCTCGATGATGGCCGAGCGCGACACCACCGACCGCTACCTCGCCGCCTGGCTCGCCGACCGCGTCGGCGCCGAGTTCGAGGGCAAGACCTCCGGCGTCGCCCGCTTCGGCCTCTTCGTGAAGCTCGACGAGACCGGCGCCGACGGCCTGGTGCCGATCTCCTCGCTCGGCAACGAGTACTTCGCCTACAGCCCCGACACCCAGACCCTCACCGGCGAGCGCTCCCGCCGCGTCATCGGCCTCGGCCAGCGCGTCACCGTCCGCCTGACCGAAGCCGTCCCCATCACCGGCGGCATCCTCTTCGAGCTCCTCGAGATCGACGGGCGCAAGATGCCCACACCGCCGCGCCGCGGTGCGAATGGCGGGCCGCGGCGGAAGCTATCGCGGGCGCGGGGTCGGGAGCGGAAGACCGGTGGGCGACGTTGATAGGCCAGCGACGGCAAGGGTTAACGTCGCGACGTTGAACGTACATCTCATGTACATCGCATGGACATTCCATGTACCTGTCGCCGCGGATCCGGGCAAAGGTTAACGGCGATCGGCCCAGCGCGTCGCCGTCGGGATCGGGGGGGGCCGGTTCGCCGCGGCTACCGCTGCCAAAAGCCGCGATGGATCTCGAGCAGCTCGTCCGCAATTTCGGGGAACGGGCCGTGAACCTCGATGTTCTTCTGCCCGGAGGCAAACACGACGCGCGAGGGCAAATTTATCGTCGGGTTGTCGGGGTGGTCGCCGGTCAGGGCGAGAAGCCTGGCCTCCTCGTAGCCATAGACGAGCCGGCCGATATTCACCCAGTAGAACGTTCCGGTGCACATCGCGCAGGGTTCGCCGGTCGAGACCAGCGTGCAGGTCCAGAGAAACTCCGGCGAATAGGCAGCCGCCGCGCGCCGCGCAAGTTCGGTTTCGGCGTGATGCACGGTGTCGATATTGCCCTGGCGCATGAGGATCGCGTCGTCGGGGCCGACCAGCACGGCGCCGAAGGGATGATGGCCGTGCGCCGCCGCCTCGCGAGCTACCGCATCCGCGGCACGAAGGTGGGCGAGCATCTGGTCGCGGGTCATGCGGTTTCTCCCGATCAATGCGGTCACCGCATGAGCGGGACCGGCGGCAGTGTTTCCGAAAGCTCCGATCCGACATCCCCCCGATGACCGGCTCGTCGAGCCGATATTGCCGCTGCTGCCAGGGCAGAGGCAAGCACGGACCGTCGCGACCGCCGCCAATCCGGACTGCCTTGCGGTGACGTCGGCGCATGCACCGCCCACGGTTTCGTGACGCGGCCGGGGGGCGAGCCTTGCTACCCTGCCCGGACAGCCGGACAACGGCACTCACAGGGGAGACGCTCATGACCCGCACGCTCGGCCTATCCGCCCTCGCCCTCGCCTGCTCGCTCGGCGCCGCCGCGCGCCCAGGATGCCCCGATGAGCTTCTTTGTCACCAGCCACAACCCCGGCGACGGCGCCAACTTCGGCGGCCTCGCCGGCGCCGACGCCTGGTGCGCCAGCCTCGCCGAGGCAGCGGGCGCCAGCGGCGGGACCTGGCGCGCCTACCTGTCCACCTCCACCGAGAACGCCCGCGACCGCATCGGCGCCGGCCCCTGGGTCAATGCCAAGGGCGTCGAGATCGCCGCCAGCCTCGACGCGCTCCACGCCGACAACGCCCCCGGCCTCAGCAAGGAAACCGCCCTCGACGAGACCGGCGCCGTGGTCAACGGCCGCGGCGACACGCCCAACCGCCACGACATCCTCACCGGCTCGCTGCCCGACGGCACCGCGTCGCCCGACACCTGCGGCGACTGGAGCATGGGCGGCGCCGAGGGCGCGGCGGTGGTCGGCCACCACGACCGCACCGGCCTCGACGACTCGCCCCCGGCCAAGTCCTGGAACGCCTCGCACACCTCGCGCGGCGGCTGCAGCCTCGAGGCGCTGCGCGGCACCGGCGGCGAGGGCCTGCTCTACTGCTTCGCCGCCGACTGACTGGCCGCCACGCCGCTGGTCTGCTATCCTCCGGGCCACGGGTTGAGCGGCAGGGAGGGGACCCGTATGCGCGTCGCGACCATCCTTCGGCATGAGGGACGCCTCCTGGTCGGCGGCCTGGCGACGGTGTCGGTGCTGGCGTGGAGCTACCTGCTTCTCGGCGGTGGCATGGACATGGAGCCCATGCCCGACGGCGGCGCGGGCATGGCCGGCATGGACATGGCCGGAATGCCCCCGGCCGGCTGGTCGGCGTCCCACGCGCTTCTCGTCTTCCTGATGTGGTGGATCATGATGGTGGCGATGATGCTGCCCAGCGCCAGCCCGGCGGTGCTGCTCTTCGCCCGGGTCAGCGACACGGCTGCCGCTCGCGGCGGACCGGCGGTGCCCGCGGGCCTTTTCGCCGCCGGCTATCTCCTCGTCTGGGGCGGCTTCAGCGTGCTTGCCACCGGGGCACAGTGGCTGCTCGATGCCCACGGCCTGATCTCGGGCATGATGGCCAGCACCAGCCGAAGCCTCAACGCCGCCCTGCTGATCGCCGCCGGGCTCTGGCAGCTCACGCCGCTCAAGCACGCCTGCCTGCGCCGGTGCCGCGGTCCCATGCTGTTCTTCCAGCGGGGGTTTCGCCCGGGCCGGGGCGGCGCGCTGGCCATGGGCGCCGAGCTCGGCCTCTGGTGCCTCGGCTGCTGCTGGTTCCTGATGGCACTGCTCTTCGTCGGCGGGGTGATGAACCTCGCCTGGATCGCCGGCCTCGCCCTTTACGTGCTGATCGAGAAGACGGTGCCCGGCGGGCAGCGCATCGGCACGTTCGCGGGGACGGCCTGCCTCACCTGGGGCGCCTGGCTGCTGATAGCACCATGAGGAGGGACCCATGGCCTATAAGGACTGGATGATCCGCACCCGCCAGATCGGCACCTGCAGCTGCGACTACGGCTGTCCCTGCGAGTTCAACGCACCGCCCACGCGCCTGCCCTGCGAGGGGGTCATGGCCATGGAGATCACCGAGGGTTACTTCGAGGGCATCCGCCTCGACGGCCTGCGCACCGCCGGCGCCTATCGCTGGCCCGGGCCGGTTCACGAGGGCAACGGCACTGGTGGGCGATCATCGACCGCCGCGCCAGCGACGCTCAGGTAGAGGCGCTCGGCACCATCCTTGGCGGTCAGGAACAGGAACCGACCACCGGCTTCGCCATCTATGGCTCGACCATCGTTCACGAGCCGGAGCCGGTCTTCGCCGACATCGAGTTCGAGTTCGACCTCGCCTGCCGCCGCGGTCGCTTCTTCGTCGAGAACATACTCGAAGCCAACGTCGAGCCGATCCTGAACCCGGTGACCGGCGAGGAGCACCACATCGCCATCAGCCCCCGCCGCGGCTTCGAGTTCCGGGAGGCCGAAATGGCCAGCGCCACCTTCTGGAGCCAGGGCGCGCTCGACCAGCGCCACAGCGGCCGCTTCGCCAACCTCACCTTCGCCAGCTACAACCCTTACGGCATCATCCCCGAGGCGAGCCTTCCGCACCGCTCGGCCTAGTCAAATCCCGGGCAAGAATTTTCTTACACATAATATTAAATAATATCAATTACTTAGTATAGGTTTCGAGCTTGGGCGGCGCAGGCCCAAACCCCCGGCCGGCTGTCGGATCGCGCGCTATGGTCCCGAAGGGCGTCGCCGCGCAGCCCCTTTCGTTTTTGCCGGCCAGCAGCTACCATCGCTCACAAAAAACCACATCGAGCCGGAGGCAGCACTTGCACAGGATCGCCCTCGCTACGCTCATGCTCGCGCTCGCCGCCGGCGGATGCGCCGGGGCGAACCCGCCTCTCGAGAAGAGTGACCCGCCCATGGCCCGTGCCGCCCCCCCGGCCACCAGCTTCGCCGCCTGGCGCAGCGGCTTCCGCAGCCGCGCGTTGGCCCAGGGGATCTCGCCGCAGGTCTTCGACGCCGCCTTCGAGGGCGTGGGCGTCAACGAGGAGGTGGTCCGCCTCGACGGCAAGCAGGCCGAGTTCAGCAAGCCGATCTGGGAATATCTCGACGGCGCCGCCTCGTCCGCCCGCATCGAGACCGGCCGCGCCCGACGCGCCCAGCTCGATGCGACGCTCGCCGCCATCGAGGCCCGCTACGGCGTCGACCGCCAGGTGGTGGTGGCGATCTGGGGGATGGAGACGAACTACGGCGGCAACCGTGGCTCCATGGAGGTGATCGAGAGCCTCGCCACCCTCGCCTACGAAGGCCGCCGCCGCGACTTCGCCGAGGAGCAGCTCATGGCCGCCCTGCAGATCCTCCAGGCCGGCGACGTCGACCCGTCGCACATGAGGGGCTCCTGGG
The DNA here is from genome assembly GCA_963796805.1 of uncultured Alphaproteobacteria bacterium. Taxonomy (GTDB): domain Bacteria; phylum Pseudomonadota; class Alphaproteobacteria; order Rhodobacterales; family Rhodobacteraceae; genus Amaricoccus. The sequence continues at coordinate 59,859 of CAWCNG010000004.1, forward strand.
CCGGGGCGATGGGCCACACCCAGTTCATGCCGACCTCCTATCTCACCTACGCCGTCGACTTCACCGGCGACGGCCGCCGCGACATCTGGTCCGACGACCCGACCGACGCGCTCGCTTCCACCGCCAACTATCTCGCCCGCTCCGGCTGGACCCGCGGCCAGCCCTGGGGCGTCGAGGTGCGCCTGCCGGAAGGCTTCAACTACGGCAGCGCCGACCAGTCGAACGTCCGCCCCGTCTCCGACTGGCGCGCACGCGGCGTGACGCTGCGCAGCGGCGCCAGCCTGCCCGACTACGGCGCCGCCGCGATCTTCCTGCCCGCCGGCGCCACCGGGCCGGCCTTCGCCATCTACGACAACTTCTTCGTCATCAAGAAGTACAACAACGCCACCTCCTACGCGATGGGCGTAGGCCACCTCGGCGACCGGCTGATGGGCGGCGGCCCGGTCCAGGGCGCCTGGCCGCGCGGCGAGCGCGAGCTCTCGCGCACCGAGAAGATCGAGATGCAGGAGCGCCTGATCGCCCGCGGCTACGACACCGGCAACACCGACGGGGTGATCGGCCCCAACACCATCCAGGCCATACGCGCCTTCCAGGCGCGCGAGGGCCTGACGCCCGACGGCTTCGCCACCGCCTCGTTGCTGGTGAGGCTGCGCTGATGCCCGAGGACAACCGCAGCAAGAAGCTCGCCGTGCTCATCGACGCCGACAACACCTCGCCGAAGGTGGCCGACGGCCTCTTCGACGAGATCGCCAAGATCGGCGAGGCCAGCCTGCGCCGCATCTACGGCGACTTCTCGAAAGGCCAGCAAGGCGGCTGGGAAAAGGTCCTGCCGCGGCACGCGATCCAGCCGACGCAGCAATACGCCTATACTACCGGCAAGAACGCGACCGACATCACCCTGGTCATCGAAGCCATGGACCTGCTGCATTCCGGCCGCTTCGACGGTTTCTGCCTCGTCTCCTCGGACAGCGACTTCACCAAGCTCGCCGCCCGCATCCGCGAGCAGGGCGTCGACGTCTACGGCATCGGCCAGGCCAAGACGCCGGAAGCGTTCCGCCAGGCCTGCACCCGCTTCATCTTCACCGAGAACTTCGTGCGCGAGACCGAGGGTCCGGCCGGCCCCAAGGCGTCGCGTGCCGATCTCCGACGCCGTCTTGCTGATCGGCAAGGCGATGGAGCAGATGGAGGAGGACGCCGAAGGCTGGCACCACCTCGGCGCCGTCGGCCAGATCATGAACAACCTCTCCCCCGAGTTCGACACCCGCAGCTTCGGCTACCCCAAGCTCTCCGAGCTGGTCGAGGCCACCGGCCGCTACGAGATCGACCGCACCCGGGGCGTCCGCCTGCGCCCGAAGCAAAAACCGAAACGCTGAAGTCTCGAACTCCCGAGCGCGACACGCTGCCCCGGGGTGACCGCACTGCCCCCTGGAGCCCGCGGCTCGGGCCGCAAGAGCGGACCGAGCCTGGCCAGCGAGACTAGTGTGAGCGCCGCAGTATCCCGGCGACGTCGGCCCGCGTAAGCCCCACGTCTTTGAGCAGGTACTCGGGCATCTCGGTCAAACGCTGCAGCTCGCGACGGCGACGGTCGGCCTCGACCACGCGGGCAAGCCCCGCACGCAGCCGCTCGAGGACGGACGGCGCCGGCTCGTACGCGGCCTGCAACCGCCGGAAGGTGAGAAGCAGCCTGGGATCGGCATGTGTCACGGTCGGTCTCCGTCGGTTCTGGACGCGCGCGTCGGCACCCGTCCCAATGATCTCGCCGCACTGCTGCGGAAGAACCTCCCGGGCGGCGCGAGCGTTGTGCCTAAGGGATGTTTCAGCGGCGTGACAAGCCGTTAGAGCCGATGTTTCAATTGACCGCCGGCCTTGCCGGCGAGCCTCCGCCGCCCCAGACGGCGCTCCGCATCTCGTGCAGTCGCGAGGCGGTGCGGGCGAACTCGAAGGCGCCCTCCCCCTCCACGTAGAGCGCGTCCGGCTCGGCCGCCGCCGAGCAGATCAGCCGCACCTTCGCCTCGTAGAGCGCATCGACCAGCGGCACGCCCCCGCGGGGTGAAACCTGCCGCTCGGCGACGCTAAGGTGTGGTGGACCGCGTCACGGCAAGGCCCCGCCGGCAGGCGGGGCCTGTGTTGCCGAAAAGCCTTACTCGGCGGCCATCACCGGCGTGCCGGAGCGTGGCTGATCGGCTTTCGCCTTGCCCAGCGGGTCGTCCTGGCGCTGCACGGAGCCCTCGAAATGCGCGCCGCTCTCGATGGCGATGGTCTTGTGGATGATGTCACCCTCGCAGCGCGCGGACTGGCTGAGCCGGACCTTAAGGCCCCGCAGGCGCCCGACCACCCGGCCGTGGACGATGACCTCCTCGGCCATGACCTCGCCCTTGACCGTGGCGCTCTCGCCCACGATCAGCATCTGCGCGCGCACGTCGCCCTCGACATTGCCCTCGACCTGGATGTCGCCGCTCGACTTCACGTTGCCGACGATGGTGAGATCGGAGGACAGCACCGATGGCGCGGGCTTGGCCTTGGCGCCGCCGGAGCGGCGGCCGGCGAAGCCGAGTCGGCGTGGACGGCTTGGGATCGAACAGGACCGACGGCGTGTCGGCCGGCGTTTTTCCGGCGGGCGGCGGCAGGGGATCTTCTTCGTTCTTTGACCTAGAAAACATCCTTGGCGGCCTCCAAATAGGTCATCGGGTTCACAGGCTGACCATTGACCCGAACCTCGTAGTGGAGATGCGAGCCGGTACTACGCCCGGTTGAACCCATAGCACCTATTTGCACGCCACGCGATACCTGTTGTCCCACCTTGACGGTGATTTTGCTCTGGTGGGCATAAACCGTCTCAAATCCGAATTCGTGCTGGATGCGCACGACGTTGCCGTAGCCGCTCTCACGGCCGGCGGAGACCACCAAGCCGTCGGCGGTGGCGTAGATCGGCGTACCAACCGGCGCCGCCAGATCAACCCCCGCGTGCATGCGGCCCCAGCGCCGCCCGAAGGGGCTGGTGAAGCGGAATGTCGAGCGCAGCGGCGTGGCGTAGGGGACCTTCTCCACCGCGATCCGCATCAGGTTCATCCGGTCGAGATCGAGCATCAGCTTGTCGAAGCGGCTGTTGAGCGCCGGGTCGTCGAACGAGCGCGTGCTCACCACGGTGGCGCCGACCGGGCCGCCCTGGCCGGAATAGCCGGTCCTGACCGTGGCGATCAGGCTGTCCACATCGAGATTGGCGGTTTTGATCAGCTTCTCCAGCGGGCCGAACGACAGCGCCACCGCCTGCTCGAGCTGATCGACCATGTCGTCCTGGCGCTGGGTATTCACCCGCACCTTCAGCTCGAGATCGGCGAGCTGCTGGGTGAGTTCGGCTCGCTCCGACGTCGCCTCGTCGCGCGCCGCCACCGCCTCGGACAGCGCCCCCGAGACCGTTTGCAGCGTCTCGGTCAGATCGGTGCTTCCGTCGGCGTTGAGCTTCTGGCTCACGTCGTCCATCTGCGCCATCAGCCGGTCGTTGGCGGCCGTCACTGCATCGCGCTGCCCTACCGCTTCCTGCAGCCGCTCCCGCATCAGGTCGAGCGCTGTGGTCAGCTCGCGTCGCTGCTCCACCGACTGCAGCAGCGTGGTCTGCTGGCGGCTGATCTGCTTCATCGCGGTCTGGAAGCGGGTCTGCGCCGACCGCGCCTCGCCGGCGCGCTGGTCGCGCTCGCCGGCCAGCTCCTCGAGCCGCGCCTGGTAGGCCTTCTGGATCACCACCGCGTGGGTCGTCCCCGACCCGCCAACGAAATCGATCGCAACGGTTGCGGTCGCCACCGCGAGCCAGCCCACCATGACTACCGATGCCGCCCCGGACATCAGCTGCGAAAGCGGTGTCAGCCGCAGGTAGCGCGTGGAGTTTCCCGACTGGATGAAAAGGCGCTTTTCCGGGAAGTATGCGGAGAGCGCACTATTCACCCGACGTCGAAAATCCCCCATTCGATCACCCCTTGGTTGTTTTAATTATCGCGGGCGCTGCCCCATCGCGAGGGCTGGTCTAGAAACCTTCGCTGGCTATTGCAACGCGGGAGGGCAGAGTTCGCCCAGCACCTTCCGCGTTCGGCGGAATGCTGCCGATAGGTAAATTGCAGGTGAACTAAACCGTCACCTCAGACGGTTCCGGCAAGCCTTTGCGGCGCCGGCGGCAATGCCGGGCCGCCGCCAGGGGAGGCTTCAGGCCAGCGCCTGTGCCGCGGCGAGCACTTCGTCGACATGCTTCGGCACCGACACCTTGCGCCATACGCGTGCCACGATGCCCTGGGCGTCGACAAGGAAAGTGGAGCGGTCGATTCCCATGTAGGTGCGGCCATACATGGACTTCTCGACCCAGACCCCGAACCGCGCCACGACCTCGCCGTCCTCGTCGGACAGGAGCGGCACTCCGAGGCCGTGCTTCCTGCAGAACTTCTCGTGGCTCTTGACGCTGTCCTTCGAGATGCCGACGACGGCCGCGCCCGCCGCCTCGAAGTCCGCCAGCCGGGCGGTGAAGGCCAGCGCCTCGGTGGTGCAGCCGCGCGTGTCGTCTTTCGGGTAGAAATAGATCACCAGCTTGCGTCCACGAAAGTCCTGCGGACCCAGCATCCCGCCGCCGTCACGCGGCAGGGTGAAGTCGGGGACCGGCTGGCCGGCTTCAATCGCGGGCATGGGGGCCTCCTATGCATCCTGACGGGGCAACGACAGACACCATCCGCGCCGCGCCCGCAAGGGCCTGAAGCATTCCCGATAAATAGACATGGGCGTCTACGAGTTCGAGGCGACCCCGCCGGCAAAATACATCGTCTTACGTTACATTCTTTTGATCTTGACTCCGCGCCGCATGCGTAACGGAAACATCATGTGAGCTTCGCGACTGCGAGAGCCTAAAGCGCTCTGCGGAGGGTTCCTTGGGGCTGTCGCATGGCCGTGCAGGGAACCTGTTCCGCCTAAACGAAGTCATCGGCAGGTAATCCCACATTCCCAGCCACATGTCGTCAGGGAGACGCATGTCTTCAGGGGGAGACAACGCCGCCCTGCTCCATCCATGCCTTGCAGGCTGGGTCCATCGCCATGCTGGCTGCACGTTCGTACTGCGCGATCTCGTCGTCGGTCAGGACCCCGCGCCAGCGTCCGTTCGTCCCTTTGTTGATGAAGGTCGCGGCGCCGCCCTTGAGCATCTTTTCCGACGGCTCGTCCAGTTTCGCCGCGTCCCGCTTCATCGCAGCGAAAGTTACGAGGTCGAGAATCCCGCGCCTGGTCTCATCCTCGCAAGCGATGCCGAGGAACGCCATCAGCCGATCCAGCTCCCCCTCGAGGTTGGACAGCAGATCGTTGAAATGCACGAAGTGGAGGTTGGGCCGGTGCCGCGCCTCCCACCAGGTCTGGGTGTGATGGAAACACGACCAGAAGGGATAGCCGTCCGTCTCCCAGGGGAAGGTGCCGCGGGAAATCCAGCCTTGCCAGAAGTCGTGAAAGTCCTCGGGTGCCCTTGGCAGCGGGGCAATGCCGGGAACGCTCGGGTCACCGAAGAAGAAGTCATTGAAGTTGCTGTAGAAGTTCCAGAGCGACATGGCGATGTCGCGCGGATCGCGACCGACGACGATATAGCTTGCCTCGGAATTGAAGGTTATGCCGTCCAGAGCCACGTGCGACTTGATGCAGCGCCGGTGCTGCTGCGCGGCATAGGTGGCCATGAGGTCGGCAACTGGTCTGGGGCGAAGTTCGACAAAAAGCGAGAAGTCCGGGATGTTGCGGATCTGCAGATCCTGGAAGATGAGATGCAGGACGATGTTCTGCACCCATGTCGTTCCCGCCTTTTGATAGGTGCAGACGACGATGTCGTCGGGCCGGAAGACGAAATCGTTCCAGCGGGCGCTGTCAAGCAAGGCGCTGGCATAGACCCGGGTCGGAGCTGTCAACATCTCGCGTTCTCCGGCGGAGGTTGCGCGTGACACTGTATCAGGTTCCTGCGCGCCCATCTGCCGGAATACGTCAGCAAGGCCCGCCGCAGCCCGAAAACACCCATATGGATTCCATACGGATTCCATACGGATTCCATCCCGGATTTTCGCAGCCCCTTCAGGGCGATACGGCACATTCACTTCATCCCGCTCGTTTCGGCCGGATTCCCCCCGTTGCCGCCCCCCGCCTCGCCCCCTATACCCCCGCGCCGGGAGGGCCCCGATGCGCCTGGACGACTTCGATTACCCGCTCCCCGAGGAGCTCATCGCGCTGCGCCCCGCACGCCCGCGCCCCTCCTCGCGCCTCCTGGTGGCCACCCCCGGCACCTTGCGAGATTCCATCGTCGCGCGCCTGCCCGACTTCCTCGAACGCGGCGATCTCCTCGTCTTCAACGACACCCGCGTCATCCCCGCCCGCCTCGCCGGCGTCCGCCGCCGCGCCTCCGGCGCCGAGGCCCGCGCATCGAGATCACCCTCATCGCCGCCGCCCCCGAAGGCGCCTGGCGGGCGCTGGCCCGCCCCGGCAAGCGCCTGGCCCCGGGCGACCGCATCCACTTCGCCGAGACCCTTTCCGCCGACGTCCTCGCCAAGGACGGCGCCGAGATCCTCCTCGGCTTCGACGCCACCGGCCCCGCCCTCGAGCGCGCGCTCGACGCCGTCGGCCAGATGCCGCTGCCGCCCTACATCGCCGCCCGCCGCGCCCCCGACGCCGCCGACCGCGCCGACTACCAGACCGTCTTCGCCGAACGCACCCGGCGCGGTGGCGGCCCCCACCGCCTCGCTCCACTTCGACGCGCCGCTGCTCGCCGCCCTCGCCGCCCGCGGCGTCGCCCAGACCCGCCTCACCCTGCACGTGGGCGCCGGCACCTTCCTGCCGGTCAAGGTCGAGGACATCGAGACCCACCGCATGCACGCCGAATGGGGCGAGATCGGTCCCGCCGCCGCCGACACTATCAACGCGACCCGCGCCGCCGGCGGCCGGGTGATCCCCGTGGGCACCACCGCGCTGCGCCTGATCGAAACCGCCGCCACCGGCGCCGGCCGCGTCGCCCCCTTCACCGGCGAGACCGACATCTTCATCCGCCCGGGCTACGACTTCCGCATCGCCGACGCGCTGATGACCAACTTCCACCTGCCGAAGTCGACGCTCCTCATGCTCGTCTCCGCGCTGATGGGGGCCCGGCGCATCCGTGAGATCTACGCCCACGCCATCGCCAGCCGGTATCGCTTCTTTTCCTACGGCGATGCCTCGCTCCTGCTTCCCGGCGGCTGAAACGCGGCTATTCTGTCGCAGCCGGACAACCGCGGCCCGGGCAATGCGCGCAATGATCGGGGATCGGCAGGAGTATCCGGCATGCTTGACGTCCTGAAACACTCCTGGGCGCTGCTTCTCGGCATGCTCCTGCTTCTGCTCGGCAACGGGCTGCAGGGCACTCTGCTCGGCATACGCGGCGCCATCGAGGGCTTCGACGCCGCCACCATGTCGCTGGTGATGAGCGCCTACTACGTCGGCTTCCTCCTCGGCTCGCGGCGCGCCACCTCGATGATCGCGCGCGTCGGGCACGTGCGCGTCTTCGCCGCCCTCGGCTCGATGATCTCCGCCGCCTTCGTCCTCTATGCCGCGGCCCCCGAGGTCTGGGTCTGGGTCGCGTTGCGCCTCGTCGTCGGCTTCTGCTTCGCCGGGGTCTACGTGGTTGCCGAGAGCTGGCTCAACGAGGCCGCGACCAACGAGACCCGCGGACAGGCCCTCTCGCTCTACATGATCGCGCAGATGGCAGGGATCATCTCGGCGCAGCTCGTGCTCAACTTCGCCGACCCCTCCGGCTACACGCTCTTCGTGGTGATGTCGGTGCTGGTCTCGGTCTGCTTCACCCCGATCCTGCTCACGGCCGGCACCGCGCCGCCCTACCAGACGACCAAGCCGATGACGCTGGTGCAGCTCTTCCACATCTCGCCGCTCGGCTGCATCGGCACCTTCCTTCTCGGCGGCGTCTATGCCGGCATCTTCGCCATGGCCTCGGTCTTCGGCACCGAGATGAAGCTCTCGGTCGCGCAGATCTCCGCCTTCGTCGCGGCCATCTACACCGGCGGGCTGGTCTTCCAGTACCCGATCGGCTGGATCTCCGACCGCATGGACCGCCGCCAGCTCATCATGGCGACTGACCGCGGTCGGCGCGCTCCTCACCCTGATCGGCGGCTTTTTCTCCGCGCACTACATCGTGGTGCTGATTCTGGGCTTCATCGTCGGCGGCGTGGCGAACCCGCTCTATTCGCTGATCATCGCCCACACCAACGACTTCCTCGACCGCTCGGACATGGCCGCCGCTTCGGGCGGACTGCTCTTCATCAACGGCCTCGGGGCGATGACCGGCCCGCTCATCATCGGCGCGCTGATGACCCGCTTCGGCGCCGACGCCTACTTCGCCTATATCGGCACGCTCTTCGCGCTGATAGCGCTCTACGCCGCCTACCGCGCCACGCGCCGCGCCGCTCCGGCGGTCAGCGCGACCACGTCATATGCACCGGTGCTGCCCAGGCCTCGCCCGTCGCCCTCGAGGTGGCGCAGGAAGTCGCGCCGAGCGCGCCGGCAGCGGCTGAGGCGCTTCCCTTTTTCCGCGGCGTCGGAGAGACTGCCCCGGTCAACGAGGGGAGTGCGATGGACGATAGGGCGCGCGAGCTTCTGGACTTCTGGCTCGGCGTCGGGCCCGAGGGCTGGTACCGGCAGGATCCCGCCTTCGACAGCGAGATCCGCGAGCGCTGGCGCGCGCTCTGGGAGACCGGACGTACCGGTGGACTGATCCAGTGGCGCAGCGACCCGATACTTCCCTCGCCCTCGTCATCCTCCTCGACCAGTTCCCCCGCAACATGTTCCGCGGCGACGCCAGCGCCTTCGCCAGCGACGCGCGCGCGCTCGACGTGGCCAAGTCCGCGCTCTCCGGTACGGCCACGACCGGCGCGTGGCGCTGCCCCAGCGGCAGTTCTTCTACATGCCGCTCATGCATTCGGAGATCCTGTCCAACCAGGACCAGGCGGTGCGGCTGTTCCTGATGAGCTTCGGCCGCGATGCCTATCTCCAGCATGCGCAGACCCACCGCGAGATCATCCGCCGTTTCGGCCGGTTTCCTTTCCGCAACGCCGTGCTCGGACGCGAAAGCACGGCGGGGGAGATCGCATTTATCGCCGGCGGGAGGCTATCAGGCGATCTTCGACGAGTTCGCGGCGAAAGCGAAGCAACACTGAGGCAATGAGCGGCGACACCGCCGGCGCATAGGGGGAAAGTTCCATGGCATCCACCACATACGACGTCGCCGTGATCGGCGCGGGGCCTGGCGGCTACGTCGCGGCGATCCGCGCGGCGCAGCTCGGCTTCAAGACCGTGGTGATCGAGCGCGAGAACCTGGGCGGCATCTGCCTCAACTGGGGCTGCATCCCCACCAAGGCGCTGCTGCGCTCCTCCGAGGTCTTCCACCTGATGCACCGGGCCAAGGAGTTCGGCCTCAAGGCAGAAAGCCTGGGCTACGACATCGACGCCGTGGTCGCCCGTTCCCGCGCCGTGGCAAAACAGCTCTCGGGCGGCGTCGGCTTCCTGATGAAGAAAAACAAGATCGCCGTGGTGATGGGCGACGCGAAGCTCGCGGGAAAGGGCAAGATCACCGTCAAGACCGACAAGGGCACCGAGGAGATCGAGGCCAAGTCGATCATCCTCGCCACCGGCGCCCGCGCCCGCGACCTCCCCGGCCTCGAGGCCGACGGCAAGCGGGTCTGGAGCTATCGGCATGCCCTGGTGCCGCCGCACATGCCGAAGAAGCTCCTCGTCATCGGCTCCGGCGCCATCGGCATCGAGTTCGCCAGCTTCTACAACACCCTCGGCGCCGAGACGACGGTCGTCGAGGTGCTCGACCGCATCCTGCCGGTGGAGGACGCCGAGATCTCGGCCTTCGCCAAGAAGCAGTTCCAGAAGCAGAAGATGACCATCCTGGAGAAGGCCACCGTCAAGAAGCTCGACCGCAGCGCCGACAAGGTGACCGCCACCATCGAGCAGGGCGGCAAGACCACCACCGTCGACTTCGACGCGGTCATCTCCGCCGTGGGCATCGTCGGCAACGTCGAGAACCTCGGCCTCGATGAAATCGGCGTGAAGGTCGACCGCACCCACGTGGTCGTCGACGAATACTGCCGCACCGGCGTCGAGGGCCTCTACGCCATCGGCGACGTGGCCGGCGCGCCGTGGCTCGCGCACAAGGCGATGCACGAGGGAGTCATGGTCGCCGAGCTGATCGCCGGGCAGCATCCGCATCCCACCCCGGCAACCTCCATCGCCGGCTGCACCTACTGCCAGCCGCAGGTGGCCAGCGTTGGCCTCACCGAGGCGAAGGCGAAGGAGCTGGGCTACGAGATCAAGGTTGGCCACTTCCCCTTCATCGGCAACGGCAAGGCCATCGCGCTCGGCGAGCCGGAGGGCATGATCAAGACCGTCTTCGACGCCAAGACCGGCGAGATGCTCGGCGCGCACATGGTCGGCGCCGAAGTGACCGAACTGATCCAGGGCTACGTCATCGGCCGCACGCTGGAGACGACCGAGGTCGAGCTGATGAACCGGTCTTCCCCCACCCGACGCTCTCGGAGATGATGCACGAGGCCGTCCTCGACGCCTACGGCCGGATGCTGCACATGTGAGGAAGGGCCTCCACCCGCGAGCTCTGTCCCAAAGGCCACCGCACTTGGGAAGGGTCAGGTCTTCGATGCCTTCTTCTGACGGCTCGCAGCTCGTGCCGAGGTGTTCTGCATGACGGCGGCGCGAACCAGCGCCTTGAACGCCACTTCATCGATCGGGTCGCCCTCCTGCAGATCGATGGCCCGCCTGGTGTTGCCCTCGAGGCTCGCGTTGAAGAGCCCCGAAGGGTCCTCCAGCGAAGCGCCCTTGGCGAAGGTCAGCTTCACCACCTTCCGGTAGGTTTCGCCGGTGCAGATGATCCCGGCGTGCGACCACACCGGAACCCCGCGCCACTTCCATTCCTCGACCACCTCGGGATCGGCGGCCCTGATCAGGCCCCGGACCCTCGCCAGCATCTCGCCCCGCCAGTCGGCAAGCTCCCTGATCCTCGCATCGATCAGCTGTGCGGGAGTGTCTCCGGCCTCTCCTTCCATCGCGTCGCACCTCCACTGTTCGCCGGCCGCTCACATCTGTTCGCCGGGCATTCGGCTCGCTTGCTGCACCCAAGCGACGAACCCGGCCGCGTCGAAATGGTCGTCCTCGCGAATGTCGAGGTAGCGCACATTCGCCTGCCTGGATGCCCCGGGCGGGATCGGGTGCAGCGACGCGCCACGAAAGAACGCCACCTTGATGAACTTCGCGAAGCAATGAAAGCTGAGGAACCAGCCCCCTCCCTCGACGCCGTAGAAGGGCGAATTCCACTTGACGGCCTTGCGCACGCCGGGGACGGCGCCCACGATCAGGGCGTCCAGGCGGCGCCCGACCTCGCTTTTCCAGCCCGGCATCGCCGCGATGTAGGCCTGCACCGGGGCGTCGCCCTCGCCCTTCGCGATCTGCGGGTTGCCGCCCGAAAGCAGCCGCACGACGTTTCCCTCGGCCTTGCTGTCCGGCGCTTCGTCCGACGGTGTCTTGCGCGTTCCCCGGGTCATTGCCTCGCCCTGCAACCCTCACGCCCCGAAACGGCCAGCGATCGGGCGCTCACACGATTTCCGCCCGATTGCCTCAGCCGCGGGGCGCAACAAACTCTGAATATCTGGTAAATTTCGATTCTCATCTCTCCATAAATACAATCACTTACCGATAGTATCACGCGTGACACCGGCACCGGCTCGAATGCGGTGCCGCCCGAGATGAGGGCTGCGGCACGCCCGCGCATTTCCTCTGGAATGTGGTGCAGTGTGAGCCAGCGGTCCCATCAGCCGACGCATCCTCAGCCCTTGAACTCGCGCGCCAGCGCTTCGGTAGCGCGCGCCAGGATGCCGGCATCCACCCCGACCGCCACGAAGAGTGCACCGAGATCCAGGCAGCGCCGCGCGAAGGCCCGATCGGGGGTCAGGATGCCCGCCGGCTTGCCCGCCCGGCCGATACGGGTCAGCGCGTCCTCGATCACCGCCACCACCTCCGGGTGCAACGGCGCACCCAGGTGCCCCATGCTCGCCGCCAGGTCCGCGGGTCCGATGAAGATCCCGTCGATCCCGTCCACCGCCGCGATCGCCTCGATCTCGCCCACCGCCTCCAGGGTTTCCACCTGCACCAGCAGGCAAAGCTCCTCCTCGGCCCGGCCCGCATAGTCGGCGATCCGCCCGAACCGCGTCGCCCGGCTGACGGTGCTCACCCCGCGCACTCCGCGCGGCGGATACCGCACCGCCGTCACCGCCGCCTTGGCCTCCTCGACGTTCTGCACATAGGGCAGCAGCAGCGACTGCGCGCCGGTATCGAGAAACCGCTTGATGAGGACCGTGTCGTTCCACGCCGCACGCACCACGCAGGAAACCGGATAAGCCTCGGCAACCTGCAATTGCGCCAGCACGGTGATCGGATCGGCCGGCCCATGCTCGGCATCGAGGAGCAGCCAGTCGAAGCCGGCCCCGGCCAGCACCTCGACCGCATACCCACCCGGCAGCGCCGACCAGAGCCCGATCTGCGGCTGGCCCGCCGCCAGCGCCCGCTTGAATCGATTTGCCGGGAGTTCCATCAGCCCTCTCTACCGAAGTGATCGCCGTGCGTCACGCGGACGCGGGCCAGGATATCCTCGATCCGCCCCAGATGCAGCCGCATCGCCTCGGCCGCCCCCTCGGCGTCCCCCGATTTCATCGCCGCCAGGATCGCGCGGTGGTCCTCCAGCGCCTGCGGCGCCCCGAAGCTCAGGCTCAGGAACCGCACCCGGTCCATGTGCGCCTTCTTCTCGCGGATCAGCGCCCAGGCGAACTCGTGGCCTGAGAGCGCACAGACCCGCCGGTGAAACTCGTCGTCGAGCGCATGGAACCCCTCCCGGTCCCCCGCCGCCACTGCCGCCGCCTGCGCCGCGATCGCGTCATCGAGCACCGCATACTCCTTCGCCCCGAACTGGGCCGCGGCAATCCGCACCGTCTCGACCTCGAGCGCCGTGCGGACAAACCGCGCCTGCATCACCGCCCGCTCCGAAATGGCGCTCACCTCCGTCGAGCGTTGCGGCCGAATCGTCAAAAACCCGAGTTGCGACAGCCGCCAGAAGGCATCACGCACCGGCTGGCGCGAAACCCCCGCCGCCTTGGCCACCTCGACCTCCGACAGGCGCGTTCCAGGGCGCAGCACCAGCGTCACCACCTGCTCGTAGAGCACGTCGAACACCCGGTCCGCCGCCGTCGGCAGCCTTGCCGCGTCGAAGCCGGACAAGCGGAGCGTCCCGGTCATAATCCCTCCGTTGACTCTTATTGCATACTAGCATATTAGCTCTCGAGTATGGAAAGCGAAAGAAGCACATGGCACTTCTGGATCCGGATCGCCTTTTTCCGCTTGATCCCGCCACAAGGGGTCTCGCGCGGGCGCTCTATGCGGAGGTCCGGGACCTGCCGATCATCAGCCCGCACGGCCATACCGATCCCCGCTGGTATGCCGAGGATGCGCCCTTCCCCGACCCCGCGCAGCTCTTCGTCGTCCCCGACCACTACGTCTTCCGCATGCTCTGCTCCCAGGGCGTGCCGCTCGCCGATCTCGGCATCCCGCGCGCCGACGGCGGCCGCACCGAAACCGACGGCCGCCGGATTTGGCGCCGCTTCGCTGAGAACTACCACCTGTTCCGCGGCACCCCTTCGCGGATCTGGCTCGATCACACCTTTGAGACGCTCTTCGGCATTCGAGACGCGGCTCTCGGCCGAAACCGCCGATCACTATTACGACCATATCGCAGACTGCCTGCAGCAGCCCGAATTCCGCCCGCGCGCGCTCTTCAAGCGCTTCAACATCGAGGCCATTTCCACGACCGAGAGCCCGCTCGATGACCTGCGCTGGCACCGGATGATTCGCGCCTCTGGCTGGGGCGGCCGGGTCGTCACCGCCTACCGGCCCGATTCGGTCGTCGACCCCGAGTTCGAGGGCTTCGCGCAGAACCTCGTCCGCTTCGGCGAGATCACCGGCTGCGACACGATGAGCTGGGACGGCTATCTCGAGGCACACCGCCTCCGCCGCGCCTTTTTCAAGAAGTGGGGCGGCGCCACCAGCTCCGACCACGGCCATCCGACCGCCCGCACCGAGAACCTGCCCCAGGCCGACGCCGCCGCCCTCTTCGCCAAGGTGGCCGCCGGCAAGGCGAGCGCCGAGTGAGGCCGACGCCTTCCGCGGCCAGATGCTGACCGAGATGGCGCGGATGAGCCTCGAGGACGGCCTCGTCCTGCAAATCCACCCCGGCTCCTGGCGCAACCACTCCACCGAGACCTTCGCCGCCTTCGGCCGCGACAAGGGCTTCGACATTCCCAGCCGGACCGACTTCGTCCGCGCGCTGAAACCGATGCTCGATGCCGTCGGCATGCGCCCCGAACTCACCATCATCCTCTTCATGCTCGACGAGACCGACGCTCTCGCGCGAACTCGCACCGCTGGCCGGCGCCTACCCCGCGCTCCGGCTCGGGCCGCCCTGGTGGTTCTTCGACAGCCCCGAGGGCATGCGCCGCTTCCGCGAGCTCACCACCGAGACCGCGCGGCTTCTACAACACCGTCGGCTTCAACGACGACACCCGCGCCTTCTGTTCGATCCCCGCCCGCCACGACATGGCCCGGCGCGTGGATTGCGCCTATCTCGCCACGCTGGTCGCCACCGGGCGGCTGGCGGAGGACGAGGCACCGGAGGTCGCCAACGACCTTGCCTACCGGCTCGCAAAACAGGCATACCGCCTGTGATGCCGTACCAACACTGGGAGGAAATACAAATGAGCTACATGAGAAACTTCCGCGCTGCCCTGCTCGGGACCGCCGCCATCGCGCTCTCAGCGCTGGTGGCCAACGCCGCCGAGACCGTGCTGCGCTCGTCCGACACCCACCCCGACGGCTATCCGACCGTCGAGGCGGTGAAGTACATGGGCAAGCTGGTCGAGGAGCGCACCGGCGGCCGCTACGGCATCGACGTCGCCTTCGGCGCGCAGCTCGGCGAGGAGAAGGACACCATCGAGCAGACCCGCTTCGGGGTGATCGACCTCAACCGCGTCAGCCTCGGGCCGTTCAACGGCCTGGTCAAGGAAACCGACGTCATCTCGCTGCCCTACATCTTCAAGTCCGTCGAGCAGATGCAGCACGTGATGGACGGCCCGATCGGCGACGAGATCGCCGCGGCCTTCGAGCCCTACGACCTGGTCGCGCTGGCCTTCTACGACGCCGGCGCGCGCTCGTTCTACAACTCCAAGCACCCGATCAACTCGGTCGAGGATCTCAAGGGGATGAAGTTCCGGGTCATCCAGTCCGACGTCTTCGTCGACATGACCAACGCGCTCGGCGCCAACGCCACGCCGATGCCCTACGGCGAGGTCTATTCCGCGCTGCAGACCGGCGTCATCGACGGCGCCGAGAACAACTGGCCGTCCTACGAGTCCTCGCACCACTACGAGGTGGCGAAGTACTACACCCTCGACCAGCACCTGATCGTGCCCGAGGTGCTGGTGATGTCGAAGATGTCCTGGGACAAGCTGACCCCCGAGGACCAGGCGATCTTCAAGCAGGCCGCCAAGGACTCCGTGCCCTACATGCGCGACCTCTGGACCAAGGCCGAGAAGGCCTCCGAGGAGACCGTGCGGGCCGCCGGCGTCGAGGTCGTCACCGACATCGACAAGCAGCCGTTCATCGACGCGATGAAGCCGGTCTACGACAAGTACCTGACCGATCCGAAGCTGAAGGATCTGGCGACGCGCATCCAGGCGACCGAGTAAGCCGACAGCCGCCCGCGGCGACGGACGCCGCGGGCATCATCCGGGGGGATGCCGTGCAGGAACGCATGAAGGGGATAGCGGACGTGCTCGGCGTCGTGGCGCGCCTGGCACTCTGGCTCTCGGGCGTCGGCCTGGTGGCGATGACCGCCTGCGTCGCCTGGCAGGTGTTCAGCCGCTACCTGCTCAACCACAGCCCGAGCTGGACCGAGGCCACCTCGGTCCTGCTGATGGGCTGGTTCATTTTCCTCGGCGCCGCCGTCGGCATCCGCGAGGGCTATCACCTCAGCTTCGACGTGGTGCTCTACGTGCTGCCCGAGCGCGGGCAGCGCTTCCTGCACACGATCTCCGATCTGGTCGTCACCGCCTTCGGCCTCGGCATGGTGGTCTACGGCTTCAAGCTCTCCTACGGCACCTGGGACGCTACCATGCCGGCGCTCGGCATCCCCGGCGGCTTCGCCCTGATCCCGGTCATCATCGGCGGCGTGCTGGTCGTGCTGTTTTCCCTCGAACGCATCGCCCGGCGGCTGGCCGGCCTCGACACCGCCCGCTTCGGCGAAGTCGACCTTCCGGTGGAGTAAGACGATGGAACTCTGGGTCCTGTTCGGCAGCTTCGTGGTGCTGCTCCTGATCGGCACGCCGGTCGCCTTCTGCCTCGGCGTCGCCTCCTTCGCCACCATCCTCTACATGGGCCTGCCGCCGGTGGTGGTGTTCCAGCGCCTCAACTCCGGCGTCTCGGTCTTCGCGCTGATGGCGATCCCGTTCTTCATCTTCGCCGGCGAGCTGATGGTGCGCGGCGACATCGCCCGCCGCCTGGTGGCCCTCGCGGGCTCGCTGGTCGGCCACTTTCGCGGCGGCCTCGGCCAGGTCAACATCGCCGCCTCGGTGCTGTTCGGCGGCGTCTCGGGCTCGGCCGCAGCCGACGCCTCCGCCATCGGCGGCCTGATGATCCCGCAGATGAAGGCGCGCGGATACGACGTTGATTTCGCCGTGAACATCACGGTTGTCGGTTCGATCATCGCGCTGATGATCCCGCCGTCACACAACCTGATCATCTACTCGATCTCGGCGGGCGGAAAGATCTCCATCGCCGACCTCTTCACAGCCGGCATCGTCCCCGGGCTGCTGCTGGCGATCTGCCTGATGATCGCCGCCCGCTTCGTCGCCATCCGCCGCGGCTACCCCACCGAGACCTTCCCCGGCTGGGCCATGGTCGGCCAGCTCTTCATCACCGCCGTACCCGGGCTGATCCTCATCGGCATCATCTTCGGCGGCGTGCGCTCGGGCATCTTCACCGCGTCGGAGAGCTCCTGCATCGCGGTGGTCTACGCGCTCCTCGTCACCGTGCTCGCCTACCGCACCATGCACTGGCGCGAGTTCGTCGAGGCGACGCTGAGTGCGGTGCGCACCACCGCCATGGTGCTGCTGGTGATCGGCTGCGCCGCCGCCTTCGGCTGGCTCCTGGCCTATCTCAAGGTGCCGACCATGCTGGTCGAGTACATGAAGACCATCTCGGACAACCCGCTGGTCATCCTGCTCCTTATCAACATCGTGCTCCTGGTCCTGGGCACCTTCATGGACATGTCGCCGCTGATCGTCATCACCACGCCGATCTTCCTGCCGGTCGCCACCGCCTTCGGCGTCGATCCGGTCCACTTCGGCATCATCCTGATCCTGAACCTCGGCATCGGCCTCTGCACCCCGCCGGTCGGCGCCGTGCTCTTCGTCGGCTGCGCCGTCGGAAAAATCCCGATCTGGCAGGCGATGCGCACGATCTGGCCGTTCTACGCCGCGGCAGTCGTCACCCTGCTGATCGTGACCTACATCCCTGCGGTCTCGCTCTGGCTTCCGCGCCTCTTCCACTGAAGGAGATCCCGACGATGTCGGATCATGTCCGGAACTTCCCCGCCGTCGACGCCGGCAACAACGTGACCCGCCGGGTGCTGGCCGAGAACCCGCAGATGATGACCGTCGAGTTCGCCTTCGCCGCCAACGGCATCGGCGCGGCGCACAGCCACCCGCACGTGCAGGCCACCTTCGTGAAGTCCGGCCGCTTCGAGTTCACCGTCGCCGGCGACACCTTCGTCGTCGCGCCCGGCGACGCCTTCGTCGTTCCCTCCGGCGCCGCGCACGGCTGCCGCGCGCTCGGCGAGCCGGGCGTGCTGATCGACACCTTCACCCCCCGCAGGGACGATTTCCTCTGATGCTCACCGTCGAGACCCGCCACGCCATCGACCCCATCACCGCCAGCGCCTTCGGCACCGACGAGCTGCGCGAGCACTTCCAGGTCGCCGGCATCTTCCGCCCCGGCGAGATCCGGCTGATCTACACCCACTACGACCGGATGATCGTCGGCGGCGCCGTCCCCTCTGGCGCCCCGCTGACCCTCGACCAGGTCGCCGAGGCCGGCACCCCCTCGATCCTCACCCGCCGCGAGATGGTCATCGTCAACATCGGCGGCGACGGCACCGTCTCCGCCGCCGGCACCGATCACGCCATGACCAAGGGCGACATGCTCTACCTCGGCATGGGCTCCGGCCCGGTCACCTTCGCCGGCGAGGGCCGCTTCTACATCCTCTCCGCCCCGGCCCACGCCACCTACCCGACTCGCCTGATCAGGATCGCCGAAGCCGCCTCCAACAAGGTAGGGTCGCCCGAGACCGCCAACGCACGCACCATCTACCAGTTCGTCCACCCGGACGTGATGCAGTCCTGCCAGATCGTCGTCGGCCTCACCAAGCTCGAGCCCGGCTCGGTGTGGAACACCATGCCCGCTCACGTCCACGACCGCCGCATGGAGGCCTACCTCTATATCGACCTCCCCGAAACGGCGCGCCTCCTCCACCTCATGGGCGAGCCGGACGAGACCCGCCATCTTGTCCTCGCCAACGAGGAGGGTGCCATCTCGCCACCCTGGTCGATCCACTCCGGCTGCGGCACCCAGTCGTACACCTTCATCTGGGCAATGGCCGGCGACAATGTCGACTACAAGGACATGGACATGGTCGCCATGACCGACCTGAGGTGACCGACGCCTTCCGTCTCGACGGCAAGGTGGCGCTCGTCACCGGCGCGAACACCGGCATCGGCCAGGCCGTCGCCATCGCCATGGCCGAGGCCGGCGCCAGCGTCATCTGCGCCGGCCGCTCCACCCTCGACCAGACCCTCGATCTCATCGCCGCCCGCGGCCTCAAGGCGCGCGCCCTGAAGCTCGTCCTCGATGACCCCAAGCCCGCCGCCGAAATCCTCCTCACCCTCGGCCCCCTCGACATCCTGGTGAACAACGCCGGCATCATCCGCCGTGCGGACGCCGTCGAGTACACCGAGGCTGACTGGGACGACGTGATCGACGTGAACCTCAAGGCCACCTTCCTGCTCTGCCAGACCTTCGCCCGCCAGGCATTCGCCCGGAAGTCAGGCGGCGCCATCGTCAACATCGCCTCGCTCCTCTCCTTCCAGGGCGGCATCCGGGTTCCCGCCTACACCGCGTCCAAGCACGGCGTCGCCGGCCTTACCAAGGCACTCGCCAACGAATGGGCCGCCCGCGGCATCAACGTGAACGCCATCGCGCCGGGCTACATCGAGACCAACAACACCGAGGCCCTGCGCGCCGACCCCGACCGTTCCAAGTCCATCCTCGACCGGATCCCCGCCGGCCGCTGGGGCGAGGCGTCCGACATCGCCGCCACGGCCGTCTTCCTCGCCTCCCCCGCGTCGCGCTACATCCACGGGGCGGTCATCCCGGTGGATGGAGGCTGGCTTGCCCGCTGATGACCGGCGCCACCAACGGACCGAGTTCCCGCGCATAAGTTGCGGTCAGGTGGTTGCTGTCCCGATAGAGCGGCACCCCCTCCCGCACCACCGGGCAGCGTGCCTCTGCGCACAGCCCCAGCTCCAGCACCTCCACCCCCTCCGCCGCGAGCAGCCGGCGCACCTGCGCCTGCCGCGCCTCGTAGGCCTCCCGCGACGGGGCGAACTCCACCGCGCGGCCCAGCCAGCGCGCGCGGCCCACCTCCACCGCCAGCTCGAACTCGTTCTCCGGCACCTGCCCCACGACGATGACCCGCCGGCCCATCCCCTCCAGCGCCGCGACCGTCCGCGCCAACCCGCGCCCCAACACCCGCCCGTTCTCCGCGAAGGACACCCGCCCCGTCTCGCCGTCGCGGATATAGACCGGCGGCCCCAGTTCGTGCCCGAACCGCCGGCCCTCGGCATAGAAGGCCCACCGGCTGACCAGCACCACCGTCCCCAGTTCCGGCCGCGCCGCGATCTCGTCGAGAATGCGCTCCGCCCCGGCGGAACACGCCTGAAACCCCCACTTCAGCTGATCGACGCCCAGCAGCGGCACGCACCCCGCCGCCCCCAGATACACGCCCGCCACGCCCTCGCTCGCGGCGGCCGCCTCGAAGGCCGGCATCAGCATCCCCGCGTGCGAGTCGCCCCAGACGACGAAACTCCGGCGCCCCTCGCCGATCAGGCACGGCCGCCCGCCCGGCAGCGAATCGCACTGCGAGAACCCCACCTCGTCGAACCGCATGTCGGCGAGCGCCATCGCCTCCGCCGGCACCCGCCCAGGCAACCCGCCGCTCAAGGCGATCCCCATGCCCACCGCGACCGCCGCACCGAGCGCCACGACCCCGCTCCCCAGGATCGGCCCGCGCCGCGCGAGCAGGGCGCGCACCCGGAACGGCCGCTCCACGAACCACCAGGACAAGGTCGCCGCTGCAACCGAGGCCACCACGATCAGCCCCGTCTCCACGGCCGTCGGGGGGGCGACCCGCGCCATCCGCCAGAACACGATCACCGGCCAGTGCCACAGATAGAGCGAGTAGGAGATCAGCCCGAAGAACCGCATCGGCCCGAGCGACAGCACCCGCCCCGCCAACGTCACCCGGCCCCAGGTCGCCGAGAGCACCAGCACCGTCCCCGCCACCGGCAGCACGGCGGCCGCACCGGGAAAGGGCGTCCGCCCGTCGAACCCGAAGACCGCGCCCGCGATCATCGCCAGCCCGGCCAGCGCCAGCCATCCCGGCAACCGCAGCGGCGCCAGCGCCAGCATCGACCCGGCCAGGAGCTCCCAAACCCGCGCCGGCGTGTAGAAGAACGCCGCGTCGTTCTGCGGATGCGTGCTGGCGACGCACAGCGCCAGCGAGGCCGCCAGCACCGCCCCCGTCACCGGCAGCAGCCAACGCGGCGCCCAGCGGCTCATGGCGTAGAGATACAGCGGGAACAGGATGTAGAACTGCTCCTCGATCGCCAGCGACCAGGTGTGCAGCAGCGGCTTGGTCTCCGCCGCGGCGACGAAATACCCCGTCTCGCCCATGAAGAAGAAGTTCGACACGAACGCCGCCGACGCCGCCAGGCTCCGCCCGAAGTCCGCCATCTCCCAGGGCAGCAGCAGCGCCACCGCGGCGACGCAGCTCACCGCCAGCATGACGAACAGCGCGGGAAATATCCGCCGCACCCGCCGCTCGTAGAAGCCCGCGACCGAGAACCGCCCCGCCGCCACGTCCGCCGCCAGGATGGACGTGATCAGGAACCCCGAGATCACGAAGAACACGTCCACGCCCACGAACCCGCCGGAAAAGCCCGGCACCCCGGCGTGGAACAGCACCACCGGCACCACCGCCACCGCCCTGAGCCCGTCGATCTCCGGCCGGTAGCCCTCGCTCACGCCCAATCCTTCCCCGAGTCGCGGCCCGCACCTTGTCATGCCCGGCGCGAGACCGCCAACGGAGGCCGCCGCCTTGTCCCCTGACCTTCCCCGCCTGACCCGCCCTGCCGGCCGCCGCCCGCGCCCCGGCATCGTCCATCTCGGCCTCGGCGCCTTCTTCCGCGCGCACGGTGCCATCTACGTCGCCGAGGCGATGGCCAAGGTCCGGCGGCGACTGGGGCATCATCGGCGTCAGCCTGATGAGCCCGACCCAGCGCGACCTCCTCGCCCCGCAGGGCTTTGCCTACACCGCGCTCGAACTCGGCCCCGAGGGCGAGACCCCGAAGGTCATCGACGTGGTGCAGGACGTGCTGGTTGCCCGCGACGACCCGGCCGGCGTCCTGATCGCCATGACCGACCCCGAGGTCCGCATCGTCAGCCTCACCGTCACCGAAAAGGGCTACTGCCACGAGCCCTCCTCCGGCCGGCTGAACCGCGCCCATCCCGACATCGTCCACGATCTCGAACATCCGGAATCGCCACGCTCCGCCCCCGGCTATCTCGTCCGCGCCCTCGCGAACCGCCGCGCCGCGGGCATCCGTCCCTTCACCGTGCTCTGCTGCGACAACCTCCCCGAGAACGGCCACGTCGTCCGCGGCGTCACCCTGGAACTCGCCCGCCTCACCGACCCCGCACTGGCCGACTGGATCGAGGCCGAGGGCCGCTTTCCCTCCACCATGGTCGACCGCATCGTCCCCGCCACCAAGCCCGAGGACGTCGAGCGCCTCGTCCGCGCTCACCGGCGTCCTCGATCTCTCTCCCGTCATGCACGAGCCCTTCCGCCAGTGGGTCGTCGAGGACACCTTCGTCGACGATGCCCGCCCCGACCTCGGCGCCGTCGGCGTCCAGCTCGTCACCGACGTGACCCCCTTCGAGCTGATGAAGCTTCGCTGCCTCAACGGCACCCACTCCTCGCTCGCCTACACCGGCTACCTCGCCGGCCACGAGACCATCGCCGACACCGTCGCCGACCCGCCCTTCGCCGGCTACGTCCGCCACCTCTGGAAGGCCGAGATCATCCCCACCCTCGCCCCCCCGCCCGGCGAGGACCTGCAGGCCTACGCCGACGCCCTCTTCGCCCGCTACGCCAACCCGGCCGTCCGCCACCGCACCTGGCAGATCGCCATGGACGGCAGCCAGAAGCTGCCGCAGCGCATCCTCGGCACCATCGCCGACAATCGCCGCGCCGGCCGCCCCTCCCCCGGCCTCACCCTCGCAGTCGCCGCCTGGATGCACTATGTAGGGGGCATCGACGAACGCGGTCAGCCGATCGAAGTGAAGGACCCGCTGGCCCCGCGCCTCAAGGCCCTCTCCGACAGCGGCGCCAGCCCGGCGGACAAGGTCGCGGCACTTCTCGGCGTCACCGAGGTCTTTCCGCAGGCCCTCGCCACGGACGGGGACTTCCGTGCCGAGCTGACCGCCGCCGCCGAGACGCTGGCTGCCCAGGGCGCCCGCGCCGCCGTCTCCCGCTTCGGGGCATGACAGCCGCCGCGGCGGTGCTATGCTCCAGGCCCGCGCGGGGCCTCGTCCGCGCCACGAACAGCTAGGCCGAACCCATGCTCAACTCCGCCACTTCGCCGCTCGTCCTCCACCCCTCCGACAACGTGGCGATCCTGACCGCCCGCGCGCCCCAGGGCTCCCGCCCCCTTGGCCTCGGCATCGAGCTCGCCGGCCCGGTGATGCCCGGCCACAAGATCGCCCGCGAGGACATCCCGCTCGGCGGCGCCATCACCAAGTTCGGCCAGATCATCGGCTACGCCACCAAGCCCATCGCGGCGGGCGAACACGTCCACACCCAGAACTGCGAATTCGGTGCCCACGATCAGGACTACCACGCCGGCGCGGACCTCGCCGCGGCCCAGGCCGCCATCCCCACCGTCGCGCCGCGCACCTTCATGGGCTACCGCCGCGCCAACGGTCAGGTCGGCACCCGCAACTACATCGCCGTCTGCGCCACGGTGAACTGCTCCGCCACCGTCATCCGCCGCGCCGCCGAGCAGGTCATGTCCTCCGGCATCCTGCGCGACTACCCCAACGTCGACGGCGTCGTCGCCTTCGCCCACGGCACCGGCTGCGGCATGGCCGCCTCCGGCCCCGGCTTCGACAACCTGCAGCGCGTGCTCTGGGGCCACGCCACCCACCCCAACGTCGGCGCCGCCGTCTTCGTCGGCCTCGGCTGCGAGGTGATGCAGGTGGCCCGCATGAAGGCCAACCTCGGCACCGGCACCACCCCGCGCTTCCACGGCCTCACCATCCAGGACACCGGCGGCACCACCAAGACCGTCGCCAAGATCGTCGAGCAGATCCACGAGCTCCTGCCCGAAGTGAACGCCATCACCCGCCAGCCCATCCCCGCCTCCGAGCTGAAGGTGGCGCTGGAATGCGGCGGCTCCGACGGCTTCTCCGGCATCACCGCCAACCCGGCCCTTGGCGTCTGCTCCGATCTCCTCGTCGGCCTCGGCGGCACCGCCATCCTCGCCGAAACCCCGGAGATCTACGGTGCGGAACAGCTCCTGCTCCGCCGCGCCATCTCGCCCGAGGTGGCGCAGAAGCTCGTCGACCGCATCCGCTGGTGGGAGAACTACACCGCGATCAACGGTGGCTCCATGGACAACAACCCCTCCCCCGGCAACAAGGCCGGCGGCCTCACCACCATCCTGGAAAAATCCCTCGGCGCCGCCGCCAAGGGCGGCTCCACCCCGCTCACCGACGTCTTCCAGTACGCCGAGCAGGTGACGACGCACGGCTTCGTCTTCATGGACACCCCCGGCTACGACCCGGTCGCCACCACCGGCCAGATCGCCGGTGGCGCCCAGGTCGTCGTCTTCACCACCGGCCGTGGCTCCGCCTTCGGCTCCAAGCCCGCGCCGACGATCAAGGTCGCCACCAACGACCGGCTCTACGCCCAGATGCCCGACGACATGGACATCAACTGCGGCGACATCGTCAGCCAGGGCGTGACCATCCAACAGAAGGGCGCCGAGATGCTGGAGAAGATCCTCGCCGTCGCCTCGGGCGAGAAGACCAAAAGCGAGGGCCTCGGCCTCGGCGACAACGAGTTCGTCCCCTGGCAGGTCGGCGCGGTAATGTAGTCGGGCGGCCTTTCCATCCGTCACAAAAGCAATAAAGTGTCGCGGTCAACCACAGGGAGAACCGCGCCGCATGGGCCACGCCATCACCTTCGCGCAGCAAAAGGGCGGCGCGGGAAAGTCGACGGTGCTCGCGCATCTCGCCGCCGCCTGGGCGGAGGCGGGGCGCACCGTGGCGGTGATGGACCTCGACTCGCAGCAGTCGCTGACCCGCTGGGCGAAGCTGCGTGCCGACCCCGCCATCGAGGTGATCGAGTCAAAGGACTACCGCGCCGGAGGCGACATCAAGACTGCCCGGCGTAGCCACGACCTGGTGCTGGTGGACTGCCCCGGCGCCGCCTCCAACCTGCTCGAGAGCGCCATCCGCGAGAGCGACCTCGTGCTCGCCCCCTGCCAGCCATCGGTGATGGACGTGTGGGCGCTCGAGTCGGTGGTGGCCACAGCCGACAAGCTGAAGCGCCCGATCCGCATCCTGCTCAATCGCGTGCCACCCCGCCTCGGCAGCCTCGAGGAGGTACTCGGCGCCCTCGGCAAGAACCGCGCGCTCCTCCTCGCCACCCAGCTCGGCAACCGCAACGGCTATTCCAAGGCAATGCTGAACGGCCGCACCGCCCCCGAGATCGCCCGCCGCTCCAGCGCCGCCGCCGAGATCGCCGGCCTGCGCGCCGAGCTGACGGCGCTCCTCGCGCGCCTCTGAGGACGGGTTGTGCAGAAGAAGCAGACTTTTCAGATCGCCGCCATCTACGTCCCGGTCAAGCGCGCGAAGACGCTGGACGCGGAGAAGGTCGAACGGATCGCAGAGAGCATCCTGGAAGAGGGCCTGAATACCCCGGTTCTGGTTCGCGAGGACGGTGATCGCTTCGTTCTCGTCGAAGGTCTGCATCGCCTTGAGGCGTTGAAATCCCTCGGCGAGACCGCTGTCGACGGATATCTCGTGCAGGCGCGCAAGCACTAGCAACGATCATTGCGCGGATGCCCGTCGCGGCGAGGTCCCGCCCGGCGCCCGACGCCGGGCAGCGGCCGCCCGCCCCCGGGGCGGCCGCTTACGCGGCCCCCGCGGGCGTGCCGCTGCCCTCCACTCGTGCGGATGCCGCACTGGGGCGAGGTCCGCCGCGCAGCGAGAGACGGTGACGCGGACCGCTGTCATCCTGTCACTCGCAGGGCGAGAGCCTCAGCGGGGCCTCGGCGGCCGCGCCGATTTCGCGGCACGCGCCGGCGGCGCAGAGTGTCCAGCCGCCCCCCGTCGCCCCCGAAGCCGCGAGGACCAGCTCGTGCAGGGGCGGGCGGTGCGGCGCATAGACCCACCAGCCACCGGCGAGGCGCGCGTCCGGAGGCGGCTCCATCCCGGCGCCGGTGCCCCGCACCCGCGCCTCCACCAGCTCCAGCCCGGCGGGCGTGACACGCCAGTCCTCCTCCCAGCGCACGTGCTCCACCGAATGCGTCCAGGCCAGCGTGAAGGCGGCAACCGCAAGCCGCAGCACCTCGCCGCCGGCGACGCACAGGCTCACCCCGCCGCCGCCGGCCGCCGCACCCGCCACCAGTGGCCGCCGATGGCTAGCGCCACCAGCGCGAAGCCCGCTTCGTCGGTCCAGGGCAGCGCCAGGATCAGCAGCACCGCCGCCGCCGCCGCTAGCAGCCGCTCCCAGAGCGTCATCGGCCCGAACAGGAACCCGACCACCGCCGCCCCCCAGAGCCCGATCCCGAGGCAGGCCTTGACGAAGACGTAGACCACTTCGACCGGATAGCCGAGCGTGGCCGCGATCGCCCCCCCGTCCTGCAGCATCAGCGAGGGCGTGAAGACCGCCATGAACGGCACGAGGAACCCCGCCACCGCCAGCTTCGACGCTTGCACCGCGATCCGCATCCCCGAGACCTTGGCCATCGGCGCCGCCGCGAAGGCGGCCAGCGCTACCGGCGGTGTCAAGTCGGCCATGATCCCGAAATAGAAGACGAACATGTGGCTGACCAGCAGCGGCACGTCGAGCGCCAGCAGCGCGGGCCCCGCCAGCGACGAGGTGATGATGTAGTTCGGGATGGTCGGGATCCCCATCCCCAGCACCAGGCAGGTCAGCATGGTCAGCACCAGCGACAGCATCAGGTTGGTCTGGCCGATGGCGATGATCGCGCCGATGAACGTCGAGGCGATGCCGGTCAGCGTCAGCGTGCCGATGACGATGCCGACGATGGCGCAGGCGATACCCACCGGCAGCGCGTTCTTCGCCCCCTCCGCCAGCGCATCGACGCAGAGCCGCAGCGTCGCGCGGCCGCCGTGGAAAAAGGTGCAGGCCACGGCCAGCGCGCCGACGACCAACGCCAGGAGCCCTGCCCCGTATTCGAGAAATGCGGCCGCCCCGATCCCCAGCGCCACCCAGAAGGCCACGCGGAAAGCCAGCGGCCCGATCAGCGCCGCGAGCGCCATCCCGAGGATCAACACGACCGTCAACGCCAGCCCCATGGTGCCGGCGAAGATCGGCGTGTAGCCGGCGAACAGCAGATAGACCAGCATCGCCAGCGGCAGCACCAGCGGCCAATGCTTGCGGATCGGCTCCCACGGGCTCGGCAACTCCGCCCGGTTCATGCCTTTCAGCCCGAACTTGCCGGATTCCAGATGCACCATCCAGAAGCAGGCGCCGAAGTAGAGCACCGCCGGGATCAGCGCCGCCTTCACCACCGACGCATAGGACACGTCCAGAGTCTCGGCCATGATGAAGGCCACCGCCCCCATCACCGGCGGCATGATCTGCCCGCCCATGGACGAGGTCGCCTCCACGCCGCCGGCGAACTCCGACCGGAAGCCGAAGCGCTTCATCAGCGGAATGGTAAACTGCCCGGACGCCACCACGTTCGCGACCCCGGAGCCGGAGATCGTCCCCATCAGCGCCGACGACAGCACGCAGACCTGCGCCGGCCCGCCGCGCCATCCGCCCACCAAACCCAACGCCACGTCGTTGAACAGCGCAATCATCCCCGCCCGCTCCAGGAACGAGGCGAACAGCACGAAGATGAAGATATAGGCCGCCGAAACATAGACCGGCGTGCCGTAGATCCCCTCGGTGCCGAAGGCGAAATGGTCGATGATCTGCGAGAGGTCGTAGCCGCGATGGATCAGCGGCGGCGGCAGGTGCTGGCCGAACAGGCAGTAGAGCAGGAAGACCCCCGCTATGGCCGCGAGCGGCAGCCCCATCAGCCGCCGCGCCGCCTCGAAGACGAGCAGGATCAGCATCCCGCCCACCACCAGGTCGGGCGTGGTGAGAAAGCCGCTTCGCCGGATCAGGTCGGTGTAGAAGACCCAGTTGTAGAGTCCGGTCGCAAACCCCAGCACCCCGAGCAGCCAGAACCAGGCCCGCCCGCCCGGCGTCGCCGCCTTCAGGTTGCCGATCAGCCCGAAGCCCAGCAGCAGCAGGAAGCCCACGTGCATGGCGCGGACCACCTGGCTCGGCAGGTTGCCGAAGGCCGAGGCGTAGACCTGGAAGAGCGCGAAGGCCACGGCGATGCCGAAGGCGATCCGCCCCGGCGTGCCCGCCCCGAAGCCGGGGGGCAGGCCCTCGCCCGGAGCGCTCGCTTCCGGCGCCGCCGCAACCTCGCTCACGGCTCGCCTAGTTCAGCAGGCCCGCCTCCTTGTAGTAGCGCTCCGCTCCCGGATGCAGCGGGATCGGCATCCCGTCGAGCGCCTTGGCCGGGTCGATCGCCTTGGCCGCCGCGTGCGCCGCGGTCATCCGGTCGAGGTTCTCGAACAGGAGCTTGGTCATCATGTAAACCGTCTCCTCGGGCACGCCGTCATGGGTGACGAGGAAGTTCCCCACCGCCGCCGTCGGCACGTCCGCCGCCTGGCCGTCGTAGGTGCCGGCGGGGATCGTCGCCTCCAGGAACGGCGCCCCGATCTTCGCTACGATCTCCGGCGAGACCGCCACCACCGTGATCGGCACCGAAGCCGCGAGATCGCGGATCGAGGCCACACCCAGCCCCGCCGACTGCAGCGTCGCGTCGAGCTGGCGGTTCTTCATCAGCTCCACCGACTCCGCGAACGGCAGGTACTCCACCCGCCCGAGATCCTCGTAGCTCATCCCCGCCGCGGCGAAGATCGCCCGCGCGTTCAGCTCGGTCCCCGAGGCCGGCGCCCCAACCGACAGGCTCTTGCCCTTGAGGTCCTCCAGGGTCTTGATCCCCAATTCCTCGCTCGCCACCACCTGGATGTAGTTGGGATAGATCGCCGCCACCCCGCGCAGCTTGTCGAGCTTGCCGGGGAAGCCCGCCTCGGTGTTGCCCTCGGCCGCCGCCTTCACGCTGTCGCCCAGCGAGAAGGCGATCTCGCCCTTGCCCTGCTCCAGGAGGTTGAGGTTCTCCACCGACGCCTTGGTCGACTGCACCTGCGTCCGCGCGTCCGGGATGCCCTCGGCATAGATCTCCGACAGCGCCACCCCCAGCGGGTAGTAGACCCCGGAGGTGCCGCCGGTCAGAACGTTGATGAACTCCTGCGCGCTGGCGCCGTGGACACCGGCGGCGGCAATCGCCGCCCCCGCCAGAACCGTCTTCAATCGTGCGTACATTCTTCTTCTCCCCGTTGTTTCTCGCCGCCGGTCAGCGTCCGGCGCTCCTGCGATAACTCTAGGCGCGGAGGCCCGCTTGCCAACCTCGAATTGCACCTGGCGGTCCGGTCGCCGCCGGCTTGCTGGCACGCTTGACAGTTCGCTGCGCATCCCGGATGCAGGAGTTCGCAACTGCAGCGGGGGGCCGGGCGCATGAAGAAGAAGGTCTACGGGGACGCCGCGTCGGCCCTCGACGGTCTGCTCTTTGACGGAATGACCATCGCCGCCGGCGGCTTCGGCCTCTGCGGCATCCCCGAGCTCCTGATCGCCGCGATCCGCGACGCCGGCACGAAGGACATCACTATCGCCTCCAACAACGCCGGCGTCGACGACTTCGGCCTCGGCGTCCTGCTGAAGACCCGGCAGGTGAAGAAGATGATCTCCTCCTACGTCGGCGAGAACGCCGAGTTCATGCGCCAGTACCTATCCGGCGAGCTCGAGCTCGAGTTCAACCCCCAGGGTACCCTCGCCGAGCGGATGCGCGCCGGCGGCGCCGGCATTCCCGGCTTCTACACCAGGACCGGCGTCGGCACGGTGATCGCCGAGGGCAAGGACCACAAGGAATTCGACGGCGACACCTTCATCCTCGAGCGCGGCATCGTCGCCGACCTCTCGATCGTCAAGGCCTGGAAGGGCGACGAGCAGGGGAACCTCGTCTACCGCAAGACCGCCCGCAACTTCAATCCGAACGCCGCCACCTGCGGCAAGGTCTGCGTCGCCGAGGTCGAGCAGATCGTGCCGCTCGGCTCGCTCGAACCCGACGGCATCCACACCCCCGGCATCTTCGTCCACCGCATTCTGCAGGGCCAGCACGAGAAGCGCATCGAGCAGCGCACCGTCCGCGCCGCTTGACCGCGATGCATCTGAGCGAGCCGACACGGGCCGGGCAGCTCTCCGAACGCCACGCTTTCGACCTGCTCGCACGGGCGCCCTTCTCCTTGCTGCTCACCGATCCGGCGCAGCGGGACAACCCGATCGTCTATGCGAACCCGGCGTTCGAGGAGATGACCGGCTACCCGATCGAGCGCGCCCTCGGCCGCAACTGTCGCTTCCTCCAGGGCCAGGACACCGACCGGCGCACGGTCGAGCGCCTGCGCACGGCGATGGCCGCTGGCCGCGAGATCACCGTCGACATCCGCAACTACCGCGCCGACGGCAGCCCCTTCTGGAACCGGCTGATGGTAGCACCCCTCCGCGACGCCGCCGGGAATATCGAATACTTCGCGGGTGTGCAGAAGGTGCTCGGCAGCACCGTCGAGCCGACCAACGATGCGCCGATCGATGCGGCGCTGCGCGAGATCCAGCACCGGGTGAAGAACCACCTCGCCATGGTGGTCAGCATGATCCGCCTGCAGGGCCGCCGCTCAGCGGAAGTCGAGGCCTTCGACAGCCTCGCCCGCCGGGTGGAGAGCCTCGCACTGCTCTACGACGAACTCAGCTACCGTGGCGGCGAGAACCGCGACGCGGTGGCGCTCGGCCCCTACCTTAGCCGGATCGCCGGCAGCATCGCCGAACTCGGCCGCCGCGCCGGCGTCCGCGTCGGCGTGGACTTCAACTCCCTCACCACGCCCATGGATACCGCCGTCAGTCTCGGTCTGCTGCTCTCCGAGCTCCTGACCAATGCCCTCCGCCACGGCTTCACCGGGCGCCAACGCGGCAGCGTGCAGACGCGGGTTGAGGAGCAACCCGACGGCGGCATCCGCCTCACCATCGCCGATGACGGTGTGGGCCTCCCCGCCGGCAGCGGCTGGCCCGACGCTTCCCACGGGCTGGGCGGGCGCATCGTCGTCCAGCTCGTGCACAGCCTGAACGCCAGCCTTGCCGTGGATAGCGGCCCCGGCGGCACCACCCTCGTCCTTGACGTGCCACGCGCGGCACGCGGGCGCTTCTAGAGACCCCGCGATAGGAGACAGCACCATGCCCTGGGATCGCAATCAGATGGCCGCCCGCGCCGCCAAGGAGCTGAAGGACGGCATGTACGTCAACCTCGGCATCGGCATCCCGACGCTGGTGTCGAACTACATCCCCGACGGCGTCGACGTGACGCTGCAGTCGGAGAACGGCATGCTCGGCATGGGCCCCTTCCCGACCGAGAACGAGATCGACGCCGACCTGATCAACGCCGGCAAGCAGACCATCACCGAACTGCCGCGCACCTCCTATTTCTCCTCCGCCAACTCGTTCGGGATGATCCGCGGCGGCAAGATCGACATGGCCATCCTCGGCGCCATGGAAGTCTCCGAGGAGGGAGACCTCGCCAACTGGATGATCCCCGGCAAGCTGGTGAAGGGCATGGGCGGCGCCATGGACCTGGTCGCCGGGGTAAAGCGGGTCGTGGTGGTGATGGACCACACCTCCAAGCACGGCAAGTCCAAGGTGCTGCGCGAATGCACCCTACCGCTCACCGGCAAGAAAGTGGTCGACCGCATCATCACCAACCTCGGCGTCTTCGACGTGGTCGAGGGCGGGCTCGCGCTCGTCGAGCTCGCCGACGGGGTCACCGAGGACGAGGCGCGGTCCGCCACCGAGGCGAAGCTCGTCTGACCGGCAGCTTTCTGCTGTCTTCATCGGGACTTCTGGTCGAACGCGCGGCTTTGCCCTAAGCTTAACCAAGCTGGGGGGAAATTGCCGATGGTGCACGCGGCTGAGTATCGGGACGAGACCGAGGGCGCAGCGCTTGCCCAACTCCTCGACCCCATCGCTCTCGAGGCGCGGATTGCCGAGGCGCGGCAGCGTCGCGCCAGGACTCTCTCCGCGAGGACGGCCGCGCGTCGCGCAGCTGACGCCGAGGATGGCCCCCCTCCGGACGCCTCTCCCACCGCCAGCGAAGGCGTTCGCGCCGCGCCGGTCCGCGCGGCACGGCCTGCGCCGATCGCAACCGTTCTGGTGGTGGGCCTGGTCGCCGCGGCCGCATCCGTGTCGCTCGCACCGCTCTTCCGCTCGACAAGCCCTCCCGACGTCGCGCTGTCTTCCGCCGTCTTGACGGTGCCCGCGCTTGTTCCGCCCCTGTCGCTGCACCTAGCACCGGCAGACCTGCCGGTCGGCGCGCTCCTTCAGCCGCAACTCGCGGCGCTTGCGCTATCCACGATCGAGCTGCCGCCGCCGCAGGCCCTGCCTCCCGCGGCCTCGCCCTCGAAGGCGCGGACCGCCCACAGCTACCCTCCTCTCGACGTCGCGCCGGCCTTGGCACAGGCCACGACATCTGCGCCTTTCTCGAGCGTCCGTCGCTCCTTCGCGGCCACCGGGCTGCCCTACCCGCTTGTCCAGGATGGCCGTGACGCATCGTCCGCACAGGCATCTCTCCGGGCAATGCGCCGCACCCAGTCCACGGCCGGCCAGCTCGGCGACGCCGGTCGCGGGACGCTGAACGTCGGGCGCGGCGGCGCGATCGAGGCCATCTCACGCACCATCAGTCGTGCGGCCGCGGTCCTGCAAGGAAGGAGCGGACGCGAACAAGGAGCCGGCAACGACGCCCGCCCCACGGCACCGGTCAAAAGCCCACGAGCCACGGTGCCACGCGGCAACCCCCAGGTTGCGGCACCAAGCAAGGGCGCGCAGCGCGCGACCCCCGGCAAGACCTCCCGACAGGCGCCGCCGAGCTTGGCCCCCCAGCGCTCGACGCCGAGCACGAACTCGCAGCGTGCAGGGAAAGCCTCCCGGCATGCGGCGCCGGACAAGGGACCCGAGGCATCGGCACGGGGCAAGAGCGGACAGCAGGCCGCAAGCGGTGGACGGGGTTCGTCCGGACGCGCCGAACGCGGTGGAGGCAAGGATCACGGCAGCAGCAACGAAAAGGGCGGCGGCAAAGAAAAGGGCGGCGGCAAGGGCCACCGCCGCTGAAGTGAGTGCGACAACCCACGGACGCCCGGCTGAAAACCGCCGGCGGTCGGCTTGATGTGCCCTCCCGCGCTGGTTCCGTGGCCTCGTTTGAGGTAGACTTGCAAAAAATTCAGGGTCGGGACGGCGTCACGGTGCACGTCCCGGAGGCAGCAGACCGGGCGGCCGGGGTTTCGGCGGCCGACCGGAGGGGAAGAACGATGGCAGAGGACGGGCAGCTGGCGCGGATCGCCAGTCGGCAGGTGTCGGCGGAGCCGAGCCTGTCCGAGCTTCTCGATCCGCATGCCCTCGAGGAGCGCCTGCGCGAAGCGCGCGCACGCCGCGCCGAAGCGCTCGCCCGCCGTACCGATGGCGGCGCTTCCTCCGAGCCGGAAGTCCCCGTCGCGCCGGCTCAACCGCCCCTCCAGCCCGCTGCGGTCGCACCCGCGTCCCGGCGGATCGCGGCCGTCCCCATCCTGATCTTCTTCGCTGGCCTCGGTCTCGGCGGCGCGGTCGTCGCGGTGCTGGCGCTGCAGACGCTGCCGGCCCGGATCGCCGCGCTGCCGCCGGCCTCCCCGCCGGCCGCCTTCGCCCCTGCCGCCGGGGTCGCGCCGGCGGCCAAGCCCCCGTCCGCGCCCAACGTCGCTGCGACCCCACCCGACGCCCCCGCCTCGGCTGCGGCCGCCGCAACCGCGCCGGCGGCGGTGCCGCCGAGCGCGATGGTCGCCCTTCGCGATCCCGGCGGTCTCTCCGAACCCGCCTCCGAGGCCG
The DNA here is from genome assembly GCA_963796805.1 of uncultured Alphaproteobacteria bacterium. GTDB lineage: Bacteria > Pseudomonadota > Alphaproteobacteria > Rhodobacterales > Rhodobacteraceae > Amaricoccus. The sequence continues at coordinate 93,676 of CAWCNG010000004.1, forward strand.
CCCCGCCGCAGTCCAGCGCGCTTCCGGTCCTCGCCGCCCGGCCGCCGGCCCCGCGCGCCGAAGCGCCCGCCCCCCCGATCCGGCGGCCGAGGCCAATCCTGCCGCCGACGCACCCGTCCTTCCGGTGCAGGTCTTCATCCAATACCCGGCCTCCGCCGCCGCGGCCGCCGCCCGCGCCCGCGACGCCCTCAGCGCGGCCGGCATCGGCCGGGTCGAGATCGTCCCGATCCGCTACGCCATCGGCCGCAGCAACATCCGCTTCTACCACGACGGCGACCGGGAACCCGCTACCGCCCTCGCTGCGCTGGTCTCCAGTGTCCTCGCCGGCGAGGCGCCCGAAGCCCGCGACTTCACCGACTATGCCACCCCGACCGCGCCGGGGAAGGTCGAGATCTGGCTGGCCGGCGGCCCCACAGGCACGCCCGCCAGCGCCACCCCCGCCAGCGCCACCACCGCCCCCGCCAGCAGCCCCGCCCGCAGCGCCCCCTCCACGTTCCGCCAGGCCGGCGCCACCGCCCTCATGCCCGGCATCATCGCACCGCCGGCAAATCAGGCCGAGCAGGTCGAACGCATCCTCATCGAGCGCCTGCTCGCGCAGCCCCGCTGAGCGCCGCGCCCGCTTGACGACCGCCCCGCGCCGGCCCCATACCCCGGCCCCATGACCGACACCGCGCACATCCGCAACTTCTCCATCGTCGCCCATATCGACCACGGCAAGTCGACGCTCGCCGACCGGCTGATCCAGTCGACCGGCACCGTCTCCGACCGCGAGATGAAGGAGCAGCTGCTCGATTCCATGGACATCGAGCGCGAGCGCGGCATCACCATCAAGGCGCAGACCGTCCGCCTCGAATACAAGGCCCGCGACGGCGAGACCTACGTCCTCAACCTCATCGACACCCCCGGCCACGTCGACTTCGCCTACGAGGTCTCCCGCTCCATGCGCGCCGTCGAGGGCTCGCTGCTCGTCGTCGACGCCTCCCAGGGCGTCGAGGCCCAGACCCTGGCCAACGTCTACCAGGCCATCGACGCCGGCCACGAGATCGTCCCCGTCCTCAACAAGATCGACCTCCCCGCCGCCGAGCCCGCCCGCGTCAAGGAGCAGATCGAGGACGTCATCGGCATCGACGCCTCCGACGCCATCGAGATCTCGGCGAAGACCGGCCTCGGCATCGCGCAAGTGCTCGAAGCCATCGTCCACCGCCTCCCGCCGCCCAAGGGCGACCCCAACGCCCCGCTCAAGGCCATGCTGGTCGACTAGCTGGTACGACGCCTACCTCGGCGTCGTCGTCCTCATCCGCATCTTCGACGGCACCCTGCGCAAGGGCGACCGCATCCGCATGATGCAGACCGGCGCCCTCTACCCGGTCGAGCGCCTCGGCACCTTCCGCCCCGGCATGCTCCCCGCCGACGCGCTCGGCCCCGGCGAGATCGGCTTTCTCACCGCCTCGATCAAGCAGGTCCGCGACACCCGCGTCGGCGACACCATCACCCACGAGCGCAAGGGCGCCGCCGCGCCCCTGCCCGGCTTCCAGCCCTCGATCCCGGTGGTCTTCTGCGGCCTCTTCCCGGTCGACGCCGCCGACTTCATCGCCCTGCGCGACGCCATCGAGAAACTCCAGCTCAACGACGCCAGCTTCTCCTCCGAGATGGAGACCAGCGCCGCCCTCGGCTTCGGCTTCCGCTGCGGCTTTCTCGGCCTCCTCCACCTCGAGGTCATCCGCGACCGCCTCGAACGCGAGTACGACCTCGACCTGATCACCACCGCCCCCTCGGTGATCTACCGCATCCACCTCACCGACGGCTCCATGGTCGAGCTGCACAACCCCGCCGACATGCCCGACCCGTCCGCATCGACCACATCGACGAGCCGCGCATCAAGGCGACCATCCTCGTCCCCGACGACTACCTCGGCGACGTGCTGAAGCTCTGCCAGGACCGCCGCGGCGTGCAGCTCGACCTCACCTACGCCGGCTCCCGCGCCATGGTGGTCTACGACCTGCCGCTCAACGAGGTGGTCTTCGACTTCTACGACCGCCTGAAATCCGTCACCAAGGGCTACGCCTCCTTCGACTACCACCTGACCGGCTACCAGGAGGACGACCTGGTCAAGATGCAGATCCTCGTCAACGACGAGCCGGTCGACGCCCTCTCCACCATGGTCCACCGCGCCCGCGCCGACGCCCGCGGCCGCGCCATGGTCGAGAAGCTGAAGGAGCTGATCCCCCAGCACCTCTTCAAGATCCCGATCCAGGCCGCGATCGGCGGCCGCATCATCGCCCGCGAGACCATCTCCGCCCTGCGCAAGGACGTCACCGCCAAGTGCTACGGCGGCGACATCACCCGCAAGCGCAAGCTCCTGGACAAGCAGAAGGCCGGCAAGAAGAAGATGCGCCAGTTCGGGAGGGTGGACATCCCGCAGGAGGCGTTCATCAGCGCGCTGAAGATGGACAGCTGACCTGCCCGTCCGGCGCCCCCCGCCGGCAGCGGCCACATCCGCGCATGGCGCCGTCGCGCAAAGTATACTTCCAAATATATTTCGAAATAGGGTCTAAATACAGCTGAAACCGAACGCCTGCGCGCCATTCCGGCGCGCACGTTCCCCGAGTTGAACTTGGGGTCGCCCTGTGGACACCGTCGCGATGGCCGGCCTATCGTCACGTAAGATACTCCTGAAAGCCGACCATGCAACACTCCTACGCCCCCAAGGCCAACGTCGCCTACATCCGCCTCCCCGACCGCCAAAGCGACGTGGAGACCATCGAGGTCACCTCGGACTTCCTCGTCGAGATCGACGCCACCGGCGCCGTCTACGGCAAAGAACCCCTCAACGCCGAAGAGGAGCTGATGGGACGACGGCAAGAGCTTGTCGTGAAGAGCTAACGGTGAGGGCGAGCTAAAGGTCGCCTGATGACCGGCGGCTGCATCATCGCGCGCGAGACCAAGCCGCCCTCCGCAAGGACGTCACCGCCAAACGCCACGGCGGCGCCGTCAGCCGCAAACGCAAGCTCCTCGACAAGAAAGCCGGCAAGAAAAAGATGCGCTAGTTCGGCCGGGTGGACATCCCGCAGGAGGCCTTCATCGGCGCACGGCTGACCTCTCCACATAATCCCGCCGGACAAACCGCCAATAATAGTCAGCGTAACAAACTGGAAGGCGCAACCCTCGCAGCGAGGCTGATGGGATGCGCGACCATGGACATATAGACTTAAATTTTGTATTCTTTTTGCCGTGGTTGCTCGTGGACCGTAAGCTAGCGCTCTCGCAGTCCCGTAGGTCGATCCCGACTCATATGGCCTTCTCTGCGTGAGCGGTGGAAGCCATATGATTGCCGAATTATACGGTCCGAGGTTGCATGGACATTATGTTTGAGGTGATACCAGAGCATTCGGTCGTAGGCATTGCGCTCAGCAGCTGGATCCCCACCGTGATCACTATAGTATTTGGCGGTTTTTTTGCAAGTATTCTCTTTCCTAGATGGCAGAATGTCCATCAGGTATTAAAGCAACAGGCCGAACGGCGCTTTCAGTTGGCTGAGGACGTCGCCGTTCAATTTAATAGATACATAACCTGCTGGAGGCGACTTATTCAAATTTCTGGGCTGGAGCTGACAAGGGACCTTACAGAGCAAGAGTTCGAGCAGGAAAGTCTCGTTCGTTGAAAAGCGGAATGATCGGCGCGATGAGTTGTGCGATTGTCTGCGCGTCTGCAGACTGCATTTCTCGCCAGACACTAACCTAATGATTGACAAATATTTCGCGTGGGACGAGTTCCAGCAAGTTCTTAGACTAGACGAGCTACCCGATATTTCAGAGTGGCGCAAATGGGAAGCCAACATCTTGGATAGGATAAGAGGCGGAGCTGGCAAGAACGCATAGAATCATTGCCTTGGTTGTGTTTTCGAACATTGCACAATTGTGTTTCGCGCAGGGTGGGATTGTAGACGTGGATTGCCCTGGACCCGGATGTCCAGGCGGAAATCTAGTATTTGAGGCTCCGGAACCTCCTACATTCCTTTGCTTTAAGCTGAACAACATAACCGACTCCACGATATATTTTAGAATTCGCCCTCAAGGCGGAATTGGACGCCGCAACACGTCCTCCCCGGGAGGTCCCTTGATCTTACATCACCTGACTGTAATGGCATTTTGTACGAAGCAGAAATACTTACAACTGGACGTAAGCCCGTATCGTACAACTTGAGATCTGGAGGTGATTACTACTTCTTCTGGAACAGGAGTTCAAGGCGGTGGGAAATACAGCGAAAAGGGTAGCGAAAGTTCGCGGCCATCGTTGTGTCACTGCACAGGCTGTCCGGACGGCACCGATCACCCCGCCGTCGAGTTCCAGAGTGAAAACCACATGCGCCCCGCACGGCACCGACCGCATCCCCGGCCGAGGCGTCGCGACGGCGGCCGATGCCGGGTCCGTCTTGGACGGCACTACAGCAGCGGATTGACTTCGATGGCATGGCCGTGCTGCGAAGTAGGTCTCGACACCACGCCCGGAGCAACCCACCGCACCCATGCCATCCCCCACTGCCCCACCCCCCTGGATCGACCTCACCCGCCGCCTCGAAGAGGACACCCCGGTCTATGCCGAGCGCGGCTACCGCGACCCGCCCTTCCGCGCCACCCGCTGGAGCGAGATCGACCATACCGGCTTCGAGGTCTGGCAGCTCTCCCTCGGCACCCAGAGCGGCACCCACATCGACGCCCCGAGCCACTTCGCCCCGGGGGCATCACCATGGCCTATCTCCACGTCAACGACCTCATCGGCCGCTACTTCCACCTTACCGCCGCCGAGCTCGCCCGCCTCGCCGCCTTCGCCATGAGCTCGCCCTCTTCCTCAACGCCACCGCCGCCCCCGATCTCGGCGACCCCGCGACTGAGGCGCTGATCCGCCTCGGCGCCCGCCTCTGGATCATGGCCGGCTACCCGCACCCCCCGGCCGGCGACCGCTCCGGTTCCACCGCCGCATCGCCGCCGCCGGCATCTACCTGGTCGAGGACCTCGACCCGAATGCAGCCGCCCTCACCCCGCGGGCCGGCCGCTGCCCTTCCCGCGCCACCGCACCACACGCGGCGGAGGCGGCGGCCAGCAAGCAGGGTGGGTGCTCGCACCCACCAGTCGCCACACTCCCTCCACTCCCTCCTCCCACGGCAACGCCGCCGCATTCTGGCGCGCGTGCACCATCGCTCGCTCCGGCTAGAGCATATCGTTCAAGCTCCAGTGCTGACCCCAACGCGCGTCGATTTCGTCATCGACATTCTGGTAGCGAATGTCCGCGGAAAGCCGGACCCGCCCCTGCGGGCTCCGGTTGTTGGTCGAGGCATGGATGAGATACGGATTGTGCAGCACCACGTCCCCCGCCCGATAGTCCGCGACAAGCCAGGCGCTGTCGAATTGCTCCGCCATCGCGGGCAGGTCCTTCGACACGTAGCCACCCTCGGTCATGTTCCTGTTGAAGGCGCTGATCCTCTCCTCATCCGTCAGATCGGCTGCCTTGCGTGAGAACTCCTCCTCGAGGGCACGGCCGTGAAGGTGGGAGTTGCGCAGGTAGATCAGGCCGCCTTCGGCAACCGAAACGTCGCCGATCGGGATCCATGCCGTCACGATGCGGTCTGTCCCGCCGCGCAGATACACCAGATCGTAGTGGGCGGGGGTCGCCTGTTCGGTGCCCGGCAGCGTGTAGCGCATGATCTTGCGCTTGTGCAGGTAGGATATGCCCCCAAGAAACGCATCCATGAAAAGGCTGAGCCGGGGCTGCGCACAGAAAAACTCGAACCGCGCCGAACGGACCAGCGCCATCAGCGTCCTCTGCGCACGCGCCTTGTCGTGTCCGGTGGCGCCGGCCACGCCCTCGCGCGGATCGCTTCCCGCTTTCAACAGCCCTGAGTTGGCCAGATGCCCCAGAACCCAGCCGCGAAAATCGATGACTTCCTCACGGTCGAGCAGCCCCGTCACCCACGCGTATCCATTCTCGCGATAGCTGTCGCGGATCGCCTCGACCCCCAGACTGGCCGGAATCGGGAGAAGGTGCGCCAAGCGGTCGGACCGCGTGGACAACACCCTTCCATTCGACTCCAGCCCGGGTGCCATGTCCGGATCCATAACGCGGGCGCACTCCCGTTGACCTGCCCTCTCCCTACCACGCATTGAGCGAAGATCCGTCGTCCAGGATGGCGGACGTGAAGAAGAACGGATTGCCAATCGGCACGGGACTGGAGGCCCCGCAAATCGGCGCGCAAATCGGGGACCCGGCCCAATTCCATGACGATCCCCGCGCCTTTCGCCCGCGCCTCGTGCTATGGTCGTCCGGGGTGGGGCGCAGTTCGGATCGGCGTTGCAAGCAAGCAGCCGGGCGGTTGCGGGAGACCCATCCCCGGAGGAAGACCTACATGCCGCGATTTATCGTGACGGGTTGCTACACCGGAGCCGCGTTCAAGGGCATGATTGCGAACCCGAGCGATCGCGAAGCCGCGGCGCGCGGACTCATCGAAGCTGCCGGCGGCAAGCTCGAAACCTTCTACATGACGACCGGCGCGACCGACTTCGCCTTCACGGCCGTCATCGATGACGTTGCCGATCTCCTCGCAGGCCTGATGGCCTCGGCCGCGGCCGGCGCCATCTCCGACGTCCGGACCCAGCGGGCCTTCACCGCTGCAGAGTTCATGGCAATGCAGAAGAAGGCCGGCAGCCTGGCCACCGGCTACAAAGCGCCCAACTGATCCGGCCAGTGGGGTGGGTGCTCGCGCCCACCCTTACCCGGCTTTGCTGCGGCTGGCGGCCGCGATCCGCTCGAACGCATCGAGGATGTTGCGGAGAACGCCAGCCACTGCGTCTTGCCTCAGGGTCCTTCCGCATGGGCCCGGATCTCCGCCAGGTCCGCCTCGGCCGCGGCGGTGAGATGCACCGCCCGTCGACCACACCGACGAGTCGCTTCGATCAGCCGAAAACCACCGCCGCCGCCCCGACGACGAGCGCCCCGTAGGTCCCGAGCATCCCCGGCGCCCGCAGCGCCGTGCGCCCGGTCTCGATCCCGGCCACGTGCAGCGCCCGCCCGGCGACCAGCAGCCCGACGATCGCCCAAAGCCAGCCCGCCCCCGCCCCGCGCGCCTCGGCGAGGCCGAGCAGGATCAGCGCCAGCGGCACGTATTCGGTGAAGTTCCCCTGCGCCCGGATCCGGCGCAGCAGGCCTTCGTCCTCGCCGGCGCCGATCCGCACCCCGGTCCGCATCCGCGCCAGGCTGACCCGCACGCTCAGGACCACGAGCGCCACCGCGGCCAGCGCCGCGACCGACGAGGTTACAGGCAGCATGGCGCCCCCTTTCGCTGAAATCGTGTACATGAGTTGTACCTAGGTTGTACGCATGTTGTACGTCAGCATTTCACCGCAAGCCACGGAAGACGCGGCCTTCACCCGAGGTCGATTTCCCCCTCCACCACATGCTCCATCCCGTGCCCCTCGATGCTCACCACCGTCCTGACCTTCAGCCGCCCCGCCACGTCGCCATGCTCGCGCACATGCCGCTCGATCGCCTGCTGCGAGGTCACCCCGACCTGCTTGAGATACTTCCGCACCGACATGTTGAACGTCTCGTCATCCATCGCCATCCCTCCCTGACCAGATCACCATCCTACCCGCCCCGACCCGCGGAACCCACTCCCGAAACCACCCCTTTCATGCGAAAACCAGCACACGTCCCTCCCGCCAAGAGGCCCCCATGAAACTCATAGTCGGCACCTTCACCGCCAAGCCCGGCCGCCGCGCCGCCTACCTCGCCGCCGCCCGCGACCATCTCGAGCGGAGCCGCCTCGACCCCGAATGCCTCTACATCGAGCTCGTGCCCATGCCCGACCACCCGGACAAAATGCTTCTCGCAGAAGCATTTACCAGCGAGGAAGCCCACCGCCGACACGAAGACACCGACCACATGCGCGCCCTCTGGAAGGTCGGCCCCGAGCTCCTCGCCCGCGTGGTGATCGACAGCGTCGTCACCGACGAGGTCGAGCACAAGGACGAACGCTTCGACTGACCGCCCACCCGCGCCGCCTGGGGACCCGGCCGCCGGCCTCGCGGCCCATCCCCCTTGCATCCCCCGGACCGCACCCCGCATCATCGCCCACCCTCAAGCGGTGCCCCGATGCCCCCAGACCCCGAGACCATCCCCTTCTCCGACCGACGCGAAATCCTCGAGGCGAACCTCGCGCGGCAGAATGAGGCTATCCGCGCCTCCGACGCCAAGATCACCCTCCTCGTGCCGACCACAACCGCCATGCTCGGCATCCTCGCCGCCCTCTTCCGCCTGGCACCGCTGACCCCGAACGCCTCGGTCCTCGTCGCGGTCAGCACCCTGCCGTTGATCCTCGCCTACGCGCTCATGGCCGTCGCCATCATCCCGCGCTTCCGCGGCGGCAGCTCGCCCTCGCTCCTCTTCTTCGGCGGCCTCTCCAACCGCACCCGCGCCGAGGCCCGGGACGCGCTGCTCGCCGTCGGTGGCCCGGCCTACCTCGCCGATCTTGCCGAGCAGTGCCAGGTGACCGCCGAAATCGCGCACACCAAGTACCGCCACGTCCGCAACGCCTACATCGCCTTCCTCATCGCGCTCCCGTTCTGGACCCTGGCCATCTTCTTCCTGACCCGCCCGGTCTGACCCAACCCCGCCAATCCCGCGCACCTGGCATACGCGTTGTGCATACGTTGTGAATACTTTTTGCATCAGCGTTTTCCCCGAACCCGCTGCCGCCGCAACGAAAACCGATCCCCTTACCCGAGGTCGATTTCCCCCTCCACCACATGCTCCATCCCGTGCCCCTCGATGGTCAGCACAGTGCGCACCTTAAGCCGCCCAGCCACGTCGCCATGCTCGCGCACATGCCGCTCGATCGCCTGCTGCGAGGTCACCCCGACCTGCTTGAGGTACTTCCGCATCGACATGTTGAACGTCTCGTCATCCATCGCCATCCCTCCCTGACCAGATCACCATCCTACCCGCCCCGACCCGCCGAACCCACTCCCGAAACCACCCCTTTCATGCGAAAACCAGCACACGTCCCTCCCGCCAAGAGGCCCCCATGAAACTCATAGTCGGCACCTTCACCGCCAAGCCCGGCCGCCGCGCCGCCTACCTCGCCGCCGCCCGCGACCACCTCGACCGGAGTCGCCTCGACCCCGAATGCCTCTACATCGAGCTCGTGCCCATGCCCGACCACCCGGACAAAATGCTTCTCGCAGAAGCATTTACCAGCGAGGAAGCCCACCGCCGACACGAAGACACCGACCACATGCGCGCCCTCTGGAAGGTCGGCCCCGAGCTCCTCGCCCGCGTGGTGATCGACAGCGTCGTCACCGACGAGGTCCACCACATCGATGAACGCTTCGACCAGTCTCACGCCGGATCGGGGACCGAAGCCCACGACGCTTGAGCCCCCGACGGATCGAGGGCGGCGCGGCAATTCTCACCGCCGGCACCGCCGGTCCGAAGGCCCCCTCGTCTGCGGGGCTTGAGCATCGCCCCCACCGCGGCCGATAGTGCGTCGGGATCCGCCCCCGAAGGAGACGGCTATGCCTCGCAAGGACGACCGGCGCCTCCGGGTGGGCGTGCTCGGCTGCGGCCCTATCGCCCAGGCCGCTCACTTCGAAGTCTGCCGCTAAGGCACGCAACGCCGATCTCTACGCCATCTGCGACGTGGCCGACGACCTGCGCGCCCGCATGGCCGCGACCTGGGCGCCGGAGAAAGCCTACGCCGACTATGCCGAGATGCTCGCAGACCCCGCGGTAGACGCCGTGGTCGTCGCCACCTCCGACGCCTTCCACGTCAGGGCCGCCGAGATGGCGCTCGAGGCCGGCAAGCACGTCCTTTGCGAAAAACCCCTCGGCGTCTCGACCGAGGAGGTGGAACGCCTGCGCCCGGTCCTCGCGCGCTCCGGAAAGATCCTTCAGGTCGGGCACATGAAGCGCTTCGACGCCGGCATAGAGGCGGCAAAGGCCTTCATCGACGACGAGATGGGACAGCGCCTCGCCCTCAAGGCCTGGTACTGCGACAGCACTCACCGCTATGCCATGACCGACGCGGTGCAGCCGCTCATCGTCACCAGCGCCGGCGCCCGCAAGCCCGCGGAGAACCCAAAGGCCGACCTCCACCGCTACTACATGCTCGCCCACGGCAGCCATCTGCTCGATCTCGCCCGCCACCTCTTCGGCCCGATCGAGGCGGTGGACGCGCGCCTGACCGAACGCTTCGGCGCCTGTTGCTGGTTCGTGGCCACCCACTTCGCCGATGGCACCGTCGGCCACCTCGACCTCACCGTCGCCGTACGCATGGACTGGCACGAGGGCTTCCAGATCTACGGCGAGAAGGGCAGCGTCCTCGCGAAGACCTACAACCCCTGGTACTACAAGACCAGCGACGTTGACATCTTCCGCGAGGCCGACGCCAGCTGGCATCGCCCCCTCGGCGCCGACGGTCACTTCTACCGCCGCCAGCTCGAGGGCATGGCGGACGTGATCCTGCACGGCGCCCCCATGACCGGCGCCGACCTCAAGGACGGGATCGCCTCGGTAAGGGCCATGGTGGCGATCGCCCGTTCGGTCTCCACCGGAGGCGCAGTCGCCCTCGCCGACGTGGAAGGCGCGGTCTGATGCAGCTCGGTATTTTCGCCAGGACCTTCGAAACGATCGGCGCCTCGCCGACGCTCGTGGCTGTTGCCAAGGCGGGCTACGCGACGGCGCAGTTCAACCTCACTTGCCTCGGCCTGCCCTCGATGCCCGACGAGATCGAGCCCGGCGTGCCCGGCGAGATCGCCACCGCCGCGATCGCGTCCGGGGTTTCGATCGCCGCCATCTCCGGCACCTACAACATGATCCACCCCGACCCGGCGGTCCGAGCCCGCGGCCTGAAGCGCCTCGAAGTTCTCGCCGCCGCCTGCCGGCTAATGGGCACCGGGCTCGTCACCCTTTGCACCGGCACCCGCGACCCGGCCGACCAATGGCGCTGGCATCCGGACAACGCGAGCCCGGCGGCCTGGGCCGACCTCGTGACCGAGATGGCGGCGGCGGTTGCGATCGCCGACCGGCACGACGTCGAGCTCGGGATCGAGCCCGAGCTCGCCAACGTCGTCTCCGACGCCGCCGCCGCCCGCGATCTCCTCGACGAGATGGCGAGTGCCAGGCTCCGCATCGTGCTCGACCCTGCCAACCTCTTCGAGCAGGCCGAGGCCCGGGAGCGCCGCCGCCTGGTGGAGGAAGCCGCTGGCCTGCTCGGCGATGCGATTGCCATAGCGCACGCCAAGGACCGCACCGCCGGCGGAGGCCTCACCGCCGCGGGGCTGGGCGTGATCGACTTCGCCCACTTCATCCGCACCCTGCGCCGCGCGGGCTTCGACGGCCCTCTCGTCACCCACGGCCTCTCCGCCGACGAGGCGCCCGCCGTAGCGCGCTTTCTCGGCGGACTTCTCGCCGGAGCGGAAGCGTGATCCCCTTTCTTCGAGACGGCACAGCGCTTCGCTACGAAGACGAGGGCGAAGGCCCCGCCGTGCTCTTCCAGCACGGCCTCGGCGGCGACGCCGGCCAGGCGGCCGAGGTTTTCCCCGACGCCCCGCCCTCCCGCCGGATCACCCTGGAATGCCGCGGCCAGGGCGGCTCGGCCATGGGGCCTCCCAACCGCCTGTCTATCGCCAGCTTCAGCGACGATCTCGAGGCCCTCGCCGAGACCCTCGGCCTCGGCCCGGTGATCGCCGGCGGCATCTCCATGGGTGCAGCCATCGCCCAGCGCCTGGCCGTGCACCGGCCGGAACGGGTCCGCGCGCTGATCCTCGCCCGCCCGGCTTGGGTCGCCGCGCCGTCGCCCGAAAACATGCGCCCCTATGCGGAGGTCGGCGCGCTCATGGCACGCCTCTCGTCGGACGAGGCCCGCCGCCGCTTTGCCGCCAGCGAGACGACAGCCCAACTCTCCGAGGAGGCGCCCGACAATCTGGCAAGCCTCATCGGCTTCTTCGCGCGGCACGGTCCCGCCGCCTTCGGTCGGCTGCTCACGTCCATCGCCGCCGACGGGCCGGGCGTCAGCGAAGAGGACCTCGGCCGCATCGCCGTCCCCACCCTGGTGATCGGCCATCCCCGCGACCTCGCGCATCCGCTGGCCAGCGCCGAGGCGCTGGCCGCCCTCGTCCCCGGCGCGCGGCTCCGGGTCATCACCCCCAAGGCCGAGGACCGCGCCGCCTACGTCCGCGAGTTCCGCGGCGCCCTGGCGGACTTCCTGGATCAGGTCGCATGAGTTCCGCACTCGCCGTCGCCGAGATCGGCGGGACCTCCGTGAAGATCGGCTTCGCGTGCGACGGGGTGGCGCTCGACTTTAACCGCACCTGCCCCACCGAGCGCATCCGCGTCGCGGACCCGATCAACGCCCTCGCCGGCCTCCTGCGCACAGCCGCCGCTGACGCGGGCGTGACCATGGGCGCGATCGTCGCCACCATCCCCGGCTTCATCGATTACGACCGCGACTCCGTCCTCCACGCCGCTAATGTCCCCGAGCTCGAGGGTATCCGCCTCGCCTCAGGCCTCTCAGCCGTCCTCGGCATTCCGGTTCGCCTCGAACGCGACGTGGTGCTGCAGCTTCTCGGCGAGGCCGCCGCTGGCGCCGTGGCGGGCGAGCGCGAGGTGCTCGCAGTCTACTTCGGCACCGGCATCGGCGCCGCCTACCTCGGCGCGGACGGCATCTTCCGTGGCAGCGGCTGGGCGCTGGAGCTCGGCCACCTGCCGCTCCGCCCCTCCGGCCGCATCGAGGATCTGGCCTCCGGTGCCCACCTCGCCACCCTCGCCGTCCAGCACGCCGTCCCCCTGGCCGATCTCTTCCTCGCCAGCGACCCCGGCCTAGCCACCGCGCTCAACGACCTACTTTGGGCGCAGTCGCTCGCAGTCGCGTCCGCCGCCGTCCTCATCTCTCCCGCAATCATCCTCATCGGCGGCGGCGTCCCGGAGATGCCGGGCTTCCCGCGCCACGTCCTAGACGAACGCATCCTCGCTGGCCTCCCGGAGCCCTACCGCCTTCGCCCGCCGGAACTCCGCCGGGCACAGCTCGGCTGGAGGGCGGCGATCCACGGCGCCCTGGCACTTGCAGCGCCATGAGCCTCCTCATCGGCCTCGACTTCGGCTCCGAGTCCGCCCGCGGCGTGCTGATCGACGCGGCCACCGGCGCCCAGCTCGGCCACACCGTCCACCCCTACCCCCACGGCATCCTCACCACGGCCCTCCCCGACGGCACCCCCCTGCCCCCGGGCTTCGCCCTGCAGGTGGCCGACGACTACCTCGCCGCGGCCGAAGCTATCCTCGCCACCCTTGGCCGTCGCCGCGACATCGCCGGCATCGGCGTGGACTTCACCGCCTCCTCCCCGCTCCCCGTGTGCGGCGACCTGACCCCGCTCTCGGCGCTCCACCCCGGCCGCCCGCACGCCTTCGTCAAGCTCTGGAAGCACGCCGCTGCCCAGCCAGACGCCGACGCGATCAATGCCCGCGGCGGCCCCTTCCTCGCCAACTTCGGCGGCAAGCTCTCCAGCGAGTGGCTGCTGCCCAAGGCCGCCCAGCTTGCCCGAGAGGCGCCTGACCTCTGGGCCGAAACCGACCGCTTCCTCGAAGCCGGCGACTGGCTGGTCGCCCGTCTCACCGGCCGCGAGGCGCGCAGCCTCGACTTCGCAGCCTTCAAGGCCCAGCACCTCCCCGGCACCGGATACCCCGCCGAGATCGTCCCCGGCCTCACCCGCCGCCTCGCCGAACCCCTCGCGCCCGGGACCGCCGCCGGTTCCCTCACCGCCGCCTGGCGCCGCTGCACCGGCATCGCTGGCCCGGCGCAGGTCGCCGTGGCGATCATCAACTCGCACGCCGTTCTGCCAGCCGTCGGTGCCACCCGGCCCGGCGTTTTCGTCGGCTCGCTCGGCACCTCCGCCGGCTTTCTCGTCCTTTCCGACACCTCCCGCCCGCTGCCGCCGGGCCTCGAAGGCGCGGCCTTCGGCGCCGCCCTCCCCGGCCTCTGGTGCGCCGAAGCCGGCCAGGCCGCCTTTGGCGACATGCTGGCCTGGTTCGTGCGCCACTTCCCGCTGTCCGGCGACCCCGGCGAGAACTTCGCCCGCCATGCCGCCGCAGCCGCAGCCGTGCCGCCGGGCAGCGGCGGGCTGGTCGCCCTCGACTGGTTCGGCGGCAACCGCGTCCCTCACGGCGACGCCGGCCTCAGCGGGCTCATCGCCGGTCTCACCCTGGCAGCGACGCCGGCCGCAATCTACCGCGCCCTCGTCGAAGGCCTCGCGTACGGCACCCGCTCCATCCTCGAGGCGGCAACGGAAGGCGGTGTCGCCGTCGACCGGGTTATCCTGACCAGCGGCCTCGCCAGCGCCAACCCGTTCCTCGTCCAGACGGTGGCCGACGTCATCGGCCGTACCATCGAGGTGCCGGCGCTCGACAACGCCACCTGCGTCGGCGCCGCCATCCACGGCGCGGTAGCCGCCGGACTGGTGCCTGACTTCACCGAAGGCGCCCGGCGCCTCGGAGCGCGCACCAGCCGCAGCTACCACCCCGACCCGGTGGCGGCCGCGGCCTACCCCGCCTTCTACGCCGAATACCGCCGCCTGGCCGCCGACCCCGCGCTCGCACATGCCCTCCGCACGCTGCGCCGGCTCGGCGGAACTCAGCCCGGCTGATCCTCGCGTGCGAGCGGCGTCATCGCCGGCGCGGCGAACCGCTGGCCCTCGAGCGAAAGGTAGCGCTGGTGTAGCATGCAGGCGGCCCCGAAGGCCGCGCCGACGTCCGCTGTGTCGTGGGTGATGACGACGGGCGGCGGGAAGCTCGGCTCCTGCAGAGCGCGGATATGCGCCGCCACCCGCGCCGCGACCAGTGGATAGAGCGGCGCCAGCGAGCCGCCGAGCACGATGTGGTCTGGATCGATCACCCGCGAGGTCTGCACCAGGGCATAGGCCAGCGCCCGCGACCAGTTCTCGGCGACGGCGACGGCGCCCGGCTCGCGGTCGAGCACCCCCGCCAGGAAATCTGCAAGCGCCGCCTCGGCGTGGCCGGAGCGCGCGGCATAGGCGGCCAAAACGCGCTCAAGCCCGATCAACTGCTCGAGGTTGTGCGTCGCCTCCCCATCTGTCGGCACGTGCATATGCCCGATCTCGCCGGCAAGCCCATGCGCCCCGCGGTAGAGCGCCCCGTCGATGACGATGCCGCCACCGACCCCGGTCTCCAGCAGGATGAAGAGCGTCACCCCGGTCCCCGCGCCCTCCCCCCCGTAGGTGGAGCCGATGGCGAAGGCGTTGGCGTCATTCTCCACGTGAACCGGCACCTGCACCGGCAGCGCCTGCCGCACCAGCAGCGGCGCGTCCACCTCGCGCCAGCCGAGGAGCGGTGCCACGCGCACGAAGCCGCCGCGGTCCATCTGCGCCGGTAGCGAGAGCCCCACCCCCTCGCAGCGATCGAGCCGCTCCGACGTGACCCCGCGGAAGGCGAGCCGCAGCGCCTGCTCGATCGCCGCCTTGGGCCGGACCGCCGCCGCCGCAAAGGCCTCCACGTGATGCGCCACGAGCCGCGCCTCGAGGTCGATCTCGGCGGTGGCGACGTGCTCGACGCCGATCTCGACGCCGAGAAAGAAGACCGCATCGGGGACCAGCTCGAACATGATCCCCGGCCGGCCCACGCGCGCCTGCACCGCCGGCTCGGGGCGGTCTTCGGCGGTCTCACGCACAAGCCCCGATGCCAGAAGCCCGGCGATGATGTGGCCCGAGGACGAGCGGTTCAGCCGCAGCGTCCGCGCCAGCTCCGCCCGGCTCTGGCGGCCGAAGCGATGCAGCGCCCGCAGCACCGCGATCTCGTTGCTTTGCCGGACGCGGCGGGGAGAGATCGCGATCAGCACGGGTTCGGTCAACGACACACCTCCGACGGCCGCTGGCGCGCGGGCCGTCACTGTTCAGCTCACCGCCCTGCGCTCCGCCGTTCAGGGCCGCGCGTTGGTCGTCCGCCGGCGCCTTGCCTCGTCCCACTTGAGGTCGATGAACGCCTTGGCATGAGCCGCGAGCGGGACGCTGTCGGTCCAGGTGTCACGCCAGATCGCGGCAGCGACCGTCAGCGCCTCGTCCACCACCGCCCCCGAGAAGGACTCGAACGAGAGATCGCCCGCATAGCCGATGTCGAGCAGCGCATCGAACTGAGCGTCGAAGTTGATAACGCCGTCGCCGAGATAGCCGCGATTGCTCTCGCCGACATGGAAGTAACCGAGCTTGTCGCCCGCCAGCCGGATCGCTGCTGCCGGGCTGGCTTCCTCGATGTTCATGTGGAAGGTGTCGAGGTGGAGCTTGACCGAATCGCTGCCGACCGCCGCGAGGTACTCGAGCCCCTGCGCGGTGGTGTTCAGCAGGTTCGAACTCGAAGCGGTTCACCAGCTCCAGCACCAGCTCGACCCCCGCCGCCTTGGCGACTTCGGCTGTCCGCGCCATCGCCGCGATGCTGTTCTTCCGCCCGCGGTCCGTCGGCTTGGCACCATACTTCGCGTGCGCCGAGAACAGGATGCCGCCGAGCAGCGTGCCGCCCACGTCGCGCGTGGCCTTGACCGCGCTCTCGAGCAGCGCTTCACCGGCGCGCACCACCGCAGGGTCCTCGCTGGAAACATCCGCCGCCAGCGGCAGACCCATGGTGACGGCGACGCCGAGCCCCAGTGTTTCGGCCCGCCGCGCCAGCGCGTCGAGGTCGAAGAGTCCAGGGCGCAGATAGGAAAGCTCAATCAGCTGGTACCCCGCCGCCGCCGACCGCTCCATGGCCCCTTCCAGCCCGGCCTGAGCCTGGCCGCTGGTCCACACGAAGGAATGAATGCCCAGGCGCTGCACGGCTCGTTTTTCCCTCAGACCTTCGACGTGATTGTTGGCACGCGCAACAAATTGGGGAAAGTTCCAGCCCTGTCAACGATTCCCTTTTCCGGTGCGGGCAGGCACGAGCAAGAGCCCGGCAAATCGCTAGTGACGCTGGCGCCTTGATTTATGGTGCGGCGCACAATCTCGTCACGCACTTGCGCGCAAGAATGTTGCGCTGCGGCATGATCAATTGGTTTTGCGCACTGCGCAACAAATTGTTGTCTGCCAGAAGTGGATCGGCTAAGCCAGCGGAGGGACCCGACGCGACAGACATCGCAGGCGCGGCGGCGCACCCCGCGGTCATCGCCCGGATCAGAGGCAGCCGCGACGCAACACCTGGGCCGGTTGCGGCCTGGAGTCCAACTGGAGGAAAGAGATGCGACATGAACTCAAGGCGGGCGTGGCGGCCCTCCTGGTCGGGCTCTTGGCCGGATCCGTGCCCGCCCGCGCCGACTTCTGGTCGGACGCAGGCGCGAAGTTTCAGGGTGTCACGCTGCATGGCGTGACCGAGAGCACTCCGCCCTCGAACTACATCAAGGACGTGCTCGCGCCCGAGTTCGAGGCGAAGACCGGGATCAAGGTCGAGATCGAGACGACCTCCTGGGACCAGATGTACGACAAGGCGATCAAGGACATGGAAGCCGGCACCGGCATCTATGACATGATCTACATCGAGCAGGACATCATCTACGCCTACCTGGCGCGGAACTTCCTCGTCGATGTCACCAAGGCGCTGGCCGATGACCCGTCGCTGAAGGCGCCGGACTTCTCGGAGGAAGCCTTCACCACCTTCGCCAACTACTTCAAGAATGCCGACGGCGACCTCTTCGGCGTCCCCATGGAAGCCTTCATCAAAATCTATCTCTACCGGACCGACCTCTTCAATGATCCGGAGATCCAGGCCGCGTTCAAGGAGAAGACCGGCAAGGACCTGAAGCCGGCCACGACGCACGAGGACTACACCGAGATCGCCGAGTTCTTCACCGAGTGGGGTCAGGGCAAGGACATCTGGGGTACCACGGCCCAGGCGCACACCGGCCACCCGGCATCCTGGTACGAATTCTTCGAGTCGATCGCGCCGACCTTCGGCGTCTACAACTGGGGAATCGACGCCGACAACAACTTCGCCGCCTCGGTGGCGAACGGCGGCCAGATGAACAGCGACAAGGCCAAGGCTGCGCTGAAGTACTGGCTGCACCTGCGCGACATCGCGCCGCCCGAGTTCGGCGTCCTCGACTTGGACGGAAGTGGCGACCACCTTCGCCGCTGGCCGCGCCGCCCAGGGCCTCGTCTACGGCGAGAACGCCGCCTGGATCGCGTCGGACCCGGAACAGTCCAAGGTCGTAGACAAGGTCGGCGTAGCGCTGCCGCCGCTCGAGCCCGGCGTGATGGAGGAAGTCGAAGGCGGCACCGGCTACATCGGCTACTACGATGGCGGCGCCTTCGGCCTGCCGGTCACTTCCAAGAACCAGGAAGCCGCACTTCTCTTCCTGCAATACATCGGCCAGGACTCGGTGCAGCCCGGCTGGGCCATCGCCGCGCCGCGCATAACCAACACCGCGACCTACGACGACCCGGGCGTCATCGCGATGGACGAGAAGCTCGGCGGCTACTACACGATGCTGCGCGACCAGGGTAAGCTCTTCGCCGGAGCCCCGCCCTTCCCGTTCCACGCCCAGGTCCGCGAAGCGACCGCGCCGGTCTTCTACGAGATCCTGACCGGCGCTATCGACCCCGACGCCGGGCTCGACCAGATGGCCGCCAAGGCCGAGGAAGAGCTGACCAACCTCGGCTACCGCAAGTCGGGCGGCTGACCGTCCGGCCGGGGCCTCGCGGCCCCGGCCAGCCCACTCCCCGCCGGAGACTCCGCGATGCGCTCGAACAAGGTCGGATGGCTTCTGCTCGCGCCGACGCTGGCCCTCCTCGGGATCTTCGGTATCCTGCCGTTCATCTACGTCCTCTATCTCGCGTTCCACCAGTGGAACCCCTTCGGCGCCAACCCCAACCAGGTCTTCATCGGCGCCAACAACTTCCGCCGCCTGGTCTTCGACACCGAGTTTCTCTTCTCGATCTGGGTGACGCTGAAGTTCGCCTTCTTCGCCGTCGGCTCCGAGATCGTGATCGGCTACCTGCTCGCCCAGCTCTTCATGCGCGAGTTCCCCGGCCGCGCCATCTTCCGCACCGTCCACACCCTGCCGCTCATCGTCGCTCCCATCGTCGTCGGCTCGATCTGGAGGCTGATGACCACCCCCTCGGTCGGCATCATCCCCTACTACGCCAACAACCTCCTGGGCCTCGACATCAACATCGGCCGCGACGCCGGCACCGCCTTCATGTTCACCGTGGTCATGGACATCTGGCACTGGACGCCGCTCGTCACCCTTACGCTCCTCGCCGCCCTCCTCTCGCTGCCCAAGGAGCCCTTCGAGCAGGCGCAGATCGACGGCGCCAGTCGCAGCCAGATCTTTTGGCACATCACCCTGCCGATGATCCGCCCCGCCATTCTCGCCACCGTCTTCATCCGGATGATGGATGCTCTGCGCACCGTGGACGAGGTCTGGATGCTCACCGGCGGCGGCCCGGGCGCCGCCACGCGCTACCTCGGCCTGCACATCTGGAAGGTGGTCTTCCCCAAGACCGACTACGGCTACGGCGCCGCCATCTCCGTCGTCGTGCTCTACCTCACCCTCGTCATGTGCTGGATGCTCTACGTCGGCCTCGTCGCGCCGCGCAACAAGGGGAAATAGGCCCATGCGCCCCTCGAACCCCTGGCTCAACCTCATCCTCTGGACAGTGCTCAGCTTTGCGACGCTGTTCCCGATCTACTGGCTCTTCGTGATCTCAGTGAAGCCGGCGGTTGACCTCTTCACCACCCCCAGCGTCTTCCTGGATACCGTGTACTGGAAGAACTACACCGAGGTGCTGCACGACGCGACGCTGCGCCGTTACATGATGAACTCGCTCATCGTCTCCACCGGCAACGCCGTGCTCTGCAGCGTTCTCGCCTTCATGGCCTGCTACGCGCTCTCCCGCTTCGACATCGGCGGCAAGGAGAACATATTCTTCTGGACCATCACCAATCGCATGGCCCCGGCGGCGGTGTTCCTGCTGCCCTTCTTCCTGCTCTTCACCAAGGTCTTCGTGATCGGCGATTTCAAGCTATACGACACCCGGATCGGCCTGATCCTGCTCTACTGCACCTTCAACCTCCCCTTCGCCATCTGGACCTTGCGCCCCACCATCGACGGCATCCCAAAGGAACTCGACGAGGCTGCCACCGTCGACGGCGCCTCCACCTGGCAGGTGATCCGCGAGGTGATCTGGCCCCTCGCGCGCCCCGGCCTCGCGGTGACCTTCATCCTGATCTGGGTCTTCGCCTGGAACGAGTTCCTGCTCGCCGCGACGCTGACCAGCTTCAATGCCCGCACCATTACCACCGGCCTCTCCGAGTACGTCACCACCACCGGAACCCAGTGGGGCAAGATGGCGGCCATCTCGATCTTCACCCTTATCCCCGCGCTGATCGTCTTCTCGGTGGTGCAGCGGCACATCGTTGCCGGCCTCACCTTCGGCGCGGTCAAGGAGTAGGGCCATGACGGAGCAAATGGACCAGCTGGTCGACCTGGAGGCGGTGGACGAGGAAGCCCAGCTCGTCGGCGCCCGTCCGGCCCGGCGCGGTTTCCTGCCGATACAGACCAACTGGTTCGACCGGCTTTTCATCGCCATCTATATCGGCGTGGCACTGGAGCTCCTGTGGATGCGCCTCCTTGAGCATTCCATTCCGCTCTGGGTCTGCCACATTCTGGTGGTCGCGCTCGGCGTCATCATCATCCGCAAGGGTTAGGAGAGAACCCATGAAGGCCCTCGTCCTCGAAGAGAAGCACAAGCTCTCCCTCCGCGACTTTCCCATCGAGCGCGAGGAAGCGCTCGGCCCCCGCGACGTGCGCATCAAGCTGCACACCGTCGGTATCTGCGGATCGGACGTTCACTACTATACCCACGGCGCCATCGGCCCCTTCGTGGTCCGCGAGCCTATGATCCTCGGCCACGAGGCTTCCGGCGTGGTGATCGAAGCGGGCTCCGAGGTGAAGACGCTGAAGGTCGGCGACCGCGTCTGCATGGAACCCGGCATCCCCGACCCCGACAGCCGCGCCACCCGCCTCGGCATCTACAACGTCGACCCCGCCGTGCGCTTCTGGGCCACGCCCCCCATCCACGGCATCCTCCGCCCCACCGTCGTTCACCCCGAGCTCTTCACCTTCAAGCTCCCCGACAACGTGAGCTTCGCCGAAGCCGCCATGGTCGAGCCGCTCGCCGTCGGCGTCCACGGCGCCACCAAGGCCGCGGTGAAGCCCGGCGACATCGGCCTCGTAATCGGCGCCGGCCCCATCGGCCTCGTCACCGCGCTTTCGCTTCTCGCCGCCGGCTGCGCCCGGGTCTACGTCTCCGACGTGGACGAAGCCAAGCTCGCCCTCGCCGCCACCCTCGGCCCCATCACCCCAATCAACGTCGCCCGCGAGGACCTCGCGAAGACCGTTCTCGATGGCACCGAAGGCTGGGGCGCCGACGTGGTCGTCGAATGCTCCGGCAATCCGCGCGGCGCCGCCGGCATCTTCGCCCCGCTCTGCCCCGGCGGCCGCGTCGTCTTTATCGGCGGGCAAAGCGAGCCCATCGCCTACGACGTCGGCGCCGCCATGGTCCGCGAAGCCCGCGTTGAGCACGTCTTCCGCTACGCCCACGTCTTCCCGCGCTGCATCGCCATGCTCTCCTCGGGCTCGATCGACGTGAAGCCGCTCATCACCCGTACCTTCGGCTTCGACGAGAGCGTCGAGGCCTTCGAGATCGCCGCCTCCGCACCCGCGGGCCAAGTGAAGATGCAGATCGAAATGCCGCAGTAGGGGTACGGCCATGGCCGAGGTTACCGTCAGGAACGTCGTCAAGCGCTACGGCACCGTGCAGGTGATGCACGGCGTCAGCGTCGACATCGAGGACGGCCAGTTCGTCGTCCTCGTCGGCCCGTCCGGCTGCGGAAAGTCCACGCTCCTGCGGATGATCGCCGGGCTCGAACAGATCTCCGGCGGCGAAATCTCGATCGGCGGCCGCGTGGTCAACGACGTGATGCCCAAGGACCGCGACATCGCCATGGTCTTCCAGTCCTACGCGCTCTACCCGCACAAGACCGTGGGCGAGAACATGGGCTTCGCGCTCAAGATCAAGGGCGCCCCGAAATCCGAGATCAAGACCAAGGTCGACCGCGCCGCCTCGATTCTCGACCTCGGCCACCTGCTCGACCGCTTCCCCAAGCAGCTCTCCGGCGGGCAGCGCCAGCGCGTCGCCATGGGCCGCGCCATCGT
This sequence comes from uncultured Alphaproteobacteria bacterium, assembly GCA_963796805.1. Lineage (GTDB taxonomy): Bacteria > Pseudomonadota > Alphaproteobacteria > Rhodobacterales > Rhodobacteraceae > Amaricoccus. The sequence goes on from CAWCNG010000004.1 coordinate 115,916, forward strand.
CCGCGACCCGGCGGTCTTTCTCTTCGACGAGCCGCTCTCCAACCTCGACGCCAAGCTCCGCGTCGCCATGCGCGTCGAGATCAAGGAACTGCACCAGCGCCTCGGCACCACCATCGTCTACGTCACCCACGACCAGATCGAGGCGATGACCATGGCTGACAAGATCGTAGTGATGCGCGACGGACGCGTCGAGCAGATCGGCGCCCCGCTCGACCTCTACGACAACCCGAGCAACACCTTCGTCGCCGGCTTCATCGGCTCGCCGGCAATGAACTTCCTCAAGGGCAAGATCGGCGCCGCCGACGGCGGCAAGGTGTTCCTCGCGGAGGGCGGCGCGCGGCTCCCCCTGCCCGAGGTCACCGCCGAGCCCGGCCGCCCGCTGGTATACGGCATCAGGCCCGAACATATCGCCATCGGCGAGGGCGGCGTTCCCGCCCGTGTCTCGGTCCTCGAGCCCACCGGCTCCGAGACCCAGGTCTTCGCCAAGCTCGGCACCGACTCGATCGACGCCGTGGTCAAGGACCGCCTCGACGTGAAGCCCGGCGAGGAGATCCCGCTGATGATCGACACCCGTCGCGCCCATCTCTTCGACGGCGCCAGCGGCGCGCGCCTCTGATGTTCGCCGGCAAGCGCGTCATCGTTACCGGCGCCGGCAAGGGCATCGGCCGAGCCACCGCCGTCATGCTCGCAGCCCGCGGCGCGTCGGTGATCGCCCTCTCCCGCTCGGCCGAGGATCTCGCCGCGCTCTCTGCCGAGACCGGCTGCCGGACGATCGCCGTCGACCTCGGCGACCCTGAGGCGACCCGCGCCGCCGCACGCGCCGCGCACCCGGCCGATCTCCTGGTCAACAACGCCGGCACCACCGAGCTTGACAGCTTTCTCGACCTGCCCGATGCGCACCTGGATCTTCTCTACGCGGTCAACCTGCGCTCGCCGATGATCGTGGCCCAGGAATACGCCCGCGCCCTGGTGGCCGCTGGCCGCAAGGGCGCCATCGTCAACGTCTCCAGCGTTTCCGCCTTCACCGGCTTCCGCGACCACGCCGCCTACTGCGCCTCCAAGGCCGGCCTCGACGGCATGACCCGGGTCATGGCGGTGGAACTCGGCCCCCTCGGCATCCGCGTCAACACCGTCAACCCCACCGTCACCCTCACCCCGATGGCGATCAAGGCCTGGAGCGACGAGGCCAAGGCCGCCTCCATGCTCAGCCGCATTCCCCTGGGGCGCTTTGCCGAGCCCGACGACATCGCCGAGGTGATCATCTTCCTTCTCTCCGACGCCGCCGCCATGGTCCACGGCGTCTCGCTCCCGGTCGACGGCGGCTACATGGTCACCCCCTGATGAGCGTTTCTGCAGGCTTTCATGCGGCGTTGAATCCTGGAGAGCAGGCGTTTCCCGCCCACAGACGGGAGACCGGCAAGGAAACAATGCGCGCACCTGCGCGTTCCTTGTGACCGCAACCGCGGCCAGCGGCGGCACGCCGCTCCCCGCCTCGCGACGAGGGCAGCGCCCGTCGCGCGGGGTGGGTGGGCGGGAGCGCGACGGGCTGCCCGGCCCCGGTGCCGTAGCCGCTGACCGCCGACACGACCGGCCGCAGAGCCAAGCACCCCGCCAACCCTAAGGAGACCTCCATGGATGAAACCCTGAGCGGCAAGGTGATAGCGATTACCGGCGCCGCTTCCGGCATCGGCCTCGCCTGCGCCCGCCGCTGCCTCGCCGGCGGTGCGTCGGTCGTTCTCGTCGACCGCGCCGAGGACCGGCTGGCCGAGCTCCGCGCCGAGATGGGCGAGAAGGCGCACACCGTCGTCGTCGACCTTCTCGACCCGAAAAGCGTGGTGCGGATGCTGCCGCAGATCCTCGAGCGGACCGGCCAGCTCGACGCCTTCCACGCCAACGCCGGTTCCTACGTCGCTGGCGACGTCGTCGAGGGCGACCCGGACGCCTGGGACCGCATGCTGACCTTGAACGTCAATGCCGTCTTCCGCACGGTCCACGCGGTCCTGCCGCACATGGCCGAGCGCGGAGCCGGCGACATCGTCATAACGAGCTCGATCGCCGGCCACGTGCCGGTCATGGTCGAGCCGATCTACACCGCCTCGAAGCACGCGGTTCAGGCGTTCGTCCACGCCGTCCGCCGCCAGGTCGCGGGTCGCGGCATCCGCGTGATGGCGGTCGCCCCAGGCCCGGTCTCCACAGCGCTCCTCGCTGACTGGGATCAGGATCGCCTGCAGAAGACGATCGCCGCCGGCGGCCTGCTAGAGCCGGAGGAAGTGGCGGAGGCCGTGCACTTCATGCTGACCCGTCCGCGCACCGTCACCATCCGCGACCTAGTGATCCTCCCGCACAGCTTCGACATCTGAAGGCCCCGCGCCCATGTACCTCGACCGTTTCCGCTTCGCGAACGAGACCGCCGTCGTCACCGGCGGCGGCCGCGGCATCGGCCTCTGTTGCGCCGAGGCCCTCGCCGAAGCCGGCGCCCGCATCGTCCTGATCGGACGCAACGAGGCCGTGGGCGCCGAAGGCAAGGCCGAGCTCGAAGCCAAGGGCTACGCGGCGGAGCTCGTACTCGGCGACGTCTCCAACTCCGCCCGCGTCACCGAGATCGCAAACCACCTCGCGGCTGGCGGCACCCCCGCCACCATCCTCGTCAACAACGCCGGCATCGGCGAGACGGCGTCCCCTCTGAGGAGGTCACCGACGAGAGCTGGCCGCGCACGATGAACGTCAACGTCAACGGCGTCTTCTTCTGCTGCCGCGCCTTCGCCCGGCCGATGCTCGCGGCGGGCCGCGGCGCCATCGTCAACCTCGGCTCGATCTCAGGGCTGATTTGCAACCGCATTCCGCCGCAGGCCGCCTACAACGTCTCCAAGGCGGCAGTGCACCACATCACCCACTGCCTCGCCGCCGAGTGGGCGAAGAAAGGCGTGCGCGTCAACGCGGTCGTCGCCCCTACCTACATCGACACGCCCCTCGTCGCGGCAAACCCGGACAACGCCGCCCGCATACCGGGCTGGCTCACCGACACGCCGATGGGCCGCATGGGCAAGCCGGACGAGGTCGCCGCCGCCGTCCTCTTCCTCGCCTCGCCGGCCGCGAGCCTCGTTACCGGCGCCGTCCTGCCGGTCGACGCCGGCTTCACCGTCTGGTGACACCGAACACACAGGGAGCAGACCATCGATCTCGGCCTCAAGGGTAAGACCGCCGTCATCACCGGCGGCAGCGTCGGCATCGGCCTCGGCGTCGCCCGCGCCTTCGCCCGCGAGGGGGCGGACGTTGTCCTCGCTGCCCGCGACAGGGCGCGCGTGGAGGAAGCCGCAGCCACCGTCGCGAAGGAATTCGGCGTCAGGGCCATCGCTCACGCTTGCGACGTCGCCGCCGCCGACGGTTGCGCCAGCCTCGTCGACGCGACCGCCACCGCCGGCGGCGCCGACATCCTGGTCAACAATGCGGGCACCGGCTCGAACGAGACGATCATGGAGGCGCCCGACGACAAGTGGCAGGCCTACTGGGACCTGCACGTTATGGCCGCGGTCCGTCTCGCCCGCGGGCTCGTCCCGCAGATGGAGAAGAAGGGCGGCGGCGCGATCCTCAACAACGCCTCGATCTGCGCCGTGCAGCCGCTCTGGTACGAGCCGATCTACAACACCACCAAGTCCGCTTTGATGATGCTTTCCAAGACCATGGCGACCGAGTTTATCCCGAAGAACATCCGGGTCAACTGCATCAATCCCGGGCTGATCCGCACCCCCGACTGGGTGAAGACCGCAAAGCAGCTCTCCGGAGACGGATGGGAGGCGTACCTGCAGTCAGTGGCCGACGAGCACGCGGCCATCAAGCGCTTCGGCACCGTGGAGGAGCTGGCCGACTTCTTCGTTTTCCTATGCTCGGACCGCGCCAGCTACTCGGTCGGCTCCACCTATTTCGTCGATGGCGGCATGCTCAAGACGATCTGATCCGACGCGTCGCTGCAAAGGTTAACGGCGATTTTCCCGAGGTACAACGCACGTACATCGCACGTACATTGCATGCACCTGATCTACGCCTGCGGTCGAAAGGTTAACGATGGGGCGCGGGCCGCTAGCGCAGCCCGGTCTCCTCGAGGAGACCCTTGCGCTTGGCCTCGTAGTAGTAGCCGCGGGCATACCAGGACACCGCGTCGTCACGGTCTCCATCGGCCACCAGCCAGGCGCCGCGCAGGTACTTCACCCCGTACCTGAGGTTGGTCTCCGCATCGAGCAGCCCCGCCGGGCGTCCGCGATAGCCCATGGTCGCCGCCGTCTGCGGCAGGATCTGCATCAGCCCGTAGTAGGGTCCGTTCCTGGCGCCGGGGACGTGGCGGCTCTCGCGGATGACCACCCGCTGGACGAGGTCGGTCGGCACCCCGTAGGCCGCGGAATACTGCTCGATCAGGTCGCGCAGCTCCGGGGTCTCGTTGGGGTAGAGCGCTCGGGAAGCCGCAGGCGGCGCAGGTTCCGGGCGGCCTCCGCAGCCGGCGAGGGCGAGAAGGACGACGATCAGGGCAGGACGCAGCATAGGGACCTCAGTGCAGGGCGACGGCCAGGTCCGGATAGCCCATGGGGCCGGTCTTCTGGAACCCCCACCACCAGCCGCCCCCCCACCAGAATCCGCTGCGGCGCCGACGGCCGCCCCTCGGCCGGCCAGCTGAAGGAAGGCGCCACCGACGCCTCCCCGCGCAGCGGCCCCTGGGTGCAATCGGCCCGCAGCACCGGGGCGTCCGGCCCGAGGTCGGGCAGGGTCAGCCGCACCGGCGTCACCACCGTCGCGCTGAAATAGGGGGCGCCCGTCACCGCGCAGCTGGCGCCGAGCACCTCGTCCCAGCCCCCGGGACCGGCGCCCGGCACAAACGCCCGGACCGCCAGCGCCTCGAACGGACCACGGGTAGGCGGCACCATCACCTCGGAGCTTTCGCGCATCGCCGCGACCGGCAGCCCGGCCCCCCCGCCCTCGACCGCGTGCCAGTCGTAGGCCTCCCCGGCGCAACCCGCGAGCCCCAGCGCCGCCACTATCCAGATCGCCCGCATCCTGTCCTCCGCGTTCCGCGCGACCCGATCAAGCCCCGCCCGGCGCCGCGAATCAAGCCCGATGTGGCGGCAAACCCTCCCGCGCCACGAGCAGCCGTATTAACCCCTTGGTAACACTCTCGTTGACCGGCACCCCGACCGCCCGCACTCTCGGGTCATGCGGTGCCTCCTTTTCCTCTGCCTCGGCCTGGGGCTTCTCGCTGCCTGCGGCAGCACGCCGCCGGGTGTCCGCCCGGTCAAGGCCGGGGTCAGCCGCGCCGACGGGATCGTCACGATGGAGTCGACCGGCACCATCTACAATCCGGTCTCACCGGACTGGCGGGTTGCCCAGACCAAGGCATCCCGGCAATGCCGCAGCTGGGGCTATGACGGCGACAGCAGTTTCTCAGGCTGGCAGGAGGCCTGCCGGGCCTACGACATCTACGGACGCTGCACCGGCACCAAGGTCACACGCTTCTACAGCTGCGACGACGGTTGAAGGCTCGCACGGCGCTGGGTTGCGTAGCCCTAGCGGGCGCGGCGGCTTTGCGCCAGGAGCAGCCGTCCGACGAAGCGGGCCTCGGCCCGCGAGTCCGCGGCCCGACAAGCCGAAGCACTGCTTCGGCCGGGCCGTTCGGCGGAGCGCGCGAGCGCGGAGGCGAAGGGGTTCTCCGCTCGCCCGGCGCTCGCAATTCGCGCGCGCGTGCCCGGGCTGGCGCTCTGCGCGCCTGCCCACGGGCGGGCAGGCGCGCGCGAATTTGTCGACGGCCAAATCCGCGGGGTGCGGGCGGCGAGGTCGCGCGCCGATCGGATCGGCGGCTGCATTGGGGCCGGGAGCCGTCTTTCGACCGAAGCGGGCCCTGGCCCGCGAGTCCCGGCCCGACGAGCCGAAGCACTGCTTCGGCCGGGCCGTTCGGCGGAGCGCGCGAGCGCGGAGGCGAAGGGGTTCTCCGCTCGCCCGGCGCTCGCAATTCGCGCGCGCCTGCCCGGGCTGGCGCTCTTCGCGCCTGCCAACGGGCGGGCAGGCGCGCGCGAATTTGTCGACGGCCAAATCCGCGGGGTGCGGGCGGCGAGGTCGCGCGCCGATCGGATCGGCGGCTGCATTGGGGCCGGGAGCCGTCTTTCGACCGAAGCGGGCCTCGGCCCGCGAGTTCCGGCCCGACGAGCCGAAGCACCGCTTCGGCCGGGCCGTTCGCCGGAGAGCGCGAGCGCGGAGGCGAAGAGGGGTGCGGCCAGGACCGGACGGCTGCAATCCGGGCGTGCTCGCCCCGGCGGGCGCATCGCGCCCGCCCTTGGGGGGGCGGGCGCGGCCGGATTTGTCAACGGCCAAATCCGGCGGGACGAACCGTCTGCGCGAGGCACGAGAGGGCGGGCAAGGTGCCGGTTTTCGGAGGGGCTGATGAGTGCCCGGCCCTAGCCGACCGCGACCCTGAGCTCGGGATAGCGCACCACGGGTGTCCCGCCCGAGGCGCCGACGCCGCCGCCGCCCCACCAGCCGAGGCCGACGCCGACCCCGGAGGAGTTGCCGGTGCCGACCGAGACGCCGACCGACGGCCAGCCGCCGAGACCGCCCTGCCACGCCGCCTGCGGCTGTGCGACGGCGGTTCCCGTCGCGCCGCCGTTGCGACAGGTCACCGTCACCGCCGGCGCCTGCGACCCGTAGTCGGGCAGCAGCACGCGGGCGGGACTGGAGAATTCGGCGCGGAAGTAGGGCAACTCGGCGACGCACTGCGCGCCCACGAGCTCCTGCCCCTGCCCGCCGACCGCCGGTACCGCCCGCACCACGATCTCGGTCTCACCGCTCGCCAGCGGAGCCTGCACCCCGGCCTTCCGATCCGCCGTTACCGTGCCGACCCCGGCCGGGCCCGGGCCCGGTGCTGCGCACCCTGCGAGCCCGATCGCCGCCATCAGCACCCATTTCTGCACCTGCGCACCCTCCCCGAGAGCGTGATTAAGTCTTCTTCAACCATCTAGCGCCCTCCTTGTTCCAACGCAAAGGAGTGCCCCATGCGCGCCAGGTCGCTGATTTCCGCCACGATCCTCGTCGCGTTCGGCTGGGTCTTGCCCTCCCACGCCGCGGGTCTCGTCTCGAGCTACGTCGTCGAGCGCGGGGAGTCCGGGCGGGTGAAGGAGGTTCCCGGCTCCGTGCTTGCCGCGGACGCCGCCACGCTCGTGGACATCCGCTTCGGCATGGGGCGGGCTGCCAGCGAAGGGTTCGTCGCCGCCTCGGGGCGCGCGGGGAGCGAGGTCAGGGTGTCGCGGGGCGCGCGGGGCGTGGGCGGCTCCTGTTTGCCGGAGGTGGCGGACGGCGGGGTGGTCAGGCTTCGATAGCCGCCTCTGCGCCGGCGCGGCGCAGCTTCCACGCAAGAAGGCCGAGGGCGCCGCCGGCGCAGATGAGGTGGATGCCGAGGAGGACGCCGAGAAGCCAACTCGCGGCCTCGGGCAGGCTGGCGAAGAGCACGATGGCGCAGGCGATGGCCACGAGGCCGCTGCCAAGCACCCAGAGCCAGTCGCCCATGGGGCGGATCATCAGCGCGAAGACGATCCGCGCCACGCCATCGACGAAGAACAGCACCAGCATCAGGAAGGTCACGGCCACGAGCCCGGCCGCGGGGTTGCTGACGAGCAGGTAGCCCACCACCACTTCGAGCACCACCGTGACGAGTTGCAGCCAGAAGTAGGGCACCTGGGTCGCGCCGATCAGCGAGACGACCTGGACGATCCCGCTGAGGATCAGGAGCCAGCCGAGGAGCGAAAGCAGGCCGGTGCTCATGAAAGCGGGGAAGATGAGGGCGACCACGCCGGCCAGGACCATCACTCCGCCCTGGATCAGGTAGAGAAGCGAGCGCTTGCGGATGGTGTCGCGTACGGCGGCGCGCAGGACGGCCGAGGCCTCGTTGACCGATATCGCCATGGGGGTGCTCCCGCTTCGCTAAGTGGCGGGATCGTGGCGCGAAAGGCGGTGGGTGTCCATATGGTTGGCGCGGAGAAGCGGATCCGGCGCGGGCCGGGGATAGCGGCTGAACAGGTTCGGAACCGTATGTCGGGTATTGCCGTCAGTGCATGGAAACGATGAGGTCGGGATAGTCCGAGACGGGATAGGCGGGGCCGCCGTACCATCCCGCGCCGGGGCCCCATCCCGGGCCCCAGCCCCACGGCCCCCCCGCATAACCCCAACCCCAGGGCGACTGCTGCCAGCGGGTGACGATGCGGGTGCCGCCGGTTCCGCTGAGGTCGCCGGCGGTGCAGGTGGCGGTGAGCTGCGGGGACTGCGGGCCGAAGTTGGGCACCACCAGCCGCGAGGGGGTGACGAGTTCGGTGGCGTAGAGGCTGGAGACGATCCGGCAGGTGGCGCCGACCACCTCGCGGCGCTCATCCCCCTCGGCCGGGAGGAATGTGCGGACGAATAGCCCGGCCTCGCCCTGGACGGCGGTGAAGCGGTCGCCCGGCACCACCACCTGGCGCTCGACCGGGACGCCGGTGGCGCAGGCGCCGAGGAGAAGGAACGAGGATGAGGGCGAGGCTGCGCATGCGGCTATTCGGCGGCGTGGAGCTTTTCGGGGCGGCCCCCGCCGGCGAAGGCGGCACGGAGCGCGGCACGGCGGGCGGCGGCGGCCTCGGCGGCCTGCATCTTCACGGGACCGAAGCCGCGGATCTCCAGCGGAAGGGCGGCGAGTTCCAGGGCGATGCCGCGGGTGGCGGGGGTGAGGCCGGCGAGGACGGTGTCCATGTCGCGTTCATACTCGGCTATCAGCGCGCGCTCCATGCGGCGCTCGGGGGTGTAACCGAATGGATCGAAGACGGTTCCGCGCAGGAAGCGGAAGCGGCGGAGATAGTCGAAGGCGGTCATGATCCAGGGGCCGAACTCGCGCTTCTTCGGGCGGCCGGAGGCGTCGGTGCCGCCGAGGATCGGCGGGGCGAGGTGGAAGCGCATGGCGCGCACGTCGGTGAACTGGGCGTCGACGGCGGCTTTCAGGGTTTCCGCGTGGAGGCGGGCGACCTCGTATTCGTCCTTGTATGACAGGAGCTTGTGGTAGGATTTTGCCATGACGGCCGCGAGTTCGGGGTCGACCTTTTCGGCGGCGGCGATGCGGGCTCGGTAGCGGCGGGCGAGGCGCTCGCCCTGGTAGGCGGCGAGGTGGGTGGCGCGGCGGTCGACGAGGGTGGCGAGATCCTGTGCCGGGGGCGGCGCCGCCGGGGCGATGAGGGCGGCGGCCTCGGCGGCGTGGGCGATCGCCCAGCGGCCGATGCGGAAGGCCTGCTTGTTGCCTTCGGCGGCGGCGCCGTTGATCTCGATTGCCTTGAGGAGCGCCTCCTCGGAGAGCGGGACGAGGCCGGCCTGCCAGGCGGCGCCGAGCATCAGCACGTTGGCGTAGATGGCGTCGCCGAGGAGCTTTTCGGCGAGGCGGGTGGCGTCGAGGACGCCGAGGGCGTCGTCGCCGAGGCGGGCGCGGAGCGCCAGGGTGAGGCGGTCGGTGGGGAGATGGAAGCCGCGGTCGCGGGTGAAGTCGCCGGTGACGATCTCGTGAGCGTTGAGGACGGCGCGGGTACGGCCGCGGGCCATGAGGCCAAGGGTCTTGGCACCGGCGGAGGTGACGAGGTCGCCGCCGATCAGCGCGTCGGCCTCGCCCACGGCGACGCGGATGGCGGAGATGGCGGCCGGGGTCTCGGCGATGCGGACGTGGATGTGGACCGAGCCGCCCTTCTGGGCGAGGCCGGCCATCTCCATCTCGCCGGCGCCCTTGCCTTCGAGGTGGGCGGCCATGGCGATCAGCGCGCCGACGGTGACGACGCCGGTGCCCCCTACCCCGGTGATGAGGATGTTGTAGGTGCTGCGGATCGGCGGCAGCGTGGGTTCGGGGATGTCGGGGAGGACGAGCTCGGCCTTTTCCGCCTTCTTCACCTTGGCGCCTTCGAGGGTGACGAAGCTGGGGCAGAAGCCATTGAGGCAGGAGAAGTCCTTGTTGCAGCTCGACTGGTCGATGGTGCGCTTGCGGCCGAACTCGGTTTCGAGCGGCAGGATGGAGACGCAGTTGGACTGCACGCCGCAGTCGCCGCAGCCCTCGCAGACGCCGGGGTTGATGAAGACGCGGCGGTCGGGGTCGGGGAACTGGCCGCGCTTGCGGCGGCGGCGCTTCTCGGCTGCGCAGGTCTGGATATAGATGACGGCGGAGACGCCGGGGACCTCCTGCAGCTCGCGCTGGACGGTGTCGAGCTCGCTGCGATCGCGCATCTTGATCCGCGCCGGGAAGGATTTGAGGTCGATCTCTTCCTTGGGGTCGTAGACGCCGACGACGTGCTTGACGCCCATGGCGAGGAGTTCGTTGGCGATCTGTTGGGCGGTGAGTCCGCCTTCGTTGGGCTGGCCGCCGGTCATGGCGACGGCGTCGTTGAAGAGGATCTTGTAGGTGATGTTGACGCCGCTCGCGAGGGCGGCGCGGATCGCCTGCACGCCGGAGTGGTTGTAGGTGCCGTCGCCGAGGTTCTGGAAGACGTGCGGGCGGTTGGAGAAGGGCGCCTCGCCGATCCAGTTGGCGCCCTCGCCGCCCATGTGGGTGAATTCTTCGGTCTCGCGGTCCATCCAGCGGACCATGTAGTGGCAGCCGATGCCGGCGTAGCCGCGGGCGCCTTCGGGCAGGCGGGTCGAGGTGTTGTGCGGGCAGCCCGAGCAGAACCACGGCTTGCGGACGGCGATCTCCTCGGCGTTGTCGGCGCGCACGGCGTCGTCGAGGAGGGTGCGGCGGGCGGTCAGCGCCGCGGACTCGATGCCGTCGAAGGCCAGCAGCGTGCCGAGGGTGCGGGCGATCTTGACCGGGTCGAGCGCCTGCTTGACCGAGAAGATCGTTTCGCCGGCCTCGTTCTTCCAGCCGGTGACGCGGCGGCCGCGGCGGTCGTCGAAGATCGCCTCCTTGATCTGCACCTCGATCAGCTTGCGCTTTTCCTCGACCACGATGATGTGCTCGAGGTCGTGCGACCATTCGCGGAAGCTCTCCATGTCGAGGGGCCAGACCATGCCGACCTTGTAGGTTGTGATGCCGAGGCTTTCGGCCTCGGCGGCGCCGATGCCGAGGAGGTCGAGGGCGTGGGCGGTGTCGAGCCAGGACTTGCCGGAGGAGACGATGCCGATCCTGGCGCGCGCGTTGCCGAGGACGCGACGGTCTATTCTGTTCGCGCGGCCAAAGGCTTCCGCGGCGAAGCGCTTGTAGTCGTGCAGGCGCGCTTCCTGGGCGACGGGGGTGTCGTTGCGGCGAATGTTGAGGCCGTCCTCGGGAAGGACGAAGTCGGTGGGGGTTACGATCTGCAGGCGGTGAGGATCGCCGTTGACGACCTGGGTGACCTCGATCGTGTCCTTGACGCATTTGAGGCCGACCCAGGCGCCGGTGTAGCGCGAGAGCGCCCAGCCAAGGAGGCCGTAGTCGAGCACCTCCTGCACGCCGGCGGGGGAGAGGATGGGCATCATGGCGTCGACGAGGGCGAATTCGGAGTGGTGGAGCACGGTGGAGCTCTCGCCGGTGTGATCGTCGCCGAGGCAGGCGACGACGCCGCCGAAACCGGCGGTGCCGGCCATGTTGGCGTGGCGGAAGACGTCGCCGCAGCGGTCGACGCCCGGGCCCTTGCCGTACCAGAGGCCGAAGACGCCCTGGACTCGGCCCTCGCCGTGGAGGTTGACCTGTTGCGTGCCCCAGAGGGCTGTGGCGGCGAGGTCCTCGTTGAGGCCGGGCTCGAACTTGACGTCGGCGGCGGTGAGTTCCTTGCGCGCCTTCCACATCTGCTGGTCGACGCCGCCGAGCGGCGAGCCGCGGTAGCCGGTGGCGTAGCCGGCGGTTGCGAGGCCGGCGGCCTCGTCGCGGGCCTTCTGCATCAGCAGGACGCGCACGAGGGCCTGGATGCCGCCGAGGAGGACGTGCTCCCGGGTGAGATCGAAGCGGTCGGCGAGCGAGACGTCGTGAAGGGCCATGCCTCTCCGGGGGCCGAGAACCGTTACGCTATCTTGAAATATAGGCGAGAAAGCCCCGCGAACGAGCGCTAATTCACCGGCGGGCCACAAACGACAGAAAATGCCACGCCGTCCGGCGGAACGATAAATTCACCGTTTCGGAGGGGTTGCACAGGGAAATTTATGGTATTGCCCTCGGGGGACATTAGATAGGCGGCGCCGACAAGGGCCGGTGCGGGACAAGATGGACTGGGACAAGCTGCGAATCTTTCATGCGGTGGCCGACGCGGGGAGCCTCACCCACGCGGGCGATACGCTTCATCTCAGCCAGTCCGCGGTGAGCCGGCAGATCCGCGCGCTGGAGGAGAGCCTCAACACCACGCTGTTTCGCCGCCACGCGCGGGGGCTGCTCCTGACCGAGCAGGGGGAGCTGCTGTTCGAGGCGACGCGGACGATGAGCAAGCGGCTGGACGCGGCGGCGGCGCGGATCCGCGACAGCGAGGACGAGGTCTACGGCGAACTGCGGGTGACCACGACAACCGGGTTCGGAACGCTGTGGCTGGCGCCGCGTCTGCACAAGCTGTTCGAGCGCTATCCGAACCTGAAGATAGACCTGATGCTGGAGGAGCGGATCCTGGATCTGCCCATGCGCGAGGCGGACGTGGCGATCCGGCTGAAGGAGCCGAGCCAGGCCGAGCTGATCCGCCGGCGGCTGATGGACGTGCATATCCGGCTCTATGCCAGCGAGGCGTACGTGGCTGAGCACGGGCTGCCCGAGACGGTGGAGGCGCTGGCGGGGCACCGGCTGATCACCCAGAGCCCTTCCTCGCCGCAGGTGCGGGCAGGAGCGGACTTCGTGCAGCCGTTCCTGGCGGCGGCGCCGGCGTCGTCTCTGGCGGTCAACAATTATTTCGGCATCCTGCAGGCGGTGATCCACGGCCTCGGCATCGGCTCGCTGCCCGATTACCTGATGGGGCCGAAGCTGGTGAACATCCTGCCGGCGGAGAAGAGCGCGCCGATCCCGATCTACCTGGCCTATGTCGAAGAATTGCGCCATTCTAAGCGGGTATGCGCCTTTCGTGACTTCATGCTGGAAGAGATTTCGGCCTTCAAACGCGAGGGCGCGGCCCTGGTCGATCAGCCCGCTTGAGCCATGCGTTGCCGATATGGCGGCCATGCACAAGAATTGAGCATCGCCACTTGCCTGACGCCCGCATTGCGGCTATATTACAACCCGAAGTTGGGCCTCCTTCGGGTGTGTCCTCTTCAACCTCCCTGTTGGACTTGGGCCGAGCTAACGCTCGGCCTTTTTTTTCGTAGCCGTCCGCCGGCGGCTGTCGCGAGCAGGTGGGGCCTTCCGCTTGGCGGAGCCGCGCCCTAAAAGGCGGGCGTGCCAACCCCGGAGCGCCGATGTCCGATACCCTCCTCCGCGAGCCCGAAGTTACCGACGCGCTGGTCGCCGCGCACGGGCTGAAGCCGGACGAGTACCAGCGCATCCTCGACCTGATCGGCCGCACGCCAACGCTGACCGAGCTTGGGATCTTTTCGGCGATGTGGAACGAGCATTGCTCGTACAAGTCGTCGAAGCGGTGGCTGCGCACCCTGCCCACCTCCGGGCCGCAGGTGATCTGCGGGCCGGGCGAGAATGCGGGCGTGGTGGATATCGGCGAGGGGCTGGCGCTGGTCTTCAAGATGGAGAGCCACAACCATCCCTCGTACATCGAGCCATACCAGGGGGCGGCGACCGGGGTGGGCGGCATCCTGCGCGACGTCTTCACCATGGGGGCGCGGCCGATCGCGGCGATGAACGCGCTCTCGTTCGGCGATCCGTCGCATCCGCGGACGCGGAGCCTCGTCAACGGCGTCGTGGCCGGCATCGGCGGCTACGGCAACGCCTTCGGCGTGCCGACGATCGGCGGCGAGCTGCGTTTCCATCCGGCCTACAACGGGAACTGCCTGGTCAACGCCTTTGCGGCGGGGCTGGCGCGCGCCGATGCGATCTTCTACTCGGCGGCCTCGGGGGTCGGGAATGCCGGTGGTCTATCTCGGGGCCAAGACCGGGCGGGACGGGGTCGGCGGCGCGACGATGGCCTCGGCCGAGTTCGACGCCTCGATCGAGGAGAAGCGGCCGACGGTGCAGGTGGGCGACCCCTTCACCGAGAAGCGGCTGATGGAGGCCTGCCTCGAGCTGATGGCCACGGGGGCGGTGATCTCGATCCAGGACATGGGTGCCGCGGGCCTTACCTGCTCGGCGGTGGAGATGGGCGACAAGGGCGATCTCGGGATCCGGCTGGAACTCGACCGGGTGCCGGTGCGCGAGGCGGGGATGACCGCCTACGAGATGATGCTCTCGGAGAGCCAGGAGCGGATGCTGATGGTGCTCCGGCCGGAGAAGGAGGCCGAGGCGCGCGCGGTCTTCGACAAGTGGGACCTGGATTTCGCCGTGGTCGGCGAGACGATCCCCGAGGATCGCTTCATCGTGCGGCTGAACGGCGAAGTGAAGGCCGACCTGCCGCTGAAGGCGCTGTCGGGCACGGCGCCGGAGTACGATCGTCCCTGGGTGCCGACGCCTGCGCCGGCGCCGCTGGGCGCAGTGCCGGCGGTGGACCCGGCGGAGGCGCTCCTGACGCTCATGGGCAGCCCCAACCTGTGCGGCCGTGGCTGGGTCTGGTCGCAGTATGACCACCAGGTGATGGCGGACACGGTGCTGCCGCCGGGGTCGGACGCAGGCGTGGTACGGGTGCATGGCACGAGCAAGGGCATCGCGTTCACATCCGACGTCAATCCGCGCTACTGCCGCGCCGATCCCGAGCGCGGCGGAGCGCAGGCCGTGGCGGAGGCGTACCGGAACCTCACGGCGACGGGCGCGCGGCCGCTGGCGGCGACGGACAACCTGAACTTTGGCAATCCCGAACGGCCGGAGATCATGGGGCAGCTGGTGGGCTGCATCAAGGGCATCGGCGCGGCGTGCCTGGCGCTCGACATGCCGATCGTCTCTGGGAACGTCAGCCTTTACAACGAGACCGAGGGACAGGCGATCCTGCCCACGCCGACCATCGGCGGGGTCGGGCTGATCGACCGGCTGGACCAGGTCATCCGCATGGCGCCGCGCGAAGGGGACCGGCTGCTGCTGCTCGGGCATACCCGCGGGCACCTGGGTCAGTCGGCGCTTCTTGCCGAGCTCTTCGGTCGGGAAGAAGGCGAGGTGCCGCCCGTGAATCTCGACGCCGAGCGGAAGGTGGGAGCGTTCCTGCGCCGGGCGAATGCGCGCGGGGAGATCGGGGCCGCGCATGACCTCTCCGACGGCGGGCTGGCGGTGGCGGCGGCCGAGATGGCGCTGGCCGGGGGTGTCGGGGTGGAGCTGATCGCCGACGATGCCCTGAGCGAAGCGGGCTGGTTCTTCGGCGAGGACCAGGGGCGCTATCTTCTGGCCTGCCGGTCCGACGTGGTCGGCGAACTGATCGCCCTGGCGCGTGCCGATCGCGTTCCGCTGCGCGATGTGGGCCGGGTCGGCGGCAGCGAGATCCGTCTCGGCAACGCGCGCGTCGCGCTGGATGCGCTGGCGGCGGCGCACGCAGGGGGGCTGTCGCGGCTTCTCGACTGACCCTTGCAGGCCGGGGGGGCCGGCTCTAGATTTGGGGTGAGAAGCAGCGGAGACCTGTGGCCGGATGGCGATGGAGGCGGCGGACATCGAGGGGCTGATCCGTGCGGAATTTCCGACCGCCCGGGTCGAGATCACCGATCTCGCCGGAGACGGCAATCACTTTGCCGCCACCGTCACGGCCGAGGAGTTCCGCGGGCTGAACCGGGTCCGGCAGCACCAGTTGGTCTATGCCGCGCTCAAAGGGAAGATGGACGGATCGCGGGGCGAGCTGCATGCGCTGGCACTGACGACCAAGGTACCGGAGTGAAAGCAATGAACATCACGGCCAACACCGAAGCCACCGCCCACGAGGCGATCAAGGCCAGCCTCGACGCCAACGACGTGGTCCTGTTCATGAAGGGAACGGCGCAGATGCCGCAGTGCGGCTTCTCGAGCCGGGTGGCGGGGGTGCTCAACTACATGGGCGTCGCCTACAAGGACGTGAACGTGCTGGCGGACGAGGGAATCCGGAACGGGATCAAGTCCTTCTCCGACTGGCCAACGATACCGCAGCTCTACGTGAAGGGCGAGTTCGTCGGCGGCTGCGATATCATCACCGAAATGACGCTCTCGGGCGAGCTGGACGAACTGTTCACCGCCAAGGGGGTGGTCTTCGACAAGGCCGCAGCGGAGAAGATCCGCGACGCTAACGGGTAAGGCCGGGCTCATCCGGCCGGGCACGCCGTCCGGCCGGGTATGTCTTTGATCTGTCAGGATTTCATCTCGATCCGGACGCCGTGGATCGTCTGGTCGGAGGCGTTGTGAACCCGGCCGGCCGGCTGTGGCGCCATGTGGACGACGAGGCACCCCTGCCCGTCCCATTGCTGCAGCGCGGCCATGACGTCCCGGTTCGGCGGCAGGACCTCGCCCTCTGGGCTCAGGTCGTGGACGGGGCCCTTGATGCTGTCGAAGACGAAGACCGAGGGCCATCGGTGATGGTGGATGGGCTCTTCCTCGTCCGGATGAAGGATGACTTCCAGGACGCGCAGGCGGTCGTTCTCGAACAGGACCTTGTGATTGCCCGGCGCCGCGGCCACGGCGTCGAGCGCCGGGTCCCAAGTCGACGAATCCGGATTGTTGTGCGACATGCATTCCCCCGATTGAGCTGAGGCCGGCGTTTCCGGCCACGCGCGCAATCTAGCGAAATTCTCGCCACTCAGCGACGGATTCGGCAGGGCGTCCGGCCCGGGAGGGCTGAACGGCTCGGTTCAGGTGTGTTCGATCTCGTCCGCCAGCGCGTTGACCTCGTTCAGAACCTGGGCGACGAGCATGGCCGCGGCCTCGTTCTCCTCGCGCAGGGCGGCGATCTCGGTGTAGGAGGTCTTGTGCGAAGCTTCGGTCTCAAGCTTCAGCGCGTTGGCGGCGAGCATGGCGGATTTCGCCTCGGCGATGCGCGCCCGCTCCTCGGAGTGGCGCACGCGCTCCTCGGTGAGGCGGAGCTGTTCCTGAAGCGCGGTCATGTTGTCGGCCAGCATCAGTCCGGCCAGAAGCAGCATCCGCTTTTCGGTCTGCCGGCCGGCGTCGCCGATCCTGGCGGCCTCGGTGTCGAGAAGCTTGCCAGCGCGTTCGAGCGAAACCTCCTCGCCCGGCTCGCAGGCGACCTCGAACACGCGGCCGCCGATTTCGAGGATGAGCTCGGGCATGTCAGACCTCCTCGATGAGCGGCTTGAGCTGGGCGATCAGGTCGTCGAGCGCCGCCACGTCCTTGTCGCGCTTGACGCGCAGCCGGTCGAGCTCGTCCGCGAGATCGGCCTTCTCGTTCTCGAGCGCAGCGATGCGCTCGCGCAGCGGGCGCTCGCCGGGCTGTGGCGCGGCGGCGGCCTTGCGGGCGGCAACGGCACTGCGAAGGCGGTCGAGCGCCTCCGCGAGTTGGGCTTCGAGCTGGGTAATCTGACTCATCTCTGCGCTTCCGATCGTGGTTGCCCGTTTTAGGCAGCCGTCCGCGACAATGCAATCTATCCTGCAACCGCCGAGCGTATCGTCCGCGGTGCGCGCGCGGGGATCGGGATCCCAGTGCCATCTGGCTTTGATAATGATATCATGTCTTTGGCCCGACCGCTTGCCTCGGGCATCCAGCTCGGCCCATCGAACCGTATGTAATCCGAGGCGCCAGGCGCGTCTGGACGCTCGGGGCGGGGTGCGTGTGGGCCTTCGGATCCTGCAATTCTCCGGGATTGCCGGTCGGGCAAACCGCCTTGACCCTCCGCCCGTGGCTGGTATCAGTGCGCCAGCCCGGTTGCCTGCAATTCAGGCAGGCGCCCTCGAGACAGGAAAGGCCGTCCCGGTGAACATCCCCGAGCTCCGCCAATTGCACCCGGACCACTGGATGAAGGCAGCGGCGCTGCGCGTCCTGGCGATGGACGCGGTGCAGAAGGCCAACTCGGGGCATCCGGGCCTGCCCATGGGCATGGCGGACGTGGCGACGGTGCTGTTCGAGAAGCACCTGAAGTTCGACGCCGCGGCGCCGGACTGGCCGGACCGGGACCGTTTCGTCCTTTCGGCGGGGCACGGGTCGATGCTGCTCTACGCGCTGCTGCACCTGACCGGCTATGCCGACATGACGCTGGACGAGCTCAAGGGCTTCCGGCAGCTGGGGTCGCGCACGGCGGGGCATCCGGAATACGGCCACGCCAAGGGGATCGAGACGACGACCGGGCCGCTCGGGCAGGGACTGGCCAATTCGGTCGGCATGGCGATCGCCGAGGAGAGCCTGGCGGCGCGGTTCGGGCGGAAGGTGGTGGACCACTATACCTGGGTGATCGCCGGCGACGGATGCCTGATGGAAGGGATCAGCCACGAGGCGATCGGGCTTGCCGGCAAGCAGCAGCTCGGCCGGCTGATCGTGATGTGGGACGACAACGGCATCTCCATCGATGGCAAGGTGAGCCTGGCCGATGTCACCGACCAGAAGGCGCGGTTCGCGGCTTCGGGGTGGTCGGTGCATGAGTGCGACGGGCACGACCCGGACGACATCGACCGAGCGCTGAGCGAGGCGAAGGCGGTTACCGACCGGCCGTCGTTGATCGCTTGCCGAACGCATATCGGCTTCGGGGCGCCGACCAAGCAGGACACCAAGGCGGCGCATGGCTCGCCGCTGGGGCCGGAGGAAATCGCCAAGGTTCGCGAAATCTACGGCTGGCCGTATGCGCCGTTCGAGGTGCCGGAGAAGATCCGGACCGAATGGCGCGCGATCGGCAGTCGCGGGGCGGCGGCGCGCACGGCGTGGGAGGAGCGGCTGGGCAAGCTGCCCTCGGGAAAGCGGGCGGAGTTCGACCGGGTGGTCGCTGGTACGCTGCCGAAGAAGCTGGCGGGGGCGCTGATGGCCTTCCGCAAGGCGCAGTCCGAGGCGGCGCCCAAGGTGGCGACGCGGAAGTCATCGGAGATGGTGCTGGAGGTGATCAACGCCGCGGTGCCGGAGACGCTGGGCGGGTCGGCGGACCTGACCGGTTCGAACAACACGCTGACCAAGGGGCTCGGGACATTCGACGCCGACAACCGCGCCGGGCGCTACATCCACTACGGCATCCGCGAGCATGGCATGGCGGCGGCGATGAACGGGATCGCGGTTCATGGCGGCGCCATTCCATATGGCGGCACGTTCCTGTGCTTTGCGGACTATGCCCGCGGGGCGATCCGGCTTTCGGCGCTGATGGGCGTGCGCGTGGTCTACGTGCTGACGCACAACTCGATCGGACTGGGCGAGGACGGGCCGACGCACCAGCCGGTTGAACACCTCGCCATGCTGCGGGCGACGCCGAACCTCAACGTATTCCGGCCCGCCGACACGGTGGAGACGGCGGAGGCGTGGGAGGTGGCGCTGTCGAGCGACGCGACGCCCTCGGCGCTGGCGCTGACCCGGCAGAACCTGCGCACTCTGCGCACGCGTCACTCGCGGCAGAACCTGACGGCGAAGGGCGCATATGTGCTGGCGGACGCGGAGGGGCGGCGGCGGGTGATCCTGATCGCCTCGGGATCGGAGGTCGAGATCGCCATGGACGCCCGCGACATCCTGCAGGGCAAGGGGATCGGGACGCGCGTGGTGTCGATGCCGTGTGAGGAGATCTTCGCGGCCCAGGACGAGAAGTACCGCAAGAGCGTGCTGCCTGCCGGGCCGGTACGGGTGGCGGTGGAGGCGGCGCTTCGCTTCGGCTGGGACCGCTGGCTGTTCGGCGAGCGTGGGTCGGAGAAGAAGGCGGCATTCGTCGGGATGGAAGGCTTCGGCGCCTCCGGGGCGATCGAGGATCTCTATCCGCACTTCGGGATCACGGCGGCGGCGGTGGCGGCGAAGGCCGAGGACCTGCTCTGACGGCGCGGCGGCGCATCTGAGGCACGGGGAGGGCGGCGGTGGCCTGGAAAACGCTCGACGACATCGACCTGAAGGACAAGGTCGTTCTGACCCGCGTGGACATCAACGTGCCGGTCGAGGACGGCAAAGTCACCGACGCCACCCGCATCGAGCGGATCGTGCCGACAGTGAACGCCATCCTGGCCAAAGGCGGAAAGCCGGTGCTGCTGGCGCATTTCGACCGGCCGAAGGGCAAGGTGGTGCCGGAGATGAGCCTAAAGGTGGTGCTGCCGGCGCTGGAGGCGGCGCTGGGGCAGCCCGTGGCGTTCGCGGCCGACTGTGTCGGGCCGGTCGCGGCGGCGGCGGTGGCATCGCTGCCGGCGGGGCAGGTGCTGCTCCTGGAGAACACGCGCTTCCACAAGGGCGAGGAGGCGAACGATCCGGAGTTCGCCGCGGCGCTGGCCGCACTCGGAAATGTCTACTGCAATGATGCCTTCTCGGCGGCGCACCGGGCGCACGCCTCGACCGAAGCGATCGCACGGCTGTTGCCGTCCTGCGCCGGGCGGCTGATGCAGGCGGAGCTGACTGCGCTGGAGAAGGCGCTGGGCAAGCCGGAGCGGCCGGTAGTGGCGGTGGTGGGCGGGGCGAAGGTCTCGACCAAGCTCGAACTGCTCGGCAACCTGGTGGCGCGGGTCGATACGCTGATCATCGGCGGCGGGATGGCGAACACTTTCCTTGCCGCGCAGGGCATCGACGTGGGCAAGTCGCTCTGCGAGCATGACCTGGCGGGCACCGCCCTCGAGATCATGGAGAAGGCGAAGGCGGCGGGGTGCGCCGTCCTCCTGCCTGTCGACGTGGTGGTGGCGCGCGAGTTCAAGGCGGGGGCGGCGAGCGAGGTGGTGCCGGCGAACGCCTGCCCGACGGACGCGATGATCCTGGACGCGGGGCCGGCGGCGATCGCGCGCGATCGCGGCGGCCTTCGCCGAGGCGCGGACGCTGGTCTGGAACGGGCCGCTCGGCGCCTTCGAGATCCCGCCGTTCAACGCCGCCACCGATGCGGCGGCGCGGCAGGCAGCGGCCCTGACGCGGGCGGGCAGGCTGCTGTCGGTCGCCGGCGGCGGCGACACGGTGGCGGCGCTGAACGCGAGCGGGTCGGCCGAGGCGTTCAGCTATGTCTCGACGGCCGGCGGGGCCTTCCTCGAGTGGCTCGAGGGAAAGACCCTGCCCGGCGTGGCGGCGCTGGAAAGCGCATGAGACAAAACGCAGGAAACGAGGGACACCGATGAAGGCCACCCGGAGCGTACAGAAGATCCTGAGCTACTACGAAGTCCGACAACCCGGGGGTGAAGGGCAACCTCTGCCGGATCCTGATGGAGGGGCGGCTCGGCGGCACCGGCAAGGTGGTCATCCTGCCGGTGGACCAGGGTTTCGAGCACGGGCCGGCGCGGAGCTTTGCGCCGAACCCGCCGGCCTATGACCCGCACTATCACTACCAGCTGGCGATCGATGCCGGGCTCAACGCCTATGCCGCGCCGCTGGGCATGCTGGAGGCGGGGGCGGACACCTTCGCCGGGCAGATCCCGACGATCCTGAAGCTGAACTCGTCGAACTCGCTGGTGCCGAAGGCCGCGGGCGACGACCAGGCGATCACAGGCTCGGTGGACGACGCGCTGCGGCTCGGCTGCGCCGCGATCGGGTTCACCATCTATCCCGGCTCGTCGCACGGCGCTCGACATGTTCGAGGAGATCTCGTCGCTGCGCGAGGAGGCGGCCGCCAAGGGCCTGCCGACGGTGATCTGGTCCTATCCGCGCGGCGAGGACCTGTCGAAGGAAGGCGAGACGGCGATCGACGTCGGCGCCTATGCGGCGCAGATCGCGGCGCTGCTCGGCGCGCACATCATCAAGATCAAGCTCTCGACCGACCACCTGGAGCAGGGCGAGGCGAAGAAGGTCTACGAGAAGCAGAGGATCGACGTCGCGACCCAGGCGGCGCGGGTGCGGCACTGCATGGACGCGGCCTTCGGCGGGCGGCGCATCGTGGTCTTCTCCGGCGGCGCGGCCAAGGGCGAGGACGCGGTCTACGACGACGCCCGCGCCATCCGCGACGGCGGCGGCAACGGCTCGATCATCGGCCGCAACACCTTCCAGCGCGCGCGTCCGGATGCGCTGGCGATGCTCGGCAAGCTCGTGGAGATCTACAAGGGCCGCGCGTGAGCGGCACAGGATCGCCTGCAAGACAGGGGATTCCCTTTCGCCTCGGGATCTGGCATGCTCGCTCGCGAGGCAGCAAACGGGCATAACGAGCTCAAATGTATCATGATCCCGAGCCACGCCGTGGCATCGCAGGTGCGGTTTTCGTCACCATCGTGGCAGCGCTGGTCGGCTATCTCAGTTTTGCCGCCCTGCAGGGCGAGCACGGCCTGCTGAGCCTGTTCCGCGTCGAGGCGCAGGAAGCGCGATTGCGCAGCGACCTCGCGGGGCTGCAGGCGCAACGGGTGACGATCTTCAACAAGACCCACCGGCTGTCGAGCGAAGCGCTCGATCTCGACCTTCTCGACGAGCAGGCGCGCAAGGTTCTGGGCCTTGGCCGGCCGGACGAAATCATCCTTCGCTGACCGCGGTTGCGCCGCGAACGTTTTCAGGGCTTACGCGCCCCGGAAACCCGGTTATAATTGATATAGTTCAAGGCTAAACCAAAATCGGTCTTTTCTGGGGGGAACGTCGATGGTCGCAGCGCGCCGAACCGCGAAGCCGAGCGCATCCAAGGACGAATTGCTGAAGTTCTACCGGGAGATGCTGCTCATCCGCCGCTTCGAGGAGAAGGCGGGGCAACTCTACGGGATGGGGCTGATCGGCGGATTCTGCCACCTCTACATCGGCCAGGAAGCGGTTGTCGTCGGGCTGGAATCGACGACGAAGGCCGGGGACCAGCGGGTCACCACCTATCGCGACCATGGCCACATGCTGGCCTGCGGCATGGATCCGAAGGGCGTGATGGCCGAGTTGACCGGGCGATCCGACGGATACTCGCGCGGCAAGGGCGGCTCGATGCACATGTTCTCCAAGGAGAAGGACTTCTACGGCGGCCACGGCATCGTCGGGGCGAACGTGCCGATCGGCGCGGGGCTCGCCTTCGCCAACAAGTACCGGGGCAACGACAACGTGGCCTTCACCTACTTCGGCGACGGGGCGGCCAACCAGGGGCAGGTCTACGAGACCTTCAACATGGCGAGCCTGTGGAAGCTGCCGGTCATCTTCGTGATCGAGAACAACCAGTATGCGATGGGGACGAGCCTGAAGCGGGGTTCATCGACTCCGGCGCTCTACACCCGCGGCGCCGCCTTCGGCATCCAGGGCGAGGCGGTGGACGGCATGGACGTCATGGCGGTGCAGGCCGCAGGGCAGAAGGCAGTGGCGCATTGCCGCGGCGGCGAGGGGCCGTACATCCTGGAAATGAACACCTATCGCTACCGTGGCCATTCCATGTCCGATCCCGCAAAGTACCGCACGCGCGAGGAGGTCCAGAAGATGCGCGAGGAGCGGGATCCGATCGACCACGTCCGCGACCTGCTGGTGCAGGGCAAGCTCGCCACCGAGGACGATCTCAAGGCCATCGACAAGGAGATCAAGGGCGTCATCAACGACGCGGCGCAGTTCGCGCAGGACAGCCCGGAGCCCGACGAGGCCGAACTCTGGACAAATGTATACGCCTGAGGGGGAAGAGACGATGGCCACGCAGATTCTGATGCCCGCCCTCTCGCCGACGATGGAGGAGGGAACGCTCGCGAAGTGGCTGGTCAAGGAAGGGGACGCAGTCTCCTCCGGCCAGATCATCGCCGAGATCGAGACCGACAAGGCGACCATGGAGTTCGAGGCCGTCGACGAGGGGACTGTGGGGAAAATCCTCATCGGCGAGGGCACCGAGGGCGTGAAGGTCAATACGCCGATTGCGGTGCTGCTCGAGGAAGGAGAGGATGCCTCGGCGGCCGTGGCGCCCACCAAGGCGGAGACCGTCGCGGAGCCGCGGGAGGCGCCAGCAGCCGCAATGCCCTCGCAGCCGCCGGCCACTCCGAAGGAGCCGGCACGCGAGCCGGAGGTGCCGGAGGGTACGAAGTTCCGCAGCCAGACCGTACGCGAGGCGCTTCGGGACGCCATGGCCGAGGAGATGCGGCGCGATGGCGACGTACTGCTCATGGGCGAGGAGGTGGCCGAGTACCAGGGCGCCTACAAGATCAGTCAGGGCCTGCTGGAGGAGTTCGGTGCGCGGCGGGTGATCGACACGCCGATCACCGAGCACGGCTTTGCGGGCCTTGCCGTCGGCGCTGCCTTCGCCGGGCTGAAGCCGATCGTGGAGTTCATGACCTTTAACTTCGCGCTTCAGGCCATCGACCACATCATCAATTCGGCCGCGAAGACGCTCTACATGTCGGGCGGCCAGATGGGCGCCCCGATGGTGTTCCGTGGACCGAACGGCGCCGCGGCGCGGGTCGCCGCCCAGCACAGCCACGACTTCGCGTCGATGTACGCCCAGGTGCCGGGCCTGAAGGTCGTACAGCCCTATACCGCGGCCGATGCCAAGGGCCTGCTCAAGTCGGCGATCCGGGATCCCAATCCCGTCGTGGTGCTGGAAAACGAGATCCTCTACGGTCGCAGCTTCGACGTTCCCGAGATCGACGATTTCGTCGTTCCGATCGGCAAGGCGCGGATCGCGCGCGAGGGGACCGACCTGACGATCGTAAGCTTCGGGATCGGCATGACCTATGCGCTGCAGGCAGCCGATGAACTGGCGAAGGAGGGGGTTTCGGCCGAGGTGATCGATCTGCGGTCGCTCAGGCCGATGGACACGGAAAGCGTGATCGCCTCGGTGCGCAAGACCAATCGTTGCGTAACGGTCGAGGAAGGCTTCCCGGTTTGCTCGATCGGCAACCATCTGACGGCGGTCCTGATGGAGAAGGCGTTCGATTACCTTGACGCACCCGTCATCAATTGTACCGGCAGAGACGTCCCCATGCCCTACGCGGCGAATCTGGAGAAGCTCGCGCTTTTGACTACCGCCGAAGTGATCGCGGCTTGCAAAGCCGTCACCTACCGCTGAGGAGCGCGCGCCATGCCCATCAACATTCTCATGCCCGCGCTGTCCCCGACCATGGAGGAAGGCACGCTCGCCAAGTGGCTGGTCAAGGAGGGCGATCAGGTCTCGTCCGGCGCCGTGCTCGCCGAGATCGAGACCGACAAGGCAACGATGGAATTCGAGGCGGTCGACGAGGGTATCGTCGGAAAGATCGTCGTCCCCGAGGGAACCGAGGGCGTCAAGGTCAACGACCTCATCGCCGTCCTCCTCGAG
This sequence comes from uncultured Alphaproteobacteria bacterium, assembly GCA_963796805.1. Lineage (GTDB taxonomy): Bacteria > Pseudomonadota > Alphaproteobacteria > Rhodobacterales > Rhodobacteraceae > Amaricoccus. The sequence goes on from CAWCNG010000004.1 coordinate 141,146, forward strand.
GAGGGCGAGAGCTCCGACGCGATCGGCGCCGGTCCAGCGCCGGCAAAGGCGGCGAGCCCTCCGTCCGCCCCGAGTTCACCGCCTGCGGCGGACCCTTCCCCTGCCGCGCCGGCTGCCGCGGGAGAAGAGAAGTTGGGACGGGTATTCGCCTCGCCACTCGCACGTCGAATCGCCAGCGAGAAGGGCATCGATCTTGCTTCGATCGCGGGGTCCGGCCCGCATGGCCGGATCGTGAAGGCGGATGTGGAGAGTGCCAAGCCAGCAGCGCCCGGAGCGCAGACGGCTTCGGAGAAATCCGCGGCCCCTGCGCCGGTGCAGGCATCGGCTGCTCCTGACGCTGAGGCGGTCAAAAAGATCTACGCGGATCGAGAGTTCGAGGAGATCAAGCTCGACGGAATGCGGAAGACGATCGCCGCGCGCCTGTCAGAGGCTAAGCAGACGATCCCGCACTTCTATCTTCGGCGGGATATCCGTCTTGACGCGTTGATGGCCTTTCGTTCGCAGCTCAACAAGGAGCTTGAGCCACGCGGTGTGAAGCTGTCGGTGAACGACTTCATCATCAAGGCCTGCGCGCTCGCGCTACAGCAGGTTCCTGACTGCAATGCAGTCTGGGCGGGCGACCGCATCCTGAAGTTGAAGCCGTCCGATGTCGCCGTGGCCGTTGCGATCGAAGGGGGATTGTTCACACCGGTGCTGCGGGACGCCGATCAGAAGTCGCTGTCGGCCCTCTCCGCAGAGATGAAGGATCTTGCCGCGCGCGCCCGCACACGAAAGCTCGCGCCTCACGAGTATCAGGGAGGCAGCTTCGCGATCTCGAATCTCGGAATGATGGGGGTTGAGAACTTCGACGCCGTCATCAACCCGCCTCACGCTTCCATCCTCGCGGTGGGAGCTGGCATAAAGAAGCCGGTCGTCGGCCCTTCCGGCGACATCGAGGTCGCAACGGTGATGTCGGTTACGCTGTCGGTCGATCATCGCGTGATCGACGGGGCGCTGGGCGCAGGCTTTCTGGCCGCCGTCAAGGAGAACCTCGAGCATCCGCTCGGGATGCTCGCCTGAGGGTCGCGAAGGCTGCGCTCGCGAGCCTACCCGATGAGTTGATTCATCGTCTTCGAAGGCTCCGCGCAGCCTGCCTCGCCCACCACGCGCGCCGGCACTCCGGCCACCGTCTTGCATGGCGGGACGTCCTGTAGAACAACCGAACCGGCGGCGATACGGCTGCAGCTACCGACGCGAATGTTTCCGAGCACAGCCGCTCCCGCTCCGATCAGCACACCGTCGCCAATCTTGGGATGCCGGTCGCCGTCTTCCTTGCCGGTGCCACCGAGCGTTACCGAATGCAGCATGGATACGTTGTCGCCGACGACCGCGGTCTCACCGATCACGATCGAATGCGCGTGATCGATCATGATGCCGTTTCCGACCCGGGCGCCGGGATGAATGTCCACCCCGAATACCTCCGACGTCCGCATCTGGATGAAGTAGGCCATGTCTCTCCGCCGCTGCGTCCACAGCCAGTGGCCGATGCGGTAGCATTGAAGCGCCTGAAATCCCTTGAAGAACAGGAGCGGTTGAAGGTACCGATGGCAAGCCGGATCCCGATCGAACACGGCCAGGATGTCGGCCCGCGCCGCCACTCCGAGTTGTGTGTCGCCGCTGAAGGCCTCGTCGGCGATCTCCCTCAAAATCAGTTCGCTCATCTCGGGCGAGGCAAGCTTCTGGGCAATTCGGTAGCTGAGCGCCCGCTCCAGGCTGCTGTGGTGGAGGACACCAGCATGCACGAGGCTCGCCATCAGCGGCTCGTCCACGGCGACCTGCTCGGCCTCACCACGAATCGTTATCCAGACAGGATCGACCGCGGCGATGTTTGCCTGCGTCCGTGCCATCTCTCTCCCTCCAACCGACTGACTCGTCACGGGGGAAACTTGTCCGCAACCCGCGAAAAATCAAGTGCAGCGTTTAGACGGCCCGCGGCGGCTCGAGCTCAAGGAGATGCACGGCCAGGCGGATGGCACCTGTGCCGAATGCCCCCCCCTCGGCACTCAGAAGCAACGCCGTGGCATCGTAGTAAGTCACCGGCGTTCCGCTCAGTCCGACTAGATAGGAATTCAGCCCGATCCCCAAACCGGATCCATATCGGTTGTCCGATCCATCGACGCCGATCCGCCACCCGGTGAGGCCAGGCCCCGACAGGGCGGCGACCACACGACCGGTAACACCTATCACCTGCGATCCGCCGGGAATCAAAACTGAGGTCGAATTGCCGCCTCCTGGCGTCATCGAATGGACAAACTCGATCACTCTCCAGCGCATCCCGGCGCCGGAAGGCGAGACGGTAACAGCATCCGGGATCCAGGCGGTTCCGTCGAAGGCTTGATAGCCGTTCCGGCTTTCATCCCAAGCGCGCCACCCGGCTCTGGGTTCGAGATACGTCCAACCACCGTTGCTCCACACCGCAATTCGGCCTGTTGACCCCGCCCACTCGCCGGCAGCGCCCGCAGGGACGAGATAGCTCTCCCCATCCACGCCGGCGATCGGGGGTGTCGGCAGCAGCGAGGAAACCACCCGCAGTTGGGCGGCCGCGTCGAGCCGCGCGAAGGCCTCGTTCACCGTTACGTGCTTCTGCGCCTGGGCTGGCATCACGAGGGGAAGATCGAGTTGCGCCGTCCTAGCCATCGAATGAGATCCTCTCAAAGGGGCCCGGACCAAACCGAACCGAGATCTGCGCAACCTCGAGAACAAGCTCGTGGCCGACGGCTCCGTCGGTCGCCTGCTCAAGGGCCGTGTAGACGTAGGGCGATCCCGGGCAACTGGCCTGCCGCACGATCGCGCCCTCCCGCCTGACACGCACCAAGTATTCTTCGCGCTCCTCGCCAAGCGGAACGTCAGTGCCCATCCAGCTGTCGCCATCAATCCGGGTTCGACGCGTCCACCCGAATTCTATAGACTGATTGGTGCTGCGCCGCGCACAGAGGTGGACGGGCCGATACGGCCGCAGGCCGATTCCGGTAAACGTCTCTACGCGGTGGACGTAACTAGGATCATCGTAGGAGCGGACCGCCGGACCGATCCTAAGATGGCGCTCGCGACCGCGCGCGCTGCTAGCTAGATGCAGTTGGCCCACGGATCCGTCGAGGAGAACGAACTCGGTCCCGGCGGGCCACAGGTCAGGGATCGCCGCGTCGGTCCCTGCCTGCCCCCGGAGGAGACCGCTGAGAAAATACTCCTTCGGTGCGACGAGTTCGGCGGTCAGAAACTGCATTACTTCCCAGTCGCCCGAGGAGGCGAACCGCAACGCTGCCGCGTTTGCTCCCCCCAGCACGTCCGTCTCCCCGCGACTTTGCAGCGCGCCCGCCGACAAGCGGACCTTCACAGCCTTGCGCATCCACAAGCCGAGCGCGCCGCGGGGCAGCGGGTCAACGAGGGTGCCGAACACCGCCGGGCGCTTCACCTCACGATCGAGGGTGTAGCCGTAGTCATTCTCCGCCGAATAGACTGCCACTGGCCCTGCCCACGGCGTCCGTGCGACCGCGACGTAAGGCGCAATCGGATCCTCGTCTCCCGTCAGGAGCGGCAGGTCGAGGAACTCTACGTCGACCGGCGCCTGCGCGGCCAGCACCGGAGGCCGACCCATTGTGATCAACCGCACGGGCGCCTCGTACACGCCCGCCTCGATTCTGACAGCGCTTACCGTGCGATGCCCCGCTTCCTCGATACGGTCGATACGGAAGAACGCCTCGGAGTCGCCACTCGCCACCGCAATCAGGTCGCCCGCGGTCATTGCGAGTTGCGACGGCGGTAGCGCGCAGCTGAGGCTGTCCCGTGCGACCCGGCCCTCGCTGAGCGCGCGCTCCGCAATTGCCTTCGCTTCACCCTCGGAGAGAACGATCGCGACCGAGCTTTGCTCGGTGCGTGGCTCGGCGGCATCTGGTGCCAGCGCATCGACGGCACCCGGCAGATAGTCCGCTTCCGCCCGCACGAAGCCGATTGTCACCCGTTGCGCAGTCTCGGCGGCCGGCGCTCGGATCAGCGAGACGACGGGCTCGCGGTTCACGGCAACGAGGTCATCCGGCGCGATCTCGGTCGCCGCACCGATGCCGCGGTTAGCGAAAGTCAGCTTGTCGCCGATGGCGAAGCTGTCGAAAGCGTAGGCCAGCATAAGCGGCTGAAGGCTCTGCCGGCCCGTTTCCAAGGCCTCGATCGCATAGCCCGTCACGGCGCCGTGCAAGCGCCTGAGATCTAGCTCACCAAGCCCCGCTCGAACGCAGATCTCTGCCACGACCTCGGCCAGCAACGCTATGCTGGCGCGGCCGTTCAGCCAGTGACCGGTTTCGTAGTTCCCGCCATCGGTCCATGTCTCGAGCCGGCTCGGGAAGTCCGGCCATGGCCGCGCGTCCCAGGCCCAGACGAACGCACGACTCATGTCGACCATGCGACCGCCATAGACGTCGGAAACCGGATTGTTGTCGGCTGCGTTCCAGTGGGAAAACATCGCCTGTAGGTAGCGGTGTTGGATGAAATCGTCCCTGCTCCCATCCGAGTAGTAAGGAAAGAAGCTCTCGGACGACTTCGGATCATGGAAGACGTTGGGCTGGTTGGTCCCTTTGTCCACTGCCGGGCAACCGAGCTCGGTGAACCAGATCGGCTTCGATCTCGGCTGCCAACCCGTCGACGCCGTTGACTTGACCCCACCTCGGCGGTTCACGTGAGGGTTCGACCACCAGCTCACGAGATCCTTGTAGCGGAAGACCCAGTTCTCGCCGTAGGCGGCGTCGATGATCGGCCTGCGGTCCTGAGCGGAGCGGCCCTCGGCATTGGCGTAATACCAGTCATAACCCTCGCCGCCGGCGACGTTGCCCGTCAGGTAGGCGAGGTCGTAGATCGAGCCCGCCGCTGCATCCGCATGTCCGGTGCCCTCGCGCCAATCGGACAACGGCATGTAATTGTCGATGCCAATGAAATCGATCGCGGGCGATGCCCAGAGCGGGTCGAGATGGTAGAGAACATCACCTGAGCCGTCGGCTGGCTGGTGCCCGAAATATTCCGACCAGTCCGCGGCATAGCCGATCTTGGTACCCGTTCCGAGGATCGCGCGGACCTCGTCAGCCAGTTCACGGAGCGCGAGCACGGCGGGATAGCCTTCGGCGGAATCGCGGACGTGTGTCAGGCCGCGCATCTCCGAGCCGATGCAAAAGGCATCCACGCCGCCGGCTTGCGCGCAGAGATGCGCATAGTGCAGCACGAAGCGGCGATAGGACCACTCACTCGGCCCATCGTACTCGATGGTCTGCCCCGCGGCGCGGAAGTCGCCGGCGGACGCCTCGCCGAAGAAGGCCGCCACTTCGTCGGCCGCGGCCGGCGTCTTGTCGCTGGAACCAGGGCGCCCCGGCGCCTTCGCCAGCGTGATGCGGCCACGCCACGGTACGGGCGGCTGGTGGGGGGCACCCGTCCAGGGATCGGTTAGACCGTTGCCGCCCTGAATGTCCATCAGGATGAAGGGGTAGAACATTACGGAAAGCCCGCTCGCCTTCATGCGGGCAATCGCCTGTAGGACGGACGCATCGGCAGGAGTGCCGCCGAAGATCGGTCGGTTGTCGGCGGTGCGGCTGACCACGCGGGCGCTGCTGCGTCCCTGCCCTGAAACGACCCAGCGCATCGGCTGCCCGTCCTCGTCGGCCTGCTCCACTGCCGGCCGAAGCGTGCAGCGGTTGCAGCGTAGATCATCGCCGAACCAGGAGACCACCAGTGATGCCGCCTTCGCGTTTGGCAACTCCGCCGACAGCTGGTCTAGCGATGCGAGCAAATCCGGGACGCCGCGATCGTTGTGGACGTTCAGGACGACAGTGTCGCCCCTGCCCCGCTTGAAGTGCACCTGCTCGGTCGCCAGGGCATACTCACCGCACCCGGGCACCAGCGCCACGCCGCGGACGTCGAGTGCCGGCGAGCGTGGAACGCCGGGCAATCCCTCGGGCGGCCGACGGAAGACCTCGAAGTTGAACTGGGGGATTCGATTGCCGAAGGACGTGAGATCGAGGTTCTCGATCACCATGTAGGCCGTTCCGCGATATGCCGGCGCCGTTCCCTCGATCGCCTCGATCAGAGGATCCGGAAGCTGGTCTTCGGTGCCTCGATGCAGGCGGAGGGTCAGCCCGCCCTGCTCGATAGGCTGGCCGTCGGCCCAGATGCGCCCGACGCGCGAGATCTCCCCTTCGCAGAGCGCGATGGCGAGACTGACGGTATAGCTGTACTCGCGCACGATCGCGCCACCGCCGCCGCCCTTCCCGCCCACGCGTTCGGAGTTCACGGACTCCATGAACCGGCTGGACCAGATCATCTGCCCGGCGACCCGGCTGCGCCCGAAGACGCGCGCAAGCGGCGCACCCTCGCTCGACCCCATCACGCGGAAACGCTCGACCCGGCCCGTCTCCACGGGGGCCGAGCCGAGCCCGAGAAGACGCTGGTCGAGCGCCTGGCCCACGATCGCACCCGCGGCTCTGCCGATCGCCATGGCGCCGATCCCCGCGAAAGATCCCCCCACGGCGCCGCCGAGCGCAGAGCCCGCAGCCGAAAGCAACAGCGTCGCCATCACGCACTCCTCGAGGGAAACCGAAAGACACCGGCAATCCGCCGCGCCCAGGCCGGCGTCAGCGGCAATTCCACGACGCCATGTCCGGAATAGGCATGGATCATCGTTGCGTGCCCCAGCGGCGACCGAGCCAGGATGCCCACGTGCTTGGCAACGCTTCCCTCCCGCATCCGCAGCACCAGCACGTCGCCAGGGGCGGCCGAAGAGGGCTCCACGGCGACTAGGTGCCGCCCTGCCGCCGCCAGCATGTCCTCGCTGTGGCTCGGCTCCGACCAGTCCTGCGTGTAGCTCGGGACGGCTTCGGGCTCAGGCCCCATCACCTCCCGCCGAGACTCCGCGCAGGAGCCCGAGGCAGTCGGTGCCGGCGCCCCGGCAGCTTGCCTGGTGGCGATAGGGCGTGCCGATCCAGGCACGCGCCAGCGCGACGATCTCGTCAGCCCTGCTGGCTTCCGCCGTCATGGATCGCTCCGTCCTTGGGGTATGCCGTCACCCAGTCGTCGCCTGGGATGTGCGGGAATCCACGGAAATCGATGAAGTTGTCGAACTTCGCCCGGCAGGTCTCGGCGCGCTTGTCGCAGCCGGCCACCACCCGGAATTGATCGCCATCCGCGACCTTCCGCCCGGGCTCCTGCCAAAGCGTCAGGCCGCGCAGCCCCCCTTCGCCCGGCCGGTCCAGCTTGACCGCCGCCTTCTCGCCCGCATTGGCACCCGAGAGCCAGGTGAGGGCACCCTGGGTGAACCAGCCCGCTTCGAACCCGCCGAGGCCCGTGGCCTTGATCCCGCTCCCCGAGCCGCTCTGCACGATACCGACGCCCGAGAACCCGGCCTGATCGGGATCGAAGCCGCATTTGGCGTCGCCCAGCGCCCGGTCACAGGTGCGGAGTATCGAGCGGCCGACCGGTGCGTTCAGCGCCTCAGCCAAACCCCGCAGCTCTACCTCGAAGACACCATCCGACCGGCGGATCTCGCCGAGATGCCCCCGGAACATCAACACCTTGAGCTCGGGCCTCTCCCAGTCCACCAGCCACTGGCGCATCTCCGCGCCATCGTACATGCCGGCGCGTATGTCATCCTCGCTGATGGCGGCGCTCGACAGAGCTCCGACCGCCTGCGCGTTGTCCACGCTGAGGCCGGTCGCCGACTGCAGCGCAGTCGCGTCCATGCCGCTGCTCGCCCGGTACGACACCCCGTCGATGCTCAGGTCCCGATCGTGATCGGTGAAGCCCATCTCGACGCCGTCGCGCCGGCTGACCAGCCAGCAGCGGCAGAGCCGAGTCGCACCGCCATCGAGCCGCGCCTGCAGCTCCGGATCGATCGCCCGCATCAGACCCGAAGCTCCACCACCGGAATCGACGGCACTTCGCCCGCGGCGAAGCCAGCGAGACTCGTGTTGATCCGATCACTGTCGAAGCGCACCGGCACGTCGAACTCGAAGCCGGCGGTGACCGGCGCACCGACCGCCGGCGGGCTCGCCAGATGCACCCGCCCCGCAGCGGCGTCGACCGTGAAGCCTGCGCCCGCCAGCGGCACGCCCGACACCGCCACCCGGATCGTGCCCTCGACCGGCTTGGTGATCGGCCGCACGTACGACTGCGGCCCCGACCGATAAGTCTTGCTCAGCTCGAATGCCGTCTTGGCGCCGTCGCCGGTCCCGACCGGCTGGTCCATCGCCTGCGGCGTCGCTGAAGGTGCACACGACTTGAAGTCCGTCCAGTCCTTCCAGCGGAAGCCATAGAGCTGCCCGTGCCGCGCCTCGAAGAAGGCGATCAGCTCCGCCAGATCGTCCAGCGACCGCACCCCGAGCCCCGCGTCATACCGCCGCCGTGAGTGCGCCCAGGGGGAATTGCGCTCCTCGAACCCGTTCTTCAGCGTAACGATCTCGGTGCGCCGCTCCGGCCCGCCGCTCGAGCCCGCCGACAGCGCCGCCGGGAATCTCACCTCATGGAAGTTCATCGCCTGCGCTCCTCAGAGATTCCGCCGCCCGCGCTGGATCGCCCGGCTCATTTCCGCCGCGATCTGGCTCTGCGACCGCTGGAAGCCCGCGGCATCCGGCGTCGAGATGTTCATCGTCACCTGAACCGACCCGCCGGAGCTGCCGCCGCGGACGCCGAGCTTGCCATCGGCGCCACGGGTCAGCGGCATGATCGCCTCCGGCCCCGCCTCGCCCATCAGCCCGACGCCGCCGCGCATGGGAAATTGCGTTGGCCCGTCCACGACCCCGCCACGCGCGAATGCCGCCACCCGTCCCGCGCCGAAGGCCGCGCCCTTCGAGAAGGGCAGCACGCCCCCCAGGACCGACTGCACGCCCTTGCCCACTACCGAGCCGAGCGCGCCCTGCACCGGCGCCAGCGCCTGGTTCAGCACCGAACCCGAGATGCTGCGCCCAATTCCGGCCAGCGCGTCCGACAGCCGCTTGCCGTCGAAAACCACGCCCTCGAAGGCCCGCCGGACCGACGACGTGAATGTGCTCGACATGCCGGACGCCTCGCGCCCGGCCGACTTCATGCTCCCCCCCATGCCCTCCAGCTCCCGTTGGAAGGCGCCGGTCACGCTTTCCAGCCCGGCGAGCGTGCCCTCGAGGTTTACGAAGCTCGCCTCGAGGCCACCGAAGTCGCCATCATAGTCCGCCATGGGTCACTCCGGTTCTGCCCGCTCGCCGCGGGGCTTGTCGGGAAAGCGCGCCACGAGACCCGCAAGTCCCGCGCGCGTGAGCGCCGGCCGTCCGCCGCCCAGGCCTGCCATCAGCATCAGTTCGGCCGGTGTGAGCTCCCAGAAGACGGCAGGCGGCAGGCGCAGCTGCACCAGCCCGAGCTGCATCAGCCCGGGCCAGGCGATCCTGGTCATTCCGTCTCCCCATCCACTTCCGGGTCCTCGTCGGGCAGCGTGAAGGTGATCTTGAGCAGCCGTGCCGCCGCCTGCGCCGCCGCCAGCGGCCCGCCCTCGATGGAGGCCTTCATCAACTCGGCCTCGCCGACCCGCCAGCCGCCGCCGTTCAGCCCGGCGGCGAGAAGCGCGATCAGATCGCGGACCCGGAAGCCTCCGGCCTCGAAGCGCGCGATCAGCTCGATCAGCAACTCGCTTTTCAGCCGCGCTTCCAGTTCAGCCAGGGCCGCCAGCGTCAGCCGCATCACCCGCGGCTCGCCGTCGACGACCAGTTCGACCTCGCCGCGCCAGGGATTGGCCATCAGATCGCCGCAAAGCTCACGGCACCCGCCGAGGCCAGCGCCAGCTCGTAAACCGCCTCGCCGTCATGACTGCCGGAATACTCGATCGAGGTGATCTGAAACGGCCCCTCGATCACGCCAAAGTCCGGCACGATCACCTGGAAGGCCGGGATCTCGCCGGCGAAGAAGACCGCCCGCGCCCGCTCGTCGGTCGCCTCGTCGCGGAAGACACCCGATCCGCTGATCGCCGCCGAGCGCACGCCGGCGCCCGACAGCAGCTCCCGCCACCGCCCGGCGCTTCCGAGGTTGGTCACGTCCACCGTCTCGGCGTTGAACGCGATACGCGTGGCCCGCAGCCCCGCAATCGTCTCGAAATCCCCTGCGCCGGTCATGTCCAGCTTGATCAACAGGTCCTTACCGCTCTGGGCCGCCATGTCCGTCGTCCTTCCCGAGAATGAGAAATGTCAGTCCTGGTCCACGACCGCGCGAAAGCGCAGGCTGACCTTGCGCTTCTCAGGCGCCCGCCCGCGCTCCGCACCCGCCCGCAGGAAGCGCAGCGATACCAGCCGCCCGCGCGTCGAGCACGAGCGGCGCGTCGATCAGGCAGTCGCACACCGCCGCCGCAATCTCCTTCGCCGCCGCGAACCCGTCGCGCCCGGAATGCACCGTCACGGTGAAGTCGTGCATCGCCCCCTCGCTCGTCTTGGTCCCGTTCGGCCGCACCGTCTCCTCGCCGATCGTGACATAGTCGGGGGTCACCGCCCCGAGCGTCGGCCCCAATGGAGCGTCATAGACCGCGCCCCCGATCAGCGCAGAGAGCACCGCGTCGTTGATCAGCCGCTGATAGACGCGCGCCTGCAGCCCACCCGCATATGCATAGCTCACGGCAGCAGCCCCTCCTCGGCGACAGATCTCGAGGTAGCGCCCCGAAGGGTCGCTCTCCGTCACGGTCAGAACCTGGAAAATCCGCGCACCGTCCCGCAGCCGCTGCTCGCGGCTGCGGCCGCGATGGCGCGCCTACCGGGACTGCGCGCACCAGGATGCGGTACTTCACCCGCGGCCGCGGCCGCGCCGCAATGAAATCCTCGCGCCCGCCGCGGGGGCGCACGTCCGCCCAGAGCACCCCGAGCGTCCGCCATGTCTTCATCGAAACCACCCGAACCGTTCTCTTCCCGCTCCGGCGTCTCGAGCAGCAACCGCCGCAGAAGGCGCACGCCTTCGTTCACGACAGGCCCCCGCCGATCCGCGTCGCCCGGTAGGCTTCGATCAGAACCAGGACGCCGAAGGGCAGCGAACCCGCCGGCACCGCGCCCTCGGCACGGTTCTCGTAGAAATGCGCCGCCAGCAGGAAAACCGCCTGCCGCAGATCCGCCGGCACCGCGTCCCAGCCATCGCCGAATCCGGCGCTGAAGCGGATCTCGGCATGCCCCGAGCGCGGGATCTTCGGCAGGTTTCGCCCGAACTTGCCCACCAGCCGTGGCCGCTGGCTGTCGCGCAGCACCGACCAGACCTGGGGATCGACCAAAGTCTCTTCGCCTTCGGCATCGACCAGCCTCACCTCTGCCACCGAGCGCACGGGGGCGATCGGCAGTCCCTGGCAGGCATCCTCCCGCCAGCGCGTTACCGTCCAGGAGAAGTCGCGCGCGAGCAGCGCACGGCCCAGCCGCGCCTCGATCGCCGCCATGGCCGACCGCAGGTAGAGCTCCAGCACCGCGTCCTGCGAGCCGTCGTCTTCGAACCCGCTGCCGAGCCGAAGATGCTCGGCAAAGGCGCGCACCGGCACGGCCGCCGACGGCGGCGCGTTCACTTCAGTCAGGATCATGGCAAAAAACTCCTCAATCCGGGCCGTGGCCCGACGCGTGCTGATCCAAGGCGATCCGCAGGACGATCGCGCGCTCCAGCGCGCGACCGGTGCTGGTCAGGACGCGGCCCGCGACCAGGTAGACCCGGCCCGGCAGGCCGCCGGTGAACCGGGCCCAGGACCGGGTGACGTCGTGGTGCTGCTCCGTCACCACGAGGTCCCCGGCTGCCGGGCTCCGGGTCTGGATGCTCCAGCCCAGGTCGGCGGCCACCGTCTCGTCCGGCGCGAGGTAGCCCTCGCGCCAGTCCATCGTGAATGCGGCATCCCGGTCAGCGGGCTTCAAGAGGTATCCGCTCATCGGCAGGCCTCAATCGTCACTCAAGGAACACACCCCCGCACCGCCCGAGCGGAGAGGAGGAGCAGCGACTGGAAAGTGCGGGGGTGTGCCGGCCCGCCCCGGAGATCGGAGCGGATCATCTGCGCGCGCTAAAGACCGGTTGCCCGGCCTCAGGCGCTCGCAAATTTCAGTAGCTTGATCGCCGCGAAGTCGCTGACATCGCCGCCGATCCGCTTGGTGGCATAGAAGAGCACGTGCGGCTTGGCGGAGAACGGATCGCGCAGGATGCGCAGGTCCGGTCGCTCCGCCACCGTATAGCCGGCGCGGAAGTCGCCGTAGGCGATGGCGAAGGCGCCCGAGGCGATGTCCGGCATGTCCTCGGCGATCAGCACCGGGTAGCCCATCAGCCGCGCCGGCTCGCCGGCGGCCAGGCCGTCCGACCAGAGGAAGCGGCCGTCCGCGTCCTTCATCTTCCGCACCGCGCCGGCGGTCTTGGAATTCATCACGAAGGTCGCGTTCGCCCGGTAGCGCGCGCCCAGCGCATAGACCAGGTCGACGACGGCATCCGCAGGCTCCGCGGAGTCGAAATCGCCGTCGGCCCCGGTCGGCACGTAGCCGAGCGAACCCCAGGCGAAGAGATCGTTGTCGACCTTGGGATAGTTGAGGAACCCGGTCGGCTTGTCGTTGCCGTCGCCCGAGATGAAGGCCGATGCCTCGGCCCGGCTGAACTTGTCGGCGATGCGCTGGGCCAGCCAGCCCTCGACATCGAAGGCGCTGTCGTCGAGCAGCCGCTGCGACGCCTTCGGCAGCGCCGAGAGCTCATGCAGCGGGATCGAGATGCGGTCGACCTGCGGGGTGCCGGTCTCGGCGACCGCACCGCTTTCGGTGGCCCAGCCGGAGCCGATGTCGGTGTGATCCACCAGCACGTCGAACGCGCTCGCCTCCACCGTCACCACGCTGGCGATGCTGCGGATCGAAGCCGCCGACCGCAGTACGCCCACGATCTGGCTCGCGGTCACCGGATCGACCAGGTAGCCGCCGTCTGCCGCCACCGCGGTCGAAAGCGCCTTCTCCTCGACGGTCAGGCCACGCAGGGCGTCGTCGTCGCCGGAGCGCAGGTAGGCGCCAAAGGCCTTCTTGTGCGGCGTGTCGGTCTCGGCGCCGCGCGCCAGCGGCGGGCGGTTCATCGCGATGGATTTGCGGTCGAGCATGGCCAATCGGGATTCCTGTTCCTGGAGCTTCGCTTTGATATCGGACTGAAAGGCGTTGAATTCGCCCAGGAACCCCAACACGGCCGACTTGACTTCCGTGTGGGGGCTCAACCCCGGCGCGGCAGTCCCCGCCCGGGATTTGCTTTCGGATTTCGCCATCGATGACTTTCCTTGATGACTGCGATCTCGCCGGCGCCGCGTCACGCCAACATCTGCCTGGCCTCGCGGAAGCTCTCCGCCAGGGTCCGCGCCAGGGCCGATTAAGGTCGCCCCCCGGATCGGAGGCATCCGCCTGCACCCGCGCCTCGGGGAGCATCGGGAACGTCACCAGCGACACCTCCCAGAGCTCGATCTCGTGCAGCAGCCGCCGGCCGCCCTTGGCCTCGCTCCTGAGCGTGCGGTAGCCGATCGAGAGGCCGTCGATCGCCCCCGCCTGCAAGAGCACGTGCGCCTCGCGCGCCGCCTGCACCTCCAGGAGGAGCCGGCCCCTGACGTAGAGGTCCGCGCCCGTCCTCGCGCACCTCGTCCCAGACCCCGATGGGGCGCGTGCGGGTCATGCTGCCAGAGCATCTTCACCCCCGAGCGCGCCTTCGCCAGCCGCTGGAGCGAGCCGCCGTAGGCCCCCTCGACCACCACGTCGCCACCCTGATCGGCGGCGCCGAAGAGGCTGGCATAGCCGGCGATCTCGGCCCCTTCTTTCAGCGCCAGCGCGCCGTCGAAGCTGCAGAACTTCGTCTCCAGCGAGACTGCCCCGCCAATCCGATGCATCAATCTCACCCTTTCTCAGGACACGGTGATCGACAGCAGCCCGTAGGCGATGTCGGCCAAAATCAACGAGGCCGCGCCGTAGACGGCGAGCCAGATCCGCTTCTCCAGCCGGTCCAGCGCCACCTCGATCTGGTTCAGCCGGCGCTCCAGCTGGCTGCCAGCGCTCCTCCTGGATGCGCTCGCTCACCTCGATCCGCGCCGTCGTCGCGTCGAAGGGCTCGTAGAGAAAGCGCGAGCCGCCGCCGCGGACCCCGGTGCCACGCATCACTCCTCCCGGAGCTTCGGCAGCCCGAGCAGCGCGCGCTTCTCGCCGTCGCTCAGAAAGCCGGCGCCGCTGATCCGCCGCCAGAGCGCCTCGCGCTCCTCGGCCAGCGCCGGCACGTTGTCGAAGTCGACCTTCACCTGGAACGGCGCACCGTAGTAGGCCGGCAGCCATCCCGAGATCGCCGCCAGGGTCTTTGCCACCAGCGGCAGCACGGTCAGCCGGTAGAAGGCCCGGTGCGCCTCGGAATAGTTGGCATAGGTATTGTCGCCCGGCAGGCCGAGCAGCATCGGCGGCACCCCGAAGGCCAGCGCCACGTCCCGCGCCGCCGCCTCCTTGGTGCGATGGAACTCCATGTCGCTCGGCGAGAACCCCATCGGCTTCCAGTCGAGCCCGCCTTCCAGCAGCATCGGCCGCCCGGCGTTGCGCGCCCCCTGGTGGTGGCTCTCGATCTCCTCCACCAGCCGCGCGTACTGGTCTGCGGCCAGCTGCCCCTGTCCGTCCACGCCGCGGTAGACGATGGCTCCCGAAGGCCGCGCCGCGTTGTCGAGCAGCGCCTTCGACCAGGTGCTCGCCGAATTGTGCACGTCGATCGCACTCGCCGCGGCCGCCAGTGGCGACAGGCCGTAGTGGTCGTCCTGCGGATGGAAGCCCTTCACGTGCAGCACCGGCACCCGCTCGGAGCGCATCTCGAAGACATGCTTCTGCCCGCCGGCACTGTATTCGTAGGCGACCGGCCATCCGTCGTTGCCCGGCACCACCTTCATTCGGTCCGAGCGCAGCACGTAGAGCTCGCGCGGTCCGCCCGAGGCGACCTCGCCCGCCGCTTCCAGATACCCGTCGCCCGACAACAGCAGGTGCCCGTAGAACCCCTCCATCAGTGCAGCCCCGCTCTGCCCGGGATTGGGCGCGGCGAGGAGGTCGATCAGAGGATGAGCATCGAAGCGGCGGTCGGCGTCCTGCACCACCACCGGCACGGCCGCAGCCGCCTCGGCAATGATCTTGACGCAGCGGAACGCCACCGGGTTACCCAGGAACCCCACCCGCGTCAGCGTCGAGGTGTCGCGCGCCGACCACGCCACCCGCCCGGAGCCATGAAAGGCGACGACTGGCGCCGCCGCCGAGGCCTTGGCCTCCGGCGGCCCAATTCGGACCTGCCGCGGGACGTGCGGAAAAACTGCAGAACCATGAACGCTCGCTCCTGAATTGTATCTCGGCGGCCGCTCGCCCCGCCCGCTCACGCCGAGGCGGCGCTTCAGCGCCCGCAGGCTGCGGACGTTCGGCACCAGCTTCTCGGCCGGATCGATCATCAGCTCGGTCATCGCCCAGACCAGCGCGTCGACCCGGTCGGGGCTGCCGCGGCCGGTGAAGCCGCCGATGGTCATCGCTGTCATCTGTGCCTCGAGCTCGCGGAAGGTGCCGCGATGCCGAACGCGCCCCTGCTCGTAGAGCGCCGCCACTGGCTCGGCGCGCACCGACTTGCCCCGCCGCGCGTGCACCGCGCGGAACGAGACCATCGGATCGACCTGGCGGATCAGTGTCGCCACCATCTCGCCGCCCTGGTTGACCTCGGCCACCAGCCGGTCGGCCCCGTGCGCGTGGTAGAGCTTGACCGCCCGCTCCGCCCAGCCCTGCGGCGAAAGGCCTCGGACGCTCGCGTCCGCGATCACCTCCGCCGTCCAGTTCTGCGGCGGCCCGGACCGGGCCACCCCCGCCACGATGATCCCGCACTCGTCGGAATTCTCGCCGCTGGTCACCGGCGGGTCCACCGCCACCACCACGCGGTCGGTCTCCGCGCGCCGGGGCAAGCCGCGCCGCCTCGATCATCGCCCAGGTCCAGAGCGCGCCCTCGGCGTCCAGCACGAACTCGCCGTCGAGCTCCTGCCGCCCCTTCCAGCCGCCGCCGTACCTGGCGGTCACGGCCTCGAGAAAACCCGCAGCCAGGTGCATGGCGTTCGCCGAGGTCGGCGCCCGCGTCACCACCGTTCCCGGCGCCTCGACGAGCCCGAGCAGCAGCGGGGTGCTGCGCGGCGTCGTGGTCACCACCATCCGCGGCCGCGTCCCCAGCCGCAGCGCGAACTGCAGCTGGTCCCAGGCGTCCTCGCCCTTCGTCCACTTGCCGAGCTCGTCGCACCAGGCGGCGTCGAACTGCGGCCCGCGCAGCGCCTCCGGATCGCGGGCCGAAAAAATCTGCGCCGTGGCGCCGTTCGGCCAGACCAGCCGCTTGCGCGTGGCCTGCCACTCCGGGCGCCGATCCGGCGGCGAGCAGGCGAGGATGCCGCTCGAACCGAAGACCATCACCTCGCGCGCCTGATCCAGCGTCTCGCCGACCAGGGCGACCCGGGAGCATCGCCCCGGGTCGCCCGGCTTGCCGCCTTCCACCTCCGCCCGGACCCACTCGGCCCCGGCTCGGGTCTTGCCTGCCCCCCGTCCGCCCAGGATGACCCAGGTCGTCCAGTCTCCCTCCGGAGGCAGCTGATGCCCCAGCGCCCAGTGCTCGAAGAGCCAGGGCAGGGACACCAGGGCATTCGGACTCAGCGTGTCCAGAAGCGCGTCCAGGTCACCTTCCGGCAGCCCGGACAGCAAGTCTCGCAAGGATCTCTGCGCGTGCCGCGTCGAGGTCGAGCTCACCGCCCGTCCCTCCGACCCATGCTCTGCTTCGTCTGACAAGACTTGCCTCGATTTCGAGAGCCGTGTTCAAGGCACGGTTGCACGACCTGAGCGCATCTTCGGCGCTCTTGCCGCCCGCACTGCCTCCGGTTCCCGCTTTCAGTTGAGCGATCTGTCCACGCAAAGCCACGGACAGATCACGATACAGCTCCAGCGATCGGTCCAGCCTGTCGCTGTCCGCCGCTGCGTCTGACGCTGAAGTTTTCATGTGATTGATGCCCTGGCTGCTCCGCCCGGGCAGACAAAGAAACGGCGGGCCCTCTTGCCGAGGACCCGCCGACTCACTTCTTCCAGCTTGCCGTGAGCTATACCTCAGAGAGATCGCTCTGTCAATCCGTAAATCTGTAGTTGTATTGCGCTGAGCCGGTCAGACACCCCCTGGGCTACTGCTCCGGCATCCGCGGCATCGGCCGCTCCACCTGCCCTGGCGTTCCCTCGATCTCCACCGGCCCCGCCGGCGCCTGCGCCGCCGCAGCCGCGGCGGCCTCCGCCTCGGCCGCTGCCTGGCGCTGCTCGGCGAGGCGCTGGGCCTCGATCTTGCGCCAGGCCGCAACGTTGCGGTTGTGCTCCTCCAGCGTCCGCGCGAAGGCGTGCCCGCCGGTGCCGTCCGCCACGAAGTAGATATCGTCGCCAGGCTCGGGATTGGCCGCCGCCATGATCGCCGCCTCGCCGGGATTGGCGATCGGCGTCGGCGGCAGCCCCAGGCGCACATAGGTGTTGTAGGGCGTCGCCATCGCCAGCTCGCTCGCGCGCAGCCCGCGCCCCAGCGGCCCCTCCCCCTTGGTGATGCCGTAGATCACCGTCGGGTCGGTCTGCAGCCGCATCCCCCGCTCCAGCCGGTTGACGAAGACCTGCGCCACCCGCGGCCGTTCCCCGGCGACACCGGTCTCCTTCTCCACGATCGAGGCGAGCGTCAGCAGCTCCTCCGGCGAGCGCAGCGGCACGTCCGGATTCCGCCCCGCCCAGGCCGCCGCCAGGATCTCCTCCTGCCGCGCCGTCATCCGCGCCAAGAGGTCCGCGCGCGCGTCGCCGCGCTGATAGTCGTAGCCCGCCGGCGCCAGGCTGCCCTCCGGCGGCACCCCGTCGATCTCGCCGCTCAGCTCCGGCTCCGCCTTCAGGAGCTCCACCACCTGCCAGCTGGTCAGCCCCTCCGGCACCACCACCTGCCGCACCACGTTGCCGCCGCGGTTGAGCAGCTGCAGGATCTCCTCGCATCGAGGCACCGGCCGGAAGGCTGTAGTCGCCGAACTTCAACCCGCCATCGAGGTCGGTATAGCGCGCGGCGATCCGGAAGATGCTGGCACTCGAGATCGCACCCTGCGCCGCCAGCCGGTCGGCCACGCTCGCCAGCCCCTCGCCGCGCTCGACCTGGAACTCGGCGGGTGCCTGCAGCGGCCCCTTGGCGCGATACTGCGACTGCGCCCAGGTCACGATGCCGAAAAGCACCACGAGACCCAGAATCAACAGGGTCAGCGCATTCGCCACCACATGCCGCATCATTCGGGAAGGCTCACGCGACGCGGCGCAGGACCAGCGAGGCGTTGGTGCCGCCGAAGCCGAACGAGTTGGACAGCACCACGTCGATCTTCCGCGCCACTGCCTTCTGCGGCGCCAGATCGACCGGCGTCTCCACCGACGGGTTCTCCAGGTTGATCGTCGGCGGCGCCACCTGGTCGCGGATCGCCAGCACCCCGAAGATCGCCTCGATCGCCCCCGCCGCGCCCAGAAGATGCCCGGTCGCCGACTTGGTCGAGGACATGGTCACATGCCCGGCGCTGTTGCCGAGCAGCCGCACCACTGCGTTCAGCTCGATCTCGTCGCCCATCTGGGTGGAGGTGCCGTGCGCGTTGACATAGTCGAGCTCATCCGGCGTGACCCCTGCCGCCTTCAGCGCAGCGGTCATCGACCGGAATCCGCCATCCCCGTCGGGCGCCGGCGAGGTGATGTGATAGGCGTCGCCCGACAGCCCGTAGCCCACCACCTCGGCATAAATTTTCGCCCCCCTCGCGCGGGCGTGCTCGAGCTCCTCCAGCACGACGATGCCGGCGCCCTCGCCCATGACGAACCCGTCGCGGTCGCGGTCATATGGCCGGCTCGCCCGCGCCGGCTCGTCGTTGAAGTTGGTCGACAGCGCCTTGCAGGCGTTGAACCCGGCGATGCCGATCTCGCAGATCGCCGCCTCCGACCCGCCGGCGATCATCACGTCGGCATCGCCATAGCGGATCAGCCGCGACCCGTCGCCGATGGCGTGCGCCCCGGTCGAGCAGGCCGTCACCACCGCATGGTTCGGCCCCTTGAAGCCGTAGCGGATCGACACCTGCCCCGAGCAGAGGTTGATCAGCGCACCCGGAATGAAGAACGGCGAGACCCGCCGCGGCCCCTTCTCCTTCAGGATCAGCGTGGTCTCCGCGATCGACTGCAGCCCGCCGATCCCCGAGCCGATGATCACCCCGGTCCGCTCGCGCTCCGCCTCGTCCTCGGGCATCCAGCCGGCATCGCGCACCGCCTGCTCCGCCGCCGCCATGGCGTAGAGGATGAAGGTATCGACCTTGCGCTGCTCCTTGGTCGACATCCAGTCGTCGGGATTGAAGGTGCCGTCCGACCCGTCACCCAGCGGCACCTCGCAGGCGATATGCGTGGCGAGCTGCGAGGAATCGAAGCGGGTGATCGTCCCCGCCCCCGACTGCCCCGCGACCAGCCGCGCCCAGGTCTCTTCCACTCCGCTTGCCAGCGGCGAGACCATGCCAAGTCCAGTAATGACCACGCGCCGCATGCGGTTGCCTCCCCTGCTCCGAAGGTCCGCGTCCCGTGTATCGCGAAATTCGCCGAGCCGACAAGCCTCGTTCGGTCAGCGGTCCCCGCCGGCCCCGGCCGCGCCGGCCGCACCGTCTCCCCACCCGCCACGACAGCGCAGACCCGCCCCGCAAGGACCGCGACCCTTCCTCGGTATTCATACTGGCATGAAACCCTATCGAGCAGGCGCGGGCCCCGCCCACAGGCGGGGAGAAATCTCGACCCGGCGGGCGAAGCCCGCTTCCGCCGGAGGGAGGCCGCAAAGGCGGCCGACCGCCAAGCGCCGGCCGAGCGGGAGCCCTTCAGGGCTCCCCGAGGCCGGCGCTCCCCCGGCCGACGGCAGGCGCCTACGCCGCCGGCCGGATGTTCTGGTTCACCCGGAACAGGTTGGCCGGATCGTACTTGCCCTTCAGCGCCGCCAGCCGGCCGTAGTTGTCGCCGTAGCTCGCCTCGACCCGCGCATCACCCTCGTCATCCATCATGAAATTGGAATAGGAGCCCGGCAGGTTGTACGGGTGAACCGCCTCCCAGTAGGCCCTGCCCCAGCGTGTCAGCGCCCCGGCCTGCTGCGGATTGGCGTCGATCCCCGCAATCACCATCGCCCAGGTAGCGTCCCGCGTGCTCCACGCGGTCGCGTCAACCGGGACCCGATGCACGGCGCCATCGATCGGATAGAGGTGCACCAGCGACAGCTCGCTCGGCGCCTTCGCCGCCTCGGCGACATACTTCTCGATCGCCGCGTCGGGCAGCGATTTGACAAAGTCGCCCTTCCAGTACCACTGCAGCCCCTTGGGAAAGAACGGGTCGAACAGCCCCTGCATGGCCGGATACGGCATCTCGCCCATCCAGTTGAAGATCGGCTCCGGCAGCTGGCCCAGCAGCGGCGCCATCGCCTTCTCGCCGTCGGCGACCGAGCCGTTGAAGCAGGAAATCACCGCGCAGGCCCGCTTGCCCCAGCCCTCGCGCGGGAAAGGGTCCATCGACGGCACGGTCTTCAGCCCGACGAACGACCCTAGCTTCTCCGGCGCCTTCGGCAGGAATTCGCGATAGGCGCGCATGATCTGCACCGCGTCCTTGGCGTCCCAGAACACCGGCCCGGCATAGACCATCTTCACCGGGTGCGCCTGGAACAGGAAGCTCGTCACCACCCCGAAATTCCCGCCGCCGCCACGCAGCGCCCAGAACAGATCCGGATGCTCGTCCTTGCTCGCCGTGACGACGCTGCCGTCCGCCAGCACCACGTCGGCTTCCAGAAGATTGTCGATGGTCAGCCCGTGCGCGCGCGCGAGATACCCGATCCCCCCGCCCAGCGTCAGCCCGGCGACCCCGGTGGTCGACACGATCCCGAACGGCACCGCCAGTCCGTAGGCGTGCGTGGCGTGGTCGACGTCGCCCGAGGTGCAGCCCGGCCCGACCCGCACCGTCCGCGCCTTGGGATCGACCCGCACCCCCTTCATCTCGCCGAGGTCGATCACCAGCCCGTCGTCGCAGCTGCCGAGCCCCGGCCCGTTGTGCCCGCCGCCCCGGATCGCCAGCAAGAGCCCGTTCTCGCGGGCGAAATCGACCGCCGTGACCACGTCCGCCACGTCGGTGCAGCGGGCGATCATCAGCGGCCGCTTGTCGATCATGCCGTTATAGAGCGCCCGAACTTCGTCGTAGTCGTCGGCGTCGCGCCCGACCAGCGCCCCGCGCAGGCTCTGCCCGAATGTCGCGATGGTTTCGCTGTTCATGCCGTTCTCCCCTGGGCTCCGTGGCCCGATGCCAGGCTACACCCACCCACCCTTGGCCCCCATGGCCGCGCTGCCGCTTCTCTTGACCAATCGTCCGAGTATCCGTGCGGGACGTGTGGACCGAGCGGCAACAATGCGGTACGTTATTCCAGCCACATTTATCGCATAGATTGAACTCTGCCATTGGCGGTTAGCGATTATTCCCAGAATAATAGGGGGAGAAACATGGATGTGCTTTCGGACGTGCTTCGCGCCGTTCGCCTGACCGGCGCCATCTACTTTGACATGAACTTCATCTCGCCCTTCGTGGGCAAGTCCCCCCGACGACGGCGATCGCCGGTTCGGTCATGCCCGGTGCCGAGTGGGTGATCAGCTTTCACGTTCTGCTCACCGGCTCCTGCTTTGCCGAAATCATCGGCGCGGACCTCCCGCCGGTCCGGCTCGAACCCGGCGATGTCGTGGTCTTCCCGATGGGAGACGCCAACGTGCTCACCTCGTCGCCGGGGCTCCGCAACACGCCGGATCTGGCAAACTACCACCGGCCCCTCGACCGCCAGCTTCCCTTCGTCCCCAACCGCTCCCAGCGCGGCGGCACCGACGAGACCCGGTTCGTCTGCGGCTATCTCGGCTGCGACGCCCGGCCGTTCAATCCCCTGCTCGGCGCGCTGCCCCGCCTGCTCCACAGCCAGGGCGGGCCGGACCAGGGCGGCTGGCTCGGCCAGGTGATCCGGCTGGCGGTAGCCGAAAGCGACGGAAACCGCGCCGGCGGCGAGACCGTCCTCGCCAAGGCCAGCGAGCTCATGTTCGTCGAAGTCGTCCGCCGCTACATCGATGCGCTGCCCGAAGACTCCCGCGGCTGGCTGGCCGGGCTGCGGGATCCGCATGTCGGCACCGCGCTCATGCTGATCCACGGCCGCCCCGCCGAGGACTGGACCCTGGAGCGACTTGCCCGCGAGGCCGGCCTGTCGCGCTCGGCCTTCGCCGCGCGCTTCAGCACCACCATCGGCACGTCGCCGATGAACTATCTCGGCCGCTGGCGGATGCAGCTCGCCGCCGGCAGGCTCGAGACCCCCGGCGTGACCATCGCCCAGGCCGGCGCCGACGTGGGCTACGAATCCGAGGCGGCGTTCAACCGGGCGTTCAAGAAATACGTCGGCGTGCCCCCCGGCATCTGGCGGCGCCGCCTCCGGACCACCGAGGCGGCCAGTCCCGCGCACTCCCTGGCCCACTGAGGGTCACCCATCACCGGCGTTCGCGGCGAGGGCAGTCGGCTCTCGGCCCAATGCAGCCGCCGATCCGATCGGCGCGCAACCTCGCCGCCCGCACCCCGCGGATTTGGCCGTCGACAAATTCGCGCGCGCCTGCCCGCCCGTGGGCAGGCGCGAAGAGCGCCAGCCCGGGCAGGCGCGCGCGAATTGCGAGCGCCGGGCGAGCGGAGAACCCCTTCGCCTCCGCGCTCGCGCGCTCCGCCGAACGGCCCGGCCGAAGCAGTGCTTCGGCTTGTCGGGCCGCGGACTCGCGGGCCGAGGCCCGCTTCGTCGGACGACCGCTCCTGGCCCGGAGCGGCCGTTCGCAGAACCGGCTTCGGGAATTTCCCGCGCACTCCTCAGTGTGATTTTTCGAGGAGCCAGTTCAATCCCGCTCGCACTGCCGGCCATTCCGACGCGATGATGCTGTACACGCAGGTGTCGCGCATGGTGCCGTCACGCATCCGCATATTCTGTCGTAGAACCCCGTCGAGCTTCGCTCCCAGCCGCTCGATGGCGCGACGGCTTTGATGGTTCAGGAAATGGGTGCGAAACTCGACTCCGTGACAACCGAGGTCGTCGAATGCGTGCGACAGCAGCAGCAGCTTCGCCTCCGTGTTGAGCGGGGTGCGCTGGACGCGGGCCGCATACCAGGTCGCCCCGATCTCCACACGCGGGGCATGGAGGTCGATGTTCATGTAGCTGGTCATCCCGACCACCTGTGCGGTCGCCTTTTCGATGACCGTGAAGGGCAACCACGTGCCCGCAGCCTGACACCCCAAGCGGTGTTCGATCTCCGCCGCCACTCCCTCGGGGTCGGGAATGATCGTGTACCAGAGCCGCCACAGGTTGCCGTCCTTCACCGCCTCGACAAGATCGTCATGGTGCTCGCGCTGCAGCGGAACGAGATCGACATATCGACCCGACAGCTCGAGTGCTTCCAAAGCCATGATCGGCGTCTCCCTCTGCCGCCCCTTGCTTGTACCGTGCGCTTATTGCTGGGTTTCCGCAAAGGTGATGGCCCGCCCCGCAGTGCGAAACGTCCGCTTCTGGAGCAAAGCCGACGGAACGAGCCTTGTGGGCGCACACCCTCGTACAAAGATGCTTTAACCGCTCGCCGCTGCCGGAGGGTCGGCCTGCACCGTTGGCGCCGATCCGGGCGCAGGCGCCGTGGGTGGCCCGGGATCCCGGAGGGCCGGGCCTCTTCCGGCATCGGGCGGTTTCGCGGGCGTCGGGCGGTCACGGGCCGCGCGCCGGCGTGCGCCCGCAGCGCCGCCCGCAGGTCGGCAGAATTGCCGACCCAGCCGAAGAGAAGCTCGATGGTCAGAAGCGTCGCGTCGTGGTTACTCCGCGGCGCGCCGTAGGCGATCGGCTCGGCGGTGCAGTCCGCGAGCACGAGGCAGCGATAGTCTCGGAACATCGCATCGCGGACCGTCGAACTCGACACAGACTTTGGTGGTGGTGGCGCCGACGAAGACCAGGTGCCTCGCGCCGACCGTGCGCAGGCGCGCCTCCAGCTCGGTCTCGAAGAAGGCGCGGTAGCGGTGCTTGCCGACGACGATGTCGCCCGGGCGCGGGGCGAGCTCCGGGACGATCTCGACGTTCCAGGTGCCCTCGACCAGGATCCGGCCGACGCTGCCGTCGGGCGCCTCGACCGGTTTTCCGAGCTGCGTGCGCTTGTGCTTGATGAAGTGCGGCGCGTCCGGGCCGCCGGCGTCGGCGAGGTCGGCCCGATGCTGCTGCTTGGTGTAGACGATCGGCACGCGGGCCGCGCGCGCATCGTCGAGGACGCCGGCGATCCGCGGGACGAGCCGCTGGATCGGGGCAATGTCGATGCCGGCCCGGTCGAACATCCCGCCGACCGCGCCGAAGTCGTTCTGCATGTCGATCATGATGACCGCGGACCGGTCGAGGTCGATCGTGACGGCTTCGGGCCGTGCGGCAATGCTGAGGCTGGTCATCGGACCTCTCCCCGGCGGCGGAACCGCGATGGTGCTCGCGCAGGCCGTTTCCGACAAGAGGCGTGAGAGGCTTGGCCAAGCGCCGGACAGACCTCGAGCGGCGTCCGCGGTCGGATCCGTCGCCGGCCGGATCCCCGTCTCGGCGCCTCGTTAACCCATTGGCCGCGCACGCAAGGCAGGTACCTGCCTTGTGCATGCGTTGTACCTGAGTTGTACGTCCAGGGAATCGGCGTTAACCATTGCAACGCCGCGGAATTCCCGGCCTCGCCTCCCCGACCCCCCCGCACCATCCCCCCGACATACGAAAACGGCGCCCGGTTTCCCGGCCGCCGCCTGTCCGCTGCCGCGGCGCCCGTCGTCAGGCGTTCGAGTTCGCCTCGATGAACTTAACCGCGTCGCCGTAGGTCTGGATCGTCTCGGCGGCATCGTCGGGGATCTCGATGCCGAATTCCTCCTCGAACGCCATCACCAGCTCGACCGTATCGAGGCTGTCCGCGCCCAGATCGTCGATGAACGATGCCGACTCCGTCACCTTCGCCTCGTCGACGCTCAGGTGCTCCACCACGATCTTTTTGACGCGTTCTGCGATATCGCTCATGTTCTACTTCCTCGTTAGGTCCGGATTCCGGCTTCGGCGCCCGGCTATTGTTCCCCGTGTGGCCGCTTCGGCCGATTGTTCTTTCACAGACGGCCCGGGATTCCGAACTTCTCCCTGACGACTTGTCGCGCGCTATAGCATAACCGTGAGCGGTGGCAAATGCCAATGCGCCCCGTGTTCCCGGGCCCGCCGCGCCGGTCAGATCATCGCCATCCCGCCGTTCACGTGCAGCGTCTGCCCGGTCACGTACCCCGCCTCGTTCGACGCCAGGTACACCGCCGCCGCCGCGATCTCCGCCGCCTCTCCCATGCGCCCCGCCGGGATGCCGCCGTTGATCCGCGCCTTCTGCTCGTCGTTGAGCGCATCGGTCATCGCCGTGGCAATGAACCCCGGCGCCACGCAGTTGACCGTGATCCCCCGGCTCGCCACTTCCGCCGCGAGGCTCTTCGACATGCCGATGACGCCCGCCTTGCTGGCGGCATAGTTGGCCTGCCCCGGATTGCCGGTCACGCCCACCACCGAGCTCACGTTGATGATCCGCCCCCACCGCGCCTTCATCATGCCGCGCAGCACGCCCCGCGACAGCCGCATCACGCTGGTCAGGTTCACCGCGATCACCGCGTCCCAGTCCGCATCCGACATGCGCATGAAGAGCTGGTCCCTGGTGATCCCGGCATTGTTCACCAGGATGTCCACCTGCCCCAGCGCCTCCGCCGCCTGCTTCGGCAGGGCCTCGACCGCCGCCGCGTCGCTCAGATCGCAGGGCAGGACGTGCGCCCGCTCCCCCAACTCCCCGGCCAGCGCCTCCAGCGGCGCCACCCGCGTCCCCGACAGCGCTACCGCCACGCCCTGCCCGTGCAACGCCCGCGCGATCGCCCCGCCGATCCCGCCCGAAGCGCCGGTGACCAGCGCCGTCTTCCCTGTCAGATCGAACATCACCCTGCTCCCGCCAGCGCCCGGACCTCGTCCGGCGTGCCCACCGCCTTCGTCTCGATCTCCCGGGCGATCCGCCGGATCATCCCCGACAGCGCCTTGCCCGCGCCCACCTCCACCGCCTCGGTCACACCCTGCCCGGCCAACCAGCCCACGCTCTCCCGCCAGCGCACCCGCCCGGTGACCTGCGCCACCAGCAGCCGCCTGATCTCCTCGGGATCGCTCACCGCTTCCGCCTTCACGTTCGCCACCAGCGGCACCGCAGGCGCGCCGATCGCCACCCCCGCCAGTGCCTCGGCCATCCGGTCCGCGGCCGGCTGCATCAGCGCGCAATGAAACGGTGCGCTCACCGGCAGAAGCAGCGCCCGCTTGGCGCCCTTCGCCTTGGCGATCTCCACCGCCCGCTCCACCGCCGCCTTGTTCCCCGACACCACCACCTGCGCCGGATCGTTGTCGTTCGCCGCCTCGCACACCTCGCCCTGCGCCGCCTCCGCCGCCACCGCCTCGACGGCGGCGAGATCCAGCCCGAGCACCGCCGCCATCGCGCCGACGCCCACCGGCACCGCCTCCTGCATCGCCTGCCCGCGCAGCCGCAGCATCCGTGCGGTATCGTCCAGCCGCATCGCCCCCGCGGCGCACAGCGCCGAATATTCCCCGAGCGAATGCCCCGCCACGAAAGCCGCCGAAGTCACCGGCACCCCCTCCGCCTCCAGCGCCCGCATGGCCGCCAAACTGGTGGCCATCAGCGCCGGCTGCGCGTTCTTCGTCAGCGTCAGCTCGCCGATATCGCCTTCCCAGACGAGCCGCGACAGCTTCTCGCCCAACGCCGCATCCACCTCGTCAAAGACCGCGCGCGCCGCGGGATAGGCCTCGGCCAGATCCCGCCCCATGCCGATCACCTGGGCGCCCTGCCCCGGAAAGACGAATGCCCGCGCCATGCCGCTTCCCCCGACTATCGTTGCCCCTGCCTAGCGGCTCGCCCCCGCCCCCGTCCAGCCCGTCCGGTTCCGCCACTGCCCACCGGTTGGCAAATTCTCAACCTTTCGCTGGCCATGGTCCGGCCCATGGCCGAGCGATCCGTAGCGAGCGAGACGTCATGCCGACGATGCGCGAGTTCCTGAACAGCTACGCGGACTACGCGCTCGGCATCCTCGTCTACCCGCTCGACCCGAGCCACCGGATCTACGTCCTCTACCTCGCCACCTCGGCGCTGGCCGCCTTCCTCGTTTACCGCGCGGCCCGCCGGCGCGGGCAGGCCGAGCGCTCGTTCCTGCGTTTCCTCTTTCCCAGCCACGTGTGGCGACACCCCTCGGCCTGGCTCGACCTGCGCTACTTCTTCTTCCACATGCTGATCGGGCATTTCCTCCTGCTCGGCCTCGGCGCCTGGGCGGCGGCGGTCGCGTTCGGCTATGTCACCGGCGACTTCTCGGTCAAAAGCTTCCTGCAGAAGAGCGCCGCCTTCTCCGCCACCGACCTCGCGATCGCCACCGGCTACATGTTCGCGTCCTTCGCGGTGATCGACCTCCTCGCCTGGCTCATCCACTACCTGCAGCACAAGGTCCCGCTGCTCTGGCAGTTCCACAAGGTCCACCACAGCGCCGAGGTGATGCACCCGATCTCGAACTTCCGCGAGCACCCGGTCGACAACTTCACCTACGGGCTCGTCACCGGGCTCGGGATCGGGGCGGTGAACGGACTGGCCGTGAACACCTTCGGCTACATCCCCAGCGTGCCGGCGCTCCTCGGCGTGCCGCTGCTGATGCTCGCCTTCAACCTGCTCGCCTACAACCTGCGCCACAGCCACGTCTGGCTGCGCTGGCCGGGACGCTGGTCGATGATCCTGCCGTCGCCGGCCCACCACCACATCCACCACAGCTGCCACCCCGACCACATCGACAAGAACTTCGCCTTCCTGTTCCCGGTCTGGGACGTGATCTTCCGCACCTACACCCTGCCCGAGGACAACCGCGACGTGAAATTCGGCATCGGCGAGGGCAAGGCCAACGAACTCCGCACCTGCCTGCAGCTCTATCTCATCCCCTTCCGCGACGCCTGCCGGCTCATCCGCCGCCGCGCCTGCCGCGACGCCCGGCGCCTGCCTTCCCCCCGGACGGGAGCAACCCCGCCCCGCAACGCTGCGCCGCCCCGCGAAGAGGGCGGCGCGTCTCGGTGACGGGGCGCCAATGACCGCGCGGGCGACGCGCGAGGTCTGCGGCTCCCCGCCGGCCGGGGATGTGCCATGAAGGCTGTGGCCGGACGCTGACATTTCGCGCTCCTCGATCTAACGTCCCGGCATGCTCCGCACCGGCATTCTTCTCGCCCTCCTTTCCGCTGCGCTCTTCGGCGCCAGCACGCCCTTCGCAAAGCTGCTTCTCGGCGCATCGATCCATGGATGATGGCGGGTGTTGCCTACTGCGGCGAGGCATCGGTCTCGCCGCCGTCCATCTGTCGCGAACCGCGCTGCGATTTCCCGCCGCCGAAGCCCCGATACGACGTGCCGACCTGCCTTGGCTTCTCCTTGTGATCCTCGCCGGCGGTGTCGCGGGGCCGCTTCTGCTGATGTTCGGCCTCGCCCGGACCGATGCCGCCAGCGCCTCGCTTCTGCTAACCTCGAGGGCCTGGCGACGATGGCCATCGCGTGGCTGGCCTTTCGAGAGAGCGTTGACCGACGGCTGCTCGTCGGCGCCTTTTCGATCCTGGCGGGGGCGGCCCTGTTGTCATGGGAGAGGAGCGCCTCGCTCGACTGGGGCGCCCTGCTGATCGCCGGGGCCTGCATGTGCTGGGGGATCGACAACAACCTGACGCGCAAGCTTTCCTCGGCCGATCCGGTGCGGATCGCAATGGTCAAGGGCCTGGTCGCCGGCGCCTTCAACCTGGTGCTTGCCCTCGCCGGCGGCGTGCCCTTGCCACCCGCCGGCACAATCATTGCCGCCGGAGTGGTCGGCTTTCTCGGCTATGGCGTGAGCCTCGCACTCTTCGTGCTGGCCTTGCGTCACCTCGGGGCCGCGCGCACCGGGGCCTACTTCTCGCTCGCGCCATTCGTCGGAGCGACGGTCGGCCGTGCTGATGCTGGGCGACCCGCTCTCGGCGAAGCTGCTGGTCGCGGGCGGACTTGATAGGGCTGGGGCTGTGGCTGCATCTGTCCGAGCGACACGACCATGACCACGTCCATGACGACTTGCAGCATGAGCACCGGCACCGCCACGATGAGCACCATCAGCACGAGCATGGCCCCGACTTACCGCCGGGTGAGCCGCACGCCCACTGGCACGCGCACACCCGATTGGCGCACCGGCACCCGCACTATCCGGACCTGCACCACCGTCACGTGCATTGACCGTCCGTCACTTCCGCCGGCTCTCTGAGCCGGGCCGCATCGGACAGCACATCCCGTTCCTGCGAACGTAGACGACGCTGGATCCGCACGCTGCTTAGCGCCGAGCCACCGAACCTCCAGCCTGGCCCGCGGAAAGCGCCCCCGTTCGCCATCGTCGGAGCCTGCGATCCGGTCTCGCCGGTTCGCGCGCAGTTCGCCACAATGCCGTCCTCATGCCCTCGAACAGGGAAAGCGGATGTTCGCATCAAGGCTGAAGACGATCCTCGCGACGGCGGCGTTGCTGGCGGCTCTTGCCGCCTGCACCCAGAACCCGCTGTTCCGGATGAACATGGCCAACCAGGCCTATGGCTCGCTCAATGCCCTCTCCGAGCTCCTCGCCAAGGCCGACCTCGGCGCGCTGCGATCTTCATCGTCCTTCTCAGGCGAAGTCGACAATTACGCGGCGATCATCGGCGGGTTCGAGGTCAGCCGCCTGCTGGCCGCCGGTCACCCGACGGAAACGGCTTCCCTCGACGCGAGCCTCGGGCGATGCGTCGATCAGGTACGGCGGATGTCGGACATGCACCGGACTGCCGGGATCGCTCCGGCCTCCGCAGTGATCCGAGCGGTGCGCACCAGCTGCGAGCCGCCGCAAGGTCGGTTTCGGCCAACGAGGCCTCCTCGTGGGTCCTAAGCCGGTCGCGGGCGACCTCTAGGAGCTCGAGGTGCCAGCCCAAAAGGCGGGCGGAAGCCGCCGCCGCCCGCCCCCCTAACCCGCGTCGCCGTGGTCCATGTCACCGTGGTCCATGTCACCGTGGTCCATGTCACCGTCTTCCATCCCGCCCTCGCCTTCACCGCGCGGCTGGACGTTGAACTCAACCTCGACCCGGCCCGCTTTCTCGAAAACCAGGGTCGCGGCGACCGTCTCGCCCGCCACGAAAGGCGCGCCGAGCCCCATGAACATCACGTGCATCCCCCCCGGCTCCAGCGTGACCGTCTGGCCGGGCGGGATCTCCACCCCCTCCACCGGCAGCATCCGCGCCACCCCGGCGGCGTCGGTCTCGGTGGTGTGGATCTCCACCCGCGGGAACGGCGCCTCGATGGCGATCAGCCGATCCGGCGCGCCGCCGCCGTTGCTGATCGAGAGATACCCCGCGCCGGTCTTCGCGGTCGCGGCGGTCTCGATCGCATAGGGATGGCCGATCGTCAGGTCGCCGAGCTTGAACTCGTGCGCACCGGCGGCGCCGGCCAGGGCGAATGCCGCGGCGAGCGCGGCAAGGGTCGACTGAATTCGCATCGTCCTCATCCTGCAAGGGGGCGCCGCACGCGCAGCGGCTCGCCCGTCAAAGTCGCTCGGTCTCGCGGTTCAGACCGGTCGTGCCGGTGGCGCCCGCGACCCGCCGGGCCGGGCGGCAACCGCCGCCTCCCCCGCCCGCCGCAGACCACCCCCGCCCGCTACTCCCGCCGCTCCGCCGCCATCGCCGCCACGATCGCCATCGTCTCCACCGACACCCGCGCCACCCGCGCGACGAGATCCGCCACCCGCTCCTCGTGGTCCGCGAACCGGTAGCTGTTGAACTTCGCCCGGATCGTCAAGTCCTTCGGCGTCTTCTCCTTGTGCTGGTCGAGCACCCACTCCAGCCCCGAGCGGTTCCCCAGCCGATATTCCCACGCCTCCGCCGGCAGCCCGTCCAGCACCGTCTCGCTGTCGAGCACCACCCGCCCCGCCGCCTTGTCCGCCTTCAGGATCGACCTGCGGGCTGACCCCGCCCGCCCGCGCCTTCACGTCCGGCGTGTCGGTGCGCGTACCAGCGGCCAGGGCTCCACCGCCTCGTAGCCGATGTGCAGCTCCATGAGCCGCGCGCCCCAGGCCGCCCAGCGCGCGAAGTCGGCATGGAACGGCAGCCGCGGAAACTCCCGCTTGAGGTTGATCGCATAGGTCTCGCGCTAGACCGGATCGTGCAGCGACGGCATAGACGTAGTTGAAGATGGCGTCCTTGGTGATCGCGGCCTTAAGCCGTAGCGGTCGCGGAAGCGGTTGAGCGCCCAGTCGGTGATGTTGTCGATCCGCTCGCCGGATGCGGAGTAGCGATAGCGTGGGAACTACCTGAAACCATCCGAGAATGCGCGAATGAGATGAAAGTCCGACGCCAGCTTGCGGCGCAGAGCACTGAACGGCGCCCGTCGCTTGGGATCGTCAAAGCAGATGGCTGATTGCCGCGTCGCCGACAGGGAAGAACATGCGGCATCTCTGATTCAGCACTTCGATAAACAGCTCTTCGAAGTAGTACAGCATTTTTGCAACGAATGGTCGATAGCATGAACGCTTCGAAGATTCGCTCACATCGAAACTGATGCTCCTATCCGACGAAGCTGCATTCTTAAGTTGCGCGATCCACTTGATGCTGACTGATCGAAATGAGTGACATCCTGCGTCGCTTGGCACTTTGCATCGCGATGTCATCGAACTGTCAAATCAGAAAACTCAACCTTCTCCGACTGCACTTCGTCATCGACATCGCATACACCCAATCGTCACGATTCGTGATTGATGCCCAATCAGAATAGTCGTGAAAATCGCCCGCTCCTGCCGCTGCGATCTTCGCGGCCTTGGTCTTCTTGTCCGCGACCGGGATCAAGCTCATCCCAGTCGTTCTCGTTCTGGTTGATCCAGTTCGCCTGCTCGTCCGGCTCGACCCGCTCGAACGTCAGCCGCCGACGGCCGGCGTTGCCGCCAGCCACGCCAGCTTCTCCTCCGCCGTCTCCAGCTCGGGCCGCCGCACATAGTGGATGCGGCACTCCTTAGCCCTTGCGCCGCTTGACCATGAAGCGAGATCGCCACCCCGGTCTGGATGCCGAAGACGTTGTGCTTGGTGCCGGACAGCTTGCGGGTTCGCCCGCACGTCCCCGCCAAGGTCGACCAGATAGACCTCGGCGAACTCCTGCGCCACATAGCGGCGGAAGCCGTCGAAGGTACGGCTGTCGATGAAGCTGCGGTTGGTGATGAAGGCGATGACGCCGTCGTCGTGCAGCCGGTCGGACGCCCAGCGGAAGAAGCGCGCATACATGTCATAGACCTTGGTCTTCTGCGCCGTCGAGAGCTTGACGAAGCTGCGCTTGATCAGCTCGTCGATATGCGGATAGGCGCGGTTCTTGTTGTTGTCGTTCTCGTTCTGCTGGTTGGCGTTGTAGGGCGGGTTGCCGATGATCACGCGAGATCTTGCGCTTGTTCTGCCGCTTGACCCGCTCGACGTTCTCGTCCGACAGCGCGCCGAACAGATCGAGACTGATGCCCCGCCTTGATCCCCAGCCCCGCCACGTTGTCGAGCGTGTCGACGAAGCAGAGGTTCGGGAACTCGGCGTACTGCCCCGTGACGGCCGCATAGGTCGCCTCGATGTTCAGGTTGGCGACGTAGTAGGGCAGGATCGCCACCTCGTTGGCGTGCAGCTCTTCCTTGTACTTGTGCGCAGCTTCGTCCGGCTGGCCGCGGAAGTGCTCGAGCAGCTCGCAGATGAAGGTGCCGGTGCCGGTGGCCGGGTCGAGGATCTCCACGTCCGCGGTCGATCAGGGTCTTGCCGAAGTGCTTGTGGCACAGCCAGTCCGCGCCCTCGATCATGAAGCGGACGATCTCGTGCGGGGTATAGACGACGCCCAGCCGGTCGGCGGCCTTGGGGTTGTAGACCTTGTAGAAGTTCTCGTAGATCACCTTGAGGAAGGTCTGCTTCTCCTGGTGGGTGCTGATCTGCGCCGCGTTGGCTTGCGGATCGCCGCGTAGTAGGGCTCCAGCGCCCTTCAGCGTGTCCCGCTTCACCGCCGCCGGTGAAGAACGCCTCCTCCAGCGCGTAGAGCTCCTTGGCGATGTTGTTCTCGCGGTGGAAGTCCGCCTCGTCGAAGACATGCGCGAAGATCTCCTCGGTCAGGATGTGCTGGATCAGCATCTCCCGCACGTCCGCCTCGCCCAGCGTCGGGTTGATCGTCTCCTCGCGCATGCGCCAGGAATGCGCCGGCTGCCGTCCGGAACCCGGCGTTGCCGGCATAGGCCTCGTCGATCTTCCCCCGCAGCGCCTCCAGCACGTTCGGCAGGTCAGTCTTGAACTGCGCCACCGCCGCCCGGAACTCCGCGATCTCCGGCCGCTCCCAGGCGAAGAACAGCGTCGACGAGCCGATCCAGCGCCTTCACGTCCGTCATCCCGCAACGCATGCGCCTCGCGCCCGGTCCTGCAACAGGACCGCCGTCGCAGAGTCCTCGAAGATGATGTTGTCCTTCGGGTAGCCCTTGGCGAACTTCTTGCCGATCTCGGCGTCGAGGTCGTCGGCCGTATCCTTGGCCTCCCAGAACCCGAGCGGCACGCGCAGGTCGTGCAGCACCGTGCCGTCGGGATAGACCTTGGTCTTGAACGCCGTCTGGTACTCGAGCTCGGCCACGAACGACAGCCCGAGCCGCTTCGACCACTCCTTGAGCAGGTCCTTGAACGCCTCCCGGACGATCTGCTCCGTCGTGCGCCCGGTCACCCGCCGCAGCCGATCGATCTCCGCCAGGTAGCCGGGATCATAATCTCGCTCATCGCCTCTCCGGTTTCCCGCGGTGCATTCCCGCCACGCCGCGCGGAATTCGCCTGCCCCGTGAACCCGATCTCAAGCATTCCCCCGACGCAAGAATTATTTTCGCCTTAACCCTTCGGTAACCCGAATTCCCGACTCTTTTTGTCAGTACCTATATTGTACGTGCGTTGTACGTGGGTTGTACGTCCCCGCACCCGGCGCTTTCCCCTCGCCGCCGCACGCGCCCCTTGCATTCCGCGCAACGCCCTGTAGAAGGCCGCATCCCTCCGAAGGATTTTCACGCGCCGCCTCTCGTACGGACCCGGAGGGACTTGGGGTTCCGTTTTGAAGCGCGCCGGTTGACAGGTGAACGGATGGCTCTCTACGAGCACGTCTTCATCGCGCGTCAGGATCTCTCCAACGCGCAGGCCGAGGGGCTCATCGAGCACTTCGGGCAGGTCCTCAAGGACAATGGCGGATCGGTCGTCGGCTCCGAATACTGGGGCCTCAAGACCATGGCCTACAAGATCAACAAGAACCGCAAGGGGCACTATGCCTACGTGCGCACCGACGCCCCCGCCCCGGCGGTGCAGGAGATGGAGCGCCTGATGCGGCTGCACGAGGATGTCATGCGCATCCTGACGGTGAAGGTCGACAAGCACGAGGAAGGCCCCTCCGCCGTGGTCCAGTCCCGCAACCAGCGCGACGACCGTGGTGATCGCGGCGACCGCGGCGACCGCGACCGCGGCCCCCGCCGGCCGCGCCGCGAAGACGAGAACTGAAGGAGCTAACCCATGGCACAGAGACCCTTTTTCCGCCGCCGCAAGTCCTGCCCCTTCTCCGGCGCCAACGCGCCCGTGATCGACTACAAGGACGTGAAGCTGCTGCAGCGCTACATCTCCGAGCGCGGCAAGATCGTGCCCAGCCGGATCACCGCCGTCTCGTCCAAGAAGCAGCGCGAGCTCGCCACCGCCATCAAGCGGGCGCGCTTCGTGGCGCTCCTGCCCTACGCCGTCCGCTGAGGGAGGGAACCATGCAAGTCGTACTCCTCGAGCGCGTCGCCAAGCTCGGCCAGATGGGCGAGGTCGTCGCCGTCAAGGACGGCTACGCCCGCAACTTCCTCCTGCCGCAGGGCAAGGCGCTGCGCGCCACGGAATCCAACCTCAAGCGCTTCGAGACCGACCGCGCCCAGCTCGAGGTGCGCAACCTCGAAGCCAAGAAGGACGCCGAGTCCGTCGCGAAGAAGCTCGACGGCCAGACCTTCGTGGTGATTCGCTCCGCCTCCGACGGCGGCGCCCTCTACGGCTCGGTGACCACCCGCGACATCTCCGACGCGGCCACCGCCGGCGGCTTCACCCTCGACCGCCGCCAGGTCGTCCTCGATCACCCGATCAAGGACCTCGGCCTGCACCCGATCACCATCGTCCTCCACCCCGAGGTCAACGCCACGATCTCCGTCAACGTCGCGCGCAGCCCCGACGAGGCCCAGCTGCAGGCCTCGGGCAAGACCATACAGGAGCTCCAGGCCGAGGCGGAAGCCGCCGCCGAGTTCGACATCCAGGAGCTCTTCGACGACATCGGCGGCGCCGCCGAGGACGGACCGCTGCCGACCCAGTAGCGCCGCCGGAACCACCGGAACGACCAGCCCCGGGACACCCACGTGTCCCGGGGCTTTTTCATGCTAGGATGCGGCACCCCTTCGGGAGATGCCGAGATGAACGACGCCATCGAGCTGGACACGCCCTGCGTGACGATCGACCTCGACCTAGTCGAGGCGAACATCGCCCGCGCCCAGGCGCTGGTCGCCGCCGCCGGCCTCGCCAACCGCCCACACATAAAGACGCACAAGATTCCGGCCATCGCCGCCATGCAGATCGCGGCCGGCGCCACCGGCATCACCTGCCAGAAGATTTCCGAGGCGGAAGTCTTCGCCGCCGCCGGCGTCGACGACATCCTCATCACCTTCAACATCGTCGGCCCGCACAAGGTCGGCCGCCTCATGGACCTGCACGAGGCCGTCCCCCGCCTCGGCGTCGTCGCCGACAACGCCACCGTTCTCGAGGGCCTGTCCGCCGGCGCCAAAGCGCGCGGCCGCGAACTTGCCGTCCTCGTTGAGTGCGATGGCGGCTTCGGCCGCAATGGCGTGCAGACCCCGGCCGCGGCGCTTGAACTCGCCCGCCAGGCCGAACGCCTGCCCGGCCTCCGCTTCTCCGGCCTCATGGTCTATCCCAGCACCGCCCCTGGCACGCTTCCCTTCTTCACCGAGGCCCTCGGCATCTTCGAGGCCGCGGGCCTCCCCGTCCAGGTCCGCTCCGGCGGCGGCACTGCGGCGCTGCCGAAGCTCGCCGAGTATCCGATGATGACCGAGCATCGCGCCGGCACCTACGTCTACGGCGACGTGATGACCATTCACGCCGGCGCCGCCACGCTCGACACCTGTGCGCTCACCGTGCGCACCACCGTGGTCAGCCGCCCGACCGAGGATCGCGCCATCGTCGACGCCGGCTCGAAGATCCTTACCCGCGAGCAATATTTCGTGCAGAACTTCGGCCACGTGGTCGAGTATCCCGACGCCGTCGTCGCCAACCTCTCCGAGGAGCACGGCATCCTCGATCTCGCCCGCTGCGCCACGAAACCCAGCGTCGGCGAAGTCCTCAAAAT
This sequence comes from uncultured Alphaproteobacteria bacterium, assembly GCA_963796805.1. GTDB lineage: Bacteria > Pseudomonadota > Alphaproteobacteria > Rhodobacterales > Rhodobacteraceae > Amaricoccus. The sequence goes on from CAWCNG010000004.1 coordinate 177,727, forward strand.
CATCCCCAATCACTGCTGCGTGGTCTCGAACATGGTCGACGAGGTCTACGCCTTCCGCGGCGCCGAACTCGCCGTCGTCTGGCCGGTCGCCGCCCGCGGCCGGGTCACCTAGAGCTCCCGCGCCCAGGCAACAATCGCCGCCACCACCTCCGCCGTCCGCGCCGGGCTCAGGGCATCGCCCGCCAGCACATGGCGGGACGGATCGTCCCCCGGCCCGAGCGCCAGGCGATGCAGGGTGACCGGGCCGCCCCAGCGCGCCGCCACCTCCAACGTGCGCCGCGCGTCGACCACGGTGTCGCCCGGATCGAACAGCACCAGCGCCGGCACCCCGATCGCCTCGAAGCGAACCCGGTTCGCCCGCCGCACCAGCTCCGCCATCGGCAGCACCGCAGCGGTCGGATAGCGCCACGTCCAGCCGGCGGCATGGCGTGCGTTCACCGGCTCGAACCCGCGCTCCCGCCCGGCAACGAGCGGCAGCCACCACCGCGCCAGCGGCCAATCGAGGAGCCGGGCACCGCGCCCGAGCACGCGGAGGTTTGGCGAGACAAGCACCACACCGGCCAGGTCCGCACCCATCTCGGGATCCGCTGCCGCCAGCACCGCCAGCGTGCCGCCGGTGGAGGTTCCGATCAGGACCACCCGTTCGCCCAGCCGCCGGCCCAACGCAATCGCTTCGGCCGTATCCGCGGTCCAAGCGTCGGCACTCCCCTCCAGCATCGCCGCCGCGTCCTGCCCGTGGCCGGCCAGCCGCGTCTCGAACAGGTTCGCGCCAAGCCCGTCGGCCACCTCCTCCGCCACCGGGGCGAGCTCGGCCCGGCTGGCCGAGAAGCCATGCAGGTAGACCACCGCCAGCGGCGTCCGCGCCGGCGCGGACGGGTCCGCCCAGACGATACGCTTCTCGGCACCCGGCCGCAGCCGCGGCAGCTCGCCCTCCGCTGCGGAGAGCAGCCGGTCGAGCTCGCCGCCCAGGGCCGCCGCGGCCCGAGCCGAAGCGTGCATCGAACCGCTGCCCATCCTCACGTGTTTCACATGCTGATCGGCCGCGCCGCCGACCGACGCCGGATCTCGATCTGGTAGGTGACGATCGCCAGCACCGCCCAGGACCCGTGGAAGGCCAGGCCGCACAGCACGACGAACCAGCCCGGCAGCGGCCCGACCGCCGCCCGTGAGACGAAGGTCGACCAGCTGCCCGCCGGCACCGGATGGATCGCCAGCTTGCCATAGTAGGCGATAGCCTGGATGACGAGGATGTAGGCATAGTTCGAGCGCAACCGCCGCCCAATGGCCCGCCAGTAGCTGATGTGGAACCGCGGCCGGGTGTAGTCGTTGGCCAGGAGCGTGTTCCACTTGCCGTCGAGCGTCACCCCCTCGCCGCGCAGCATCGGCCCGTAGACGTCGGTCTCCATCAGGCGGCAGCGCGCCCGCCAGACGCCGAAGTAGCGGTAGCGCCGTGACTCGAGCAGCAGGAAGACCACCACCAGCAGACCGACGAGGATCAGCGGCAGCGGCGAGGCATACGGGCCGCTGAAGGTCAGCGACATGGCCAGCCCGGTCGTCACCACCGCCCAGTTCGTGGTCTGGTCCAGCCGCGTCCGCCAGATGGTGCTGCGGTAGACCTCGCCCCGGTAGAGATGCGCCAGCGCCCCAAGCTCGGCGATGTCGAACTTCGTCTTGCCCGCCGGCGGCATCGTCTCCTCTGGGTGGTCGTTCATGGCGGAGCCCCCGGAATGACAAGCCTTTTTGCCAGTATGCCACCAGACCGCCGCGGGCGCCACGCCGCCGCCACCGCGCCAAGCGTCCCCGTTATTCTCCTTATCCACAGGCGATTAGAGGCGCGAACGCAGCCCCGGCCCGCTATAAGGCTTCCCCACAGGGAGAGACTCATGGCAGATGGCAACATCCGGGCGCTCGACGCCGCGGCCCTTGGCTTACCGCACAACATCGAGGCCGAGCAGGCGCTTCTGGGCGCCCTCCTCGTCAACAACGACGTCTACGACCGGGTCGCCGGCACCGTGCAGCCGGCGCATTTCTTCGACCCCGTCCACGCGCGCATTTTCGAGGTGGCCGGCGAGCGCATCCGCAAGAACGCATTGGCCACCCCCGTGACCATCAAGGCCTTCTTCGAGGAGGACGAGGGACTGCGCGACCTCGGCGGCCCCGCCTACCTCGTCCGCCTCGCCGGTGCGGCCATCTCGCTCTTCGCCGCCCGCGACTACGCCCAGCTCGTCTACGACCTCGCCATCCGCCGCGAGCTCATCGTGCTCGGCCAGGGCATCTCCGAGAAGGCCGCCCGCATCGAGGTCGAGAGCGAGGCCAAGGACCAGATCGTCGAGGCCGAGCAGGCGCTCTACCAGCTCGGCGAACAGGGCAAGGTCGACCGCGGCTTCCAGACCTTCCGCCGCGCCGTCACCGACGCCGTCCGCGTGGCCAACGCCGCCTACGAGCGCGAGGGCGGCCTCGCCGGTCTCTCCACCGGTCTCATCGACCTCGACAAGCGCCTCGGCGGCCTGCATCCGTCCGATCTCCTGATCCTCGCGGGGCGCCCGTCCATGGGAAAGACCTCGCTCGCCACCAACATCGCCTTCAACATCGCCAAGGCCTACAAGAAGGGCACCAAGCCCGACGGCAGCGAAGGCGCCGTCGACGGCGGCGTCGTCGGCTTCTTCTCGCTCGAGATGTCGTCCGAGCAGCTCGCCGCCCGTATCCTCTCCGAAGCCTCCCGCGTCCCCTCGCACCAGATCCGCCACGGCGACATGACCGAGGAGGAGATGCGCCGCTTCATCGAGGCGGCGAAGGCGCTGGAGAACTGCCCGCTCTTTATCGATGACACCCCCGCCCTCCCCATCTCCACCATCGCCGCCCGCGCCCGCCGGCTGAAGCGCCAGTACGGCCTCGACGTCCTCGTCATCGACTACCTCCAGCTCGCCCGCCCCGCCTCCTCCCGCTCCGAGGGCCGCGTGCAGGAAGTCTCCGAGATCACGCAGGGGCTCAAGGCGATCGCCAAGGAACTGAACATCCCGGTCATCGCCCTCTCCCAGCTCTCGCGCCAGGTCGAGAGCCGCGAGGACAAGCGCCCGCAGCTCTCCGACCTGCGCGAGTCCGGCTCCATCGAGCAGGACGCCGACGTGGTGATGTTCGTGTTCCGCGAGGAGTACTACAAGGAACGCGAGAAGCCGGGCGACCACGACATCGAGGGCATGATGAAGTGGAAGGACGCCATGGGCGCGCTGCACGGCAAGGCCGAGGTCATCATCGGCAAGCAGCGCCACGGTCCCATCGGCACGATCGAGCTTGCCTTCGAGGGCGAGTTTACCCGCTTCTCCAACCTGGTCCAGGCCTACCAGCAGTCCGGCGCCGACGACTTCCGCTGAGGCAGATCCGTCTGGCCCTCGGTACTTGTGCGGCAACGCTCGGCAACGACGGAGCCGCTCGTGGCCGGGCGAGGACGGCCAATCGGCCGCCTTCCCCCGAACCACGCGACCTCGCAGCCCCCTATTCGGCAGGCTCCCCCACTTGGATGCACTCTGCCGAAGCAAGGCCCGGCTCTTCCGACCTGCCGCCCAGCCTGTCGCGAACCCCCGCCTCGATGCGATCACCCGCCTCGCGGTCGATATTGCGCCAATACTCGAAGGCCCGCCGCAGCACCGGTTCACTGACCCCATCGCAGAGATGCCCGACGACGTTGGACACGAGCCGCGCCCGCGCGGCCTCGTCCATCACGTCGCGGACGAGGGCGTGCGGCTGGCTCCAGTCGTCGTCATCCGGACGAAGCCTGTAGGCTTGGCGGACCATGTCGCCGTCGGAATGCCAGAGCCCGGCCTCGCGGCCCGCGTCGGGCCGGGCGGCCGGGCCGCCGTAGGAGTTCGGGGCGTAGACCGGGTCCGAGATATTCTCGACCCGCATCGCCCCGTCCTTCGAGTAGCTGTACACCGGGCACTGGGGCTTGTTCACCGGGATCTGCTTGTAGTTGACGCCGAGCCGCGCACGGTGCGCGTCGGAATAGGCGAAGCCGCGGGCCAGCAGCATCTTGTCCGGCGACAGCCCCACGCCGGGAACCATGTTGTTGGGCTCGAACGCCGCCTGCTCGATCTCGGTGTGGAAGTCGGTCGGGTTGCGGTCGAGCACCATCCGTCCGACCTCGATCAGCGGATAGTCCGCATGCGGCCAGACTTTGGTCAGATCGAACGGGTTCAGCCGGTAGGTCCGCGCATCCTCGTAGGGCATGATCTGCCACTTCAGCGTCCAGCTTGGATGGTTCCCGTCGCGAATGGCGTTGAAGAGATCGCGCCGGTGGTAGTCGCCGTCGCTTCCGGCCAGCCGGTCGGCCTCCACCTGGGCGAGGTAGGCGTTGCCGTCACCCTGATCGGTATGGAAGTGGAACTTGACCCAGAACATCTCGCCGGAGGCGTTGACCAGCGAATAGGTGTGGCTCGAATAGCCGTTCATCTCGCGCCAGGTCTTCGGGATGCCCCGGTCCCCCATCAGGTAGGTCACCTGGTGGGCGCTCTCCGGCGACAGGGTCCAGAAGTCCCACTGCATGTCGTGGTCGCGCATGTCGTTGTCGGCGCGGCGCTTCTGGCTGCGGATGAACTGCTGAAACTTGATCGGGTCGCGGACGAAGAAGATCGGCGTGTTGTTTCCGACCATGTCGAAATTGCCGTCCTCGGTGTACATCTTGATGGCAAAGCCACGCGGATCGCGCCAGGTGTCCGGGCTGCCGCGCTCGCCCGCCACCGTCGAGAAGCGGACGAGGACATCGGTCCTGGCGCCGGGCTGGAAGACCTTTGCCTTGGTATAGCGCGAGACATCCTCGGTCACCTCGAAACGCCCGAACGCCCCGCCGCCCTTGGCGTGCGGCTGACGCTCGGGAATGCGCTCGCGATTGAAGTTCGCCATCTGCTCCAGCAGATAATGGTCGTGGAGGACGATCGGCCCGTCGGGTCCGACGGTCAGGGAATGCTCATCGCTTTGAACGCGAATGCCGGCGTCGGTGGTGGTTGGAGGAAGCGTTTTTCCGCTGGTCATGTTCAGGCGCCCCTTGGTTGCCAGAGAGGGAATGCCTGTCAAACCGATCTGCCGGCGCCAAGGTTCCGGCCTGCGCGAATTCCGACGATGCGGTCCGCCTTGCCCTCCTGACCACATGACCCGCTGCCGACCCAAGCCGTCGGGGTTCGCCCCGCCGCGCCGAGTGGATCCCCTGCCCTCCCCGCAGCCGCTCCCCAGGCCAAACCGCGGTGGAACTTCCCCGCCGCGCGGACTAGGTTGCTTGCCGCAAGCTGCGGGGGGCAAGGACGATGGCGACGTATCTGGTCACGGGCACCAACAAGGGCATCGGCCTGCAGCTCTGCGCCGAATTGAAGGCCCGCGGCGACGACGTCATCGCCGTCTGCCGGACCGCCAGCCCCGAGCTTTCAGCCCTCGGGGTACGCATCATCGACGGCATCGACGTCACCGACCCGAAGTCCGTCGACCGGCTCAGGTCGGCCCTCGCCGGGCAGAGGCTCGACGCGCTGATCTGCAACGCCGGCATCATGACGGGCGACACGTTCGGCCGCCTCGACTACGAGGCTATGACGGAGCAGTTCCGCGTCAACACGCTGGGTCCGCTCAGGGTCATCGAGGCCCTCGCCGGCAACCTCGGCGAGGGGTCCAAGGTCGCGATCGTCAGCAGTCGGGTCGGCTCGATCGGGGACAACGGTACCGGCGGCAACTACGGCTACCGGGCCTCGAAGTCGGCCGTCAACCAGATCGGCATGAACCTGAAGCACGAGCTCGCACCGCGCGGCATCGCCGTCGCCTTGCTCCATCCCGGGATGGTCGCGACCGGCCTGACCGGCGGGCGGGGCACCTCCCCGGAAACCGCCGCCCGCGGCCTGATCGAGCGCATGGACGCCCTGGACATGGGCACGAGCGGCAGCTTCTGGCACGCCGAAGGCTACGAGCTCCCCTGGTGAGCTCGCGTCATCGCGCTGAGAACTACCCGTCGCCTCCGCATGAAACCCAATCGCTACAGGAACGGCTGCCCCGCCAGCGCCTGCAGGAAGGTCGCCACGCAGAGCGCCACCCAGAGCGCGGCGAAGCCCCAGGTCGCCGCCACCGCCGGCCGCCGTGGCAGCAGCCGCCCCGCCAGGAACCCCGCGAGCGGCACCGCGTGCATCGCGTGCGTGCCGAGGAAATGCGCCACCCGGAGGTCGCCCACCTCCCGCGACCAGCCCATCAGCCACAGCCCGCCGGCATCGCTGGTGGCCGGCCCGACGAAATGGCTCCCGTTGTTCGCCATCGCCCCGGCGAAGACCACCGACAAGAGAAGCGTCAGGATCAGCCCCAGCGCCAGCCCCGTCCTCAGCGCCGGATCGAACCCCGGCCGCCGGTTGCGGGAGATCAAGACGCCATAGACCAGCGTCGAGGCGGTGAACAAGACCGCGAGAAACCCATCATCGCGAAGAACGCCATGCCCACCGGCGAGGTGTTGAAATGCGAGGCCGTGCCCAGCGCCGCCGCGCCGGTGATCCAGGCCATCTCAATGCCCATCGCGGCCACCACCGCCGCCGCGTAGACCCGGTACCAGCGCCTGCCAAGCGTCCCCGCCGGAAGCCAGCGGGCATAGAACGACATGCTGAAGGCGAAGATCGCCAGCGCAACCTCGAACTTCAGCGGCTTGATCCAGATGTTCAGCCCGTGGAACAGCGCGGTCGTCGGCGAGAAGCGCCGCCACGGTCGGCGGGATCATGGCGAGAAAGACGACACCCGCCGCGGCGAACAGCGGCTCCACCAGGATCGCGCGCCGGACTCCGCTCGACCGGCGCCGCCACCTCGTAAGCTACCGCACTCATCGCGCCGCCCCGCCGCCGAACGCTGCGTCGCCCGCGCGGCGCGCAGGGTGCTGAATAGCAGGAACCCCGCCGGCCCGAACAGGAACGTCAGCACCAGGCACGGCAGCACGAACAGAAAGCCGATCCCCTCCCGGCGCGCCGTGCGCACCTCCCATGCCCCCACGAAAAGGTCGAACGCGAGATAGTGGATCCAACCGGCCAGCGCGATCTCGGGCATGGTGAAGAGCGCCATCACCTCGCCCAGCGAGCCGAACCCGCCCGGCGCCCGCGTCCAGAACGCCAGCACCAGCCCGGAATAGGCGACCGCGAGCAAGACCGGCACCGACAGCCCGGCGACCCGCTCCGCCCAGACGGGCGCGACCCAGGCGAGCGCCAGCGCCACCCACCCGAGCAGCGCCAGCATGTTCACCACCTGAAAGACCGTCTCGGCAGCCATCGGCGACTCCCCTGTCTTGACATTGGAAAGACATGCCGCTCTATCTTGACGCTGTCAAGAATTCATTTTGACACTGTCAGGATCGCCCGCTAGACCCCCCCATGACCGCACTCGACAGCCCCTCCGGCGAACCCGCCGCCCGCCCCTACCACCACGGCGACCTCCGCGCCGCCCTCCTCGCCGCCGCCGAGGCCGAACTGGCCGAAACCGGTGTCGAACGCTTCTCGCTCCGCGCCGTCGCCAAGCGCGCCGGGGTCAGCCACGCCGCGCCGGCGCATCACTTCGGCGACGCGAACGGCCTCCTCACAGCGCTCGCCGCCGAAGGCTTCACCCGCTTCCTCGCCACCCAGCGCGCCCACGAGGCGGCGGCAGCACCCCGCCAGCCCGACCGCCTCATCGCCTCCGGCATCGGCTACATCGCCTTCGCCACCGCCCACCCGGCGCTCTTCCGGCTGATGTTCGCCTCCGACCGCCCCGATTTCGCAGCGCCCCAGCTGCAGGAAATCGGCCAGGCCGCCTACCAGCACCTTCTCGACAACGTCGCCGAACTTCGCGGGCTGACCGACCCGCAGGACGACCCGGCCGCCCTCACCGACGCCACCGCGGTCTGGGCGATGGTGCACGGCCTGGCCGACCTCGCCCAGGCCGGACGCACCGGCTTCCTGCTCTCCCTCCCCGAAGCCGAGCGCACCGCGGTCCTGGAAGGGATCATCCGCCGCTGCCTCACGGCATAGGCGATACGGAACCCGGCCACCCGCTCCCGCGTTCGTTGGGTCGACCCCCAGAGGAGAACCCCATGGCCGAGCGCAACGACAACCAGACCACAATGTCTTCCGAAGAAGCGGCCGACGCTGTCTGGAAGCTCGCGAAGTCGATCGACTTCTGCATGTTCGTGACTTGGGACGGCGAGCGCCAGCGCGCCCGCCCGCTCTCTGCCCGTCCCCGCCGCGACGAAGGCCGCATCTACTTTTTGACCGACGTCTCCGGCGCCAAGGACGAGCAGATCGAGCACTTCCCCAAGGTAGCGCTCGCCTTCGCCGACATCGGTGCCCACGACTACGTGGCGATAACCGGCACCGCCACCGTCTCCAACGACCGCGCCAAGATCGCCGATCTCTGGACCGCCGCCGACCGCGCCTGGTGGGACGACGACCAGGACCCGGCCATCCGCCTCATCACCGTCGACCCCGAGGACGCCGAACTCTGGCAGGGGCCGAACCGCCTCGGCGCCGCCGCCAAGCTCGTCGCCGCCGCCCTCACCGGCGTCAAGGCCGACTTCGGCGACAACGTGAAGGTCGACCACCTGTAGCGAGCCGGGAGCGTCCATCTAGCCAACCTGGCGCTTCCCCCTTGCGTGAAACGGCCCGCCTTGAGAAGACTGCCTGATGCTTGACCGCCGCCGCCTCATCGCTTCGCTTTTCTCCGCCGTCGCCATGCTGCCACTGGCGAGCCTGCTTCCGTTGCCCGTGCGCGCTTCGGCGACTCCGCGCGAGGGCTTCTACATGGTGAACGGTTGGATCCTCACTGCCGGCGACGTGGACGCACTTGGTCTCGGGGACAAGGCCGCGCGCCTCGCCTGAGACGCGCGCCCGGGAAATCTCGCTCGCACCGCGCCTCTTCTTCCGCCCCCACCCCCTCTCGCCGGCGGGGGCAAAGAATCTGCACGGCCGAATATATGCCGCAGACGCCAACCCCACGACACCGACCCAGCCATCGTCAGGTATCCCCTTTCGGCCCCTTGCCCCACAAGACCGTGACCACGCGCGGAAGGCCGATGCGGTTTAATTTGCGTTGCTTCGACCCCTCGTGCACGGATGCATCCACCGACGCCGCCGGGACAGCGGCGGTCCGCGCCAGTGCGTGCTTCGAGGATCCATGATGGCTACCAGACGTGAGTTCCTTGCCGCCCTGCCGACCGCGGGGGCAGCGTTCGCCGTGGCCGGCGACTTCGTTCTCGAAGGAGGTGCCGCGCATGCGCAGCAGGCCCCCGCACCGCTCTCCGGGCATTTCCATCCCAAGGGCAAGGCCCCCTCGACCCACACCCTGGAGGTGCTCAGACAGGCGAAGGAGGGCCTTCCGTTCGCTGACACCAGGGACTTCGACGAGCAGAAGAAGGGGCTCATCGCGCCCATGACGGAGATGAAGATAATGGCCGACGCGGGCCATGTCGCCTGGGACATGGAGCGCTTCCAGTTCCTCGATCAAGAGGCGGAATTCGACAGCATCCATCCGTCTCTGCACCGCCAGTCGCGGCTCAACAACAACTACGGCCTCTACGAGGTGATCCCCGGCATCTACCAGGTACGCGGCTTCGACCTGTCGGACATCACCTTCATTCGCGGCAAGACCGGGTGGATCGTCTTCGATCCGTTGATCAGCGCCGAGCCGGTGCGTGCCGCCTGGAAGCTTCTGCAGGACAATGTCGGCGAGGGCCTGCCGGTCTCCGCGGTGATCTATTCCCACACCCACGGCGACCACTGGGGCGGCGTCCGCGCGCTGGTGGACGAAGCCGACGTGCGCTCCGGCAAGATTCCGGTCATCGCACCGTTCGACTTCATGGACTTCACCATCTCCGAGAACGTCTACGCCGGCAATGCGATGAACCGGCGCCTGTTCTACCAGTACGGCCTCCTCCTGCCCGCCGCACCCCACGGCTATGTCGGCCAGGGGCTCGGCCAGGGGGTCTCGGCGGGCGCCATCGGGCTGATCGCCCCGAACCGGCTGGTGACCGAGCCGATCGAAGAGTTCGAGGTCGACGGAGTCCGGATGATCTTCCAGAACACGCCGAACACCGAGGCGCCACGGGAGATGAACACCTACCTTCCCGACCTCAAGGCGTTGTGGATGGCCGAGAACGTCATCGCTTCCCTGCACAACATCTACACGCTGCGCGGCGCCCAGGTCCGCGACCCGCTGGCCTGGTCGAAGTACATCGGCGAGGCGCTCTACCGCTTCGGCCAGGAGGCCGAGGTGCTCTTCGCCTCGCATCACTGGCCGCGCTGGGGCAACGACCGGGTGCAGGAGGTGCTGCGCGGCCAGCGTGACATTTACGCCAACATGAACAACCAGGTGCTGCACCTGGCGAACCAGGGCGTGACGATCAATCAGGTCCACAACGTCTACGAGGTGCCCAAGGGGCTCCAGGAGAAGTGGTACTGCCGCGGCTACCACGGATCGCCGGAGCACAACGCCCGCGGCGTGATCCAGCGCTATCTCGGCTTCTGGGACTGCAATCCCACGACGCTGATTCCGCTCTCGCCCGAGGAATCGGCGCCGCTCTACGTCGAGATGATGGGCGGTTCCGAAAAGATCATCGCCCGCGGTCGCGACCTGCACGACGAAGGCAAGTACCTGATGGCGTCCGAGATCGTGGACAAGCTGGTCCAGGCCGAGCCGGACAACGCCGACGCCAAGGATTTGCTCGCCGACATCTTCGAGCAGCTCGGTTACCAGCAGGAGAACCCCGGCCTGCGCAACAGCTTCCTCGCCGCTGCCTACGAGCTCCGCACCGGCATCCCGCAAGGCGAAATCGGCGATTCGAGCAGCCCCGACGTGATCCGGGCGATGTCAACCGAGCTGTTCCTGAACTTCCTCGGCATCCGCATGGACAGCCGCAAGGCCGAGGGGATGCGTTTCACCATCAACCTCGTCACGCCCGACAACGGCGAGACGTTCATCATCGAGATGGAGAACGCGACGCTGACCAACGTCAGCGGCTTCCAGGCCGCGGCGCCCGATCTCACCCTGACGATCAACCGCTCCGACCTCGAGCAGACGATGATGGGCGCCAAGACGCTGGAGGCGCAGATCGCCGAGGGCACAGCGACGGTGCAGGGCGATGTCGGCGTCCTAGCGCAGCTCGCTGGCACCATGGTCGACTTCGACCCGCGGTTCGAGATCATGCCGGGCACGAAGGCGCGCACCGACGCCGTCGCCCATGCCAATCCCTACCAAGCCGTGCCGGAAAGGATCATCGCGGAATAGGGGCTGTCGCGGACGGTTCGCCTACACCAGCACCAGGCTCGCCAGGCCCAGGAACGCGAAGAAGCCGAACACGTCCGTTGTCGTGGTCACGAACGTCCCCGACGCCAGCGCCGGGTCGGCACCCATCTTCTCCAGCGCGATCGGGACCAGCACCCCGGCAAACGCCGCCACCACCATGTTGCCGATCATCGCGAACCCGATCACCAGCCCGAGCGTGACGTTGGCATAATAGAGCCCGCTCAGGAGCCCGATCATCACCGCGAATCCGACGCCGTTGATCAGTCCCACCAGCCCCTCGCGTCCGATGAACCGCGACATGTTCGAGGCGGTCAGGCTGCGCGTCGCCAGCGCCCGCACCGCCACTGTCAGCGACTGCGTCCCGGCATTTCCCCCCATCGAGGCCACGATCGGCATCAGCACTGCCAGCGCCACGAAGGCCCGGATCGTGTCGCTGAACATCCCGATCACCACCGAGGCCAGGATCGCCGTCCCGAGGTTCACCGTCAGCCAGACGAACCGCCCCCGCGCGATCTCGGCCACCCCGTCGCTGAGTTCCTCGTCGCCGACGCCGGCCAGCAGCTTCATGTCCTCCTCGGTCTCCTCCTCCAGCACGTCCATGGCGTCGTCGATGGTGATAACCCCGACCAGCCGCCCGTCGGCGTCCACCACCGGCGCCGTGGTCAGGTGGTACTTGTTGAAGGTGTAGGCCACGTCCTCCTGCGGCTGGTCGGCCCGGAGGGTGCGGAAATCCTCGTCCATCAGCTCCTGGAGCTTCACCGCCCGCGCCGCGCCCATCAGCCGGCCCAGCGCCACCATGCCGATCGGGTGCATCTGTGGGCTGACGATCACGATGTTGTAGAAACTTTCCGGCAGCCACTCCTCGGCGCGCATGAAGTCGATGGCGTCGCCCACCGTCCAGTGCTCGGGGGCGACCACCACCTCCCGCTGCATCAGGCGGCCGGCACTGTATTCGTCATACGTCAGCGACTGCTCGACCGCCGCCCGGTCCGCCGCGTCCAGCGCCCGCAGGATCCGCTCCTGCTGCGGCTCGTCCATGTCCTCGGCGAGGTAGACGACGTCGTCGGTCTCGAGATCCTGCACCGCCGCCGCCAGGATGTGGTCGGGCAGCTCGGCGACGATCTCGTCCCGCACGCCTTCCTCGAGCTCGGCCAGCACGTCGCCGTCGAGCTGCACTCCCCAGAGCTTGATCAGCGCCTGCCGCTCCGCCCGGCTGATCTGCTCAAGAAGGTCGGCGACGTCCGCCGCGTGCAGCGGTTCGAGCAGCGCCACCAGCGCGTCGTGGTCGTCGGCCTCGACGGCGGCGAGCACCGCATTGACCGTCTCGGGGCTCAGTGCATCGCTCGTTGCCCGAGTCTCAGCGTTCTCCGCCGCCGTCTCGTTCATCCGCGCCTCCCCGTGCCGCCGATCCACTCCCTAGCGCCCGGCGAATCGCCGCCGAACATACACAGTCCCCGCCGGGTTGAAAGGCGGCGCGGATCCTCTTCCGCCCCTCTGTTCCGCCGCCAAACACCCATATGGATTCCATACGGATTCCATATGGATTCCATACGCGGTTTTCGCAGCCTTTTCAGCCCGATACCCCCGATCCGAACGCTCAGGCGCATTTCGCCCGAAATCCGACTCGGGGCTTGACCCCGGCACGCGAATCCGGCCCGCTGGCAAGGCCTCTTTTCACGCCCCGCGAGGAAGCCATCGCCCGCGCCACCCTGACCATCGATCTCGACGCCGTCGCCGCCAACTGGCGCGCGCTCGACGCCCTCTCCGCGCCTGCTGTCGAGACCGCCGCCGTGGTCAAGGCCGACGCCTACGGCCTCGGCGCCGCCCGCGTCGCCCCGGCGCTGGCCGCCGCCGGCGCCCGCAGCTTCTTCGTCGCCCTCGCCGAGGAAGGCGCCGCCCTCCGCGCCGCCCTCGGCCCCGCCCCCACCATCTACGTCTTCGCCGGCCTGATGTCCGGCGACGCGCCGCTCATGCGCGACTTCGACCTCATTCCTTGCCTCAACAGCGCCACGCAGATGGCTGACTTCGCACGCGATCTCCCCGGCCGTCCCTGCGCACTCCAGCTCGACAGCGGCATGAACCGCCTCGGCCTGGAGCCCGCCGAGCTCGCCGCCGCCGCTCCCCTCATTCCCCGCCTCGCCCCCGTCCTCGCCATCAGTCACCTCGCCTGCGCCGACGCGCCCGACCACCCGATGAACCGCCGCCAGGCCGAGGCTTTCGCCGCCTTCGCGCCCCACCTCCCGGGCGTCCGCCTCAGCCTCGCCGCCACCGGCGGCATCCTGCTCGGGCCGGACTTCCACCTCGCCCTCACCCGTCCCGGCATCGGCCTCTACGGAGGCCTCCCCTTCGCCGCCGCCCGCCCCGCCGTCACCCTCGCCCTGCCGGTGATCCAGGTCCGCGACGTCGCCGCCGGCGAGACCGTCGGCTACGGCGCCGCCTGGACCGCGCCGCGCCCGTCGCGCATCGCCACGGTCTCGGCGGGCTATGCCGATGGCCTGCCCCGCGCCCTCGCCGACGGACGCCTCTCACTCTTCGCCGGCGGAACGTCCGTCCCCGTCGTCGGCAGGGTCTCGATGGACCTCGTCACCGTCGACGTGAGCGCGCTCCCGGACATGCCAAGCAGCCTCGAAATCATCAACGATATACAGGGTGTAGACACCGTTGCCAGGGCGGCGGGCACCATCGGCTACGAGATACTGACGAGCTTTGGCCACCGCTACGATCGCGTCTACAAGGAGTCCTCGCGCCGGAGTGCTGACGGCGGCCACCCCCGCGGTCGACGCCGCGCTCCTGCGGCCGGGTAGATATAAGAACCGGTCGCCTATCAATTCGCGAGCAATGTCTATGTTGCGGCGCAGCGCTAAAGCCTAGGCGCGCTCACTCAAATGCTATAGACCCGAAAGGGCGCACGAGTTCATTGGAGTCCCACTCAACATATGGTTGCAGGATACCGCCCTGAGATCGACGGACTGCGAGCGGTCGCCGTTCTCTCTGTTCTCCTGTACCATCTAAGGATCGAGGCCGCGGGACACAGGCTTCTCACCGGCGGATTCCTCGGGGTCGATGTCTTCTTTGTGATTTCCGGGTTCCTGATCGCCTCGATCATCTTCACGGAGCTGCGCGATCGCGACGGCTTCTCCTACGCCGCGTTCTACGAGCGGCGCGCCCGCCGCATTCTCCCCGCGCTCTTCTTCGTCATGGCGCTTTGCATCGTACCGGCGACCCTTATCCTGCTGCCGAGCGAGTTCGAGCGGTTCGCAGAATCGCTCGTCGCCTCAACCTTCTTCATTTCCAACCACTTCTGGGAGATCCGCCTCGACCAGTATGGCGCGCAGAGTTCGCTCTATGAGCCCTTCGTCCACACATGGTCTCTTGGTGTCGAGGAGCAGTTCTACATCCTGTTCCCTGTGGCCGCACTGGCGATATGGCGGTGGGGTAAGAATGCACCGCTCTGGATCGCCGGGCTGATCTTGGTCGGTGTCGTCGGCGCGGAATCCGGCGACTTTCATCAGCCCGACCAAGTCGTTCTTCTGGTTGCCGAGCCGAGTCTGGGAATTGCTCGCAGGCGTCTTGCTGGCTTGGGGTTCGGTCCATCAAGCGCAGACGTTCCGCAAGTGGCGCATCGGGGCCGCGCTGCCTTCGGTCGGGCTGGTGCTGATACTCGCCTCGGTCGTCCTCGTCGATATCTGGAAGATGGTCCACCCCGGCTTTGTCACGATCCCCGCAGTGGCCGGGGCCTGCCTGATCATTTGGTTCGCCAAGCCAACCGATCCGACGACGCGGATCCTGTCCTCCCGGCCAGCAGTCGCCGTCGGACTGATCTCTTACTCGCTCTACCTGTGGCATTATCCGGTCTTCGCCTTCGGACGGCACCTGAGCCTAGTCCCGACGTATTTCGACATGGCGATCTGGATGGCGATCTCCTTCTTCATGGCGGCGATCACATTCCGCTTCGTCGAGCGGCCCTTCCGCAACCGGGCGACTACCTCGCGAGCGACCGTTATCCGCGTGGCGCTCGCCAGCGGCCTTGCGGTGCTCGCCTTCGCGGTGGTCACGACCGTCAATGACGGCTTCGCCGGCCGCTTCGGCGGGCTAGCGCACATATACCATCCCGACGACGTCGATAACGAACGTTTGCAGCGGGCGAGTTGGGGGCCGTTGAACTGGCATGCCGGGCGTCATGAAATCGTCGACATGAACTACGGCTCGCCGACGGAGCACGAGGTCCAGGATCTTTGGTTTACCGATCCGGAAGTCGAGAAAGGTGCTCATCATTGGAAACTCGCATTCCAAGGACACCTTCAATGAACTCCAGCTGAACAAGGACCGCTTTCCCGGCTACGAGTTCGCCCGCTTCGGGATGGGTCAGTTGGTACCCGAGGAGCAGATCCAGGACTTGCTCGCAAGCCCGAACTTCAAGGTGGCGGACCAGATCGTGATCGGCTTCCGCTACCTCTCCGAGGAAATGGATGCGATCGAGCGCCTGATGCGTGCGATCACGGCCGAGAAGAGTAATGTCCTGATGCTCGGCAATACGGTGGAGTTCCCGATGATCGGCAATCTGCCGCTCTTCGACTGGTACGCTCAGACGCATCCAGACACGTTCGATGTGGTGGAACTCGGATCAATCGCCTACCAGAACCGCGACCCCCGAGTGCCGAGGGTGAACGCTGTGGTAAAGGCCATGGCGCAGGAATTTGGCGCGGCCTACTTTGACAAGGCGGCCTACATGTGCGACGACGACGCGCAGTCCTGCCTCGTGGTCGGCGCGGGGAACCGCAAGCTTATGTACGACAACGCACATTACACGATCGAGGGGGCGCGGACGTACGGCGAGCGCATCCAGAGACTCGGCTGGTTTTCCAATCGCGAAGATTGGGCCGCGGCCAAGAACAGAGCAACGGTTAGGGCGCCTTAGACTGGGCTGGCCACCGCCCGTGTCTGGCCGGGCGCGGTCGACAAAGCCTTGGCGAGCGACGCCCCCGGGTCTACGTGGAGGCATCCGACTTCGCCGGAGCTTGAATGACCCTCGTGAATCTCCTCGCCTGCGCCTTCCTCGCCTCGATAGGCCGCTCGACCCTGGGCCTCCTCGGCGCCACCGGGCGGCTCACCATCTTCGCCGTGCAGGCGGTGTCGCAGCTCGTCCGCCCGCCCTACTACCCGCTCGAGTTCGGCCAGCAGCTGCTGCGCATCGGCTACTTCTCGCTGCCGGTCGTCGGCCTCACCACGCTCTTCACCGGCGGCGCCCTGGCGCTGCAGATCTACTCCGGCGGCAGCCGCTTCAACGCCGGCACCGTGGTGCCCTCGATCGTCGCCATCGGCATCGTCCGCGAGCTCGGCCCTGTCCTCGGCGGCCTGATGGTCGCCGGCCGCGTCTCCTCCTCGATCGCCGCCGAGCTCGGCACCATGCGCGTCACCGAGCAGATCGACGCGCTCACCACCCTTTCCACCGACCCGATGAAATACCTCGTGCTGCCCCGCGTTCTCGCCGGCACACTGGCGCTGCCGGCGCTGGTGGCCGTGGGCAACGTCATCGGCATCTTCGGCGGCTATCTCGTCGGCACCACCCGGCTCGGCTTCAACTCCGGTGCCTACATCAAGAACACACTCGACTACCTCACAGCCGCCGACGTCACCACCAGCCTGGTCAAGGCCGCGGTCTTCGGCTTTCTCCTCGCGCTCATGGGCTGCTACAACGGCTACCACTCCGCCCGCGGCGCCCAGGGCGTGGGGGCGGCCACCACCAACGCCGTTGTCTCGGCCTCGATCCTGATCCTCGCCGCCAACTACCTCCTCACCGAGGCGTTCTTCTGATGCGCGACACCAGCGCGACGCCGGTCCCCCGCATCGAGCTCCGCGACGTGCGTAAGGCCTTCGGCCCCAAGATCGTCCTCGCCGGCGTGTCGCTCAAGGTGATGCCCGGCGAGAGCCTGGTCATCATCGGCGGTTCCGGCACCGGCAAGTCGGTGACGCTGAAATGCATCCTCGGCATCCTCGCCGCCGATTCCGGCGAGATCCTGATCGACGGCAACCCCATCGCCAGGATCGACCGGCGCGCCTTCCTCCGCCACTTCGGCATGCTCTTCCAGGGCGGCGCCCTCTTCGACAGCCTCACCGTTTGGCAGAACGTCGCCTTTCGCCTCCGCCACGCCCGCAAGCCGATGCCGCGCCGCGAGGCCCGCGCCCTCGCCATCGACAAGCTCGCCCGCGTCGGCCTCGACCCCGCCACCGCCGACCTCTTCCCCGCCGAGCTCTCCGGCGGCATGCAGAAGCGCGTCGGCCTCGCCCGCGCCATCGCCACCGACCCGGAGGTGATCTTCTTCGACGAGCCCACCGCCGGCCTCGACCCTATCCTCGCCGGCGTCATCAATTCGCTGATCCGCGAGCTCGTCACCGAGATGGGTGCCACCGCCATCACCATCACCCACGACATGACCACCGTGCGCACCGTCGCCGACCAGGTCGCCATGCTCCACGACGGCGTCATCCGCTGGCAGGGCCCCACCGCCGGGATCGACACCGCCGGCGACCCCTACCTCGACCAGTTCATCCACGGTCGCCCCACCGGCCCGATCGCGGCGGTCAGGTAGGTAATGACACAAGATCGCACGAGCGACAGCCCGCTACTTTTTCTCGGAATCAGCCAAGCCTACCTGCACGCCTTCCAAGTTATTTGGAAGGAGGAGTTCGCCTCCCAAAACCGGTTTAACTGGGATGTCGCGCTCCTATTTCATCCGGTGTCCCATTTACTCGGGGTGTCAGTTGAAACGGCCCTGAAAGGCCTGATCTCATGCTATGGAAAGCAAATTCCGCGCACACACGATTTGGAGAAGCTCCTTAAAGAAGTCACGGGCGAAGATCTGCTACAAAGACTGGACCTAGCACTCTTCGAGCTACCAGTGCCCGAGGATATCTTAGAGGCTAATCCGAAACAAACCAAGGGCGAGATCGAAGGATTTTATCGGGCGCACTATTTTCACTTCGAAATGCTGAATCGGCTGTACAATCGCCCCTATGCGACGCGATATCCCGTTCTGGGGGGGCATGTTCTCCCGGATGCTTTGGCCGTTGGTAAGATGGCCGCGGTTTTGCTGGACAGGCTGGCGGTGGCGAGTAGGAACTGGCGACCCGACCGGGACGGTCGATGAACCGCAAGCTTACCTTCGTCTGCAACGCCTGCGGCGCCGCCTCATCCAAGTGGTCCGGCCGCTGCGAAGCCTGCGGCGCCTGGAACACCATCGTCGAGGAGACCCCGCTCACCGAAGGCCCCGCCGCGCGCACCCTCGCCCGCGGACGCCGCGTCACGCTCGGCGATCTCGCCTCCACCGAGCCGCCGCTTCCCCGCACCCTCTCCGGCATCGCCGAACTCGACCGCGTCCTCGGCGGCGGCCTCGTCCCCGCCTCGGCGATCCTCGTCGGCGGCGACCCCGGCATCGGCAAGTCCACGCTGCTCCTGCAGGCCGCCGCCGCCTTCGCCGCCCGGGGCCAGGCGTCGGTCTACATCTCCGGCGAGGAAGCGACCGCCCAGATCCGCCTCCGCGCCACCCGCCTCGGCCTCGCGCAAGCCCCGCTGAAACTCGCCGCCGAGACCAACCTGCGCGACATCCTCACCACGCTCGAGGCCGAACGCCCCGCACTCGCCGTCATCGACTCCATCCAGACCATGTGGTCCGACCACGTCGACAGCGCCCCGGGCTCGGTCTCCCAGGTCCGCGCCGCCGCCCACGAGCTCACCAGCTTCGCCAAGCGCCGCGGCACCGCCGTCGTCCTCGTCGGCCATGTCACCAAGGACGGCCAGATCGCCGGCCCGCGCGTCATCGAGCACATGGTCGATACCGTCCTCTATTTCGAGGGCGAGCGCGGCCACCAGTTCCGCATCCTGCGCGCGGTGAAGAACCGCTTCGGCCCCGCCGACGAGATCGGCGTCTTCGAGATGACCGGATCCGGTCTCGCCGAGGTGACCAACCCCTCCGCGCTCTTTCTCTCCGAACGCGACGCCGCCACCTCCGGCTCCGCCGTCTTCGCGGGCGTCGAGGGCACCCGCCCGCTCCTCGTGGAAATCCAGGCCCTGGTCGCCCCGGCCGCCCCCGGCAACGCCCGCCGCACCGTCGTCGGCTGGGATTCCGGGCGCCTCGCCATGATCCTCGCCGTCCTCGAGTCCCGCTGCGGCGTCGGCTTCGGCCCCTCCGACGTCTACCTCAACGTCGCCGGCGGCCTGCGCATCACCGAGCCCGCCGCCGACCTCGCCGTCGCCGCAGCCCTCGTCTCCGCCCGCCAGGACATCCCCCTGCCGCGCGACGCCGTCATCTTCGGCGAGATCTCCCTCTCCGGCGCACTGCGCCCCGCCCCGCAGGCCGACTCCCAACTCCGCGAGGCGCAGAAGCTCGGCTTCGCCGCCGCCTTCACGCCCCCCGGCCCCAAGGTGAGCGGCGCCGGTAACGACCTTGAAATTCACCCGGTTGCGGATCTCGCCGCATTCATGGACAAGTGCTTCGGCAAAATCGAGCGGTGACGAGCTGAGAGGGACATGAACGGCTTCACACTCGTCGACGGCATCGTGCTGGCGGTCATCGCCCTGTCCGCCGTCCTTGCCTACGCCCGCGGCCTTGTGCGCGAATCGCTCTCCATCGCCGGATGGGTGGTGGCGGCGCTGGCCGGCTTCTACTTCGCGCCCATGATCGAGCCGCTGATGCGCGAGGTGCCGAAGCTCGGCGAGATCCTCGGCACCAACTGCGAGCTCGGCATCCTCGCCGGCTTCGCCGGAGCCTTCGTGGTGGCGCTCATCCTCGTCTCCTTCATCACCCCGCTCATCGCCGGTGCGGTGCAGAACTCGGCCATCGGTCCCATCGACCAGGGCCTTGGCTTTCTCTTCGGCATCGCCCGCGGCGTGCTGCTCGTGGTGATCGCGCTCGTGGTCTACAAGACCATCTTCGGCGGCGCCGGCGGCGTCGAACAGATAGACCGCAGCCGCAGCATTGCCGTCTTCGGCGACCTCGAGCAGCGCATCCAGGCCATGCTCCCCGAAGACGCCCCGCAGTGGATCGCCGGCCAGTACGACCGGCTGACGCGAAGTTGCGGGCGAAACACCGACGAGGCGCTGATGACATTTCCAAGACCGGCCTCTATATAGCCCGCGAGGCTAACGCTGAGGCGCTCCAAATCCATGGCCATCCCATTCGACGACGACAAGCTGCGCGAGGAGTGCGGCGTCTTCGGCGTAATCGGCGTCAAGGATGCCGCCAACTTCGTCGCTCTCGGCCTGCATGCACTGCAGCATCGCGGCCAGGAAGCGGCTGGCATCGTCGCTCATTCCAGTGAGGACGGCTTCACCTCCGCCCGCCGCTTCGGCTACGTCCGCGACACCTTCACCAACGCCAGCCTGATGGAGACGCTGCCCGGCCCGCTCGCCATCGGCCATGTCCGCTATTCGACCGCCGGCTCCAAGGGCAACACCCAGATTCGCGACGTGCAGCCACTCTTCGCCGAGCTCGCCATGGGCGGCTGCGCCATCGCCCACAACGGCAACCTCACCAACGCGCTTTCGCTCCGCGAGGAGATGATCCAGCACGGCTCGATCTTCCAGTCGGGCTCGGACACCGAGTGCATCATCCACCTGATGGCCCGCTCGATCCAGAAGACCATCCCCGAGCGGCTCAAGGACGCGCTGCGCCGGGTCGAGGGCGCCTTCTCCATCGTCGCCATGACCCGCTCCCAGCTCATCGGCGTCCGCGACCCGCTCGGCGTCCGCCCGCTGATGCTCGGTCGCGTCGGCGACGGATGGGTCTTCGCCTCCGAGACCTGTGCCCTCGACATCATCGGCGCCGAGTTCGTCCGCGAGGTCGAGGCCGGCGAGATGGTCATCGCCACCGCCGCCGGCGTCGAGAGCATCTTCCCCTTCCAGCGCGCCAAGCCGCGCTTCTGCATCTTCGAGAAGGTCTACTTCTCCCGGCCCGATAGCGTGATCGGCGGCCAGTCGGTCTACGAGACCCGCCGCCGCATCGGCATGGAACTCGCCATCGAGGCCCCGGTCGAAGCCGACCTCGTCTGCCCGGTCCCCGACAGCGGCACCCCCGCCGCCATCGGCTACTCCCAGCAGTCCGGCATCCCCTACGCCATGGGGATCATCCGCAACCAGTACATGGGCCGCACCTTCATCGAGCCCACCGAGCAGATCCGCAACATGGGCGTGCGGCTGAAGCTCAACGTCAACCGCGCCGTCATCGCCGGCAAGCGCATCATCCTCGTGGACGACAGCGTGGTGCGCGGCACCACCTCGCGCAAGATCCGCGAGATGGTGATCGACGCCGGCGCCGCCGAGGTGCACTTCCGCATCGCCTCGCCGCCCACCCAGTGGCCCTGCTTCTACGGCGTCGACACCCCCGACCGCGAGAAGCTCCTCGCCGCCACGATGAACGAGGAGGAGATGCGCCAGTACGTCGGCGTCGACAGCCTCAAGTTCGTCTCCCTCGACGGCCTCTACCGCGCCTGCGAGCAACCCCTCGGCCGCGACGACCGCGAACCGCAGTTCTGCGACGCCTGCTTCTCCGGCGACTATCCGGTCCGCCCCTCCGACCGCATCGAGCAGGGCTTCCGGCTCAAGGTCCCGGCGTGAGTGAGGCGCCAGCGCGGATCGCGCTGGTCACCGGCGCGAGCCGCGGCCTCGGCTATGCCGTCGCCCGCGCCCTCGGCGCCCGCGGCGAGCAGGTGATAGCACTCGCCCGCACCGTCGGCGGGCTCGAGGATCTCTCCGACGAGATCACCGCCGCCGGCGGCCCCACCCCCACCCTCGTCCCGCTCTCGCTCACCGACGAGGGCGGCCTGCAGCGCCTCTGCCTCGCCATCCACGAGCGCTGGGGCCGGCTCGACCTCGCTGTCCACTGCGCCGCCCACGCCGCGCCCCTCGCCCCGGCCCCGCACATCGCCGACAAGGATTTCGACCTCAGCGTCGAGATCAACTTCCGGGGCACCGCCCGCCTCGTTGTTATGCTGCAACCGCTCC
The DNA here is from genome assembly GCA_963796805.1 of uncultured Alphaproteobacteria bacterium. Lineage (GTDB taxonomy): Bacteria > Pseudomonadota > Alphaproteobacteria > Rhodobacterales > Rhodobacteraceae > Amaricoccus. The sequence goes on from CAWCNG010000004.1 coordinate 199,997, forward strand.
TCGCCGCCGCACCGAAGGGCCGCTTCGTCCACGTCACCGACAACCGCGCCGGCCAGCCCTTCTTCGGCTCCTACGGCGCCAGCAAGGCCGCCGCCGAGGCCTTCGTCCGCTCCTGGGCCGCCGAGAGCGCCCGGATCGGCCCCGAAGTCCTGCTCTTCCACCCCAACCCGATGCCGACGGCACTACGCGCCCGCTTCTACCCCGGCGAGGACCGCGCGCACCTCACCCCCTGCACCGACGAGGCCGTCCGCCTCCTCGCCCTGCTCGACCAGACCTGACCGGCGGCACGCGGCGTCAGAGCGCCCGCCGTGCCATCAGCGCCGCACCGATGGTCCCATCGTCGAGATAGTCGAGTTCGCCCCCGATCGGCACGCCCTTGGCCAGCGAGGTCACCGCCACCCCGAGCGGCGCCAACTCGCCGGCGATGTAGTGCGCCGTGATCTGCCCGTCGATGGTGGCGTTGAGCGCCAGGATCACCTCCCGCGCCCTTTCCTCCGCCACCCGCGCCACCAGGTCGGGAATGCGCAGCGCCTCCGGGCCCACCCCGTCGAGCGCCGACAGGACGCCGCCCAGTACGTGATAGCGTCCACGAAAGGCCCCGCCCCGCTCCATGGCCCAGAGATCGGCCACCGTCTCCACCACGCAGAGCTCGCCAGTCCCCCGCCCCGGATCGGCGCAGATGCCGCAGAGCTCGCCCGTCGCGATGTTTCCGCAGCGCGCGCACTCGCGCACGCTCTCCGCCACGTCCGCCATAGCGCCGGCCAGCGGCTCCAGCAGCATCTCCCGCCGCCGGATCATCGCCAGCACCGCCCGGCGCGCCGAGCGCGGGCCGAGCCCTGGCAGCCGCGCCATCAGCGCGACCAGCCGCTCTACGCTCGCCTCGCCCGCCTCAGCCATTCGTTTCCGGGGCCATCCTCAGAACGGCAGCTTCATCCCCGGCGGCAATCCCAGCCCCTCGGTGACCTTGGCCATCTCCTCCTGCGCCGCCACCATGGCGCGCGCCTGGGCCTCCTGGATCGCCGCGACGATCAGGTCTTCCACTACCTCGCGCTCCTCCGGAACGAAGAGCGACGGATCGATCGCCAGCCGCTTCACCCCGCCCTTGGCGTTCGCCGTCACCGTAACAAGCCCCGCGCCGGCCTCGCCGGTCACCTCGATCTCGTCGAGCCTATTCTGCACGTCGGCCATGCGGCCCTGCATCTCCTGCGCCTGCTTCATGATCTTGGCCATGTCGCCAAGCTGCCCCAGCCCCTTCAGCATCCCGTCACTCCTCTGAGAAGGGATCGAACGGATCCCAGTCGTCGCTGTCTTCCTCGTTCGCCGCCGACGCCACCGCCGCCGCGGCCAGCGCATCGGCGGGCCGCACCTCACGAATTTCCGCGCCGGGGAAGGCCGCTAACACGGCCTGCACCATCGGATGCTCCAGCGAGCGCGCACGGAGATCGCCCTTCTCCTTTGCCCGCACCTCGGCGATGGTTTCGGCACCGCCCGACCCCACCACCGCCACGCCCCAGCGCGCCCCGGTCCAGAGCTGCAGCCGCTGCGCCAGCCGCGCCGCGAGATCGGGCGGCGCCGCCTCTCCCGGCTCGAACTCGATCCGCCCCGGCGCGTAGCGCGCCAGCCGCACCCCGTTTTCGACCTCGACCAGAAGGCTCACGTCACGCCGCGCCCGGATCAGCGCCACCACGTCCTCGAACGCCGCGTAGCGGGCAAGCGGTCCCGCTTCCGGCGTCACCTGCTGCACCGGCGCGGCCTCGGCCACCGGCGCCTGCTGCGCCACCGCCGCAGCCGCCGCAGCACTCGTGCTCGCCCCCCGCGCTGGCGCCCGCCCGCCGCTGCCCGGCGCCGGCGGTGCCGCCGGCGCATCGCCCAGCCGCCGCACCAGCTCCTCGGGGCTCGGCAGATCGGCCACATGCGTCAGCCGGATGATCGCCATCTCCGCCGCCATGATCGCCGACGGCGCCGCCGCCACCTCCTCCAGCGCCTTGAGCAGCATTTGCCACATGCGCGTCAGCGCCCGCATGGACAGCCGCCCGGCGAAGTCCAGCCCACGCGACCGCTCGTCCGGCCCCACGGTCGGATCGTCCGCCGCCTCCGGCGTCAGCCGCACCATCGAGACCCAGTGCGTCACCTCGGCCAGATCACGCAGCACCGCCAGCGGATCGGCCCCGGCGGCATACTGCGCGCCGAGCTCCGCCAGCGCGCCCCTGGCGTCCCCGCGCATCACCGCCTCGAAGAGGTCGAGCACCCGCCCCCGGTCGGCGAGCCCGAGCATCGCCCGCACCTCCGCCGCTGTCGCTTCCCCGGCCCCATGCGCGATCGCCTGGTCCATGAGCGACAGCGCGTCGCGCATCGACCCCTCCGCGGCCCTGGTGATCAGCGCCAGCGCGTCCGGCGCCACCGCCACCGCCTCGGCCCCGGCGATCTTCGCCAGATAGCCGAGCATCGCCTCCGGCTCGATCCGCCGCAGGTCGAACCGCTGGCACCGCGACAGCACCGTCACCGGCACTTTGCGGATCTCAGTGGTGGCGAAGATGAACTTCACATGCGCCGGCGGCTCCTCCAGCGTCTTCAGCAGCGCGTTAAACGCCGAGGTGCTCAGCATGTGCACCTCGTCGATGATGTAGACCTTGTACCGCGCGCTCGCCGCCCGGTAGGCGACCCCGTCGATGATCTCGCGGATGTCGCCCACGCCGGTGCGCGACGCCGCGTCCATCTCCAGCACGTCCACGTGCCGCCCCTCGGCGATGGCGACGCAGGCCTCGCACACCCCGCACGGCTCAATCGTCGGCCCGCCGGTCCCGTCCGCGCCGGTGCAGTTCAACCCCTTTGCGATGATGCGCGCCGTCGTTGTCTTGCCCACCCCGCGCACCCCGGTCAGCACGAAGGCATGCGCGATGCGCTCCGCCGCGAACGCATTGCGCAGGGTGCGCACCATCGCTTCCTGCCCGATCAGGTCGGCGAAGGTGGCAGGGCGGTACTTGCGGGCCAGTACCCGGTAGGCGGTGTCGGTCAAGCGGCGTTCCGGTGGGGCTGGGACGGATGCCCCAACCTATGCGCCCCACCCGGCAGGGGCAAGGGAGGGCGGCCCACGCCCCGGCGCGGGCCACCCCCTCCGGCTACTTGGCCGCCAGACCGTCCTGGCAGCTCTTCAGCGCCGCGATCGCCGGGTCGACGTCGTCGAGCGGCACGATCACTCGGCGGCCGTCGCCATAGGCGATGGTCAGGTTCTCGTACTCGCCGAGTTGGTAGATGAAGTCGGCGTTGTCGACCGGTACCGTCGCGCCGCCGAAGCCGGCGGTGTCCTGGCCGGTGAAGGTGCCCTTGAACTCCCTGTCGCCGACCGTGAAGGTCGCCGGGATCGACTGGCCGGGCTGGATACCCTCGTAGCCCTGCACGAAGATCGAGAGGTACCCCGACGCCGGCGTAGTGGTTGCATTGATGCCCATCTGCACCTGCGAGGTCGGGTCGACGAAATGGCGGGTCGCATAGCAGCCCGGCCCGGCCTCCTCGTTCACAGCGACCTGCCAGTTGCCGACGTTGTCGGCCTTCTTGAACATATCCCTCTCAGTGGAGCAGGCCGCCAGCGCGAGCGCCAGTGCCAGCGAGGTCGAGACGATCAGCGTCATTCTATTCATGGATGTCCCCCAAATGAATCGGACCGTCGTCGGGCCGAACCCCATGGCCGCGTCCGGCGCGTACCACTCGGGCCGCGCCTTTTACCAATCCTTCGAGGCACTCTCAATGCAGCACCGGGGCGGCCGCCGCCTGAAGCCGCCCGACCAGCCCGCTCGTCACGTCCGCGTCCACGCGCCGACCAGCGCCGCGAGGGCCTGGACGCCGCTTGCCGCCACCACCTCGTCGCGCAGCTGCGCGCCGACCACGTCCGGGTCGGGCGGAACCAGGCCCGGCGGCGCCGCCTTCTCCAGCATCGGGCGCAGGCTGCGCAGCGTCTCCGCCGTGTAGGCATAGCCCGGCCAGTCGGCGCCACCGCCGATCGGAACCTCGAGCCGGAGCTGCGGCGCCGGCAGCCCGGCCTCGACGAACAGCCGGTAGAGCCGCGTGCCGATGCGCACGTCCGGCGTGCCCGACCAGTCCTCCGGAGGCACCATCCAGGCGTTGAGCTCCGCCGCCATCGGCGTCGGCGGAAAGGTCCGCGCCGGATAGCTCAGGTCCACCTCGTTGAACGCGACGATCCCTCCGGGCCGCACCAGCTCCCCCGCGCGGCCAAGCAGAGCCACCGGGTCGGCGACGTACATCAGCACCCACCGCCCCGCCACGGCGTCGAGACCGGCCCCGAGATCGAGCAACTCGAGCGTTCCCGCGCGGAACTCCACGTTGCTCCACCCCGACGCCGCCACCCGTGCCCGCGCCGTCTTCAGGATGCCGGGGTTGGTGTCGATGCCGAGCACCCGGCCGCGCGGACCGACCAGCTCCGCGAGCAGCAGCGCGACATCACCGGCCCCGCTGCCGAGATCGAGCACCGACATTCCCGCGCCGATCCCGGCGGCCTCGAACAGCCGCCGCGTGATCGGCCGATAGATCTGGTCCTGCAGGATCAGCCGCCGCGTCTCGTCGTCGCTCCGGCCGAGTACGTAGTCGTCCTCGCTCACGCTGACCTCCTGACCCACCCTACCTGAGCCGGTAACGAAGTATTCACGAACGAAAGCCTTAAAAATAAAAGACTTAATTGGTGTTCACCCGTGACACCCTACCCCTTCACGTACTTCCGCCAGTCGTGCTCTTCGCGGAATCCCAGCACCTCGCGGATCTTCCGGTTCGAGAACAGCGCCTCGTACTCGCCCAGTTCCCGCGTCACCGGTACCTTGGGATAGTACTTCTGCAGCAGCTCCCGCGTTGGCCGGTTCATCCCCACGCTGTCGTTGCCGGCGTTGAATGCCTGGAACCCCAACCCGTCCTTCTTCAGGCAGAGATCGACGATCTGCCCGAGATCCCGCGCGTCGATGTAGGAGAAGGTGTTCCGCCGCCGCACATCCGGCCTGGAGAAATATCCCGGAAACAGCGTCTCGTACTCGTGCGGCTCGATCACGTTGCCGATCCGCAGCGCATAGATGTCCGCCCCCGACCGCCGCGCGAAGCTCCGCGCCGTCACCTCGTTCAGCACCTTCGACAGCCCGTAGCTGTCCATCGGGTCGACGTCGTAGTCCTCCTCCAGCGGCAGCGAATGCGGATCGGTCTCGCCGTCCGAGAAGCAGACCCCGTAGGTCGTCTCCGACGAGGCCACCACGATCTTGCGGATCCCGAGCTTCACCGCCGCCTCGATCACGTTGTAGGTGCCCATGGTGTTGATCCGGAACGTCTCGTTGTCCGGCTTCATCAGGATCCGCGGGATCGCCGCGAAATGCACCACCGCGTCGAACTTCGGCACCCCCGTCCCCGGCTCCAGCTCGTCGAAGTCGGCATAGCTCGTCATCACGTTGAACACCTGCCCGGAGTCGGCGATGTCCGCGCTCAGGTTGTCCACCCCCGGATGATCGAGCGGGGTCAGGTCCACGTTCAGCACCCGGTAGCCCTTGTCCACCAGGTAGGGCACCACGTGCCGCCCCGCCTTGCCCGACCCGCCCGTGAACAGGATCCGCTTGCGCTCCGCCATTCCGCCCTCCCCAATGACGCCCGATGAATGGACTATCCGCCGGGGCGGGTCCAGACAACCCGCTCCGACCCGTGCCTTGGACCACACCCGTGCCCCTCCGCCGCCTTCCGCTCTTCGCGTCCTTCGCCGGCTACCGCCCCGCCTGGCTCTCTGCCGACGCCCTGGCCGCGCTCACCCTCGCCGCGATCGCGGTGCCCGAGCAGATCGCGACCGCGCGCCTGATCGGCATGCCGCCGGCGACCGGCCTTCTCGCCTTTGCCGCCGGCACCTTTGCCTTCGCCGTCTTCGGCGCCCACCGCCAGCTCTCGGTCGGCGCCAACTCCACCATCGCCCCGGTCGTTGCCGGTGCCCTCGTCGGCCTCGCCGCGGGCCATGGCGCCGACTATGCCGCCGCCGCGGCCATGCTGGCGCTGATGGTCGGGGGCATCCTCGTCCTGACCGGCATCTTCCGCCTCGGCTGGATCGCCGATCTCCTTTCGATTCCGGTCACCACCGGCTTCCTGCTCGGCATCGCCGTCCATATCGTGGTAAGTCAGCTACCTGCATTGCTCGGCGTGCCCGATCCCGCCGGGTCGCTCCCCGCCCGCCTCGGGACCATCCTGTCCGGCCTGGGCGGCGCAAACCTCGCACCGCTCGCCCTTGGCCTCGGCACCCTGGTCTGCTGCCTCGCCGCCGAGCGGATAGACCAGCGCATTCCCGGCCCGATGATCTGCCTGGTCGGGGCCGGCCTTCTCGCCTACGCGCTCGACCTCCCAAGCCACGGCCTCACCATGCTCGACCCGCTTCCGCCGGTGGCGCCGACGTTCAATCTGCACTTCCCGCCCTGGCGCGACGCCGCCGACCTGCTCGCGGTGGCCCTGATCGTAGCGCTCCTATGCATGATGCAGACCACCACGGTCCTCCAGGCCTTCGCACCCGACACCGGCAAGCCGCGGACGGACCCGAGCCACGAGTTCGCCGCCGTCGGGGCGGGCAATCTGCTCGCCGGTCTTGCGGGGACGTTCCCGGTCAACGCCAGCCCGCCGCGGACCGCCATCGCGACGGCTGCGGGCGCGCGCTCGCAGCTCGCCGGGATCCTCGCCGCAGCCCTCGTTCTGGCCGCTGCCGCTCTCGCCGGCAACGCCCTCTCGTTCGTGCCGCGCGCAGCACTCGCGGGCATCCTCGTCTTCGTCGCCGTCCGTCTCGTCCGTATCGGGACGGTGCGGCAGATCTTCGCCCAGAGCCCCCACGAAGCGGCGCTGGTCGCGGTGGCGGCGGCGCTGGTCACGCTCTTTCCCATCGCCGTCGGGGTCGGTCTTGCGATCGGCCTGTCGGTCCTCCACAGCCTTGCCGCCATAGCCCGCCCGAAGTGCGCCGAGTTGCTTCGCGTTCCCGGTACCACCGTCTGGTGGTCGGTCGTCCCGGACATGCCCGCCGAACGCGAGCCGGGCGTCCTCGTCTTCGCCTTCGCCGCACCGCTCAACTTCATGAATGTCGAGTACCTGCTCGGCCGGCTGGACGCGACCCTGGCCGAAAGGCATCCGCGGCTCGTCGTGCTGGAGTCGAGCGGCGTCGTCGGCATCGACTTCACCGCCGCGCGCCGCCTGACGGAGACGGTCGGCGTGCTGCGCGGCCAGGGGATCGCCGTCTCCCTGGCCCGGCTCGAGTCGGAACGGGCCATCGCCGAGGCCGACCGCACCGGCGTCCTCCGTGCGCTCGGCACCGAGAATGTCTTCCGTTCGGTCGAGGACGCAGTGCGCGCCTGGCACGCGCGCGCCTTCGCCTGACCCGCCGCGAAGTGCTGGAAATCCGCGGCCGCTCCGCCCTATGATCGGAGTCGAAAAAACGAAAACGTCACTGGGGGGAAAGATCATGGCGCGGACAATCGCGGTTCTCGGCGCTTCCAACACCGGCAAGTCCACTCTGGTCGACCGGATGTGCGCTCTCGAGGGCCAGCCACACCCCCCAGCGGCGCCGGGTGAGCTTCGGGTCGTGACCTTCACCCACCTCGACGAAACGTGGCAGGCGATCGACACCCCCGGCTCGATCGAGCTCCTGCACGTGGCGACCGACGCCCTCCTCGCCGCCGACGCCGCGGTGATCTGCGTCGGCCCCGACCCGGCGGCGGCGCTGCTCGCCTCGCCCTACCTGCACGCCGCCGAGGCGGCCGGCACCCCGGCGATCCTCTTCATCAACCGCATCGACGAGGCGACGGGACGTGTCCGCGACATCGTGGCGGCGCTGCAGGACTACGCCCAGCACCCCATCGTGCTCCGCCAGATCCCCATCCGCGACGGCGGCCAGGTCACCGGCGCCGTCGATCTCGTCTCCGAGCGGGCCTGGGCCTACCGCGAAGGCGAGCCCTCGACAGCTCATCGAGATCCCTGCCGGCACGCTCGACCGCGAGCACGAGGCCCGCGGCGAGCTGCTCGAGCACCTCTCGGAGTTCGACGACCACCTGCTCGAAGAGCTGATCGAGGACCGCGAGCCGCCGAGCGACGAGGTCTATGCCCTCTGCGCCAAGGTCCTGAGCGAGAACCGGGCGATCGAGGCGCTGATCGGCTCTGCCGCGCACGGCAACGGCATCGTCCGGGTGATGAAGGCGCTCCGCCACGAGGCCCCGGCGCCCGCGGTCCTGCGCGAGCGGCTGCAGGCGCAGGCCGGGCTGGCCGAGCCGCCGATCGCCGTCGTCTTCGCCAGCGCCTACCGCAAGCACCTGGGCAAGACCCTGCTGCTCCGGGCGCTGGAGCCGCTCGCCTCCGGCCGGCCGCTGGGCGGCCGCCCCGCCGGCCAGCTCACCCCCGCCGACCCGCGCGACAGCCGCCACCTCGACGAGGTGCCCGAAGGGGTGATCGCGAGCGCGGTCAAGGCCGACCACCTCGCCTCCGGCCGGCTCGCCACAGCCGCCGAGCTGCACGAGACGCCCCCCTGGCACCGCCCGCAGCCGCCGGTCGCCTACCGCATCCTCGCCCCCACCTCGGAGCGCGACGGCGTCAAGCTCTCCGGCGCGCTGGCCTCGCTCGCCGAGAGCGACAGCGCGCTCGAGGTCAGCCAGGATCCCGCCACCGGCGGGGCGCTGGTCGGCACCCAGGGGCCGCTGCACCTCCGCATGGTGCGCCAGCGCCTCAAGGACGTCTTCGGCATGGAGGTGGAGGAGGTGATGCCCGCCCCCGCCTACCGCGAGACCATCGCCCGCACCCAGGAAACCGCCTACCGCCACAAGAAGCAGACCGGCGGCGCCGGCCAGTTCGCCGACGTGCAGCTGGTGGTGGCGCCCGCCGCCCGCGGCGCCGGCTTCGTCTTCTCCGAGGTGGTCAAGGGCGGCGCCGTGCCGCGCAACTACATCCCCGCCGTCGAGCAGGGCGCGCGCGACGCCATGGAGCGCGGCCCGCTCGGCTTTCGAGGTGCTCGACGTGGCGGTGACCCTGACCGACGGCCTGCACCACCCGGTCGACAGCTCGGAGATGGCCTTCCGCATCGCCGGCCGCCAGGGCGTCCGCGAGGCGCTGCGGGCTGCCGGCCCCGTCCTGCTGCAGCCGGTCTTCCGCACCTCCATCCACGCGCCGGCGGTCTTCACCGGCAGCCTCGGCCCCATCGTCTCCTCGCACGCGGGCCAGGTCCTCGGCTTCGACGCCGACCCCGCGGCCAAGGGCTGGGAGATCTTCGGGGCGCTGGTCCCGGGCAGCGATCTCGGCGCGCTCGCCAACGACATCCGCGCCGCCACCCAGGGCGTCGGCTGGTTCGAAGCCGACTTCGACCACTACGAGGAACTGCACGGCAAGGCCGCCGACCGCATCGTCCAGGAGCGCGCCAAGGAACCGGCCTGACCCGCGTTAACGATCAATCCTGACTCTTTTAGGTGCCATATGGATTCACATACGGATTCCATACGCTTTCTGGGTCGAGCAAATCGCCGTAAACCTTTGACCGGACGCGCGTTCCGTCAGCGCGTCACACCACCACGATTCCGGCGTGCTTGGCCTTGTTCTCCGGCTCCACGTGGATGGTGATCAGCGCCCCCTCGATCGCCTCCTTCAACGCCCGCTCGATCCGGTCGCAGATGTCATGCGCATCCACCACCGTCATCCGCGCCGGCACCACCAGGTGGAAATCGATGAAGGTGACCCGCCCCGCGTGCCGTGTGCGCACGTCATGCGCCTCGATGGCGCCATCGGCGTGCTGGGCGATGACCTCGCGGATCTGGCCGAGCTGCGCAGCCGACACCGCCTCGTCCATCAGCCCGCCGAGCGACTCGCGGATCACCCGCCAGCCCGACCAGAGGATGTTGAGCGCCACCAGCGCCGCCAGCAGCGGATCGAGGATCGCCCAGCCGGTCTTCACCGCCAGCAGGATGCCGACGATCACCCCGGCCGAGGTCACCACGTCGGAGAAGAGATGCTTGCCGTCCGCCACCAGCGCCGGCGACCGCAACTTGCGGCCCCGCGCGATCAGAACCCAGCTCCACGCCGCATTGATGACGCTCGCAACGGCACTGATGGCGAGGCCCAGGTACGGCGCGTCGATCATCCGCGGCGCCCGCACCGCCCCCCACGCCTCGCGCAGGATGAGGATCGCCGCCACCATGATCAGCGCCCCGGCCAGCACGGCGCTGAAATACTCGACCTTGTAGTGGCCGTAAGGATGGTTCGAATCCGCCGGCTGCTCGGACAGCCGCACCGCCAGCAGCGCCGCCAGCGCCGTCGCCACGTTCACGAAACTCTCGAGCGCGTCCGAATAGAGCGCCACCGAGCCGGTCACCGCATAGGCGACGTACTTGATCGCGAGCACGACGATCCCGACCAGGATGCTGCCCGCCGCGATCCTGACCGCTGCTCCCATACCTTCGCTCCGCAGCGCCTGTTCGCCGGTCGACTTACCGGCCACGGCTCAGTCGGGCAAGGTCTTGCGGTGGTGCCCGGGGGCGGATTTGAACCACCGACACGCGGATTTTCAGTCCGCTGCTCTACCCCTGAGCTACCCGGGCGGGCGACGGATGGCCCCCGGAGGGCCGTCGTCTGGCGCAGGTGACTAGGATACCGCGCGGGCCCTGTCCAGCGGAAATTCCGCCCTGCGGCCCCGGCCTAGAGCGGCCGGCCGCGCAGCAGCAGTGGCAGGTCGCCGGAGAGGCCCGCCGCCTCGCCGATCAGCGCCCGGCGCAGCGCCGGCAGGCGGTTCACCGCACCGAGGCCGAGGTCGCGGCCGAGGCGCAGCAGCGGATTGTCGTTCGAGAACAGCCGGTTGATCCCATCGGTCGCCACGGCCAGCGCGGCGATGTCGAACCGCCGCCAGCGTTCGTACTGCGCCAGCACGTCGGCCGCACCGATGTCCTGCCCGCGCCGGTGCGCCGCCACCGCCACCTCGGCCAGCGTCGCCACGTCGCGGAGGCCGAGGTTCAGCCCCTGCCCCGCCAACGGGTGGATGCCGTGGCCGGCGTCGCCGACCAGCGCCAGCCGCGCCCCGGTCAGCCGCTCGGCGAGCGAGAGCCCCAGCGGATACGTGTAGCGCGCCCCGGCCAGCTCCAGCGCGCCGAGAAAATCCCCGAAGCGCGGCCTGAGCTCCGCCAGGTACCCCGCCTCGTCCAGCGCCGCGATGACCGCGGCGCGCTCGGCTCCTTCGGTCCAGACGATCGACGAGCGGTCGCCCGGCAGCGGCAGGATCGCGAGCGGCCCCTGCGGCATGAAGAACTGGTGCGCGATCCCGTGGTGCGGCAGCGCGTGCGCCACGGCGCAGACGAGCGAGGTCTGGCCATAACCCCAACCGCGCCGCCTGATGCCGGCCCGCTGCGCCACCTGGCTGTCGCGCCCGTCGCATCCCACGATCAGCGCCCCGCGCAGCGTGCTGCCGTCTGCAAGCGTCACCGTGGCGCTGCCGGGCGACTCCGCCTGCCCGACCACGGCCACCCCTCCGCGCACGTCGACGCGGGGCGAGGCCTCCGCCGCCGCCGCCAGCGCCGCCCGCAGGTGGCGGTCCTCCAGGATGTGGCCCATCGGCCCTTCGTCGATCTCGTTGGCGTCGAAATGCAGCCAGAGCCGTCCCGCGCCCTCCATGGCCCGGCCGTCGCTGATCTTGATCTCGGCGATCGGCTGCGCCCGCGGCGCCAGCTCCTTCCAGAGCCCGAGCGCCGCCAGCATCCGCCGCGAGCCGAGCGCCAGCGCATAGGCGCGGCCGTCGAACTCCGGGTCGGCCTGCGCCTCGGCCGGCCGCGCATCGAGCACGATGCTCGAAAGCCCGCCCTGCGCCAGCGCCAGCGCCAGCACCGGCCCGTTCAGCCCGCCGCCCACGATCAGAACGTCGCAATCCCGCGCCATCGCCCGAGTATCGCCCGGCCATGGCGATTGTCCAGCCGCCGCCGCCCCGCTAGGCTCGCGCGAAAATCCACGGGGACCGGGAGCGACATGTCGGAAAGCTGGCTCTGGATGACGGCGGCCGAGCTCGGCCGCGAGATCGGCGCGGGCAGCATCGACGCGCGCGAGCTGACCGAGGTCTACCTCGCCGCCATAGACAGCCATCCCAACGCCCCCGCCATCTACGCCCGCACCACCCCCGATCGCGCCCGCGCCGAGGCGGCGGCCGCCGCCGCGCGCGCCGAGGCCGGCCTCCGCCGCGGTCCGCTCGACGGGGTGCCCATCAGCTGGAAGGACCTCTACGACACCGCCGGCGTCGCCACCGAATCCGGCTCTGCCCTTCTCAAGGGCCGCGTCCCCGACCGCGACGCCGCCGTGCTCGCCGCCGCCACCCGCGCCGGCCTCGTCTGCCTCGGCAAGACCCACCTGACCGAGCTCGCCTTCTCCGTGCTCGGTCTGAACCCGGTCACCGCCACCCCGCCGAACATCAACGATCCCGAGCTCGCCCCTGGCGGTTCCTCCTCGGGCGCTGCCGCCTCGGTCGCCTTCGGGCTCGCGGCGGCAGGGATTGGCTCGGACACCGCGGGATCGGTGCGGGTGCCGGCGGCCTGGAACGATCTCGTCGGGCTCAAGACCACGCACGGCCTGCTGTCCCTCGAAGGCGTGGTGCCGCTCCGGCCCGGGTTCGATACCGTCGGGCCGCTCTGCCGTTCTACCGAAGACGCCGCGCTGCTGCTGGGCGCCCTGTCCGGCCGTGCCGCGCCGGACCTCGCCGGCGCACGTCTCGCGGGCACCCGCCTTCTCGTTCTCGACGACGAAGCCGTGCTGCCATGCCGCGACGGCCCACGGGCCGCCTTCGAGGCGGCTCTGGAGCGGCTTGTGGCGGCAGGTGCGGTGATCGAGCGCGGGATGCCGGCTCCAATCGCCGCCGTCATGCGCCTCTTTCCCAAGATCGCCTCCGCCGAGGCCTACGGCGTCTGGCGCGACGCCATAGAGGCGAACCCCGACGTCATGTTCGCCCCGGTCCGCGACCGCTTCCGCCTCGGCGCCGCCGTGTCCGCGGCCGACTATGTCGCGGCGATGCGCGCCCTCGACGTCGAGCGCCGCGCCTGGCGCGATGCCACGGCCGGCTACGACGCGGCGCTTTTGCCCACCACTGCCAACCTGCCGCCGAGTGTGGAGCGGGCCTTCGCCGATCACGAGTACTACGCGTCCGAGAACCTGCTGGCGCTGCGGAACCCCGGGCTGGCCAACCTGCTCGGGCTCTGCGCCCTGACGCTGCCCACCGGCATCCCGAGCTGCGGCCTGATGGCGATGGCCGCCGGCGGCGCCGACGCCGGGCTCCTCCGCCTCGGCGCGGCCATCGAGAGCGTCCTGGCATAGTGCACCGCAAAATGCTGGACCTTAAGGGACTTGCAGGCTACATTCTGCGGTGAACGGGGCGCGTCCAGACCCCGGCGACGAGGCTTGACGATGCAGTTCCCCGCGCGGTTCTCAGACCTGCCGGAATATGCCTTTCCGCGGCTGCGGCGGCTTCTCCACGGGATTCCCGCTGGAGGGCCCGAGCTTGCCATGACCATCGGCGAGCCGAAGCATCCGCTGCCGGCCATGGTGGCGGACACCATCGCCGCCCACCCCCGCGAGTTCGCGCTCTATCCGCCCAACGACGGCACCCCGGAGCTCCGCCAGGCCATCGCCGCCTGGCTCAACCGCCGCTACCGCATCGCGATCGACCCCGACACCCAGATCGTCCCGCTGAACGGCACCCGCGAAGGCCTGTTCAACGCCGCCATCGCCCTCTCGCCCGAGACCAAGGCGGGGGGGCGGCCGGCGGTGCTCATGCCCAATCCCTTCTACCAGGCGTACGGCGCCGCGGCGCTGGCCGTGGGCGCCGAGCCGGTGCCGGTCCCCGCCACCGCCGAGACGGGCTTTCTCCCCGACTATGCCGCGCTCTCCCCGGTCCTCCTCGACCGGGTGACGCTCTGCTATCTCTGCTCGCCGTCGAACCCGCAGGGTGCCGTCGTCGACGCCGCCTACTGGCGCCGGCTCCTCGCCCTGGCCGAGAAGCACGACTTCCGCATCATCGCCGACGAGTGCTACGCCGAGATCTACCGCGACACCCCGCCACCCGGTGCGCTGGAGGTCGCGGCAGCGGCCGGCGCCGACCCCGAACGGGTGGTGATCTTCAACTCCCTCTCCAAGCGCTCCAACGCCCCCGGCCTGCGCTCCGGCTTCGCCGCCGGCGGCCCGCGCTCCATCGCCGCACTGCGCCAGCTGCGCGCCTACGGCGGCGCGCCGGTGCCGCTGCCCCTCCAGCGCGCCTCGACCGCCCTCTGGCAGGACGAGGCCCACGTGACCGCCAGCCGCGCCCTCTACGTGGAGAAGTTCGCGCTCGCCGACCGCCTGCTCGGCGGAATGCCGGGCTACGCCGCCCCGGCGGGCGGCTTCTTCCTCTGGCTCGACGTAGGCGACGGCGAGGCCTTCGCGCTGCGCCTCTACCGCGAGACCGGGGTGCGGGTGCTGCCCGGAGGCTACCTCGGGCGCGCTACCGAAGACGGGGTGAACCCCGGAGACAAGTACATCCGCGTGGCCCTGGTGGCGGACGCCGGCGAGGTCGAACGCGGCCTCGGCGCGATCCGCGCGGCGCTCGGGCAGGCGATCAGCCAGGGAGAGGTCGGATAGCATGGCCACACACAGCAAGGCGAAACGTCGCGCGCCCCTGATGGAGAGCGACACCGAGATCGCGCTCCGCCGCCGCGGCGCCGAGCTGATCGGCCTCATCCTCATCGCGCTGGCCGCCCTCGCCGCGACGATGATCTGGACCTACTCGCCGGACGATCCCAGCCTCTTCAGCGCCACCGACGAGGCGCCCCGCAACGCCCTCGGCCTCATCGGCGCCTCGCTGGCCGATCCCATCCACCGCGCCCTCGGCTGGGCCTCCTACGGCATCTCCGTGGCGCTCGCGGTCTGGGGCGCCCGGCTCCTGCTGCACAGCGGCGAGGGCCGCATCCTCTCCCGTGCCACCGTTACCCCCGTCGCGATCCTGGTCGCGGCCGCCTTCGCCGCCACCCACGTGCCGCTGGCGGGCTGGTCGCACGACTACGGCCTCGGCGGACTGATCGGCGATGCCGCCCTCGGCACGATCCTCTCCGTCCTTCCCTTTCCCCCATCCGAGTCCCTGCGCATCGTGGCGCCGGCGCTGGCGGTGGGTTTCATCGCCGCCTCCGGCTATGCGCTAGGCGTCACCTGGGCCGAGTTCCGCGGCTTCCTGCGCTACATCGGCCAGGGCTCGGTGCTGCTCTATGCCGGCGCGCACGGCCTGACCGGCCGCGCCGTCGCCGGGGCCGCCGGCAGCGCCAAGGCGGCACGCGATCTCGCCGCCGACGCGCGGGCACGGCGCGCCCAGACCGCCCCCCTGGCGCTCCGCAGCGCGCTTCCGGACGACGAAGCCCCGCGCTTCGCCCCTGGCGCCCGCCCCCCCTCCGAGGACAGCGTCATGGCCAAGATCAAGGAGGCTGTGCGCGCCCGCGAGGCCGCCGCCTCCGGCCGGCCGCGCACCATCCCGCCGCTCACCGCCGAGCAGCCCGGCACCGACCTCGCCGTGCTGGAGCGCGAGTCGTCGCCCTTCGACACGTCGCCCGAACCGCGGGTGCAACCCGCCAAGGCGCGCCCCCTGCCCAAGAGCACCCGCGCCCGCTCCGAGGAGGAGCCCGAGCTCGAGCTTGACCCCGACGCCCCCGACACCTGGCGCACGCCGCCGCTCTCGCTCCTGCAGAGCCCCTCCACCATCGTCCGCCACCATCTCTCCACCGACGCGCTGGAAGAGAACGCCCGCATGCTCGAGACCGTGCTCGACGACTACGGCGTGCGCGGCGAGATCACCTCGATCCGCCCCGGCCCGGTCGTCACCATGTACGAACTGGAACCCGCCGCTGGCCTCAAGGCCAGCCGCGTCATCGGCCTCGCCGACGACATCGCCCGCTCGATGTCGGCGCTGGCCTGCCGCTGCTCCACCATCCCCGGCCGCTCGGTCATCGGCATCGAGCTCCCGAACGAGCTGCGCGAAAAGGTCCTCCTCCGCGAGATCCTCTCCGCCAAGGGCTTCGGCGACAGCGCCCACGCCCTCCCCCTCGCCCTCGGCAAGGACATCGGCGGCGAGCCCGTGGTCGCCAACCTCGCCCGCATGCCGCACCTGCTCATTGCCGGCACCACCGGCTCCGGCAAGTCGGTCGCCATCAACACCATGATCCTCAGCCTCCTCTACAAGCTCTCGCCGGCCGAATGCCGCCTGATCATGATCGACCCCAAGATGCTCGAGCTCTCCGTCTACGACGGCATTCCCCACCTCCTCTCCCCGGTGGTCACCGATCCCAAGAAGGCCGTCGTGGCGCTGAAGTGGGTGGTCGCCGAGATGGAGGAGCGCTACCGCAAGATGTCGAAGATGGGCGTGCGCAACATCGACGGCTACAACGCCCGCGTGAAAGACGCCCAGACCCGCGGCGAGGCCTTCACCCGCACCGTGCAGACCGGCTTCGACGAGGACACCGGCGAGCCCGTCTTCGAGACCGAGAGCTTCCTGCCCGAATCCATGCCCTTCATCGTCGTCATCGTCGACGAGATGGCGGACCTGATGATGGTCGCCGGCAAGGAGATCGAGGCCTGCATCCAGCGCCTCGCCCAGATGGCCCGCGCCTCCGGCATCCACCTGATCATGGCGACCCAGCGCCCCTCGGTCGACGTCATCACCGGCACGATCAAGGCGAACTTCCCCACCCGCATCTCCTTCCAGGTCACCTCCAAGATCGACAGCCGCACCATCCTCGGCGAGATGGGCGCCGAGCAGCTCCTCGGCCAGGGCGACATGCTTTACATGGCCGGCGGCGGCCGGATCACCCGCGTCCACGGCCCGTTCGTGTCGGACGAGGAGGTCGAGGAGATCGTCAAGCACCTGAAGTCCCTCGGCACCCCGTCCTACGACGACGGCATCCTCGACGGCCCCGACGCCGACGAGGAATCCGAGATCGACCTCGTCCTCGGCCTCGGCGGCAACACCCAGGGCGACGACGTCCTCTACGACCAGGCCGTCGCCATCGTCGCCAAGGACCGCAAGTGCTCGACCTCCTACATCCAGCGCAAGCTCTCGGTCGGCTACAACAAGGCCGCCAAGCTCGTCGAGCTGATGGAGGAAGCCGGCGTCGTCTCCCAGGCCAACCACGTCGGCAAGCGCGAAGTGCTGGTGCCGGAGCGGTGAGGCGTCAAGGGAGGACAGCACTGCCCCGGGCCGGACGGGCACCCCTCGCGCTGCTGCTTCTCGCCGCGAGCCTCGGCCCCGGCCCGGCCCGGGCGGACGACGGCGTCGATGCCATGTGCCTGCTGCGCGACACCGCCGAGACCTGCGCCTGCGCCACCACCGCGCTCGGCGAGCAGCTCGGCGTCGACGACTATGCCCTCTACGACGACATCGGCCGCGACTACGTCGCCCGCATGGCTGCCGGCGCCGACTGGGTGGCGGCCTGGGACGCCGCCCTCGATGCGGCGGCACCCGGCCTCGGTCTGACCACCGGCGCCCTGATGAAGCGGACCAACGAATTCGGCAAGGCGCACCGCAGCGCCATCGACGCCTGCAAGGAACTCCTGATCCGACCTCGCGCGCGTCACGCCAGCCCGAAGATCTCCCCGATCGCCTCCCCCGCCTTCAGCCGCGCCGTCCACGCCGCCTCCAGCTCCAGCTTCGCCTCCGCCGCCTCGATCAGCCCGGCGAGGGCCTCCGGCGGCACTGCCGCCAGCCCGTCCCCGTCGCCGATCATGAGATCCCCCGGCGCCACCCTGCAGCCGCCGATCACCACCGGCCCGTTGACCTCGCCGCCCGCGGCGCTCACCGGCCCCTTGGGGTTGATCCAGCGGGAATAGGCGGAAAGCCCCGCCATCTCCGCCAGCCCCTCCACGTCGCGGATAGCACCCTCGCAAACCAGCCCCGCCGCGCCCTGCCGGTGCAGGTGCCCGCCCAGCACGTCGCCGATCATCGCGGTGCGCTCGTCACCCCCGGCGTCGATCACCAGCACCTCCCCGCGCCGGATCGCCCCCACGGCGACGACGACCGCGCCGAAGTCCGGCGGCGCGCAGCGCACGGTGACCGCGCGCCCGAACAGCGCCGGCTGGCTGCCCGCCGGCCGCAGCGGGCGGATGGCGGGATCGATCTGCCGCTCGGGCGCGAGATCGACGATGACCGCGACCGGGATCCGCCGCCAGCGCGCCAGCAGATCCTCCGCGACCGGCGCCATCGCCGGATCGTGCGTCGTGATCGCCATCAGCCGCTCCCCTCCCTCAGCGCAGTCCGATCTCTTCGTAGTAGCGCAGCGCCCCCTCGTGCAGCGGCGCGGTCAGGCCAGCGCTGACCATCCGCCGCGCCTCCAGCGCCTCGAAGGCCGGATGCGAGCTGCGGAAGGCGTCCAGGTTGGCGAAGACCGCCCTGGTCACCTCGTAGACCACCGCGGGCGAGGTCCGCGACGAGGTCACCATCGTCGCGGTCGGCGAAAAGGTCGGTACCGCCGCCGCCTGTCCGGGATAGGTCCCGGCGGCGATCTCGCTGGCGGCATAATAGCCGTGCGCCGCCACCAGCTTGTCGATCTCCGCCCCGCCAACCGGAACCAGATGGGCGTGGCACGACGACATCATGTCCTCCACTGTCAGGTTGGGATGCGCGACGATGAAGACGGCGGCGTCGATCTCGCCGTTGCAGAGCGCCTGCGACAGCGCCGTCATCCCGAGGTCGGCGACATAGGCGAAATCGGCCTCGCTCCAGCCCATCTCCTCCATCACCACCGCCATCGTCGCCCGCCCGCCCGAGCCCGCCGGCCCCAGGCTCACCCGCTTGCCCTTGAGATCGGCGAAGACGGCGATCCCGGCATCGGGACGGGCGACCACGGTGAAGGGCTCGGGGAAGAGCGCGAAGACCGACCTGAGCTCCCGGTCCGGTCCCACCTCCCGGAAGACGCTGGTGCCCTCCACCGCGTTGTACTGCCAGTCCGACTGCACGATGCCGAAGGTCCGCGCGCCGCTGCGCACGTCGCGGAGGTTCTCGATCGAACCGTCCGAGCTCTCGGCCAGGCAGCGCACCCCGTGCTCCCACCGCTCGGCGTTGACGAGATCGCAGATGGTGCCGCCGGCGATGTAGTAGACGCCGGTCTTGCCGCCGGTCCCGATCGAAACCAACGTCGGCTCGAGACCCACCGCCGGCGCCGCCAGCGCCAGCGCCAGCGCCACCGCAGCGCAGCCGCGGCGTGCGGTCCGGTACGGGCGTCTCTCGGAGGTCGGTGCATTCATCCCGACCTGCCGGCTAGCACGTCGCCGCGTCCCGGCCAAGGCCGGTGCTACGCAGCTTAGTCGTTCGGATTCGGCGGGCGGCCGCCGGAAGCGTAGAGCCGCTGCCGGATCGCCATCACCTGGTCGATGATCGAGGGTACGACCAGCGCCGCCCCGCGTTCGACAGGGATCGTCGTCGTGGTATAAACATCTCCACGGATTCATCAGCGCCCGGCTCATCCGGCCGCAGAGCGCCTCGTCGGGCCGGACCCGGTACAGATTGTCGGCAACGAGCGAATCCAGGCCCTCGATCACCGAGTGATTGCGCGCGGCATAGGCCCGAGCATCCGTCGAGACGCTCTCACCGTACTCGCCGTCGTAGAAGGCAAGTTTCGCCAGCCTTACGGGCACGTTCCAGCCGGCTTCCGGTGAGGGGTAGACCAGCACCACCTTGAAGCCGGCGTCGAGGTAACCGCGCAGACCGTCGCGGAAAACCTGCAGCATGTGCGACGGATAGGCGCCGCTCGACGGCAGAACGTCGATGTGGAAGGGGTGCATCGGCCCGGTCGCGACCCCGCCCTCGCCTTCGAACCGGGAGTTGACGGCGTAGGCTGTCCACCGCGCGGCGATGATCACCGTGTCCACGTGGTGCGCCTTCAGTGCCGGCACCAGCGCTGCGAAGTAGGGGCGGCAATCCTTGCCCTGTGCGACGAGGTCGGGGAAGGGCGGACAGGAGTTGGCGGTCGCCTGGACGAAGCCGATCCCCCCCGCCCGTAGAGCGGCGCGGAGCGGCGCAGCGTAGACGTCGGCTGGCTGTGCCCGAGCTGAGCGATCGAAAGTCGGCCGTCGCCGCCATCCGCGCATTGGGCGAAGGCAAGCCCAACGTCGTAGTGCTCCGGCTTCTGCAAGCAGGTGGCCTGCGGTCGTTGCGGTCGCGCACTTCGGCGACCAGTGCGCTGTAGGCGGGGCCGACCCGTCCGGGCAGGCCGTTCAAGGTCGCCCGCGGCGCCGAGGGCCACAAAGGCGGCCGCAGCGACCCCGCTGACGCGGAAAAGGATGCGCCGAACTCCGGGAGGAGCGGCCTCGTGCGCCGGAATGGCAACTCGACGTAGCGCCAGCTGACCGCGGCCAGGACGAAGCTGAGACCTGTCAGGGCCAGCATCATCGTCGTCCCAGGCGCGTCGATCAGACGTATGCGCGAGAACGCGAAGAGCGGCTGATGCCAGAGGTAGGCCGAATAGCTGATGAGGCCGATACCCACCAGCGGCCGGGTCGAAAGCAGCGCGGCCGCGCGGGTCCCGGCCCGGGCATAGAGCAGGACAAGGGCGGTCCCGACCACCGGGAGGAGCGCGTAGAGCGATGGAAACGGCGTCTCCTCGCTGAAAAGGAATACCGAGGCGACCACCATGGCAAGTCCGCCGCCACCGGCGAGGTCGCTGCCGCGGGTCGCAAAGCGGCCGGCGGGGAGCAGCGCGCACAGCGCCCCGAGCAGCAGTTCCCAGGCGCGAGTCGGGGCGAGGTAGAAGTTGGCTTCCGGCGCACGGGGAGCCGCCCACTGGCTGAGAGCCAGGCTGGCGAGCGCGAGCGCGGCCAGGAGCGCCAGGAGGCGCCCGCGGCCGAGACGCCAGGCGCCCATGAGGAACAGCGGGAAGAAGATGTAGAACTGCTCCTCGACGCCAAGGCTCCACGTGTGCGGAGCGGCTTCAGCTCGACGTCGGGGCAAGTATCCGCGCATGAGGCAGAGCAGTTTGGAAGGGCACCGGGCAAAACACCCATATGGTTTCCATACGGATTCCATACGGTTTCTGGGTGCGATTTTCCGAGCCTTTTCAGCCCTCTGCCCGCCAAATTCCGATTCCCGCCGATTCCAGCAGCAAATGGCCCCACGGCTGTTGATTTGCCCGAACTCCCCGCGGGGATACTCGCGCGAGCGCAGCCGAGGCAGGGGACGATGGAAAGCTATCAGAGACTGATCGACGTCATCGCGATCGAGAACCTGCAGATGCGGGTCGAATACTGGCTCCTCACCCAGGTGCTGGTCTGGTCCACCCTCCTCCAGGCAGCGGCAGTTCTCGCCGCCCTCGCCCTCGCCTACCTTCTTTCCCGGCCCCTCCAGCGCCGGCTGGCCGCGCTCGGCGCGCGCTACGCCTTCAACGCGCCCGTCGCCCGCGGCCTGGCCGCCGCGGCCGCCTCGATCGCCCTGCCCGTCCTCGCGCTCATCCTCCTCGCCGGCGTCTTCGCCGTGGGCGCGAGCATCGGCGCGCCGCGCCTTTTGCTGACCACCGCGATCAACCTCCTCGCCGCCTGGATCGTGATCCGCCTGCTTACCCGATTGATCCGCAACGACTTCTGGTCCCGCGTCGTGGCGATCCTCGCCTTCGGCGTCGCCACGCTCAACATCCTTGGCCTTCTCGCGCCCACCATCGTCTGGCTCGACCAGATCGGCTTCCGGCTCGGAGAGACCCATGTCTCGGCGCTCGACATCCTGCGCGCCGCGGTCGAGCTCGGCCTACTCCTCTGGCTCGCTTCCGTCGTCGCCGGGATCCTGGAGCGGCGGATGCAGCGGGCACCCGGCCTGACCCCGTCGCTCAAGGTGCTGACCAGCAAGCTCATCCGCTTCTCGCTGATCACCCTGGCCCTCGTCATCGCATTGACCTCGACGGGGATAGATCTCACCGCCTTCGCGCTGTTCACCGGCGCGCTCGGCGTCGGCATCGGCTTCGGCCTGCAGAAGCCGATCTCCAACCTGATCAGCGGCCTGATCCTGCTCTTCGACCGCTCGATCAAGCCCGGCGACGTGGTCGAGCTCACCGACCCCGGCGACCATTCCAAGCAGCTTTTCGGCTGGGTCACCGCGCTGAACGCCCGCTACGTCTCGCTCACCACCCGCGACGGCACCGAGTGGCTGGTGCCGAACGAGGACCTGATCACCCGCCGGGTGATCAACTGGTCCTACAACCACAAGCGCCTGCGGCTTCTGACCCCGATCGGCGTCTCCTTCGACTGCGACGTGCGCCTCGCCATGCAACTCGCCGAGGAAGCCGCGCGCGAAACGCCACGGGTGCTGCAGGACCCGCCCCCGGTGTGCAGGCTCATGGGCTTCGGCGACAGCGCGGTGAACCTCGAGATGCGCTTCTGGATCGACGACCCGGCCAACGGCATCATCAACGTGCGCAGCCAGGTGCTCCTCACCCTGTGGGAAAAATTCCGCGCCCACGAGATCCGCACGCCACTCGGCCATCGCGACCTCTACATCAAGCCCGAACTCCGAGCTGACCGTCCGCCTCAACAGCGCACCGCGCCCGTCGGCGGCGTGAGCGTCGCGGACCCCGGCAATGGATCTGCTGAGCCTCTTCGGCCTCGTCGCCGTGACATTGATGCTCGCCTTCTACGCGCTGGAGGAGCGCAGCCCCTGGTTCGTCCTCGGCTTCGCCGGCGCCTGCGCGCTCGGCTCGGCCTACGGCTTCCTGCAGGGCGCCTGGCCCTTCGGCCTAGTCGAGGCAATCTGGGCGGTCGTCGCGCTGGTCCGCTGGCGTCGGAAACTCGGCTGACCGGGCCCAGCCTTATGCGCGATCCGGGCGAAACATGCGGCCCCGCCCGTCCGCCCGCCCCGAAGTTCGTTAACCTTCGCCCGCGCAAGCCCACTGCGTGTACATGCAATGTGCATGCGATGTGCATGAGTTGTACGTCGAGGAAATCGCCGTTAACCATTGCGGCGCAATCTAAATCCCCAGTCACCAGCCAACCCCTCCAGACCCCGCGAAAACCACCCTCAGGGGCTTGTCCAAGACGCTGGCGGACATGTGAGCAGGTCAGGCGTGCATCGCCCACCGCGAACCCGTATATGCGTCGCATGGACCGCCGCAGCCTTCTTCTCGCCCTCGCCGCGCTACCCTTGGCCGCCGCCTACCCCGCGGCTGCCCAGAGCGTGAACGTCAGCGCGATCAACACCTACCTCACCGGCCTGCGCTCGGCCCAGGGACGCTTCACCCAGACCAACCCCGATCGCTCCGCCCAGACCGGCACCTTCTATTTGCAGAAGCCCGGCCGCATCCGTTTCGAGTACGACAAGCCCAAGGGCGCCATGGTGATCGCCGACGGCACCTGGGTCGGCGTCTTCGACCCCAAATCGAATCGCAACCCCACCCGCTATCCACTTAACAAGACGCCGCTTTCTCTACTCCTGCGGGACCGACTCAGCCTCGCCGAGCCGGGCCTCGTCCAGGGGGCGGTCCGCGACGCTGGCGGCACCGCCATCACCGTGGTCGATCCGCGGATGCCCAAGGAAGGCCGCATGGTGATGAGCTTCAGCGAGGCACCGATCCAGCTCCGTCAGTGGGTCGTCACCACGAAGACGGGCCAGAGCACCCGCGTCGCGCTGAGCGACATCAAGGCCGGCGTGGAGCTCAACCGCAGCCTGTTCAACATCGAACTCGCGGCGACCAAGTACCGCTGATCCACCTCATCCCCCGCCGGCCGCGCGCCACGCCGCCCAATCCTCGGGCGTGTCGAGATCGACGAGCGCCGAGCGGCCTGCGGTGGGGACTTCGGTGACGAACTCCGGCGCCTCGCGAAGCACCTCCCTGGCACCCCGGTCACCCGTAAGGCCTGCCAGAGTCTCGAAGAATCGCCGCCCGAAAAGCACGGGATGCCCCGGGACACCTTCGGCGCTGACCGCGCGGCAGATCTCGCGTCCCTCCTCCGGATCGAATGCGGCGATCAACCGGTCTATATCGCCCGCCGAGACCTCCGGCATGTCGGCGAGAAGGATCACCACCGCGTCGGCGCCCGATGCCGCGGCGAGGCCAGCGCGGATCGAGGCCGCCATGCCCTCCGCCCAGTCCGCGGCCTCCACGATGTTCAGCCCGAGCCCCGCCAGCGCCGCCCTCCGGGTCGGCGCCTCCGGCGGCAGCACCACCACCACCGCGTCGGCGCGGCTCGACCGCGCCACCTGCGCCACCGCACGCAGGGCCGGGCGGCCGGCGACCGG
The DNA here is from genome assembly GCA_963796805.1 of uncultured Alphaproteobacteria bacterium. GTDB lineage: Bacteria > Pseudomonadota > Alphaproteobacteria > Rhodobacterales > Rhodobacteraceae > Amaricoccus. The sequence goes on from CAWCNG010000004.1 coordinate 224,226, forward strand.
CTCGAGCAACTTGTCGCGGCCCCGCATCCGCCGCGCCGCCCCCGCCGCAAGCACGATCGCCGTGACACGCGGTCGCCCCGGCGCCACCGGCCGCCCCTCGCGCGGCTGCGGCCGCGCCGCGATCTCCTTGAGCAGCCCGCCCACACCCATGGCGGCGATCTCGGCATCGCCCGTGGGGATGCCGGCAGCGAGGCGCTCGAGCACCCAGTCCGCTCCGTTCACTGCCGGGGAGCGCGCGCAGCCCGGCAAGCCCACCACCGGTCGCCCGGCCTGCTCCCCCAGGAACAGCAGGTTCCCCGGATCGACCGGCATTCCGAAGCGGATGAGCCGCCCGCCGGCGGCCACGAGCCCCGCCGGGCAGACGTCTGCCGCATCGGAAGTGGCCGAGCCGCCGAGGATCAGCACAATCCCCGCCTCCGCCGCGCCGATCGCCGCGGCCACTGCCCCGGTCTCGTGCGACACCGTCACGGGCGGCGCCATCTCCTGTCCGAGCGCGGCCAGGCGCGCGCCGACCGCCTCGGCGGCCTTGGCGACGAGGCCAGGTTTCATCCCCGGCGTTCGCGTCAGGATCAGGCTCGCGCGCCCCGGCCGGAAGGCCGCGACCCGCAGCGCAGTGATGTCGGCGAGGGCGTCAACCGCGCGCGCGACCGCCTCGCCAGGGACGGCGTAAGGGATAATCTTGACGGTGGCCACCATCTGCCGCGGCCGCACCCGCACCAGGTCGGGCAGGGTGGCGAGGGTCATCGCCGGATCGACCGCGTTCAGCGCCCCGACTGCCCGGGGGTCGACGCAGAGGAGGCCCGCCGCCTCGGCGAAGACGTTCACCCGGCCGGTGAAGGGGGCCGAGAGCGAGAGGCCGAGCGCCGCCGGGTCCGCGGCCAACGCTTCCGCCACCGCCGCGGCGGCGGCGTCTTCGGAGAGGTCCCCCGGTTCGAGCAGGGCCACCATCACCTCGACGATACCGGCCCGGACCAGCGCCGCTACATCGGCACCGCTCAGCGCACGCCCCTTCTTCAGCCGCAACCCCTCGCCCACCAGCGAATGCGCCAGGACCGCTCCCTCGGCCTCGGCGACGGGGACAGGACCGAAGCGCATCTCAGGGTCGCGTGGCCGGCCGGCGCAGGCGCTCGGTGACCTGGGCAAGAATGGCGACAGCGATCTCGGCCGGCGACTTGGCCCCGACGTCGGCGCCGATCGGCGCGTGGATGCGGGCAATCTCGGCCGCGCCGAACCCGGCCGCCCTCAGCCGCTCCACCCGCTTGGCATGGGTGCGCGACGAGCCGAGACAGCCGAGGTAAAAGACAGGCGCGCGCAGCGCCACCGCAATCGCGGGGTCGTCGAGCTTCGGGTCGTGGGTGAGGGTGACGATCGCTGTGCGGGTGTCAGGCCCGAACGCGGCCAGCGCCTCGTCGGGCCAGTCGTGCGACAGCCGGGTGTCGGGAAAGCGCGCGGGGCTGGCAAAGGCCTCGCGCGGGTCGATCACCACGGGATCGTAGCCGGCAAGCCGCGCCATCGGCACCAGCGCCTGAGCGATATGCACCGCCCCGATCACGGCCATCCGTAGCGGCGGGTTATGCACGCCGAGGAACCAGTCGCCCTCGAAACCCGACGTGTCGGCGGTGAGCGCCGCCGCCGCCGCCGGCCACAACACATCGCCCGGCCCGGTGAGCAGCCGCCGCGCCCAGCCGTCTGGGCGGACCGCGTAGACCGCCGGCGTGCGGCTTGCCCGCGCCGCCACCAGCCGGTCGAGGAGATCGAGGCTCGGACCGTCGCCGACACCCACTGGCTCGACCAGCACCCTGATCCGGCCTCCGCAGGCGAGGCCGACCGCAAACGCCTCGGCGTCGCTCACGCCATAGTAGAGGAGCCGCGGCCGGCCATCCTCTATCGCGGCCAGAGCCTCGGCAACCACCGCGCCCTCGACGCAGCCCCCAGAGACCGAGCCCACCATCTCGGCGCTGGCACTGATCGCGAGCTGCGAGCCCGTCGGGCGCGGCGCGGAGCCCCAAGTCTCCACCACGGTAGCGAGCGCCGCGGGCCTGCCGGCGCGCGCCCAGCCGAGCGCCGCTTCGGGGATCTGGTCGTGTTCGACTGACATCGGATCCGCGCCCCTGCTTTCGGAACGGACCCTATCCCAGGTGCGGATCAGACGGAATAGAGGCGAAGGCTCCGGCCCGGCACCTTCACCGGGCTGCCTGCGGCCACCGGCACCACGTCCGGGTCGATGCTGCCATCCGCGCTGTCCAGCCTGAGCCGCCACGGTGCGGGTACGCCGGGGGGCGGCAACTTGAACGGCACGTCCTCGGCGGCGGCATTGGCGAGGACCAGCGCCGCCGAGCCGTCGGCGCCGGCGAAGGCCACCGCCATCGCCTTGACCTGGCCATTGGTCCATTCGGCCTCGCTCATCGCCACGCCGTCGGGGCGGAGCCAGCGCACTGCCGGCAGACCACCCTGGGCGACCGGCTCGCCGCGGAGCCAGTGCGGTGCGGCGAGGAGCGGCAGCTCGGCGCGAAGGCGGAGCGCCCCGGACGCGAAGGCGGACAGCGCCGCCTCGCGCGGGTCGAGGCTCCAGTCCATCCAGGCGAGCTGGCTATCCTGGCAATAGGCGTTGTTGTTGCCGTTCTGGGTGCGGCCGTTCTCGTCGCCCATGAGGATCATCGGCACGCCCTGGCTGACGACGAGCGTGGCCAGCGCGAAGCGGCGCATTCGGTCGCGCAGGTCGAGCACCGCCGCATCTTCCGTCGGCCCCTCGACCCCGCAGTTCCACGAGCGGTTATCGTCGTGGCCGTCGCGATTGTCCTCGCCGTTGGCCTCGTTGTGCTTCTCGTCGTAGGCGTACAGGTCGGAGAGCGTGAAGCCGTCGTGTGCGGTGATGAAGTTGATGCTTGCCCAAGGCCGCCGTCCGCGGCGGTCGAAGATGTCGCCGGAACCGAGCAGGTTGCGGGCGAAGTCGTCGATGGTGCCGTCGTCGCCCTTGACGTAGACGCGGACCTGGTCACGAAAGCGGCCGTTCCACTCGGCCCAGCCCGGAGGGAAGTTGCCGACCTGATAACCCCATTTGCCGAGATCCCAGCTCTCGGAGATCATCTTCACCTTGGCGAGCACCGGATCCTGGGTGACGGCGTCGAGGAACGGGCTGTTGAAGTCGACCGAATCCTTGTCGCGGGTCAGCGACACGGCAAGGTCGAAGCGGAAGCCGTCCACGTGGCAGTCCTCGACCCAGTAGCGCAGCGAATCCATCACCATCTGCACCACGCGCGGGTGGCGGGTATTGACGGTGTTGCCGCAACCGGTGGTGTCGAAATAGTAGCGCCGATCATCGGCGAGCACGTAGTAGCTCGCGTTGTCGAGGCCGCGGAACGATAGCGTTGGCCCCAACTGATTGCCCTCGGCGGTGTGGTTGTAGACCACGTCGAGGATCACCTCGATGCCCGCCTCGTGCAGGCGCTGCACCATGTGCTTGAACTCGGCGATGTCGTTCCCCGGCATCAGGTAGCGCGGTGCCGGGGCGAAGAAGCCGATGGTGTTGTAGCCCCAGTAGTTGGCCAGGCCCCTCTCGACCAGATGTCGGTCGTCGAAGAAGGCCTGGATCGGCATCAACTCGATTGCCGTCACCCCGAGCTTCGCCAGATGCTCGACCACCTGCGGCGAGCCGAGTCCCTCGAAGGTGCCGGCGCGCGGCCCGCGGAACTCCGGGTGGCTCCGGGTCATGCCCTTGACGTGCGCCTCGTAGATCACCGTCTCGGCCCAGCCGCGGCGCGGCCGGCGGTCGGCGCCCCAGGTATGGGCGGTGTCGATGATCCGGCACTTCGGCATCGCCCGCGCACTGTCGCGGCGGTCGAAGGAGAGGTCGGCTTTCGAGCTGCCGATGCGGTAGCCGTAGAGGGAGTCGTGCCAGCGAAGCTCGCCAGAGAGGGCGCGGGCGTAGGGGTCGAGCAGGAGCTTGTGCGGGTTGAAGCGGTGGCCCTCCTCCGTGGCGTAGGGGCCATGGGCGCGCAGCCCGTAGAGCTGGCCGGGGCGGAGGTCGGGGAAGTAGCCATGCCAGACCTCGTGGGTGAACTCCGGCAGCGCGATGCGGTCGGTTTCGCGCCGGCCATCGGCATCGAAGAGGCAGAGTTCGATCCTCGAGGCATTGGCGGAAAAGACCGCCACATTGACGCCGGAGCCGTCCCAGGTGGCGCCGAGCGGGAACGGCAAGCCGGCAGCGACGCGGAGCCTGGAAGCCATGGCGGGGCACCTCGAATGGGCGGGGGAATCGGCGGGCTTCAACGCCGGCGATCATGACACGGAACGCCGCCCGGTGCAGGCGTTCCGCAGCTTGCCCCGCGACTCCTCCGCCGGTCAGGCTGCGCGCATCAATCCGGTTCTGTTGGCGGCCAGCCAGTCCTGCTCGAGTCTCATCGCGCGGCTCAGATCCTGATGGAGCGCCTTGGCCTCGGCAAAGCCCCAGTCCAGCGCGGCGAGCGCGTCGGTGGCCGCGAGGAGCGGCTGCGAGAGCGCATCGCGCGTGGCGGCATAGCGCACGAGAGCGGCATCCGTTCCCTCGGTCACCGCCCGGGCAAGGAGCTCGGCGTCGCGGAGAGCGTCCGTGATGCCGTGGGCGGTGATCGGATCCTTGAAGTAGCCCGCGTCACCCACCAGCGCCCAACCCGGGCCGAACGGCTGCCGCAGGTATCCCGGCTCTCCCGCAAAGCCGAGCGGGTGGCCGGCAAAGCTGCCGGCCGCCACCTCCTCGGCCAGCCCCGGATGGACCTCCGCGAGAAGGGTGCAGATCGTCTCGGCGGGAGGAACGTGCGCCTGGCGGCGAAAGCGGGCAGGCGGCAACCCGACAAAGACGGCATGCAGGCCGTCGTTGGTCGGGATTGCCCCCGCCGTCGCTCCCCGACCGAAGTGCCAGCGGTAGCCGCGGTCCTCGAGCCCCGAGACATAGACATAGCGTGCGGCGCAGGCGTGGCGCCCGGCCGTGGTGACTCGGGCATCCACCGCGCGCGCGACCCGCGAGCGGCGGCCATCAGCGCCGATCACGAGTCCGGCGCGGACTTCGAAAGCGGTGTCGGCGGTGCGCAGCCGAGCACCGATGACCCGGCCGGTGCCGTCGCGCAGCACGTCGTCGAGCGCAACCCGGTAGCGGATCTCGGCTCCGCTCGCGGACGCGGCAGCGGTGAGCAGCGGGTCGAGGACCGTGCGACGCGGCGCCATCAGCGCCTCCACCCCATGCTGTGGCTTGATCTCGATCGCGATCTCCTCGTTGCCATACACGAAGCTGGTGCGCCGCACCGCCGGCGCACCGGTGGCGGCCAGCTGCTCAGACAGACCCCAGCTCGCAAACTGCATGAGGCCCGCTCGCATCAGCGCGTGGGTGGACAGGGTGTCGGTGCCGTGACCCTCGCGCTCGACCACCAGCACCCGCGCCCCGGCGCGGGCGAGAAGGAGCGCCGTGGCCGCGCCCGCCGGCCGGGCGCCGGCGATGATGACGTCGTAGGCCTGGGTGAAAACGGGGGCCATTCCGGAGATCCTCATGCTGCGAGCCGGGCGCCGAGGAAGCCCGCCACGGTCAAAGTCAGCGCCTCGGCATCGCGGCCGACCCCATCGATGAAGTTGGAGGTCCGCCGGCATTGCAGCCGAAGCCCGAGCGTGTAGAGACCGGGCGCCGCCGTGACGCCGCCCACCTGGTCAATCTCGCCTTCCGGCGACCGCACCGCGACGCGAAGCCAGGGATAGTCGCGGGTATAGCCGGTCGCCCACATCACGCTGCGAATGCCCTCGGCCGCGAGATCGAGCTCGCGCACGGCGCTGACCGGATGCGCCGGGATCTCCCAGGCGGCCGCGTCCTCCGGCGCTTCAATGCCCCCGGCGGCGATATGGCGGTCGATCCGTGCGAGCACCCGGTGCAGGCGCGCATCGGAGGCGGAGCAATGCTCGGCGAGTATCGCGCCGATCGACACGCGCCCCCCGTCAGCAGCCTCCAGGCGTCCGACGACGCGAACGCCGTCGGCGGCAAGCCGCGCCAGATCGATGGGGCCACGCCCCGAGAGCTGCATGGAGGGCTGCTGCCGCGCCGCCGCAAGGTCGTGCATCGCCCGCGCGCGCTCGGCGCTGATGCCGGCGGAGTCGAACCAGGCGAAAATATCGCGCCCGCGGTAGCGTCGCACCATGCGCACGTGCCGCCCGACCGCCAGCGTCACCGGCCGCCCCGAGGCGTGGATTTCCTTGGCGAGTTGCAGGCCCGAGGCCGAACCGCCCACCACCAGCACCCCACCCGCCGGCAGATCAGCCGGACGCCGGTAGCGTGCGGGGTCGAGCTGGACGATGCCGCGCGGAAGGGCGGCGGCGAAGCCGGGCCGCCGCGGGCGGTGGCAGGTACCGGTGGCGACGACGACGGAGCGCGCCCGCCAGACGCAGGCGTCGGTCTCGACCCGGTACCCGCCCTCGGCGCGCACCACCGAACGAACCGGCGTGTGCGCGAGGACCGGGGCGGAAGAGCGTTCGGCATAGCGCCGGAGCAAGGAGGCGACCGCGCGCGCGGGCATGAACCCGTCCGGGTCGCGCCCGGCGTAGCGGTGCCCCGGCAAGCGCGTCATCCAATTGGGGGTAAGAAGTCTGAGCGACTCCCAGCGCTGGCCTGCCCAGGCCTCGGCAATCCGCCCGCGCTCGAGCACGACATGGTCGATGCCGCTCCTCGCGAGGCAGTGGCTGAGGGAAAGGCCGGCCTGGCCGGCGCCGATGATCAGGACGTCCGTCCGGGGCATGGGCGGGCTCGCTCGCGGGTGGTGGTGGGCGCCGCTGGGGGCAACGGCGCCCGTGGACCAGTCAGCCGGCGTCGATCTCGATCGAGACCGGGCAGCCGTTGGTGAGCACGTCGTAGACGGCGGAGCGGGCGCGGCTCTGCTCGACGATCCGGGCGAGCTTCTCGGGCTCCGCGTCACCGCGGATCTTGAAGCGTGCGCGGATGCCAGAAAAGCCGTTGCGCACCTCGGGATCGAGGCCAAGGAGGCCGAGAAGGTTGATATCGCCCTCCACCATGGACTCGACGGACTCGAGCTTCACCCCGCGCACGGAGGCGATGTTGCCGATGCCGGCGGTCAGGCAGGCGGCGAGGCCCTGCAGCAGGAATTCCACCGGCGTCGGCCCGTTGTCGGCGCCCACGAGCACCGCGGGATGATCGGCGTCGGCCACCGTTGGCGCCTCGTGGCGCAGCTCCTGGCCGGCCCCGAAGAAATCGTCGACGACGATGCGGCTGTGGTTGCCTGACACCCAGCTCGCGCGGGCGCGGAACTTGAAGTCGGCGAGTTCACGTTGCTCACCGACCGCATTGATGGTGGCGAGCAGGGTGGGCGTGTTCACCCCGTTGATGGCCGGCTTTTCGATCACGTCGGACATGGTGTCTCCGGATTTGCTTCGTCATGCGTCGGGATGGCTCCCTCGACGCCGAAGACCATTGCAGGAGGAGATTTCAGTCCGGCGCCACCATCCGGGCCGGGCGTTTCAATTGTGTCACGCGCTCAGCCCGCCTTCTGTACCCAGCGCCCCTGCTCCTGCGTCCAGTACTTTGCCGGCAGTTCGGCGGCCTTCACCGCGCGCCAGTCGGCGCGCGCCGCCTCCAGCGCCCGTGCGTCATGCCCGTCAAAGAGCAGGCAGGCGCGCTCGAAGCCGGCCAGCTCTGCTGCGGTGGCCCGTGCACCGTCCACCAGCATCAGCACGTTGGCGCCGTTGGGGTTCTCGTCGCCCAAGGTGAGATAAATCGGCTGCAGTCCCGGGTGCCCGGCCGCGGCAGTGCCGTGTGGCAGGAACGAGGCCTCGCTGTAGGACCAAAGCAGATCGTCCAGCATGGCGAGCCCCTCGGGCGAGCCGCAGCGCAGCAAAACCCGCCAGCCGCGCGCCAGCGAGCGCTCCAGCATTTCCGGCAGGCTCGCCTCGAGCGGCGAGGCGGTGAGCTGGTAGAACAGCACTTCCGCCATGGCCTCAGACCTGGTAGCGGTCTCGGATCAGCCGGTCGAGCGCGCGAACTCCCCAGCCGGTTGCGCCTTTCGGCGCCAGGTCGCCGTCCTTGGCGACATAGGCCACGCCCGCGATGTCGAGATGCATCCAAGGCGTTCCCTCGACGACGAAGCGCTGCAGGAACTGCGCCGCGGTAACCGAGCCCGCCGCACGGCCGCCCACGTTCGCCATGTCAGCAATGCGGCTCTTGATGAGCTTGTCGTAGGCCGGCGCAAGTGGCATCCGCCATGCACCCTCACCCTCGGCGGCGGCCGCCGCTAGGAAGCTCTCAGCAAGCTTGTCGTCGTTGGCGAAGACGCCGGCCATCTCGTGGCCGAGTGCTACGATCACGGCGCCCGTCAGCGTCGCGAGATCGACCATGGCGCGCGGCTTGAAGCGCTCCTGAGCGTACCAGAGCACGTCGGCCAGCACGAGCCGGCCCTCGGCGTCAGTGTTGATCACCTCGATGGTGTCGCCCTTCATCGAGCGCACGACGTCTCCGGGACGCTGCGCCTTGCCGTCGGGCATGTTTTCGACCAGGCCCACCAGCCCGACAACGTTGGCCGCGGCCTTCCTGAGCGCCAGGGTCTTCATCACCCCGGCGACCACGGCGGCGCCGCCCATGTCCATCGTCATCTCCTCCATGCCGGCGCCCGGCTTGATCGAGATGCCGCCGGTGTCGAAGACCACGCCCTTGCCGACCAGCGCGAAGGGGGCCTCGTCGCCGCCACCCTTCCATTGCATGACCACGACCTTCGACGGGCTCTCTGAACCCTGCCCCACCGCAAGAAGGGTCCGCATGCCGAGCGCCCCGAGCTCGGGCTCGTCCAGCACTTCGACTTCGACGCCGAGTTCCTTGAGCGTGAGAAGACGCGTCGCGAACTCCTCGGTGCCCAGCACGTTGGCCGGCTCGCTCACCAGGTCACGCGTGAGCCACACGCCCTCGGCCTGCGCTGCCAGCGGTGTGTAGGAAGCCTCGGCGGCGGCGGGGTCGCGCACCTCGAAGATCACCGCGCGGTTGAGAACGGGTGCGTCCTTCTCGGGCGTGCGGTAGGTGTCGAAGGCATAGGCGCGCAGCGCGAGGCCCTGCGCCACCTCCGCGACACGCGCCTGCCCGCCGGCAAGCACCGTCAGAGGGACGGCGGCGTTGAAGCCGGCGATGGCGGCGCCGGCGAGCCGCGCCTCTGCCGCCGTGGGCCGGCGCGGTAGCTTTACGACCTGCACCGCCTCGGCTGCGAGCCCGCCCGGCCATGCGATGACGTGGCCGCTGCCCGCTTTGGCCCTTGTGAAGGTCGGGCTCGCCAGGAGCCGAGCGACCGCACCGCGCGTGAGCCGGTCCACCCGACGCGCCAACGGGTCCAGCGCCCCTTCGCCGGCGGCGAACACCGCGATCCGCCCAGAAATCCTGGCGATCCCGTCGGGAGCGGCGGCGACGAAGGCGGTTTGCAGTGGCGCGGTCACGGCGGACTCCCCTAGGATGCGTACAGGGGCAAAGCCCTAGCGGCTTTGCCGGGCTTTGGCCATACAGCGGCAGCAGACCGCGCAAGGAGAGGCACGCGTGACCCGACTGGACCGCTACATCCTGCAGCAGCTGGTGGCGGCCCTCGGCTTCTTCGTTCTGGTATTCACTGGTGTGATCTGGCTGACCCAGGCGGTGCGGCTGATCGACACGGTGGTGGCGAGCGGCCAGAGCGCCAGCGTATTCCTCGAATTCTCCGCTCTGGTGCTGCCGCAGGTCTTCGTGATCGTGCTGCCGTTGTCGGGCATGGGCGCCGCACTCTATGCGCTGAACAAACTCTACACCGACAGCGAGCTCATCGTGATGATGGGCGCGGGGCTCGGTCCGGCGGCAATGCTGCGGCCGGTGGCGCTCTTCGGCGTTTTGATCGGTCTCACCATGGCGGTGGTGCTGACCGTGCTCGTGCCCCGCTCCGGGGCCATCCTGGCAGAACGGACGCGCGCGATCCGTTCCGATCTCGCCAACGCCCTGATCGTCGAGCGGCAGTTCCTGCATCCGCTGCCCGGCCTGACGCTCTTCATCACCGATACCAGCCGACAGGGCGAGATGGCGGGCATCTTCCTCAACGACCAGCGCGATCCGGACCGGCCGATCACCTACTCGGCGCGGCGCGCGCTCCTGCTTCGTGAGGGGATGGAAGCGCGCCTGGTGATGCAGGAGGGCGTGGCGCTGACGGTCGGCGCCGGGCGGGAGCAGCTCACTTCGGTGCGCTTCGACCAGTTCGTGTTCGACCTCAGCGAGATCCTCAGCCAGGAGAGCGTGCGGGTGCCGCGCCCTTCGGAATATCCGGTGCGGGCACTCCTCGCGCCCACACCCGACATGCTTGCGAGCGGACGCTACAGCCGGGCGGACTTCATCTCAGAGGGTCACTACAAGATCAGCCTGCCGCTCCTCGCCATGATCTATCCGATGATCGCGCTTGTGACGCTGCTCGCCGGCGGCTACCGCCGAAGCGGCTTCGGCAAGCGGGTGGTGGTCGCCATCGGTGTCGCCACGATCCTGCAGGTCTCCATGTTCGCTGCCCGCGCCCGCGTCCAGGACCGCGCCGAGATCTGGCCGCTCATGTACCTTCCGGCCGCCCTCGGCGTCGTCTATCTCGTGGTGCTGCTCATGCGGCTCAGCCGCGCGCGTCGGCCGAGAGGCCACGCGCCGGAGCCGGCGGTGTGACGCTCTGGCGCTACATCCTGCGCGGCTTCGTTCGCGCCGTACTCGCGGTCTTCGGCGTGATCGCGCTCGTCATCACCCTCTTCACCGCAGTCGAGAACCTCCGCCGCTTCGGCGAATCCGGCGCCAGCCCGGGCGACGTGATCCGGGTGACCCTGCTGCAGGTGCCGGAGGCGCTCTACCAGGTCTTCCCGCTGGTGCTCATGCTGGCGAGCCTCGTCACCTTCCTGCGCTTCGCACGGTCGAGCGAGCTGGTGGTGATGCGCGCCTCGGGCATCTCGGCGCTGCGGCTGATCGCGGTTCCAGTCGTGGCGGCGCTCCTGCTCGGCGTGGGCTTCGTTGCAGCGGTCAATCCCTTCGTCGCGGCGTCTATCAAGCGCGGCCAGGCGGTGGTGGACGACTTCGACCGCGACGGCGCGAGCCTCATGTCCTTTTCCAAGGAAGGCGTCTGGCTACGCCAGGGCGACCGCGACGGTCAGACCGTGATCCAGGCGGCGCGCACCAATGCGGACGGAACGGTCTTGAGTCGTGTCCGAATGCATCGCTTCGATGACGACGGCACGCTCTACGCCCGTATCGAGTTGCCGGAGGCAAGGCTGACGCCAGGGGCCTGGTTCCTGAGCGAGGCCACGGAATGGCGGCTCGACCCCGACAGCAGCTTCAACCGCACGCCCGCTTCGGGGCGCGAGCTCTACCTGCCGACAACATTGACCAGCGAGGAGATCCTCGAGAGCTTCGCGCCGCCGGAAACCGTGGGCTTCTGGGACCTCAACCGCTTCATCGCGCAGATGGAGGAGTTGGGTTTCTCCGGCCAGCGGCACCGGCTCTTTCTGCAGAGCGAGCTCGCCAAACCCGCGCTTTTCGCCGCCATGGTGCTCATCGGCGCCGCCTTCGCGCTCCGCCCCACCCGCTTCGGGCAGACCGGGGTGATGATCCTCCTCGCCGTCCTCGCCGGGTTCGCCCTCTACTTTCTCAAGGACTTCGCGGAATCCCTCGGCGGACGCGGGCAGATCCCGTTGATAGTGGCGGCGTGGACCCCGCCAGTGGCCGCGATCCTGCTCGCGCTCGGCCTTCTCCTGCATCTCGAGGATGGCTAACCGCCATGGCGCGCAGGACCTTGCCCCGGCAATGGCCCTCCCGGCTCGGGGCGCTTCTCTTGGTCGCCTGCAGCCTGCTGCCCGGTCCCGCTGGCGGACCGCGGGCGCAGGAGCTGCCGGCAAGCCTGATCGCCGACCAGGTAACCTACGATCGCGAGACACGCCTGCTCGTCGCCTCCGGCAACGTTGAGGTGCTCTACAAGGGCCGCGTCCTCCGCGCCGAACGGATCGTCTACGACGAGGCGGCGAACGAGATCCGCGCTGAGGGGTCGCTGGTTCTGACCGACCCCGCCGGCGGCGTGCTGATGGCCGATTCCGCTGCGCTGACCCCCGACCTCGCCGCCGGGCTCATCTCCAGCGCCCGCCTCCTCGTCGCCGGCAAACTGCAGCTCGCCGCCGTCGAGGTTCGCCGCAGCGGCGGCCGCTACGACACGCTCTACCGGACCATCGCCAGCTCCTGTACGGTCTGCGCCGCGAACCCCACGCCCACCTGGGCACTGCGCGCATCGCGCATCACCCAGGACGAGGAGGAGCGACGCATCTACCTCGAGAACGCGCGGCTCGAGCTCTTCGGCCTGCCCGTGGGATTCCTGCCCCGGCTCAGCATTCCCGCGCCTGGGGTCGAGCGGGCGAGCGGCGTTCTCGAGCCGCACTTCCAGCAGTCCGATATCTACGGCTTCGGCATCAAGGTACCCTACTACTATGTAATCGGCCCCTCGTCGGACGCCACCATCACCCCCTTCGTCACCACCGACGGCACCGTACTCCTCGAGGGCGAGTACCGGCAGCGGTTCTCGAACGGCGGCTTCGATTTCTGGGGGGTCTTCTCGCTCAACGACGGCCTCGGCGAAGGTGGCGGCTTCGGACGCGGCGCTTTCCATACCACCGGCGAGTTCCAGCTCAGGCACGGCTTCGTCGGCGACTTCGACCTCAGCGCCGCCTCCGACGACAGCTTCCTCACCCAGTTCGACTATTCCGACACCGACCAGCTGACCAGCTTCGCCCGGCTGCGGCGAACCCGCGCCAACGAGTACATCGGGCTCGGCACCATTGCCTTCCAGAGCCTCACCGACGTCGACGAGTTGGTCGACGTCCCCTTCGTGCTGCCGCAGTTCTTCTACCGCAGGCTGCGCGGCACGCCGGGCGAAGAGGCCGGGCGCCTCGGGGTCTCGTTCAACTCCCTCGGCATTTTGCGGGAAACAGGCAGCAACAGCTTCCGCGCCGGCGGGCAGGTTGACTGGCAGCGCGACGTCACGCTCCCGCACGGCATCCTCGCCTCGGGGACCGCGCAGGTGCTCGCCGACGTCTACCAGGTCCGGGACAATCCCACGATCGCCGATGGCCTCGAGGTGCAGGCGGCACCTACGCTCGCGGGCGAACTGCTCTGGCCCTGGGTCCGGCATACCAGCGCGGCAGATCACGTGATCGAACCAATCGTGCAGGTCGTCTATGTCAGCACCCTGCAGGACCAGGACGAGATCCCCAACGAGGACTCGCGCCTGCCCGAGTTCGACGAGACCAACCTTTTTGCCCTCAACCGCTTTCCCGGCCTCGATCGGCTGGAGACGGGGCTGCGTGCCAACATGGGCATCAGCTACACCCGCCAGGACCCGGCCGGCTGGTCGGCAGGCTTCACGCTCGGGCGCATCCTGCGCGCGAATCAGACGGACGAGTTCGCCTCGGGCACCGGCCTCGACGGCCGCTGGTCGGACTATGTGGCCGCTGTCTCGGTCGACTTCGCCTGGGGCCTGACCGCGATCAACCGCGCGCTTTTCGACACCGGCATGGGCTTCCGCCGCAACGAGTTCGCTCTCGCCTACGACGGTGCGTTCGGCGCCCTGCGCGCCGCCTACGTCTACCTCGCCGAGGACGACAGCGACCCAAACCTCGGACCGCAGCCCGAGACCAACGAGGTCTCGCTCGACGCCCGCTACCGGATACGCCCGAACTGGGAGGTGCGCGGGCTCTGGCGATACGACGTGGCCACCCACTCGAACCTGCGCGCGGGGGCGGGACTCACCTACGGCAACGAATGCGCCGAGTTCGACCTTTCCGTCTCGCGCCGCTATACCTCATCGGATAACGTGCCGCCTTCAACGTCGATCGGCTTCAGCCTGCGGCTCGCGGGGATCGGCGAGCAGGGAAAAGTCGACTGGCCGGCGCGTGTATGCATGCGCGGGACCTGAGACGGATCGTGGCTGGCGCCTGGAGGAGTGGCGGATGCGGTGGCTGTCTGGAGTTGCAATTGTTCTCGTAGTGTCGCTGGCGCTGGCGGCGCCGGTCCTGGCCCAGAACCCCTACGCCCCGGCCATTATGGTCAATGAGGGCGTCATCACCCACTACGACATCGGGCAGCGGATGAAGCTCCTCGAGGCGCTCGGCGCGAACGGCGATCTGCGCAAGCTGGCGGTGCAACAGTTGACCGAGGATCGGGTCAAGCTCCAGGCCGCGAAGCTCATGGATATCGAGCTGCCGGAGGGCGCGATCGAGGCTGGCATCGATGAATTCGCCAGCAGCCGGGGGCTGACGATGGACGACGTGCAGCTGGCGCTCGACGCTCGCGGCATCGATCAGCAGTCGCTCGACGACTTTGTGGAGTTCAGGGCTGCTCTGGCGCGACGTCGTCGCCACGAGGTTCCGCGCCCGCGCTACCCCGACCGAGACCGATCTCGACGCGGCGCTCGAAATCGCAGCCAACACGCCGCAGGAAATGGTCACCCTCGCCGAAATTGCCCTGCCCTATGCCGAGCTCGGCCAGCCCGAGACCGACGCGCTGGCCGAACAACTCTACCGCCAGGCCGCCGGCGGCGCCAACTTCGGGGCGCTCGCCGCCCAGTACAGCCGCAGCGGAACCGCGGAACGCGGCGGGCTCCTCGATCCCGTCCCTGCCACCAACCTGCCGCCGTCCTTCCGTACTGAGGTGCTGCTGCTGCGTCCCGGCCAGGTGACCCGACCGCTCCCGATCTCCGGGGGCGTGGCCATCATCAAGCTCGTGTCGACGCGGCAGGTGCCGCCGCAGCCGATCGACGCCAACGACCCGGAGGTGCGTGAGGCGCTGCGCCAGCGGCTCTTCGCCGAGCGCATCACCAGCTTTGGCCAAGGCTACCTGCAGGAACTGCTCGGCGACGCCATCATCGTCGAGCGATGAGCAGGCCCGAGACGAGGGCCATCGCCCTGACCCTCGGCGACCCGGCTGGAATCGGCGGCGAGATCGCGCTCGCGGCATGGGAGTCGCTCCGAGGTGAACATCCCTTCTTCCTGATCGGCGACCCAGCGCATCTGGGGACGCCCGTCGTTCCCATCGCCGCGCCTGCCGAGGCCGCCGCCGCCATGGCGCACGGTCTGCCGGTGCTGCCGCACCTCCTCCCGCACGCCCCGGACCCCGGCCGGCCGCACCCTGATAACGCTTCAGCGGTCATCGCCATCATCGCGCGTGGGGTGGATCTGGTGCGCAGCGGGGCGGCACTCGCGCTCTGCACCAACCCGATCCACAAAAAGGCACTCAAGGACGGCGCCGGCTTCGCCTTCCCAGGACACACCGAGTTCCTCGCGCATCTCTCGGGCGCGACGCTGCCGGTGATGATGCTTGCCGCGCCGGCGCTGCGCGTCGTGCCCGTGACAATTCACATCCCGCTTTCCGCCGTACCCCGGGCGCTGACGCCCGAACTCCTGGAGGCCACGCTGCGCATCACTCACCGCGGGCTTGTGCAGGACTTCGGCGTCGCCGCACCGCGAATCGCCGTGGCCGGGCTCAATCCGCATGCCGGCGAGGGCGGGGCGATGGGGCGCGAGGAGGCGGAGATCATCGCCCCGGTGATGGCGAAGCTCGGCAAGGAGGGCCTTGCGCTGACCGGCCCGCACTCGGCCGACACACTCTTTCACCCCGTCGCGCGGGCGCACTACGATGCGGCGGTTTGCATGTATCACGACCAGGCGCTGATCCCGATCAAGACCATCGACTTCGACGGCGGGGTCAACGTGACGCTAGGGCTCGACTTCGTGCGCACCTCGCCCGACCACGGCACCGCCTACGACATCGCCGGCCAGGGCATCGCAAACCCCGCCAGCCTCATCGCCGCCCTGCGGCTCGCGCGCGACATGGCCGAGACCCGGGCCAGGCAGGCATGATACCCGACACTCTGCCGCCGCTGCGCGAAGTAATCGCCGCGCATGGACTGTCCGCCCGCAAGGCGCTCGGGCAGAACTTCCTCCTCGACCTCAACCTCACCGCCAAGATCGCCCGCCGCGCCGGTGACCTAGCCGCCTGCGACGTGCTGGAGATCGGCCCCGGCCCCGGCGGCCTCACCCGCGCGCTCCTCGCCGAGGGCGCCCGCCACGTGCTCGCCCTCGAGCGCGACCCGCGCTGCCTACCCGCGCTCGCCGAAATCGCCGCCGCCTGGCCCGGCCGCCTTACCGTGCTCGAAGGCGACGCGCTGAAGCTCGACCCCCTCCCGCACCTTACCCCGCCGATCCGCATCGTGGCGAACCTGCCCTACAACGTCGGCACAGAGCTCCTGGTCCGCTGGCTTACCCCGCCGGTGTGGCCGCCCTTCTGGCAGAGCCTCACGCTGATGTTCCAGAGAGAGGTGGCCGGGCGGATCGTCGCCGTCCCCGGCTCAAAGGCCTACGGTCGCCTGTCGATCCTGGCGCAGTGGCGGACGGAGCCGCGCATCGCCTTCGATCTCCCCGCCCGCGCCTTCACCCCGCCACCCAAGGTGGCGAGCGCGGTCGTCCACTTCGAACGGCTCGAAGCGCCGCGCTTCCCCGCCGACTCCGCCACGCTCACGCGCGTTGTAGCCCTCGCCTTCGGCCAGCGGCGCAAGATGCTGCGCGCCAGCCTCAAGCCGCTCGGGCCGGATGCGGAAGCGATGCTGGCCGAGGCAGGAATCCCGTCGACCGAGCGCGCCGAACAGGTATCGCTCGAGGCGTTCTGCCGCCTCAGCCGCCTCGTGGAAGCCCGTCAGCAATCGGCGCCGCAAAGCTAGACGCCTGGCATCGGTGGCATAGCCGAGGTGGAACGCTAGTCCGCCTGCGGCACCGGCTCGGACGCCTGCACCTCGGCAGGCTTCGCGCGGCGGCGCGGGCGCGGGCGCTTGGCCGGCTGGCTCGAAGCGTCGGCAGGTTCCGCAGACGCTTCCACAGCAGGATGTCCCGCGCCATTTACCGCCTCCTGGGACACCAACTGCGGGGCGGGTTGAACGATCGGCCTGGACTCGTCGGATTGAGCGCGGCGTCCTTCCGGCGTCTCGATCGGGCCGGACATGTCGAAGCTGTCGTCGGGCTCGATCATAGCGAGACCCGATGCGACCGGCGCTGCCATCGCCGGCTGGCGCCGCGGCTGATCGTAGCTGTCGTCGAAACGCTGCTGCGGTTGCGGTTGCGGTTGCGGCTGTGCCTGAGGCTGCTGCCCCGGCCCATCTTCGCGATGGCCATCGTCGCGCTGCCCGTCGTCCCGCTGGCTATCGTCGCCGCGCTGGCCTTCGTCGCGCTCCTGGCTGAAGCGGGTCTCCGCCTGCTGGCGCTGCGCGTCGCCAAGGAGCCGACTATAGTGCTCGGCGTGCTGCAGGTAGTTCTCCGCCGCCACCCGGTCGCCGGCCAACTGGGCGTCGCGCGCGAGCATCTGATACTTGTCGATGATCTGCTGCGGCGTGCCGCGCACCTTGCCATCAGGCCCCGCGCTTTCGAAGACGCGATTGATAACGTTGCCCATGTTCGGGCGGCGCTGCTGGTTGTGCTGGTTGCCGTTGTTTCCAGGCTTGTTCCTGGAACGCTGCTTATTCGATGGTCTCATGCCGCGAGGTTTCCGCCATTGTTGGCTGAGGGGACGCGGTGCAAGCCGCCGCTCGAGCGGCCATCCGTCGTCCCGGGTGTGTCAGTGCACGTGTCAGATCCGCCCCGCGTCTCACGGATGAATTCGGACATCGTGGCGGGATCGACCTCCACGATATAAGCATCCGTGCGGCGATGACAAGCGCAAAAACCGTGGCTTGCCTAAGCAACCGCTACCACCCGGTCTCGGCCGTCGAGGTCGGGATGCACCGCGGCCCCGGAAAAACCCGCGCCGCGGAAGAGCGCAGCGACCGCCCCGCCCTGCCCCGCGCCCACCTCAAAGAGCGCGCGCCCCCCCGGCGCCAGCACGCCGCCGAGACCATTCGCAATCTGCGCATAGGCCTCGAGCCCGGACTGCCCCGCGGTCAGCGCATGCCGGGGCTCCCAGTCACGCACGTCACGCGGCAGGGCCTCCAGCTCGGCGGCGGCGATGTAGGGCGGGTTCGACACCACCAGATCGAAACGCCCGTCCACAGCCTCCATCCAGTCGGAGCAAAGAAGGCTGATGCGCCCGTCTACTCCATGCCGGGCCGCGTTGGTCTCCGCCACTGCCAGCGTCGCGGGGTCCACGTCCGTGCCCACCCCCCGCGCCTCGGGCCACTCGGCCAGCAGCGTGACAAGGATCACCCCGCTCCCCGTCCCGAGGTCCAGCACCCGCGCACGGGGCGGCCCGGCCAGCGCGAGCGCGATAAGCGTCTCGGTCTCCGGCCTAGGGTCGAGCACCGCGCGCGTGACGACGAAGTCGCGTCCCCAGAAGGACCGCCGCCCGACGATCTGCGCCACCGGCCGGAAGCGCGCCCGCTCCGCGACCATCGCCTCGAACGCGACTGCCGCCTCCGGCGGCAACGGGTCGTCCAGCGCCAGCGTCAGGCGATCGGCCGCGATCCCGAGCGCCTCGGCCATCAGCCGCCGCGCATCACGGGCTGGATCGGGGACGCCCGCGGCTCGCAGACGAGCGGTGCCGTCGGAGAGCGCTAAACGGACGCTCACGTCTGCAGGTCGGCCAGCCGCGCCGCCTGGTCGGCAGCGGTCAGCGCCTCGATCACCTCGTCGAAGTCGCCCTGCATCACCTGGTCGAGCTTGTAGAGGGTCAGCCCGATGCGGTGGTCGGTCAGCCGACCTTGCGGAAAGTTGTAGGTGCGGATGCGCTCCGACCTGTCGCCGGACCCGACCTGCCCCTTGCGGTCCGCCGCGCGCTCGGCGTCAAGCTTCTGCCGCTCCAGGTCGTAGAGCTTGGCGCGCAGCACCTCCATGGCGCGCGCGCGGTTCTGGTGTTGCGACTTTTCCGAACTCGTCACCACGATGCCCGTGGGCAGATGCGTGATCCGGACCGCCGAGTCGGTGGTGTTCACGTGCTGCCCGCCCGCCCCCGACGCCCGCATGGTATCGATCCTCATATCCGTTGCCGGAATATCCACGTCGACCTCCTCGGCCTCCGGCAGCACCGCCACCGTCGCCGCCGAGGTGTGGATGCGCCCGCCGCTCTCGGTCGCCGGCACCCGCTGCACCCGGTGGACGCCGAACTCGAATTTCAGCGCCCGGAATACGCCCTTCCCCGAGATCTCGGCCACCAGCTCGCGGTAACCGCCGAGCTCGGTCGGCGCCGCCTCGACCACGTCCCAGCGCCAGCCGTGCGCCTCGGCCAGCCGCTGGTACATCCGCGCGAGATCGGCCGCGAAGAGCGCCGCCTCCTCGCCACCCGTCCCGGCACGGATCTCGAGGATCGCCGAGCGCTCGTCCGCGTCGTCTCGCGGCAGCAGCGCCAGCTGCAACGCGCGCTCGGCCTCCGGCAGCGCCCCGTGCAGCCTCTCGATCTCCTCCTGCGCCAGAGCCCGCATCTCGGGGTCGGCCAGCAGCCGCTCGGCCTCCTCCCGCTCGCGCAGGAGCCCACGGTAGCGGTCAATCGCCTCGACCACCGGCCGGAGCTCGGCATACTCGCGCGACAGAGCCGGCAGGTCGGCGACCGCCGCGCCCGCGTTCAGCCGCGCCTCGAGAAACTCGAAGCGGCCGCGGATCTGGTCGAGCTTGTCCTCCGGGATCATGGCACCCGCGATCTGCGCGAGAAGCGGCACCGCCGCAAGGGGAGATTACGGCGCCGCCGCGCCCGCCGCCCCGCCCGCCGCCCCACTCCGGCCGCGGAAGGTGAGAAGAGCCGTACCGCAGGCGAGGAGCCCCGCCAGCGCGATCGCCCCGAGCATGGGCGTGGCCGTCCCGTCGAAGAATGACCCGGCCAGCGCCATCATCGCCCCGCCCGTTACCATCTGCAGCGTGCCGCCGAGCGAGGAGGCGAGACCGGCAATGTCGGGATGCGGGTCGAGCGCCATCACCATCGTCGTGGGCATCACCACCCCGAGAAAGGCGTTGGCGAGGAACAGCATGGCGATGATCACCGGCAGCGTGGCATAGCCCGCCAGCGCGACGAGAAAAAGCAGCACCGTGATCGCCGCAAAGGCGGTGACCGCCGTCGCCACCACCCGCGCCATGCCGAAACGTTCGCCGAGCGAGGCCGCCATCTGCGACGCGCCGAAGAAACCGATGGCATTGAGCGCGAAGGCGAGGCTGAAGCCGGTCGGAGACAGGCCGAACTGCTGCGTGTACACGAACGACGCGCTGGCGATGAAGACGAAGAAGCTCGACATGGAAAAGCCGCCGATCAGCGTCAGCCCCATGAAGCCCGGATCGCGAAGTAGCCGCCAGAAGCCTCGCGCCAGCGTGGCCACCCGCGCCGGCGTCCGGCTTTCGGGCGCCAGCGTCTCCGGCAGCACGAAAGCGGTCAGCGCCAGGCTGAGCAGGCCCGCCAGCGCCAGCACCCCGAAGATGAGCCGCCAGCTGCCGATCACCATCAGCCCGCTCCCCGCCAGCGGTGCCAGCATGGGCGAGACCGAGATGACCAGCATCACCAAGGCCATCAGCCGCGTCGCCTCAGGCCCGGTGTGCAGGTCGCGGATGATCGCTCGCGGCACCACCATCACCGTCGCCGCCCCGAGCCCCTGCACCAGGCGGGCGGCGATCAGCGTCTCGATGGTCGGTGCCAGTGCACAGCCGAGCGTGCCGAAGAGGAAGATGCCGAGCCCCACGTAAAGCGGCGGCTTGCGCCCGTACTGGTCGGCACAGCGGTCCGTAGGCGAGTTGCGACACCCCGAAGGCG
The DNA here is from genome assembly GCA_963796805.1 of uncultured Alphaproteobacteria bacterium. Lineage (GTDB taxonomy): Bacteria > Pseudomonadota > Alphaproteobacteria > Rhodobacterales > Rhodobacteraceae > Amaricoccus. The sequence continues at coordinate 244,960 of CAWCNG010000004.1, forward strand.
AGGAAGAACGCCGTCAGCGTGAACTGCGTCGCCTGCGCGCTCGCGCCAAGCTCGGCGGCCACCTCGGGCAGCGCCGGCAGGTACATGTCGATCGCGAACGGCCCGACTGCGCCGAGCAGCCCGATCACCAGCGCGATGCGCAGCATTCCGGATTGCGCCGTCATGGGAACCTGCCGTCTCTGCTGCTTGCCGAGTGCGCCACATAGGGCGCGAGCCAGTGGGTCGTCCACTACCACGTCCGCGCCGTCAACCCCGCTCCCAGCGGAATACCGGCGAATGGCATGAATGAAACATTCGCGGCGGTCGATCTGCTTCCGCGAAGACTTCGGGCCTCGGCCCGCTACTCCGCCGCCTGCGGGGCGGCGGCGCGCTCCGCCTCGATCTCCGCGGCGCGCCTCTCGACCAGCTCCACGATGTGGTCGACCATGCCGGCGTTGTCCATCTTGTGGGCCTGCTTGCCGGCCAGATAGACCATGCCCGCACCGGCGCCGCCGCCGGTGAAGCCCACGTCGGTCATCAGCGCCTCGCCGGGGCCGTTCACCACGCAGCCGATGATCGAGAGCGACATCGGCGTCTTGATGTGCTCCAGCCGCTTCTCAAGGATCTCCACCGTCTTGATCACGTCGAACCCCTGTCGCGCGCAGGAAGGGCAGGAGATGATGTTCACCCCCCGGTGCCGCAGCCCGAGCCCCTTCAGGATCTCGAAGCCCACCCGCACCTCGTCCACCGGATCGGCCGAGAGGCTTACCCGGATCGTGTCGCCGATCCCCGCCCAGAGCAGGTTCCCCATGCCGATGGCCGACTTGACGGTTCCGGTCATCAGCCCACCCGCCTCGGTGATCCCGAGATGGATCGGCGCGTCGGTCGCCTCGGCCAGACCTTGGTAGGCCGCCGCCGCCAGGAACACGTCCGACGCCTTCACGCTGATCTTGAACTCGTGAAAGTCGTTGTCCTCAAGGATGCGGATATGATCGAGTCCGCTCTCGACCATCGCCTCCGGACACGGCTCGCCGTACTTCTCCAGCAGGTGCTTCTCCAGGCTCCCCGCATTGACCCCGATCCGCATGGAGCAGCCATGGTCCCGCGCTGCCCTGATTACCTCACGCACCCGCTCCGCCGAGCCGATGTTGCCCGGATTGATCCGCAGGCACGCCGCCCCGGCCTCCGCTGCCTCGATGGCGCGGCGATAGTGGAAGTGGATGTCGGCCACGATCGGCACCGGGCTCTCGCGCACGATCTCGCGGAGCGCCCGCGTCGACCCTCGTCGGGGCAGGAGACCCGCACGATGTCCGCCCCCGCCTCGGCGCAGGCCGTGACCTGCGCCACCGTCGCCGCAACGTCGGTGGTCAGGGTGTTCGTCATCGTCTGCACGCTGATCGGCGCGCCGCCGCCCACCGGCACCGCGCCCACGTGGATGCGCCGCGACTGGCGCCGGTCGATGTTGCGCCATGGGCGGATGGGGTTGTGGGTCATGGGGGGGGGTCCGTGCTCGCGTCACGCCCAGACCATAAGCGACACGCAGCGGCAATGTCACGCCTCGGGGTCTCAGGAGAGTACTGCAGAACGTCGGTGGTCTCTGCGTGCGCAAGCTTGGGACTGGCTGCTCCACCAGCAGCTGCTCCGCCTTTCGCCAATAGTTAGGCTCGGCCCCATCGGGTCGGGGGGCTATCTCCTCGCGCCCCAGGGGGTTCGCCGCGGTGATCCGTGATGTCGGCGGGACATACTCCCCGGGCGGGGTGAGCGAGTTCGCGCACAGGGACTTCGGCGAACCGGCGTACCAGCATCGGCCACGCGCAGCATCGGGCGCCGTGGATTCGGCACGTCGCAAGGGACCTGCAGGGCCTCGCAGCCGCCAGCGGTATTTGCATAGAAAGTTATCGCAACAGGGCAGCTGTCGCCGGTCCCGCGCCAACTTCGTAGAGGTCTGGCGCGAGTACGCAGAGCTGAAGATGGCTTCGCGGTCCTCGCGTGGCCCGGCACCAGCGAAATGCGTGACGCCCGCTATGTTCCGGATGTAGTCCGAGACCGTCACGTCACTCTTGAAGCCGTAGCCAAACATGGTCTGGACCTTTCGGACGCAGATCGACATCGGCCGCCGCGCGTGGCGACCGCTGCGCATCCACCTCGACCGTCGCCGTCGATGGTGTAGACGGTTCCGAACCCGCTCTGCCCAGATCGCGGCGTTCGTTGCCTCCGCCCGGGCGGTATTCTCCGCGTGCAAGCGCGGAGCCACCACCTTGGCGTAGTGGTCCCCGCGGAGGAGCAAACCATACCCGATCAGGCCAAGGATTGCACCGGCACCGACAAAGAAGATCAGTGCTCCGAGAGACCGGAGATGAGGTGAGCACGCGATCACTGGATGGTGACGGCGGCCTCCAGACCGGCCGGCTGCGGCGCGAAGGCCTGCGAGATCACCTCGGGGATCTCGGCCACCACGCCGTAGCGCTCGACGATGGCCTGCGGCTCCAGCACCACGTCGCGGGTGGCCTTGGTGCCGCTGCCGAGCGGCCCGTGCAGCGTCTCGCCGACCCGCACGTAGACCGATCCCGAGTTGCCGGCCCAGATCAGCGGCTTCTCGATCCCCTCGGGCGGCGAGTAGGTCTGACCCTTCTCGAGGATGCTTTCGAACAGGACCGTGCCGTTCTCCTGGTAGACCCGGATCCAGGCCGAGCGCTCGGCCACGACCACCACTACCGGCGGCTGGGGCGGCATCGCGGCGGTCGCCGACACCGGCTGCAGCACCACGCCCGGATGCGGGCCGTTGCCCTCGGCGACCAGCACGGCGTGCCCGTCGGCGGCGGCGGACTCGGGCGTCAACGACACGGGGCGGGCGAGCAGGCCGGTGCGGTCCGGGTCGAGCGCCGCGATCGGTCCGTCGCGCGGCACCAGGATCGGAACCTCGGCTTCCTGCTGGCGGTAGAGGTCGGCCAGCGCCGTGGCCGCCACCGGGCTCGCAAGCTCGGTCAGCCCGGGCTCTTCGAGCGGCGGCACCTCGAGCGGATCGAGCGAGTCCACGTCGGCGACCACCAGCGGCATCTCCTCGACCGGCGCGAACTGGACGCGCTGGATGCTCTGCAGAACGTTCCAGCCGCCATAACCGAGACCACCGAGCAGCCCCACCATCACCAGCACCGAGCCGATGGCCGAGAGCGGCACGTCGGGCAGCCCGCGCGGCTGGACCCGCGACAGCGGAAAATCGGGACGGAAGCCGCCCGCCATCGGCTTCACTACGGCGCCGCCGGGCACCTGCACGCCGGCCTGGCCGCCCTTCGTTCCGGTGAAGCCGCTCTCCTGGCAGAAGCGGCGGAAGACCTCGTCCGGATCGAGCGACAGATAGCGCGCGTAGGAGCGCACGTAGCCGGCGATGAAGCTCGGGTTGGGAAAGACCTCCGGCTTGGCGTCCTCGATGGCGGCGATATAGGCCGCCTTGATCCGGAGATCGCGCTGGATGTCGAGTAGGGTCTTGCCCAGAGTCGCACGTTCGCCGCGCAACTCATCACCGAGGGCATACTCGTAGGGGCCGTGGCCCCTCTCCCCATTTTGCACCGTCGTACCCATCGGATCCGCCTGGAGACCCCTATACTCTTGCTCTGCCCGCGTCAGTCCACCGACGAATCAATCCCGGCGGATCATTGGTTTTCCGGGATCGTATCATCATTTTAAGCGCTTGGGCAGAAGTGGTTGTTTCATTCGCCGCAAAGTTGCATCGGACGGTGGCGGAAAGGCCGCACTCCCAGCCGAATTCTAGTAGATGTAGCGGATCTGATCGCTCCAGTAGCGTTCCATCCGCCGAAGGCTGGCATTGATGTCCTCGAGCCGCATGTTGCCGAGAACCTCGCGGCTGAGGATCCCGCTGGCATGTCGCTGGAACAGCTGCGCGATGATGGTTCGGATGTTCCGCCCCTTCTCGGTCAGCCGCACCCGCACCGCACGGCGGTCGACGTCGCACTTCTGGTGGTGCATGTAGCCGCACTCGACCAGCTTCTTGAGATTGTACGAGACGTTCGAACCCTGGTAATAGCCGCGCGTCTTCAGCTCGCCCGCGGTGACCTCGTTGTCGCCGATGTTGAACAGCAGCAGCGCCTGCACCGAGTTGATGTCGATGATGCCCAGCCGCTCGAACTCGTCCTTCACCACGTCGAGCAGCAGCCGGTGCAGACGTTCCACCATCGAAAGCGTCTCGAGGTAGGCGCCGAGGAAATCCTCCGTGGCGGAGGGTTCCGGCAGCGCGGCAACCGTTGCGTGCATACTCATGGTGTCACTCCGCATTTGGTACTTTGCGGGACCGTCACGCAAAATCTTATACAACTCGTTAAGGCCCGGCTGGCCGGCTTCCGGTTGCCGCGTCAGTCGATGCCGTGGTGGGCGCGAATCCGTGTCACGATCGCGTCGTAGTGCGTTGGAATAGCAGCACTTCCAGCGACCCACCCATAGAGGTCGTGGTCGTTTTCCGACAAGAGTATGTCAAATGCGTCGAGAAGTTCCGGCTCGAGACCGGCGAGGTTGGCATCGGCGAAGCGGCCGAGGATCAGATCCATCTCGCGGATGCCGCGGTGCCAGCTCCGCACCCGCAGGCGCTTCAGCCGGTCGTCGGGCACAGCCGCAGCCGACACTCAGCTCAGGACCGCGCGGAGCCGCCGCTCGATCTGCCCGAGGCGCTCGGCGATGCGGAGCTGCTCGGCGCGCAGCCGGTGCAGGTCGGCGAGACAGGCCTCGCCCGCCGCGTCCGCGAGCGGCGGCACGGCCGCAGGCTGCGGGGGCGCACCCTTTCCGGCCATCAACCAGACCATGGAGACGCCCAGCACGCCGGCCAGCATTTGCAGGCGGTTGGCGCGAGGTTCGGCCTGATCCTCTTCCCAGCTGCGCAGCGTGTGCACCCGGACGCCCATCCGCCGGGCGAGTTCTGCCTGGACCATGCCGGTGCATTCGCGCGCGAGGACCAGCCGGTCGCCGAAGGTCGCGGCATCGTCGGTATAATCCAGGGTCACGGCGTCCTCGCCGTCCCGTTCGAAAGCCATCACCAACTCCGATTGCTTGGCCCCTGCAGGCCCTTGATCCATCCCCGGCGGGACCCTAAGACACACGTCGCCCGATTGCAAACCGGAGCGTCCCATGGCCTTCCTTTCCGACGCGCTGGCGCGCATCAAGCCCTCGCCGACCATCGCCATCACCGCCCGCACGCTCGAGCTGAAGGCGGAGGGCCACGACATCATCGGCCTCAGCGCCGGCGAGCCCGACTTCGACACCCCCGCCCACATCCGAGCGGCCGCCAAGGCGGCGATCGACGGCGGCAAGACCCGCTACACCGCCCCCGAGGGCATCCCCGAGCTCCGCCGCGCCATCGCTGCCAAGTTCGCCCGCGAGAATGGCCTCGACTACGCCCCCGACCAGGTCATGGTCTCCACCGGCGGCAAGCAGGTGCTGTTCAACGCGCTCATGGCGACCGTCAACCCCGGTGACGAGGTCGTCATTCCCGCGCCCTACTGGGTCAGCTATCCCGACATGGTGGCACTCGCCGGCGGCACCCCGGTCGTGGTGGCGGGGCAGATCGACGCACGGCTTCAAGATCACTCCGGAAGACCTTAATTCTGCAATAACGCCACGCACCAAGTGGCTGATCTTCAACTCACCTTCCAATCCCACCGGCGCCGGCTATTCCCCCGCCGAGCTCAAGGCGCTCACCGACGTGCTGCTCCGCCACCCGCAGGTCTGGGTGATGACCGACGACATGTACGAGCACATCGCCTACGCACCGTTCATCTTCTGCACCCCGGCTGAAGTCGAGCCGCGGCTCCTCGACCGCACGCTCACCGTCAACGGCGTCTCCAAGGCCTACGCCATGACCGGCTGGCGCATCGGCTACGCCGCCGGGCCGAAGCCGCTCATCCGCGCCATGACCGCGATCCAGAGCCAGTCCACCTCGAACGCCTGTTCGGTCAGCCAGTGGGCGGCGGTCGAGGCGCTGAACGGACCGCAGGACTACATCGCCGAGGCCGCCGCCGCCTTCCGCCGCCGGCGCGACCTGGTGGTCGGGCTCCTCAATGCCTGTCCGGGGATCGCCTGCCCGGAGCCCGAAGGCGCCTTCTATGTCTATCCCTCGATCGCGGATCTGATCGGCAAGACCACGCCGGGCGGGGTCCGCATCACCACCGACGCGGACTTCTCCACGGCACTTCTCGCCGCCGAGGGCGTCGCGGTGGTCTTCGGCGCCGCCTTCGGCCTAGGGCCCAACTTCCGTATCAGCTATGCCGCCGCCGACGAGGTGCTGGCCGAGGCATGCCGCCGCATCCACCGCTTCTGCGACAGTCTCGCGTGATCGGTCCGCTGTCCGGGGGGCGCGACGTTGTCGCGCCCCCCGCCCTCGGTCAGTTCGCGGGCGCGGGCGCCGCAGGCTCGGTCGTCGCCGGCTCGGTCGCGGGAGCGGCTGGCTCCGCCGCAGGCTCGGTCATGGCAGGCGCCGCCGCAGGCTCGGTCGTTGCAGGCGCCGCCGGTTCTGTCGCGGCGGGCGCCGCAGGCTCGGTGGCGGCAGGCGTCGGGGCGGGGGCAGGCTCCTGCCCGCCGCGTCCCATGAACAAGTAGATCGCGAGAACCACGACGACGGCCGCGATGATCCAATACCAGGTCCGCTTCATCTTCCCCTCCCAAGGGCAATTTCGTTTCGCGCGGGGGCATTCCTCCCCGGGCGCCCACGAGATGACCTGCCCCGCCGCATGATGCAAGGCCCAACACCCGTGGAACGTGCAAACGGCGGGAACCGGCTCGAAATCTCCCCGGCCCGCAGTCAGGACCGGCCGCTGCATCTTCACTTATCCGCCGATCTGCACTATTGTAATGCGCTGACCGGGGCGCTGCTCCGGTTTTTTGTCCCGTCAACGATCAAAAGGATGCCAGGACCATAGCCCGCAGACCGCACAACGCGCCGCCAACGCGCGACACCGGACCCCGCGTCAACGACCGGATCCGCGCCACTGAAATTCGCCTGATCGGCGCCGAGGGCGAGAACATCGGCCTCATAACGCCCGAGAAGGCCATGGTCCTCGCCGAGCAGGCCGGCCTCGACCTTGTCGAGATCTCGCCGAACGCCACGCCGCCCGTGGCCAAGATCATGGACTTCGGCAAGTACAAGTACGAGACGCAGAAAAAGGAATCCGAGGCGCGGAAGAAGCAGAAGATCATCGAGATCAAGGAGATCAAGTTCCGCCCCAACACCGACACGCACGACTACGAGGTCAAGATGCGCTCGGTGACCAAGTTCCTCGAGGGCGGCGACAAGGTCAAGATCACGCTCCGCTTCCGCGGCCGCGAGATGGCCCACGCCGACCTGGGCCGCAAGCTCCTCGAACGGGTGGCCGATGATGTGACCGAGCTCGGAAAGATCGAGGCCATGCCCCGTCTCGAGGGCCGGCAGATGGTCATGATGATCAACCCGGTCAGGCACTGACGGGACCCGCCTGCGACAGGTCCCCGCGCCGCCCGGCCGCGCGGGGAAGCCGCCGGGCATGACGGAAATGCTCGCATGGCCCGCCGCGGCAATCTGCCCAGCCTTCTCGCCTACCTGCCCCAGGGATTGCTCATAGGCATCGCCCGCGCGCTGCCCTATCGCGCACGCCTCGCCTTCGCCGCCGGCTTCGCCCGCGCGCTGGTCGCCCTCGTCCCCGACCTCCGCCGCCGGGTCGAGGGCAACCTGCGCCTCATCTTCCCCGAAATGCCCGGCCCCGAGCGCCGCCGCGTCCGCAGCGCCATGGCCTCCTCGTTCGGCCGCACCATGATCGAGGTGATGACCCGCCGCGCCTTCCAGGCCCGCCACGCCTGGACCGGTCCGACCGGGCCGGGGTGGGAGGCGCTGAAGCAGGCGCAGGCCGAAGGCCGCGGCGCGCTCCTGGTCTCCGGACATTTCGGCCAGTGGGAGGCGGTGCGCGCCGCGCTGATGGCTGAGGGCATCGAGTCGGGCGCGATGATCCGCCCGGTCAAGAACCCCTGGCTCAACGCCGACTACCTCGCCAACGTCGAGGCCGGCGGCCAGCCGGTCATCGGCCGCGACGGCGCCGGCATCCGCGAGCTCGTCCGCCACCTCCGCCGCGGCGGCGTGATGGCCGTCCTCCTCGACCAGTACACCAAACGCGGCGCCCCCATCGACTTCCTCGGCCACCCCGCCCCGAGCGGCACCGCCATCGCCGAGCTCGCCGTCAAGTACCGCCTGCCGATGATCCCGGTCTACGGCACCCGCCAGCCCGACGGCCTGCACGTCGCCGTCGAGTTCGAGGCCCCGATCCCGCCCGGCACCGCCCTCGAGATGACCCAGGCCGCCGCCGACAGCCTCACTGCCCGCGTGCGCGCCACCCCGGGCCAGTACTATTGGCTGCACCGCCGGTGGGTCAAAACCTTCCCCGACTCCGTCAAGCACTAGCTCCGGCGTCGCAAACTTCGCCGATGTGCCGCGTTACCGACTAATCCTGACTCTTTTAGGTGCCATATGGATTCCATACGCTTTCCATATGGATTCCATACGCAGCGAATCCCCGTAAACCTTTGACATCGCCAGAGCCCGTCAGGGATTCGTCGCCGCCGTCACGATCGGCCCCATGTGCACCTTCTGCACGATCACCGCCACCGGGCCGTCCTCCAGCCCCTCGTAGCGCATGTCCACTGCCGCGGTGCCGTCCCAGCGCGCGACCGTCTCCCAGTCGGTGACGATGTTGGTGTAAGTCAGCGTCCGCCCTGCGTTTTCCCCCGCTTCGATCGCGACGTCCTCGGACGGCTTGAAGCGCACCAGGTGGATATCCGCCGGCCCCACCTGCCCGCCGGTCGGCGCCAGGTGGATCGACAGCGTGTCGCCGCTCCGCTTCAGCGACAGCTCGGCCAGCGCCGGCTTCTGCTGGTGACTGGCGATCTCCTTCAGGACCCGGTCGGCATCGTGCCCCTTCACCCGCTCGTCGCCCTGCACGATCAACTCGGGGGTGAAAATCGACCGGCTGCGCGCCGCCTTGGCGTAGGCGCGCTGGCGGGCGGTATTGCCGGGACGGCCGAATTCGTCCTCCCAGCCGAGATAGTCCCAGTAGTCCACGTGCAGCGCAAGCGCGATCACCCCCTCGCGCCCGGCCAGCTCGGCCAGCAGCGCATCCGCCGGCGGACAGGAAGAACACCCCTGGCTGGTGAAGAGCTCCAGCACCACCGGCGTATCCTGTGCCGAAGCCGCGAGGGGCGAGAGACTGACGCTGGCGGCGAGGAGGAAAGGCAGGAGGCGCATCATGGCTTTCAGGCTAGGTTCCGCCCGTCCTACCCGCCCCTCGCCCCTCCGGCCAGTCAAGCCTTCGCGAGCGCATTGCCTCACCAGCGGCGGGTGGCGGCGAGGTATCGGCCAGCCTCCGGCCCGAAGCCCGCGCGCAGCGCCGCCTCCTCGCCGGGTACGAACCGGCGATCGACCACGAGAAGAAATGCCACCGCCGGCAGCAACGCCGACACGGCGCCGAGGAAGAACGCCCAGGCCAGGAGCACCAGCAGCATCCCGCTGTAGATCGGGTTGCGGTTGATCCGGAACGGTCCCTCGACGATCAGCGCCTTCGGCGCCTCGCGCGGCTCGATCGGCGTGCGCTTGCGCCGGAACCAGAGCGCCGCCCAGACCATCAGACCGAAGCCTGCAACCGCCAGCGGGACCGCCGGCCATCGGGACAGCGGCGCCATCGGAACGAAGCGGGCGAGCCCCCAGCCCAGCACCGCCGCGCCGAGCGCCCAGACCGGCGGCAGGTCGGGAAACTCCCGCAGGAGCGCCCGACCGGCCAAGCCTCAGGACGCCTTGGCGAGATTGCGCAGCACGTAGTGCAGCACGCCGCCGTTCTCGACGTACTCGATCTCCACCGCCGTATCGATGCGGCACTTGAGCTCGATCGTCCGCTCCTTGCCGTCGGCGTAGAGGATGGTGCAGGGCACCGTCGCCAGCGGCTTCAACTCGCCCGCAAGCCCGGCGATCGAGATGACCTCGTCACCCTTCAGCCCCAGCGTGCCGCGGTTGTCGCCGGCGGTGAACTCGAACGGGATCACCCCCATGCCGACCAGATTCGAGCGGTGGATGCGCTCGAAGCTCTCGGCGATCACCGCCTTCACCCCCAGAAGCGCCGTCCCCTTTGCCGCCCAGTCGCGCGACGATCCAGCGCCGTACTCGACGCCCCCGATCACCACCAGCGGCACGCCGTCGGCCTGGTAGGCCATGGAAGCGTCGAAGATCGAGGTCTGCTCGCCGTCCGGCCCCAGCGTGTAGCCGCCCTCGACCCCGTCCAGCATCTCGTTCTTGATGCGGATGTTGGCGAAGGTGCCGCGCATCATCACTTCATGGTTGCCGCGGCGCGAGCCATAGGAGTTGAAGTCTCTCGGCGGGATCTGCCGCTCGGTCAGGTACTTGCCGGCCGGCGTCGTCGGCTTGAACGAACCTGCGGGAGAGATGTGGTCGGTGGTCACCATGTCGCCGAGGAGGGCCAGGATCCGTGCCCCCGTGATGTCGGAGATGACGCCCGGGTCCTTGGACATGCCCCGGAAGTAGGGCGGGTTCTGGATGTAGGTCGAGGTCGGCGGCCAGTTGTAGGTCTCGCTGTCGGTGGTTTCCACTGCCTGCCACTTCTCGTCGCCCTTGAAGACGTCGGCGTACTTGCTCTGGAAGGCCTCGCGCGTCACCGTCCGCTCGACCAGCTCGGCGATCTCCTTGTTGGTCGGCCAGATGTCCTTGAGATAGACATCGCGGCCATCCTTGCTCACCCCGATCGGCTCGCTCGTCAGGTCGATGTTGACGTCGCCGGCGATGGCGTAGGCCACGACCAGCGGCGGGCTGGCCAGGTAGTTCGCCCGCACGTCCGGCGAGATCCGCCCCTCGAAATTGCGGTTGCCCGACAGCACCGCCGTCGCCACCAGGTCGTTGTCGTGGATCGCCTTCGAGATCGCCGGATCCCCGAGCGGCCCCGAGTTGCCGATGCAGGTGGTGCAGCCGTATCCGGCGAGGTTGAACCCGAGCGCGTCGAGATCCTCCTGCAGGTTGGCCGCCTCCAGATAGTCGCTGACCACCTGGCTCCCCGGCGCCAGCGAGGTCTTCACCCAGGGCTTTCGGTTCAGCCCCAGCGCCCGCGCCTTCCGCGCCACCAGCCCCGCACCGATCATCACGTAGGGATTGGAGGTGTTGGTGCACGACGTGATCGCCGCGATCACCACCGACCCGTCGCGGATGGTGTAGTCGGCGCCCTCGACCGTGGCGGTCTTGCGAACCTCCGGCGGCGCCGCGATCGCCACGGCGCCGCCTTCGGCCCCCATCCTCTCGGCGCCGTTCGAGACGTCGATGCCGCGATAGTCGGCGACGGTGTCATAGAAGGCCTCGGCGGCCATGCTCAGCGGCGTGTAGTCCTGCGGCCGCTTCGGCCCCGAGATCGCCGGGACGATCTCGCCCATGTCGAGATGCAGCGTGTCGGTGTAGACCGGCGCGTAGTCCGGCCCGCGCCACATGCCGTTCTCCTTTGCATACGCCTCGACCAGCGCCACCCGCGCCTCGTCGCGCCCGGTCTGCCGCAGATAGCGCAGCGTCTCGGGGTCGATCGGGAAGAAGCCGCAGGTCGCGCCATACTCCGGCGCCATGTTGGCGATGGTGGCGCGGTCGGCCAGCGGCAGGTGGTCCAGTCCGTCGCCGTAGAACTCGACGAACTTGTTCACCACGCCCTTCTTGCGCAGCATCTGCACCACCTTGAGCACGAGGTCGGTGGCGGTGGTGCCCTCGATCATCCGCCCGGTCAGCTTGAAGCCGATCACCTCGGGGATCAGCATCGACACCGGCTGCCCGAGCATCGCCGCCTCTGCCTCGATGCCGCCCACGCCCCAGCCGAGCACCGCAAGGCCGTTCACCATCGTGGTATGGCTGTCGGTGCCGACAAGCGTGTCGGGATAGGCGACCAGCGCGCCCGAAGGGTCCTTGTCGGTCCACACCGTCTGCGCCAGGTACTCGAGGTTCACCTGGTGGCAGATGCCGGTCCCCGGCGGCACCACGCGGAAATTGTCGAAGGCGCTCTGCCCCCACTTCAGGAACTGGTAGCGCTCGATGTTGCGCTGGTACTCCAGGTCCACGTTGAGCTGGAACGCCCGCGGCGTCCCGAACTCGTCGACCATCACCGAATGGTCGATCACCAGGTCCACCGGGTTGAGCGGATTGATCTTCTGCGCATCACCGCCCAGCGCCTTGATGCCATCCCGCATCGCAGCAAGGTCGACCACCGCCGGCACACCGGTAAAGTCCTGCATCAGCACCCGCGCCGGACGATAGGCGATCTCGCGGGGATTCTTGCCCCCCTGCGTCGCCCACTCGGCGAAGGCCTTGATGTCATCGACCGTCACCGTCTTGCCGTCCTCGAAGCGGAGCATGTTTTCGAGCACAACCTTCAGCGCCGCCGGCAAACGCCCGAAATCGCCCAGTCCCGCCGCTTCCGCCGCCGAGATCGAGTAGTAGCCGTAGCTCTTTCCCTGAACTTCAAGCGTGCGGCGCGTCTTGGCGGTATCGGTTCCAACGTAGACGGTCATCGTGCCTCCGGGCTGCACCTGCTGGGATGGACGTTAACCTTTTTGATAAGCCGCATCCCGCCATCTCGCAAGTGCCGCAGGGAGATGCGGCATGCGGTGCCATGCCCGCCCGCCGCCATGTCACTCCTCCTCCACCGCCCGTTCCGCCAGCGCCTCGAGCAGCCGCGGCATCCACGATCCGAGCCGAACCGCCACCGTCACCGGGCGGCCCGCGGCCAGGTCCGTCGACATGGCGGAGACGACCGCGACCAGCCGGCGCTCCCCGCCCTCCCCCTGGAACACCGGCGAGCCCGAGGCGCCATAGTTCACCCCGCAGTCGAGCCAGGCCACCGCCGCAAAGGTGGCTTCCGACATCGCACGGCGTCTCGATCGAGGGCGCCTGCGCCCGGTCGCGGGCGTAGGAGACTATGGAGAGCGGAGCCCCGTCCTCGAACAGATCCCCAGTCGCGAAGGCCGGCGCCTCCGCCGCCGTCACCGGCTCGGCCAGCTCGAGGAGTGCTAGGTCGGCGCCGACATCCGCCATCGAGTCCGGCCCCTCGAAAGCGAACCCCGGATGCGTGACCGCCCGGACCACGCGACGAACCGCCGCAGTCTCGCCCAGCCGCAACCCCGCAACGAAGCGCACCTCCGACAGCGGCACCAGCGCCCGCGTCCGCGGGTTGAACAGGCAGTGCGCCGCCGTGACGATCACCGTCTCCGAGACGAGAGCTGCGGTGCAGAACCGGCTGCCCGCGACGTTCAGCCGCCCTACCCCGCGGAAGGCCACCGCCTCCTCCGCCTCCAGCATCCGCCGCCCCGGCTCCTCGGCCGCCACCGCGCCAGCCAGCACCATCGCGACAAGGAGCGCAGGCGCCCCTCTCACGCCGCCCCGAGCGCGGGTGGCCGCGGCCCGCCCGTCGCCCAGTCGAGGAGCTCGGCGGTATGCACCACCGGCACCCCGCTTGCCGAGCCGATCTGCATCATGCAGCCGATGTTGCCCGCCGCGATCACGTCCGGCCCCCGCTCCTCCAGCGTCGCCACCTTGCGCGCCCTGAGCTGCGCCGAGATCTCCGGCTGCAACAGGTTGTACGTCCCCGCCGACCCGCAGCAGAGATGGCTGTCGCGCGGCTCCACCACCTCGAAGCCCGCCGCCTTGAGCAGCGCCTTCGGCTGCGTGCGCACCTGCTGGCCGTGCTGCAGCGAGCAGGCGGCATGGTACGCCACCCGCAGCCCCGGCGTCCCCGCCGGCGGCTTCAGCCCCAGTTCCGTCATCAGCTCGCTGACGTCGCGCGCCAGCCCGGCCACCCGCGCCGCGTCCGCCGCCAGCGGATCGCCCGCGAACATGTGGCCATAGTCCTTCACCGTGGTCCCGCAGCCGGAGGTGTTGATGACCACCGCATCGAGCCCCGCCCCGTTCGCCTCCCGCATCCACGCCGCGATGTTCTTCGCCGCCGTCGCATGGCTCTCCCGCGTCTTGCCCATGTGGTGCGTCAGCGCCCCGCAGCACCCGGCCCCCTCGGCCACCACCACCTCGCAGCCGTGCCGTGTCAGCAGCCGGATCGTCGCCGCGTTGATGTCGGTGTTGAGCGCCCGCTGCGCGCACCCGGTCAGCAGCGCCACGCGCTTGCGCCGCTCCCCCTCCGCGGCAAAGACCTGCGGCGCGTCCATCGGGCTCGGCGGCGGCAGCGACCGCGGCGCGAACTCCAGCATCCCGCGCAGCTGCTTCGGCAGCAGCCCCGCGAACGGCCGCCCCAGGTTCGCCGCCCGGAGCGCCAGGCGAAAGCGCCCCGGATAGGGCAGCACTTTCGCCAGCGCCCAGCGCAGCGCCCGCTCCATCGGCGGCCGGCGGTAGGTCTCCTCGATATGGGCGCGCGCATGATCGACCAGGTGCATGTAGTGCACCCCCGACGGACAGGTCGTCATGCAGGCCAGGCACGACAGGCAGCGGTCGATATGCTTGACCGTCTTCTCGTCCGCCGGCCGCCCGGCCTCCAGCATGTCCTTGATCAGGTAGATGCGCCCCCGCGGCGAATCGAGCTCGTCGCCCAGCACCTGGTAGGTCGGGCAGGTGGCGGTGCAGAAGCCGCAATGCACGCAGGTCCGCAGTATCTGGTTCGACCGCGCCGTCGCCGGATCGCTGAGCTGCTCGGGCGAGAAGTTCGTCTGCACGTCACAAGGCTCCCAGCGCGACGCGGCTGCCGAAGACGAAGATCATGCCGCCGCCATCACGCCGCCGCCGAAGACGCCCCGCGGATCGAACCGCGCGCGCAGCCCCTCCGACAGCCGCGCCACCGCCATCGGCTCCGGGTGCAGCGTGCTCCAGCGCGCCTGCGCCTCCGCGCTCGCGCGCACCAGCGTCGCGTGGCCCGCGATGCCGGCCATGGCGCCGCGCAAGTCGAAATCCTCCGGCGCCAGCGCCCAGACGAGCCCGCCGGCCCAGTCGAACGCCACCTCCGCCGGGCCCACCGCCGCGGAAAGGCCCGGCGCGTCGGTCGGCTTGACCGAAATCCGCCAGACCGACCCCGCGCGCCCGGCGAAGACGGCACCGTCGCGGACAACGGGCCAGTCCCCCTCCCCCTCGACCAGCCGCGCCACCGCCGAACCGGCCGAGCGCCTCCGCCAGCGCCCGGCCGCGATAGTCCACCGAGCCGGCAAAGCCTTCCAGCCGCAAGAGCGTCACCGGTCCTCCGCCCAGCCCCGTGGGCAGGTGCGCCGCGCCGCTCACCTCATAGGGCGTACCCGCCGCCACCGTCATCGCCGCGCAGCCCGCCGCCACGTCGAGGCCATCGAGCACCACCGTCGCCGTGCGCACCGGTCGCGGCAGCACCTTGAAGCCGACCTCGGTGATCACCCCGAGCGTCCCGCGGCTCCCGGCCATCAGCTTCACCAGGTCGAGGCCGGTCACGTTCTTCATCACCCGCCCGCCGTTCTTGACGATGGCCCCGGTGCCGTCGACGAACCTCACCCCGATCATGCTGTCCCGGCAGGCACCGGCACGAAAGCGCCTCGGCCCGGACGCATTCGTCGCCGCCACCCCGCCGATCGTCGGTGCGCCGTTCCGCCCGGTCAGCGGCCGGGCGTCCCACGGCTCGAACGGCAGCATCTGCCCCTCCGCCGCCAGCGCCGCCTCGACCTCGGCCAGCGGCGTCCCGGCGCGCGCCACCAGCGTCAGCGCGCCGGGCTCGTAAAGCGTGATCCCGCTCAGCCCGCGCGTGGACAGCACCGCCCCCGCGCCGCGCTCGGCCCCGCGGGTTCCGCCACCCTCGACGGCCAGCCCTCCGGCCGGTGCGTCGCGCACGATCGCCGCCAGCTCCTCCTCGCTGTCGGGCGCGAACGCCGTCACGCCGCGCGCCGCGCTTCGCTCGCGGCCAGCGGAAAGACCTTCGCCGGGTTGAGCAGCCAGCGCGGATCGAAGACGTCCTTCACCCGCAGCTGCGCCTCGATGTCGGCGGGCCCGTACTGCACGTCCATCAGATCGCGCTTCTCCACCCCCACGCCATGCTCGCCGGTCAGGCACCCGCCCACCTCGACGCAGAGCTTGCAGGATATCCGACCCCAGCGCCTCGGCCTTCTCCAGGTCCCCCGGCTTGTTGGCGTCGTAGAGGATCAGCGGATGCATGTTCCCGTCGCCGGCATGAAAGACGTTGGCCACCCCCAGCCCGTAGCCCGCCGTCATCTCGCCGATCCGCTTCAGCACGAAGGGCAGCTCGCCCACCGGGATCGTCCCGTCGAGGCAGATATAGTCGGCGATCTGCCCCATGGCGCCGAAGGCGGCCTTGCGCCCCTTCCAGATCAGCGCACTCTCCTCCGCCGACCGGCTCTCGCGCAGCACCTCGGGCTCGTGCCGCCGCGCCACCGCCAGGATATGGCCGAGCTGCTCGTCGATCTCCGCGTCCGACCCCTCGACCTCGACGATCAGCAGCGCCTCCACGTCCGGGTACCCGGCATGGGCGAAGTCCTCGCAGGCGCGGATGCAGGGACGGTCCATGAACTCGATCGCCACCGGCAGCACCCCGGCGCGAATGATGTCGGCGACGCACGCCCCCGCCACCTCGCTCGAGGCAAAGCCCATCAGCACCGGCCGCGCCCCCTCGGGCTTCGGCAGGATGCGCAGCGTCGCCTCGGTCACCACCGCGAGCTGCCCCTCCGAGCCGCAGATCAGGCCCAGCAGGTCATACCCCGGCGCGTCCAGATGCGCGCCGCCGAGCTCCACCACCGTCCCGTCCATCAGCACCATGGTCACGCCGAGCAGGTTGTTGGTCGTCACCCCGTACTTCAGGCAATGCGCCCCGCCCGAGTTCATCGCGATGTTGCCGGCGATGGCGCAGGCGAGCTGGCTCGAAGGGTCGGGCGCATAGAAGAACCCCTCCTCCTCCACCGCCCCGGTCACGCTCAGGTTGGTGCGCCCGGTCTGCACCCGGATGAAGCGGTTCTCGAAGTCGGTCTCCAGCACCGCGTTCATCCGCGCGACGCCCAGAAGCACGCAGTCCGCCGTCGGCAGCGCCCCGCCGGCGAGGCTGGTGCCGGACCCGCGCGGCACCACCGGCACGCCCTCCGCGTGGCAGACCTTCAGCACCGCCGCCACCTCCTCGGTCGAGGCGGGCAGCACCGCGGCCAGCGGCGGGCAGCGATAGGCGGTCAGCGCGTCGCACTCGTAGGCGCGCACCTCCGCCGGATCGTGGATCACCGCATCCGCCGGCAACACCTCCTGCAGGCGGCGCACGATCTCGGCCTTGCGTGCCAGGATCGCCGGGTCGGGCCGGGGCATCTGCATGGACGTTCCCCTGATGCTTTGTTGCCCAAAGGGTAGGCCCGCCCGCCCAGGAAGCCAAGCCCCCGCCCGGCCGCCCGAGGTCGCCTCGGCGAAACCCTTCGTTAACTCCCGGGCAAAACACCCATATGGATTCCATACGGATTCCATATGGATTCCATACGCGATTTTCCTAGACTTTTCAGCCCGCTACGGCAAATCCACGCCCACCGCGCGATTTACCCACCTCAATACGTCGCCCGCCCCCCCGAAGCGTCGAAAACCGACCCGGTGGTGAACCCGCAATCCTCGCTCGCCGCCCAGGTCACCACCGCCGCGATCTCCTCCACCGTCCCGAACCGCCCCATCGGGATCTTCGACAGCATAAAGTCGAGGTGGCTCTGCGGCATCTGGTCGAAGATCGCCGTGCGCACCGCCGCCGGCGTCACGCTGTTGACGAGGATCCCCTCGCCCGCCAGCTCCTTGGCCAGCGACTTGGTCAGCCCGATCACCGCCGCCTTCGAGGCCGAATAGGCCGAGGCGTTGGGATTGCCCTCCTTGCCGGCCACCGAGGCGATGTTGACGATCCGCCCATACCCGCCTTTACGCATCACCGGAACCACGGCCTTGTTGCAGTGAAAGAGCCCGAAGACATTGATATCAAATACTTCCCGGAACGCATCGACCGGGAAATCCACCACCGGCACCGTCGGCCCGGTGATCCCCGCGCTACAGACCAGCACGTCGATCCCGCCCAGCGCCGCCACCGTCTTCGCCGTCGCCGCCTCGACCGCCGCCCAGTCGGCTATGTCGACCGCCACCGCCACCCCGCCGACGGCGGCCGCCGATTCCTCGGCCGCAGCCGCGTTGCGATCCCAGATCGCCACCCGCCCGCCTTCTGCCGTCAGGCGCTCCACCACCGCGCGCCCGATGCCCGAAGCCCCGCCGGTCACCACCGCCCGCCGCCCCGCAAAGCGTCCTTCCGAAATCCCCACCGTTCCGCCTCCCCTTGTTCTTGCCCGGCCCCCGTCCTTAACCGAGACCGGCAGCCATGGGAAAGGCCCGCGGCAAACCCGCGGAACGGTGCCGCGCCATGCCGCATTGCCATTTCGGAGGATCGCGATGCACAATGGCTACCCATCAGGAGACCTGCCGATGCAACGGCGAACTCCGGCGCCCATCCCGTGCGAAAACTGCCCCCTCCGCGAGTTGCCCGCCTTCCGGCAGCTGAGCCGCGATGAACTCGCCTTCATGCACACCTTCAAGCGCGGCGAGCTCGTGGTCGACCCCGGTGCCACCATCCTTCTCGAAGAAAGCGCCAGCCCGCACCTCTACACCATCCTCGAGGGCTGGGCCTTCCGCCACAAGCAGATCGAGGACGGCCGCCGGCAGGTGCTGAACTTCGCGCTGCCGGGAGACCTGATCGGCCTGCAGCTCGCGATCATGAACGAGATGCAGCACACGGTGACCGCACTCACCCGTACCCGGCTCTGCGTCTTCCAGCGCGACAAGGTCTGGTCCGTCTTCGCCAAGCACGCGGCGACTCGGCTTCGCCATGACATGGATCGCCTCCCGCGAGGAGCAACTGCTCGATGGACATCTGCTCAGCGTCGGCCAGCGCAACGCCCTGGAGCGAGTCGCCTATCTTATCCTGCACCTCTACGAGCGGGCCGAGGCGGTAGGCTGCGCCGGCAACGACGCGCTACCGACGCCCTTCGGTCAGGCGCACTTCGCCGACGCGCTCGGCATCACCACGGTGCACCTCAGCCGCACGCTCCGTCGACTCCGCGAGCGCGAACTGGTACGCTGGCGCGACGACAGCCTGGTGATCCTCGACCGTCCCGAGCTGGAGCGCATCGCCGCCTACGAGCGCCTTGAAGGCACGCAGCGCCCGCTGATCTGAGGGAACCCGCTGCGCCCTGCTGCGTTGAAGTGCCGGAGCCTTTCAAGGGGGAGTGAAGATATGTTGGGATGGGCCCTTACCTTTCTCATCGTGGCGCTGATAGCGGCGATTTTCGGCTTCGGCGGCATCGCCGGCGCGGCAGTCTCGATCGCCAAGATCATATTCTTCGTCGCCATTGTGCTCTTCGCCATCTCGGCGGTCGCCCACCTGGCGCGCGGTCGTCCCTAGCTTCCCGGGCTCGGGATCGCGGCGCTGATGGCCCGGGCCGTGGCGATCACCGACTGGCGGACTTCTTCCATGCGGGCCGCCGGACTGCCGGCCAGGAAGGGGACGCTTACCGCGGCGATCACCTCCCCGCCCGGCGCCCTCACCGGGGCGGCATAGGCTAGGATGCTGGGCAGGTTCTCGCCCTTGTCCTGCGCCCAGCCCTGCCGGCGGATGCGCGCCAGCTCGCCGCGCAGCCGCTTGAGGTCGGTCACCGTGCGCGGCGTCATCGCCGCCAGCGGCTGCGCCAGGCGCCGTTCGGCCTCTGCCGGCGGAAGGTAGGCGAGCAGCAGCTTTCCGGCCGCACCCGCGTGCGCCGGCAGATGCTGCCCCCGAATGGCGGTGAGCGCATAGTCCCGGCGTCCCTGCGCCACCGCCAGGACCAGCACGCCGTCGGGATCGAGCACCGACAGCTTGATCCCTTCGCCGAGCGTTCGCCGCCAGCCGATCGAGATGCGGCTGGCACAGCGCCGCGATGTCGAGTTCTCCCGTACCCGCCGCAACCCGCGCCGCAAGCTCCAGCAGCCGGCGCCCGAGGTGATAGCCGCCGCGCTGGGTCGCGATGCACCACGTCGTGCAGCTGCAGGGTGTTGAGGATGCGGTAGATCGAGGTGCGCGGCAGCCCCAGCGACGCGGTCAGCTCGCGGATGCTCAACCCCGAGGGATGCCGCTCCAGCTCGCCCAGGACATCCATCATCCGGTCGATGACCGGGATGGTGTGCCTGCCGGCAGTCTCGTCGAGGCTCTCGCCCTCGCGCCCGCGATCCGCAGCTGACTTTTCCCCGGTTGACTTTCCCTGGGCCAGCCATAGCATGCGATAGTGAACTATGATAGTTCACATTTGGATCGTCTCTGGCGGACAGGAACGGGCACCGTCGCCCGCGGCCGCCGAGGCCCGGGAGGAGGACTGGGCCGTGGCACGCATCACCTATCTCACCACCATCGACTTCGGCGCGGGAGAGCTCGCCACCCTGCCGGCGGCGCTGGCGGACCTCGGCATCGCCCGCCCGCTCCTCGTCTCCGACCACGGCATCGCCGCGGCCGGCCTGCTCGACCGGGTCACAGCGCTCCTGCCGGCCGGGACGCCCGCCTTCCTCGACACGCCCCCCAACCCGACCGAGGCGGCCGTCGGCGCCGCCCTCGAGGTCTGGCGCGCAGGCCGCTGCGACGGGATCGTGGCGCTCGGCGGCGGCTCGCCCATCGACCTCGCCAAGGGCGTCTCGCTCCTCGCCACCCATCCCAAGCCGCTGGAGCAGTACGCCGCCATCTACGGCGGGCTGGCGCGGATCACCGCCGCGGTGGCGCCGGTGGTCGCGATCCCGACCACCGCCGGCACCGGCTCCGAGGTGGGTCGCGCGGCGCTCCTCACCCTCGACGACGGGCGCAAGCTCGGCGTGCTGAGCCCGCACCTGATCCCGAAGCGCGCCATCTGTGACCCCCAGCTCACGCTGGGGCTCCCGCCCGGCCTGACCGCCGCCACCGGCCTCGACGCGCTCTCCCACTGCATAGAGACCTACCTCTCCCCGCGCGACAACCCGCCCGCCGAGGCGATCGCCCTCGACGGGGCGGGGCGGATCTGGCGCAACCTCGAGACCGCCTGCCGCCAGGGCGGCGATCTCGCCGCGCGCAGCGAGCTGATGATGGGGGCGCTGGAGGGCGGGCTCTCCTTCCAAAGGGCCTCGGCGCGGTGCACTCGCTCAGCCACGCCCTCGGCGGCATCCAGGATTTAAGCTCCACCACGGCACGCTGAACGCGATCCTCATGCCGCTGGTGGTGCGCTTCAACGCGCCGGTGGCAGGCGCCAAGCTCGCCCGGCTCGCCGCCGCCATGGGCCTGCCCGACGGCGCCGATCTCGCCGACGAGCTGGCGGCGCTGAACCGCCGCCTCGGCGTGCCCGCCGGCCTCGCGCGCGCTGGGCGTCACGCCGGGCCGCTTCGACTGGATCGTCGAGCGCGCGCTCGCCGACCACAGCCACCCGACCAACCCGCGCGAGGCGACGGCCGAGGACTATGGCGCGCTCCTCACCGAGGCCCTGGGGCCGGCATGAAAATCGCCCCATGAATGCGCCTACCGGCAAGGTCTGACGGGCCGGAACAGCCCCAAAACGTGTACATGCGTTGTACGTGCATTGTACGTGGGTTGTACGTCCTGTTTTCCGCGCTTTTTCCGGCCCCTGACCGCACATCGCCAGGGTCGTCCCGTACGACGAGGTTCACGCGCCGGCCTCGGCCGCCGCCCCCCGCCCCGCATGGCGTCTCCTCTCGCCCCATGCCATGCTCGAGGCAAAGACAGGGGGAAAACATGCGCGCAACACGCCTTCACGCCATCGGCGATCTCCGGCTCGAGGAGGTCCCGGTCGCCGACCCCGGCCCCGGCGAGGTGCTCATCCGCGTCGCGGCGGCGGGCATCTGCGGCACCGACCGCCACCTCTTCAAGGGCGAGTTCCCCTCCGCCCCGCCGGTGACGCTCGGCCATGAATTCGCCGGTACCATCGTCGCCCGCGGCGCCGGCGTGGTACTCCGGATGGGGCTCTGGTAACCTGCGACCCCAACGACTGGTGCGGGACCTGCGACGCCTGCCGCCGCGGCAAGGTCGACCTCTGCGCCCGCAACGTCGCCACCGGCATCCACCGCGACGGCGGCTTCGCCGAGTACGCCGTCTTCCCCGCGCACAAGGCGGTGGTGCTGCCGTCCGGCCTCGACCCCCGCCACGGCGCCTTCTGCGAGCCCCTGGCCTGCACGCTGCACGGGGTGGACATCGGCGCCCCCCGCCCCGGCGAGCGGGTGCTGGTGATCGGCGGCGGCGTGATCGGCCTCCTCGCCCTTCAGCTCGCCGCCCTCGCCGGCGCGGAGACAATCCTGCTCACCCGCAACCCGTCCAAGCGCGACCTCGCCCTCCGCATCGGCGCCACCGCCACCGCCGCCGACGCCGCCGCCGTCCGCGCGATCTGGCCCGAAGGCGCCGATCTCACCCTCGAATGCGCCGGCGTCGCCGAGACGGTGACCGAAGCGGGCGCGCTCACCCGCGCCGGCGGGCGGGTGGTGGTGCTGGGCGTGCTGCCCCAGGGCGAGCGGGTGCCGATCGAGCCCTTCGACCTCCTGGTGCGCGAGGTCCAGCTGCACTTCTCCTACATCAACCCCTTCACCCAGACCCGCGCCGCCGACCTGATCGCCCGCGGCCGCGTGACCGTGGAGCCGCTCATCTCGCGCAACATCCCCCTCGGCGAAACCGTGGAGACCATCGCCAACCCGGCCCGGCCCGGCGAGGTGAAGGTCATCGTGATCCCGGCGACCTGAGGCGGCGCGTCACCCTCGCGTCTGGCGGACCTGCCGCGCGAGCGAGGGCACGCCGTCGCGCGACACCCCGATGTCGTAGAGCAGGTGGTCCGGCATCGAGGCCAGAACCGCGGCGTCGTAACGCAGCAGCGGCGCGGAGCGGCGGCGGCGGAGCGCTCCCAGGATCGACCAGTGGGCCATGGCGGCAGTCCTCTCGAAGCGGCACGCTGCGCCCGCATCGGACATCCGACGGCGATCCGTGCCTGGTGTTTGCGGCAGGTGATGCAACGGCCGCGTTCTGCGATAATGCCGGAATTGTAACAGCCGATCCAAGCGGCGCGGAATGCGCGGTGGTTGACTTCCAGGGGCACCGCGCGCATAGTTATCCATGGAATAGGCCCAGTTCAAGAATGAACTAACGGACGAAGATCCGGATGGCCTCCAGGGGAGAGACGCGTGTGATCCTCCACATATGCAGAAACGCTTCGTCGGCGGCCTGACCGCGGGCGCCACCCAAAGGATGGCAATGACCTGGACGTCCCCCATCCCGCAGCTCGGCCTCGGCACCTACGGACGCACCGGCGACGAGGGCACTGCCGCGATCCTCAAGGCGATCGAGCTCGGCTACCGCCACATCGACACCGCCCAGAGCTACGACACCGAACGCACTGTGGGCGAGGCGATGCGCCGGTCAGGGCTGCCGCGCGACGCCTTCTTCGTGACCACCAAGGTCGCCGACAGCAACCTGGAACGCGGCCGCTTCGCCGCGAGCGTGACGCGCAGCCTGGGGGAGATCGGGGTCGACAAGGTCGACCTCCTCCTCATCCACTGGCCCTCCGAGCGCGACCGCGTGCCGCTGGAGGACTACCTCACCGCCCTCGCCGAGGCGCAGGCCGCGGGGCAGGCGCGGCTGATCGGGGTCTCGAACTTCACCATCGGCTACCTCTACCGCGCCCGCGCCATCCTCGGCGACGGCGCGCTCGCCACCAATCAGGTGGAGATCCACCCCTTCCTGCAGTCGCCGAAGCTGCGCGACCATGCCCAGGCGGCGGACCTGACACTCACTGCCTACGAGCCGCTGGCGCGCGCGCGGGTGCTGGGCGATCCGGTGCTGGAGCGGATCGGGGCCAAGCACGGCGTGGGGGCGATCCCGGTGACGCTCGCCTTCCTGATGGCCGAGGGGCACGTGGTCATCCCCGCCTCCTCGCGCGAAGCGCACCTGGCCGAGAACCTCAAGGCGCAGGGCGTCACCCTCGACGCCGACGACATGGCGGCGATCCGTGCGCTCGACCGAGGCATGCGCACCATCGACCCGGCCAAGTCGCCGAAGTGGGACGACTGACATGGCCGCGTTCCGCGAGCGCGTCACCGACCCGCCCGGCGCGATCCTCCGGCTCAGCCCCGACCCCGCGCACCTACGCCTCTTCGACGGCCGGAGCGACCAACGCCTCACGAAGGACTGAACCCCCATGCCCGCCACCTACCCCGATCTGAAGGACAAGGTCGTGCTCGTCACCGGCGGCGCCTCCGGCATCGGCGCCACGCTGGTCGAGAGCTTCGCCGCCCAGGGCGCCCGCGTCGGCTTCCTCGACATCGACGACGCCGCAGGTCAGGCGCTTGCTGACCGCCTCGGCGACGCCGTCCGCTTCGAAGCCTGCGACCTCCGCGACATCGCCCAGCTACGCGACGCCGTCGAGCGCGTCCGCGCCGTCCTCGGCCCGATCACCGGCCTGCTCAACAACGCCGCCCACGACGCCCGCCACGCCACCCTCGAGGTCAGCCCAGAGTATTTCGACGAGCGCATCGCGGTGAACTTCAAGCACCAGTTCTTCGCCGCCCAGGCGGTCATCCCCGACATGCAGGCGGCCGGCGGCGGCGCCATCGTCTGCTTCAGCTCCATCGTGCCCATGCTCGGCATGGGCGGCATGCCGGTCTACGCCGCCTCCAAGTCGGCGGTGATCGGCCTCGCCCGTTCGCTGGCCCGCGACTTCGGCCCCGACAACATCCGGGTGAACGCGCTGGCGCCCGGCTGGATCATGACCGAGCGCCAGCTCACCCTCTGGCTCACCCCCGAGGCCGACGCCATGCGCGCCGACCGCCAGGCGCTGAAGCGCCGGATCATGCCCGACGACGTGGCGCGCGTGGCGCTGTTCCTGATCTCCGAGGAATCGAGCGCCATCACCGGCCAGTGCTCGGTGGTGGACGGAGGCTGGCTATGAACCTGGAGGTGAGCACCATGCAGAACCCCGACGCCATCCGCGATATCGTCCGCCCCGACCGCGCCGTCCCCGACGCGCTGGCCCGGATCGGCACGGCCACCATCTCGAGCGAGCTCAACCGCCTCGGCGTCCGCGACCCGCACATGCGCGGCCCCGTCCCCCTCGTCCCCGGCCGCACCGCCGCCGGCCCCGCCCTCACGCTGCAATGCATGCCCAAGCGCGAGGATCTCTTCGGCGGCGCCGAGTACGACAATCCCGATCTCCAGCTCCACCGCCACGTCATGTTCCCCGCCCAGGCCGGTGACATGATCGTGGTCGACGCCCGCGGCGACATGGGCTCGGGCATCTTTGGCGAGATGATGCTCACCTACTTCGCCGGCCGCGGCGGCCAGGGCGTCGTCATCGACGGCTGCATCCGCGACTCAGGCCCCGCCCGCGCCATCGACCTCGGCATCTGGGTACGCGGCACCACCCCCAACTACCACGCCCAGACCGCGCTCATCCCCTTCGCCGTCAATGTCCCCGTCGCCTGCGGCGGCGTCCTCGTCATGCCCGGCGACATCGTCGTCGCCGACGACGACGGCGCCGTCGTGGTACCGATCGCCCTCGCGGCCAAGCTCATCGAAACCGCCAGCGAACACGCCGAGTGGGAGGAATTCTCCCGCTTCCGCCTCTCCCAGGGCGGCGACCTGCGCGTCTACTACCCCCTGACCGAGGGGGCCGAGCCGGAGTACCGCGCCTGGCGCCGCGAGCGCGGCGACGACGCGCCCTAGGCCGAGCTCGGCTGGCCGGTCCCGAACAGCCGGCCCCGCTCGGTGACCAGCACGATCCCGAGCGCGACCAGCCCGAAGGTCGCGAAGCCCGCGAGGAGCGGCGTCACGCTGCCGTCGAACCGCTGCCCCACCAGCAGCCCGAGCCCGGCCCCGATCCCGGTCGTCACCGCCCCGAAGAACGACGAGGCGGTGCCGGCGATCCGCCCCATGGGCTCCATGGCGATGGCGTTGAAGTTGGGCATGATCAGCCCGAAGCAGAACAGCATCAGCGCCATCAGCCCGACGAAGACCGCCAGCGGCGGCTGACCCCAGACGAGGTCGATCCCGAGGTGCACGAGCGCGGTGGCGCAGAAGCCGAGGATCGCGGCGTGCGATACCCGCCGCATCCCGAGGCGCATCACGAAGCGGCTGTTCAGGAAGGCGGACAGCGCCAGCGTCACCGCCACGCAGCCGAAGAGCACCGGGAACCACGCGCCGGCGTCATAGGCCTCGACGAAAATCTGCTGCGCCGAGTTGATGTAGCCCATGAGCGAGCCGAAGATGACCCCGGTCGCCAGGGTATAGCCCGAGGTCTGCACCGTGGTGATCGCCTGCCCGAAGGCGTCGCGCACCCAGCGGAACGACAGGGGCTCGCGCACCTCCGCCGGATGCGTCTCGGGCAGCCGCAGCGCCGCCCAGGCAAGCACCACCAGCGCGAAGAGGAAGAGAAAGCCGAAGATCAGGTGCCAGCTCCCCACCAGCAGTACGGCGCTGCCCAGCGTCGGCGCCACCACCGGGACCACGATGAAGACCATCATCACGAAGGACATTACCTCGGCCATGCGCCGCCCGCCGTAGATGTCGCGCACCACCGCCACCGCCACCACCCGCGGCGCGGCGCAGGCAAGCCCCTGCACAAAGCGCGCGATCAGCAGCGCCTCGAAGCTCGTCGCCGCGAAGCAGGCGAAGGTCGCCAGCGCGAAGACCCCGAGCCCCACCAGGAGCACCGGCTTGCGCCCCAGCCAGTCGCTGAGCGGCCCCTGGAACAGCTGCCCGATGGCGAAGCCCACCACGTAGCTCGTCAGCACCAGCTGCTGGCGGTTGGCGTCCTCGATGCCGAACTCGGCGCGCATCGCGGGCAGCGCCGGCAGCATCACGTCGATCGACAGCGCGGTCAGCGCCATCAGCGCCGCGATCAGCGTGACGAACTCCGCGAAACGCGGCATGGTCCGCGTCGGCGCGGTGCTGGCGACCTGGGGCATGGGAGGGATCTCGGGATGAGGAAACGGTGGTCCGGAAAGTTATAGCGCCGCCTCCGCCGCTGACCAGACCGAACCGCCGCGGAGATCCCCGACGTGCCGATTCCGTTGCGGAGCCCGGTGTCCTCGACGATCTCGCCGCCCATGCGCCCGGAACCCGCGAGATCCGCACCCGCATCTGCACGGAGGTGACAAGGTGACCGACCCGACCGACATTGACGCCGCCGCGCTGTCGGCGGCGCTCGAGGCGGGGATGCTCGGCCCCGTCGAGGTGATGGCGGCGACCCTCGACCGCATCGAGCGGCTTAACCCGCGGATCAACGCCATCGTATCGCTGCGGCCGCGCGACGCACTGATGGCCGAGGCCCGCGCAGCCCAGGCGACCACGCGGCGCGGCTGGCTGCACGGCATCCCGATGGCGGTCAAGGACCTGGTGCGGACCGCGGGCATCGCCTCCACGCGCGGCTCGCCGATCTTCGCCGACCACGTGCCGGAAACCGACGACCTCCTCGCCGCCCGCCTGCGCCAAGCCGGCGCCATCCTCATCGGCAAGACCAACGTGCCGGAGTTCGGCCTGGGGTCGCACACCACCAACCCGGTCTTCGGCGTCACCCGCAACCCCTACGACCTGGCCCGCACCGCCGGTGGCTCCAGCGGCGGCGCCGCCGCGGCGCTCGCCGCCCGCCTCGTCGCGGTGGCCGACGGCTCCGACTTCATGGGCTCGCTGCGCAACCCCGCCGCCTTCTGCAACGTCTACGGCTTCCGCCCCAGCTTCGGACGCGTTCCCTCGGTGCCGGAGGGTGAGACCTACCTGCACCAGTTCGCCACCGACGGCCCGATGGCGCGCACGGTGCGCGACCTCGCGCTCCTCCTCGACACCCTTTCCGGGCCGGACCCGCGCGACCCGCACGCGCTGCCCGCGCACCCCTCCTTCGCCGCTGGCCTCGCCGCCGACGTCCGCGGCTGGCGCATCGGCTGGCTCGGCGACTGGGGCGGCCACTACCCCATGGAGCCGGGCATCCTGCCGCTCTGCGAAGCCGCACTCGGGGTCTTCGCCAACCTCGGCGTCGCCGTCGAAGCGGTCGCGCCCGCCTTCGACCCGGAGCGGCTCTGGTCGGCCTGGCTGGTGCTGCGCGGCTTCGCCACCGCTGCTCGGCTCGGACCGCTCGCGGCCGATCCGGGGACGCGTCCGCTGCTCAAGCCCGAGGCGCTCTGGGAGGTGGAGACCGCCGCCGCCCTGACCGTTCGCGAGGTGCAGGAGGCGAGCCTCGCCCGCTCGGGCTGGTTCGCCTGCGCCGCCGCCCTCTTCGACCGCTACGACGCCCTGGTCCTGCCCAGCGCGCAGGTCTTCCCCTTCGACTCCGGCTGGACCTGGCCGCGCGAGGTCGCCGGCCGGACCATGACCACCTACCACCAGTGGATGGAGGTGGCGACGCCGGCCACCCTCGCAGGCCTTCCCGCCCTCGGCGTCCCCGCCGGCTTCTCCAATGCCGGCCTGCCCATGGGCCTCCAGCTCATCGGTCGCCGCGGCGACGACTTCGGCGTCCTGCAGCTCGCCGAGGCCTACCACGAGGCCACCGACTGGCCCCGCCGCCGGCCGCCGAAGCTCTGACCTCCTACGCGGCCGCCACCGGCTCACGCAGGATCTCGGCGGCGATCTCGAAAGAACGCAGCCGCGCCGCATGGTCGTGGATCTGCCCGGTCAGGATCAGCTCGTCCGGCGCGTGCCGCGCGACGAAGGCGCCTAGCTCGCGCCGCACCGTCTCCGGCGACCCCGCCGCCGAGCAGGAGAGTGCCTGGTCAGCCATCGCAAGTGCCGCCGGGTCGGCGATCGCCGAGATATCCTCGACCGGTCGCGGCAGGAGCCCGGGCCGCCCAGTGCGCAGGTTGATGAAGGCCTGCTGCATCGAGGTCCGCAAATAGCGGCCCTCCGCGTCGTTCGCGGCCGCGAAGACGTTGAAGGCTAGCATCACGTAGGGTGCGGCCAGCTGCTCCGACGGCCGGAAGGTCTCGCGGTAGACCGCCACGGCCGGCTCGAGGTCGCCCGGCGCGAAGTGCGAGGCGAAGGCATAGGGCAGCCCAAGATAGGCGGCGAGCTGCGCCCCGAAGAGGCTCGAGCCCAGGATCCACAGCGGCACACGCGTGCCCACGCCGGGGATCGCCTGCACCCGCACCCTCGGCTCGGCCTCGCCGAAGTAGCGCATGATTTCGACCACATCATGCGGGAAGGTGTCCGCGCCCGCCTCGAGGTTGCGCCGCAGCGCCCGCGCCGTCGCCATGTCGGTGCCCGGCGCCCGCCCGAGCCCGAGGTCGATCCGGTCGGGAAAGAGGGTCGTCAGGGTCCCGAAGGCCTCGGCCACCATCAGCGGCGCGTGGTTCGGCAGCATGATCCCGCCGGCCCCTACCCGGAGGGTCTCGGTCGCCGCCGCCACCTGCCCGATCAGCACCGCCGTCGCCGCGCTGGCGATCCCCGGCATGTTGTGATGCTCGGCCAGCCAGAAGCGCCGGCAGCCCCACGCCTCGGCGTGCCGCGCCAGATCGAGGGTGTTGAGTAACGCCTGCCGCGTCGTGCCGCCCTCGGGGACGGGAGAGAGATCGAGCACGGAGAAGGGTATCATGGGTGCCGGGTCCTTGCCTTCGGTTCCCCGCATCTAGAGCAAAGGTGGCGCGCGGCGACCCCGCCACCCCCGACTTCGCCCCCCCTACAGTCCAGCGCCAGCCGGAAGGCATTCCCGTCTGCTTCATGGCGGGGATTGGGATCCCCGCCCGCGTCACACTCTCAGTCCTTCCAGGTCGTGGCCTTCTCCGCGAAGTCCGCCGTCTGCGCCCGGATCACGCAGAAGCGCTGCCCGGTCGGCGCCTGCATCACCACCCAGGTGCGCACGCGCTCCACCACCCTCGCCCCCAGCGCGGCTCCAGCCGCGCAACCTCGGCGGGGATATCGTCGCTCTCGATGTCGAGATGCACCCGGCTCTCGTGCTCGACCTTCTGCACCTCCACGTGCAGCCCCGCCTGCGGATCCAGCTTCACGTACTTTCCCTGCGGCTTGCGCAGCTTGCGGTCCCCCAGTGCCGCCGCCCAGAACCCCGCCGCCGCCGCGAGATCTTCGGTGCGACAATCGATTATGAACCCCGCCAGCCAACTGCGATGTGTCATCCGACCAGACCCCCTTCCCCACGCGTTGCGGCCCTGCACAGTAACCTCTCAATCCCTCGAAACCCTGCGATCGAGACAGACGATCCGTTTGAGCCGCGGCGGCAGGCGGCCGAGCGCTCCTTCAGACCGGGCCGGCCGTGCCGTCCTCGGCCCGCGCCCCGCTGTCTCCCGACTGGATCTCGATGAAGACGCGGCTGATCGCCGGATGCCGGCGCCGCAGTTCCGCCTCGAGCGCGGAGATGCCCTTCTCCACCTCTCCCGCCGACAGGTGGTCGTGCGCATCCACGCTAAGGTTCACCAGGATGTCCGACGGCCCGAACTGCATGCTGCGCACCTCGTTCACACCCTGCACGAACGCCGACTGCCCGGCCACGCCGAGGATGTCCTCGATCATGTGCGGCTCGGCCGCCGCTCCGATCAGCAGCCCGCGCGTCTCCGCCAGCAGCAGCACCGCGGCGAGCGCCATGATCGCGCCGATGACCACACCAGCGGCGCCGTCCGCCCACCGCACCCCCAATTGGTCGGCCCCGAAGATCCCGGCAGCGGCGACGAGCAGACCGGCGATCGAGGCCGTATCGCCGAAAATGCGCGGGAAGAGCGACGGATCGCCGGCCTGCCGCAGTGCCGTGAGGAGCGGCCGTCCGGCCCGCTCGGGGCCGAACGCGCGCCAGGCCGCCAACCAGCTTCCGGTCTGGAAGAGCAGCCCGGCGGCAAGGACAAGGTAGACCCAGCCGACATGCGCGAGGACCCGCGGCGAATTCGAGCCGGTCGATCCCTTTCGAGATCGCGAACCCGGCACCGAGTCCAAAGACCAAGACCCCGGCCACCACGGTCCAGAAGTAGACTTCCTTGCCGTGACCGAACTGGTGCCGCGCGTCCGCCGGCCGTTCCCCGCGCTGGATGCCCAGCAGATGCAGGGCGTCGTGGCTGGTGTCGACCGTGGAGTGAACCGCCTCGGCGAACATAGCGCCGGATCCGCTGAACGCCGCCACCAAGAACTTAGCGGCGGCAAGCACGGCGTTGCCAATCATCGCAGACATGGCGGTCCTGGTAGCTGCCTTGGTCAAAGCGTACCTCCCCGGTCGCGCAGAAAGCGCGTCTCCGCGATGGTGGAACAGCAGCGTGACGTCAGCAAGATCTGTCGGATGGCGAGAATCCGCCGATCTCTTTTCTACCTATAGACTAACGGGCCGGTGATTTGCCAGGTTTGTGATGCGATTAAACAGTACCGGATCAGTGAATGCGTCCCCTCTCGCGTGCCCTCGCCTGCCTCACCCTCCTCCTCATCGTGGCCAACTGCACAATGGCCCCCGATCCCGTCCAGAGCGCGCGCAATGCGCCGGAGACGGCAAACCCCGAAGTCAGCCGAGCCAGCGTCAGCGATCGCGACGTTTCGTGCCTCGCGGAAGCGATCTATTTCGAGGCGCGCGGTACCGGCACGACGGGAGAGTCCGCCGTCGCGCATGTGGTGGTGAACCGGGCGAAGAGCCCCAAGTTTCCCAAGTCCATCTGCGGTGTCGTCGCCGACGGCTGCCAGTTTTCCTACCGCTGCGACGGTCGGGCGGAAGTGCTGGCGGAGCCGAGCGCGCGCGCCAAGGCGTTCAAGGTCGCCGAGACGGTCCTGAGCGGCGCCCCGGACATCACCGAAGGCGCGCTCTTCTTCCACTCCGCCCGCGCGGCGCCAGGCTGGTTCAATACTCGTCCCCGCATCGGCACCTTCGGCGGCAACGTCTTCTACCGCTAGGCGCTCCGCGCCCGCCGCACGCCTTCCGGCGCCGGCGGGCCGACCGAGTCGCGGTCCACGAGGGTGCATTCGACCTTGATCTGCGGCTGGCGCCCGTCCAGGCGCACGTGCCCGTCGATCAGGGTCGCTGCCGCCTGCACGCCCATCTCGTGGTGCGGCAGAACCACGGTCGTAAGCGGCGGCCGCATGAACTGGGCGATCTCGCGGTCGTCGTAGCCTACCACCGAGACGTCCTCGGGGATGCGCAGGCCCCACTCCTTTAGAGCGTCGTAGCATCCTACCGCCATCATGTCGTTCGCCACGAAGATCGCCGTCGGCGGGTCGGGCAGGTCCATCAGCGCCGCAGTATGTTCGTAGCCGGTCGGCGGCTCCCAGTTTCCGGGCCTGACCAGCGCGGGGTCGAACAGGATGTCGTACTCGGCCAGCGCCCGGCGGTAGCCGCTGAGCCGATCGCGCGACGGATCGGTCCACGACTGGCCGTGGATATGTGCGATGCGCCGATGGCCGGCGCGGATCAGGTGCAAGGTCGCCACGTAGCCGCCAAGGAGTTCGCCCGGCACCACCGACGCGATCGAGTGGTCGGCCACGTGGCAGTTCAGCAGCACCGTCGGCACCCGGTAGAATTGCGGTGACGGGCGGATGCGCCGGGTGAGGATGGTGCCGTAGATCAGTCCGACCAGCGGCTGGCCGAGCATCTGCCCGAGGAGTGCCGCCTCCAGCGCCTCGTCGCTGTGGTAGACCCCGGCCGCCACCGTCAGGCCATTTTCCCACGCCCGCTCGCGCACGCCGTCGAGCTGCAGGGCGCACCAGGGATCGGTGGAGATCTCGTCCGACACGAAGGCGATGACCGTGGAGCCAACCGGGTCCGGAACTGCCGGCGCGTGCCGCGGCAGCTTGTAGCCCAGCTCGCGCGCGGCATCGCGAACACGCTGCCGTGTCACGGTCGCGAGGCGCGCGCCGAGGCTGTTGTTGAGCACCAGCGAAACCGTGGTCTGCGACACCCCGGCGGCCAGCGCGACGTCCATCATAGTCGGACCGCGACTCTCCTTCGCGGGGGCGGCCCTGCCGGGATCAGCGACTATCCTCCTGCCGCCCCTCATTTTTCTGGCCCTTCGTGGCGATCATCAATATTATCACCATTAACAATTTGATATGTCAACGATATTTATGCATTGCAATAGGCGCGTACCTGATATTAGCATCACCGCACCACCGCCTCGCGAAGGCGGTATCGGCAGCCCGCGCCGGAAGGCAAGCGAGCATCGAACCCACGGGAGGGAACCTCATGAAACGTATCGCAATGACGGCGATCGCTGCCTCGCTGGCACTGGCCGGCGCAGCAGCCCACGCGCAGGAAAAGACGCAGCTGGTGTTCGTGGTGAACGCCGCCTCCGACTTCTGGAAGCTGGCCGAAGCCGGCATCAAGAAGGCGAACGCCGAGATGCCCGACTACGACATGCAGCTGCGCTATCCCGCGACGAACAGCGCCGCGGCGCAAAACGCGCTGATGGACGACCTCGCCGCCGCCGGTGCGGACGCGATCATGATATCCTCGGTTGACCCCAAGACCTCGACCGACGCCTTCAACAAGATTTCCGCCCAGATCCCGCTCTTCACCACCGACAGTGACGCGCCGCAGTCCAACCGTATCGCCTACCTCGGCTCGTCGAACACGCTGGCCGGCGTCCAGGCCGGCGAGGAGATGGTTGCGGCGCTGCCCGACGGCGGCAAGTGCATGGGCTTCGTGGGCTTCCTCGGCGCCGACAACGCCAAGGAGCGCATCGCGGGCTTCCGCCAGGCGATCGAGGGCAAGGGGATCGAGCTCGTCGACGTCCGCGGTGATGACGTGGACTTCGCCAAGGCCCGCAGCAACGTCGACGACGTGCTCGCGGCCAACCCGGAGATCACCTGCATGGTGGGCTTCTATTCCTATAACTCGCCTAAAATCTACGAGGCGCTACAGGCGGCCGGAAAGCTCGGCGCGATCACCGTCGTCGCGTTCGACGAGGACCCGGTCACCCTGGGTGCGGTCAAGGAAGGCAGCTTCGCCAGCACCGTCGTCCAGCAGCCGTTCGAGTGGGGCTATCAGGGCATGAAGCTGATGGCGGCCTACCTCGGGGGCGACAAGTCGCAGATCCCTGACGACAAGCTGATCATCGTGCCGACAAAGGTCATCAACAAGGCCAACGTCGACGAGTTCGAGACCGATCTCAAGGCGAAGATCGCGTCGGCCGCCGGCTGATCCCGACCTCCAGTCCAACACGGCCCCGCCTTCGTGCGGGGCCGTTCTGGTGAGCGCATGTCAGAGCTGTTTCTCGAACTGATCGGGGTCTCCAAGACCTATCCGGGCGTTGTCGCCCTTGACGATGTCAGCCTCAGCGTGCGGCCGGGCGAAGTGATCGGCCTCGTCGGCGAGAACGGCGCCGGCAAGTCGACGCTGATGAAGATCCTCGGTGGCGTGATCGCCCCGAGCGCTGGCTCGATCCGTGTCGACGGCGTAGCCCATGCCGCGATGACAGTCCCTGGCGCCATCGCCGCTGGCATCGGCTTCGTGCACCAGGAGCTAAACCTCTTCGACAATCTCGACGCCGCCGCCAACGTCTTCATCGGCCGCGAGCCCCTGCGCGGCGGTCCGCTCCGCCTCGTCGACCGCCCCAGGCTCCGCGACGCCGTCCGTCCGATCTTTGCCCGCCTCGGCGTCGACTTCGCCCCCGACACCCCGGTGATCGGCCTCTCGCTCGCCCAGCGCCAGCTCGTCGAGATCGCCAAGGCGCTCTCGCTCGACAGCCGCCTCGTCATCATGGACGAGCCCACCTCGTCGCTGACCCTCACCGAGACCGACCAACTCCTGAAAGTCATCGCAGATCTCCGCGCCTCCGGCGTCAGCGTAATCTTCATCTCGCACCGCCTCGCCGAGGTCACCGCCTGCGCCGACCGCGTCGTAGTCCTGCGCGACGGCAAGCTCGTCGGCCGCCTACCCAAGGCCGAAATCTCCCCCGCAGCGATGATCCGTCTGATGATCGGCCGCGACCTCAAGTCGATCTATGTCCCCCCCAAGGTCGCCCCCGGCGGCCCCTTGCTGGAAATCCTCGGCGCCCGCACCGCCACCTACCCCGACCGCGCCGTCGACCTGACGCTGCATCGCGGCGAGATCCTTGGCCTCGCCGGCCTGATCGGCGCCGGCCGCACCGAGCTCGCCCGCGCCCTCTTCGGCATCGAACCGCTCAAGGGTGGAGCCGTCCGCCTCGACGGCCAGCCCCTCGTCATCACCTCGCCGCGCGACGCCATCGCCCAGGGCATCTACCTCGTCCCCGAGGACCGCAAGGCCAGCGGCGTCATCCTCGACATGGCCATCGGCGAGAACATCTCGCTGCCCCAGCTCTCCGACCTCTCCCCCCTCGGCATCGTCAGCCGCCCCGCCGAGACCAGCCTCGCCGAGACCGAGCGCCGCCGCCTCGGCATCCGCGCCCCGGGCATCGGCACCCTCGCGGGCGCCCTCTCCGGCGGCAACCAGCAAAAGGTCGTGCTCGCCAAATGGCTTGCGATGCACCCGCGCGCCATTATCTTCGACGAGCCGACCCGCGGTATCGACGTCGGCGCCAAGCGCGAGATCTATGAGATGATGCGCGCGCTGGCCGACAATGGCGTCGCGGTGCTGATGATCTCCAGCGACATGGAAGAAGTGATCGGCGTCAGCGACCGGATCGCGGTGATGCACGAAGGCGCGATAAGCGGCATGCTGGAGCGCGATGAATTCTCGGAGCACCGTGTGCTCCAGCTTGCCGTCGGCGGGGAGTGACGATGAACAAGAAGGACCTGGGCCTCCTGGTGCTGATCCTCGTGGTCGGTGCGGTGGTGGCCTTCATCAACCCGCGCTTCATCTCGCCGATCAACCTCGCCAACACCGCGAACCTCGTCGGTCTCTTCGGCCTCTTCGCCATCGGCCAGGGCTTCGTCATCATCACCGGCGGCATCGAGCTTTCGGTCGGCTCGGTGATCGCCCTGATCGGCGTGCTCTTCGTCGACCTCATCGCCAACTACGGCGTCCCCTGGCCCCTCGGCATCCTGCTGATGCTCGCCCTGGGCTGCCTTATCGGCATCGTTCACGGCCTGCTCATCACCCGCCTCAACATGCAGCCCTTCATCGTCACGCTCTGCGGCCTCCTCATCTACCGCGGCATCGCCCGCTTCTACACCGCCGACGGCACCATGGGCTTCGCCTTCGGCCAGAGCTTCCCCTCGCTCGAATGGCTGACCATCGGCCGCACCTACGGCGTGCCGCACTCGCTCGTCGCCATGCTCCTCGTCGCCGCCGTCATGTGGGTGGTCCTCCACCGCTCGGTCTTCGGTCGATATCTCTACGCCGTCGGCAAGAACGAGGAAGCCGCCCGCTACGCCGGCGTCCCAACCGGCAAGGTCATCGTCGCCGCCTACGTGATCTGCG
The DNA here is from genome assembly GCA_963796805.1 of uncultured Alphaproteobacteria bacterium. Taxonomy (GTDB): domain Bacteria; phylum Pseudomonadota; class Alphaproteobacteria; order Rhodobacterales; family Rhodobacteraceae; genus Amaricoccus. Next base: position 281,248 of record CAWCNG010000004.1, read on the forward strand.
GCGTCCTCACCGCACTCGCCGCGATCTTCTTCGCGATGTACACCAAGTCGATCTCCCCCTCCTCCCACGGCAATTTCTACGAGCTCTACGCCATCGCCGCCGCCGTCCTCGGCGGCTTCTCCCTGCGGGGCGGCGAGGGCTCGATCATCGGCGTCGTGCTCGGGGCGGTACTGCTGCAGGTGCTGCAGAATCTCGTCAACCTGCTCGGCATCCCGAGCTCGCTCAACTTCGCGGTGATGGGATCGGTCATTTTGATCGGCGTGCTCGCCGACCAGCAGTTCGACCGCTACCGCCGCCGCCGCGCCGCCAGCGTGATGGCGCAGGAGCCCGCCGAGGCCAAGGCCCCGGCATAACCGGCCCCGGAAAGCACTAGCCGAGGCGCGGGGCGCGTCCGCCGGCCCCGAACAGGCCGAGACCGGTCTCGGCGTCGAAGAGCCGGAGCTTGCTGCGGTCGATCGACAGGCCGACGGTGGTATCGACCGGAAGGTCGAAGTTCTTGTCGGTCTTCACCACCACCTGCTCCTTGCCGACCTGGCAGGTCACCACGGTCTCGTTCCCGGTGAGCTCACAGGCATAGATCGTAGCCCTGAGATCGGCCTTTTCCGGGTCGACGATTTGGGCATCCTCGGGCCGGAAGCCGAAGACGGCGGTGTTCCGCGGCTCGTAGCCCTCGACGTCGATGCGGCCATGCGGCAGCACGATGACGCCGCTCTCGACTGCGCCCGGCAGCACGTTCATCGGCGGCGATCCGATGAAGCCTGCAACGAAGAGGTTGGCGGGGTTGTCGTAGATCTCGCGGGGCGTGGCGATCTGCTGAACCACGCCCTTGTTCATCACCGCCACCCGGTGGGCGAGCGTCATCGCCTCGATCTGGTCGTGCGTGACATAGATGGTGGTGGTGCCGAGATCCTCCTGGAGCCGCTTGAGCTCGGCGCGCATGAACGAGCGCAGCTTGGCATCGAGGTTCGACAACGGTTCGTCCATGAGAAAGACGCTGGGCCGCCGCACGATGGCACGCGCCAGCGCCACTCGCTGCCGCTGCCCGCCGGACAGCTGGCGCGGGTAGCGCTCGAGATAGTCCTCGAGGTGAACCTTCTCGGCAGCAGTGCGGATCTGACCCGCCAGCTCGGCCCTGGGCACGCCGCGCAGCTTGAGCGGATAGCCGATGTTCTCGGCGATCGTCATGTGCGGATAGAGCGCGTAGGACTGGAAGACCATCGCCACGTCGCGGTATTTCGGCAGCACGCGGGTGACGTCGCGCTCGCCAATCAGGATGCGCCCCGAGGTCACCGACTCGAGCCCGGCCACCATGCGGAGCGCCGTGGTCTTGCCGCAACCGGAGGGTCCGAGTAGCACCAGGAACTCGCCATCGGGGATGTCGAGGTCGAGACCCTTCACCACCTCGACGGCGCCGAACGACTTGCGGATATCCGAAAGCGTGACCTTCATTGGTTCAGCCTTTCACCGCGCCGACCAGCAGCCCGCGCGCGATATGCTTCTGCAGGACGCTGGCGATGACCACGACCGGCGCGATCATCACCACGATCAGCACCGACATGTTCCACCATTGCGGCCCGCGCGTGGTGTTCTGCGCCGAGACCAGGACCGGCATCGTCTGCGCATTGGCGTTGGAGAGGAAGAGCGCCAGAAGGTATTCGTTCCAGGCAAGGATCAGCACCAGCAGGAAGGTTGCGACCAGGCCCGACCGCACCAGCGGCAGCGCGATGGTGAAGAAGACGCGGAACTTCGAGGCGCCGTCGAGCTCGGCGCTCTCTTCGAGGTCGATGGGGATGCCGGCGAAGAAGTCGCGCGTCAGCCAGACCACGATAGGCAGGTTGATCGCGGTGTACGTGGCGATGAGCGCCGTGCGGGTGTCGAGCAGATGCATCTGCTGGAACATCACGTAGATCGGCAGCACCGCGACGATGGGCGGCATGATCCGGTTGGAGATGATCCAGAACTCGATGTCGCTGTTGCCGACTGCGAGCCCGGACCGCCGCGCCGGCGTCGCGAGCGCGAGCACGAAGAGCGCGATCGCCACGGCGATGGCGAGTTGCCACGGCGCGCCGAAAGCGATCACCGCGACGATGACGCAGACGAGGAGCGTGAGGAAGATCGCCACCGTGGCGAGCTTCACTCGAAAGCGGATTTTGACCAGCGCGTAAGCGGCAAGCGAGCCGATCAGCACTGCGAGAAACGTGCTGCCGAGCGCCACCACCACGGAGTTTAGGTACGGCCCCAGCGTATTGTTCTCGAGCAGCATGAAGCGCCAGGCGTCGAGCGACGGCCTGAAGTCGACGAAAGGAATATAGAATGGCCCGTTGTCGACTTCCCCCGGCCCCTTGAACGAGGTGATGAGCACCCAGTAGAGCGGGATCAGCACCACCAAGGCCCAGAGAAACAGCAGCGCATAGGTCAGGACCTTCGCAACCGGTGCCTGTTCCTCGATGGAGGCGGGCTCGAAGAGGCGGCTGAAGATCGGGCGCTTGCTCGGGTCGGTGGGAGCGCTCATGCCTCGAACCTCCGCGCCGGACGCACGACGAAATTGAAGAAGGAGACGCAGACCACGGTCGAGACGAAGAGCAACATATAGCCGACGGCGGCCGAGGCGCCGAGATCCTGCGTCCGCCAGGAAATGAAGGCGTGCAGCGTCATCGACTCGGTAGCGAGCCCGGGACCCCCGCCGGTCAGCACGTTGGGCAGGTCGATGATCTTGAAGGCCTCGATGAGGCGGATTAGGACCACGGTGGCTGCAACCGGCGCGATGGCAGGCCAGGTGATGTCGCGAAAGATCTGCAGGCCGCTCGCCCCGTCGAGCCGCGCCGCCTCGACCTGGTCGCGCGGCTGGTTCTCGATGGCGGCGAGCAGCACGATGAACATGAACGGCGTCCACTGCCAAGTGTCGCCTATCATCACCATCATCCGCGCCGACCAGGCCTCGGTGGCCCATGACCATTCGCCGACACCAAAGAAGCGGAGCAGCGGCGCGAAGGGCCCCTTTTGCATGTCGGCGAGCATGCGGAATGTGTAGGCGATGCCGACCGGCGTCACCATCAGCGGAACGAAAAACAGCACGCGGAAGACATTGCGCGCGCGAATGGGCTGGGCGCAGAGGAGCGCCAGGCCGAGGCCGAGCAGGAACTGCGCCGTGACGCCGATCACCACGTAGACCAGCGTGTTGACGACGGTACCCGGCACGCCGCCCGGGGCAAAGGTCGCGACTGTGACAAGCAGGAGGCCGGAAGCGACCGAGACAGTGACGAGGCGGCCGACGGTGCCTAGGATGGTGGCGCGGCCACTCCGGAAATAGCGGACCCAGAGGGCCAGGATCACGGCGGCGGCCAGCGCCAGAATGAGCCAGTGAAGCGCGCCGAGAGTGCCCCAGGTGCCGAGCAGGTGGTACTGCTGCGAGCCGACAAGAAGCTTCTTGAAGTTGAAAAAGCCCACGAACTTGAGCGTGAAGCCGCCGGGAGCCAGCGCAAAGCGCGAGAGCGCGAGATAGGCCGAGATAATCAGCGGAAAGACCGCGAAGCAGAGGATCACGACGACGGCCGGCAGCACCATCAGGCGGCCGGACTGGCGGTCGATACGCTCGCCCCAGGTGAGCGCGGTCTCGGGCGGGAAGTCTGTCGTGGTCATGGGTGCGGAGCCCGGCGCGGTGGCCGCGCCGGGCCGGACCGGGGCCTAGTTGGCGCCGATCGTTGCCTTATAGATGGCCATCTGCTCGTCGACGCCGATTTCCTGGTTGAGCTCGTTCCAGCCGTCGGAGACAGCCTTGACCGTCGCCTCGGCGTCGATCTCGCCCGCGAGATAGCGCGAGATCGCTTCGTCGAGCACGACCTGCTGGTACTTCTGGTTCTGCGGGATGCGCAGGTCGAGGATCATGTTCGGGCTCGACATGCTGTCGTTGATGGCGCCGAGGTAGATCGCGGCTTCATCCTCGGACATCCCGGCGTTCTTCCAGAGGTCGGAATAGCCGAGCTGCGAGGTCCGGTAGGGGTTGAAGCCGGTGCCGCCTATCGTGACGTCGGAGTTCGACTGCGCGGGCTGGGTCATGTAGGAGAAGTAGGCGTAGGCCGCGTCCTTCACCTTCGGATCCGCCGCCGCGTTGATGCCGCCACCCCAGCCGCCGAAGGCGGCGAACGGGGCGTGATTGACGCCGTCGACTGCGTAGGGGCAGGTGTCGGCGTCGCAGGCCACGAGCTTGCCACTATCCCAGTCGAGCACTTCCGACGAACCCGGCATGACCGCGGCACCCCACTTGCCCATCACCTTGGACTGGTTCGGGTCGATCGCGATGGTGCCGACGTCGCCCCAGTCGAGGTTGAGCGCGCAACGTCCGGAGGCGAAGAGCGGGCGGGTGTCGGAAACATCGAGGTTGAGCTCGTCCGGCGGCCCATACTGGGTCGACTCCGAGAGGAAGGCGAGCGCCTTGCGGAAGGCCTCGTTGTCGACAAGCGGCGTCATGTCGGCGGTGTTGAAGAAGGTGCCCTGGCTGGTGCCCTTGGACTGGGTCAGCGACCCCACCACGTCCATCACGAACCAGTAGCTCTGGGCGTTGCGCTTCTTGCCGATGCAGGAGCCGAAGTCGGGCGTGCCGTCGCCGTTCATGTCCTGACCGTGGACGGCCTTGGCAACCTCCAGGTACTCGTCCCAGGTGGTCGGGACCTTCAGGCCCGCAGCGTCGAGCACGTCCTTCCGGTAGTACATCATGTGGAAGTCGCCATCGAGGGTGACCATGTAGACCTTGCCGTCATACTTCTCGGAGAAGTCGCGGAAGAAGGCGCCCACGTCGTCCTGGTCGATGGCCGGATCGGCGTCGACCCGCGGGGTCAGGTCCTCAAGGTAGCCGCCGGCGATATAGTCGACCATCCACTGCGGCGCAAAGACCGCGGCGTCGACCGAGTTGGTGCCGCTCGCCCAGTCGGTCAGCACCTTCTGGTAGAGATCCGAGAAAGGCACGGCGATCACGTTGACCTTGGCGCCGGTGGCCGCCTCGAATTCCGGTGCGCGCCGCTGCAGCGGCTCCTGGATTGCACCGGTCTGGGTCATGACGTTGATGGTAACCCCGTCAAACTCGCCGGCGGCCCAGGCCGCCCCCGCACTCGCGACTAAGCCGAGCGCCGCGGCGCCCGCCAAAAGCTTCATCATTGCAGTGATCCTCCCCTTGGTTGGTCTGTTGGTTTTCGATTGCAGCACCCCGCTACGGTCGGGTGAACAACCTCTTGTTTGCTGGAACCTCGCAGCGACTCTGGCGAGAGTATCAAGACTTTGGCCGCGCGCAACTCGGCAAAACGGGCGCGGCTACTGGAATGCCACGTTGCCAGCTCCGCGCATTTGCCTATCATGCGGGCAAAAGCGCAGCGCGAGGAGGCTATGGCGCGGTCGAAGGCTTCGACGGGGCGGCTGGACGATGCGGCGCGGGCCGGTTGGCTCTACTATGTTGCCGGCCGGACCCAGGACGAGATCGCGGGGGCCATGGGGATCTCGCGGCAGGCGGCGCAGCGGCTGGTCTCGCTCGCGGTCAGCGAGAAACTCATCCGGGTGTGGCTCGAGCACCCGATCGCTCGATGCCTCGAGCTCGCCAGCACCCTCGAACACAGGTTCGGGCTCAGGCGGGTCGAGGTGGTGCCGAACGATCCCGGTCGCGACGGCGGCACGGTCGGCATCGGCGAGGCCGGCGCTGCCGAAATAGCGCGCTGGCTGCGCAGCGAGACGCCGATCGTGATGGCGATCGGGACCGGGCGGACGCTCAAGGCCGCGATCGACCACCTGCCGCCGGTGAGCTGCCCGCAGCATCGCATCGTTTCGCTGACCGGCAACATCGGTCCGGACGGGTCCGCGGCCTACTACAACGTCATCTACTCGATGGCCGAGGCGGTGGAGGCGCGGCACTACCCGATGCCGCTTCCGGTGTTCGTAAGCTCCCCGGAAGAGCGGGAAATGATGCGTTCGCAAGGGCTTATCAAGTCGACGCTGCAACTCGCCGCGAGCGCCGACGTGGCGTTCGTGGGTATCGGCGAGATGGACGAGTCGGCACCGCTCTTCCTCGACCACTTCCTGACGGCCGGGGAGATCGCGGCGGCGCGCGACCAGGGGGCGGTGGGGGAGATCGTCGGCTGGATCTTCGACGCCGAAGGCCGGCTGCTCCGTGGCGGCGCCGCCGACCGAACCGCGAGCGCCCCGATCCCGAACCGCGACTGGGCCACCGTGATCGCCCTCGCCAAGGGGCGCCGCAAGCTGCCGGCGATCGCCGCGGCGCTGCGCGGCCGACTGGTGAACGGGCTGATCACCGACGAGGCGACTGCAGAGGCCCTGCTCGTGGACAGTTGACCGGAGGCGGCACGGTCGCCGCCTGCCGACGCGAGGATTGCCGACGCGAGGATTGCGGCCCGTGGAGGGCGGGGGCGCTCGCCGCGGGATGGCCGAACGGACCGCGAACCTACGAGGCCGGCGGGCCCGAAAGACCGGAAGCACAGGCACGTACAACCCATGCACATCCTACGTACAACTCAGGTACCTAGTAAAACAATCAGGATTGAAAAATCCGCCGTTTTGCCCGCGACGCGGGCCGATGCCCATCCGGGCTTGACGAATCGTGAATGGCATGCGATCAATTGCTCCAAGAAACGACATTTGCCCGTTTTGGGCGCCAACGGAGGAAATATGCGACATATCTCCCTTCTCATGGGGGCGGCGTCCGCCCTTGCCTTCGCCGCTGCGGCGAATGCGGCCGACATCACCATCGCCACGGTGAACAACGTCCAGATGATCCAGATGCAGGGCCTGACCGACGAGTTCAACAAGGCGCATCCCGACATCAACGTGAACTGGGTGACCCTTGAGGAGAACATCCTCCGCGAGCGGGTTACCACCGACATCGCCACCGGCGGCGGCCAGTACGACATCATCACCATCGGCAACTACGAGGTGCCGATCTGGGGTAAGCAGAACTGGCTGGTGCCTCTCGAGTTCTCCGCCGACTACGGCGTCGATGACATCCTCCCGGCGATCCGCGGCGGGCTGACCGTCGACGACAAGCTCTACGGCGCGCCGTTCTATGGCGAGTTGGCCTTCACGATGTACCGAACCGACCTCTTCGAGAAGGCCGGGCTGACAATGCCAGACGACCCGACCTGGGAGTTCATCGGCGAGGCGGCGCGCAAGATCACCGACCGCGACAATGACGTCAACGGCATCTGCCTGCGCGGCAAGGCCGGCTGGGGCGAGAACATGGCCCTGATCGGTTCGATGGCCAACTCGTTCGGCGCCAGCTGGTTCGACATGGAGTGGAAGCCGCAGTTCGACAGCCCGCAGTGGAAGGAAGCGCTGACTTTCTACGCCGACCTGATGAAGGACGCCGGCCCGCAGGGCGCCTCTTCCAACGGGTTCAACGAGAACCTGACCCTCTTCCAGCAGGGTAAGTGCGGCATCTGGATCGACGCCACCTCGGCCGGGCAGCTCGTGTCGGACCCGAAGCAGTCGACCGTCTCCGACAACGTCGGCTACACCATCTACCCGCACAAGGACGGCGTCGATAACCACGGCAACTGGCTGTGGTCGTGGAACCTGGCGGTCCCGGCCTCGTCGAAAAACGCCGACGCCGCCAAGACCTTCATCGAATGGGCGACCTCGAAGGGATACATCGACCTCATCGCCGCCAAGGACGGGTGGGTCAACGCGCCTCCGGGCACCCGCACCTCGCTCTACGAGGACCAGAACTACCTCGGCGCCGCCCCCTTCGCCGACGAGACCAAGTTGGCGATGGACACGGCCGACATCACCAAGCCGACGGTCCAGCCCGTGCCCTACACCGGCGGGCAGTTCGTGGCGATCCCGGAGTTCCAGTCGATCGGCGGCACCGTCGGCCAGCTGTTCGCCGCGGTCGTCGCCGGCCAGTCCTCGGTCGACGACGCGCTGTCGCAGGCACAGTCGGCCACCGAGCGCGAAATGCGTCGCGCCGGATACTGAGCGCTCCTCCCAGCGCCTGAGCCGCCCGGCCCCGGACCCCGGATCCGGGCGGCCCTTTTCCCGACCATCGCTGACCGGCGGACCGCCAGGGGGACATCATGGCCACCCGACAGACCCAGACCATCGCCCGCTGGATGCGGATGCCATCGATCGTCCTGCTGCTGCTCTGGATGATCGTGCCGCTGTCGCTGACGGTGTACTTCTCATTCCGCTACTACAACCTGCTGAACCCCGCCGCCGGTGGCTGGGCCGGGTTCGACAACTACCACTACTTCCTTTCCGACCCGGCCTTCTGGCAGGCAATCGGCAACACGCTCTGGATCGTCGTCGGCGTGCTGGCGATCACGGTCGTCGGCGGCATCATGATCTCGATGCTGATCGACCAGCCGATCTACGGCCAGGGCTACGTGCGCATCCTGGTGATCTCGCCGTTCTTCGTGATGCCGCCCGTGGCGGCGCTGGTCTGGAAGAACATGATCCTGCACCCGGAATACGGAGTCTTTGCCGACATCGCGCGATTCTTCGGCGCCTCGCCGATCGACTGGTTCGCCTCCTACCCGCTGTTGTCGATCATCATCATCGTCGCGTGGCAGTGGCTTCCCTTCGCCACCCTCATCCTGCTGACCTCGCTGCAGTCCCTCGACAGCGAGCAGAAGGAGGCGGCGGAGATGGACGGCGCCGGCTTTGTCTCCCGGTTCTGGTACCTGACGCTGCCCCACATGGCCCGCGCGATCACCATCGTCATCCTGATCCAGACGATCTTCCTGCTGGCCGTCTACGCCGAGATCCTCGTCACCACCAACGGCGGCCCGGGCTACGCCTCGACCAACCTGCCGTTCCTGATCTACCGCGCCGCAAGGCTCTCGAACGACGTCGGCGGCGCAGCCGCCGGGGGTATCGTCGCCGTCATCCTCGCCAACATCGTCGCGATCTTCCTGATGCGCGCCATTGGCAAGAACCTGGACTGAGGAGAGGAAGCAATGGCCCGCGCCGTCCCGACCCGCACCAAGGTCAAGTTCACCATCGCCGCCTGGATCGTGGCACTGCTGATCTTCTTCCCGATCCTCTACACGATCATCACCTCGCTCCGCACCGAGCAGGAGGCGATCAGCGGCTTCACCCTCCTGCCCTCGTTCACGCTGGAGAGCTACCGGGAGGTCCAGAACCAGAGCAACTACATCAGGCCGTTCATGAACTCGGTGATCCTCGCCGTGGGTTCGACCGTCCTGGGACTGATCGTCGGCATCCCTTCGGCCTGGGCCATGGCGTTCTCGCCGACCAAGCGCACCAAGGACGTGCTGATGTGGATGCTCTCGACCAAGATGATGCCGGCCGCCGCGGTTCTGGTGCCGATCTACCTGATCTTCATCTGGCTGGGGCTGCTCGACACCCATATCGGCATCACCGTCGTGCTGATGCTGATCAATTTGCCGATCATCATCTGGATGCTCTACACCTACTTCCGCGAGATCCCGGGCGAAATCCTCGAGGCCGCCCGCATGGACGGCGCCAACCTCTGGGGCGAGATCTGGAACGTGCTCACGCCGATGGCCATCCCGGGCATCGCCTCTACACTGCTGCTCAACATCATCCTGGCCTGGAACGAGTCGTTCTGGACGATCCTCCTTACAACGACGAACGCCGCTCCGCTCACCGCCTTCATCGCCAGCTTCTCCTCGCCACAGGGCCTGTTCTGGGCCAAGCTGTCGGCGGCGTCGGTGATGGCGATCGCCCCGATCCTGATCATGGGCTGGTTCAGCCAGAAACAACTCGTCCGCGGCCTGACCTTCGGCGCCGTGAAATAAGAAACCCCCGGAGGAAACATTCATGGGCACCTTCCAGCTCCGCAACGTTCACAAGGCCTTCGGCGCGACCAACATCATTCCGAACCTCGACCTCGACATCGAGGACGGCGAGTTCGTGGTCTTCGTCGGTCCCTCGGGCTGCGGCAAGTCCACGCTGTTGCGCCTGATCGCCGGGCTCGAGGACACCACCTCCGGCAAGATCATCATCGACGGCCGCGACGTCACCGACGAAAGCCCGGCCAAGCGCAAGCTTGCCATGGTCTTCCAGTCCTATGCGCTCTACCCGCACATGACGGTCGGCAAGAACATCGCCTTCCCGCTGAAGATGGCCGGAGAGGACCAGGCCTCGATCGACAAGAAGGTGGCGAACGCCGCGCGCATCCTCAACCTGACCAACTACCTCGACCGCCGCCCCGGCCAGCTCTCGGGCGGCCAGCGCCAGCGCGTCGCCATCGGCCGCGCCATCGTTCGGCAGCCCTCGGCCTTCCTCTTCGACGAGCCGCTCTCCAATCTCGACGCTGCGCTGCGCGGCACCATGCGGCTCGAGATCTCCGAGCTGCACCAGTCGCTCGGCAAGACGATGATCTACGTCACCCACGACCAGGTCGAGGCCATGACCATGGCCGACAAGATCGTCGTCCTGAACGCCGGCAACGTCGAGCAGGTGGGCTCGCCCCTCGATCTCTACCGCAGCCCGAAGAACAAGTTCGTCGCCGGCTTCATCGGCAGTCCGACCATGAACTTCGTCGAGGGCGCCGAGGCGGCCAAGCATGGCGCCAAGACCATCGGCATCCGGCCCGAGCACATCTCGGTCTCGACCGAGCCGGCCGAGGGCGGCTGGAAAGGCACCGTCGGTGTGGCCGAGCACCTCGGCGCCGATACCTTCATGCATGTCGCCACCGAGGGCGTCGGCACCATCAACGTGCGGGCGAGCGGCGACGTGCCGGTCCGCCACGGCGACACCATCTGGCTGACGCCCAATCCCGAGCGCATCCACCGCTTCGACGCCGACGGGCTCGCGATCTGATTCAATTGAGGAGGTCCGGCGATGGCCGTTACCCTGTCGCTTAAGACGTTGCCCGACCTCCCGGCGAAGGTGGCGCGCCCGACCTACGCCCGCGCGGAACTCTCGCCCGGCATCCTCCACTTCGGCATTGGCAACTTCCACCGCGCCCACCTGCAGGTCTATCTCGACCGGCTGATGAACGCCGGACGCGACCGCGACTGGGCCATCGTCGGCGCCGGCGTCACCGCTTACGACGTCAAGATGCGCGACGCGCTCGAGGGCCAGGACCTGCTCTCCACCGTCGTCGAGCAGTCCGCCGCCACCTCCGCCGCCCGCGTCACCGGCGTGATGACCGGCTTCCTGCCGCCTATGGACGGCAAGGCGATCACCGCAGCACTCGCCGATCCGAAGATCCGCATCGTCTCGCTGACCGTGACCGAGGGCGGCTATTTCGTGAACCCCGCCCTCGGCAAGTTCGACCCGGAGAACGCGGCCATCGTCGCGGACGCCCGCAACCCCGACGACCCCAAGACCGTCTTCGGCCTGATCCTCGCCGGACTGAAGGCGCGGCGCGAAGCGGGCACGAAACCCTTCACCGTCATGTCCTGCGACAACGTCCCGCACAACGGCAAGGTCTGCCGCGACGCCGTCGCCGGCCTCGCCGCCGCCCAGGATGCGGGCTTCGCCGCATGGGTGCGCGATACCGTCGCCTTCCCCAATGCCATGGTGGACCGCATCGCCCCCGCCACATCCGACCGCGAGCGCAGGATGACCCGCGAGGACTTCGGCATTGACGATGCCTGGCCGGTGTTCTGCGAGGACTTCATCCAGTGGGTCGTCGAGGACGAGTTCCCCGCCGGCCGTCCCGCCTTCGAGGAAGCCGGCGCCGAATTCGTGTCCGACGTCACCCCCTACGAGATGATGAAGATCCGCATCCTGAACGGCGGGCACGCAATCATTGCCTATCCCGCCGGCCTCATGGACATCCACTTCGTCCACGAAGGCATGGAGAACCCGCTCGTCCGCGGCTTCCTGCAGAAGGTCGAGCGCGACGAGATCATCCCGATCGTCCCGCCGGTGCCGAACACCGACATCGACGGCTATTACCGCAAGGTCGAGGAGCGCTGCCTCAACCCCAAGATCGGCGACACCATGCGCCGGCTCTGCTTCGACGGATCGAACCGCCAGCCCAAGTTCATCATCCCCTCCATCGCCGATCGCCTCGAACGCGGCCTGCCCGTAGAGGGCCTCGCCCTGGTGTCGGCGCTCTGGGCGCGCTACTGCGGCGGCCGCACCGACAGCGGAACCGTCATCGAGCCCAACGACCCGAACTGGGAGCGGCTAGCAGCCCAGGCCGAAGCCGCCCGCCTCGACCCCGCCGCCTGGCTCGCCATGCGCGACATCTACGGCGGCGTGGCCGACGCGCCGGCCTTCCGCGAACCCTTCGCCCGCTGGCTCGGCGCGCTCTGGTCCGACGGCACCGAAACGACGCTGCGCCGCTACCTCGGGTGACCGACTGCCGGGAAACCGGGCTCGTCATCTTCGACTGCGACGGCGTGCTTGTCGACAGCGAGCCGATCTCGGCGCGCCTCCTGGTCGAGACGCTGACCGATGCGGGGCTGGACCTCGACGCCGGCCGAAGTCGACGCGCGCTTCCTCGGCCGCTCGCTCGCCTCAACGCGGGCGATCCTGGCCAGCGACTTCGGCCTGACGCTGACCGACGAAGCACTGGCGGCGATGCGCCGCCGGCTCTACGCCGCCTTCCGCGCGGAGCTCCGGCCGATCCCAGGAATCGCCGAAACCCTCGACGCCCTCGCCTGCCGAATTCTGCGTCGCCTCATCCTCGCAGCCCGAAGCGGATCGAGCTCTCGCTGACAGGTCACCGGTCTCTGGCCGCGCTTCCAGGGCCGCGCCTTCTCGGCGACCATGGTCACCCGCGGCAAGCCCGCCCCCGACCTCTTCCTGCACGCCGCCCAGGCCCTCGGCTGTGCTCCAGCCGCCTGCCTGGTGGTCGAGGACAGCCCGGCCGGCATCGAGGCAGCACAAGCCGCGGGCATGCGGGTGGTGGCCTTCACCGGAGGGGGCCATGCGGCGAGCAAGGAGCACATTGCCCGCGTGGCCGCGCTCCGCCCCGACGCGGTTGTCGCCGACATGCGCGCCCTGCCCGAGCTCGTCCGCGGTCTTTGACCGGCCTCGCCGCCATCGCGAGCGGCGCTAGGTTCTCCGCTCCACCTCCGGGCGGTGAGATGGCCGAGGACGCCGAGTGTGCAGGCGCGAGCGGGATCGTGGATCTGCCAGACGATGGGCTGCCAGCGGGCAGAACCCGGTGGGCGTATGACCTGACCCACGAAGACCGAATGAGCCCGGGAGGAGGCGTCCAGCTTGGCCTATCAGATGATGTCGGCCGCACTGAACGACACAACGGGGATGAGGAAGGCCGAAATAAGCAAGTTCGCCTATAGTCGGTCGCGAGGCCACGCTGCCGTAGCCAGGGCCATCCGTGCGCAGTGGGAAGCAGAAGGCTCGGAGCCGGGACACAAGATGGAGGCGAGCGGGCGAACTTGGATTCCTCGCGCTAGCTGCGCGAGAGGCTCTACAGGCTGAAGAGGTAAGGCTCTCCGCCGAGGAGCACGCGGCCGAGTAGCTGGTCCCTCCCGACCGTCCATCGGGCTAAGCTCGGATCGTTCGCTAGGGATGGAAACTGGCGAGCACGTCTCCGGGGGAGGCGGGCAGGTGCCTGGTCTGGGCAGCCTGTCGGTCGAACTCACCCCAGATCTGTTGCTCTCTCAAAAGTCATCGCCCCATGTGGTAGGCGATCTTGCGCCGCCGCGAAGTTCCATGTATGTTCCATCAGCGGGCCATTCGGGGTCCGAGCAGCAACTGGAGCAAGCGAGACGAGATGTTCTTGGACATATACGACGTGGAGCACGGCGCCTGCGCCTTGATTACCACCAGCAATGGCCGGCGCGTTCTGATCGATAGCGGCCACAACGGGGGTACCGGCTGGCGTCCAGGGACATTCCTGCGCAACGCGGGCATTGCGGAGATCGACCGGCTCTGCGTCACCAACTACGACGAGGACCACGTGTCAGGGTTGCCGACCTGTTTGGTAACGTGACCGTCCATGCGCTGTTCCGCAACCCGAGCGTCCCTCCGGCGACGATCCGGTGGCTCAAGACCGAAGACGGCGGCGGGCAAGGGATGGGCCGCGGCATCGAGGCCCTTGTGAACGCCGCAGAGCGCCGGTTCACGGGCGGGCCGGCGCCGGACCTCGACTTCGGCGACACCAGCTTCGCCTTCTACCACAACCACTACGGGGTGCCGCCCTTCGGCTTCGACGACGAGAATAACCTGAGCCTCGTCGTCTTCGTGCGCTGCGGTCAGCACAAGATCATCTTCCCCGGAGACATGGAAAAGGCCGGCTGGCGCCAGCTCCTCCTGAACCCCGCGTTCCGGCAGGAACTTCAGGACGTGAACCTGTTCGTCGCCTCCCACCACGGACGGGAGAACGGCTACTGCCAAGAGGTGATGAACCTCTGCCCGCGGATCAACGCGGTCATCATCTGACAAGAAGAAGGGCTACCAGTCGCAGAACGTCGACGAGTACCGGCGCCACGCGATCGGAGTGACCATGGAGAACGGGGCGATGCGCAGGGTGCTGACCACTCGGCGCGACGCCTCTATGATGTTCGAGTTCCCGCCGCTTAGTCGCTTCCGGTTCTGGATCGGCTTTCGGACGATGCCCGTCGCCGCATGACCCGCGACTTCGGGTTCTACGAGTATGCGGGGATCATCATCCCCGGTGCGGTTCTTGGGGCTGGCATCCTCTGGCTGACGCCGGAGGGCCGCGTCCTGATTACCCACGAGGGCCTCTCCTTCGGGGCGCTCGGTTTGTTCGTGATCCTAGCCTACGCGCTCGGGCAACTCGTCCAGGGAATTGGGAACGGCATCGAGTGGGCCTGGTGGAAGGCTCTCGGCGGCCGCCCCACGGAGCAGGTGCTCGCAGGCAAGCTGCTGAGCGCGGAACAGCACGGCAGACTGATGGCCTCGCTTGCGCGGGACCCGAACGTGCCGAGAAACACGTCCCAGCTCTCGACGACCGAGCGGCTAGCCATCGTGCGCGAGGTCCACTCGGTCGTCGCGGCGGCGGGCAGGGACAAGCGCGTCGAGACCTTCCTCGGCAACTACGGCCTGCTGCGAGGCTTGGCCGCGTCCTTCCTCGTCCTGACCGTGCTCGCACTGACACTGGGCCAAGGGACGATGACCGCCGTGGCGTTCGGCGCCCTCTTACTCGTAGCGGTGCAGCGCATGAACCGGTTCAGCAAGTATTTCGCCCTGGAGCTGTTCATCCAATACCTTCTGGTAACTGGGAAGCAGCCGCCCAGCCCGCAAAAGGGCGACTGATTTTCCTAAGGGTGATTGGTGGAGGGGGCTTCCTCCCTATCCGCCGATCATCTGGTTTCACGACATCTCATAACCCTCTGCCTTACGACATACTCGACTCTCCAAGACGTTATCACAGCCTTGCATCTCGTCTCATCCGATCCCATCATTTGCGATGGGAATAAAGATGGGAGGGTGCGAAGCATGGCGAAGCTGTCGGCGCGTCGAGTAGCAACTGAGAAGAAACCGGGAATGCACTGCGACGGCGGGGGGCTCTATTTACATGTTTCCGCGACGGGAGCGCGATCGTGGATTCTCAGGACCACGATCCAAGGAAAGCGCCGGGACATTGGCCTCGGCGGGTCGAGCTGGGTGTCGCTCGCGGAGGCTCGCGAGAAGGCCGCTGATCTACGCAAGGCGGCCAAGGAAGGCCGCGACCCGATTGCAGAGAAGCGCCAGGTGACCCCAGAAGTGCCGACGCTCGAGCAATCAGCTCGCGCCCTATATGAGACGCTCAAGCCCGGCTGGCGCAGTGGCGGGGTGCACGTCAAGCATTGGATAGCGTCACTCGAGAACGATCGGGGAGGCGATGATCAGCGCCGGGGGGTGCGAGCTCTGGCGCTGGTAGGATGCGGCATGGCTCGGTGAGAAACCGCGGCGGTTGAGAACGGCTGATCCTGAGGGCCGGCCGCGAGGAAGGCTCCGGCCAGGGCGTAGACCCTGCCGCGTCCCTCGATCTCTCTGAGGCCGGTCGCCCCGAAAATCTCGGAGAAGGTGGCGCCTTCAGGCCGCTCAAGGATCGCGGTCAGCGCGGCCTGCTTGGTCCCCTGCCGCGCCTTAAGCGGCAGCGGCCTCGTGTGACTCGCTGGGGGGCCTTGCTCCCCGGCCGCGCCAGGGGACTCGGCTGGACCCGGCGAGCCTGTGTGGCCCGCTCCGGGCCGCTGTGGGGCTTCTGCTGCACGTGGTCCGCACCAGCGTCGGCGGCTCGTCCATGGCGACGATTAACGTGCCGGCGCTCCGGGACCGCGGCGGCGATGAAGCGGTCCCGCTCGTGCCGGCCGAGCAGCGGGAAAAGGAACGACGTCCCTGAGCGCCTCCTCGTCTTCCTTCCGGGTCTCCGCCATGCTCCCGATGCCCCTCCGCGCCCCGACTCCGCTGTGACCCACTCCGCTGTGACCCGCGTCACACCAGGCCCGGGCGCCGAGATGCTAATCCGAGGAGCAAGGCGCCACGAGGCGGCTCGGGCGCGGACGGGATGAAGCGAGATGGAGCGGATGTCGATCGAACCCACCCTAGTCGCCCGGCACGATATGGCCGCGGCCGGCGCCTCCATGCGCGGCATCCTGCGCCAGGCCGGCGCACGACTGGTCGGCCCCGGCGGCTACTACAACGCCGGCAACGCGCTCGGCCTCGCGGCTGGGATCGCGGCCGCGATTGGCGCGCTCCCTGAAGGCGGCATGGGCGTCGGCGGCGTCCTCGGCGCGACGCTCGCCTACCTCGGGGGCGACCCGACCGCGCTGGCACTAACCGGCGCGACGGCGATCTTCTTCTGGAGCGGCGAGTGCTATCATCGCGCCTGGGCGAACGGTTTCCCGCCGATAGAGGCCCTGAACCGCCGCGGCGACTTCCTGTCAGGCATCGGTGCGCTGATCCTCGGCCTCGCGCTCCTCGGCCTCGGCCAGCCGTTACTCGCGGCGACCGCCGGCCTGCTGCACGCCCTCGGCAAGTTCGGCAGCGCCCGCCACTGTCGGCCGATGCCCGGCTGGCCGAGCGATTGGCCGAACTTCTACCGCACGCTCGTCCTCGTGAGCCGGGTCCCGGCGATCCTCGCGACGATCCTCGGCCTCATCGACGTCCTCGCCACCCGGACCGCCGGCACCCCGTCGAGCGCATGGCTGATGCCGCTGGTCTTCCTCGGCTGCTACGCCTTCTGGTGCCGCGCCGACCTGATGCTCTTCGACTGGCCGGCCAAGGCCGCCGAGCCCGCCCAGGCCTGTTCCTCGCTCACCCGCCGCCCTGCTCCGGATCGCGTCCTGGGAACAGGGCGGCAAACGCTTGCAGGTCGTAGGTGAGGTGTCAGCGCTAGCGGAAGAGGCTGGTCAGCGACCAGTCGTACCGGGCGTCGGGCTTCGCGCCCGAGGGCGTCGGACTACGGCCGCTCGGGCGGCCATGTCGAGCAGCCATGGCGCAAGGCGCGCAGCCCCGGCGATCTGACCATCCGCTGGACGCGGCGCTCGCGCACGCTGGCCGCCGACAGTTGGACAGCCCCGGAGGTGCCCTTCGCCGAGGAGGCTGAGGCATACGAGGTGGAGATTTTCGACGGCGCAAGCGTCCTGCGCACACTGAGCACCGCCACGACCAGCGTCACCTACACCGCGACCGAGCAGACCGCGGACTGGGGCGCGCTGCTCGCCCCCGGCGACACGCTGGACATCCGCATTTACCAGCTCTCCGCGGTGGTCGGCCGCGGCGCCCCGAAACCCGTCACTCTGCAGTTCTGAAGGCACCCCATGCCCGACACCAGCACCCATCTCCTGCTGCCGTACCTGCTCGCGAGCCAGGCGCAGAAGCACGCCACCCACAACGAGGCGCTGCGGCTGCTTGATGGCCTCGTGCAGCTCGCCGTGCTCGACCGCGACCTCACAGCACCGCTGGGAAGTCCCGCGGACGGCGATCGCTACATCGTCGCCTCCGGCGCGACCGGCGAGTGGGACGGCTGGGACGCCAGCGTCGCCTACTGGGTCGACGGCGCCTGGATGCGGCTCGTGCCGCGGCCCGGTTGGCGGGCCTGGGTCGAGGATGAGGGCGTGCTGCTGGTCTTCGACGGCTCGGTCTGGACCGCGCCGCTCCCGGCAGTGCTGCAGAACCTGTCGCTGCTGGGCATCGGCACCACGGCTGACGCCGGTAATCCGTTCGCCGCGAAGCTCAACGCCGCGCTCTGGACTGCGAAGACCGTGGCCGAGGGCGGGACCGGCGATCTCTTCTACACCATGAACAAGGAGACCGCCGGCAACGATCTCGGGCTGACCCTGCAGACCGGCTTCGTGACCAAGGCGCTGGTCGGGCTCTTCGGGTCGGACAAGTTTCGCCTCGCGGTTTCGGCCGACGGCTCGAGCTTCTTCGACGGGCTGATCGTCGACAACGCGAACGGCATCGTCGACCAGCCGCGATTACCGCGCTTCAAGGCGTACACCAACTACGATAACTATGTCGGCGTCGGGACCTGGACGAAGATCGGCCTCAACAACACCGACTACAATGACCAGGGGGCCTTCGACGCTGCCAACAATTACTTCGTGGCCCCGGTCGACGGCACCTACCTTTTCGGCGCGACGCTGCTCTACAAGATCAACGCCAGCGCCACGGCCCGCATACGCGGGCGGCTGGTGTTGAACGGCACGACCGAAATCCGGGGCTCCCTCGGCGAAATCTCCGCCACCCACGTCTCGCTCGCCACCGCGATCTGGCTGCAGACCATGGTGCCGCTGACGGCCGGCGATACCGTCGAGCTGCAGGGATATTTCCGGGTCGCTGACGGCTACTTCGCGGCAGACCACACGTCCTTCTGGGGCTGCAAGGTCGGTGAGCGGCGGAAGGAGGATCCCGATGAACCCACCCCGATCCGAGGGTTTCGTGCGCATGCCCGACGCCGAGTTCGAGGCGATCCTGACGCGGGCGGCCGAGGAAAGCGCGAAACGCGCGCTCGCCGACGTCGGTCTCGACGGCGACGAGGCCGCCCTCGACATCCGCGATTTGCGCTCCCTGGTGGACTGCATCCGGCTCGTGCGCCGCACCGCCATGCAGACCGCCGTCCGGATGATCAGCACAGCCGGCGACCGACCGGCGAGCTCGTGGCTGAATGCGCCGCGACGATGGTAGGACAGAGCATCGTGCACGACGCTATCATGGAAGGTCCAAGGACTTTACCAGGCTGCCAGCGCCGTCGAGCGTCGCGCCCGAGGATCGCGCGCTACCGCATCAGGGAACCCGCAATTAATGAACACCCCCCTACAGAAACACTGTCACGATCGGCGGCCAGATCAGCAGTACTGCCAGCGCCACAAGCTGGATGCCGATGAAGGGGATGAAGCCGGCGAAGATGTCGGTCAGAGAGATGCTCTCGGGCGCCACCGACTTAAGGTAGAACGCCGCCGGGCCGAAGGGCGGCGACAGGAAGCTGACCTGCATGTTCATGCAGAAGGTCACCCCGAACCAGATCGCCACCTTGTCGGGTGGGACGTGGCCGAGCCAACCGATGTTTTCCGCTGGGAGCTTCGTCACGATCGGCAGGAACACCGGCATGATCAGAAGCACGATGCCGACCCAGTCCATGAACATGCCCATGACGAGGAAGATCAGCATCATCACGAGAATGATGCCCATCGCCGGAAGCTCCATTCCGACGATGACGTTGGCGACGTAGGTCGGCCCGCCGGCAAGCGTATAGGCCGCGGCCAGGGCCGCGGCGCCGATGGTCACCCAGATGATCGTGCCCGTGGACTTCAGCGTCCGGATCAGGCTGTCCCAGATGATCTCGAGGGTCATCTCGCGCCGGATCAGCGAGATCAGGAAAACCGCGACGACGCCCATGCCGGCGGCCTCGGTGATCCCGGTGATGCCTCCGTAGATCGAGCCGAGAACGACCCCGATCACGATCAGCGGCGCCACCAGCCCCTTGCCGATGCGCCAGGCGCCGGCTGTCCGGGCGCGCCCGAACAGAGCGAAGATCAGGACCAGAGAAAGTGCGAACGTGCCGCCGATCCAGGGCAGGTCGGAAACCATGCCGAGCGGGATCGGATCGACGTTCGCGAGGACGGCGTTCTGCCCCGTCACCGTCATGAACAGGTTTCGCAACAGCAGCACGCCGGAGGCGATGCCCACGAGGATGGTCACGAAGTTGAGGAACAGGAGGCTCTTCTCGGCCGTCGCCGGATCGTTCGGCTGCGGCGCCGGGAGCGGGGCTTGGTCAGGGTAGAGGTTGGCTCGGACCACGATGTAGATGACGTAGAACGAAGCCAGCATCAGGCCGGGCAGGAAGGCCGCGGTGAAAAGCGCCTGGATCGAGGTTTCGGTGATCAGCCCGTAGAAGATCAGCACGATCGAGGGCGGGATCATGGTGCCGAGGCTGCCCGAGGCGCAGATTGTCCCGACGGCGAACTTCTGGTTGTAGCCGAGCCGCAGCATCTGCGGCAGCGCGATGAGGCCGAGGAGCACCACCTCGCCGCCGATGATCCCCGACATCGCGGCCATGATCACCGCCATGATCGAGGTGACGAGCGCGATGCCGCCGCGGGTCCGGCTGAGCCAGAGGTTCAGCGACGAGTACATGTCCCGCGCGATGCCGGATCGCTCGAGCAGCGCCGCCATGAAGATGAACATCGGTATCGAGATGAGCACGTAGTTGGTCATCTGCCGGTAGATCGCCTGGCCGAGCACGTTCAGCGGCCCGCGCCCGAAGGTCCCGAACAGGACATCCGGGCCGAACTTCATCACCAGGGTGGCGACGGCGAGGAAGGCCGATGCGAAGCCGAGCGGCATGCCGAGCGCCAGCAGCACGAACATCGCGATCAGCAGGATCAGGCTGAGGGTGCCGATATCAACCATTGTTGTCGGCCCCCAGCGCCTTCTTGAGATTCTCGATCTCGTGTTCGTCGATCTCGTCGGCGGCGGTGTGCTGCACGGCCGCCTTGTTCCAGTCGGCGATCAGGTTCGACAGCGCCTGGACGGCGACCAGCCCGATGATGATGATGATGCCGGCCTTGACCGTCGAGGGGATCGGCGGGTCCCAGGCGGTGCCGAAGGTCTCCATCCGCAGCAGCTTGTCGCGGATCTCGTTGTAGCCGCCCCAGAGCAGCGAGATGAAGAACACCCAGATCAGCAGCACCGTGAAGCTATCGGCGGCGTTCTGCGCCCAGCGCGGCATCAGGTCGTAGATGGTGTAGATGCGGATGTGGCTGCGCTGCTGCATCGCGTAGAGCCCGGCCAGCAGGAAGACGAAGCCGGCGAGCCACAGCGACAGCTCATTGGCCCAGAGCGTCGGCTTGGCGAATGCGTAGCGGGCGACGACCTCGTAGAACATGACGCCGACAATGACCACGATCGCGATCATCGCGAGGCGGCTGAGGATCAGCGACAGCATGTCGATGGGGCCGGTCGGCGCGACCTCGATCGCGGCCCGGGTGTCGGAGAGATAGATGCTGGCCACGATGGTGGCGGCAAGCATCAGCCAGAGCAGCAGCTTGACCAGGCCGTGGTCGCCGGGCCTGAGGATCGTGGACATGGTGACGTCGCTGCCAAGAAACAGGCTGCCGACCGCCAGCCATGCCCAGACCAGACAGAGCGCGGCAACGAGAACGACCATCAAGATCTGCGTGGGACGCCGCAGCGATCCCAGCCAGAGGCTCTGCGTCTCCATTGCCTGCTCCCCCGTGGTGCATCCGAAACGAAAAAGGCGGGCCGAAAGGCCCGCCCGCTGCTTCATGCCGTGAACGGCGGCACCGGGTTCACTCGGGAAGGACGCCGATTGCCTTCAGGTAGGCCGTGTGGCTCTCGACCAGCTCCTTCGCCTCCGGCGTGGTGGCGAATTCCGGCCAGGTCTCGATCGCCGCCTCGCGGAACGCTGCACGGTCCTCCGGCGACCAGTCCCACAGGTTCACGCCGGCCGCCTTCAGCGCCGTCGCCGCCTCGGCGTTGGCCTTGGCCGAGGTCAGGGCCTGCTCCAGGCCCAGCTTCTGCATCGCGACCTGCATGATCCGCTTGTGGTTCTCGGGCATCGCGTCCCAGACCGCCTTGTTGCAGGCGAGATGGTCCGACGGCATCGAGTGGAAGCCGGGGTAGGTGGCGTTCTTGGCGATGTCGTAGAGGCCCATGCCCTGGTTGTTGGCAAGGATCGAGGCGTCGGCGCCGTCGATGATGCCGGACTCGAGTGCGGTGAAGACCTCGGTGAAGTCCATCACGATCGGCTTGGCGCCAAGCTTCTCGAAGATCTTCGTCTCCATCCCAGGAGGCGAGCGGAACTTCCATTCCTTGAGGTCGGCGACGCCCTCGAGCGGCTTGGTCGACGCCAGCGATTCCTGGCCGACGACCCACCAGCCGATCAATTCCATGCCGTACTTGTTGTAGAGCTTCTGCGCGACCTCGAGGCCGCCGCCGGTGTAGAGCCAGCCGAGCTGCTGGAACGGCGTGTCGTAGCCGCCCATGATGTCGCCGACGAACTGGAACGCCGGATCCTTGCCGGTCTGATAGGCGCCGCCGGTCATGTCGCAGTCGAGGATCCCGTTCGCGGCCGCGTCGAAGGTTTCGACCGACGCAACCACGGAGGAGGAATAGAACATCTCGATGGTGATCTCGCCGTTCGACATGGTCTGAACGTCATCGATGAACTGCGCGGCGTTCTTTCCCGAGATCGTCTCGGGGCCATAGTGCGTCTGGATGCGCAGGTGCGTTTCCTGCGCCAGCGCCGGCATCGACGCAATCGCCAGAACTGCCGCCGAGGCGAGCAAGGCCTTGATGTTCATCGTAATGTCCTCCCTGTGCGGCCTTCCGGCCATTATATCGTCGCGTGCTCGGCGCACGCCGGACAGTTCGCCATCCACCGAGAGGCTACCCAACTCCGGCTCGACAATCAATCAGTTTTGGTATACCAGATACTGCGCGTAGCGTCGGCCACCCCGCCAACGGAGCCGCTTCGATGGCAGATGCAAACCTGGCGACGGAGATTGCCGACCGGCTTCGGCGAGACATCTTGCGGGGGTCGCTTCCCCCAGGCGCGAAGGTCAAGGAACGCGACAACGCCGAGGGGCTCGGCGTCAGTCGCACCCCGATGCGCGAGGCGATCCGGATGCTGGCGACCGAGGGATTGATCGTGCTCAGCCCGTCGCGAAGTCCCCGGGTCGCAAACCCTTCATTTCAGGAAGTCGCCGATCAGCTCCTGGTCCTCAAGACGCTCGAGGAGCTGTCGGCGGAGCTGGCATGCACGCGTGCGACGGCAGCCGATCTGATCAAGGTCCGCGACCTCAATAGGCGGATGGCGGATCTCTACGAGCAAGGAGACTCGCTCGATCTCTTCGAGGTCGACATGGCGTTCCACGCCGCCATCGCCGATGCCGCGCACAGCGAGTCCCTCGCCGAGACGCATCGCGCTTTCCTTTCCCGCCTCTGGCGCGTTCGCTACCTCGCGGCACAACAAAGGCGGAACCGTGCCCGCGCTCGCGCGGATCACAACGCGATCTTCGCCGCGCTGGAGGCCCGCGACGTCGCGGCCGTGCGCGCTGCCCTCCAAACCCACCTCGGCCAATTGGCCAACGACATCCGGCCGATTCTGGAAAGCGAGCAGGAAGCCGCCACGAAAAGGATGAGAAATTGAAGATCACCGCGATCCGGACCTTCAGGACCGATGAATTCGCCAACGTGCTCTGGGTTCACGTCGAGACCGATTCCGGCCTGACGGGACTTGGCGAGACGTTCTACGGCGCGGAGGCGGTGGAGGCGCACATCCACAACACGCTCGCGGTGCGGCTCCTGGGACAGGATCCCCTGGCGATCGAGCACCTGCACAAGGAGATGCTGAACCTGCCGATGGCGCAGGCCTCGACCGGAGTGGAGTACCGCGCCGCCTCGGCGATCGACATCGCGCTGTGGGACCTTTTCGGCAAGCTCTGCGGCCAGCCGGTCTGGCAGATGCTTGGCGGGCGCTGCTGGGAGCGGATGCGGATCTACAACACCTGTGCCGGCACCCGCTATGTCCGCACCAACGTGATCAAGCCGGTGACGAACTGGGCCCTGGGCGGCGGCGACGGGCCTTACGAGGATCTCGACGGCTTCATGAACCAGCCGGCCGCCCTCGCCGAGGACCTGTTGGCGAACGGCATCACGGCGATGAAGATCTGGCCCTTCGATCCGCATGCCGCCGAGTTCCGCGGCCAGCACATCAGCGCCACGGCGATGAAGGCGGGGCTGAAACCTTTCGAGGAAATCCGCAAGGCGGTCGGCGACCGGATCGAGATCATGCTCGAGATGCATTCGCTGTGGGCGCTGCCGGCCGCGATGGCCATCGCCCGCGAGGTGGCGGCATTCAAGCCGCTCTGGTTCGAGGATCCGATCCGCATGTACAGCCCGCAGGCGCTGGCCGAATTCGCCCGCGCCACGCCGGTGATGACCTGCGCCTCCGAGACGCTTGGGCTCGCGCTTCGCCTACAAGGACTATCTGGACCGCGACGCCTGCCAGGTGGTGATGGCCGATCTCTGCTGGACCGGCGGACTGACCGAGGGGCGCAAGATCGCCGCGATGGCCGATACCTATCACCGCCCCTTCGCGCCGCACGACTGCATCGGCCCGGTGGGGTTCGCCGCCGCGATCCACATGAGCTTCAGCCAGCCGAACACGCTGATCCAGGAATCGGTCCGCGCTTTCTACAAGGGCTGGTATCGCGAACTGGTGACCGATCTGCCGCGCATCGACGGCGGCTACGTCTATCCGCCCGAGGCGCCGGGGCTGGGGCTCGAACTGCAGTCCGCCCTGTTCGATCGTCCCGACCTCCATACGCGCAGCAGCGAGGCCCATTGATGGGGCATTTCCGCGGACACGGTCGCCGAATCCTGACGGAGAAACCCATGCGAATCGTCTTTCACGGCAGCAATGCGGAGACCTTCGAGCCAGGTTTCGCCAACCTGCTCGAGACGCCACACGAGATCGCCGTCCTCTCGAACGGACTGGACGACTCCGGCGAGACCGAGGCCTATGCCGCCGCCGACGTCGTCATCGGTGTCCGGCTGACGGGTGCGCTGCCCCGCCTCTCGGCGCGCCTCTTCCAGGTCGCCGGGGCGGGGACAGACGCCGTGGACGCCGCCTTGCTTCCCGCGGAATGCGCGCTCTGCAACGTCTACGGGCACGAACCCGCCATTGCCGAATACGTCATGTCCGCTCTCCTTGCGCGGCATGTGCCGCTCGCCGAAGCGGATGGCCAACTGCGCCGCGGCGACTGGCACTACTGGGCCGGCAAGCCGACCGGTCTGCGCACCGAACTCGGCGCGCAGACGCTCGGGATCGTCGGTTTCGGCCACATCGGCAAGGCGGTCGCCGCGCGTGCCGCGGCGTTCGGAATGCGCGTCGAGGTGGCAAACCGCTCCCCTGTCGAGGCCGGAGGTTTGGCAAAGGTCTGGCCGCTGGACCACGTAGCCGAAATGGCCGCAGGCGTGGATATCCTATTGAACACGCTGCCCCTGACCGAGCAAACCCGCAGCCTGATCGGCGCGAGCGTTTTCGCCGCACTACCGCCGCAGCGCCCTGTTGATGAATGTCGGCCGTGGCTCGGTTGTCGACGAGCAGGCGCTCTATGATGTGCTCCGCGAAAGGCGCATCTCCGGCGCGGTGATTGATACCTGGTACGTCTATCCCGACGAAGCGAATCCGTCTCCGCTGCCGTCGGCTTTGCCGTTCCATGAACTGCCGAATGTTGTCATGACCCCCCACATGTCGGGCTGGACTCAGAGCACAATCGAACGTCGTCGAGCGGCGATGGCAGAGAACGTGAATAAACTCGAACGGGGCGCGCCCTTGCTCAACCGCCTGCGCTGAGCCGGCGACTCAGGCGCGGAGGGCGATCTGGACCTTCATCGCGACGCCGCGGTCGGAAGCGAGCAGGAATGCCTCCTCGGCCTCTTGCATCGGCAACGTGTGCGTGATCAGCGGCGAGGGGTCGATGCGCTGTCGAGAAATCAGGTAGACTGCCATGGCGAATTCGGCGTCAAACCGGAAGCTGCCGACCATTTCGACCTCGGTCGGCACTAGGCTGGCGACTGGGAGCGTCACCTCGCCGCCGAGCCCGACCAGGACTAGGCGGCCACCGGCGCGCATGAGCTTGAGTGCGGCGAGGAGAGCCTGGCCGTTGCCCGAGCATTCGAAGGATCGAAGACGCTGCCGTCGAGGCCGTTCGGTGCGGTGGCGACGTTGACGGTGCGCGTGGCGCCCAGTTGTCGAGCGATGGCGAGGGGCGAATCGGCGATATCGGTAACGACGATTTCCGCGGCGCCGGCAAGGTGCGCCGCGAGCACGGTCAGGCAACCGATCGGGCCGCTGCAAGAGACCAGCACCCTCGCGCCGAGCAACGGCCCCGCGCGCGCCACCGCGTGCAAGCAGACGGCTAGGGGTTCGCAGAGCGCAGCGAGATGGGGGCTGCCGTCGACCGGTTTTGCCTGTGCCGCCGGGACGACGACCGCTTCCCGAAACAGGCCCTGGACATGGGGAAACCGCATGGCGCTGCCGTCGAACCGCATGTCGGTGCAGAGGTTCGCGCGCCCCCGCCGGCAGTTGGCACACACGCCGCAGGGCGTCGAAGGATTGACGGCGACCGTCTGGCCCAAAGCGAGGCCGGTGACGCCGACGCCGAGCGCGGCCACTGTCCCGGCGACCTCGTGGCCGAGAACCATCGGCTCCTTGAGGCGAACCGTGCCGAAGCCGCCGTGGTTGAAATAGTGCAGGTCGGAGCCGCAGATGCCGCCGACCCGCAACTGGACGGCGACCTCGCCGGCTCCAGGCTCCCCCGGCGCGAGCGTGTCTTCCAGTCGCAGGTCGCGCGGTCGGTAGGCGACGATCGAAAACATCCTGCCTCTCTTTCAGAGCACCGAGCTCATCCCGCCATCAACGTAAATGATCTGGCCATTGACGTAGTCCGACGCGGCGGAGGCGAGAAACACCGCCACCCCCGCCAGCTCGTCGGGACGCCCCCATCGACGCGCCGGCGTGCGTCCCTTGACCCAGGAATCGAAGGCCGGATCGTTCACCAGCGCCTCGTTCATGTCGGTCAGCATGTAGCCGGGTCCGATGGCGTTGGCCTGGATATTGTGCGACGCCCACTCGGCGGCCATACCCTTGGTCAGCATCTTGATGCCGCCCTTCGCAACCGTATATGGCGTGACAGTGGCGCGGGCGAGATCGCTGGTCAACGAGCCGATGTTGATGATCTTGCCGGATCCGCGCGCGATCATCCGCTTCGCCGCTTCCCGACCGACCACGAAGGCGCTGGTCAGGTTGGTGTCAATAACGCGGCGCCAGTCGGCGGTGGCGAGTTCCACCATGGGCATGCGGAACTGAATTCCGGCGTTGTTCACGAGGATGTCGATGGCGACGTCGTCCGCGTCGAACCGCTCGAAGGCCGCGCGAACGGCGACTTCGTCACAGACATCGAAAGCTGCCTCCATCATACCGTAGCCCGAAGCGCGCATCGCTTCCACCGCTTCGGCAAGACGGGTGGAGTTCACCCCGTTTAGCACGACGCGCGCCCCAGCCGCAGCCAGCGCTTCAGCCATCGCTCGACCGAGTCCGCGTGAGGAACCGGTGACAAGGGCCGTTCGCCCCTTGAGGTCGAAGATTTCATTGCCCATGCTCAAAGCTCCAACTTATCAACGATCAGGTCCAGCCTGTTGAAAACGCGCGGCAGGCCAGCCCGGTCTCCCCCAGCGGAAAGACGTAGCAGGGGCACCCTGTTTGCAGCGAACCATGCCAGCCGCAATAGAATGCGCTCGTAAATTTCAGAGCGAGTCGCAGGTTTGCGTGTTTGCGTTCCGAATTGAGTGCTTGCGAATGCTCGGAGCGACGGCTGCCCATCCCACTCACGCGGAAACCCTGCGGGCAGGGCGATTGTCCCGCGCGCATCGGAGCCGTATGATTCCCTGACCCAACCGCGTTGTCTTCCCACCAACGCAGGCCCAACGGAGAAACGTCATACGGCGAACCCTCTTCTCTGCCCTCCCAATCCAGCGAAAACCCCTCCAACAGATCATCCAGCCCCAGCTCCACCGGCTGTTGCCCGTCCAGGATCGCCTCAACGATCGCAGGCGCCAGAAGCGTCAACCCCAGAATTCGGCTGACAAAGGTCGCATGCACGCCCTTCGCCCTGGCCAGGTCCTCCAGCGTCGCATGCACGCCCTCGTCTAGCATCTTCCGCCACCGGAATGCCTGCGCCAGCGCCTTGACCATGGCGTTGTCGACGCGAGGCCGCGGCGCCCACGCCGCACCGTCCGGCGTCACAACCAGCTTCCGCCCGCCGCGCTTTCTGAACGTCATCGGGATGTGGACGGTGATCCTCTCCCCGTCGTCGGCCGAGACCGTCGACCTGTTCACGCTGCCGCCCTCCTGCTTCCCGCCACCTCGCGCACGAGCCCGGCGATCCCGTTCGGGCGCAGCCTGACCTCCACGCCGTGCGTCCTCACATCGACCCGCTCGATCAGCAGCTGCACGATCCGCGCCTGCTCGGCCGGGAACAGCTCGTCCCACAGCGGATCGAGCTCGGTGAGCGCCTCCCGCGCCTCGTGCTCGGTGAAGTCGTCCTGCTCGGCCCGCGCCGCGCGCCATGTGCCAATGATGATCTCCGGCTGCCGGAAGATGCCGCGCAGCTGGTCGATGACCGCCGTCTCGATCTCCGCGGCTGGCACGCGGCCGACGAGACACGCCTCCGGCCCGCGCTTCAGCACGTCCTGGCTGACGTAGTAGCGGTAGAGCCGGTTGCCCTTCCGGGGTATGCGTCGGCGACATCGCGGTGTCGGTCGCCGGGGAACAGCCTTCAGGAACGTTCAGCAAGCCGTTCGTGGTCAGCTAGATGGGAGTTTCGATGGGACCACGCCAACCTCGGCTATCAAAAAGGCTGCAATCGCATGAAAGATCAATGAGTTATAGCAATAGGCATGGTGGAGGGGGCTGGATTCGAACCAGCGTAGGGTTTCCCCGACGGATTTACAGTCCGTTGCATTTGACCGCTCTGCCACCCCTCCGGAGGTCGCAGCGTGCGGGGTGAATATGCGCTGCATGCCGCCGGGTCAACACGTCACACGCGACCTGCGCCCACGGGTCGCGAAGAGCGGTCCGGGAGCCTTGCATTGGATGGGAGTGCATGCGATGCGCCCTCGGCAGCGGCGGCGGGGACAGCGTGGCCAGAAAAACAGCCTGGGCGATCGAGCGAGAGCGGCAAGGCCGAGAGGAGTCCGGCAAGGTCTGGCTCTTCGGGCTGCACGCCGTCCGCGACGCCCTCGTCAACCCGGCGCGCAGGCGCCATCGACTGGTGGTGACGCGGAACGCCGCGGACCGGCTGGCAGTCGCGATCGCCGTGTCCGGAATGGCGGCGGAAATCGCCGATCCGCGCCGCTTCGACGTGCCGCTCGATCCGCAGTCGGTGCACCAGGGCGCTGCTCTGGAGGTGGACACGCTGGAGTGGGGATCGGTGTCGGAGGTCTGCGCCCCAGGGCGGGAAGCGGGGCGGGAGGCGCCGGTGGTGCTCCTGCTCGACCGGGTAACAGAATCCGCACAACGTGGGAGCAGTGCTGCGCTCCGCGGAGGTGTTCGGCGCGCGGGCGGTGGTGGCGCCGCGGCGGCACTCGGCACCGGAAACCGGGGCGCTGGCCAAGGCCGCGTCCGGCGCCCTGGAGCGCCAGCCCTACCTGCGCGTGCCGAATCTCGCCGGAGCCATGGCGAGCCTGCGCGAGATGGGCTACGGCATCGTCGGCCTCGAGGGCGAGGCGGAGGCCGAGATCGGCCCTGTGCTGCGGTCCTTCGCGGGAAGGCCGCTGGCCCTGGTCCTGGGGGCCGAGGGGCCCGGGATGCGGGAGCTGACGGCCAAGCTCTGCGACCGGACGGCACGGATTCCGGCGGCTGGCGCCTTTGGATCGCTGAACGTCTCGAACGCGGCGGCGGTCGCGCTCTATGCGGCCGCCGAACGCTCCCGGGAGATGTAACATTCGATCACATTTTCCGGACTCGCCTTTGTCAAAGCGGCGCCCCGCACCCATATCTGGAAGGAAGCAGCCGGCATGGAACTGCCCTGCTTCATCTCACTGTCCCTCGTTCCAACTGAGCGCCCGGACCCGGTCCGGGCGCTTCTTTGTGCGGGAAATCCATGGCCGCCGACCTACTTCGTGCGGTCCGCGGGATGCCCGATCCGGACTGCAGCATCCGGAACGCCACAGAATGCCCATCCCTCAGATTGGATTGACGCCGCAAGGGTTAACGGCGATTTCTTCGACGTACAATGCACGTACATCGCGCGTACATCGCATGTACGCGATTTGCGTGCGCGGCCGAAAGGTTAATGAACCAAGGGGCGCGGGGCGGATGGGCCGGGCCACCCGGATCACGCATGAGACCAGGAGGAACGCATGACGATCGGCAGCGATACCAGAGGCGTCTATGCCATCGCCCCGACCCCCTTCGAACCGGGCGGTGCGCCGGACTGGAGTTCGATCGACCGCATGGTCGACTTCTACGAAACGGCGGGCGTCGACGGCCTGACCATCCTCGGCATCATGGGTGAGGCGCCCAAGCTCGACGCCGCGGAGGCGCTCGAGATCGTCGGCCGCGTGGTCCGACGGGCCAGGATGCCGGTCGTCGTCGGCGTCTCGGCGCCGGGTTTCGCCGCCATGCGCAGCCTTGCCCGCGCTTCCATGGATCTCGGTGCGGCGGCGGTGATGATCGCCCCGGTCCCCAGCCTCCGCACGGACGACCAGATCGCCGGCTACTTCGCCCAGGCCATCGAGGCGATCGGCCAGGACGTGCCCTGGGTGCTTCAGGACTACCCCCTCACGCTGACCGTCGTCATCACGCCCGCGGTCATCCGGCGCATCGTCTCGGAGAATCCCTCCTGCTTCATGCTCAAGCACGAGGACTGGCCCGGCCTGGAGAAGATCTCGACCCTGCGCGGCTACCAGCGCGACGGGTCGATGCGGCCGATCTCGATCCTCACCGGCAACGGGGCTCTCTTTCTCGACTTCGAGATGGCGCGGGGCGCGGACGGGGCGATGACCGGCTATGCCTTCCCCGAGATGCTCGTCGACGTCGTGCGGCTGACGGCGGCGGGTGATCGCGAGGCGGCGCACGACCTTTTCGACGCCCACCTGCCCTACCTTCGCTACGAGCACCAGCAAGGGGTCGGCCTCGCCATCCGCAAGTATGTGATGATGAAGCGCGGGGTGATCGCCTCCGACGCCCAGCGCAAACCGGCCAGCGCGCTGTCGGCCCAGGGGCGGGCCGAGGTCGACTATCTCCTGGCGCGACTGGCCGCGCGCGATTCCCGGGCGGGCCAATTCGGCCTTTAACTCTTTAGTGATGCGGCTATAATGCGCGGTCATGATTGGTAGAGCGCAGACACGAGCGGTTCTCGGAACGACGGCGGCGCTGCGTCCGCTGGCGGGACTGCTTCTGCTTAGGCGCCTCTGAGCGTGCCCGGGTTCCGGCGCGCGCGCTCAGAGGGAGCCTGACGCGCCGGCAGAAGCCTCTCAGTCCAAGGACCCAGTCGCATGATCGATCCAAATTCCGCTCAGGACCATGTCCTGATCTTCGACACCACGCTGCGCGACGGCGAGCAGTCGCCCGGCGCGACCATGACCATCGACGAAAAGCTCCAGATCGCCGCGCTGCTCGACGAGATGGGTGTGGACATCATCGAGGCCGGCTTTCCCATTGCCTCGGAGGGCGATTTCGACGCGGTCAGCCGCATCGCAGAGGTGGCGCAGAACGCCGTGGTCTGCGGCCTGGCCCGCGCCAATCTCAAGGACATCGACCGCTGCTGGGAGGCGGTGCGCCACGCGAAACGCCCGCGCATCCACACCTTCATCGGCACCTCGCCCTCGCACCGCGAGATGCACAGCCTCGACCAGAACGCCATGGCCGAGCGCGTCCACGCGGCGGTGACCCATGCGCGCAACCTCTGCGAAAACGTGCAGTGGTCGTCGATGGACGCGACCCGCACCGAGCATGACTTCCTGAAGCGCACCATCGAGATCGCCATCAGGGCGGGCGCCACAACGATCAACATTCCCGACACAGTGGGCTACACCGCTCCCCGCGAGAGCGCCGAACTGATCCGCATCCTGATCGCCGAGGTGCCGGGCGCCAAGGAAGTGGTCTTCGCGACCCACTGCCACAACGATCTCGGCATGGCGACGGCCAACAGCCTGGCGGCGGTCGAGGCCGGGGCGCGGCAAATCGAATGCACGATCAATGGCCTCGGCGAGCGGGCGGGCAATACCGCGCTCGAGGAGGTGGTGATGGCGATGCGGGTACGCAACGACATCATGCCCTACCGCACCGGCATCGACACCACCCGGATCATGCAGGCCAGCCGCATCGTCGCCACCGTCTCGGGCTTCCCGGTGCAGTTCAACAAGGCGATCGTCGGCAAGAACGCCTTTGCTCACGAGGCCGGCATCCACCAGGACGGGATGCTGAAAAACGCCGAGACCTTCGAGATCATGCGCCCCGAGGACGTGGGCCTCAACGCCACCAGCCTCGTCATGGGCAAGCACTCGGGCCGGGCGGCGCTGCGCTCCAAGCTGGAGGAACTGGGCTACAAGCTGGGTGACAACCAGCTCAGCGACGTCTTCGTCCGCTTCAAGGCGCTGGCCGACAGCAAGAAGGAGGTCTACGACGACGACCTCGTCGCGCTGATGCAGGACACCGACACCAACGCCGCCAACGACCGCATCCAGGTCCGGAGACTGCGGGTCGTTTGCGGCACCGAGGGGCCGCGCACGGCGGAACTCGTACTTTCAATCGACGGGACCGAGCATGCGGTGACCGCGAGCGGCGACGGCCCGGTCGACGCAGCCTTCCTGGCGGTTCGGCAGCTGGTGCCGAACAGCGCCAGGCTGGCGCTCTACCAGGTTCATGCGGTGACCGAGGGCACCGACGCCCAGGCGACGGTCAGCGTGCGGCTGGAGGAGGACGGCAAGATCGCAACCGGCCAGTCGGCGGACACCGACACGGTCGTCGCCTCGACGCGCGCCTACGTGAATGCGCTGAACAAGCTCCTGGTGCGCCGGATGAAGACGGCGCCCGCGGCGCAGAGCGCGTGACCCGCGGTACGGCGGCCCTCCGCAAGGCTCTGATGGAACAGACCTTCCGCCCGGCGCCAACCGGGCCGAAGGACTGGTTATAGCCTCGACGGCCCCTGGCGGGCCGCCGGGGCTCGCGATTCCATTCCATGGAGAATGAGGGTCTTTCCTCTTAGAGTTGTGTTAACGATGTTACGCTCTATCAGAGGGCGCGGCGCGGTATCTTTACCAAGGGCGGCATGGCGGAATATAACGGGGCCGCGACCGCGGGCAATCCTGGCAAGAACCACAACAGCGGCCGAGGCGAGAGGGCAAGGAAGATATGTTTGGGGCACTGAGCGGGCTGTTCTCGTCCGACATGGCGATCGATCTCGGGACCGCCAACACCCTCATCTACATAAAGGGCAAGGGCATCGTCCTGAACGAGCCTTCCGTGGTGGCCTATCACTTCAAGGACGGCAAGAAGCGTGTGCTCGCCGTGGGCGAGGACGCCAAGCTGATGCTGGGCCGAACGCCTGAAGTCGATCCAGGCGATCCGCCCCCTGCGCGACGGGGTCATCGCCGATTTCGACGTCGCCGAAGAAATGATCAAGCACTTCATCCGCAAGGTGTCCCGGCGCGGCGGATGGTCGAAGCCGAAGATCCTCGTCTGCGTGCCTTACGGCGCCACCTCGGTTGAGCGGCGGGCCATCCGCGAAAGCGTGATGGCGGCGGGCGCGCGCAAGGCCGGGCTGATCTCGGAACCGATCGCTGCGGCGATCGGCTCGGGCATGCCCATCGCCGACCCGACGGGGAACATGATCGTCGACATCGGCGGCGGGACTACCGAGGTTGCCGTGCTGAGTCTCGGTGACGTGGTCTACGCCAAGAGCATCCGCGTCGGCGGCGACCGCATGGACGAGGCGATCATCAACTACCTTCGCCGGCAGCATAATCTCCTCGTCGGCGAGTCGACCGCCGAGAAGATCAAGGTCGAGATAGGCACGGCGCGCATGCCCGACGACGGGCGCGGCGCGCGGATGGAGGTCCGAGGGCGCGACCTCCTGAACGGGGTGCCGAAGGAGATGGAGATCAGCCAGGCACAGATCGCCGAAGCGCTGGCCGAGACGGTGCAGACGATCGTCGAGGGCGTGATGCAGGCGCTCGAGCAGACGCCGCCGGATCTCGCCGCCGACATCGTCGACCGCGGCGTGATGCTGACCGGCGGCGGGGCGCTTTTGGGCGATCTCGACCTGGCGCTGCGCGAGCAGACCGGTCTCGCGATCACGGTCGCGGAGGATTCGCTGAACTGCGTGGCGCTGGGGACGGGCAAGTCCTTGGAGTTTGAAACGCAACTGGCACATGTGATAGACTTCGGGAACTGAGGCGGGCGTCAGATCCGTCCCGGGGCGAGGGCCGCCGACAAGCCCCACCCAGAGGCATCGAATCAGCGTGGCGTTCCGCAACGACTCATCACCCGACTATCTCCGCGGCGTCCGCCGGGTCCTCCTCATGGTGGTCTCGGGGATGCTGGTCGCGCTCTTCCTGCTCTGGCGGATCGACAACGCGCGGGTGGAGCAGTTGCGCGTCAGTCTCGTCGACCGCTTCGTGCCGAGCTTCAGCTGGACGCTCAAGCCCGTGGCCGAGACGGCGCGGATGCTGGCCGACCTGCAATCCTACAGCCGGGTCTATGAGCAGAATATCGAACTCCGCCGCGAGGTGCAGCGGATGCAGAGTTGGCGCGAGGCAGCCGTGCAGCTCGAACAGAAGAATGCGCGGCTGCTGGCACTCAACAAGGTGCGGCTCAACCCGCGCCTGACCTTCGTGAGCGGCGAAGTGATCGCCGACTCGGGGAGTCCTTTCCGCCGCTCGGCCACCGTCAATGTCGGGCGGATCGACGGCGTGACCGACGGCTCGACCGCGCTCGACGGATCCGGGCTGGTGGGGCGGATCGCGGGGGTGGGCGAGCGATCGGCGCGGATCATCCTGCTCACCGACGCCTCGAGCCGGGTCCCCGCGGTGGTGCGGCCGTCGGGCCAGCGCGCTATCGTCAGCGGCGACAATGGCGCGGCGCCTGCCTTGGATTTCGTCGAGCAGGCGGACGAACTCAACCCCGGCGACCGGGTCGTGACCTCCGGGGACGGCGGGCTATACCCGCCCGATATCCTCATCGGCCGGGTGGCGGTGGGGCCGGACGGGCGGCAGCGGGTGCAACTTGCCGCCGACTATCGCCGACTCGATTTCGTGCGGGTGGTCCGCGCGGCGCCGGCGTCACCGATCGACGGGCCGGTCGAGCTGATCGGGCCAACCTTGCCCGCCGGCGCTGCCGCGGTCGCCAAGGCGGAGCCTGCGCAATGAAGCGCCCGCGCCCGCTTCCCGGCTTCGCCGAGACGGCCCTCTTCCTCGGCCTCGGGATCGTCGCTGTGCAGGCGACGCTCATCCCGCTGGGGCCGGGCGGCATGCTGACGGCGCCAGACCTTCTCTTCTGCCTGGTCATGGCCTGGATGATCCGCCGGCCGGCCACCGCGCCGTTCTGGGCGGTGCTGCTGCTCGGGCTCTTCGCCGACGTGATGATGTCGCGGCCCATCGGGCTCGGGGCGCTGGGGCTGATCCTGGCGTCGGAGTGGTTCCGCCTGCGGACGGTCCGCTTCCAGGCCAGGCCCTTCCTCGTCGAGTGGCTGGCGGTGGCGCTCGCCTTCGCGACGGTGCTCGCAGCGATGCAGGTCGCCCTGGCGCTGGTCTTCGCCGCGCGGCCGGGCATCGCCGCGGTCATCGGCTATGCCATCACCACGGCACTGGCCTATCCGCTGATCGTCCTCGGGCTGGCCTGGTGCCTCAACCTGCGCGCGCCTTCAGTGCAGAGAGGAACACGATGAAGGGCAAAGGTGGCGCAAGGCAGCCGGCGCCGCGGGTCACACGCCGTGGGCTGATGCTGCTCGGGCTGCAGGCCGGCGTGATCGGTGCGCTCGGCTGGCGGATGCGCGACCTGCAGCTGGTGCAGAACGAGCATTTCGCGCTGCTGGCCGAGGAGAACCGGGTCAACATGCGGCTGCTGCCCCCCGCCCGCGGCCGCATCCTCGACCGCGCCGGGCGGCTGATGGCGGGCAACCGGCAGAATTATCGCATCTCCATGGTCCGCGAGCAGGCGCGCGACCCTGCGGCGGTGCTTGACCGGCTCGCCACCATCATCGAACTGCCACCCGAAGTGCGGGAGCGCGCGCTGCGCGAGATGGCCGACCGCAGCGCCTTCGTGCCGGTGGTCATCACCGAGCATTTGACCTGGGAGGACGTGGTCCGGGTCTCGGCGAATGCCCCCGTGCTGCCCGGCGTGCTGCCGGAAGTGGGGCTCAGCCGCTACTATCCCGACGGGCCGAGCACCAGTCACGTGATCGGCTACGTCGGGCCGGTCTCCGAGAGCGACCTCGCCAAAATCGAGGACCCCGATCCGCTCCTACAAATCCCGCGCTTCCAGATCGGCAAGACCGGCATCG
Organism: uncultured Alphaproteobacteria bacterium; assembly: GCA_963796805.1. GTDB lineage: Bacteria > Pseudomonadota > Alphaproteobacteria > Rhodobacterales > Rhodobacteraceae > Amaricoccus. The sequence continues at coordinate 317,700 of CAWCNG010000004.1, forward strand.
AGAACAAGCTCGAGCTCGACCTGCGCGGCCAGGCCGGGACACAAAGGATCGAGGTAAGCGCGGCGGGGCGGGTGATGCGCGAGCTCAGCCGCGTGGAGGGGACGCCGGGCAAGGACCTCGAGCTGACGATGGACCTGGCACTGCAGAACTACGCCATGCAGCGCATGGGCGCCGACAGCGCCGCAGTCGCGGTCATTGACGTGACCAACGGCGACATCATGGCACTGGCCTCGGCCCCCGGGTTCGAGGCCAACAGCTTCGTCTTCGGCATCAAGACGGGCGAGTGGAACGAACTCCTGAACGACGACCACCAGCCGCTCAACAACAAGACGATCACCGGCACCTATCCCCCCGGCTCGACCTTCAAGATCTGCATGGCGCTCGCGGCCCTCGAAGCTGGCGTCGTCAGCCCCGGCGACGGCGTCTTCTGCGCCGGCTCGACCGCGCTCGGCAACCGCCGCTTCCACTGCTGGAAGCATGGCGGGCACGGACACGTGGACCTGCGCCGCAGCCTCGCGCAGTCGTGCGACTGCTACTACTACGAGATGGGCCGGCGCCTCGGCCCCGACCGGATCAGCGTCATGGCGCACAGGCTAGGCCTCGGCGTCTCGCACGACCTGCCGATGCCGGCGGTCTCGGCGGGCAACATGCCCGATGCCGCCTGGAAGAAGGAGAAGCGCAAGGAGGCCTGGACCACCGGCGACAGCTTCAACTACGGGATCGGCCAGGGGTTCACCCTCGCATCGCCGCTGCAGCTCGCGCTGATGGTGGCGCGGGTCGCGACCGGCACGGCGGTGAAACCCCGGATCATCCGTTCGGTAGACGGGGTCGAGGTGCCGGTGGAGCCGGCGCCGGCACTCGAGATCTCGGAGCGCAGCCTCCGCGCCGTGCGGGACGGGATGTACGCGGTATCCCAGGGCGGCACGGCGGCGCGCTCGCGCATCGCCGACCCGACCATGACCATGGCCGGCAAGACCGGCACCAGCCAGGTCCGCATCATCACCGCGGCCGAGCGCGCTTCCGGCGTCACCAAGAACGAACAGCTGCCCTGGAAGCGGCGCGACCACGCCCTCTTCGTCTGCTACGCCCCCTACGACAACCCGAAGTACGCGGTGGCGCAGATCGTCGAGCATGGCGGCGGCGGCTCGGCGGTGGCCGCGCCCATCGCGCGCGACATCCTGCTCTACGCCCTCTGCGGCGGGCTGCCGCCGCTCGAGGCCTATCCCGCGGAACAGCGCAAGGCCATCGAGGAGCAGCGGGCAGCGATGGCCGCGCGCGCCGCGGAAGCTGCACCGGCAATTCGGGACCGGGCATGAGTATGCTCGACGCTTCTTCGCGCAGCGGCACGCCGCGCGGCTTCGCCAAGCTCCTCGCCCTCAGCTGGCCGCTGGTGTTCCTGCTGACGGCGGTGGCCTGCGCCGGCTTTCTCATACTCTACTCTGTCGCCGGCGGCTCGCTCACCCCCTGGGCCGAGCCGCAGATGATCCGCTTCGGCGTGGGCCTCGTGGGAATGGTTGCGATCGCCATGATCGACGTCCGCTTCTGGAGGGCAATGGCGCCCGTTGCCTACGCGGTCTCGCTGCTTCTCCTCGTCGCCGTTGACCTGATGGGCTTCGTCGGCATGGGCGCCCAGCGCTGGATCCAGGTGGGCCCGCTCCAGCTGCAGCCGTCGGAGATGATGAAGATCGCCCTGGTGATGATGCTGGCGGCCTACTACAGCTGGCTGCCGCCCGCGAAGGTCTCGCGCATCTTCTGGGTTATCCTGCCGCTCATCCTGATCCTGTTGCCGGTGGGGCTGGTGATGGAGCAGCCCGACCTCGGCACCGCCATCCTGCTCATCGCCGGCGGCGGGGCAGTCATGTTTCTCGCCGGCGTCAGCCTCTGGTACTTCGCCGCCGCCGTCGCCAGCGTGGCGGGCGTGGTGACCGCGGTGCTGAAGAGCCACGGCACCCCGTGGCAGCTGCTGCACGAGTACCAGTTCAAGCGCATCTTCACCTTCCTCGACCCCGGCGCCGACCCGCTCGGAGCGGGCTACCACATCACCCAGGCCAAGATCGCCATGGGTTCTGGCGGCCTGACCGGGCGCGGCTACATGCAAGGCACCCAGAGCCGCCTCAACTTCCTGCCCGAAAAGCAAACCGACTTCATCCTGACCACGCTTGCAGAGGAGTTCGGCTTCATCGGCACCGCCACGCTCCTCACGCTCTACTGTCTCATCGTCGTCTTCTGCATCGCCTCGGCGATCTCCAACCGCGACCGCTTCGGGGCGCTGCTTACCGGGGGTGTCGGCTTCACCTTCCTGCTCGCCTTCTCCATCAACATGGGGATGGTCATGGGCCTGATGCCGGTGGTAGGCGTCCCCCTGCCGCTCGTCTCCTACGGCGGCTCGGCGATGATCGTGCTCCTGGCCGCCTTCGGCCTGGCGCAGAGCGCGCATGTCCACCGGCCACGCAACCGGGACTGACGTGCGCCGACTGATGGGGGAAGGACAATGGGGCCGCGCATCCTTTTTTCGGCGCCAGCGGGGCAGTGGCCGCTCTGGCGCCCGCACCTTCTCGCCGCCTTCGCCGAGGCCGGGCTCGACGCGGCGCTGACCGACGATCCGGCGGGACCGTGGACCTTCGACTATCTCGTCTACCAACCGGGCGGGCCGGTGACGGACTTCACGCCGTTCACGCGGATCAGGGCGGTGCTGAGCCTCTGGGCCGGGGTCGAGCGGATCGTCGGCAACCCGACGCTCCTCGTGCCGCTCTGCCGCATGGTCGATCCGGGCCTGACCCGGGGCATGGTCGAGTGGGTGACAGGGCACGTGCTGCGCTATCACCTCGGGATCGACGCGCACGTGCTGGGACAGGACGGGGTGTGGCGCCACGGGGAGGTGCCGCCGCTGGCGCCCGGGCGGACGGTCGCTATTCTCGGGCTGGGAGAGTTGGGCCGGGCAGTGGCCGTGACGCTGCAGAGCCTCGGGTTCGACGTCCGGGGATGGAGCCGGCGGCCGAAGGAACTGCCTGGGATTATTACGTTATCCGGCGATGACGGTCTCGCGGCGGTGCTGCGCGAGGCGGAGATCGTGGTGACGCTGCTGCCGGCGACGCCGGACACCGACGGGCTGATCGACGCGCGCCGGCTGGCGCTGCTGCCGCCGGGCGCGCGGCTGCTCAATCCCGGGCGGGGCGGGCTGATCGACGATGCCGCCCTCCTGGAGGCGCTGGACAGCGGGCAGCTGGCACACGCTACGCTCGATGTCTTTCGCGAGGAGCCGCTGCCGGCCGGGCACCCGTTCTGGGCGAATCCGCGGATCACCGTCACGCCGCACGTGGCGGCCGAAACCCGGCCGGAGACGGCGGCCTTGACGGTCGCGGAGAACGTGCGCCGGGGTGAGGCGGGCGAGCCGTTCCTGCACGTGGTGGACCGGGCGGCGGGGTACTGATCGGGGCGGAGTCGGCGGGAGAATCGTCCCGTGGGGCGAAGAGGCCGCAAGGGGCGGAAACGACAGGATTTTCCGCACCCAGAAACCGTATGGAATCCGTATGGAATCCATATGGGTGATTTCGGGGTTTTCGGCCGGATTCAGAGCTTGCGGCGGGCGGGCGGGGTCCATGCCGGGGCCGCGGCGTTCGGGCGGCCGCGGGAGCTCCAGGCGGATGCCGGTGCGCGCGGCGGTGGCGTGGCGGAGCGATCCGGGATCGAGGAACGCCACGTCGAGGCCGACGCCCTCGGGGCCGCTGAAGCGGACGGCTTCGGCGATGGCGGCGGCGATGCCGGGGCGGTCGGGCTCCGGGGCGCCGGCGAGGACGAGGAGCAGGTGGGCGGAGGCGTCGGGATAGTGCGCCTCGACCAGGTGCGCGGAGGCGATGCGGTCGGCCATGGCCGCGAGCTTGCGGCCGAGGGCGGAAAGGAGCGCCGCCGGAGGGTCGGGACGGGCGAAGCGGGCGGCGCGGGCGGAGGTCTCGGCGGGGGCGTGGCCGGCCATCCCGGCGAGCCAGCCCACCGCCTCGGCGTCGAGGAGGGTCGCCGAAGCGGCACCGAGGTTGAGGGCGACGCCCGTCCCCTGCCCCGCCAGCAGCGTCACTGCGCGGCGCCCGGAGAGCGCGGCGAACGGGGCGGGCGCGCCGAGGAAGTCGGCGAGGCGGTCGTCGCGGTCGAAGGCGAGGACGAAGCGACCCTCGCTGAGATCCAGCGTCACGGGCTGGAGGTGATCCCCCTCGGGCTCGGCGGCGAGAACGAGAAGGAGCTCGGCGTCGAGCACCCGCTCGTAGAGGCGCAGGCGCGCGGCCGGGTCGTCGGGGTCGGCCGCCTGCGCGTGGAAGGCGAGGTCGATGGGGGTGTCGGTCATGCCGGAACGGCCGCGAGGAGGCGGGCGACGCGCGCGCGCAGCTCGGGGACGAGCTCCGTCTCGAACCAGGGGTTGCGCTTGAGCCAGCCGGTGTTGCGCCAGGAGGGATGCGGCAGCGGCATCAGCTCCGGGCCGGCGGCGCGCCAGCCGCGCACCGTGTCGGAGACGGGGCGCGCCGGTCCGCCGAGGTGCCAGCGGTGGGCATAGCCGCCGATCAGCAGCGTGAGGCGGACGGCGGGCATGGCGGCGAGCGCCCGTGCACGCCAGGTGGCGGCGCAGACGGCGGGCGGCGGGAGATCGGAGCCCTTGGCGTCGTAACCGGGAAAGCAGAAGGCCATGGGCAGGACGGCGAAGCGGCTACGGTCGTAGAAGGTTTCGCGGTCGACGCCGAGCCAGTCGCGCAGGCGGTCGCCGGAGGGATCGTCGAAGGGGCGGCCCAGCGCGTGGACGCGGGCGCCGGGCGCTTGCCCGCACAGGAGAATGGGCGCCGTCCCGGAGAGCCATGGCACCGGGCGCGGCGCGTGGGCGGTAGCGGTCGCGGCGAAGCGCGGGGCGCAGAGGCGGCAGGCGCGGATTTCGTCGGTGAGCGCGGCAAGGGGCATGCCCGGATTACCTGCCGCCTGGGCAAGGCGAAGGCAAGGCTCAGGCGGCGGCGAAGTCGTCGAGCGCGCCGACCATGTAGTGCACCAGCTCACCGGTGTCGGTCTCGCCGATCTTCTTGTCGGTGACCTTGCGGCCGCGGTGCATCACCACGATGCGGTCGCAGACGGCGAAGACGTCTGGGAGCGTGTGGGTGATCAGGATCACCGGGGTGCCCTGGTCGCGCAGCTTGTGGATCAGCTCGATCACCTTCTGCTGCTCGGGGACGCCGAGGTTGTTGGTGGGCTCGTCCATGATCATCAGCTTGGCGTCCCAGTAGACGGCGCGGGCGATGGCGACGGCCTGGCGCTGGCCGCCGGAGAGGCTCTCGATCGGTTGCGTGAGCGTCGGGAAGTGGATTTCGAGCTCGTCGAGGGCGGCGCTGGACTCGCGGAGCATGGTCCGCTCGTCGAGCGTCTTGATCAGGCCGCCGAAGTAGCGGGTCTTCAGCTCGCGGCCGAGGAAGATGTTGGCGGGCACGTCGAGATTGTTGGCGAGCGCGAGGTCCTGGTAGATCGTCTCGATGCCGTGGCTGCGGGCGTCGATGGGGCGGGTGAAGCGCACCGGCGCGCCGTTCAGCCGGACCTCGCCCTCGTCGGCGGTGTGGACGCCGGAGATGCACTTGATCAGCGTGGACTTGCCGGCGCCGTTGTCGCCGAGCAGACCCACCACCTCGCCGGGGTAGACGTCGAGGCTGACGCTGCGCACGGCGGTGAGGCCGCCGAAGCGTTTGGTGATGTCGCGGACGGAGAGGACGGGGTCGGTCATCTGGCTGGCTCATGTGGACGGGCCCTGGCGGGCGCGGCCGACGACGATGTCGCGCGACTGGTCGATGAGGACGGCGATGATGACCACGGCGCCCACGACGATGAACTGCCAGAAGGCATCGACGTTCAGCATGACGAGGCCGGTGGTGAGGACGGCGATGATGAGCGAGCCGATCACCGTGCCGGTGATCGAGCCGGCGCCGCCGAAGAGGCTGACGCCGCCGATGATGACGGCGGCGATGGAAGAAAGAAGCAGCGGGTCGCCGATCACGGCGGAGCCGGCGGAAAAGCGCAGGGTGGAGAGAAAGCCCGCGATGCCGGCGGTGATGGCGGAGAGCATGTAGAGCGCGATGACGCGGCGGTCGACCGGGATGCCGGCGCGGCGGGCGGCTTCCATGTTGCCGCCGATGGCGTAGGTGTGGCGGCCGAACTGGGTCTTGCGCAGCAGGAACATGGCGATGGCCACGACGATGGCGGTGATGATCACGGGATAGGGCAGGATGCGGTCCATGCGACGGAGAAGCTCGCCGGAGACCTCCGGGGGCGCGAGCCAGTAGAGGCCGCCGCCCTCGCCGCGAATGAGGTAGGCGACTGCCTCGTTCCCGTAGGAGCGGATGCCGGGGGGCAGGCCGATAACGGTGGTGTTCTCGGCCATGAGCAGCGCCACGCCGCGGACGATGAAGGAGGAGCCGAGCGTGACGATGAAGGCTGGGACCTTGAGCTTGGCGATGATGACGCCGTTGCAGAATCCGATGAAGCCGGCCGTTGCCACCGCCGCCGAAAAGCCGATGACGGCGGAGGGGAAGAGCGGCACGCCGGCGTTGAAGGCCCAGCGGATGGCAAGCGCCGAGGTGACCGAACAGAGGCTCATCACCCAGCCAACCGACAGGTCGATGCCGGCGCCGATGATGACGAAGGTCTGCCCGAGGCCGAGGAGCAGGATGGGGGTGATGGCGACGAGGATGTTCTGCGAGTTGCGGATGGAAACGAAGCTCACATCGCCGCCGCTGGCCAGCGGCACGGCGATGACGAAGAAGGCCACCATCAGCCCGAGGAAAGCCCAGGCCCAGAGGTTGCTGAAGGCGAGGATGAACCGTTGAGCCGGGGTCCGGGTCACGGACGGGCTGGGATCGAGAGCGGTCACTCGGTCGCCTTCATGGTGGTGGGGATGGGAAAAACGGCGGGAGCGCCCAAGGGGGGCGCTCCCGGAGTGTGCGGCGCGGCGGTCAGCCGCCGGGCACCTGGTAGATGAAGCGCGCGATCTCGGGGTCGGAGATATTGTCCTTGTCGATGATCGCGAAACCGGTCTCCACACGCTTCGGCAGGCTGGTGACGCCCGCGGCGTCGGCGGCGGCGAACTCGACCGCCATGTAGCCCATGTCGAAGGGCTTCTGCGCCAGCACCAGCGTCACGATGCCCTGGTTCAGCGACTCGATCGCGTCCTTGGTGGCGTCGTAGGCGACGACCTGGACGTGGCCGCCCAGGCCGGCGTTTACCACCGCCTGGCCGCCTCCTTGCGCGCTGAATACGTTGGTGCCGAAGACCCCGGCGAGGTCGGGGTTGCGCTCGAGGACGGCGGCGGTCTGCACCGTCGCGTTGGCAGCGTCATCGAGATTGTAGTCGGGGCCGATGACGGTGATGTCGGGGTACTCGTTCGCCATGACCTCGGCGAACCCCTGCTCGCGGCCGCCGACGGAGCTGACGTTGGGATTGGTGGAGTTGATGTAGACCTTTCCCTTGCCGCCGATCGCCTCGGCGAGCCCCCGTGCGGAGATGCGGCCGCCCTCGACGTTGTCCGAACCGATGTAACTGATCGGGAGTGTCACGGGGCCGTTCTCGTAGTCGCCGTCACCGAGGAAGGTGTCGACGGTGATGATCTTGATGCCGGCGTCGGCGGCGGCCTGCAGCGGGCCGACCATCTGGTCCTTCTCGACCGGTGCGGTGATGAGGTAGTCGAGATCGCCGCGCGCGATCATCGCGTCGAGGATCGGGGTCTGCGCCTCGACGCCCCAGGTCGGCGGGACCTGCGCCACCACCTCGATGCCGAGGTCGGCGGCGGCCTTTTCGACGCCGATCTGCATCACCTGATAGAAGGGATCGGTCACGCCCGGCAGGAAGCCGATCTTGATCTTCTCCTGCGCAGATGCGCCCATGGCGAGCGCCAACGCAGCCGCCCCCGTAAGGGCGAACAGCAGTTTCCTATGCATCAGATTTCTCCTCCCGTTTGGTCGTGCCGCTTCCTGTGGGCGGCTTTTTCGCATGTTATCGACAGGCCGAATCCTCCGCAACATCAGTCCACGTGGAAGACCTCTTCCGTGGAAACCCACCAGTCGCCCTCGGCGCGGGTGTCGAGCGGTCGCTGCAGCGGCATGTTGATTGACCACCACTTCTGCGTGTTCGGGTCGGCGGCCATCTTGGCGCTGTCGGCGGCGAAGTCGGTGCCGTGGTACTCGAAGTAGGCAAAGAGCAGGTTTTCCGGCTGGCGCAGGAAGATCGAGTAGTTGCGGATATTGCAGTCCGCGATCTTGGCCAGCACCTCGGGCCAGACCGCTGCGTGCAGTCTCTTGTACTCCTCGATGCCCTCGGGGCGGATGCCGAGGACGAGCCCCATGCGCTTCATTTGGCGTATCTCCTTGTGAGTTCTTCACCGCCAATACGCTTCGCGTGTCCCACTCCCAACCGACGCCGTTGCGGAGCTCGTGCGCCGCATGAGTGTGGCCACTAATATCATCGCTTTGCCACCGGCAAGGGAGATGGCGGTTTCGGTTGACCGGGGCCGGAAGGCTATTGCCAGCCGCCACCACCGTCGTTACCGCCGCCACCACCACCGCCGCCACTTCCGCCGCCGCCTCCGCCCCCACTGTTTCCACCGTTCCCACCCCTGTAGAGATCGCGCTTGCGGCACTCGCCGGAGGCGACGCGGATCTCATCGCGGGCGCACGCGGCCTGTGCGGTCGTGGTGGCGGGAGCGGCTGGGCGCGCCGTGGTCTGCCTCGGCGCGGCGGCGGGCGCGACCGTCCTGACGGCAGGCGCGGGCGAATAGGTCGTGCCGACCGGAACGGGCACCACGACGCATGCGGTCAGGAGAGCCAGACCGAAGCTGACGGCGGCAAAATTCAGCACAGAATTCGACAATGACATCACAATCTCCCCCAAGAACGCAGGTCGCACCGAAAAAGGCCGAACGCACGACTACAGGCAGTGTAACACGAAATGCGCGCGCCGGCATCAATCGCCTCGAGCCGGGCGAGTGGAAGCGAATGGCGTGTGGGGGCGGTGGATGTTACCATTGCGCGCGTTGTCCTTGATGTCTCGGTGGGATCCTCGGTGACTGTGCGTGCATTTCGGGCGGCCGCTTTGGCGGCATTGCTCTGGGCAGAGGTGGCGACGGCTGCGGTTGCCGGCTTGTTCGAGCAGCCGATGCTGGTCCTCGACCCGGGGATGCATGTCGCCGCGATCAGCGATCTCGACGTCGATGCCGCGGGACGGACGATGGTGACCGGATCGCTCGACGGCACCGTGCGGATCTGGGATGCCGATACCGGCGCGCTCGGGCGCACCATCCGGCTGCCGCGGGGCCAGGGGCGGCTCGGGACCGCCTATGCGGTCGCGATGTCGCCGGACGGGTCGGCGGTTGCGGCGGGCGGGTGGATGCGCTTTGCGGAGTCCGACCAGGAGGAGCAGATCTACCTCTTCGACGGGGCCAGCGGCGCGATGACCGCGCGCCTGGACGGGCTGCCGAACGTGGTGCTGGGGCTTGCCTTCTCGCCGGACGGTTCCGAGCTGACGGCGACCCTCGGCGGCGGGTTCGGGATGCGGCTCTACCGGCGCGGCGACGCGGGATGGAGCGAGGTGGCGCGCGACGAGGCCTATCACAGCAAGCCGGCGCAGGGCGTCGCCTTCGCCCCGGACGGGCGGTTCGCCACCACCGCCTACGACGGGCTGGTCCGGCTCTACGACGTGGATGGCCGGCTGCTCGCCACCGCCGACGCCGGCGGGCCGACGCCGTTCGGAATAGCGTTCGGTCCGGACGGGCGGCGGCTGGCGGTCGGCCATTTCGGCGCGCCGCTGGTGCAGCTCTTCGACGCGGGCACGCTGGCGCCGCTGCCGCTTGCCCCGCCGTCGGAGCTGAGCGAGGGCGATCTTGCCAACGTGGCCTGGTCGGCGGACGGGAGCACGCTCTACGCCGGCGGCACCCAGCACCTCGCCTCCGAGATCGCCCGCATCGTTGCCTGGGATGGCGCCGGCGTGCGGTCGCTGGAGGGCGCGCGGGACACGGTGTTCGGACTGCGCGGCCTGCCGGGCGGCGACCTCCTGGTGGTGTCGGGTGATCCCTGGATCGGCCGGCTGGCGGCGAGCGGCGAGCGGCGCTGGGAGCACCCGCCGGCGCAGATGGACGCGCGCGACCAGGACACGAGTCTCGCGGTCTCCGAGGACGGCAGCCTCGTCGAGTTCGGCTACCTGAGCGGCGGGCGCGAAAGGGCGCGCTTCGACGTGGCGACGCTGAAGCTCGGGGCCGCCTCGCCGGAAGACGGCCTGGTGGCCGTGCCGGACCAGACCTCGCTCGCCATCACCGGCTGGCACGAGGACACGGAGCCGCGGCTGCTCGGGCGGCGATTGGGCATGGAAGACTTCGAGGTGTCGCGGAGCCTCGCGATCGCACCGCACGGGGGCGGTTTCGTGCTCGGGAGCGAATGGAACCTGCGCGCCTTCGACCGCGGCGGGAACGAGCTCTGGCACCGGCCGGCGCCCGGCGTTGCCTGGGCGCTCAACATCTCCGGCGACGGGCGTATCGGCGTGGGCGCGTTCGGGGACGGGACGATCCGCTGGTTCCGCATGGAGGATGGCGTCGAGCTGCTGGGGCTCTTTCCGCTTCCGGACCGGGTCAACTGGGTCACCTGGACCCCGGACGGGATCTACGCCGCGACCGGCGGGGCGCGCTCGGTGCTTCGCTGGCATGTCAACCGCGGCTGGGATGCGGCCGGCGACTCCGTGCCGGTGTCGGACATCCTGCACACGATGCGGCCGGAGGTGCTGAAGCGGGTGCTGCCGCAGCTCGGCACCTTCGGGGCGCTGGCGGCGACCGAGTACCAGCAGATCCGCGAGTCGATAATGGCCGGGACCGGCTCGAGCGTCCTGCCCGGCAGCCGGCTGCACGTGGTGTCGATCGGGGTGAGCGACTACGGTCCGCAGGCAGCGCACCTCAATCTCAGCTTCGCCGCCCAGGATGCCCGGGACCTCACCGCGCTGCTCTACCGGACCCAGACCGGCCGCTATGCCGAGGTGAGGCCGCAGATGCTGCTCAACGCGGACGCGACCCGCGGCGGCATCCTGCGGGCGCTCAACTCCGCGCGGATCGAAATGGCCAAGGGCGGCGGAAACGACATGGCGGTGGTGCAGTTCTCCGGTCACGGCGCGATGATCGACGGACGCTTCTATCTGCTGCCGTACAAGGTGGACGCGCGCGACGCGGTGACCATCGCCGATACGGCGCTCGATGCCATGCAGTTCCAGGCGGCGATCGCGCGCCTGGCCGAATATGGCCGCGTGGTCGTCCTGCTCGATGCCTGCCGCTCCGGCGCCACCACCACCGGCGGAATCGACATCGAGCCGGACGGAACCCGCCTCAGGGACTTGCTGCGCGGTCCGAACATTGCCCTTCTGACCTCGTCGACCGCGGACCAGGATTCGCTGGAAAGCCCGGAGTGGGGGCACGGAGCCTTCACCGCGGCGATCCTCGAGGGGCTGACCACGCGCGGCGATGCGGACGGGAACGGGGAGATCAGCATGCTGGAACTGACGCAGTACGTCTCGCGGCGGGTGCCTCAGCTCACCGGGGGGCGGCAGACGCCGGGGATCGACCCGCGCTTCGATGGCGACGTCTTCGTGGCGGAAATGTGATGGGCATGGTGCGCTGGCTGATGGTGCTGACGGTCGCGGCAGCGGCGCCGCTGATGGCGGCGGCGCAGGAAACGACGATGGGCTGGCAGGAGGCGGTGGCGGAACTCGCCTCCGAGCGGACCCGCGCCGAGGCCTGCGCCGCCCTGCTCAAGCGCAATGCGGAGGGAGATTCCGAGGCGCTCACGCAAGGCGACTGGGCCTACACCGAGGCCAAGGCCGACATGGACGGGGTCATCGCCGGGCTGGTGGTCGCCCTGGCCGAGAACGATGCGCCGCTGAGCCTCGAACTCGCTGAACAGCCAGCTCGAGCGCGCGGTGGCGCTGCGCCAGGAGTTCTGTACCACGGCGGTGGCGCTGGCGCCGGCGGAGTCCGGGACGAAGTCGCCCGGCCTCGACGTGCTGGCCAAGACGCTCGGCTCGCTGATCGATGCGGCCAAGGAGATCTATCTCCAGCACCGGGAAGAGGACGTGCTGGCGCGGAAGACCATCCAGACCCAGGTGGAGAGCACGCGCTGGCGCGCCTTTGCCGAGATCGCGCCGTCGGGTACGTGATCCGAAATCAGGGCGGTCGACGGGGACCGGATTGGGCTGGGGCCGCAAGGGTTAACGGCGATTTCTTCGACGTACAACCTAGGTACATCGCGTGTACATCGCATGTACACGAAGTGCACGCGCGGCCGAAGGGTTAACGGGGCGCGGGGTCAGTATAGGTCGACGCGGCAGGGCTGGCGCAGCCAGCTGACGCGGGCGAGGCCGAGCAGGCGTTCGGTTGGCGTTCCCTGCGGCACGTCGGCGCCGGTGATCGCCAGGGCCTTCTCCATCTCGGAGGCGCTGGCCGGTCCGAAGGAGCCGTCGACCGTGATCGACCCGCCGAGGGTGTTCACCAGCGTCTGCGCGGCGCCGTCGATCGCCTTGCGGTCGAGGGTCGCCAGCAGCGATTCCGCCTCGGCCGCCGAGTCCGCGCCGTTCAGCGTGGCGGCCTTCGCCGCCCGCACCGCCGCGTCGCGCGGCAGGTAGCCGTCGGGCGAGCGGTTGGCGATGATCCAGGCGGCGTTCGCGCCGCTCCAGCCGTCGCAGCGCGCGAGCCCCTGGTCGTACCAGTCGATCGCGTGGGAGAACTTGCCGGTCTCGCCCAGCGCGCCGCTGTTCCAGAGCCGCCCGAGCGTGCCGGGCGCGCCCGGATGTCCGCCGGCCGCCGCCTTCTCGAACCACTCGACCGCCGCGTCGAGGTCCGGCTCCACCCCGGCGAGGCCGTCGCGGTAGACGAGCCCGAGGTTGTAGTAGCCGTAGATGTCGTTCCGGGCGGCCAACTCCTGGATGTACTTCAGTCCCCGTGCCGGGTCGGCATCGGGCAATTCCGGGTTCATGTAGTAGGCGCCGAGCTCGTTCATCGAGAAGGTGTGGCCGAACTGGACCGCCTGCTGCAGCAGGTCGAAGCCGCGCCGGCGCGCCTCTTCGTCCGACCCGTGGCGCAGGAGCTCGCGCCCGAGGGTGTGCATGGCGTAGGGGTCTCCGGCGTCGACGCCCTTCTGGTAGAGCCGGGTCGCCTCCTCCGGCGCCGGGGCGTCGACGAGGCCGCGCGACTGCGCGTCTTCGGTGGTGACGAGAAGGCCGAGCGCGACCCAGGCGCGGGTGTGGCCGAGATCGCGCGCCTGCGCGAAGGACGACTGCGCCGCGTCGTAGTCGCGCATCGCCAGCTGGACGCGGCCGAGCTGGTAGTGAAAGCGGCCCACGTCGGGGAAGCGCTCCACCGCCTCGAGGCAGGCCGGCAGCGCGATTGCCGGGTCGATCTCGTTGGGATAGCGGCCGGGACCCACGCCCTCGGGATCGAGGTGGTCGCCGGCGTCCGCATCGCAGGGATCGAGCTCGAGCGCCAGTTCGACCACTTCGGGTGCGCCGCCCGTGGTGCTGACCGTGAAGCTGTCGATGCCGGCGCGCGCCGCCGCCGGGATCGCCGGCGAGGGTTCGGGCGCCGGCTCGTAGGCCAGGGTGTGCAGCGCGCCGGCGGTCAGCCCGGTCTGGCGCGACGCATCCACCCGCTGGCCGTCGTCGAGCGCCACGAGCAGCCGTCCGCTCGTGGGCGGCACGCTGATGCTGACCGGCGTCTCGGGCGGAAGGTCGAGCTGAGCCACCAGCGTCTCCAGCCCGACCTCGTGGTCGCGCCGCGCCGCGAGCGAGATCGGCGCGTCGGCGGCGGTGGAGACGACGGCGGTGTTGATCACCGAGGCCTGCGGCATCGTCGGGCTCATCCACGACCGCCGGCTGCCGGCGTCAGCGCCTGCGCCGGTCGCGAGGACGAAGTTCGACGCCGGCACGCCGAAGGACACCGACTGGACCAGGGTCGAGCTTTCCCAGGGCACCTGGCTGCCGCCGGTGCGCGCATAGACCCGGCGGCGCACGTCTTCGAGGAGCTGGCCGATGGGCAGGTCGGGCGCCTTGCGCGCGGCCTCGATCAGGGCGGCGGTGAAGGGGCTGTTGCCCTCGCTGCCGTCCCAGGCGTTGGTCCCCGGCGAGGTCGAGAAGGCGAGGAGCGAGTTCACCGGCGCGGTCAGCACGTTGAAGCCGTCGCGGGTCTCGCTCGGCGTGGCGGTGATGTCGGCGAGTACGACGGAGCCGGCGAAGGGGTTGGAGCGGCAGCTGTCGAGGATCACGATCTGGGTGCGGGCGCGGGCGCCGAGGACGTTGACGATCGTGGCCAGCGAGACCGCCTCGAAGGGGAGGTCGAAGGCGTCGTCGAAGGCGGCGTCGACCGGGATCAGGTAGTTGCCGCCGGCGATCTGCAGGCCGTGCCCGGCGAAGTAGAAGACCACCTCGCTGTCCTTGTCGATCTCGAGCAGGATGCGCTGGAGCATGCCCTCGAAGCCGGCCTTGTCGAGGTCGGCGTAGCTGGTGACGGCGTAGCCCTGGTCGGCGAGAAAGCCCGCCACGAGCTCGGCGTCGGCGCGGGCGTTGCGCAGGTCGGGGGCGACGGTGTAGTCGCCGTTGCCGATGACGATGGCGTAGCGCTTGGGGGCGGCGTCGCCGAGGCTGCCGGTGGTTTCGGCGCCCAGCGCGGCGAGCGGGACCGCGCGATCGCCATGGCGCCGGCGAGAAGAAGCGCCCTCGCCCGAGCCTTCACTGCGTGTCGCACTGGCATGGCCCGCCCCCCAGAGAGGTCGGCATTGTAGCACAACCGAGCGCCGACCGGGAGATCGCTATCGCGTGAGGAGCGGTCGCGCTTCGGCGCACCCCTCCGCTCTCAGCCGCCGTAGAGGCCGTGGTACGTCTCGCGCAGCATGTTCTTCTGCACCTTGCCCATGGTGTTGCGCGGGAGGTCTTCGGCGAAGACCACCCGCTTCGGCAGCTTGAACCTGGCGAGCCGCTGTTCGAGCGCCTCGATGATGCCCGCTTCGGTGAGGCCGGCCGTTCCGGTGGTCACGACGACCGCCGTCACCCCCTCGCCGAAGTCCCGGTGCGGCACGCCGATGACCGCCGACTCGACCACGCCGGGGATGGCGTCGATCTCGGCCTCGATCTCCTTCGGATAGACGTTCAGGCCGCCGCTGATGATGAGATCCTTGCCCCGCCCGACGATGTTGAGATAGCCCCGCTCGTCGAACCGGCCGAGATCGCCGGTGATGAAGAAGCCGTTCGTCGCGCAGCTCCGCCGCCGTCTTCTCCGGCATCCGCCAGTAGCCCTTGAAGACGTTCGGTCCCCTGACCTCGATCATGCCGATCTCGCCCGGTGCGAGCTCGGTTCCGGTCTCCGGGTCGGTCACGCGGATCTCGACGCCCGGCAGCGGGAAGCCGACCGTGCCGGCGACGCGGTCGCCCGCGTAGGGGTTCGAGGTGTTCATGTTGGTCTCGGTCATGCCGTAGCGCTCGAGGATGGCGTGGCCGGTGCGCTCCTGCCATGCGCGGTGGGTGTCGGCGAGAAGCGGCGCCGAGCCGGAGACGAAGAGCCGCATGTGCCGGGTCGCCTCGGCGCTCAGCCGGCGTCCTGCAGCAGGCGGACGTAGAAGGTGGGCACGCCCATCAGCACGGTGGCCCGCGGCATCAGCGCCAGGATGGCGTCCACGTCGAAGCGCGGCAGGAAGAGCATCGAGGCGCCGGCGAGGAGCGACAGGTTGGTGGCCACGAAGAGGCCGTGGGTGTGGAAGATCGGCAGGGCGTGGATGAGGACGTCGCCGGCGGTGTAGCGCCAGGTCTCGCGCAGGGCCTCGGCGTTCGACGCGAGGTTGCCGTGGGTCAGCATGGCGCCCTTCGAGCGGCCGGTGGTGCCGGAGGTGTAGAGGAGCGCCGCCAGGTCGTCCGGGGACCGCTCCACGGTCCGGAAGCTCTCCGGCGCGCCGGAGGCCGCTTCCGCGAGGGTGCCCCCGCCGGCGGCGTCGAGGGTCAGCGTCCGCGCGCCCGCCGCACGCGCGACGGGCTCGAGGCGGATCGCGGCGCGCGGGATCGCAGACGAAGACCGAGGGCTCGGCGTCGCCGAGGAAATAGCCGACCTCGGCCGGGGTATAGCCGGTGTTGAGCGGCAGGAAGACGGCGCCGGCCCGCGACCGTCGCGAGGTAGAGGAGGATCGCCTCGACCGACTTCTCGACCTGGGCCGCGACCCGGTCGCCGGGCCGACGCCGTGGGCCTGGAGCGCGTTCGCCAGCTGCGCGGTGCGGGCGAGGAGGAGCGGCGTAGGTGGTGTTCGCACCGGATTCGCTCTCGATCGCGCACTTGCCGGGATCGGCGGTGTTTCCGGTGAGGATGTCGAAAAGGTTGCCGTTCACCTCGTCCCCCTATGCCGCGACGCGTCCGGCCTCGTCAGCGCCCGGCGGATCATTTCGGCGGCCTTCTCGGCGATCATCACCACCGGCGAGGCGGTGTTGCCCGAGGTGATCGTCGGCATGATCGAGGCGTCGGCGATGCGCAGGCCGTCGAGGCCGTGCACGCGCAGCCGGTCGTCGACCACGGCGGTGGCGTCGCTGCCCATGCGGCAGGTGCCGACCGGGTGGAAGATGGTGGTGGCGATGTTGCCGATGGCCTGCAGGAGTTCGGCGTCCCCGGCCACCGCGGGACCGGGCAGCAGCTCCTCGGGCGCGTAGCGGCTGACGGCGCGGGCGGCGGCGAGGCGGCGCGCCTGGCGCACCGCCTTCATGGCGACGGCCTTGTCGCGGTCGGCGGCGAGGTAGCCGGGGCGGATCGCCGGCGGCTCGGCCGGGTCGCGGCTGCGGACGTGGCAGGTGCCGCGGCTCTCGGGGCGGAGGTTGCAGACCGAGATGGTCACCGCCGGGTAGGGGTGCAGCGGGTCGCCGAGCTTGTCGGTCGAGAGCGGCTGGATGTGGTATTCGAGATCGGGCGGTCGCCACCGTCTCGTCGCTGCGGGTGAAGATGCCGAGCTGGCTCGGCGCCATGGACAGCGGCCCGCGGCGGAAGAGCGCGTATTCGGCCGCCATCCGCGCCTTGCCCAGCGGGCTGTTGGCGAGCTGGTTCAGCGTCAGCGCGCCGCTGACGCGGAAGACGGTGCGGATCTGCAGGTGGTCCTGCAGGTTGGCGCCGACGCCGGGGAGCGCGTGCCTGACCGGGATGCCGTGCTCGCCGAGCACGTCCGGGTCGCCGATCCCGGAGAGTTCGAGGAGCTTCGGCGAGTTGATCGCGCCGGCGGCGAGGATCACCTCGGCGTCGGCGGCTGGCGGTGCGTTCGTCCGTGCCGAGCCGGTAGCGCACGCCGCTGGCGCGACGGCCGGCGAGCGTGAGGCCGGTGACGAGGGCGCCGGTGACGATGTGCAGGTTGGCGCGGTCGCGGACCGGGCGCAGGAAGCCCTTGGCGGTGGTCCAGCGGATGCCGTTCTGCTGGTTGACCTCGAAGAAGCCGGAGCCCTCGTTGTCGCCGTCGTTGAAGTCGTCGCGGCGGGGGATGCCGATTTCCTCGGCGGCGTCGCGGAAGGCCTCGAGGATGTCCCAGCGCAGGCGCTGGCGGGCGACCTTCCATTCGCCGCCGCCGCCGTGCAACTCGGTCTCGCCGCGGAAGCTGCCCTCGGAGCGGCGGAAGTAGGGCAAGACGTCGTCCCAGCCCCAGCCGGCGTTGCCGAGCTGGCGCCAGTGGTCGTAGTCGGCGGCCTGGCCGCGCATGTAGATCATGCCGTTGATGGCAGAGCAGCCGCCGAGCACCTTGCCGCGCGGATAGCCGAGCGAGCGGCCGTTGAGGCCGGGCTCGGGCTCGGTGCGCATCATCCAGTCGGTGCGCGGGTTGCCCATGCAGTAGAGGTATCCGACGGGAATGTGGATCCAGTGGTAGTTGTCGCGCCCGCCGGCCTCGAGCAGGAGGACGCGGGTGGCCGGGTCGGCGCTGAGGCGGTTGGCCAGCACGCAGCCGGCGGTGCCGCCGCCGACGATGACGTAGTCGTAGCGCCCTTCGGCGCTGGCGGTCTCGGCCATCGGCCCCGTGCTCCGTCCCCCAGGTCGCGGCGAGCATAGCGCAGGTGTAGAGGTGGCCGCCAGACGCGGGACTCGCTCTGAAAAGACTGCGGAAATCGCGCACCAAATCCGGGTGGATGTTCGTTGCCCCAGGGTCTATCGCCCCGCGCTGAAATCGGCCATCGTCGTCGCCCGGAGCACGGGACCAGAGGGAGGAGAGGCGATGCTGACGAGGCGTCCCGGGGAGATCGCGCCGCGATGACGGGTCTGCGGTCCGCCGGCTGGTTCGATACCGACGACCTGCGCAGCTTCGGCCACCGCTCGCGGCTGATGCAGATGGGTTATGCCCGCGAGGACTGGGAGGGGCGCCCGGTCATCGCGATCATCAACACCTGGTCCGACATCAACCCCTGCCACGCGCACTTCCGCCAGCGGGTCGAGGACGTGAAGCGGGGCGTGCTGCAGGCCGGGGGCTTTCCGATCGAGCTGCCGGCGCTGTCGCTGTCGGAGATCTTCGTCAAGCCGACCACCATGCTCTACCGCAACCTGCTGGCGCTCGAGACCGAGGAGCTCCTGCGCTCGCACCCGGTCGACGGCGCGGTGCTGATGGGCGGCTGCGACAAGACCACGCCGGGGCTGCTGCTCGGCGCGATCAGCATGGACCTGCCGGCGATCTTCCTGCCGGCGGGGCCGATGCTGCGCGGCAACCTGCGCGGCGAGGTGCTGGGGTCGGGATCGGACACCTGGAAATACTGGAACGAGCGGCGGGCCGGCCGGATCGGCCTCGCCGAATGGCAGGCGGTGGAGGCCGGGATCGCCCGCTCCTACGGCCATTGCATGACCATGGGCACCGCCTCGACGATGACCGCGATCGCCGACGTGATGGGCCTTTGCCTGACCGGGGCCTCCTCGATCCCGGCGGCGGACGCCAATCATATCCGCATGGCGGCGGCCTGCGGGCGGCGGGCGGTGGAGATGGTGCGCGAGGACCTGCGCCCGTCGCAGGTGCTGAGCCGCGCTTCGTTCGAGAACGCGCTGGCCGTGGCGATGGCGCTTGGCTGCTCGACCAACGCGATCATCCACCTGATCGCGCTGTCACGGCGCGCGGGCTTTCCGCTCGTCCTCGACGACTTCCACGCCGCCGGACAGCGCGTCCCGGTGCTCGCCAACATCCGGCCGGCGGGGGAGCGCTACCTGATGGAGGATTTCTTCTATGCCGGCGGGCTGCCGGCGCTGATGGCGCGGATGGCCGGCCTCCTCGACGGCAGCGCCCGGACGGTGACCGGCCGCAGCCTCGGCGAGGCGTACGACGGGGCCGAGACCTACCTGCCCGACGTGATCCGCGCGCTGGACAACCCGGTCACCACAGAGCCGGCCATGGCGGTACTGCGCGGCAACCTCGCGCCCGACGGGGCGGTGATGAAGCCGGCGGCGGCCGATCCGAAGCTGCTCCGGCACCGCGGGCCGGCGCTGGTCTTCGACAGCTGCGCCGAGATGAAGGCGCGCATCGACGACCCGGCGCTCGGTGCGACGCCCGAGACGGTCATCGTCATGCGCGGCGCCGGTCCGCAGGGCGGGCCGGGGATGCCGGAGTGGGGGATGCTGCCGATCCCGAAGTACCTGCTGGAGCAGGGGGTGCGCGACATGCTGCGGCTATCGGACGCGCGGATGAGCGGCACCAGCTACGGCGCCTGCATCCTGCACGTGGCACCGGAATCGCACGTGGGCGGGCCGCTGGCGCTGGTGCGGACCGGCGACGTGATCGCGGTGGACGCGCACGCCGGGCGGCTGGACATGGAGGTCCCGGAGGAGGAGCTGACCCGCCGGCGCGCCGCCTGGACGCCGCCGCCGCCGCGCTTCGGCCGCGGCTACGGCTGGGTCTATGCCGGGCACGTGATGCAGGCCGACACCGGCTGCGACTTCGACTTCCTCGAGACCGACTTCGGCGCCGCCGTCCCGGAGCCGGAGATCCTGTAGGCCGGGCCGGTACGCGGCGGGTGGGCCTTGCGCGCCGGCCCGCAGCCCGTCGACCGAAGCGGCCTCGGCCCGACAAGCCGAAGCACTGCTTCGGCCGGGCCGTTCGCCGGAGCGCGTGAGCGCGCAGGCGAAGGGGTTCTCGGCGCGCCCGACGCTGGCAATTCGCGCGCGCGTGCCCGGGCTGTCGCTCTTCGCGCCTGCCCCCGGGCGGGCATGCGCGCGCGAATTTGTCGACGGCCAAATCCGCGGGGTGCGGGCGGCGAGGTCGCGCGCCGATCGGATCGGCGGCGGCATCGGGCGGCAGTCCTTACGAGGACACCCTAGCCGGCGAGGAGCTGGCGGTGCAGCCGCTCGGTGTCCTCGCGGCGGGCGAGATCGGTGCCGGGGCGCATGACCGTGGCGCTGCCGGCGGCCATGCCGAAGAGGAAGGCATGGGCGGTGGGGCGGCCCTCCGCCAGCGCCAGCGTCATGGCGGCGACGAAGCTGTCGCCGGCGCCGGTGGCGCTCAGGACCGGGACTTCGGGGGCGCGCCGGAAGAAGGTGGCCTCGCGGCTGACGAGGAGCGCACCCTCGTGGCCCATGGTGACGGCGACGATGGCGGCATGGCCGCTCTCCACCAGAGCCCGCGCCGCCTCGGCCACGTCGCCCGGATCGTCGAGGGGGAGGCCGGTCAGGGCGCGGAACTCGCCGATGCTGGGCTTCACCAGCGCCAGGCCGCCGGCGGCGAGCGTGGCGGCGAGCGCCGGACCGGAGCTGTCGAGGACGACACGGGCGCCGCGGTCGCTGGCGCGGCGGACGAGGGTGACGAAGCAGTCGTCGGGCAGACCGCGCGGGCGGCTGCCGCTGATCACCAGCCAGTCGGCGTCGAGGCCGTCGATGACGGCAAGGCACTCCAGCCACTCGCCGGGCGTGACCTCCGGGCCTTCGGGGACGAAGCGGTATTCCTGCCCGGTGCTGCGCTCGAACACGCTCATGGCAATGCGGGTATGGCCGGCGATCGACACGCGGCGGAAGGGAAGCGACCGCTGGCGCATCAGCTCGTCGAGCACGTCCCCGGTGGCGCCGCCGGCGAGGTAGACCGGCAGCGTGGCGCCGCCGAGCTCGGTGACGACGCGCGCGACGTTGATCCCGCCGCCGCCGGCGTCGTAGCGGTCGCCGGTGGTGCGGATCTTGCGGGTGGGCTGGATTTCTCGGCCTCGCTGGCGCCGTCGATCGCGGGATTGAGGGTCAAGGTGACGATGGGCTTCATCCGGCGGCCTTCATCGCTTCAGGGCGCCGGCATGGAGCCCCGCCGGGCGGCGGATGGCAAGGCCCGTGGCCGCTTGCGAGACCGGCGCCGGCGTTAACTAAGTGAAAAGATGCGCGCGGCCTATTGTGGTGATAACGGGTGCCGAACCGCAGCCCTTCCGAGGCCCGCCCTTGCTTCTCAGACCGATCCTTCTGGCCTGGCTTCTTGTCGGCGTCTGGGCGGGCGCGGCGGCGCCGCAGACGGCCGACGATCTCGGCGCGGCCGACCGCGCCATGATCTATTTTGACGCCGAGCCGCTGTTCGAGGTTCGCGGCGTCTCGGCGCTCCCGGCCGCCCGCCGGGCCAAGCTGATCCAGCAGCGGCTGCGGGCGGCCGCCGAGGACCCCGGCTTCGACCCGGCACAGATCGCGGTCACGCCAGGAAGCGACGGGCTGGAGATCGGCACGCCCGGCCGGCCGCTGGCCAACGTCTATCTGTCGGACGCGCGGCTCGAGGACGTGGACGTGCAGGTGCTGGCGCGGGTGAACCGGGAGCGGGTGATGCAGGCGATCGCCGACTACCGGGCGGCGCGCACCCCGGAAGGCCTGCGCCGGTCGATCCGCAACGCGGTGCTCTGGACGGTCGGCTACGCGGTGTCGCTGCTGGCGCTGGTGGTGCTGGCGCGCGCCGCGATGGCTTTCATCGAGCGGCACGTCGCGGCGCGGATCGGCGCCTGGGAGGAGCGGGCGCGCAACGTCGTCCGGCTCACCGCGCTCTGGGAGGGGGTGCGGACGGTGCTGCGCATCGGCTTCGTCCTGCTCGGGATCCTCGCGACCTATGCCTGGCTGAACGGCGTGCTCTTGGAGTTGCCCTGGACCCGCGAGGTCGGGCGGGAGGCGCTGGCGCGGGTCTCGAGCCCGGTGCGCGGCATCGCCGCCGGCATCGCGGCGGCGATCCCCAACCTGATCGCGCTGATCGTGATCGGCGCGCTGACGTTCGCGGCGCTGCGCGTGAGCCACCGTTTCTTTGCGATGGTCGCCGCCGGCTCGCTTCGCCTGCGGAACTTCGATCCGGAGTGGGCGCTGCCGACCGAGCGGATCGTGCGGCTGCTGGTGATCCTGTTCGCGGCGATCATGGCCTATCCGTATGTGCCCGGGTCCTCCACCGAGGCGTTCCGGGCCATCGGCCTCTTCGTGGGCGTCGTCTTCTCGCTGGGCGCGAGCTCGATGGTGGCGAACCTGGTCGCCGGGCAGTCGCTGATCTACCGCCGCGCCTTCCGGGTGGGCGACCGCGTCGCCATCGCCGACGTGGTCGGCGAGGTCGAGGAGCTGACCGCGTGGGCGACCTACCTGCGCACGCCGAAGAACGAGCGGGTGACGGTGCCGAACGCGCTCGTGCTGGCGAGCCACGTGACCAACTATTCGCACTTCGCCCGCGACCGCGGGCTGATCCTGCATACCGAGGTCGGCATCGGCTACGAGGTGGCCTGGCAGCAGGTGGAGGAGATGCTGCTGGAGGCGGCGCGGCGCACGCCGGGGACCCTGTCGGACCCGGCGCCGTTCGTGTGGCAGAAGGGGCTCGGGGACTATTCACCGGTGTACGAGCTCAACGTCTACACCCGCGACGCGCGGGGGATGAACGCGACCTATTCGGCGCTGCACGCCAACATCCAGGGCGTCTTCGCCGAGCGCGGCGTGCAGATCATGACGCCGAGCTATGTCGCCGACCCGGCGGATCCCAAGGTTCCGCCGGTGCAGCCAGCGATGGGCTGAAACGAAGAACCCCGGCGCGGAGGCCGGGGTTCTCGCAGTTGCCGGTCGTGCCGGAACGGTCCTTAGGCGAGCTGGCGCTCGACGGTCTCGGTCTCGAAGATTTCGATGACGTCGCCTTCGCGGATGTCCTCGTAGTGCTCGAAAGCCATGCCGCATTCCTGGCCGACCTGGACCTCGCGCACCTCGTCCTTGAAGCGCTTGAGGGTCTTGAGCTTGCCTTCGTGGATCACGACGTTGTCGCGCAGCAGGCGCACGCCCGCCGAGCGGCGCGCGACGCCCTCGGTGATCTTGCAACCCGCGACCTTGCCGGCGCCGGTGATCTTGAAGACCTGGAGAATCTCGGCGTAGCCGATGAACTTCTCGCGGATCTCCGGACTGAGCAGGCCCGAGGCCGCCGCCTTCACGTCGTCCACCAGGTTGTAGATGATCGAGTAGTAGCGGATCTCGACCCCCTTCTGGTTGGCCGCTTCGCGCGCCGGAGCGTTGGCGCGGACGTTGAAGCCGATGATCGGGGCGCCCGAGGCCTCGGCCAGGGTCACGTCCGATTCGGTGACGGCGCCGACACCCGAGTGCAGCACGCGGATGCGCACCTCGTCGGTGGAGAGCTTCTCCAGCGCCTGCACGATCGCCTCGGCCGAGCCCTGCACGTCGGACTTGACCACGATGGGCAACTCCTTGAGGTCCCGGTCGGCCTTGGCCTTGGCCAGGAGCTGGTCGAGGGTGGTGGCCGAGCCCACCGCGGCGCGGCGGTCGCGGGAGAGCCGCTCGCGGTAGCTGGCGATCTCGCGTGCCTTGGCCTCGTCGTCGACCACGTTCAGGACGTCGCCGGCCTCCGGGGTGCCGCTGAGGCCGAGGACTTCGACGGGGACCGAAGGCCCGGCTTCCTCGACGCGGTCGCCCTGGTCGTTGATCAGCGCGCGGACGCGGCCCCACTGCTCGCCGACGACGAAGATGTCGCCGCGCTTCAGCGTGCCCTTCTGCACCAGCACGGTGGCCACCGGACCGCGGCCGACGTCGAGCTTGGCCTCGATGACCGCACCCTCGGCCTGGCGGTCGGGATTGGCGCGCAGGTCGAGAATTTCGGCCTGGAGCGCGATATCCTCGAGCAGGGTGTCGAGCCCCTTGCCGGTGATGGCGGAAACCTCGACGTCGAGCACGTCGCCGCCCATGGCCTCGACCACGATTTCGTGGCTGAGGAGCTGGGTGCGGACCCGGGTCGGATCGGCGCCGGGCTTGTCCACCTTGTTGATCGCCACGATCATCGGCACGCCGGCCGCCTTGGCATGGCTGATCGCCTCGATGGTCTGCGGCATCACGCTGTCGTCGGCGGCCACCACCAGCACGACGATGTCGGTCACCTGCGCGCCGCGGGCGCGCATGGAGGTGAAGGCGGCGTGGCCCGGCGTGTCGAGGAAGGTGATCACCGCCCCGCCCTCGGTCGTCACCTGGTAGGCGCCGATGTGCTGGGTGATGCCGCCGGCCTCGCCGGAGACGACGTTGGTCTTGCGGATGGCGTCGAGCAGCGAGGTCTTGCCGTGGTCGACGTGGCCCATGATGGTCACGACCGGCGGGCGCGATTGAAGCTTGCCCACGTCGTCGCCGGAGGCCTGCACGATCACGTCCTCCACATCGGCTTCGGAAACGCGCACCACCTTGTGGCCGAACTCCTCGACGATCAGCGTCGCGGTCTCGGGGTCGATGGTCTGGTTCTGGGTGGCCATGATGCCGTTCTGCATCAGGGTCTTGACCACCGCGGCGACTCGCTCGGCCATGCGGTTGGCCAGCTCCTGCACGGTGATGGCGTCGGGGATGTTGACCTCGCGCACCACCTTCTCGCGCTCGCCGGTATGGCTCTGCACGCGGCGCTTCTCGCGCTCCTGGCGACGCTTCATCGCGGCCATGGACCGCTGGCGGCCCTCCTGGTCGGTCGCGTTGGCGATGGTGAGCTTGCCGGAGCGGCGGCGGTCGTCCTCGCCCTTGCCGCGGCCGCGCTTTTCGTCGGCGGCGGGAACCTTCTCGGGGACCTTGGCAAACTTGGGGCCTACCGGGCGGCCGGCCTCGGCGCGGGCGGCCTGGGCCTGGGCGGCGGCGGGGTCGATCACCTCCGCGGCGGCGGCGCGCGGCGCGGGCTTGGCGCGCTGGGCCGCCTTGGCGGCGTCCTCGACCTGCTCGGCGGCGGCCGCGGCGGCGCGCTGCTCCTGGATCTCGCGTTCCTTCTCGGCGCGCTCGACGGCTTCCCTCTCTGCGCGCAGGCGCGAGAGCTCGGCCTCGCGGGCCTCGGCAACCTCGCGTTCCTTCTCACGCCGATCGGATTCCTGCGCCTTGGCGGCCTCGACGGCCTTCAGCCGCCGCTCGAACTCGGCGTCCGACAGGCTGGGCGTGGTGCCGACACGTGCGGGGCCGGTGCCGCTGGAGGGGGCGCCGGGTTTCGGGACCAGAATACGCTTGCGCTTGTGCTCGACCGTGACCGACTTGGTCCGACCGTGGCTGAAGCTCTGGCGCACGTGGCTGGTCTCGGTGCCGCCCCCGCGCAGCCCGAGCGTCTTGCCCTTGCCGGTCCCGTCCTTGTTATCCATCATTCCGTTCTAGCCTTTCCCGCGGGGGCCTTCCCCCGCCAATCCGTCCGTCTCGGCCGCCGCCGACGCGGTTCCCACATTCACGTCCCGGATGCCTGACAGCCGCAGGGCCTCGTCCCTGATCCGGTCACTAAGACCGCCTGCAAGCACGGCGGCATGTATCACACGATCGCGGGCGAAGGCCACACCCAATTCGTGCGCGAAAAGGCACGAAACAAGGGTATTATCGCCCTCCGGCGGCCGAAGTTGGCCGCGTTCGCGCACCGAACCGTCCACCGCCTGAACCAGCAGCGCCGCCTCGCCGGAGGCCAGCGCCGCCTTGGTCTTCTCCATCCCCGCCACCGCCTGGCCGGCCTTGCGTGCCAGCGCCAGGAGATCCACCAGCCGCGCCGCGATCAGCGCCTCGACGCGCGCCGCCAGATCGGCCGGAACGCGGAGCTGCCGCTTGGCGGCGCGCGCGAAATGGCCCTTTGCCGCGGCCTGGCCGAGCGCCGCCGCATCGGCGCTGACCCACATGCCGCGGCCCGGCAGCTTGCCGGCGAGGTCCGGCACGACCATGTCGTCCGGCCCGGCGACGAAGCGGATCAGCCCCGAGCGCGGCTGCGTCGCTCGGGTGACGATGCAGCGCCGCTCGGGCTCGTCCCGCTCCTTCATCCGTCCCCCGCGCGTCACGGCCTCGGCCTCAGGCGTTGCCCTCGGCCTCCTCCCCTGCTTCCGTCGGTTCCGCCTCGTCCTTGACGAGATCGGCGGCATCGACCCAGCCGATCTGCACGCGGGCGTTCATCACCAGCGTCTGCGCCTCCTCGAGGGCCATGTCGTATTTCTCCAGCAGGCCGGTGTCCTTCACCCGCTTGCCGTCGACGGTGGTGTAGCCGCCGGCCAGTTCCCAGTCGGCGCAGGTGGCGAAGTCCTCCAGCGTCTTGATGCCGTCCTCGGCCAGGGTCTCGATCATCTGCGGCGTCAGGCCCTCGAAGTCGAAGAGGCTCTGCTCGACGCCGAGCTCCTTGGCGTGCTCGAGCGCCTTGGCGTTGATCTCCTCGAGGCTCTCGCGGGCGCGCGCCTGCAGCTCCTCGGCGGTGTTCTGGTCGAAGCCGTCGATCGAGGTCAACTCGTCGAGGTCGACGTAGGCCACCTCCTCCAGAGTGCCGAAGCCCTCGGCCACGAGGAGCTGGGCCACCATTTCGTCGACGTTCATCGTCTCCATGAAGTGGTTGGTCCGCTCGGCGAACTCGGCCTGGCGGCGCTCGCTCTCCTGGGCGTCGGTCATGATGTCGATGTCGAAGCCGGTGAGCTGGGAGGCCAGCCGCACGTTCTGTCCGCGCCGCCCGATGGCGAGCGAGAGCTGTTCGTCGGGCACCACGACCTCGATCCGCTCCAACTCGTCGTCGAAGACCACCTTGGAGACCTCCGCCGGCTGCAGCGCGTTGACGAGGAAGGTGGCCGGGTCCTGGTTCCACGGGATGATGTCGATCTTCTCGCCCTGCAGCTCGGAGACGACGGCCTGCACGCGGGAGCCCCGCATGCCGACGCAGGCGCCGACCGGGTCGATCGAGCTGTCGTAGGAGATGACGCCCATCTTGGCGCGCGAGCCGGGATCGCGGGCGACCGCCTTGATCTCGATGACGCCGTCGTAGATCTCCGGCACTTCCATCTTGAAGAGCTCGGCGAGGAATTCCGGCGCGGTGCGCGAGAGGAAGATCTGCGGGCCGCGGGTCTCGTGGCGGACCTCGCGGATCAGCGCGCGGACGCGGTCGCCGTTGCGGAAGGCCTCGCGCTGGATCAGCTGGTCACGGCGCAGGATCGCCTCGCCGCGGCCGACGTCGACGATGACGTTGCCGTACTCGGTGCGCTTGACGATGCCGTTGATGATCTCGCCCTGGCGGTCCTTGAACTCCTCGTACTGGCGCAGCCGCTCGGCCTCGCGGACCTTCTGCATGATGACCTGCTTGGCCGACTGCGCGGCGATGCGGCCGAAGTCCATCGGCGGCAGCGAGTCGGTGAGATAGTCGTCGAGCTGGGCCTCCGGCTTGATCCGCCGCGCGTCCTCGAGGTTGATCTCGGTGAAGAGGTTCTCCGGCTCCTCGACCACGTGGCGGTAGCGCGTCATGGCAAGCTCGCCCGACTTGCGGTCGATCGCGGCGCGGATGTCGTACTCGGCGCCGTAGCGCGAGCGCGCGGCCTTGCCGAGGCTGTCCTCCATCGCCTCGATCACCAGTGCGGGATCGATCATCTTCTCGCGGGCAACCGCGTCGGCGATCTGCAAAAGCTCGAGCCGGTTGGCAGAGGTCACGCTCATTTCACTTCTTCCTCATCGGACGCTTCTTCGTCGGTCTCGGTTTCAATCTCGTCGAATTGCTCGGGGTCGAGCCCGCCCGGCTCGAAGCCTTGGGCCTTGCGGCTGGCCAGGCTCTCGGCCACCAGCGCGTCGGTGAGCACCAGCTTGGCGTCGGCCAGGAGGTCGAAGGAAAGCCCGATGGTGCCCTCGGGGATCTCGATCAGCACCTCGCCGTCCTGAACGCCGGCGAGCGCGCCGCGGAAGCGCCTGCGGCCGTCGATCGCCTCGGCGGTCTCGAGCTTGACCTCGTAGCCCTCGTAGCGCTCGAAGTCCTTGAGCCGGGTCAGCGGCCGGTCGATGCCGGGGCTGGAGACCTCCAGCGTGTATTCGGCGCTGATCGGGTCCTCGACGTCGAGCACCGCCGACACCGCCCGGCTGATCTTGGCGCAGTCCTCGATCTCGATGCCGCCCTCGGGCCGCTCGGCCATGATCTGCAGCAAGGCCCGCCGGCCGCCCATCAGCCGCAGCCGCACCAGCTCGAAGCCCATGCCTTCGATCACCGGCGCCACGATCGTGGCAAGGCGGCGGTCGATGGCGGCTTTGGCGATCAGGTCGGACAAGCGGGTCTCCGGAAGCAATAAACGGGCCAGCGGCCCGTTTGCGAGTTCCGGTGGGGATCGTCAGACGATCCGCCGCTGATGGGGCGCATATAGGCGCGTCAGGCGGGCGATGCAAGGCGCAAATGTCAGAACCACATGTCCGCCACGCAGCGGCCGTCGCGGGGGAGGTCATCGAAGCTCACCAGCCCGTCGAAATGGTCGATGGGGATGGCGGCGACCGCCGCGGGCTCGGCCAGCCGCAGGTTGACGGCGATGCGGCGGCGGCCCCGGTCGTCGACGCCCTTGCCGCGCCAGAAGGCGATGCAGCCGCAGGCCGGGCAGAAGTGGAACTCGAGGCTCTCGCCGCGGGAGAAGCCCCGGGTGGGGCCGGAGACGCGGATGCCCTCGCCCTCGTGGTCGTAGGCCCAGAGCGTGCCGTAGCGGCGGCAGGCGGTGCAGTTGCAGGCGGTGGCGCCGCCGGGGACGCCGTCGAACTCCCAGCGGACCGCGCCGCAGAGGCAGGAACCCTCGATCATGCCGCCCTCCCCCGAGTCCTCGGCCGGGGAACTACCCCGCGTAGGGGCGAACGATATCGGTGGCGCCGAGCTTCTGGAAGAGCACCACGCTGCCCAGCGAATGGCGCGGATCATAGACGAAGCCGTGGCCGGCGAGGGTGGCGAAGAGACCGCGCACGCCGGAGAGGCCGGTGACGTGGTCGTGCAGCTCGAGGAAGATCCGGTCGACGCCCGAGAGGTCCGCGCCGTGAAAGAGCACCGCCTCGGCGCCCTCCACGTCGCAGACGATGAGGTCGATCGCCTCGTCGCGCAGCAAGCCGTCGAGGTTCATCGTCGGCACCTCCACGGTACCGACATATTCGTTGGGCTCGGCCGAGAGCGAGCCCATCCAGAAGTCGCGGCGCAGATAGAAGGTGGCCGACGCCTTGGGCTCGTTGGTGAGGACCGCGTTTACGCGGCGGACCTTGCGGACCCTGTTGAGGGCGTGGAGCCGCGCCATATAGTCGATCAGGTGCGGATTCGCCTCGACGGCGATCACCCGGCTCACCCGGCGCTGGCGCGAGATCAGGGTCGAGATGAAGCCGATGCCCGCACCGATCTCGAGGACCCGGTCGCCGGGTCGCACGATCTGCGGGACCTGGCTCGATTCCTCGGCCTCGAACCGGCCTTTGAGGATGGCGTCGCGGATCGCCGGAGTGATGACGGCGGGGTCCGAAGGAATCACCACGCCGGCCGCTTCCAGGGACACTCCAGGCGTGTAGTCAATGGCTGTAGATTCGATCATGGGTTGAAACCCAGCGGAAATCCGCTCATCTGTCTACCAACAGCTAGTTTGCCGGCAAACCAAAATTGGAAACGTTGCCGGAAAGGCACACTTCCGATCCAAATCCGCGGCCGTCCGCGCGAAGCTGCGCGCGGCCGAAGTTCGGCTACGAAGATTGAGAAACTATTTAGGGCTGCGCTTGGCCAGGATGCGCTGAAGGGTGCGCCGGTGCATGTTGAGCCGCCGCGCCGTCTCGGACACGTTGTGGTCGCAGAGCTCGTAGATGCGCTGAATATGCTCCCAGCGGATGCGGTCCGCCGTCATCGGATGCTCGGGCGGCTCCGGCCGATCCGATCCGCGCGCGAGGAGCGCGCTGGTCACGTCGTTCGCGTCGGCCGGCTTGGCGAGATAGTCGGTGGCGCCGATCTTGACCGCGGCCACGGCCGAGGCGATGGCGCCGTAGCCGGTCAGCACCACGATGCGGGCGTCGGGCCGCCGCTCGCGCAGCGCCGCCACCACCTCGAGGCCGTTGCCGTCCTCGAGACGCAGATCGACCACCGCATAGGCCGGCGGCTGGAGATCGGCCGCCGCCCGTGCCGCGGCGACCGAGGCGACCGGGGTCACCTCGAAGCCGCGCTTCTCCATCGCCCGGGTGAGCCGGCGCAGGAACGGCTCGTCATCGTCGAGGATGAGAAGCGAGCGGTCCGGCCCGAGGTCCTCGGGCGAGAGCGGCCGCGGGGCGGCGGGATCGCCCGCCTCGGGGGTCAGAGCCTGGACACATAGCATTGCACCGAATTCGGCCACCTGCTCGGGGGTCGCCTCGGAGCGGAAGAAGTCGAGAAATCCCGCCCCCGGCGCCATGAGATAGGTATAGGTGGAATGGTCCATCAGATAATAGTCCGGATCGTCGCCGTTCTTTCGATAGTAGACCTTGTAGGCCGCCGCCGCCGCCGCGATCTCTTCGGGCGTCCCGGTCAGGCCGACCAGGCCCGGATCAATGGCGGCGGCGAAATCCCGCGTCACCTCGGGCGTGTCGCGCTCCGGATCGATGGTGATGAAGACCTGACCCAGCTCGATCCCGCGCTCGGCCAGTTCGTCGGCCGCCAGCGCATTGCGCGACAAATCCATGGGGCAGACGTCGGGACAGAAGCTGTAGCCGAAGTAGACGAGCGTCGGGCCGGTGATCGCCTCGGCGTCGGTCACCCGCTGCCCCTCGCCGCCGGTGAGCGCGAAGGGGCCGCCGATGCTGGCCGCGCCGCCCGCCACCGCCGAGGTGCGGCAGGGGCCGAAGGGATCCTGGTCGGATTGCCGGAGCGCGAACCAGCCGCCCACCGACAGGCCCGCCACCACCGCGACGGCCGCAAGAATGGCGGTGAGGCGGGTCATGGGCGGCAACCTCCGGGGCTCGGGGCACGGGCGGCCTGCTTGGCACGGCGCGGCCTGCGTCACAAGCGCCCGCCCGGCCGAAAGCGGCGCGCCGGGCGGTCAATTCGTTTTGAGCCTGCCGCCCGCCGCTGCTATGCCGCTGCGATGACCGAGCCCGTCCTGCCGCTTCTCGCCCGCGATGCCCCGAGCGGATGGATTCGCCTGCGCACGCTCATCCTGCTGCGCTGGCTGGCAGTGACGGGCCAGGTCGCCGCCGTCCTGGTGGCGACGCTGATCCTCGATCTGCGCATCCCGATCCTGCTCTGCGCGCTGGTCATAGGCGCGCTGGCGGCCTTCAACCTCGCCGCCACGATGCTCGCCGCCGAAAACCGCCGGCTCAGCGAGCAGGAGGCGCTCTCGACCCTCCTCGTCGATCTTTGCCAGCTCGGCGTGCTGCTCTGCCTCACCGGCGGCCTGGAGAACCCCTTCGCGCTGTTGATCGTCGTGCCGGTCAGCATCGGCGCCTCGGTCCTGAGCCTGCGCGCCACCACCATCCTCGCAGCCGCCGCGGGCACGATGATATCGCTCCTCGCCGTCTTCCACGTGCCGATCAGGCTCGCCTCCGGCGAACCGCTCGCCATGCCCGAGGCGCTGGCGCTCGGCACCTGGACCGCGCTGATGACCGGCACCGCCTTCCTCGCCATCTATGCCCGGCGGGTCTCGGGCGAGACCTTCTCCATGTCGCAGGCGCT
This sequence comes from uncultured Alphaproteobacteria bacterium, assembly GCA_963796805.1. Taxonomy (GTDB): domain Bacteria; phylum Pseudomonadota; class Alphaproteobacteria; order Rhodobacterales; family Rhodobacteraceae; genus Amaricoccus. The sequence goes on from CAWCNG010000004.1 coordinate 349,547, forward strand.
GTCGGCGACGCAGGTGGCACTCGCCCGCGAGCAGCAGCTCGCCGCCCTCGGCGGGGTGGTGGCGGCGGCGGCGCACGAGCTCGGAACGCCGCTGGCCACCATCAAGCTCGCCGCGACCGAGCTCGTTGAGGAGCTGGCCGACCGCCCACACCTGCAGGAGGATGCCCTTCTCGTCCGCGACCAGGCCGAGCGCTGCAGCCACATCCTGCGCTCCATGGGTCCGCACGGACGCGAGGATGCGCTGGTCCGCTTCGCGCCCGTCTCCAGCGTGATCGAGGAGGCGGCGGCGCCGCATGCCGGACGGGGGATCCGCATCATCACCCGCGTCGAGGGCGCGCCGCCCGAGGACGGCCCGGAGGTGCAGCCCGAGCTCGCCCGTCAGCCGGAAATCATCCAGGGCTTGCGCAACCTGATCCAGAACGCCGTCGACTTCGCCGCCTCCACCGTCTGGATCGACCTCGACTGGACGCCGGCCGAGCTCACCGTGCAGATCGGCGACGACGGCCCCGGCTACCCGTCCGATCTCATCGGGCGCATCGGCGATCCCTTCGTGCGCCGCCGCAGCGCGCCTCCCGGCGAGCGGCCCGGCTACGAGGGGATGGGGCTCGGCCTCTTCATCGCCAAGACGCTGCTCGAGCGCACCGGGGCGCGGCTCGTCTTCGGCAACGGGCAGCCCGGTGACGCTTCGGTGCCGCGCGAGTTCGCGCGCCCCTCGGGCGCCCTCGTCACCGTGACCTGGCCGCGGGCGCGGGTCGCGCCGGACGCCCGGACGGCGCACGCTGCAGCCGCTTCCGCGCAGGGTTAAGGCTTCCTTAAATCTCGTCGCCTCACATGGCCCCGGCTCTTTCGGCCCCGGTCCGCACGCAATGGATTTTTCGCGCTTCACCTCCCTCCCTTTTCCTCCCCTCGACGTTCCGGAGGGGCTGCTCGCCGCGCTGGTCAGCGCCGTGGCGACGCTGGTGCTGACGGTGAGATTCGCGCCGCGGCTGCCCTTCGTGCGCGCGGCGCGGACCGCTGCCGCGGCGGGGGGCATCGCCTGCGACTTTCTCGTCGACGGCGCGAGCCTGAAGCCGCTCACCGAACCTGCCCGCGCGCTCCTCGACGGCCTGCCGTCCGGCGGATCGCGCCTGGCGGCGCTCGCGGCGCACCATGGGGCCGACTGCCCGACGCTCAAGGCCGACCTCGAGGGCCTGGTCCTCTACGGCAGCGGCTTCCGCCACCACTGCCCGCGCGGCGACGGAACCGCCTACGAGATCGTCGGAGAGCCGCGGGGCGGCGCCGCCTGGCTCTCCATCCGCCCGGCCAGCGAGGAGGCGCGCGCGCTCGCCGACGCCGAGGCGGAGCTTACCCGCACCGGCGGCGAGCTGCGCTTCCTGCGCGACGTGCTCGACCGCGCCCCGGTCATGGCCTGGAGCCAGGCAGCCGACGGCCAGGTGGTCTGGGCCAACGCCGCCTACCGCGACCGCTTCGACGCGCCGTCGGGCGATCTGCCCGACCACCGCATCGCCAACGCCTTCGGCCAGGTCACCGAGGAGGTGCCGCTGACCGCCCGCGGCCCCGGCAGCCGCCGCCGGGTCTCGGTGCCCGACCGCGACGACGCCGAGCCGCGCTGGTACGAGCTGTCCGAGACCCGCGGCACCTGCGGCGAGACCGTGGGCTTCGCGCTCGACGCCGATGACCTGGTGGCGGCCGAGGCCAGCCTGCGCCGCTTCGTCGAGACCCTGACCGAGACCTTCGCCCATCTGCCGATCGGCCTCGCCGTCTTCGACAAGAACCGCCGTCTCGGCCTCTTCAACCCGGCGCTGACCGATCTGGTGAAGATCGACGCGGTCTGGCTCGCCGGCCGCCCCTCCCTGCGCGACTTCCTCGAGCGGCTGCGCGAGACCCGGCAGATGCCCGAGCAGAAGGACTTCACCTCCTTTCGCCGCAAGCTCTCCGAGCTCGAGGAGGGCGCCCGCTCGGGCACCTACGAGGAGAACTGGCAGCTTCCCTCCGGCAAGATCTTCCGCGTCACCGGGCGCCCGCACCCGCAGGGCGCGCTCGCCTTCCTTTTCGAGGACATCTCGAGCGCGATCATCCTCGAGCGCAAGTACCGCTCCGAGCTCGAGCTGTCCCAGGCCACCCTCGACCGCATGTCCGAGGCGGTCGCGGTCTTCGACGCCTCGGGCATGCTCATCTTCGTCAACTCGGCCTTCGAGAACCTTTGGGGCCTCGACCCGATGGAGCGGCTGGCCGGCCCCGGCGTCGCCGAGCTCTGCGCGCTCTGGGCGGAACGCTGCACCCCGTCTCCGGCCTGGGCGCGGCTCGCCGAGTTCGCCACCGCCGATGCGGCGCGCAGCAGCTGGACCGCGTCGATCGCCACCCGCGCCGGCGCCAGCCTGCACATGCTGGTGGCGCCGCTGCCCGACACCTCGGCGCTCGTGGTCTTCCGCGATCTCGGGGCGGAGGCCGCCGGCATCGAGCGGCTTGACCCGGAGCGGGTGCGCGACGCCACGCTCGAGGATCTCGCCTTCGAGCAGATCCTGCTTCCGGCCGAGGCGGCGGTGCAGAAGCTGGCCGCCGCCATCCCCGCGGCGCAGTCGCCCGGCGCCTTCCAGGCGCTCGGGGCGGCGATGCAGGGGCTGAAGGACGGCCTCGCCCGCGCCCGCGAGCTGCGCGGCGCTTGCGCTCGAGGGCGCACCCACCACCGCCCGCCCGCTGCCGGAGCTTGCCGCGGCGCTGGCCGCCCGTGGCCTGAGCCTGGCCTGCCCGCCAGACGCCGCGGCCTGGCCGGCCGACCTCCGCCGAGCCGCCCTTTCCCTCGGCCTCGCCGCCGCCGACCTGGCCGCCCCCGGCGTCGGCGTGACCGTCGATCTCGCGGCCGACGACGCCCGGCGGCGCCTGACCGCCCGCGTCGCCGCCAGCCCCGAAGCACGGCCCAACGCCGAGAGCGTGGCCACCGCGCTCGTGCGCCGCGTGGTCGAGGCGGCGGGCGGCAGCCTGAAGCTCGCCACCGCCGACGGCACCGCCACGCTCACCGCCGACCTCCCCCCGCCGCGCCGCGACGAGGGCGCGAAGAAGAACGCCCGCCGCGCCTGAGCCGGCCCGGCGGAACCCGCCCTTGCACCCGCACACCCGCGCTGTAGAAGAGCGGGCAAGCACGCAGGACGGAACGGAACCGACTTGAATTCAACCCTGACGCTCGCGGATCCCGCGGCCACCGAACGGCTCGCCCGCGCCATGGCTCCGCATCTGGGGCCGGGTGATATGCTGGGCCTGACGGGCGGCCTCGGCGCCGGCAAGAGCACCTTCGCGCGGGCGCTGATCGCCGCCCGCCTTGCCGACATCGGCCGCGCCGAGGACATCCCCTCGCCGAGCTACACCCTGGTGCAGACCTACGATCTCGGCGGGGCGGAGCTCTGGCACGCCGACCTCTACCGCCTCCGCTCGGGGGAAGAGATTGCCGAGCTCGGCCTCGAGGATGCCTTCGCCTCCGCCATCACGGTCGTGGAGTGGGCCGAGCGGCTGGGCGGCGCCCTGCCCGCCCGCCGGCTGATGCTTACGCTCGATCTCGTCCCCGGCGCCGAGGACGCGCGCCTCGCGCACCTCGCTCCGCACGGACCGGGCTGGGACTGGCTGCCCGCAGCACTCGAGGCCGCGGCGTGAGCCGGTCCGACGAGATCAGCGCGTTCCTCGCCCGCGAGGGCTGGGGCTGGGCCGAACGCACGCCGCTCGCGGGCGACGCCTCCGCCCGGCGCTACGAGCGGTTGCGGCGCGGCTTCTCCCGCGCCATCCTCATGGACATGCCGCCCGAAAGCGGCCTCGACGTGCGCCCCTTCCTCGCCGTGACCGCCTGGCTGCGCGCCGGGCGCTTCAGCGCGCCCGAGGTCCTGGCGGCCGACCGCAGCCGCGGCCTGGCCCTGCTCGAGGACCTGGGCGACAATCTCTTCGCCACCCTCTGCGCCGGGCAACCCCTGCGCGAGCCGGGGCTCTACGGAGCGGCCGTGGAGGCGCTCGCCGAGCTGCAGCGCCGCCCGCCGCCCGGCGACGACGTAGGCTGGACCCCGCCACCCTACGATCTCGCCTTCCTGCTGCGCGAGGTGCGGCTGGTGCCGGAGTGGTACATTCCCGCCGCCACCGGCGCGCCGCTGCCTGGCGACCTCGCCGCCGAGTACGACGCCCTCGCCGAGGCGCTGCTGACCCCGGTCGCCGTTCAGACGGTGCCGGTGCTGCGCGACTATCACGCCGAGAACCTGCTCTGGCTGCCCCGCCGCCGCGACCGCGCACGCGTCGGCCTCCTCGACTACCAGGACATGCTGGTCGGCCACCCAGCCTACGACCTCGCCTCGCTGCTCGAGGACGCGCGCCGCGACACCTCGCCCGAGCTGCGGCAGGCGATGCTTACCCTCTATCTCGATCTCACCGGCGCCGACCCGGAGGCCTTCGGCGCCGCGGCGAGCCTTCTCGCCGCCCAGCGCAACCTGAAGATCCTCGGCCTCTTCACCCGCCTCTGCCGCCGCGACGGCAAGCCGCGCTATCTCGCGTATCTCCCCAGGGTCTGGGAGCACCTCGTTCGCGACCTTGCCCACCCGACGCTGGCGCCGCTGGCGGCCTTCGTGAACCGCCACGTCCCCGCCCCGAAGCCCGGGATCCTCGCGCGCATCGAGGCCGGCGCATGACCCCCAACGCGGTTATGATCTTCGCCGCTGGTCTCGGCACCCGCATGGGCGCGCTCACCCGCGACCGTCCCAAGCCGCTGATCGAGGTGGCCGGGCACCCGCTGATCGACCATGCCCTCGCGCTGGCCCGCGCCGCCGGCATCGGCCGCGTGGTGGTCAACACCCACGCCCACGCCGGGCAGATGCAGGCCCACCTCGCCCGCGCCGCGCCGGACGCGCGCCTCTCCCACGAGCCCGTTCTGCTGGAAACCGGCGGCGGGCTGAAGCGTGCCCTGCCGCTGCTCGGCCCCGGCCCGGTCTTCACGCTCAACGCCGACATGGTCTGGACCGGTCCGAACCCGCTCATCGCGCTGGCCGCCGCCTGGACGGGCGAAGGCGCCCTCCTCTGTCTCGTCCCGCGCGAGGCCGCCACCGGCCACGCCGGCCCCGGCGACTTCTTCCTCGACGCCGGGCGACTGCGCCGCCGTGCCGACGCCGCCGCTGCCCCCTTCGTCTACGCCGGCGCCCAGATCATCGATACCGCCGCGCTCCGGGGCTTCGAGGAGGACGCCTTTTCCCTCAACCCGGTCTGGGACGCGCTCGCCGCCACGGGCCGGCTCCGCGGCCTCGTCCATCCCGGCGGCTGGGTCGACGTCGGCCGCCCCGAGGGCATCGCGCTCGCCGAAGTCGAGCTGGCGCGGTGACCCGCCTCTTCGCCCCGAGCGAGGGCCCGCGGGTCTTCGCCCTGCCGCCCGGCGTCGACTTTGCCCGCGCCCTCGCCGCAGGCCTCGACGCCCGCCTCGCCGGCCAGCCGCCCGAGGCGGTGGCCCGCGTCGAGATCTGGCTCAACACCCGCCGCGCCGCGCGCACGCTCATGGCCACCATGGCCGAAGGCCCGGCGCGCCTGCTGCCGCGCATCCGCGTGGTGACCGAGCTCGCCGACGACCCGCTCGGTCCGGCGGATCTCCCCGCCCCGGTCCCCGCGCTCCGCCGCCGGCTCGAGCTCGCCCGCCTCGTCGCCCGGCTCGCCGAGGCCGAGCCGCACCTCGCCGCCGGCACCGCCGCCTTCGAGCTCGCCGACAGCCTCGCCGACCTGCTGGACGAGATGCAGGGCGAGGGGGTCGATCCCGCCACCTTCGCCCACGTCGACGCCGCCGACCATGCCGCCCACTGGCAGCGCAGCCTGCGCTTCCTCAGCCTCATCTCCGGCTATCTCGCCGCCGCCGGTCCCACCGAAGGCCAGGGCCGCCTGCGCGCCGCCGCCGAAGCACTCGCCCGCGTTTGGGAGACCGATCCCCCGGCGCACCCGGTCATCGTCGCGGGCTCCACCGGCTCGCGCGGCGCCACCCGCGCCTTCATGGCCGCCGTGGCCCGCCTGCCCCAGGGCGCGCTCGTCCTCCCCGGCCTCGATGCCGACCTCCCCGCCCACGTCTGGGACCGCCTCGGCACCGACGAGCCCGGCGCCGCCGACCATCCCCAGCACGGCTTCCGCGCCCTGGCGCACGCACTCGGCTTCGACCCCGCCGACCTCCCCGCCTGGCATCCGGCGCGCCCGAGCGCGCCCGAGCGCAACGCGCTGGTCTCGCTCGCCCTGCGACCCGCCCCGGTCACCGACCAGTGGCAGAGCGAAGGCGCCACCCTCGCCGGCCGCCTCGCGCCGGCGCTCGCCACGCTCGCCTGGGTCGAGGCGCCCGACCAGCGCGGCGAAGCGCTGGCCATCGCGCTGGCCCTGCGCGAGGCCGCCGAGACCGGCACCCGCGCCGCCCTCGTCACCCCCGACCGCCAGCTCGCCCGGCGCGTCACCGCCGAGCTCGACCGCTGGGCGCTCATCCCCGACGACAGCGCCGGCCGGCCGCTGGCGCTGACCCCGCCCGGCGTCCTCCTCCGCCGCCTCGCCGCGCTGCCCGGCCAGCGGCTGACGCCCGAGGACCTCCTCGTCCTGCTCAAGCATCCGCTCACCAGCAGCGCGCCCCACGCCCGCGGCCCGCACCTGCGGCTCACCGCCCGCCTGGAACGCGCCCGGCTCCGCGGCAAGGCGCCGTGGATCGACTGGCCCGCCCTCGCCGTCTGGGCGGGCGCCGAAGGCGGCGACGCCCCGGCGTGGATCGCCTGGCTGCACGACACCCTCGCCCCCCTAGCCTCCGCCGACGCCGCACCCCTCGACGTCCACGTCGCGCGCCACCGCGCCGCCGCCGAGGCGCTCGCCGCCGGCCCGGCCCCAGCCGCCTCCCACGCGCTCTGGGAGCTGGAGGCCGGCGCCGCCGCGCGCGCGCTCCTCGACACCCTCGCCGCGGAGTCCGACGCGGCGGCGCCGCTCGACGCCGCCGGCTACCGCGCGCTGCTCCAGTCGCAGATGGCGGCCCGCGACGTGCCGGAGCCGGCGGTCACCACCCACCCCGGCCTCGCCATCTGGGGGACGCTGGAGGCGCGCGTGCAGTCGGCCGAGCTGGTCATCCTCGGTGGGCTCAACGAGGGCACCTGGCCGCGCCTGCCCGCCGCCGACCCCTGGCTCGGCCGCGGCCTCCGCCGCGCCATAGGCCTGCCCAGCCCGGACCGCCGCATCGGCCTCTCCGCCCACGACTTCCAGCAGGCCACGGGCGCACCCCGCGTCATCCTCACCCGCGCCACCCGCGACGCCGAGGCGCCGACCGTCGCCTCGCGCTGGCTGATGCGCCTCGAAAACCTCCTCCTCGGGCTCGGGCCGGAAGGACAGGCCACCCTCACCGGCGCCAGGGCACGCGGCGAAGCCCTCGTCGCCGCTGCAGCCCGCCTCGACGTGCCCGCCGCCACCGTTCCCGCGGCCAGGCGCCCCTCGCCCCGGCCGCCGGCGGAGGCCCGCCCGGCCGAGCTGTCGGTCACCGACGTGGAAAAGCTCGTCCGCGACCCCTACGGCATCTATGCCAAGCGGGTGCTCCGCCTCCGCCGCCTCGACCCGCCCGGCCGCAAGCCCGACGCGCTCGCCCGCGGCAGCGCCATCCACAAGGCGCTCGACGATTTTGTCACCGCCACCGAAGTCCGGCCTTCCCGAGGACGCCGCCCGCGTCTTCGACGCCGTCATCCGCGACGCCCTGGCCGAGCAGGCGCCCTGGCCCGCCGTCAACGCCATCTGGACCGCCCGCCTGTCCCGCGCCGCCGCCTGGTTCCTCGAAGGCGAAGCCCTCCGCCGCGCCCGCGGCGCCCCGCTGGCCCGCGAGGTCACCGGCCGCCGCGCGGTGGAAGGGCTCGCCCGGCCCTTCGCCATCACCGCCCGCGCCGACCGCATCGACGCGGTTCCCGGCGGCCTTGCCCTCTACGACTACAAGTCCGGCAGCAGCCCCACTCGCCGCCGAGGCCAGGGCCTTCCACCTCCAGCTCCACCTCGAGGCCGCCATCGCCGAGGTCGGCGGCTTCGAGGGCGTCCCCGCCGCCCCCGTCCGCCACCTCGAACTCCTGAAGCTCGGCAAAACCGGCGACACCCTCCCGCTCGCCGTCGATCCGGAGAAGTGGGCGAAGTTCATCGCCCTCGTCGCCCACTACCAGGACCCCGCCAACGGCTTCCCGGCCCGGCTGCGCCCGCAGAAACTGACCTGGGGCAGCGACTACGACCACCTCTCGCGCAAGGGCGAATGGGCCGACGGCGAAGAGCCGGAGGAAAGCTGGTGACCGGGGACGCCACCCGCGCCCAGGTCAGCGCCGCCGACCCGGCGGCGTCGTCCTGGGTCTCCGCCAACGCCGGTACCGGCAAGACCCGCGTGCTCACCGACCGGGTGGCGCGCCTGCTGCTTGCCGGGACCGAACCGCAGAAGATCCTCTGCCTCACCTACACCAAGGCGGCGGCGGCGGAGATGCAGAACCGCCTCTTCAGGACCCTCGGCACCTGGGCCATGCTCCCCGACGCCGACCTCTCGCGGGCCCTCCGCGACCTCGGCGAGACGCCCACCGCCGACCTCCCCCGCGCCCGCACCCTCTTTGCCCGCGCGCTGGAAACCCCCGGCGGGCTCCGCATCCAGACCATCCATGCCTTCTGCGAGGCGCTCATCCGCCGCTTCCCGCTGGAGGCCGGCGTCGCCCCGCAGTTCGGCGTCCTCGAGGACCGCCAGGCCAAGGCAATGCGCGAGGAAATCCTCGACGCCCTCGCCGAGCGGAACCCGCGCCAGCTTCGCCGGCCTCGCCCGCCAGCTCCCGGCCGACGACCCCGACCCCCTCCTCATCGAGATCGCCAAGCACCGCGCGGCCTTCGTGGAGCCCTTCGACGCCCCCGCCCTCGCCGCGGCCCTCGGCGCGCAACCGGAGATCACCCCCGCCGATCTCGCCGCCCGCGTCCTGTCCCCCGACGCCGAGGCCCTCCTTCGTCAGCTCATCCCCCATCTCGCCGCCTCCGGCACCCGCGACCGCGAGGCCGCCGACACCCTCGCCGCCGCGCTCGCCGCCACCGACCCCAGCACGCGCCTCGGCTTCCTCGAATCCGCTCTGCTCACCAGTTCCGGCGCCGCCCCCTACACCGCCAAGATCGGCAAGGTCCCGACGAAGTCGCTGCAAAAGCGCCCACCCCCACCTCATGCCCGCCCTCGACGCCCTTATGCAGCGCGTCGAGGACAACCGCCCGCTCCGCCTCGCCAACGCCGCCTTCCACCGCTCCGCCGAGCTCGACCGCTTCGCCCGCAGCTGGCTCGCGGCCCTGGCCGCGCGCAAGGCCGCCCTCGGCCTTCTCGACTTCGACGACCTGATCGACCGCGCCCGCGCGCTTCTCGTCCAGCCCGGCACCGCCGCCTGGGTGCTCTGGCGGCTGGACGGCGGCCTCGACCACATCCTCGTCGACGAGGCCCAGGACACCAGCCCCGCCCAGTGGCAGGTGATCCAGGCCCTCTCCGGCGAGTTCTTCGCCGGTTCCGGCGCGCGCGACGTCGCCCGCACCATCTTCGTGGTCGGCGACGAGAAACAGTCGATCTACAGCTTCCAGGGCGCGGACCCCGCCGAGTTCGGCGCCAAGCGCGACCACTACCAGCGCGCGCTCGCCGACGTCGGCACCGAGCTCGCGCAGTGCGAGCTGCTGCACTCGTTCCGCTCCGCCGCCCCGATCCTGCGCCTGGTCGACGCGGTCTTCGCCGGCACCGCCGGCCAGGGCCTCGCCCCCGGCATCACCCACCTCGCGATCGACCCCGCCAAGCCCGGCCGCGTCGAGCTCTGGCCCTTCCTCGGCAAGCCGGAGAAGCCCGCCGAGACCCCGTGGGACAGCCCGGTCGACGCCCGCGCCCCCGACGATCCCGTCGAAGTGCTGGCCGGCCGCATCGCCGACGAGATCGCCGGCTGGCTCGCCTCCGGCCGTGCGCTCCCCGGCGACCGACGCGCGCCATCCGCCCCGGCGACGTGATGATCCTGGTGCAGCGCCGCGGCGATCTCTTCCACGCCATCATCCGCAAGCTGAAGCACGCCCGCGTTCCCGTGGCCGGTGCCGATCTGCTGCGCATGGGCGGAGAGCTCGCCGTCCTCGACCTCCTCGCCGCCCTCCGCTTCGCCGCCACCCCCTCGGACGACCTGTCGCTCGCGGCCTTCCTGCGCAGCCCGCTCGGCGGTCTGAGCGAGCGCGAGCTCTTCGAGCTGGCCCATCCCCGCACCGGCACCCTCTGGCGGGCGCTGCGCGACGATCCCGCCGCCCGCTGGCCCGAGGTCCGCGCGCTCCTCGCCGACCTTCTCGCCCAGGCCGACTACCTCCGCCCGCACGAGCTCCTCTCGCGCATCCTCGTCCGCCACGACGGCCGCCGTCGCCTCGTCGCCCGCCTCGGCGGCGAGGCCGAGGACGGCATCGACGCGCTGATCGACCAGGCGCTCGCCTACGAGAGCGTCGAGCCCCCGAGCGTCACCGGCTTTCTCGCCTGGTTCGACCACGCCGAGCCGACGGTCCGGCGGCGCACCGAGGAGACCGCCGACCAGGTGCGGGTGATGACCGTGCACGGCGCCAAGGGACTTGAGGCGCCCATCGTCATCCTCCCCGACACGGCACCCCGCCCGGAGGGGGCCAATCCGCCGCAGATCCTCCTCCTCGACAGCGGTCAGGCGGTCTGGAAGGTCCGCGCCGAGCTCGCCCCGCCCGCCTTCGCCGCCGCCGAGGCCGCTCGCCGCGACCTTGTGCGCGAGGAGAGCCGCCGCCTCCTCTACGTCGGGCTCACCCGCGCGAAGTCCTGGCTTGTCGTCTGCGGCGCCGGCGCGGAGGGCGGCAGCGGCGAGAGCTGGCACGCCCTGGTGCGCGAGGCCCTTCTCGCCCTCGGCCCGGCCCGCGAGCCGCATCCCGATGGCGACATCCTCGCGCTCAACCACCACTGGCCGGCAGCGCCCGCTGCCGGGATCCGCGCCCGGCCCTCCTCCGCCGCACCGCTCCCCGACTGGACCCGCCGTCCCGCCCGCGTCCCGGCCACCGCACCGCGCGCCCTCTCCCCCTCCGGCCTCGGCGGCGCCCACATCCTGCCCGGCGAGCCGAGCTTCCTTCTCACCGAGGATGAGGCCAAGGCCCGCGGCACCGCCATCCACCGCCTGCTCGAGCACCTGCACGGCCGCCCGGCCGCGCAGCGCCTTGCGCTTGCCGAACGCCTCCTCCCGGACCGCGCCGATCTCCCCGATCTCCTCGCCGAAGCCGCCGCCGTCCTCGACGCCCCGGCGCTGGCCTTCCTCTTCGCCCCCGGCACCCTCGCCGAGGTGGACGTGGCCGCCCCCCTCGCCGCGCTCGCGGGCGGCCGGATCCTCGGCCGCGTCGACCGGCTGCTGGTCGAGCCCGCCCGCGTCCTCGCCGTCGACTTCAAGAGCCACCAGGCCGTCCCGCCCACCGCCGCCACCACGCCAGAAGGCATCCTCCGCCAGATGGGCGCCTACCAGGCGGCGCTGGCGCAGATCTGGCCCGGCCGCCGGATCGAGACCGCCATCCTCTGGACCCGCGCCGCCCGCCTGATGCCCCTCCCCGAGGCGCTCACCACCGCCGCCCTCGCCCGCGCCGGCGGCGGCTGAAGCGCGCCGCGGCCCGCGCCCGCCTTAACCCAGCCGACCGCGCCCTCTGGCGAACCCGCTCCCGCTGGCTTATCTCACGCGTATCGGCGGCGCGGGGAGGCGGGTCATGGGTGTCCTGCCCGAGCGGACGCAGCGTTTCGAAGCCTTCATCGCCCCGGCGCGCGCCTATCCGTCGCTCTGGCGGCTCCTGGCCGGTGCCGCCCTCGCAGCAATCCTCTGGCTCGGCTCCGCCTTCGTCCTGTTGCCGCTCGCCCTGCGCCTGCCGGCCAACCCCGAACGCCTCCTTCTGGCCGCCTACCTCGTCAGCTTCGCCGGCCTCGCCCTCGGCACCGCCGCTGCGGCGCGGCTGCTGCAGCGGCGGCACCCGGCGACCCTCATCGGCCCCGGCGGCTTCCGTCTCGGCCAGTTCGCCCTCGCGCTCGCCGTGGTCGCCCTTCTCGCCGCACTTTCCGCCCCGCTGGTGGCGTCCGTCGCGGCCCCGGTGCGGCAGATGCCGCTCGCCACGTGGGCCGCGTGGCTGCCGCTGGCCCTGCCGGCGGTCCTGCTGCAGACCGCCGCCGAGGAGCTGGCCTTCCGCGGCTATCTCATGCAGGGACTTGCGGCGCGCTTCCGAAGCCGCTGGGTCTGGTGGCTGGTGCCCGCCCTCCTCTTCGGGGCGCTGCACTGGAATCCCGGCGAGTTCGGGCCCGACGCATGGATCGTCGCCCTCTCCACCGCCGTCGTCGGCCTCGTCCTCGCCGACGTCACCGTGCGCACCGGCAATCTCTCCACCGCAATCGGGCTCCACTTCGCCAATAACGTAGGCTCGCTCCTCCTCGTCTCGCTGCCCTCACGCCTGGCCGGGCTCAGTCTTTTCGTGGCCGAGATCGACCCGGCGGACGGCGGCGCCGTGCGCACGCTGCTCCTCGCCGACCTCGCCACCACGCTCGTCGCCTACGCCGTCTGGCTCGGGTTTCGGCACCGCCGCCGCCAATTGCATTCGCGGGATCGCGGTTCTATCTAGACGGACGATCGCCGCCGAGCGCGCCCACCAGGAGCCGGGATGAACTGGATCTCCAACTACGTCCGCCCGAAGATCAACTCGCTCTTCACCCGCCGCGAGGTGCCGGAGAACCTGTGGGTCAAGTGCGACAACTGCGGCACCATGCTGTTCCACCGCGAGCTGGCCGACAATCTCAACGTCTGCACCAACTGCGGCCACCACATGGCCATCACCCCGCGCGACCGCTTCATCTCGCTGTTCGACGGCGGCGTCTTCGTCGAGGTGCCGGTGCCGAAGCCGGTCACCGACCCGCTCGGCTTCCGCGACCAGAAGAAATACCCCGACCGCCTGCGCGACGCCCGCAGGAAGACCGGCGAGGAAGAGGCGATGCTGGTCGGGGAAGGCGAGATCGGCCGCCTCAAGGTCATCTGCGCCGGCCAGGACTTCGCCTTCATGGGCGGCTCCATGGGCATGTACGTCGGCAACGCCATCATCGCCGCCGCCGAGCGGGCGGTGAAGCGCAAGTGCCCGCTGGTGCTCTTCGCCGCCGCCGGCGGCGCCCGCATGCAGGAAGGCATCCTCAGCCTGATGCAGATGCCCCGCTCCACCGTGGCGGTGCAGATGCTGAAGGAAGCCGGCCTTCCCTACATCGTCGTCCTCACCAACCCGACGACCGGCGGCGTGACCGCCAGCTACGCCATGCTCGGCGACGTGCATCTCGCCGAGCCGGGAGCGCTCATCTGCTTCGCCGGTCCGCGCGTCATCGAGCAGACCATCCGCGAGACTCTTCCGGAAGGCTTCCAGCGCTCGGAATACCTGCTCGACCACGGCATGATCGACCGGGTGGTGACGCGCCAGGAGCTGCGCGACGAGATCGCCACCATCCTGCGGCTCCTGACCAGCCAACCGCCCTACGTGCGCGGCGAGCTGCCGGCGCCCGAGGAGGAGACGCAGGCCGCCGCCCCATGACGGCGTCCGCGCCCGGGTCCATGGCGGAGCCGAGCGACCGCGTCCTCGAGCGGCTGACCGCGCTGCACCCGAAGGTCATCGACCTCGACCTTACCCGCATCGAGCGCCTGCTCGCCGCCCTCGGCCATCCCGAGCGCCGCCTCCCGCCGGTCGTCCACGTCGCCGGCACCAACGGCAAGGGCTCGGTGGTGGCGATGCTCCGCGCCGGGCTCGAGAGTGCCGGCCGGCGGGTCCACGTCTACACCTCGCCGCACCTCGCCCGCTTCCACGAGCGCATCCGCCTCGCCGGCGCGCTCATCGACGAGGAAAGGCTCGCGGCCGAACTGGCCCGCTGCGAGGCCGCGAACGCCGGCCAGCCCATCACCTTCTTCGAGATCACCACCGCCGCCGCCTTCCTCGCCATGGCCGAGACCCCGGCCGACTTCACGCTGCTCGAGGTCGGCCTCGGCGGCCGGCTCGACGCCACCAACGTCGTCGAGCGACCGCGGCTGACCGTCATCACGCCGGTCGCCATCGACCACCAGCAGTATCTCGGCGAGACGCTGGCCGAGATCGCCGGCGAGAAGGCCGGCATCCTCAAGCACGGTATCGGCTGCATCGTCGGCCGCCAGGAGCCCGAGGCGCTCGCGGTCATCGAGGAGAAGGCGACGCGCATGCTCTCGCCGCTCATGGTCGAGGGCCAGGACTGGCAGGTCTGGGAGGAGCATGGCCGCATGGCCTTCCTCGACCCGAACGGCCTGCTCGACCTGCCGCTGCCCAACCTCGTCGGAGCGCACCAGGTGCAGAACGCCGGCATCGCCCTAGCCGCCCTCCGCGCCCTCGGCATGGACGAGGACGCCTGCACCGCCGCCGTGACCGGCGCCGAGTGGCCGGCCCGCCTGCAGCGCCTCCGCAGCGGACCGCTCGCCGAGGCCGCCGGCTCGTCCGAGCTCTGGCTCGACGGCGGCCACAATCCCGCGGCCGGCCTCGCGCTCGCCGAGGCGCTGACCCGCCTGCCGCCGCGCCCGCTCCACCTCGTGATCGGCATGCTCCGCACCAAGGACGCCGCCGGCTTCCTCCGCCCCCTCGCCACCCTTGCCCGGTCCCTGCGCGGCGTCTCCATCCCCGGCGAGGCCGCCACCCTCTCCGCCGAGGAAACCGTCGCCGCCGCCCGCGCCGCCGGCTTTGCCGAGGCTACTGTCGCCGACGACGTGGCCGTGGCGGTCCGCGAGATCGCCGCCGCCGACCCCGGCTGCCGCATCCTCGTCTGCGGCTCGCTCTATCTCGCCGGACGGGTCCTCCGCGCAAACGGCTGAACGCCGGCCGGCGTCAGTCCGGCATCGGCCCCGGCCAGCCTGCCGCCGGGTGCCGAGCGCACCCGGCGGCCGCCCGGTCAGCTGCCGTGCAGAATCTTCTCGATCTGCGCCTTCTTCTCGGACTGGTTGTAATCATTGCTCTGGGTGACGGCCTTGATCGCCCCGAGCTGCGACAGGGTCAGTTCGCCCATGGTGTAGTCGGTGATCCCGAGCATCGCGAACTCGTTGTTCACCGAATGCTCCAGCATGGTGAGTTCCTGCTCCATGGCGAAGGCGCCGGCAGTGAGGACTGGCGAGGCCGCAAGAGCAAGTGCGCCGCAGACGGCGAGAAGCGAACGTTTCATTTGCTGTATCACTTTCCTGTTGACGTTACTATTGCAGGACGAAGTATCGAAAAAAACGGAACGCTCCGTTTTAATCAAATCCTGTCGTCCTGCCGTGCCATACGCGACGAAGCTGGCGATCGTTACTTGCAAACATATTCGTGAACACTGTAACGAATGAGACGGTCGAACATGGCCTCAGACCAGGATCCCCCACCAGCGCAGCGTCGTGCGATGGTGCTCCGCGATCGCCGCCACCGCCGCCTCGGCGTCGTGCCGCTCCAGCGCGTCGATGATCGCCAGATGCTCGCGCATCGCCGGCACGATCCGGTCCGCCAGGAAGGGCCGTGTGTTCTGGATCACGGCGATCCGGTCGCGGTTCACCCGGTAGACCTCCGCCGCCAGCGGATTGTCGAGGCCGGTGGCCAGCGCGTCATGCAGCGTCAGGTCGGTCCGGATCGCCCGCCGCGGCAGCTCGGGCGTCACCGACCGCTCCGCCGCCTCGATCAGCGCCTCGTGGCTCGCCCGGAGTTCGCCCAACGGCAGCGCGCCGCCGTTCGCGATCAACCGCCGCGCCCCCTCGGAGTCGAGCAATGCGCGCAGGTCCATGCAGTTGCGCGTGACCTCGGGCGAGGCCTCCATCACCAGCACGCCGCGCTTCGGCAGCACCCGGACCAGGCCATTGACGTCGGCCCGCTTCACCGCCTCGCGCGTCGCGGCCAGCGGCATTTCGATCGTCTCGACCAGCCCCGGCATCGACACGAACTGCCCCGACGTCAGCGTACCGTCCCGCAGCACGCCGATCAGCCGGTCGTAGGCCTGATCCGCCATCAGCGCCTCGCCGACCACCATCTCACGATTCATCGCGCCCTCCGTCGCCGGATTTTCAGGATAATCCTGAAAGACCTTCAGGAATCTTCCCGTTGCATGTCTATACACATATCATCTAACATTTTAGATAGGCGCTCAGACGCGGAAGTGCAAGGCACTTGACAACCGGCTCCTCGACGCCGGCGAGGCCTGACACAGCCGATGCCGCGAACGCCGCCGACCTGCGCTGCGTACTTGCAGCCCGGGAGCTTAAGGAGGAACCTCAAGCGTCGCGGAGCGATCGAACGACGCGCAGTGAGGGAACGCCCCACCACCCAACAGCAGGAGCAAGAGATGACCGGGGTGATACACGAGATCACGAACCACGACGCCGCGCTCTACAACGAGGACCTCGCACCGCTGCCGCTCGACAAGCGGCGCTGGGGATGGTTCGAGATCTTCAACGTCTGGAACAACGACATCCAGAGCCTGTTCGGCTACACGCTGGCCGCCTCGCTCTTTCTGACCTACGGGCTCAACGGCTGGCTGACCTTCGCGGCGATCGTCGTCGCCGGCTGCATCGTCATGGTGCTCGTCAACCTGACCGGCCGGCCCAGCGTCCGCTACGGCATCCCCTACCCGGTGATGGCGCGCGTCGCCATGGGCGTGCAGGGCGCCAAGTTCCCCGCCCTGGTCCGCGGCATCGTCGCCATCTTCTGGTACGGGGTGCAGACCTACTTCGCCTCGACCGCCGTGGCACTCCTGATCAACGCGATCCTCGGCACCGAGGGCGGCGCAACCTTCCTCGGCATGACCGGCGTCGACTGGGTCTCCTACCTCATCGTCTGCGTCTTCCAGGTCGGGCTCTTCATGATGGGCATCGAGTGGGTCGGCAAGTTCCTCAACTGGGCCGGTCCCTTCGTCTACATCGTGATGATCGCACTCCTGGCCGTCATCTGGTGGCGGGCCGGCGGCGCGCTCCTCACCGAGGTCGGCAACATCTTCGCCCAGCCCGGCGAGACCGAGCGCTCGACCGTGATGGGCTTCATCGGCGTGGTCGGGACGATGATCGCCTACTTCGCCGCCGTGGTGATCAACTTCGGCGACTTCTCGCGCTTCGTGACCACCGAGAGCGCCATGCGCAAGGGCAACTTCTGGGGCCTGCCGGTGTCGATCGCCTTCTTCTCGTTCATCGCGCTGTTCATCACCGCCGGCACCGTGGTGATCTTCGGCGAGCGGCTGATCAACCCGGCCGACATCGTGGCGCGGGTCGACAACATCTGGCTGACGCTGATCGCGGCGATCACCTTCTTCGCCGCCACCGTCGGCATCAACCTGGTGGCGAACTTCATCCCGCCGGCCTACGACATCGCCAACCTCGCGCCTTCGAAGATCAGCGCGAAGACCGGCGGCATCATCACCGCGGTGATCGCCTTCTTCATCGGCGCGCTCTGGGTGACGTTCATCTCGAACATCGGCATCGCCAAGTTCGTCGACACGCTGGGCGCCGTCCTTGCCCCGCTCTACGGCATCCTGGTCGCCGACTACTACATCATCCGCAAGCAGCGGGTGAACCTGCAGGACCTCTTCACCTCCGACCCCGCCGGCGCCTACTACTACGACAACGGGTGGAACAAGAAGGCGATGCAGGCCTTCGGCATGGCCGCCATCTTCTCGATCGCCACGGTCTGGATCCCGGCCCTCGGCAGCCTCTCGGGCTTCGGCTGGATCATCGGGGCCGCGCTCGGCGCCGCCTTCCACATCTGGCTGATGCGCGACATCAGCGCCGCCCACACCGCCCGCGCCCAGGAGGCCGGCCACAACTGAGCGCCCGCCACGAAGGGCGAAAGACCGCGCCCGCGGCAGACGCATTCCCGCTTGCAGGGAATGCGTCCTGCCCCGGCAGGGGCGTTTCGTTTTTTACGCGGACGTGACAGGATGGCGTTTCTTGACGGCCAGGGCTCTTCCAGGGAGGAAAGCATGCCCGACGATCGCAAGTTCATCATCGGTTGGCTGACGTGCAAACCCGGCAAGCGCGACGAACTCGTCGCACTCTCCGGTCCCTACGTCGCCGCGTGTCGGGCCGAGGACGGTTGTGTGTTCTTCGAGATGAACCCGAGCGTCCACGATCCCGACGTCGTGACGGTCGCCGAATGCTACGCGAGCTCTGACGCGCACGAGGCTCACCTGAAACGGGAAACCTTCCAGACCCTATGGGCTCGGCTTCCCGATCTCTGCCTCGCTGGCAGGTTCGAAAACATCTACGCCGACCACGTCCGGACGGACAGCCCCGACTTCACCGCACCGAACTGAAGACCCGCCCGGGGGAGAGACCGGAGCTTGCTCAACCATCGCGGCCAAAAAGCGGAGGCCTGCCGAGGCGACCTCGGCAGGCCCAATCATTCAGCCCCTAAAAGAGCGAATTCGCCCACGCATGGCGCAGCCTTTCGGCTCCGCGAGTCAGACGCTCTCTTCGATCCAGCCCTTGAGCGAGGCCTTCGGCGAGGCGCCGATGCGGTTGGAGATCACCTCGCCGCCCTTGAACATGAAGAGCGCCGGAATGCCGCGCACGCCATACTGGGCGGGCAGGTTGGGGTTCTCGTCCACGTTGACCTTCGCCACGATCAGCTTGCCGTCATACTCCACGGCCAGCTCCTCGAGGGCGGGGCCGATCATCTTGCAGGGGCCGCACCACTCCGCCCAGAAATCCACCAGGACCGGCACCGAGGCGTCGAGCACCTCGCCCTGGAAGGTCTTGTCCGTCACCTTGACCGTCGCCATTCACTGGCCTCCAAATGATCCGAAGTTGCCAGTAACCTAGGTAGCGTCCGACACCCGGTCAAGGACGCCCGAGACGCCGCCGCCGCGCGACCACGCTTGAGTTCCACGGGGCGCTCGCCTATGCCCAATCGTTAACCAAGAAACCGGCGAGGACCCCCATGGACGCCCCGAAGTTCGACAAGCGCACCCTGCCGAGCCGGCACGTGACCGAGGGGCCGGAGCGCGCCCCGCACCGCAGCTACCTCTACGCCATGGGCCTCGGCGAAGCCGAGATCCACCAGCCCTTCGTCGGCGTCGCCACCTGCTGGAACGAGGCCGCCCCCTGCAACATCGCTCTGAACCGCCAGGCCCAGGCGGTCAAGCTCGGGGTCAAGCAGGCGATGGGCACGCCCCGCGAGTTCACCACCATCACCGTCACCGACGGCATCGCCATGGGCCACGAGGGCATGCGCTCGTCGCTGGCCAGCCGCGACGCCATCGCCGACACCGTCGAGCTGACCATGCGCGGCCACTGCTACGACGCCATCGTCGGCCTCGCCGGCTGCGACAAGTCGCTGCCCGGCATGATGATGGCCATGGTGCGGCTCAACGTGCCGTCGGTCTTCATCTACGGTGGCTCGATCCTCCCGGGCAGGGTAATGGCGGGCGCGGCCGTGCCGCAGGACTTCGCCAACCGCGACCTCACCGTGCAGGACATGTTCGAGGCGGTGGGCCGCCACCAGGCCGGCACCCTCGGCAACGCCGCCCTCGACATCCTCGAGCGCGTCGCCTGTCCCTCGTCCGGCGCCTGCGGCGGCCAGTTCACCGCCAACACCATGGCCTGCGTCTCCGAGGCGATCGGCCTGGCACTGCTCAACTCCTCCGGCGCGCCCGCGCCCTACGAAAGCCGCGACGCCTACGCCACCGCCAGCGGCATCGCAGTGATGCGCCTCCTCGAAAAACGCATCCGCGCCCGCGACGTGGTCACGCGCAGGAGCCTCGAGAACGCCGCCCGCGTCGTCGCCTGCACCGGCGGCTCGACCAACGGCGGCCTCCACCTCCCGGCGATCGCCCACGAGGCCGGGATCGAGTTCACCCTCCAGGACGTCTGCGACATCTTCCACGACACCCCCTACTTCGTCGACCTGAAGCCCGGCGGAAAATACGTCGCCAAGGACCTCTACGAGGCCGGCGGCGTCCCGATCGTTCTGAAGGAGCTGCTCCGCGGCGGCTACCTGCACGGCGACTGCATCACCGCCAGCGGCCGCACCATCGGCGAGGAGCTCGACGACATCCGCGGCGAGGCCGACGGCCGGGTGATCTTCCCCGTCGACACCCCGATCACCCCGACCGGCGGCGTCGTCGGGCTGAAGGGCAACCTCGCCCCCGAGGGCGCCATCGTGAAGGTCGCCGGCATGAGCGACGCGGAGCAGGTCTTCACCGGCCCGGCCCGCGTCTACGAGTGCGAGGAGGACGCCTTCGAGGCCGTCCAGAAACGCGCCTACCAGGAGGGCGACGTCATCGTCATCCGTAACGAGGGCCCCGTCGGCGGCCCCGGCATGCGCGAGATGCTCTCGACCACCGCCGCCCTCTCCGGCCAGGGCATGGGCAAGAAGGTCGCCCTGATCACGGACGGCCGCTTCTCCGGCGCCACCCGCGGCTTCTGCGTCGGCCACGTCGGCCCGGAGGCGGCCAAGGGCGGCCCGATCGCGCTCCTGCGCGATGGCGACATGATCACGCTCGACGCGGTGAAGGGCGAGATCAGCGTCGCGCTCACCGACGCCGAGCTCGAGAAACGGCGAAAGGACTGGAAAGGCCCGCGCCCCACCCTCTACGGCGCCGGCGCGCTCTGGAAATACGCCCAGCTCGTCGGCCCCACCCGCCTCGGCGCGGTCACCCACCCCGGCGCCAGCGGAGAGAGGCACGTCTATGCCGATCTCTGACACGCTCCGCGCCGCCGCCGCCGGCCTCGGCGCCCTCCTCGCCCTCGCCGCCTGCGACCCCGAGATGATGGCGGCAGGCGCCGGCGGCGGCTCCACGCCGTCGCGCGCCAGGCTCAGCGTCGCCGGCCAGGCGGTGACCATCGCCGCACCCCCCGGCTTCTGCATCGACGCCGGCAGCGTCACCTCCGGCGACGACGGGGCCTTCGTGCTGATGAGCGATTGCGGCAAGGTCAGCCAGAAGCGCAACCCCATCGGCGCGGCGCTCACCGCCAGCGTCTCCACCGGCGGCTTCGCCGGCGAGGGCGACACCGCCGCGGGGTCGCTGCAGGAGCTTCAGGCCTTCGCCGACACGCGCGAGGGCCGCAGCGTCCTCGGCCGCAGCGGCCAGCCCGAGCGCGTGCGCATCCTCGACACCCAGGTCTCCGGCAAGGTGCTCTACGTCCTGGTCGAAGACCGCGGCGCCCAGCCCATCGCCGGGATCCAGCGCCAGTTCTGGCGCGCCTTCCTCGAGGTCAACGGCCGGCTGGTCGCCCTCTCGGTCCTCGGCTTCGAGGGCGGCGGCATGGGCCCGCAGGACGCGCTGAACCAGCTCGCGGCCTTCGCCCGCGCCACCCAGGCGGCGAACCCGCAGGGATGACCCGCCCGCCGGCCGATCGCCCCGGCTCCGCCCGCGCTGATCGCCCCGCCACCGCCCGGAACGACGCTTCCGCGACGCCAACCGCAAGCACGGCCTGCGCCTGCCTGGGGCGGGCGCCCCCGGCCCGACGGCCGGTCACGCGAGCGCTTGCGGCCACACCAGACGCCGCCGCGTGCGAAACGGCCGGGTGCGCCTGCCCGGGGGGCAGGCAGGCGCAGGCCGTGCGGGCGCACGGCCGGGGACGGCGGCGCCCGCGCACCACCCGGACGCGAACCGATCAGGCGGCAACCGCATGACCCGCCCCGACCCGCCCGCCGGCAGCTACCGCCGCGAGGGCGCCGGCCTCGAGTTCGACCGCGCCTCCTTCTTCACCGACGCCGTCTACGCCATCGCCATGACGCTGCTCGTGGTCGAGCTGCACGTGCCGGACCTCGCCAGAACCGCCGCCCCCGCGGCCCTCCGCCACGCGGTCCTCGACGAGGGCTGGGCCATCGTCGGCTTCTTCATCGGCTTCGTCATCCTCGGCCGCTACTGGCTGGCGCACCACCGCTTCTTCTCCACCCTGCGCAGCATCGACCGCGGCATGATCTCGGTGAACCTCGTCTACCTCGCCTTCGTCGCCTTCACCCCGTTCCCGGTCGGCCTGATCAGCCGCTACGAGGACCAGCCCGCGGTCTTCGTCCTCTTCGCGCTCACCATGGTCGCGATCAGCGGCCTCGAGGTTGTCCTCTTCCACATGGCCGTCCGCCGCGGCCACATGCGCCTCGCCCTCTCCCCCGAGCTCGAGCGCTTCGGCACCCTCGCCGCCCTCACCCCGGTGATGATGATGGCCCTCTCCATCCCGCTCGCCTACCTCAGCCCGACCCTCGCGCTGCTCTCCTGGCTCCTGATGATCCCCGCTGGCTGGCTCATCGACCGCCACGCCCCGCCCGGCGCCAAGGATCTCTAGGCCGCGCGCGACCGCTCCCGGCCTCCCGTCTCGAGATAGCTGTGAAAGCGGCCGAGAAATGATGGGAGGCGCACCCAGGTGACCTCGTGCGCGGTGCAGGATAGGTGACACGCGGCGCGCGCAACATTTCGCTGCGCAGCCTCGGATGGTGCCGCACGCCCAAGCCCTTCCCGTACCGATGGCCTGCTCCTGTCTCGAAGCTGCCGCCGGTCCCACCCTGGCCGATGGGGAACGCGGTGCTTCAGCGCGCCAAAGCGGTGGGCATAATCTTTGTGCCCCGTTCGCCCTTTCCAATGACCGAAACTTTGCCTATTTCGCTCTTTGAATGTCGGATACTATTCCCGGCTTGGCGCGCGGTCTTCGGCCGCGCGTCCTTCGTCCGGGTGTCGAAACTTGGGGGTACGGGACTGGCCTCGTCACACCGTTTGACGTCTGCGTCGGTATCGGACGGTCCGAGCGACTACGTGGCCGATGGTGACCTGCCAAACATGAGGGCGGGGCTTGCCTGGCCCGGCGGCGCGGCGCTCACCGCCCTTTTCGTCGCCTACATGCTCGCCGCCGCCTTCGGCCGCTGGATGATGGTGATCCCGGGCATTCAGATCACCATCTGGCCGCCGAACGGCGTGGTCCTCGCCATGCTCCTGACCCAGCCGCGGCGGACCTGGCCCTGGTGGATCGCGGCCGGCGCGGCGGGCGAGCTGACCGCCAACGCAATCTGGTTTTTCAACCCGCTCGTCTGGACGCTCGGCTACGTTACCGCCAACGCCGCCGCGGTCACCGCCGCGGCCTTCCTTCTCGCGCCCTTCATGCGGACCCCGATCCGGCGGCTGACCGACCTGCGGCAGGTTCTTGCCTTCCTCGGCATCGGCGTGCTGGGCGCCCCGGTCGTCAGCGCGACGCTCGGCAGCGCGATCGACGCGATCGTCGGCAAGAGCCCGTTCCTCACGACCTGGCCGATCTGGTGGCTCGGCGACGCCACCGGAATCCTGATCGCCACGCCGCTCGCCATCTCGGCCGTCAACGCTTGGCAAGAAAGGGCACGGCCGACGCCGGCGCAGCTTCTCGAAGGCGCCGCCATCGCCTTGCTGCTGGCCGGCCTGAGCGCGTGGGAACTGGCCACGGACGCCACCTATGCCTTTCTCCTGGTCCTGCCGATACTCTGGGCGGCGCTGCGCTTCGAGTTCCGCGGCGCCACGCTCGCCGTGCTGGTGCTCGCGATCGCCATCGGCTTCCATGCGCAGGGCAGCGACCCGGCGGCGGTCTCGCCCGAGGGCGTGGCCCGGGTGCACGCCAGGCTGCAGGCGCTCCTTCTCGTCGCCGCATCCACCGGGCTGATCGTCGCCGCCATCATCCGGCAGCAACGGCAGGCCGTGGCGGATCTGGCCCACGCCAACGCCGAGCTCGAGGAGCGGGTGGCGGAACGCACGCGCGCCATCGAGGCGGCCGAGCGGCGCTTCGAGGCAACGTTCCAGAATGCCGGCGTTGGCATCAGTATCGTCGGCGGAGACGGCATGCTCGTCCGCGTCAACGACCACCTTGCACAGATGCTCGGCTACAGCGTGGACGAGATGGAGGGTCATGCACTCGACCTTTTCACCCATCCCGACGACCTTGCCCTGGGCGCAGCTGCCTGGGACCAGCTGATGACCGGCGCCGACGATCAATACGAGCTGGAAAAACGCTACATCCGCAAGGACGGCGCTTCCCTCTGGGGCCATACCACGGTGAGCTGCGTCCGCCACCCTGACGGGCGGATGGCCTACCTGATCAAGATCATCCAGGACATCACCGGGCGCAGACACTCCGACGAGGCGCGCCAGTTTCTTACCCGAGAGGTCAACCACCGCAGCAAGAACCTTCTGGCAATCGTCCAGGCGATCGCGCGCCGGACCGCAGCACGGTCGCCGGAGGACTTCGTCAGAACCTTTGGCGAGCGGCTTCGGGCCCTCGCCGCGAACCAGGACCTGCTGGTTAGAAGCGAGTGGCAGCGCCTCGATCTGGCCGATCTCGTGCGCAGCCAGCTCGAATATTTCGGCCCGATCGGCAGCCGCATCACGTTGTCCGGCCCACCCGTCATGGTGCCGGCAGCCGCCTCACAGGCCCTCGGGATGGCGCTGCACGAACTGGCGACGAACGCCGCCAAGTACGGCAGCCTCAGCAACAACTCGGGCCGGGTCGAGATCACCTGGACGGTCGAGGGGGATGACTTCTGCATGTCCTGGCGTGAGACCGGCGGGCCGGAGGTGGCCATGCCGGACGCAACCGGGTTCGGCACCACCGTACTGGAACGAATGACCGCATCGCAGCTGTCGGGAGACGTCAGCATCGACTACGCGCCCGAAGGCCTCGTCTGGCAGTTGCGCTGCCCGCAATCGGCGCTTCACGACGGCCCCGGGCACGGATGTCCGTCTGACAGCGATGGCTCGGAGCGATTCGGCTACCTCGCCGCCCGACCCCGGTCGTGATGGGGGCCCTCTCCATCCGGCCGCCTGCCTGCGGCCGGACCCCGGGTCCTTTCCTGGCTCCTTATCCCGCTCGCCTACCTCAGCCCCACCCTTGCCCTCCTCTCCTGGCTGCCGATGATCCCCGCCGGCTGGCTCATCGACCGCCACACCCCGCCCGGCGCGAAGGATCTGTAGGGCGCGGACCCTATCGGCCCGAAGCGGCCACTCGTGAATGTGCAGCGAACGACGAGATCGAGCCCTCTTCGCTGGATGCTAGCCTCTGGCTTTGTCCAGCAGCTCCAGCAGTTCGGTGAACTTCGCATGCTGGTTCTCCCGGTCACCGGAGGCGAGAGCATCTGCGATGCAGTGGGCCGCATGGTCGTCGATCACCAGCTTCTCGACGCCCTTGAGCGCCGCCCGCACGGCGGCGACCTGCGTCAGGATGTCCACGCAGTAGCGGCCCTCCTCGACCATCCGGGCGATCCCCCGGACCTGGCCTTCGAGGCGCTTAAGGCGCTTGAGCGCGGCATCCCGGTTCTCGTGCATGGAGATAACTTAGACGCCCTGCCTGCATCAATGTCGATACAGCATGGAACAACTTCGGCGGACGGGTTGTTAATATACCCTATATGGGTATATGGAGGGCCTATGAAAATGTCTGATCGATCCGGCGGCTCCTATGTCCGCTTCGCCGCGATGATCGCGACCTCGACGGTCGTGATGTTCGGCCTGATGTATCTGAACACCTATGCACTCGATCACGTGTTCTTCAGCCAGACGCGGATGTGGATGGCAATCTATATGGGCGCGGCGATGGCGATCGTCATGCTTGCCTTCATGCTGGGGATGTACGCGAACCAAAAGGTTAACGTGGCCATCTTCGCGGGCGCCGCCATGGCCTTCGTCGCCGCCCTCTACCTCGTTCGTAGCCAGGACACGGTGGGTGACGTCGCTTGGATGAAGGCGATGATCCCGCACCATTCCATTGCGATCCTGACCTCGGAGCGCGCAAACCTTTCGGACCCGCGGGTGCGCGCGCTGGCCGATGCGATCATCGCCGCCCAGCGCGCCGAGATCGCGGAGATGAAGATTTACATCGCCGACATCGAGGCGAACGGCGACGCGCCAGCGGGCACGCCGCGCGACGAGCAATACGACAATTGACGGAGACCTCCCATGCCCAAGGACACACGCGACGTCACCCATGTACCGACTAACCCCGCCGCCGCCGCGACCGGCAAGACGGCCGTGCTCTACCGGATGGCGCTGCCTGACCACCTGTGTCCATCGGGGCAGAAGGCGCGCTGGCTGCTCAAATTGAAGGGTTATGAGGTGGACGACCGGCTGTTCCGCACGCGCCCCGAGGTCGACGCCTTCCAAGAAGAGCATCACGTCGCAACGACGCCCCAGGTCTGGATCGACGGCGAGCGGGTCGGCGGCTACCAAGCGTTGCGCGAGAAGCTGACCGGCTTCGATCCCGAGGCCACGTCCTACCGTCCGGTTATTAATCTCTTCTCCGTGGCTGCCGCGACCGCGCTCGCGCTGTCGATCGGTGTCTTGGGCGAGATCGCGTGGCAGACGCTCGGCTGGTTCATCTCGATCTCGATGATCCTGCTGGGCATGCAGAAACTCCGGGACGTCGAGAGTTTCACGACGATGTTCCTCAACTACGACCTGCTCGCGCGGAAATGGGTGCCTACGCCTACGTTTACCCTTGGGTTGAGACTGTGGCCGGGGTGCTGATGACGGGCATGCTGTTGACATGGCTCGCAGCACCCGCAGCGCTGTTCATTGGGACGGTGGGTGCGGTCAGCGTGTTCAAGGCGGTCTACGTCGACAAGCGCGAGTTGAAATGCGCCTGCGTCGGCGGCGGCTCGAACGTGCCCCTGGGCTTCGTGTCCCTAATCGAGAACCTGATGATGATGGGCATGGCAGTCTGGATGATCCTCTGGTCCATGTGAATTGCGGGGGCTTTTCTAGGGTCCTTCCCTTGATCGCCAAAGACAGTTGCCACGCGCGGGGCCTATGCGTTCCCTCAACTTAGGAGAATAATGTGAAGACGATACCGTTTGCCGCCATCGCGCTCGCCGCCATCGCTGGATCGGCCCAGGCCCAGACGGCCGCAGGCGATGCCATGCCCGGTATGGATCATTCCGGTATGGACATGCCCGCCGGAACCGCCACCCGGGCCTACATGGAGGCCATGGACGTGATGATGTTCGGCATGAGCGCCGTGACCTATACCGGCGACGCCGATGCCGACTTTCTGCTGATGATGATCCCGCATCACCAGGCGGCCGTGGACATAGTCGGGCGCTTCTAGAGGAAACCGACGACCCCCAGGTCGAGGCTATGGCGCAGGCGGTCATCACAACGCAGGAGGCCGAAATCGCCAGCATGCGCTCCATGCTCGAGCGCATGGGCGTCGAAAGCCCGCCCGCGGCCGCCAAGTAAGCGCTGCCAAGGTCGGTCCGATAGTCGACGCGGCACGCTCGGCCGATCCTGCGCCGCCGGCACGGCCGGTGGCAGGGAGAGACGTCACAAGCAGGCAGTCCCGCCGGTCGGTGATCCTCCGAGGGCCTCTGCGCTCTTGCACACGGGACTTCGGCCTAGTCACTCCGCACCTGCGCGCAGCACGACGGCGTGAGCCACCTGCGCGGGCCGGGCGGCTTGGCGAAGGTCCGCTCCGTCCGCGACTCGAGCATCGAGCCAGTCATGCTCAATGACCGCTTCTGGCGCACACCCGCCACTGACCCGCTTGTGATCGGGTCGGGAGCGGAGCGCCGTGCGCCGTCCCGGCGGTGGGCGGCAGGGCAGGGCCGCACACGCTCCCGTTGCAGATTGTTTCGCCCGCTCACGCGGATTCCGCCCGCTTCGGCCGCGAATGTTTCCCGCTGTTACCGTCGCTCACGCGATTCCGCCCGTCCGGAGGCGGCCGGCGTTAACGATTCAGCCCCGGCGCCTTCCCGTGTACGTGCGATGTACCTGCGTTGTACGCGCGATGTACGTTCAAAAAACCGGCGTTAACCCTTGCCCGCTCTAAGAAATCCTCAGCCGCGGAGCCCGTCCATGATCGCCACCAGCTCCGCGCTGATCCCCGGCTCCGACAGCGCGTGCCCGGCGGCGGTGACCATCTTCAGCGTCGAGCCCGGCCAGGCCTGGTGCAGCCCGTGCGCGGTATGCGGCGGGCAGATCATGTCGTAGCGTCCCTGCACGATATGCCCGGGAATATGCGAGATTTTGTGCATGTTACCAAGTACATGCCCGTCCCCGTCGAGAAAGCCGCCGTTGATGAAATAGTGGTTCTCCAGCCGCGCGAACGCCAGCGAGTACGCGCTCGAAGGATACCCCCGCGCCTCCCCCGGATCGAGCACCGCCAGCGCCGACTCCCACCCAGCCCACGCCCGCGCAAACCGCGTCTGCTCCGCCTGGTCCGCCCCGAACAGCCGCCGATGATACGCCCCGATCAGATCCCCCCGCTCCTCCGCCGGGATCATCTGCGAAAAAGCCTTCCAAGGCTCCGGCCAAAACCCCCCCGCCCCACCGCCATAGAACCAGTCGAGCTCGGCCCGCGTCATGGTGAACACCCCGCGCAGCACCAGCACCCGCACCCGCTCCGGATGCGTCTGCGCATAGATGAGCGCCAGGCACGCCCCCCACGACCCGCCAAACACCGTCCAGCGGTCGATGCGCAACTCCTCGCGGATGCGCTCGATATCGGCCACGAGATCCCAGGTGGTGTTGTTCTCCACACTGGCGTTCGGGCTCGACCGCCCGCAGCCGCGCTGGTCGAACAGGATCACGCGATAATGTGAGGGGTCGAAGAACCGCCGCATCCCCGGCGAGCAGCCGCCGCCCGGCCCGCCGTGCAGCACCACCACCGGCACGCCGTCGGGCCGCCCGCACTGCTCCACGTACACCCGATGCCCGCCTGGCATCTCCATCACCTGCTGGCGGAAGGGCTCGATCGGGGGGTAGAGTCCGATCCGGGGGCCGGTGCCGGAATGGCTCGGGTTTTCCTTCATGGGCGCGCTATCTGTCCGGACACGTACAGGAACCATCGCAGGTTGACCGAATGAGTGCAACGCAGAACGCCCCCCAGTTCACCCCGTTGAATCACGGTACGGTTGACGCCGCCGAGGTGGCCAAGTTCGAGGCCATGGCTGCCGAGTGGTGGGACCCGAACGGCAAGTTCAAGCCGCTGCACATGCTCAACCCCTGCCGGCTCGACTACATCGTCGACCAGATCGCCGCCGAGTTCGGCCGCGACCCGAAGGCGCCGCGCCCCTTCGCCGGCCTGCGCCTCCTCGACATCGGCTGCGGCGGTGGGCTCCTCGCCGAGCCCATGGCGCGGCTCGGCGCCGAGGTCATGGGCGTCGACGCCGCCCCGCGCAACATCCCGGTGGCCGAGCTTCATGCGGCGCAGTCCGAGCTCGCCATCGACTACCGCCACGGCACCGCCGAGGCGCTCTCGGCAACCGGCGAGCGCTTCGACGTTGTCCTCAACATGGAGGTGGTGGAGCATGTCGCCGACCCGCCGGCCTACCTCGCCGCCTGCCGCGATCTCCTGAAGCCCGGCGGCCTGATGATCTGCTCTACCATCAACCGCAACCCCCGGAGCTGGCTCCTCGCCATCGTCGGCGCCGAGCATGTCATGCGCTGGCTGCCGCAAGCGGCACCCACGACTGGCGCCGCTTCATCACCCCGGATGAGCTCTTTGCGCTCCTCCGCGGCGCCGGCCTCGAACCCGTCGACCGCAAGGGCTTCGTCTTCAACCCGCTCGGCTGGAGTTGGCGCCTCTCCGACCGCGACCTCTCGGTCAACTACGTCACCGCCAGCATCCGCCCCGGCGAGCCGGGTTAATCCGGTTAAGGAGTCCTTAAGCAAGGCACTGGAAAGGCGCGGAAGCTGCCGCTAGGCTCTGCCGCGTTATGGTCGGGGGAAAGCGCCTCATTCCTGCCTTTGCGGCGCTCTTCGCAGCGCTCGCCATCCTTGCGCCTTGCGCGCGCGCCGAGGCGCCCGGTGAGATTCAGCTGGCGGCGCTCGCGCCGCCGCCCCGTCCCGCGCCTACCGTCGCCTCCGGCCCGGCGCCTGCCGAAGAACGCTGCACCGCCGACCGCGCCGCCTGTATCCGCCTGGCGAGCTACGTGGCCGACGTCTGCGGCGTCATCGAGACGGCGGCGCAGCGCAACCAGCTCGACCCCAACTTCTTCGCCCGCCTGATCTGGAAGGAAAGCCTTTTCGACGCCGGCGCGATCAGCCCCGCCGGCGCCCAGGGCATCGCCCAGTTCATGCCCGGCACCGCCAAACTCCGCGGGCTCGCCGATCCGTTCAACCCGGCCGAGGCCCTCTTCGCGTCGGCTCTGTACCTCGCCGAGCTCGCCCGCGACTACGGCAACATCGGCCTGGCGGCCGTTGCCTACAACGGCGGCGAGGCCCGGGCCGAGCGCTTCCTCGCCGAGAAGGCGGCGCTGCCGGCCGAGACCCGCGCCTACGTCCAGGCCATCACCGGCCATTCCGCCGACGCCTGGCGCGACGCCCCGCCGGCCAGGCTCGACCTCGCCCTCGCCGGCGACGCTGGCTTCAAGGCCGCCTGCATCGCCCAAGCCGAAACCCGCTCGCTCCGCGAGTTCCGCTCCGCCCCGCCGGTCAGCCCCTGGGGCGTCATCGTCGCCTCGAACCGCGACCGCGAAGGCGCCGAGCGCCAGGTGGGCCGGCTGCAGAACCGCTACGCCGCGGTCCTCGACGGCGAGCCGGTCAGCTATACCCGCGCCCGCCGCCCCGGCATGGCAACCCGCCTCTACATGGCCCAGATCGGCCGCGGGACCCGCGCCGACGCCGACGCCCTCTGCGCTCGCCTCCGCGCCAAGGGCGGCGACTGCATGGTGCTGCGCAACTGAGCGCGCCCCGGCGCCGCGCTGCAAACGCAGGCCTATGCTCTGTGCCCGGCCGACGGCCCTTTGCCGCCAATCGAACGGCTCGTACACCAGCGGCATGGCTCAGTCCGGGTCGAGCAACTCCCGGAGCTTCCTCAGCGTCGGCAGCGTTGTTCGCATCCGCTCCAGCCCCAGCCCCGCCACCACGTCGTCGAAGACCGGCGCGATCGCCTCCACCGCCCGGTCGCGCGCCGCCATCCCCGCCGGGCTGATCGAGACGAACTTGCGCCGCCCGTCCTCCCAGTCAGGCCGCACGTGGACGTAGCCCGCCGCCTCCAATCGGGCCACCGTGTTCGTCATCGCCCCCTTGGTCAGGTGGAAGACCCGCGCCAGCTGCGCCGGCGTCTTCTCGCCCCCGAGCCGCGCGAAATGGTTCAGCACCATGAAGTGCGACAGCTGCATTTCCCGCGGCAACACCCGGGTCAGCCGGTTCCGCGCCAGCGTCTCCACCATCACGATCTCGCTGAAGAGTGCGATCACCGCCGGGTCGCGCTGGCCCCGGTCGCTCACGGCCCGGCGGGAGGGGCATACTCCCTGTCGTGCTCAAGCGAAGGCACCATGGCGCGGGCGCGCTCCACCTCGGCGGGGTCGATCTCGACGAAGCTGACGCCGCCCCCCTCGCCGGCATCGGCCAGGACTTCACCCCAGGGCGAAACCGCGAGACTATGCCCATAGGTCCGCCGCGCCACTCCACTCGCCGCGGCGTGCGTCCCCGACTGCGCCGGCGCCAGCACGTATGCCCCCGTCTCGATCGCCCGCGCCCGCAGCAGCACGTGCCAGTGCGCCTGGCCGGTCGGCACGGTGAACGCCGACGGCACCGAAACCACCTCCGCCCCCGCCTGCGCCAGGTCGCGGTAAAGGCTGG
Source organism: uncultured Alphaproteobacteria bacterium (assembly GCA_963796805.1). Lineage (GTDB taxonomy): Bacteria > Pseudomonadota > Alphaproteobacteria > Rhodobacterales > Rhodobacteraceae > Amaricoccus. The sequence continues at coordinate 381,072 of CAWCNG010000004.1, forward strand.
GAAAGCGCAGGTCATAGCAGACGGTCATCCCGAGCCTCAGCCCGGCCGCCTCCGTCAGCACCGCCAGCTTCCCCGGCATATAGGCCGAACTCTCGCGATAGGCCTCGCCGCCTTTCAGCACCACGTCGAACATGTGGATCTTGTCGTAGCGCGCCCGCACCCTGCCGTCCGGTCCGATCAGGAACGAGCGGTTGACGAACCGCCCGTCCGGCTCACCGCTCCGCAGGCAGAGCGACCCCAGCACCAGCCAGACGCCCAGCTCCCGCGCCACCTCGGCGAGCCGCGCCAGGGTCGGATCGTCGCCCTCCGCGGTCAGCACCGCCCGCTGCCGCTCCCGGTCCATGGAGACGATGTTGGTACACTCCGGCGTCATCACCAGCGCCGCCCCTCCGGCCGCCGCCTCACGCAGCAGCCCCTCCGTCGCGACGAGGTTCACCGCCGGATCGTCTCCCGAGCAGAGCTGCAGCAGCGCCGTCCGCATCGCCCTCAGCCCCCTGCCAGCAACGGGTCGAGCTTCCCCGACCGATCGAGCTGCGTAGATCTCGCGGAACCCGCCGATATGCTCATCGCCCACGAAGATCTGCGGCACCGTCGCCGCACCGCGCGCCCGGCCGATCATCTCGGAACGCCGATCCGGCTCGGCGAAGAGGTCGATCTCCTCGAAGGCGATCCCCTTGTCGCTGAGAAGCCGCCGCGCGACCATGCAGTAGCCGCAAAACGGTGTGGTGTAGATGGTGACGGGTTTCATGCTGGGTCCGAAGGCGCTCCGCGACTATAGGCCCAGCAAATCCTCGAAGGCAACGCGGGCCAGGACCAGCACGTCCACGCGCGCCGCGCCGGCCGCCCGCAGGCAGTCAGCGCAGGCCGACAGCGTGGCGCCCGTGGTCAGCACGTCGTCGATTAGCAGCACAGCCCGCCCGGCCGGTCGCGCAGCATGCCGCGGATTGACCGCAAACGCGGCCGCCTGGTTGGCCGCCCGCTCGGCCCGGCTCATCCCCTCCTGCGGCGTCGTGGCGCGGTTGCGGACCAGCAGGTCGGGGACCACCGGCTTGCCCGCGAGCCGTCGCCAGCCGCCGGGCCAGCTCGGCTGACTGATTGTAGCGCCGCTTCAGCAGCCGCCGCCAATGCAACGGCACCGGCGCGATCACGTCAGCCTCCGCCAGCAGCCCGAGACCGGCTGCGGCCATCCATCCAGCGAGCGGCCGCACCATGTCGAGCCGGTCGCCGTGCTTCAGCGCGAGGACCGCCCGCCGCGCCGCGCCGCCGTAGACCACCGCCGCCGCACCCCGGTCCCAGGCGGGCGGGTGCCGCGAACAGCTCTCGCAGACGTCCTCCTTCCCCGCCTCGCCGACCAGCGGCACGCCGCACACGCGGCAGACCGTGCCGGCGATGAAATGGGTGTCGCGCCAGCAGGCGGGGCAGAGCCCGTGCGGCTGGTCGGTGGGCTCGGTGCAGGCCAGGCAGCGCGGCGGAAAGATGGTGTTGACCAGGGTGGTCGTCAGTACGTGCAGCATGGCTTTGGCCCAAATCGATCCTATGTTGGCGGGCGAGGAGACAGCCCTTGCACCTTCCCGCGTCGAGCCCGCCCGCCCTCTTCGACCCCGACCTCCTGAGCCGACGCCGGGCCCGGGCGGCCGGCATCGGCGGCGCGGACTTCCTGCATGCCGCGGTTGCCGAGGAGATCACAGAAAGACTGAGCGAGGTTAACCGCGCGTTTACCGCCCCGGCGGTGGTGGGCCCGCGCACCGCGCTCTGGGCCGGGGCGTTGGGCGCCGCCGGCTTCTCCCCGGCGGTCCAGGCCCCGGCCGAAGAGACCCTGCCGCTGGAGGAAGGGGCGCACGACCTCGTCGTGCATGCGCTTGCGTTGCACTGGTCGAACGATCCGGTGGGGCAACTGGTGCAGTCCCGCCGCGCGCTCCGCCCCGACGGGATGCTCGTCGCCGCGCTCTTTGGCGGCGAGACGCTGCACGAACTCCGCGCCGCCCTGGCCGAGGCCGAGGTCGAGACCCTGGGCGGGCTCAGCCCCCGGGTTGCTCCCATGGGCGAGATCCGCGACCTCGGCGGCCTCCTGCAGCGCGCGGGCCTGGCGCTACCCGTGGCCGACAGCCGCCGCTTCGCGGTCACCTACGCCTCGGCGCTCCACCTCATGCGCGACCTCCGCGCCATGGGCGAGACCAACGTGATGCATGACCGCCAGCGTCGTCCGCTCCGGCGCGCCATGCTTGCGCGCGCCTGCGAGGCCTACGCCGCGCGCTTCGGCAAGGCCGACGGACGCATTCCGGCGACCTTCGAGGTGATCTTCCTCACCGGCTGGGCTCCGGCGCCCGACCAGCAGAAACCGCTCCGGCCCGGCTCGGCCCAGGCCCGGCTCGCCGACGCCCTCGGCACGGCCGAGCGCAACGCCGGCGAAAGGGCCGGCGATTGAGCCGCACACCCCGTCCACTGTATGAGGTCCGCATGACCCAGGCAGGGAAGATCGCTCCCGACCCCAAGGTGAAGGCTGACGCACGTTCCGCCCGGACCATCCGCCGGTGCCCGAGGCGAAGATCGGGATCGTGCTGGCCAATCTCGGCACGCCCGACGCCACCGACTACTGGTCGATGCGCCGTTACCTTGACGAGTTCCTCTCCGACCGCCGGGTCATCGACACCCCGCGATGGTTGTGGCAGCTGCTGCTGCAGACGGTGATCCTGACCAGGCGGCCCTTCACCTCCGGCGCAAACTACCGCAAGATCTGGAACACTGAGGCCGACGAAAGCCCGCTGCGCACCATCACCCGCGAGCAGGCCACGGCGCTGGCCGCGCGATTGGCAGAGCGATACGGCGACCGGGTTGTGGTGGACTTTGCCATGCGCTACGGCAACCCGTCGACGACCTCGGTCATCGAGCGGCTCGCAGGAGCAGGGCTGCGAGCGGCATCGATCTTCTTTCCGCTCTATCCGCAGTATTCCGCGACCACCACCGCCACCGCGAACGACGAAGCGTTCCGGGCGCTGATGACGACTGCGCTGGCAGCCGGCTCTGCGCACCGTCCCGGCGTACTACGACCATCCCGCTCTACATCGAGGCGCTGGCCGGTTCGGTCGAGGAGGCTTACGCCGGGCTCGCCGGAGCGGCCCGACGTGCTGGTGACAAGCTACCACGGCATGCCGGAGCGCTACCTGACCGAGGGCGACCCCTACCATTGCCACTGCCACAAGACCACGCGCCTCCTGCGTGACGCGGCTCGGGCCGGACTGCGGCGAGGTCGCCGTCACCTTCCAGTCGCGCTTCGGCCAGGAGGAGTGGCTAAAGCCCTATACCGTCGAGGAGGTCGCCCGGCTTGCGCAGGCCGGCAAGCGGCGGATCGCGGTCATGGCGCCGGTCTTCGCCGCGGACTGCGTCGAGACGCTGGAGGAGATTCGCGAGGAGATCCGGCACAGCTTCCTCGCCGCGGGCGGCGAGACTTCACCTACATTCCCTGCCTCAACGCACGGACGGCGCCCACATCGAGATGATGGTTTCGATCCTCGAGCGCGAGCTCGCCGGCTGGCTCTGAGCGCTCAGCCCTGCTCGGCTGCGAAGGGCCGAGTTCCCGAAGCCGGGCATCTACCGTCGCCAGCTGCGCCAGCGGCGGGATCGGCCTGCCCGCGATAGGTGTTGTCACCGTCGCGGAACGACGACTTCGCCATTCGGCAGGCTCTCGACGAGTTCACCCTGAGCGGAAACGCACTGTGACACCTGAATGGTCTGGTACATCCGGATTTCAACCCTTTTTGTTGCTGCTGTGCCAGCTTGCCTTTTCTTCTTTTACAAGGGTTAACGTAAACGATCCCGCCAGTCACGGAAAATTCAACACCCGGTGGAGGGCGCTCAGAGCCAGTCGCGCAGGATGGCCACCAAAGGCCGGTCGGCCGGGGGCATCGGGTAGTGCGAAAGCTCGCCCGCCCGCACCCATTTCAGCGCCGCATGCTCGCGCGGCCGCGGCCACGCCCTCCCATCTCCGGCAGGCGAAGAGCGGCATCAGCAGGTGAAAATCGTCGTAGGCATGGCTGGCGAAGCTCAGCGGCGCGAGACAGCTCGCCCAGGTGTCGATCCCAAGCTCCTCGTCCAGTTCGCGAATCAGCGCCGCCTCCGGCGTCTCGCCCGGCTCGACCTTGCCGCCGGGAAACTCCCAGAGCCCAGCCATTGCCTTGCCCTCGGGCCGCTGGGCGATCAGCACCCGTCCGTCGGGGTCGATCAGCGCCACCGCGGCGACCAGCAGCAGCTTCACGGGCGCCACGCCGATCGCCCACGTCAATGAACGATAGTCCGCGTTGATCTCGATGTAGCGATGGGTCAGGTCGCAGGTCCAGATCGTCGCCGCACCGGACCCGAGCCCGAGATCGACGCCCAACACCAGCTCGGCGCGCTTCATGTAGGCCGCCCCGTCCGCCTCGCGGTAACGCAGGCGCCACCCATCCCTCCTCCGCCACCAGGATGTCGCCGAACCGGATGCTCAGACGGTCGCGGTCCGCGGCCGCGCCCGACTTGCCCACCGCCATGACGACCCGACCCCAGTTCGGATCCTCGCCGGCGATCGCCGTCTTGACCAGCGGCGAATTGGCGATCGAGAGCCCCACCTTGCGGGCGTCCGCGGCGCTCTGCGCACCCGTGACGCGGATCTCGACGAACTTGGTCGCGCCCTCGCCGTCGCGCACCACCTGGTGCGCGAGATCGCGCATCACGTCCTCCAGCGCCGCGGCGAAGGTCGCCATCCGCGGGTCGCCTGCGTCGGTCACCGGCGCCATGGGCGCGCGCCCGGTCGCGGCCACTAGCAGCGTGTCCGACGTCGAGGTGTCGCCATCCACGGTGATGCAGTTGAACGTCGCATCCGCCGCCCGCGAAACCGCGGCCTGAAGCGGCGCCTGGGCGACGGCTGCGTCGGTGAAGAGAAAGACCAGCATCGTCGCCATGTCCGGCGCAATCATGCCCGAGCCCTTGGCGAAGCCCATGATCGTCACCGGCACACCGTCGAGCTCGACGCGCGCCACCACGCCCTTGGCAAAAGTGTCGGTGGTCATGATCGCACGCGCCGCCTGCTCGGCGGCATCCGCGGCAAGGCCGTCGCGGAGCCCTTCCATGGCTGCCACAATCCGCTCCGCCTTCAGCGGCTCGCCGATAACCCCGGTCGAAGCGACGAACACGTGCCCCACCGGCACCCGGAGCGCCTCCGCAGCGGCGCCGGCTGTCGCCTCCACCGCCGCACGGCCGGCATTGCCGGTGAAGGCATTGGCATTGCCCGAGTTGACCAGGATGGCGAACCCGCCAGCCCCGCCTCCGTTCAGCGCCGCCAGCTTCTCCTCGCACCAGAGCACCGGCCCCGAGCGCGTCGCCGACCGGGTGAACACACCGGCCAGCGTCGAGCCCTCCGCCACCTCAGCCAGCATCACGTCGAGCCGGCCCTGGTAGCGAACGCCCGCCTCGGCGGCGGCGAAACGCACGCCGCCTATCGCCGGCAGCGCCGGAAAACGCACCGGCGCCAGCGGCGAGACCTGCGCAGGCTTGCCTGCCACGCCGCCGCCCTCAGTTGGTCAGGAGGTCGCTCTCGCGGATCGCCGCGGGCGGAGTGCCGGTTTCGGGCTTCTCGATCTTGGCCGCGGCGCGCAGCTCAACCAGCTTGGCCTCCAGCGCTTGCTGGCGCAGCTGGTTCTCGATCTCCGGCCGCGCCTGGTCCAGCGGCGGCGGGGCCGTCTCACGCTTGTCGTTGAGCTTGATGACATGCCAGCCGAACTGCGACTTGACCGGCTCGGACACCTGCCCGACCTCGAGCCCCACGACCGTGGTCTCGAATTCCGGCACCATCTGGCCCATGCCGAACCAGCCGAGTTCGCCGCCGTTCGCCGCCGACCCGTCGCTCGAGTTGGCCGTCGCCACCTCAGCGAAGTCCTTGCCGCCGTCGATGTCCGCCTTCAGCGCCTTGGCCTTCTCCTCGCTGTCCACGAGGATGTGCGAGGCATTGAACTCGGGCGCCGGCTTGAAGTCGGCGACCTCCTTGTCATAGGCGGCCTGCACCTCGGTATCGTCCACCGCATTCTGCACCGCAGCCTCAGCCGCGAGTTCGGCCAGCGCGCCGCGCCGCTCGTTCTCGACCGCGAGTTTCACCTGCAGCGGATCGCTCTCCGGCGAGGGCGACTGCACCTCCGCCAGCAGCTGCTGGTCGACCAGCTGATCGACAAGCCCGTTCAGCAACACGTCGTCCGGCAGGTTCTGGTACTGCGGCGGCAGGCGGTCACGCATGGCGATGACGTGGCCGAGCGTGATGGAATTGCCGTTCACCGTGGCCAGCACCGTCGAGGCGTCATAGCCTTTGGCGTCCGCGCCAGTCTCCTGTGCCAGCACCGGCGAGGCGAGGGCCAGCCCGGCCACGAGGCCGGCGGCAAGAATGCTGCGCATTGTCGATCTCCCGTTCGCACGCCTGGCGCGCGATGCTTAATTCCGTTTGGGACGCGCCCGCTCAGGGCCGCCGTTGACAGGCGCGGTGCAGCCGCTTACATCCCTAGCCGGCTGAAGCAGGGCTGCTCGCACCTCGCGGACACTTAGACCGTTCGGCGCGCATGAACAAGCGCCCCCGTCATGACAAATCGGTGGGTTGCGGCGGCGTCGCCGAGGCGTCTTAGGACGGGCCCACAGGGATTTGAGGACGACCGCTTGATGATGGGAATCGGCACGATCGCAAAGAAGGTCTTCGGCACGCCGAACGACCGCAAGGTCAAGGCGACGCGTCCGCTGGTCGCTGCGATCAACGAGCTCGAGCCGCAGTTCCAGGCCCTGGACGACGCCGGCATCCGCGCCAAGACCACCGAGTTCCGCGAACGTTTCGCCAAGGGCGAAACCCTCGACGAATTGCTGCCGGAAGCCTTCGCCAACGCCCGCGAGGCCGCCCGCCGCACCCTCGGCCTCAGGCCCTTCGACGTGCAGCTCATGGGCGGCATCTTCCTGCACCAGGGCAACATCGCCGAGATGAAGACCGGCGAGGGCAAGACGCTCGTCGCCACCATGCCCGCCTATCTCAACGCGCTGACCGGGCGCGGCGTGCATGTGGTCACCGTCAACGACTATCTCGCCCGTCGCGATGCCGATTGGATGGGCATGGTCTATCACGCCCTCGGCCTGTCCGTCGGCGTTGTGGTCCCTGGCATGGAGGAGGCGACCAAGAAGACCGCCTACGACGCCGACATCACCTATGCCACCAACAACGAGCTCGGCTTCGACTATCTACGCGACAACATGAAGTCGGACCTCGCCCAGGTGCTGCAGCGCGATCACTATTTCGCCATCGTCGACGAGGTCGAACTCGATCCTCGTGGACGAGGCGCGCACGCCGCTGATCATCTCGGGGCCGAGCCAGGACCGCTCCGAGCTCTACATCCAGATCGACAAGCTGATCCCCAAGCTCGGCCCGGAGCACTACGACCTCGACGAGAAGCAGCGCTCGACCACGCTGACCGAGGACGGCAACGAGTTCGTCGAGCGCCGGCTGCGCGAGATGGAGCTGCTCGAGCAGGACGCCACCCTCTACGACCCCGAGAGCACCAACATCGTTCACCACGTCAACCAGGCGCTGCGGGCGCACGTCCTCTTCCACAAGGACAAGGACTATATCGTGCGCAACGGCGAGGTCATGCTGATCGACGAGTTCACCGGCCGGATGATGACCGGCCGGCGCCTCTCCGACGGGTTGCACCAGGCGATCGAGGCCAAGGAGGGCGTGGCGATCCGGCCGGAGAACGTGACCCTGGCGTCGGTGACTTTCCAGAACTACTTCCGCCTCTACGAGAAGCTCGCCGGCATGACCGGCACCGCCGCCACCGAAGCCGACGAGTTCGCCGAGATCTACAGGCTCGGGGTGGTCGAGGTGCCGACCAACATGCCGGTGATCCGCGAGGACCACGACGACCAGGTCTTCCGCACCGCCCGCGAGAAGTACGCCGCCATCGTCGAGGAGATCGAGCGGGCCAACAAGGCCGGCCAGCCGATCCTCGTTGGCACCACCTCGATCGAGAAGTCCGAGAACCTCTCCGAGATGCTCAAGCAGGCGAAGGTTCCACACAACGTGCTCAACGCCCGCTACCACGAGCAGGAGGCCGGCATCATCGCCGAGGCGGGCGTGCCGGGCGCGGTGACCATCGCCACCAACATGGCCGGGCGCGGCACCGACATCCAGCTCGGCGGCAATGTCGAGATGCGGGTCATGCAGGATCTCGAGGCAGCCGAGCAGGCCGGCGAGCACGCCGATCCAGTCGCTTTGCGCCAGCGGGTGGAGACCGAGATCGCCGACGCAAAGGCCAGGGTGTTGCAGGCGGGCGGGCTCTACGTCCTGGCCACCGAGCGCCACGAGAGCCGGCGCATCGACAACCAGCTCCGCGGCCGTTCCGGCCGGCAGGGCGACCCGGGCCGCACCAACTTCTACCTGAGCCTCGAGGACGACCTGATGCGGATCTTCGGTTCCGAGCGGCTCGAACTCGATGCTGGGCAAGCTCGGGATGAAGGAGGGCGAGGCCATCGTCCATCCCTGGGTCAACAAGGCGCTGGAAAAGGCGCAGGGCAAGGTCGAGGCGCGCAACTTCGACATCCGCAAGAACCTCCTGAAATACGACGACGTGATGAACGACCAGCGCAAGGCGATCTTCTCGCAGCGCCGGGAGATCATGGAGGCCAAGGACCTGTCCGACGTGGTGCGCGACATGCGCCACCAGGTGATCGAAGACCTCGTGACCGAGCACATCCCCGCCCGGGCCTATGCCGACCAGTGGGACATCGAGGGCCTGACCGAGCAGTCCCGCCACATCTTCGGCCTCGACTTGCCCATTCCCGCCTGGGCCGACGAGGAGGGGGTCGACGACGCCGACATCCGCGAGCGACTGACGACCGCCACCGACGAGCAGATGGCCGCCAAGGCCGCCCGCTACGGCCCGGAGACCATGCGCTCCATCGAGAAGCAGGTGCTGCTGCAGACCATCGACAGCAACTGGCGCGAGCACCTCGTCACCCTCGACCACCTGCGCAGCGTCGTGGGCTTCCGCGGCTACGCCCAGCGAGACCCGCTGAACGAGTACAAGTCCGAAGGCTTCCAGCTCTTCGAGAGCCTGCTAAACCGCCTCCGCGTCGAGGTCAGCCGCATGCTCGCCCACGTCCAGGTGATGACCCCCGAGGAGCAGCAGGCGATGCTGGCCGAGGCGCAGGCCCGCGCCCAGGCCGCGCAGCCAGCGCAGGCCCCGCGCCCGGTCGAGCCGGCCCGCATCCCCGCCATGGCCGGCGCCGCCGCCGCCCCCGCGCTCGCCGCCGGCGTCGACCCGGCCGACGCCGGCACCTGGGGCGCCAGCGGCCGCAACGACCCCTGCCCCTGCGGATCGGGCAAGAAGTACAAGCACTGCCACGGGCGGGTGTGACTATGCCTCACGCAAAGGTCGTTTCATGGAACCGCTTCGAAACATGCATGCTCAGCTGCTCTGCAGTAGGAAGCTGTTCTGAGTTGAAGTGAGGATGCCCGGCCACCGAACTCATGCGAATGATGGCCTCCAACGAGCGCACGCCATGACGAAAGTTCGGCTCGGACAAGAACGCCCTTACAACCGCCTCCGATATCTCTGCTCGCTTCACCCTCCCTGCGTGGCTAATTGAATCGGCAGCATGGAGCATAAGAAGCTCTCGCAAGAGAATGGCCCGTCTCAACGCGAAGACACGGAGATCGTCGTTCTCGAAATACGCCGCCGCAGGCGAATCCCGCAGTTCCGGTGCATTCGGCATGATCCCTTCCACGTCGATATGGCCCTGCAGACGGCTGAGAAAATCGGTCCCCTTTGAGCCGCTCGTCCCAGAAGCAAGCGAAGCGAACTCCGTGAATGACGGAGCAATGCCCCCAGCAAAGACAAAGATCGCCTTTCCAATGGGATGCGATTCGTTGTTCGCCGTAAACTGACCGTCTTGGATTGGTGAAAGGAAGAACTGTAACCAATATAACGGCCTATCAGCTATCGTACAGTCAAACTCGTCAAAGAATATTACGGGGACCTTGCCTATCAAGCGTTTGTCGCGCGCGCGATGAAAGAAGGTCGCAAGATCACTGGCGCTGGACAAACCGGAAAGATTGCACTCGATAAAGCTCTCCTTGATGAGATCGGCCGCGCGGCCCTGCAGCGTTTCAAAAATACTCTTGACTGTGAAGGATTTGCCCGTCCCAGGTGGCCCAAAAACTGCGATGGCGAGTGGCTTGTGCCCGACCGCGTCACTGCTCAAATAGGAGTTTAGAAGACGACGGATGCTCCTCAGCGCATCGATCTCTCGGCTTGAGATGGTCTTGACCTTCCCTATGCTGCAGATCGGTAGGGATACACGCGTGTCATTGATCGAAACGCTGCCCGTTTGGACATACTCGACGAACGGTTTCGCCGTACGGGGAAGCGCATCGAGCAACACGGCAAGGATAGAACTCGACCGCCTGGGAAATGAAACCGACGACAGACCGAGTTCGTTTTGGTCCTCGCGGACCTCGCCGAGACTGCGCCCCCAAGGATTTGCAAAGGTATGCTCGGATGGCGCCGATGGCAATCTGGGAGAAGGGGGCGACTCGTCCAGTACAGGTGTTGCGGTATGTGCCGGAACGGCAAAGATCGCTTCATGATTGTAGAGATTGGATATCAGCCACGTGGCTGTCTCTCCATTCACCTTTGAGAACATATTCTCCTTGCGAATTGGATTGAAACCGCCTCGAAGGGTGCGCTGCATTGCGGCAAGCGCGTAGGTCAGCATCCATTCCTGTCCTGTATCAAGCGATATTCCATTCTGGAGACCATTGTATATCATCGCGCTCAACACGCTGCAGAATGCAGTCTGAGACCCCGGCATTGTTCCTTCGAACCGTGACTGGAAGTCGCCCTCCCCGCCATTGGTTGAGTAGACAAGGGTGGAATACACCTCGCTCTCATCCGGATGAACTGAAAGAGCTGCATCGTACCCGAAAGTAACGATGACTCTCTTTGGAAGCACCCAATCGCCATGGCTTCTTCCAGCTGTGATCCACCGGCGAATATCTTCGGTGCTCCGCTCCCAAGAGAGCGATCTTGTCACACGAATACCACTCCTTCGAAGGTCATCTGCTGACACGACGAAAAACGCCCTATCTCCGAACAGACCGTTTATTGCCTCCAGGAACGACCGCTGATACGTGCCTCCCACTTCATGTGTCTTGAACACGGCCCACGATTTGCCACGCCTGTCGCTTGCCGCCCACGGTTGTCTTTCCAGCCATTCAGGCGCGCACCGACAAAGTCTGGTACCGCCGTCATTGAACACGCACACGTCCACTCCATCCTGCTCCCCGGCAAGTACGATACGGTTCTCTTCGAGGATGCCGTGGAAGAAAGGCTGCCCCTTTCGACGCTTGAGGGGAAGGGTGTATCCCTCGCGACCGCCGGGGGAGACGCGGTACGATTTGTCGCTCTGTTGGGCAATCCTGTAGAATAGGTTCAGGTATCCATGGAACTCATCGGGATCCTTGATTAGGTCATCACGTTGCTGACGCGCCTCCACGAGATGCGATTTCCAGGGCTCAATGGATTCGAGAGCGTTGGTAGCCGCCTTGTCGCTCCAAACCGCCAGCGCAACCGCGATATTGCGAGCGAGCAGGTGAGCGCCCCCGAACTGCCGAGCGGCGAAGCGATGCCGCAACCGAGTGGATAGATCCGGAATGGGATCGTCATTGAGGCACAAAGCCTTGGTAATCTGTTTTGTTGGATCCTCAGGGCATTCGTACTCGTAGTTGTCGATCGTTACGTCACCGTAGACCCAGATCGCCATCTGTCCCCCCTCCAAGGCGGCGTCGCTACGCTGACCGAGCGCCGAGCCGCTCATCGCGTATAATATTTGGTGACTATACCGTAGATCCGGCTGCCGGGCGAGGACTCTCCCAAAGCCTCCGTATGCAAATCAACTTGTCAGAATATCAACTGGTAGTCTGCCGTTGTTTTTAGGCCGTCGCGTCTTCCCAGCGCACCACCACGTCTCTTCCCGGGCAACCGATCCCGCCCACATCCCTGCGAAGGAATGCATTGCCGCCCCGGCTTGCTATTGGCATCGAATCCACACCAACTTCGACACCAGGAGCGTGCAAAATGGCCACAACGACCCCTGCCCCGCGGATCCGGCAAGAAGTACAAGCACTGCCACGGGCGGGTCTGACGCGCTTCCGGGGCCCCGCCGCCCTGTTGTTAACGATCAATCCTGACTAAACTAGGTGCCATATGGATTCCATACGGATTCCATACGCTTTCTGGGTCGAGAGAATCGCCGTAAACCTTTGGCGGCGCTCAGCGTTACCCGCCAGCCAGCCCGACCGCCTCCCGCACCGCCCCGACACCCGCCGCCGGCCTGTGCGCCACGGCTATCCCCCGCGCCTCGAGGTAGTCCGCCGCCCTGAGGCACAGAATCCTCCCGCCACGGCGCCCCGATCAGCTGCACCCCGATCGGCGCCTCGCCCGGCGCAAAGACTGGCACCGTAACCACCGGCAGGCCGATACAGGAAAAGGGCTGCGCCAGGAGCCCCAGGCTCGGGCGCAGCGGCAGGCTCCGCCCCGCGAGCTCGAGGTGCTTCTCGCCCGCCTTCGGCGCCGGGCACGGCGTCGCCGGCGCTAGCAGCAGGTCCACGCCGCGGAAGACCTCCAGCGCCTGCTCCAGCCACCAGCGCCGCACCCGCTGGGCGCGGCTGATCCAGGCCGCGGGCAGCAGCGCGCCGGCCAGGAACCGGTCGCGGATTTCGGGGTCGAAGTCGGCAGCGCGCCGGCGCAGCCGGTCGAGGTGAAAGGCAGCGCTTTCCGACGCGGTGATGAGATACGCCGCCGCCCGCCCGGCCTCGGCGGCGTCGAGACGCACGGAGGTGACCTGCCCAACCGTTCCCAGCGCCTCGGCGGCCCGAGACACGGCCGTGAGCGCCGCCTCCTGCGACAGCTCGCGGAACCATCCGCCCAAGACGCCCATCCGGAGCCCGCCCGCCCCGCGCCCGAGCCGCGGCAGCACCGGCTCGGCGGCCCGCGGAGCGCAGGCGTGGTCGTCCGGGTCGGGCCCCTGTAGAGCGTCGTAGGCAAGCGCTACGTCGCGCGCCGTCCGTGCCAGCGGCCCGAGATGGTCGAGGCTGTCCACGAAGGGAAAGGTCCCGGCACGCGTCAGCCGGCCATACGTCGGCTTCAGGCTGAAGATGCCGCAGAGCGAGGCGGGAACGCGCAGCGATCCGTTGGTGTCCGAACCCAGCGACACCGGCGCCAAGCCGGCCGCCGTGGCCGCCCCCGACCCCGACGACGACCCCCCGCTCATCCGCCCAGGTCCGTGCGGGTTGCGGCAGGCGCCATCATGCGCGTTCTCGCCGGTGAAGTCGTAGGCGTACTCGCCCATGTTGAGCGTGCCAACCAGCACCGCCCCCGCCGCGCGCATCCGCTCGATCAGCGCCGCGTCCCGCGCCGCCGGCGCCCGGTCGCGGTTGATCTTCGAGCCCGCCCGCGTCGGCAGCCCCGCCACGTCGAACAGGTTCTTCACCGCAAAGGGCACCCCGGCGAGCGGCCCCGGCGGCGCCCCGCGCGCCAGCGCGGCATCAACTCCCGCCGCCTCGCGCAGCGCCCGCTCGGCGGTGACGTCGGTATAGGCATTGAGATCGCCGTTCTCGCTGGCGATCCGGGCCAGGACCGCCTCGGCGACGGCGGTTGCGGTGGTGGCCCCGCCCGCTACCCCTGCCGCGATGTCGCCGGCGCTGGCCCAGGGACTGACCGGATCGTTCATGCGCCTTCCCCCGGTTCCGGCGGCAGAAAGACCGGCGCGAGATCGAGCGCGCCGTCGTCGAGTTCGACCGTCTCCAGCAGCGCCGCCATGCCCCCGGCGAGCGTCAGGAAACGCGCCACCCCGGGGCGCCAGGCGTCGGCGATCTCGAGCTCGAGAAGCGCCGACGCCGCGTCCATGTAGGCGTCCTGATCCACGGGACCCTACTCGGCCGGCTGCACCATGCCACCTGGCGCAGTCTCCCGCACCAGCGCCTCCGGCACCGTCCCCAGGCGCCCGCAGAGATACAGGAACCCGGCCATGATCCCGTAGGCCAGCGCCACCATCGGCGTCACGTTGAAGCCGATAGCCTCGCCGTGCATGAAGCCGAAGAAGGTCAGCGCGGCGCCGACGAGGGCAAAGATCGCCGCCGTCTCGAACTTGCGCTCGATGATGAAGACCGCGATCGACGCGAGGATCAGCCCCGAGAGGATCGCGCCGCCACCGAGGATGTGCAGCCCCTGGTAGAGGACGCCGTTGCCCGCCATCGCGCTGATGAGCTCGGGCGTGACCTGCACCCCGGCCGCGCCCAGTGCGCCGTTGACCATGGTCAGGGCCCAGGCCGCGATGCTCGGCAGCAGGGCCAGGACGACCGCCGGCGCGTGGCTGGACGGCGTGCTCTGAAAGGCCTGCGCGCCGATGAGCATACCGATATAGAGCAGGATCGGCGAGATCGCGACCACAGGGACCAGCGCCAGCATCACCGAGATGATGCCGAACCAGCAGAGCACGATCACCATGATGCCTGTGGCGAAGGAATAGCCGATGCGGCCACCCATCGCCTTCCAGCCCGGATGGCCGATGTAGACCGCGTTGATGAACGGATTGCCCATCAGGCAGCCGATCAGGCTGACGACGCCGTCGGCGGTCAGCACCCGCGTCGTCGGATAGTGGTCCCCCGCCGCCTCGGCGCTCTCGACGTTATCCATCGCCTCGACGAGGTCGTAGATGCCGAACGGAATCGCGGTGACCAGGATCACGCCCAGATACTTGAACCCATCCTGCACGTGGTCGATCGCCGGCACCGGGAACGAGAACCCGAAGTTGGAGAAGGCCGCCTTCAGCCCCGCCGGGTTGATACCCGCCACCTCGTAGCCGAGCATCGCCGCGCCCCAGACGATCGCCATGCCGAAGGCGATGGCGATCAGGCCGGCCGGGATGCCGCGCGGATAGCGCACGCCGCCGAACCAGGCGACGAGGATGATCCCGAAGCAGACCATGCCGATGACAGGGTTGAGAAACATGTCGAACGCCGGCTTCATCGCGATGAAGGCGATCGACACGCCGGCCAGCGCCCCTAGCAGGGCGGCGCGCGGCGTCACCCTCCGGATGTACGGCGCGATGAAGCCGCCGATCATCAGGATGAAGCTCTGGAAGAACACCCAGACCAAGCCGGCTTCCCAACCCATGATCGGATCGCCGGTCTCGATCGAGATCGGCAACATGATCACGAACACCACCACGAACATGTGCGGCACGCTGATGCCCGAGGGCAGCGCGCAGACGTCGTCGCGCCCAGTCTTCTTGGCATAGGTATAGGCGAGCCAGGCGTAGTAACCGGTCGACAGGAACATCATCAGGCCGGTCGCCGGCAGGATCCGCCCGAATATGATGTCCGTCGGCATCTTCAGCACGAACTGCAGCAGCCCCGTCAGCACCAAAAGGTTGACGAGAATGTTCGTGCCGAAGCCGAAGAGCGCGTTCCAGTCACCGGGCGTCCAGAGCTTCGGCCCTGTCCCCGGCATCACACTTGCATTGTTTGCCATGTCCCTCTTCCTTTCAAGCCGCCGCCCGCGCCGCATCGAGCGCGCGGGTCAGGGCGGCGCTGTCGCTCACCCAACCGAAGATGCCGCCCTGCGCCTTGATCATCTCGAGGCCGATGCGGTGGAATTCCGGGAAGTAGGAGGCGCAGGCGTCGGCGATCGCCACGCAGCGATAGCCCCGGTCGTTGCCCTCCCGGATCGTGGTATGCACGCAGACTTCCGTGGTAACGCCGCAGACCATGAGCGTGTCGATGCCGTTGTTCTTCAGCACCTGCTCCAGGTCAGTCTGGTGGAACGCGCCCTTGCCGGGCTTGTCGATGACCGGCTCGCCCTCCGCCGGGTAGAGTTCACGCACGATGTCGTGCCCCGGCTCGCCGCGCACGAGGATGCGCCCCATTGGCCCCGGATCGCCGATCCGCTTCGAGGGCGCACCCCGCGCAACCTTGGCCGGCGGCGCATCCGCGAGGTCCGGCCTGTGCCCCTCGCGGGTGTGGATGACCAGCATCCCGGCCGCCCGCGCCGCCGCCAGCGCCGCGGCGCAGGGCTCGACCGCCGCCTGCAGCAGGCTCACGTCGTTGCCCAGCGTCTCGCCAAAGCCGCCCGGTTCGAGGAAGTCCCGCTGCATGTCGATGATGACGAGCGCGGTATGCCTGATCTCGAAGGGGATCGGCCCCGGCTCGGCGTGGAGAGTCTGGCTCATGCGCACTCCTTTCGGGTACCGTCGCGCGGACAAGCCGCGGAGGGCGTGGGATGGATTTCGATGCGTCTGGAGTTGAGGCCGAGGTGCGTGCGGCCTTCGAAGGCTACGAGGCGGCGCTGGGCGCCAACGACGTGACGGCGCTGACCGGCTACTTCTGGCACAGCCCCAAGGCGGTCCGGCTGATGACCGAGGGCGGCCTTTACGGCATCGAGGAGATCGCCGCCTTCCGTAAGGGCCGCGACGTCTCCGACATGGCCCGCGACCTCCTGCGCGTGGACGTCGTCGCTCTCACCGCCGAGGTCGCCGTCGCCACTGCCGAATACCGCCGCAAGGGCAGCGGGCGCCGCGGCGCCCAGAGCCAGGTCTGGGTCCGCAGACCAGAAGGCTGGCGCATCGCCAGCGCGCACGTGAGCCTCGGCACCTGACCGGGCCTTCACGCCACCATCTCCGCTATCACCAGCCGCCAGTCCCCGATCGCCGTCACGTCCTGCGCCCCGACCAGGCCGGCCGGCTCGCATAGGAACCCCTTCGGCCGCGTCCCGTCAGAAAGCACGATCGTCCCAATGCAGAGCGGTGCTGGCACCCCGGCAATGAACGCCCCTAAGGCCGCCTCGGGCAGCGCCCAGACCTCCACCGCGATGGCGCCCCCGGACCCCGGCGTCCGCACCATACCCGGCCGCCGCGGCGGCCCGCCGGCCAGCGCATGGAGCCGGTATTCCGGCGCCGTGCGCACCGCGCGCAAGAACCGCCCGCCGAGCCGCGTCAGCTCGCCGTTCAGCGGGAGCCCCGACATGTGCGCGCCGCAGACTGCGACCTCGATCTCGTCCGGCCCCGCCAGCACGGCAACCTCCGCCGGCGCCGGCACCGCCCACCCCGTCGCGCCGAGCGTCCGCTCCCGCACCTGCTCGAGCGCGCGCCCCAGACTCGCGAGCAACCCGTCGCGCCCGCCGCGGGCCAGCAGCGTGACGCTTCCGGGCCGCCCGTCCGTCCGGGCTGGCAGCGGCACCGCCAGTCCACACATCCCGAGCAGGTTCACGAAGTTGGTATAGGTCCCGAGCCGCGCGTTCGGCCCCACCGGGTCGGCGCGCAGATCCTCCACCGAGTAGAAGGTCGGGATCGACGGCACGCACAGCATGTCCACCGCGTCGATCAGCGGCGCCACCTCGGCGCGCAGTTCCTCCAGCCGGTAGAAGCCACGGAAGGCATCCGTCGCCGACAGCCCCACCGCCGCCGACACGATCCGCCGCACCACAGGGTCGACCGCGCCCGCGTCGCGGGCGAGCAGCGGCTCCAGCACCTCGTGCCGCTCCGCCACCCAGGCCCCGGCATAGAGCATCTCCGCCACGGCGTAGAAGGGGGCGAAGTCCACCTCTACCACCCGCGCACCCGATGCCTCGAGCAGGACGCAGGCCGCCTCGAAAGCGGCCTCCTGCAGCGTGTCCCCGAAGAACCGTCGCGATGCCGGCGAAGGCACCCCGATCGAAGGATGCGGCGGCTGCGCGCCGAGCGGCCCCACCACCGACCGCCGCGAATAGGCCTCCGCCGCGTCGAACCCGGCCGCCGCCCGGAACACCTCCCAGGCGTCATCCACCGTCAGCGCGAAGACCGACACCGCATCGAGCGTCCGGCACGCTGGCACCACCCCCCGCGTGGAGATCGCCCCGAGCGTCGGCTTCAGCCCCACGATGTTGTTGAGCGCTGCCGGCACCCGCCCGGACCCCGCCGTGTCGGTCCCGAGCGCGAAGGGCACGATCCCCCGCGCCACCGCCACGGCCGACCCGGACGACGATCCCCCCGGCACAATCGCGGGATCGAGCGCGTTCCGCGGCACCGGATGGGGCGTCCGGACGCCCACGAGCCCGGTGGCAAACTGGTCGAGATTGGTCTTGCCGACCGGGATCGCCCCGGCAGCGCGCAGCTGCGCCACCACGAAGGCATCCCCATCCGGCTGGTAGGCGAAGGCGGGACATGCCGCCGTGGTCGGGCTCCCAGCCACGTCGATATTGTCCTTTACCGCGAAGGGCATGCCCCAGAGCGGCATGGCAGGATCGAAGGCTCCGAGCGCGGCTGCCTCAGCCAGAACCGCGTCGCGCGGAATGAGGTGAAGGAAGATGCCCGCATCGCCCGCCGCCTCGACCCGCCGCCACACCTCGGCGACGACTGCCTCCGGCCGCAGCCCTTCGGCGTAGGCCGCGCGCAACGCGGCGATAGTGAACGGCAGCCCCTCGATCATCCCGGCCCTGGTTTCTCGCATCCGCAGCAAGAATGCGGCTACCCAGCGCTGAACTCTACTGCTAAGAAATCAGAGGTCCGCTGCATTCCATGCAGCGCTCCGTAAGAATGACGCGTCACTGAGGTCGCGCTCCGATGAACGCTCCCACTAGTTCCATTACAAATCAGCGCCTTGGCCTGCCCACCACGCGCGCGACAGCAGTGCTGCAATGAAGCACCTCCAGACCCTCCGCCTGATCCAGGACGTCGCCCGCGCCGGCTCGATCCGCAAGGCGGCCGAGGATCTCAACATCACCTCCTCGGCGCTCAACCGCCGCATCCAGTCCTTCGAGGAAGAGTTCGGCGCCCCGCTCTTCGAGCGCCTCCCGCGCGGCGTGCGCCTTAACCCGGCAGGCGAGCTGCTGATGCAGCACATCCGCCACCAGCTCTCCGACCTCGACCGCATCCGCAGCCAGGTGGCGGATCTCTCCGGCGAGCGCCGCGGCCACATCACCATCGCCTGCAGCCAGGCGCTGAATCCGATCTTCCTGCCCGACCAGATCTCGCGCTACCGCGCCGAGCACCCCGGCGTGACCTTCTCGGTGCGCGTCCGCGACCGCGCCTCCGCCGAGCGCGACCTCTCCACCTTCTCCTCGGATCTCGCGCTGGTGTTCGAGCCGATCTACCTGGCCGACTTCGAGGTGATCAAGGCGATCCCCCAGCCGGTCTGCGCCATCATGGCCGCCGACCATCCGCTGGCAACGGTGCCCGATCTCCGCCTGCGCGACTGCCTCGCGGTGCCGCACGTCATCCCCTCGCAGGACTACGGCGTGCGCCACCTGCTCGACCTCGCCACCCGCGGCCGCGCCCGTGACCTCTCCCCGGTGGTCGAGGCCGACAGCTTCGAGATGATGCGCCAGTACGTGCTGCACGAGCGGGTGGTCAGCTTCCAGATCCCCATCGGCCTCACCCCCGCGCCCGACCCGCGCCTGGTGATCCGCCCCATCCCGCTCCGCGACATGCCGCCCGGACTCCTCCTCCTCGGCCAGCTCCGCAGCCGCACCCTCCCCGTCGCATCCGCGAAGTTCGCTCTCCAGCTCGCCGCCGCCCTGGAGGAGATCGAGGCGGAGGCTCCTTAGCTTTCCCGTTCCGCCTCGTAGCGGGCCTTCGTCTCCGAGTTCATCGGATAGAGGCCCGGCAGCACCGCCCCTCGGCCGACCTCGCCCATGATCCAGGCCTCCATCCTCTCCTGCTCCGGTGCTTCCGCCAGTACCGCTCCGAGCAGCGCCTGCGGGATCAGGACAGCCCCGTCCCGGTCCGCCACGATTACGTCGTCCGGGAACACTGCCACCCCGCCGCAGCCGACCGGCTCCTGCCAGCCCACGAAGGTCAGCCCCGCCACTGAGGGCGGCGCCGCCGCGCCCCGGCACCACACCGGCAGCCCGGTCCCGAGTACCCCCTCGAGATCCCGCACGGGCCCGTCCGTCACCAAGGCGGCCACCCCGCGCATCGCCATCCGCGCGCACAGGATGTCGCCGAAAATGCCCGCATCCGCCACGCCTGCCGCGCCGACCACCGCGATGCACCCGGCCGGCATCGCCTCGATCGCCGCCCGTGTCGAGACCGGCGAGGCCCAGGACGCTGGCGTCGCCAGATCCTCCCGCGCTGGCACGAAGCGCAGCGTGAACGCCCGCCCCACCAAGCGGCTAACCTCGCCATGGATCGGCTGCGAATTCCGCATCCAGACGTTACGCAGCCCCTTCTTCAGCAGGACCGTGGTGAGGGTCGCCGTCGACACCCCCTTGAGGCGGCCCACAACTTCCTCCCACGGCGGCTGATCATCGTTCACGGCACCCTCCCTTATGAACTGAACAGGAAGTGCAGCACGTCCCCGTCCTGCACCCGATATGTCTTGCCCTCCGCGCGCAACCTGCCCGCCTCGCGGGCCCCGGTCTCGCCGCCCAGCGCGACATAGTCGCCGTAGGCCACCGTCTCCGCCCGGATGAACCCCTTCTCGAAGTCACCGTGGATCACCCCCGCCGCCTGCGGCGCGCTCGCCCCTGCCGGGATCGTCCAGGCACGCGCCTCCTTCGGACCCGCCGTGAAATAGGTGGAAAGCCCGAGCAGGCGGTATCCCTCGTGGATCAGCCTGTCCAGCCCCGCCTCGTGCAGGCCCATAAACTCGAGGAACTCCGCCCGCTCCGCATCGTCGAGCTGGGCGACCTCCTCCTCGATCGCCGCCGAGATCACCACCGCGCCTGACCCCTCCCCTGCAGCCATCTTCGCCACCGCTTCGGAGAAGGCATTACCCGTCGCGGCGCTCGCCTCCTCCACGTTGCAGACGTAGAGCACCGGCTTCGCCGTCAGGAGCTGCAGCATCCGCCACGTCCGCACATCCTCCTCGGCCGGCTTCACCGTCCGCGCCGGCCGCCCCGCCTCCAGCGCCACCTTCGCCGCCTCCAGGAGCCGCGCCTGGTCCGCGGCCTCCTTGTCGCCCCCCTTGAGCTTGCGCTGCAGCCCGGCCAGCCGCTTCTCCACGCTCTCGAGATCGGCGAGCATCAACTCCGTCTCCACGGTCTCCGCATCCGCCAGCGGATCGACCCGCCCCTCCACGTGCGTGACGTCGGCGTCCTCGAAGCAGCGCAGCACATGCGCGATGGCGTCGCACTCGCGGATGTTGGCCAGAAACTGGTTCCCCAGCCCTTCCCCCTTGCTCGCCCCCCGCACCAGCCCGGCGATATCCACGAAGGTGATCCGCGCCGGCACCACCTTCGCCGACTTGGCGATCACCGCCAGCCGGTCGAGCCGCGCGTCCGGCACGTTTACCTCGCCCACGTTCGGCTCGATGGTGCAGAAGGGAAAGTTCGCCGCCTGCGCCGCCGCCGTCCGGGTCAGCGCGTTGAACAGCGTCGACTTGCCCACGTTCGGCAGCCCGACGATCCCGATCTTCAACGCCATGACACCCTCCCGTCAAACCCGCGCCTCTTATGGCGCGCCCCGCGGCAGGGTCAAGCAGGCGGGTCGGGCCACGAGTTGACGGCCCGCCGTCCCAGCGCGCCAGGCGATCGCTCGGGGCCGGGATTTAGGCGCTGCCGCAAGAGTTAACGGGATTTCTTCGATGCACAACTCATGCACATCGCATGCACGCGCCGTGTGCGCGCGGCCAAGTGTTAACGCACCAGGGCGGGACGGACGGACGGGGTCGCACTTGGCCCGGGTGCGTGCCACCGAAGGTGACGCGCGCCTTCGCCTTGATTCCCGATCCCGCCTGCCCCAGACAGAGCCACCGAAAGCTGGGGGACGAGAATGACGCGCATCGAAAGCAGGTTCGCCGCCCTGGCGGCCAGCGGCCGCAAGGCCTTCGTCGCCTTCGTCATGGCCGGCGATCCCGACTACGAGACCGCCCTCGAGATCCTGCGCGGCCTTCCCGCCGCCGGCGTCGACGTGATCGAGCTCGGCATGCCCTTCACCGACCCCATGGCCGACGGCCCCGCCATCCAGCGCGCCGGCCAGCGCGCGCTCGAGGGCGGCCAGACCATGGACCGCACCCTTGCCCTGGTGCGCGCCTTCCGCGAGGACGACGCCGAAACGCCCATCGTGCTGATGGGCTACTACAACCCGATCTATTCCCGCGGCGTCCCGCGCTTTCTCGACGAAGCCAGAGCCGCCGGCGTTGACGGCCTCATCGTCGTCGACCTCCCCCCCGAGGAGGACGACGAGCTCTGCCTGCCCGCCCAGGCTGCCGGGCTGAACTTCATCCGCCTCGCCACTCCCACCACCGACGACCGCCGTCTGCCGCGCGTGCTGACCAACACCTCCGGCTTCGTCTACTACGTATCGATCACCGGCATTACCGGCGCCGCCGCCGCCAGCGCCGCCAGCGCCGCCCCCGAGGTCGCCCGCATCAAGCGCGCCACGCCGCTCCCGGTCTGCGTCGGCTTCGGCATCCGAACCCCGGCCACGGCCGCCGAGATCGCCTCCGTTGCCGACGGTGCCGTCGTCGGCTCCGCCATCGTCGACCGCATCGCCGCCGGTGACCCGCCTGCCGCCGTCCTCGCCTTCGTCGCCTCGCTCGCCGAAGCCGCACACCGAGCTTAGAGCGATCTTCACCACCATTGCCCATGACAAGGGGGGATGTGGGGCGCGTGGGAAACCGGACTCGATCGCCTGGCGGCGTGGCTCGACCCCTGGTCGGTGCCGGCAGCCGTGCCGATCCTTGCCGTGCCGGCCCTCGCCGCCGCGCTCGTCGCCTTCCGCCGCAGCCGCCACCGCGGCGCCGCGACCCCCCACCCCCGGCTGCGTCCGCACGCCCCCCCCCCCCCCCCCCCCCCCCCGCGGCCCGCACCGGGTGCCTCGTCACCCTCGCCGTGCCCGAAAGCCCGTGCCGGTGGCGGAGAAACGGGCTCCGCCCCGGCACGCGCCTGGCGCGCTACGTGTGCGGCCATTGCGGCGTGGAGGCCTACGCCATGGCGCACTCCCCGCCGCGGGAATGCAAGCGGGCCCTGCGCGGCTCGGGCCTCTGACCGCGCCGCCCCGCGACGGGCGAAGCGTCAGTGCGCTGCCCGACAAACGCCATCCGAGCTGTTGCCCGCCCTGCCGGGTCGTGGTTCACTGCCGCCCGTGCAACGTCCCGGCTTCGAGACCGACTGGCTGCGCCTCTACCTCCTGCCGGCGCTGGCCGTGCTCGCCGGCCTCTTCGCCGCAGTCTGGCTGCTCGATCTCGCGCCCCCCAGACACCTGACCTTCGCCGCAGGCCGGCCAGGCAGCGCCTACTACGCGCTCGCCGAGCGCTACCAGCGCATCCTCGCCCGCGACGGCATCGAGCTCGAGATCATCGAGACCGCCGGCTCGGTCGAGAACGCCGCCGCCCTCGCGCGGGCGGACGACCCCGCCGATGCCGGCTTCCTGCAAGGCGGCATCGACCCGCCCCCCGAGGCAGGCGTCGAGGCCCTGGCGGCGACCTTCCTCGAGCCGCTCTGGATCTTCCACAGCGGCGCCCTCGCCGATCCCGCCGACCCGGCGGGCTGGGCCGGGCTGCGGATCGCCGCGGGCGGCCCCGGCAGCGGCACGCGCTTCGTGGTCGACGCGGTGATCGCCGGCCTCGGCCTTCAGGCGGCAGGCTTGGACCTTCGCCCGATCGGCGGCATGGACGCCGCCGATGCGCTTGCTGCCGGCACCGTCGATGTCGCGCTCTTCGTCGCGCCGATCAGCGCCCCCTACCTGCAGCCCCTGCTCGCCGACGGCGACCTCGGCCCGGTTGCCATCCGCGATGCCGAAGCCCTGGTCCGCCGGCTCCCCTTCGCCCAGCTCGCCACCGTACCCGCCGCGGGGTTCAACTACGCCGACCGCCGCCCGCCGCAGTCACTGGATCTCGTGTCGATGATCGGCCGCCTCGTCGCGCAGCGTGACCTGCACGCCTCGCTGGTGGACCGCCTGGTCGCCGCAGCCCGCGAAGTCAATTCCGGGCGCGACCTCATCACCGACGAGAACCAGTTCCCGACCGCCACCGGGGTCGCGATGCCCCTGAACCCCCAAGCCGCCGACCTGCTCTCCGCGCCGCCCAGCCCGCTCCTGCGCTTCCTGCCCTACTGGGTGGTGGCCCAGATCGACAGCTTCGCGCTTCTGCTGGTCCCGGTCATCGTCATCCTCTTCCCGCTCTTCCGCATCGTGCCGGGCCTCTACCAGTGGCGCATGCGCAGCCGGGTCTACCGCCACTATCTCGACCTTATCGAAATCGAACGCGGGGCGCTCGCCAGCAATGACGCCGCGAAGCTCCGTCGCCTCGATGCCCGCCTCGATGCCATCGAGGCGGACCTCGTCAGCGTCCGCCTGCCCGTCCGCTTCCGGGAATATGCCTATACCATGCGGCTGCATCTCGACGTCGTGCGCCGGCGCATCGCCGAACGCCTACGCTCCCTGGACAGAGCCTGAATCCCCGCAGCCGGCGCCACTATCCCGGGACGGGCGGAGTTCGTGGGCGCGCGGCCCGCTCAGCCCTCAGCGACGACGAACACGTGCAGCGCCACCGGCCCGTGCGCCCGAGCTGCAGCACCTGCCCGATGTCCGCCGACCGCGACGGCCCGGTCACCATGTTGATCGTTCGCGGATCGAGCCCGCGCTCCCGCCAGGCGGCCCAGAAGTCCTCGAACCCGCCGCAGAGGTCCGCCTCGCGCAGCACCACGAAATGCGTCTCGCCGAGGAAGGTCAGCGTCACCGGATTGTCCGGCCCGGACGCCAGCACCAGCGTCCCCGTCTCGGCCAGCCCGAACTCGCCCCGGCTCAGCGTCGCCGGCTCTTCTATCCGCCCCACGCCCTGCGACGTCTCGATCATTCCCCAGTCGAGCCCCTGGAACATCGGCTCCGCCCCGAAGCGCACCACCGCGGGCAGGTTGCGGTTACGGAGTTCGTGCGCCAGCGCCCGCGGCAGCTCCTCGATCCCCGACACCCGGCTGACTGTGGCAGCCGCCGCCTCCGCCTTGGCCATGAACTGGGTCAGCCGCGCCGCGCCCTGGCTTTTGGCCTGCTGCGGCACCGGCCCGGCGGGATGCTCGGCGAGCCGCTCTGCCACCGCCGCCTCCCGCCCCGGCCCGCCGCCGACGGCGCCCCGAACCCGCCCGAGGATACGCTCCCGCGCACTCACCGCCCGCCCGCCTTCCACTGGTCCATGAACGTTCGCCCCTGCGGTGCCGGAAAGTCCCGCTGCCCGGTCCAGCCCCCCGCGAGCGGCAGCGACCGCAGCTTGCCCCTCTCCCCGGCCATGACCCGCAGCGCCGCCATCCCCGTCCGCGTCGCCAGCCGGTAGAGCCGCGGCCGCGCCACGAACCAGGCCCAGACGCCAAGTCCCGTCCGCACCGCCCCCGGCGTCAGCCGCTTCTCCCACTCCCGCTCCCGCCAGTGCCGCATCAGCTTCGGCAGCGGGATTCGCACCGGGCAGACCGCCTCGCAGCGCCCGCAGAAGGTCGAGGCGTTCGGCAGCTGCCCCCCCTCCTCCACGCCGATCAGCGAGGGCGTCAGCACCGCCCCCATCGGCCCGGGATAGACCCAGCCATAGGCATGCCCGCCCACCGCCTGATACACCGGGCAGTGGTTCATGCACGCTCCGCAGCGGATGCAGCGCAGCATGTCCTGGAACTCGCTGCCCACCATGTTCGATCGCCCGTTGTCGAGCAGTACCACATGGTACTCCTCCGGCCCGTCCGGATCCCCCGCCCGCCGCGGCCCCTTCGAGAAGGTGGTATAGACGCTCATTTCCTGCCCGGTCGCCGACCGCCCGAGCACCCGCAGGATCACGCTCGCGTCCTCGAAGGTCGGCACCACCTTCTCCAGCGACGCCATCACGATATGCACCCGCGGCAGCGACTGGCTGAGGTCGCCATTGCCCTCGTTGGTCACGATCGCCGAATGCCCGGTCTCGGCGATCAGCATGTTCGCCCCGGTGATCCCCACCTCGGCCTCGAAATACTTCTCGCGCAGCACCCCCCGCGCCTCACGCAGCAGGTCGGAATATTCCGAAAGGCTGCGCTCCGCCGGCAGGTGCGTGTGCGCCTTGCGAAACGCGGCCTCCACCTCCGGCACCGTCACATGCACCGCCGGCGCGATGATGTGGGAGGGCGCCTCCCCGCGCAGCTGGATGATGTACTCGCCGAGGTCGGTCTCCACCGGAACGATCCCGTTCTCGGCCAGCCAGTCGTTGATCCCGCACTCCTCGGAGATCATCGTCTTGCCCTTGTTGACCGTCTTCGCCCCGGCCTTGCGGCAGATGTCGAGCACGATCGCGCGGGCTTCCTCGGCGGTCTCCGCCCAGTGAACCACGCCGCCGCTTTCGACCACCTTCGCCTCGTAGGCCTCCAGGTAGAGATCGAGGTGACCCAGCACGTGGTTCTTGATATCCCGCGCCCGGTCGCGCAGCGCATCGAACTCCGGCAACGCCTCCCGCGCCGCCGCCCGCTTCATCACGAAGTTGCCGCGGCTCCCGCGCAGCGCGGTCTGCAGGTTCACGTCCTCCAGCGCCGCGTGGGCGTTGGCCTTGAACTGCGGCGTGGTCGGGACGTGGCTCACTTGGCTTCGCCGATCGCCGGCGTGCCCATGTCCCCGGCCAGCACCTCCACCACGTGCCGCGCCCTGAAGCTCCGCCCTTCGCGGCTCGCCTTGCCGGCCATGTTCATCAGGCAGCCGAGATCGCCCGCCAGCACCAGCTCCGCCCCGGTCGCCGCGATGTTCCGCGTCTTGTCCCCGGCCATGACGTTGGAGATGTCGGGATACTTGACGCAGAAGGTCCCGCCGAACCCGCAGCAGACGTCCCGCTCCACCATCTCGCGCAACTCCAGCCCCTCGACGCTGGCGAGAAGCTTGCGCGGCTGTGCCTGGACCCCAAGGCTCCGCAGGCCGGAACAGCTGTCGTGATAGGTCACCACCGCCGGCACCGCCTGCGCCACCCCCTCGACCTTCAGCACGTCGGCGAGAAACGCGGTGATCTCGAACGTCCGCGACGCCAGAGCCCTCGCCCGCGCCTCCCAGGCGTCGCCGGCCAGCATCTGCGGATAGTCCTTGGCAATCGTCGCCCCGCAGGACCCCGAGGGCACGACAACATAGTCATAGCCCTCAAAGGCCGCGATCACCTGCCGCGCCACCGCCTTCGCCGTCTCCTTGTCGCCCGAGTTCCACGCCGGCTGCCCGCAGCAGGTCTGCGACTCCGGCACCTCCACCGTGCAGCCGGCGTCCTCCAGGAGCTTCACCGTCGCGAAGCCGATCGAGGGCCGGAACATGTCCACTAGACAGGTGACGAAAAGCGCGACGCGCGGCCCCGGCATGATTTCCTCCCTGCTCTTCCCGAGGGTTACCGCCTGCGCCGGGGGTTACAACCGCCTCAGGCGAACCTCGCCGCGTCAGCCGCGGCGTAGGCCGCCACCGTCCGCTCCGTCGCCGCATTGCGCCGCACTGCCGCAACCACTTCGGCAAGCTTCGCCGGCCGGAATGGCGCAGGACATCTCCCCGCTCGCCATCCCCGTGCGCACCCGGCTCAGCATGCAGCCGACGCTGATCGCCGTCTCCCCGCCGTCCTTGGCGATCGCCAGCACGTGGCACTGCGGCTTGCCCTCGAACCGCACGCCCCCCAGCGCGTCGTCCAGCACCATCGCCTGCTTGGCGTTCAGCCGCACGATGATCACGTCCGGCTCGACCGGCAGGCTGCCGAGCGGCCCGTAGACGATGGACTCCGGCTTGTCCTTCACCTGCCGGAATGCCGGGAAAGTCCTCCGGCCCGACCCAGCCCGCACCCACCAGCGCCGCCACGTCGGCGTTCCCCGCCGACCTCCGCGAGGCTCCGCCAGCCGTGGGTATAGCGCCCGACGCTGCAGTTGCAGTGGTCGGCCTCGACCGTGGAAAAGACCCGGCTCTCCGCCATGCCCCAGAACACGCACGACGCCGGCACCGCGCCCGGTCCGCCCGTCCTCGGTCGGCGCCGGCCGCGTCCCGCCCACCGGCGCCACCCCCGGCGTCTCCGCCTCCGCGCGGAATGCGATCCCGATCGGCTTCGCCGCCAGGTTCAGCAGTCCGCTCAGCTCGGCGCCCAGCGCCGCGATATCCCCGTCAGCCATCCGTCACCCTCCCGTTTTCTTCTTCTCTCACGCATACCGCCAGTGCAGCAGCCAGCCGCTCCAGCCACCCCGCCAGCGTGAACAGCACCAGCACGAAGGCCATGATGATGAAGATCAGCGCCAGCGTCTGCGCCGCATTGTAGGTGCTCTGCGCGAAGGACAGGAGATACCCGAGCCCGCGGCTCGACGCCACGAACTCGCCCACCACCGCGCCGGTGAAGGCAAAGCCCACCGCGACCTTCAGGCTCCCCATCACCCAGGCCGTCACCGAGGGCACGTAGACCTCGCGCAGCACCGTCCCGCGTCCGCCGCCCAGGGTCACCACCCGCTCCACCAGCCGCCGGTCCACCTCGCGGATGCCGCTGAAGACGGAAAAGAACACCAGCACCGTCACCAGCACCAGGCTCAGCGCCACCTTCGAGCCGATCCCGATGCCGAACCAGATGATGAAGAGCGGCGCCAGGATCACCCGCGGGATGGCATTGAGCAGGATCATCACCGGCTCCAGCACGTCGGCCAGCGGCGAAATCGTCGCCGCCGTGAACCCCAGCACCGCCCCGAGGATCAGCCCGCCGACCAGCCCGAGCAGCGCCGCGGTGAAGGTGGCCGCGATATGCTCCCAGATCGCCCCGCCGGCGAAGAGCTGGTAGAGCGTCACCGCCACCGCGCTCGGCGGCGGGGCATAGAAAGGGTCGATGACACCGGCCCGGCTCAGGCCCTCCCAGAGCAGCAGCATCACCGCCAGCGCCAGCGTCTGCCGCACCCAGCGACGGGAAAGGGCCCCGGTCACGCCGCACTCCCGGCATGATCCACCTCGGCCTCGAGATCGGCCCAGATCCGCTGCAGAAGCGGCGCGAAGCTCGGATCCCCGCGCGCGGCAATCAGGTTGCGCGGCCGCGGGATCGCCACCGGATAACGCGCCCGGATCGTCGCCCGCGGCCCGCGCGACAGCAGGTAGACCTCGTCCGACAGCGCCTGCGCCTCCTCCAGATCGTGGGTGACCAGCAGCACCGCGATCCCCTCCCGCTCCACCCAGCCGAGCAGGTCCTGGGTCACGTGATGCCGCACGATCGCGTCCAATGAAGCGAAGGGCTCATCCATCAGCAAGAGCCGCGGCTGCCGCGCCAGCACCTGCGCCAGCGCCACACGCTTGCGCTGGCCGCCCGACAGCTGCCGAGGATAGCGCCCCCGGAAGTCCGCAAGCCCCAGCCGCGCCAGCCACTCGTCGGCCCCTGCAACCGCCTCGGCCTGCGCCGCACCGCCGAGACGCAGCCCCAGCGCCACGTTCTCCCGCGCCGTCCGCCACGGCAGCAGCGCATCATCCTGGAACAGGAACCCGAGTTCCGTCCGCTCGACGAAGAGCTCGACGCTCCCCGCCTCCGGCGCATGCAGCCCGGCGATGGCGCGCAACACCGTCGACTTGCCCGACCCCGACGGCCCGATCAGGCTCACCACCTGCCCTTCGGCCACGTCCAGCGACACCCCGTCGATCACCGCCTCCGCCGTGCCATAGCGCATGACAAGATCGCGTACCCGCACCATCGGCGCGCCGGTCGCGTGGGTCTGGTCAGGCGAGGCTTCCCTCGGCCGCGGCGCCACACTCAAGCCGGCACGACCCCGGTATCGAGAAGCTGGCCGAGGTCGATTCCGGGCTGCAGCACACCGCCCGCCTCCAGCGCCGCCACCACCCGCTCGCAGGCGGGGACGTCGATCGCCACCGACTCGGGATAGAGCGAGGCGCGGTAGCGCCCGATGATGGCGTCGAACCGTTCGCCGTCGCCCCCCACCAGCAGTTCCGCCGGCAGCGACTCGCGAATCTCCGGGATCGGGGCTGTCCGCTGCGCCACCAGCCCGTTCTGCAGCGCCCGGGCCAGCGCCTGCATCTGCGGCAGCCGTTCCTCGCGTTCCTCGGTGCGGTAGGCGACGCCCATGAACTCGTAGGCTCCGCCCAGCACCCGGTCGGCGTCGGCGATGTCCATGGCGTTGAACAGCACCTTGCCGCCGTCCTCGACGATCAGCGACAGCGCCGGCTCCTGCACCATGCCCGCCGCCACCTGCCCGCGCCGCAGCGCCTCGAAGAGGTTCGGTCCCAGCACTGCGAACTCCACCTTCGAGGAATCCGCCCCCGCCTCGGCCAGCAGGTAGAGCAGCAGCGTATGATCGGCATTTCCGAGCGCCGAGACCCCCACGGTCTCGCCCTCGAGCCCTTTCAGCTCGGTGATCGCCTCCGCCTGCGACGGCGCTACCGCCAGCGCAAACAGCGGCAGCCGCCCGGTGGTCGCAAAGCGCCGGATCGCCGCGCCATTGGCGAAGGCCTGCAGCGCCACGTCGAAAGAGGTCGCGGCATAGTCCACCGCCCCACCCACCAGCGCCTGCATCGCCGCATTCCCGCCGCGGGTGTAGACCAGCTCGACCGACAGCCCCTCGGCCTCGAACATGCCCTGCGCCCGGGTGAACTCATAGGGCACCACGCAGAGCAACTGGCTGCAGAAGGCGAGCTTCACCGTCTCCTGCGCCTTCGCCCGCCCGGTGAAGGCCAGCCCGGCCAGCCCCGCCGAGCCCACCAGTAGCTCGCGCCGGCCCATGCTCAGCTTCGGCTTGCGCTCCCAGACCAGATCCAGCTTCTCGGAGTCGCGCGTGTTCTCGAGCTTCTCGGTGCAGCAGCCCATTGCGCTTCCTCCTCCCCAAAGGTCCGGCGTCCGGGCAACCAAGGTAGCGTGAACCCGGCCCGACGACAATCGCAGCCTGCGATATCGCACCATCGCCCGGCGCTCCCCGCGAGTTTCGCTTGGCTACCTGAGGTCGATCTCGACCTTGTCGATGCTCCCGGTGAAAGGGAACGGCGGCTGGTAGGTGTTGACCACCGGCGAGCCGCTGTCCTCGCCGACCCCGAAGGTGTCGAGACCGAAGCGCGCCGCCACCGTCCTGTCGATGTGGACACTGCCTGCCTCCGCGTCGTTGACGAAGAGCGTGGCGGTGCCGCCCTTGCCCATCTCGCCTTCGGCACCCTCGTAGTCAAAGTCCATCCGCACCGTCGACTTGCCAGCCTGCAGCGGCACATCCGACACGACCTCCGGGCGATAGCTGTCGAACCAGTTGTAGTGATAGACGAGCTTGCCGTCCCGCACGAAGAGGGCGAAGCCGGCCGAGCTGCCGCCTGCGGCGAGGATCACGCCTTCGCCGCCGTCTTCCGGCATCTCGATCTCGGCGGTGATGCTGTGCGACTTGTTCTTGGTATTGGGTGACGCGGTCTCCGGCAGGCGGGTGGCACCGGGATAGAAGACGAAGTGTGTACGGTTCGGGTCCGAAGGGGTCGGCTTGGGGACCGCCAGCCGGCCGGTGCCGCGGTCGTCGAGGCGGATAGACGTGGTTCTTCTCGGCCTCCTCGTCGAAGATCGCCTTCATCGCCGCGAGCTTGTCGGGCATCTCCGCGGCGAGGTCGTTCGCCTCGCTGTAGTCCTCGGCGAGGTTGTAGAGCTCCCAGCGGTCCGCCTCCCAGTTGCCGGGCGCGACATCCTGCCGCCAGGGCAGGGTGTGCTGGGCGTTGGCCTTCCAACCCTGATCGTAGATGGATCGGTTGCTGAACACCTCGAAATACTGCCGGTCGTGCATCTCCGGCGCATCGGCGTCGTCGAAGTTGGCGAGGAACGACGCGCCATCCATTGGCTTCTGTTCGATCCCGTCGACTTCCTTGGGTGCCGGCAAGCCCGACGCCTCGAGGATGGTCGGCAGGACGTCGATCAGGTGGGTGAACTGATCCCGCGTGCCTCCGGTATTTGTGATCCGCGCCGGCCAGCTGACGACCATCGGGTTGCGGCTGCCGCCGAGGTGCGAGGCCACCTGCTTCACCCACTGGAACGGCGCGTTGCCCGCCCAGGCCCACTCGACCGGATAGTGCGGCTCGGTGTTTGGTCCGCCGATTTCGTCGAGCCGCGCGACGACCTCTTCGAGATCGGTGGGAATCCCGCTGAGGCTCGCGATCTCGTTGATGGTGCCGTCGAAGCCGCCCTCCGAGGAGGCGCCGTTATCGCCGACGATGTAGAATATCAGGGTGTTGTCGCCGTCTTGCAGCTCATGAACCGCGTCGATCAGCCGGCCGACCTCATGATCGGTGTAGGCGAGATAGGCCGCGAAGTTGTCCATAAGCGCCGCGTAGGCCTTGTGTTGTTCGTCGCTGAGACCGGCCCACTCCCGCGCCCAGTCGGGCCGCGCCGTCAGTTCGGTCCCCGGCGGTATCACGCCCATATCGAGCTGCCGCTGGTAGGTTTCCTCGCGGATCACGTCCCAGCCGGCGTCGAAGCTGCCCCGGAACTTTGCGCGCCATTCCTCCGGCGCGTGGTGAGGCGCGTGGGCGGCACCCGGGGCGAAGTACATCAGGAACGGCTTCTGCGGCGCCACCGACTTGCGATAGCGCATCCAGTCGATGGCCTTGTCGGTCATGTCCGCCATGAAGTGATAGCCCTCTTCGGGCGTCGTCTCCGGCTCGACCGCCACCGTATTCTCGAACAGCACCGGGTAATACTGGTGCGTCTCGCCGCCGATGAAGCCGTAGAAGTAGTCAAAGCCCATGCCCGTCGGCCAGCGGTCGAACGGCCCGGCGACGCTGCTCTCCCAGTCGGGCGTGTTGTGGTTCTTGCCGAACCACGAGGTCTCGTAGCCGTTGTATTTCAGGATCGCACCCATGGTCGCCGTCGAGCGCGGGATGATGTTGTCGTAGCTCGGAAATCCCGTGGCCCACTCGGCGAGAAAACCCGACCCGGCGTTGTGGTGGTTGCGCCCGGTGATCAGCGCAGCGCGCGACGGCCCGCAAATGGCGGTGGTGTGGAAGCGGGTAAAGCGCAGGCCGTCCTCGGCGAGCTTGTCGAGTTCGGGCGTGGGAACCGGGCCGCCGAAGGCGCTGGTCTGGCCGTAGCCGACGTCGTCGAGCATGATGACCAGCACGTTTGGCGCGCCCTCGGGGGGCGTTGGCAGCTTCGGCCAGGCCTCGGTGGACTCCTGGTATGTCCTGCCGATGACGCCCTCGAACGGCGGCAGCGGCATCGGAAGCACGGTCCGGTCCGGCTCGTAGGGCGTCTCCTGCGCCGCGACCGGGAACCATCCGGCGGACAGGAGCCCGATTGCGACGATGAGTGTCGGCTTCCAAGATTTGCTCATGCGCGTCCCCCCCGCGATATCGACGGCATACGAGGCGAGACTACATCTGTGCCTGCAGGCACGTCTGCGCAGGACTGTGCATTTGGAAACGGAAATGGATGATTTCGCGGCCGTAATGACCTGCACCGGCTGGCTGGCAGCCCAGCCGCCCGGGTTCCGGCGGCGCGTGCTCGAGCTTTCCGAGCTCCGCTGCTTCGACGCAGGCGTGCAGGTCAGTGAGATCGGCGCGCCCCCGGGAGATATGTTCGGCCTAGTGGACGGCGAGCTGTCGGTCCTCATTGCGCCGGAAGACATGCCGCCGGTACTGGTCCACGTCGCAACCCCCGGCTGGTGGGTCGGCGAGGCGGCGCTGATCACTGGCACGCCGCGCCGCGCGAGCATCGTGACCCGGCGGGAGACCCGTCTCCTGTGCCTGAGCCCGCGGGCGGTCGACCAGATCGCATCCGAGGATCCGGCGACGTGGCGGCGGTTGGCGCAGATCGGCGGTTGGCGCAGATCACCGTCAGTCATCTCGACCACGCGCTCAGCGTCGTCGCCAGCCTCTCCACGACCGACGCGCGGGTCCGGGTCGCGCTGGCCCTGCGCCGGCTCGCGGCGCTGACCGAAGGTACGCCGCCTTCCGCCGTCATCCACCTGTCCCAGGAGGAACTCTGCGAGCTCGTCCGCCTGACCCGCAATGCCCTGCGGCCGGTCCTCGTGGATCTGGAGAAGCGCGGCCTCATAGTGCGATCGTATCGCCGGCTCGAGATCCCCGACGTCCCCGCTCTGGTCCGTTACGCCCACGATCTGCCCGGCCGTTAACCTTTGCCCCGATTCCGCAATCGTATGGGTGGATTCCATACGCTTTCCATATGATTCCCATATCCAATGTTCGCCGTTAACCTTCAGTCCCGCCTCGCAATTTCGGCCTCGCCGGAATCCCCTTCACTTTCCCTCCCGGATCCCCTATTCACCCCCCTCGCGGTCTTGCACCCTTGGAGGAAGGCCGCGCGTGAAACCCGAGGAGAAGCCACATGGCCG
This sequence comes from uncultured Alphaproteobacteria bacterium, assembly GCA_963796805.1. Lineage (GTDB taxonomy): Bacteria > Pseudomonadota > Alphaproteobacteria > Rhodobacterales > Rhodobacteraceae > Amaricoccus. The sequence goes on from CAWCNG010000004.1 coordinate 415,337, forward strand.
AGACACCCGTTCTCGAAGCCGTGGCGCGCGCAGGGGTCGGCAAGGGGGCCGCCCGCAGCGCACGTCGCGAAGGACTTGTACCAGGCGTGATCTATGGCGGCGGCGACGCGCCGCAGACGATCAACGTCAAATTCAACGAGCTGCTCAAGCACCTGAAAGCAGGGCGTTTTCTGTCGACGCTGCTCAACGTCAAGGTCGAGGGACAGAACAACAACGTCATCTGCCGCAGCGTGCAGCGCGACGTGGTCAGGGACCTGCCCACCCACGTCGACTTCCTGCGCCTCAGCGACCGCTCGCGCATCGCGCTCTTCATTCCCGTCGAGTACGTCAATCGCGACAAGTCGCCGGGGCTCAAGCGCGGCGGCGTCCTCACCGAGGTGCGCCACGAGATCGAGCTCATGGTCACCGCCAGCGACATCCCCGAGAACATCGTCGTCGACCTCGCCGGCACGGACATCAACGACACCATCCACATCTCGATGGTGACCCTCCCCGCCGGCACGAGCCCCACGATTATCGACCGCGATTTCGCGATCGCCAGCATCCAGGCCCCGTCCGGCCTGCGCTCGGAAGAGGGTGAGAGCGAGGGCGAGGAAGCAGCCGAGGGCTGATCCCGCCTCCCTGTCGTGCTATATCCGGACGCGGCGGGGCAGCCCCGCCGCGTCCTTTCATTTCGGCAAGTCCATGAAGCTCTTCGTCGGCCTCGGAAATCCGGAACCGGGCTACGCCCGCAACCGGCACAACATCGGCTTCATGGCCGCCGACGCCATCGCCGGCGCGCATGGCTTCGGCCCCTGGCGCGCCAAGTTCCACGGCCAGATCGCCGAAGGCCGCCTCGGCCCCGAGAAGGTGCTGCTGCTCAAGCCCGGCACCTACATGAACCTCTCCGGCGACGCCGTCCGCGCCGCCCTGCAGTTCTACAAGCTCGAGCCCGCCGACATCATCGTCTTCCACGACGAGCTCGACCTCGCCCCCGGCCGCGTGCGGGTGAAGACCGGCGGCGGCACCGCCGGCCACAACGGCTTGCGCTCGATCGATGCCCACATCGGTCCGGAATTCACCCGCGTCCGCCTCGGCATCGGCCACCCCGGCGACAAGCGGCAGGTCTCCAATTACGTCCTCGGCGACTTCGCCAAGTCCGATGCCGATTGGCTCGACGACCTCCTGCGCGGCCTCTCCGACGGCGCCCCCGGCCTCGCCTCCGGCGACACTCCGGGCTTTCTCAACGCGGTCGCCCGCCGGATGCAGCCGCCCGCCGCCGCCAAACCCGTGCGGGATCCGACGCCGTCCCAGCGGCCCGATCCCGAACCCGAAGAGACCCGGACCGCCCTGCAGCGGCTCGTGGACCGCTTCCGGTGAACGTCGAGGCGGCGTTCCGCGCCCAGGCGGCCCACTGCGTAGAGCTCGGATCGCCGTTCACCGCCCGACTTTGCTCCCTTCTCGCCGATCGGCTCGCACCGGGCGATGCGGTATCGGACCGGGTGCTGGGCTGGCCGAACGAGCCCTCGAACCGCGGCGACGCCCTGCCGCTCCGCCTCGCCGGCGCGCTGCACGGGCTGGTGCTGGAAGAGCGCGATTCCGGCCTCGCCGAGGTCTACCCGCCCAACGATGTCCCCGACGCGAAGCTCTGGGCAGCGGTCGACGCCGCCCTGACCGCGCACGCGCCCTACATCCTCGGTCGCCTCGATGGCCCGCCGCAGACCAACGAGGTGCAGCGCAGCGCCGCCCTCGCGCCGGGCTTCCTGACGGTGACGGCGCTGACCGGACTGCCGCTGGTGACCTCCGAGCTCGGCGCCAGCGCCGGGCTGAACCAGATCTCGGGACCGCTTCACCTACCGCTTCGGCCGGGCCACCTGGGGCGACGCGGCCTCGCCACTCCACCTCACGCCGGCCTGGGAAGGATCGCCGCCGCCCCTTCCCGACGTCACGGTCAGTGAACGCGCCGGCTGCGACCGCGATCCTCCGGACGTCGCTCGCGAGGCCGACCGGCTGCGGCTCCTGTCCTTCATCTGGGCCGACCAGACCACGCGGCTTGTCCGCACAGCGGCCGCCATCGACCTTGCGCGCGCCGCCGGCGTCCGCATCGACCGCGCCGACGCCGCCGACTGGCTCGAGGAACGCCTCGCTGCAGCGCGCCCCGGCCACGTGCACGTGGTCTATCACTCGATACTCTGGAGCTATCTCGCGCCCGCCGCCCAGGAACGGATCCGCGGCGCCCTCGCCGCCGCCGGCGCGCGTGCCACGCCCGAGGCGCCGCTCGCCTGGCTTCGCCTGGAGGCGGACCCCCCCGAACCCGATCCCTTCGTGACCCTCACGCTCTGGCCGACCGGAGAGACCCGCCGCCTCGCCCGGGCCGATTTCCACGGCAACCGCGTACACTGGTCGGGCTGGTGAGCCTGCCAGTGCGAACCGAGCGCTACGCGCCCTACTCGTAACCGCCCATCTCGCAGACCACCCGCCACTCTGCCTCGCTCACCGGCTGCACTGACAGCCGCGAGTTCTTCGCCAGCACCATCTCCGCCAGCCGCGGCTCGGCCTTGACTGCCTCGAGTGTCACCGCCCGCGGGAAAGGCGCCACCGCACGGATGTCCACGCACTGCCAGCGCGCATCGTCGGCAGTCGAATCGGGATGCGCCTCGGCGATCACTTCGACCACCCCCACCACCGCCTTGATGTCGCCTGAGTGGTAGAAGAACCCGCGGTCGCCGACCTTCATCGCCTTCATGTTGTTGCGCGCCTGGAAGTTGCGCACCCCGTCCCACTCCTGCCCATCCGGCCCGCGCGCCACCTGGTCGTCCCAGCTCCAGGTCTCGGCTTCCGACTTGAAGAGCCAATGCTGCATGTCCGCCTCCCTTGCCGTCACTCCTCGCGGAGCGGCCGCGCCAGCAGCGCCTCCATGGCGCCCGCCAGCGTCGTCGCGCCCTCCAGCACGTCCGCCACCGCCGACGCGATCGGCAACTCGACACCGTGGGCCGCGGCAAGCTGGCAGGCGGCGCGCGCTGTCGCAACCCCTTCCACCGTCCCGCCAGGCCGCGCCTCGCCCGCTCCGAGCGCCCGGCCGAGTGCGAAGTTGCGCGACTGGGTCGAGTTGCAGGTCAGCGACAGATCCCCCAGTCCCGAGAGACCCGTCAGCGTCTCCGGCCGCGCGCCCATGGCCACCGCCAGACGCGTCATCTCGGCGAAGCCGCGCGTCATCAGCGCCGCCCGCGCCGAGGCGCCGAGCCGGCTCCCCTCGACCATGCCGCAGGCAATGGCGATCACGTTCTTCAACGCACCGCCGAGCTCGGCGCCGATCACGTCGTCGGTCAGGTAGAGCCGGAGCCGCCGCGTGGCCAGCCGCGCCTGAAGCGCGCGCCCCACGCCGGGATCGGCGCAGGCCAGCGTCAGCGCCGTGGGCAGCCCGCGGGCGATCTCGGCGGCGAAGCCCGGCCCGGTCAGCGCCGCCAGCGTGCGCCCCGGCGCCAGCTCGGCGGCGATCTCAGTCTGTCGCCGGTGCTCCCGCGCGCCGATTCCCTTGGCGCAGAGCACCAGCGGCACCGGTGGCAGCAAGTCCGCCGTCTCGGCCAGAAAGGCCTCGGTCTCTTGCGCCGGCACCGCCAGCAGCAGCGCCTCCGCCTCCGCGAGTTCCTCCAGATCGCCGATGCAGCTAAGGCTCGGCGGCAACGCAATTCCCGGCAGCCGCGGCACCTCGCGCGCATCCTCGGCCATCATCATCGCCTGACGGTCGCGCCCCCAGAGCCGGACTTCGCGGCCCTCGGACGCCTGCGCCACCGCCAGCGCCGTGCCGAACGCCCCCGCTCCGAGCACCCCGATCACGCCTTGGCTCCCTTGCGGCCCTTGCCGAGCATTGGCGCCGCGGTGCTGTCGAGCGGCCAGCGCGGGCGGGCGGGCAGCGCCAGGTCATCGGGCGGCCCCACCGCCATGCGCTCCGCCGCTGCCCAGGCCACCATCGCCCCGTTGTCGGTACAGAGCGCCAGCGGCGGCGCCAGGAACCCGGCCCCCTCCTGCGCCGCGGCCTCCGAGAGCGCGCAGCGAATCGTCGCGTTCGCGGCGACACCCCCCGCCACCGCCAGCACCGGCCGGACCGCCGGATGCGCGGCGCGGAACGCCCGGCAGGCGCGGCGGGTCTTCTCGGCCAGCGTTTCGGCCACGGCGGCCTGGAAGCCGGCGCAGAGGTCGGCCCGGTCGGCGCGGGTGATCCCCCCCTGCGCCTCCACCAGCCGTTCCCGCGCCCGCCGCACCGCCGTCTTGAGGCCGGAAAAGGACAGATCGCACCCCTCGCGGTCGAGAAGCGGCCGCGGCAGCGCGAACCGCGCCGGCTCACCCTCGCGCGCCGCCGCCTCCACCGCCGGCCCGCCCGGCGAGCCGAGGGCGAGGAGCTTGGCCACCTTGTCGAAAGCCTCGCCCGGCGCGTCGTCGATGGTGCCGCCCAGCCGGCGGAAGCGGTCCGGCCCCTCGACACTGAGGAACTGGCAATGCCCGCCCGAGACGAGCAGCACCAGATAAGGAAAGTCGATCCCGTCGGTCAGCCGCGGGGTCAATGCATGCCCGGCCAGGTGGTTGATCCCGTAAAGCGGCAGCCCGCGCCCGGCGGCGAGCCCCTTGGCGAACATCACCCCCGCCAGCACGCCCCCGATCAGCCCCGGCCCCGCCGTAACCGCCACGGCATCGACGTCCGCCAGCGCCAGCCCGGCCTCGGCCAGCGCCGCGGCCGTCACCAGGTCGAGCCGCTCGGCATGCGCGCGCGCCGCGATCTCCGGGACCACGCCGCCCCACTCCAGGTGCAGCGCGTCCTGGCCCTGCACGACCGAGGCGAGGATCTCGCCGCGCGGCGTTCCGGGCCGCGCGCGCACCAGCGCGACGGCGGTATCGTCGCAGCTGCTCTCGATCCCGAGGATGACGCGCTCGCTCGTCAAGGCTCCCCTCCAACGTTGCGCGGGATGCGGCCCGCAGGTAACACCGGCCCGGCCGCCGCGCAACGGCGGCGCCTCTCGCCGGAGCCGCAGACGCAGCCGCCATGGCCGACCCCAGGACGCTCCTCCTCACCCGCCCCGTGGCGCAGTCGCGAGCCTTCGCCGAGGTACTGGCCGATCGCCTCCCCGGCCGCTTCCGCCCGGTCATCTCGCCGCTGCTGGAGATCGTCCCGCTCCCCGCGCCCCTCGATCTCTACGGCCTGCAGGGGCTGGTCTTCACCTCCGCCAACGGCGTCGAACAGTTCGCCGCCCGCTCCCCCGACCGTCACCTGCCCGTATGGTGCGTCGGCGACATGACCGCCGCCGCCGCGCAGTCGGCGGGCTTCGCCGCCCGTTCCGCCAACGGCGACGTGGCCGACCTCGCCGATCTCATCGCGGCCGGGCATCGGCCCGGCGCCGGCGCCTTCCTGCACGTCCGCGGCGCACACGCCGCCGGCGACCTGACCGGGCGCCTCGCCACCCAGGGCGTTCCGGCTCGCGCCGCCGAGATCTACGACCAGGCCCCGCAGCCGCTGTCGGCAGAGGCTCTAGACCTCCTCGCCACGGGACGCGTGGACGTCCTGACCTTTTTCTCGCCGCGCACCGCGCGCCTATTCACTGCCGCCAGCGAAGGCGCGGGCTGGGATCTCGCCCGAACCACGGCCGTCTCGCTGAGTGCCGACGCCGACGCCGCCTTCGCCGGACCGGAGCCGGCGCGCCGCCATATCGCCGGCACGCCCACCCGCGACGGGATGCTGGCGGCCCTGGCTGCGCTCTCGTGACGCCTCACGGTGCGGGCCATCGGCTTGTTACGCCAAAACGCTTGCCCTAGTATCGGTTTGCACCGCACACCGGAGCAGGGGCGAGGACCGATGCCGAGAAGGAAGACCGATGCGACGAAAGACGACGTCGCAGCGCCCGAAACCTCTGATGGCGCGGACGAAATCCGCCCCGAACCCCTCGCCGGAACCGGCGCGCCCGAAAGTGAGTCGCTGCTGCCGGCCGGCGCGGAATCGGAACCTGCACCGCGCACCGAGCCGGTCGAGATCGTCGACGCCGTGACGGTCGACGAGACCGAGGCCGCACCCGTGATTGCCGACGCCCCCCCTTCCGAACCGGAACGGGGCGACGAGTCCGACCCGGCGACCGAGCCGCTCCGCTTCACCGAGGAAGAGCCCCACGAGGAAGAGGAGGCCGGCTGGTCCTTCGCGGCCAAGGCACTCACCGGCCTCGTCCTCCTCCTGGCGGGCGCTGCGCTCGGGGTCTGGGCTGGGCCGCGCCTCGCCCCGATGCTGCCCTCGGGCATGAAGCCCGTGGCAGACTGGCTCTCCCCCGCCGACGGCGCGGCCGAGATCGACGCGCTCCGTGCGCAGCTCGACCAGGAGATCTCCGGCGTCGGCACCCGCATCGCCGACCTGCCCTCGGGCAGCGACGTCGAGGGGCGCATCGGCGCCGCGGTCAGCGCGTCCGAGGAGAAGCTCGCCGCCGAGATCGCCACGCTGCGCGAAAGCCTCGGCCAGCTCGACGGCGCCGGCACGCGCCAGCAGCTCGACCGGCTCGACACGGCGATCCAGGGCCAGGGCGCCGAACTCGCCGCCCTCAAGGACCAGCTCGCCGGCAGCACCGCCACCAGTGGGCAGCTCAGCGAGGAGACCGTGCAGCGCATCGATGTCTACCGCGGCGAGCTCGACGGCCTGCGCGCCGAGTTCGGATCGCTCCAGGACAAGGTGAGCGGCCTCGCGACCCGCATCGACGAGGTGGCGGCCAACGCCGACCGCGAGATCGCCACCGCCCAGTCCAGGGTCGGCGAGGTGCAGACCCAGGCCGCCACCGCCGAGACCGGCGCCGCCGTGGCACTCCTTCGCGCCGCCATGGCGAGCGGCCAGCCCTTTGCCGACCCGCTCGCCGCCCTGGCCGACCGCCCCGGCGTCGCCGTGCCCGAGGGCCTGACCGCGGCGGCCGCCTCCGGCGTGCCGACACTCGCCCAGCTCCGCGACAGCTTCCCCGACGCCGCGCACGCCGCGATCCGCGCCAGCATCATGGCGGGCGCCGGCGACGGCGCGCTCGCCCGCTCGCGCGCCTTCCTCGAAGCGCAGGTGGCCAGCCGCTCGCTGACGCCGCAGCCGGGAATGTCGCCGGACGCCGTGCTCTCGCGCATGGAAGACAAGCTGCGCCACGACGACCTCACGGGTGTGCTGGCCGAATCGGCGCAGCTCCCCTCCGAGGCGGCGGCCGCCATGGCCGGCTGGCTCGACTCAGCCCGGCTCCGCCTCGACGCCGAGGCAGGGCTGGCCGCGCTCGACGCCACGCTTCCGGCCACCAACTGAAGGGGACCGCGCGATGCTCTGGTCGATCCTGAAGGTCCTCCTGTTCGTCGGCCTAGCCGTCGCCCTCGCCTTCGGCGCGAGCTGGATCCTCGAGACCCCCGGCGAAGTGAAAATCGCCTTCGGCGGCCGCGAGTTCTTCCTCTCGCCCATCGGCTTCCTCCTCAGCCTCGTGGCGCTGGTGATCCTCGCCCTGCTCCTCCTGAGGCTGCTCGGGTTCCTGGCGGCGCTCTTCCGCTTCCTCATGGGCGACGAGACTGCCCTCAGCCGCTACTTCTCGCGCAACCGCGAGCGTCGCGGGTTCGACGCGCTGAGCGACGGCATGGTCGCCGTCGCCTCGGGCGACGCCAAGACCGCCACCAGAAACGCGAAACGGGCTTCATCGCTGCTCAGTCGCCCCGATCTCACCCACCTTCTGACCGCCCAGGCCGCCGAATTGAGCGGCGACCGCACCAGGACCTACGAGGCCTACAAGGCCATGCTGCCCGACGACCGCACCCGGCCGGTGGCGCTGCAGGGACTGACGCGGCTCAAGATCGAGGAGGGCGACAACGAGACGGCGTTGGCGCTCGCCAAGAAAGCGCTGGCCCTCCGCCCCGACAACGAGCGGACGCTGCGCACCCTCTTCGAGCTTCAGTCGAAGCAGCAGGACTGGGCCGGCGCGCGCGAGACCCTCACCGCCTCGATCCACGCCCGCCTCCTGCCGCGCGACGTGGGCACCCGCCGCGACGCGGTGCTCTCGCTGGCCGACGCCCGGGCGGCGCTGGCCGCCGGCAACGCCTCGCGTGGCAACGAGGCCGCGCTGCAGGCCAACCGCCTCGCGCCCACGCTCATTCCCGCGGCGGCCCTGGCGGCGCAGGTCCACGCCGGCAACGGCGCCAAGCGCAAGGCGGTCAAGACGCTGACCTCCGCCTGGGCGGCGGCGCCGCACCCGGATCTCGCGGCCGCCTTCGCCGCCATCGAGCCCGACGAGACGGCGGCAGCCCGGCGCAAGCGGTTCGCCGCGCTGATCGGCGCCAACCCCGGCCATGTGGAAGGCCGCCTGCTCGAGGCCGAGCTCGCACTGGCCGCCGAGGACTTCCCCGCCGCGCGCAAAGCGCTCGGGGACCTCGCGGAGACCGAGCCTACCAGTCGCAGCCTGGCGCTGATGGCGGCCATCGAGCGCGGACAGGGGGCCCCCGACGAGGTGGTCCGGGGATGGCTCGCCAAGGCTCTGATCGCCTCGCGCGGCCCGCAATGGATCTGCGGCAACTGCACCCACATCCATGCCGCCTGGGTGCCGGTCTGCGAGAACTGCGGCGCCTTCGACACGCTCGACTGGAAGACGCCGCCGCACGCCGAGGACAGCAACCTGGCTGATTCGGCGATGCTGCCGCTGATCATCGGCCCGAGCCCGGCGCCGGAGCGAACCCGAGCCGGAATCGGCGCAAACCGCAAAATCCAACCGCGGCAGACAACCAGAGGTTGAGGATGCGGAGCTGGCCAGCGTCGCCGCAGGCGCTCGGGCCGCCGGGGCGACCTAGCCGGAATTAACCCGATGTTATGACCGCTCTGCGATTACTGCCCGCGGTTGGGGCGGCCCTTGTGGGCGGCGGCAGGGGATCGGGGGCTTGCCAATGGTGGCTTTGGCGGCATTGCGCGAGTGGCGGCTCGTCGAACGGCCCAAGGAGCCGGGGCGGCTTGACCCGATCACCTCGTTGCCGAACCGCAGGCAGTTCGAGGTCGAACTCGACGTGCTGGGGCAACGCCCGCTCGACGCTCGTCCTCATCACTCTGGCCGACGCGCACGTCTTCAACGAGATCCTGCGTTCCCTCGGGCACGCGCGCTCCGACGAATTCATCCGCGCCGGGGCGCAGCGGCTGATCGAGATCCTAGGGCCGGGCACCGCGATCTACCACGTCAGCATCCTGAGCTTCGCGTTCCGCCTGCCTGGCAATGCCGAACCCGATCCGCCCGCGATGATCTCGCGCATCGTGGACGGGTTCCGGCAGCCGATCCTCTGCGGCGACGTTCCGATCGATACGCGCATCGGCATCGGGCTGAAGGCGCTCGGACGCGGCAGCCCCGGCGAGGATCTGCGTGCGACGCTTTCCGCAGCCCAGGACAGCCGCAGCACGCGCAGCGGCTGGTCGTGGTTCGACCACAAGCGCGACGAGTCGCACCGGCGCGCCTTCCGTCTCCTGTCGGACCTCAAGCGCGCTCTCGACGTCGAGGGCCAGCTCGAGCTGCACTACCAGCCGAAGGTGACGCTGGACACCGGCGCCTGCGTCAGCGCCGAGGCGCTGCTGCGCTGGACGCATCCGCAGCTCGGTCCGGTCTCCCCCGGCGAGTTCGTGGAACTGGCCGAGAAGACAGCCCTCGTCACGCCCATGACCCGCTGGGTCATCGACGCGGCGACGCGCCAGGCCGCGATCTGGCAGCACGAGGGGCTCGACATCTCGCTGGCCGTCAACATCTCCCCGAAGAATCTCGAGGAACCCGACTTCGTTGAGTATCTGCTTTTCTGCTGCGCGGTCCGCGGGGTCGACCGTGGGCGGATCGAGCTCGAGATCACCGAAGGGGTCAGCGCCGCGAGCGGCGGGCTGATCCTCGATCGGCTGGCGGCACTCCGCAACCTCGGCTTCTCCATCGCCATCGACGACTTCGGCTCGGGCTACTCGAACATGAGCTACCTGACGCGCCTCTCGGCGAATACGCTGAAGATCGACCAGAGCCTGGTGCGCGGGGTGGAGGCCAATTCGCTGGGCGGGCGGCTGGTCTCGAACATCGTGCAGATGGGCCGCGACCTCGGCTATCGCATGGTGGCCGAAGGCATCGAGACCGAAGCCGAGCGGGCACTCCTGACCGGCTGGGGCTGCGACTACGGCCAAGGGTGGCACTTCGGCCGGCCGATGGCGGCCTCCGCCTTCGGGGACTGGCACACCGGCCTTAAGCTCGCCGGTACGGCGAGCTGAGCGGCGCCCGTAGGACAACTCATCGCAGGATCGCGGTACCCATCGATCAGACGGCACTCCGCAGCCCGGCAGCCTCCGCATCCCGCAACGGCGCCGGCCGACCGGCGCGGCCTTCGATCGTCACCGGCGCTCCCCGCTCGCCGGAGACCAGGATCGCCTCCATGACCTCCAGCACGTGCAGCGCCAGCTCCCCCGACGCGCGCGGCTGGCCACCGGTCCGGATGGCCTGCGCGAGATCGGCGACGCCCAACATGCGGTAGTTGGCCCGGTCCGGCGCGGCATAGGGCCAGTTCGATGCGCCGAAGACAGCGCCACCGCTGTCGAACTCCTCCCATTCGCCGCCCGCGGCGGAAAGCGAGACCGTGCCGCCGAACGTGTCCGGGTCGGGCAGCCGCAGCGAGCCCTCGGTGCCGTGCAGCTCGATCGGCTGGTTGGAGTGGCGGAACACGTCCCAGGAAGCCCCGAAGGTGACCGTCGCGCCGGAGCCGAACTCCAGCAGCGACAGCGCCGTCGTCGGGGTGCCGACCGCGAAGGTCGTGCCCTGGAACGGCCCCTCGGCGGTGACGCGCCGCTCGTCCTGACCACGGCTCGTCATCGCCATCACCCGCGCCACCGGCCCCAGCAGGTTCACCAGCATCGTCAGATAATAGGGGCCCATATCCAGCACCGGCCCCCCGCCCGGCTGGTAGTAGAACTGCGGGTTGGGATGCCAGTGCTCCATCCCGCGCCCGAGCATGAAGGCGGTGCCGGTCACCGGCCGCCCGATCGCGCCCGCATCGATCAACTGCCGCGCCCGCCGCCCCGCGGCACCGAGGAAGGTGTCGGGCGCGGCCCCAAGCAGCCGGCCACGCGCGCGAGCCTCCGCCACCAGCCGCCGCCCCGCCTCCAACGACGTGGCCAGCGGCTTCTCGGTGAAGACGTGCTTGCCCGCCCCGAGCGCCGCCATCGTCACCTCGAAATGCGCCGCCGGGATCGTCAGGTTGAGCACCAGCTCGATCTCGGCGTCTGCCAGCAGCGCCTCCACCGCCATCGCCCGCACCCCGAACTCCGCCGCGCGCCGCGCCGCAACGTCGGGCGCCGCATCGGCGCAGGCCACGAGCTCCACCCCGCCGAAGAGCGCGGCATTGCGCATGTACGTCCCGGCAATATTGCCGCAGCCGATGACCCCGACGCGCACCCGTCCGCCCATTTTCAATTCGTCCTTCGCTGCCACTTCGGGCTTATAGAACAGCCGTAGGCAGGGGAGGGAACCGTGGGCGGAACGCAGGCGACAAAGGACGTGGATGCCGCCGGCCGGTGGTCCATGCTCGGCAGAGGCATCTGCGACATGTCCGCCGTCATCACCGCCGCCCGGCGGGCGCCGAACTTCAACGGCTGGCTGGTACTCGAGGAGGAATCCGACGAAGCCGCCCGCGATCCGGCCGCCGCAGTCAAGGAGAACCGCGCGACCGTGCGCCGCTTTGTCGGCTGAACCGGGGGCGCCGCGATATCGCCGCTGCCGAGAGAACCCATCCGAAGGGTCTCGGCGTGCGCTGGCCGGTAAGGGGGCGTCGCCACGGACCGTATCTTCCAGATCGCGACGAGACCTTTGCGCTTCAGTTGATCGCCATCCAGCTCGCCACTCGGGTGCAGGTAATCTTGCACAACCGCCCGCCCTCGTAGAGCAAGCGAGCGCAGCCCGCGTAAGAGGTACAGCGACGGGGCTTCGCCAAAAGTCGCATTCCACTGGCCGGAATCGGCACTGTCAATCGGCAGGCGAACCGATAGTGCTTGCCGGGTGCCTCCGGAGTTCGTCGATGGCCGCCAAGAGCCGTGACCCCCGGTTCGAAGCCCCGGCAGGGGGCATCATCGCCAGCGCAGGTGAATGGTTCGAATAATTCGATATGCGACCTTCTTGATGTTGCTGCCTTGGTTAACCCTGACGGCGCATCCCGCGGTTTCCGAAACACCCACCCCGCCGACGGCATCGGGCGATGACATGCAGCCCGGCGAGGTCCTGCCCGCGGGACAGTCGATCCGGTCGGCCAACGGACTTTACACCCTGGTCTATCAGGGCGACGCAAACCTGGTTCTCGCCGGGCCGGCAGGGCCGCTCTGGTCATCGGGCACCTTCGGTCGGTCCGTTGGAGCGGCCGCCATGCGGGGCGACGGCAACCTGGTCGTCCACGGATCGGACTCCACCGACATCTGGCACAGCGCCACCGGCAACAATCCGGGCAGCCACCTCGTCGTTCAGGATGACGGCAACGTCGTCATCTACCGCCCTGACGGCGTAGCCGTCTGGAGCACCGACACCGCTGTCCTGCCCACCCCGCCGACGGCATCCGGCGATGACATGCAGCCCGGCGAGGTGCTGCCCGCGGGACAGTCGATCCAGTCGGCCAACGGACTTTACACCCTGGTCTATCAGGGCGACGCAAATCTGGTTCTCGCCGGGCCGGCGGGGCCGCTCTGGGCATCGGGCACGTCCGGTCAATCCGTCGGAGCGGCTATCATGCGGAGCGACGGCAACCTGGCCGTCTACGGATCGGACTCCGCCGACATCTGGGAAAGCGCCACCGACAACAATCCGGGCAGTCACCTGGTCGTCCAGGATGACGGCAACGTCGTCATCTACCGCCCGGACGGCACGGCCGTCTGGAGCACCGGCACCGCCGTGCTGCCCACGCCGGCGACGGCATCGGGCGATGACATGCAGCCCGGCGAGGTGCTGCCCGCGGGACAGTCGATCCAGTCGTCCAACGGGCTCTACACCCTCGTCTACCAGGGCGACGCAAACCTCGTTCTCGCCGGGCCGGCAGGGCCGATCTGGGCCTCGGGCACCTTCGGCCAGTCCGTCGGGGCGGCCGCCATGCGGGACGACGGCAACCTGGTCATCTACGGATCGGACTCCGCCGACATCTGGGACAGCGCCACCGGCAACAATCCGGGCAGCCACCTGGTCGTCCAGGATGACGGCAACGTCGTCATCTACCGCCCTGACGGCGCAGCCGTCTGGAGCACCGACACGGTTCAGCCGTGAAACAGTGAACGCAATGCCCAATTGGATTGTCGCTGGCCAGATGCGCTGCAAGCCGCTTTACGGCGAAGTCAGTCGATCTGAACGGACGGACGCCGATCCCGAACCTCACGCGAGCCCCGTCTCACGCAACGCGCGGATCCCGCCGGGCATGACGCAACCGGCGGGGTGGCGGGGCGAGGCCCGGTTGTGGCGCGAGGCGGTCGGGCTTGCCGACCGCCTGGGCTATTAGCGCTTGGAGAACTGGAAGCTGCGGCGCGCCTTGCGCTTGCCGTACTTCTTGCGCTCGACGACGCGGCTGTCGCGGGTGAGAAAGCCCGCCGCCTTCAGCGCCGGCCGCAGGTTCGGCTCGTAGAGCGTGAGCGCCTGGCTGATGCCGTGCTTCACCGCACCGGCCTGGCCGGACAGGCCGCCGCCCTTCACCGTCGCCATCACGTCGAACTCGCCGGCGACGCCGGCCACGCTGAACGCCTGGCCGATCACCATCTGCAGCACCGGCCGGGCGAAGTAGACATTCATCTCCTTGCCGTTCACCATCACCTTGCCGCTGCCCGGCTTGATCCAGACCCGTGCAACCGCGTCCTTGCGCTTGCCGGTGGCGTACGAGCGACCGAGGCTGTCGCGCTTCGGCTCATACTTCGGCGCATCCTCAACGACAGGGGCGACGACGGCGTCGCGCAGCTCTTCGAACGAAGAAATCTCGGCCATGCTCAGGCGCTCCGGGTGTTCTTGGGATTGCGGGCGGCGAGGTCGATCACCTCGGGATTCTGCGCGGCGTGCGGATGTTCCACCCCGCCGTAGACGCGCAGGTTGCCCATCTGCTTGCGGCTGAGCGGCCCACCGGGAAGCATCCGCTCGATCGCCTTCAGGATCACCCGCTCGGGGTGCTTGCCCTCGAGGATCTGCCCCGCGGTGCGGTGCTTGATGCCGCCAGGAAAGCCGGTGTGCCAGTAGTAGCGCTTGTCGGCACGCTTGTTGCCGGTCATCTGCACCTTCTGGGCGTTGATGACGATGACGTTGTCGCCCATGTCCATGTGCGGCGTGAACGTCGCCTTGTGCTTGCCGCGCAGCACCATGGCCACGTGAGTCGCGAGCCGCCCGAGCACGATGCCCTCGGCGTCGATCAGCACCCACTTCTTGTTGATGTCGCCCGGTCGGGCGGAGAAGGTCTTCATCTCGTGTCCCCGTGTGAGGTCGGGGAAAGGACGCGCCACCCCGGATCGGCGGGCTTTTGACGGAGATCGGCGCGCGCGTCAATCCCCTTCGCGCCGGAATTCCCCCTTGCAAAGCAATGGCTTGAAATTTAGGTATCAGAATACCCCATCGCGGCTGGGCGCGATCGCCTCGATGACCCCGGTGAGCTTGAGGATCACGTAGAGAATCACCAGCCCCCGCCATCACCCACAGCGCCATGCGCGTGCGGCGGTTCCCCGAAAGCACCGCGATCGCGGCCAGCACGGCAAAGAGCATGAGGGCATAGCGCAGCATGGCCGAAGTATCTCCGTCGCGCGCCTTCAGGCAAGCCCGCCCGGCGGGTATGGGTCAGTTTGAAAATCTGATCCCTCGCTCTGTTGGCGGTGGTGTTAATGACACAAGACACTCGAAGGGCCGGACCTATCTCGATCCCCCCCCCCCCCCCCACGCGACGGCGGAATCGAATAGGTCAGGCTCGCGCGTGCGACCGGACCCGCGATCCCGTCGGAGAAGATCAGCACGTCGCCCACCGAGAGCATGCGCCCCAGCTTCAGCATCCGCGCCTCGGCCATCAGCCCGCCCGGCGCAGGCTTGCGCATGAAGTCGATGGACCAGCTCGTGGTGACCGCCAGCGCCTCGCGCCCGAGCACCGCCAGCGTGGCCATGTAATAGGCACAATCGGCCAGCGCGAACATCGCCGGCCCCGAGACGGTGCCCCCCGGCCGCAGGTCCGCCTCCGTGGCGGTCATCCGCACCTTCAGCAACCCCGCCCGCATCTCGACGATCCCGTAGCGCCCCTCCGTCTGCGGAAAGACCTCGGCCAGGTAGGCCTGCAGCTCCTGAATGGTGAAGCGGAGCTCCATCTTCACCTCAACCGCGGGCGATGCGCTGCGCCCGCGGGATAGAGCGCGGCGAAGCGGGCGCGGATGACCAGCGTGAACAGCATCACCGCCCCGAGCTGGTGCAGGATGGACAGCGCCGAGCGGCGCGGCATGCGTCACCGTCACGATGCCGAGCACGACCTGCAGCACCAGCATCGCCATCATCGCCGCGAAGGCGCCGCGCATATGCCCCATGGCGCTGCCGCGGCTCTGCAGCCAGGCCACCAGCCCGACGACGAAACGAGGATAGGCACCGCAGACGCGGTGGTTGAACTGCACCAGCCCCGGACTGGCGAGGAGGTTCGTCCAGACCGGCTTCAGGGCGAAGGCACTCGACGGGATGACCTGCCCGCCCATCAGCGGCCAGTCGACATAGGTGCGCCCCGCGTCGATCCCCGCCACCAGCGCCCCGAGCAGGATCTGCACGAAGGCGAGGACGACGAGCGCGGTCCCCCAGGCGATCAGGCCGTCGTTGCGCTGCCGGCGCGCCTGCAGGAGCTCGGCCTCGGTCCGGCCGAGGCGCAGCACGTACCAGGCGATGAGCCCCAGCAGCAGGAAGGCGAGCCCGAGATGAACGGCGAGCCGGTACGACGCCACCGAGGACATTCCGGTTGCGAGGCCCGAGCGCACCATCCACCAGCCCACCACGCCCTGCAGCCCGCCGAGCACACCGAGCCCGATCAGCCGCGGCGTCCAGCCGGGCGGAATGCGCCGGCGGAGCCAGAACCACAGGAACCCGCCCCCCCAGACCAGGCCAATCAGGCGCCCGAGCTGGCGATGCCCCCACTCCCACCAGTAGATCGATTTGAACGCTTGCAGCGTCATGCCCTCGTTCATCGCCTCGTATTGCGGGCTCGCCTGGTACTTCTCGAACTCGGCCTGCCAGGCCGCCTCATCCGTCGGCGGCAGCGCCCCGGTCACCGGTCGCCACTCGGTGATCGAGAGCCCGGAGTTGGTAAGCCGCGTCAGGCCGCCCACCACGATCATCGCCACGACCAGCGCGAACAGGATGGCGAGCCACACCGCAATGCCGCGCCGCTCCGGCGGGAGGCGGGCCGCAACCGGCCCGGGCGCAGGCGCCCCCGCACCTTTCTCGCCCACCTCCTCGAAGATGCTTCGCGGTTTCGCCATCGCGCCCTCCGGCAGCGGATCTATGCGGCGACCCGCGGCGCGGCAAGCAGGATTGTGCCCCGTCGCCCGCCTGCCCCGCCTGACTAAAGCGCCGCGCCGGCGTCACCCACGCGAAACCCTCCCGCCCGCGGCGCGCCGCCCCACCTGCGCCCGCGTCACCGTCTCCCACCGCCACGGCAAGGGACCACCACGACCGGCCCTTCCCCCCAGCAGGATTTCATATGGGCCATGAAACCCTATCGAGCAGGCGCGGGGCCCCGCCAACGGGCGGGGAGAAATTCTGACTCAGCGGGCGAAGCCCGCTTCCACCGGAGGGAGGCCGCAAAGGCGGCCGACCGCCAAGCGCCGGCCGAGCGGGAGCCCTTGCGGCTCCCCGAGGCCGGCGCTCCCCCCCCGCGCCCGACGGGGACGCAGGCTCACTTGCGCCCCTTCTCCTTCGCGGCGAGGGCGCGGACCACGCCATGCAAGATGCGGATGTCGGCATCCGTCAGCGGCGCCCGGCGGAAGAGGTTGTCGAGGTTCGCCGTCATGCTGCCGCGCTTCTCCGCGGGAAAGAAGAAGTCCACCGCATCCAGCCGCTCCACCAGATGCGCGACGAAACGATCCACCTCGCCGCCGGTGGCACGCCGCCCCCCGCCCAGCCGGTAGGCGGCACCCGCAGGCATCTCGCCCGCGCGCTGCCATTCGTAGGCGAGCAGCAGCACGCACTGCGCCAGGTTCAGCGAGCCGTAGCCGGAGTTCACCGGCACGGTGACGACGGCATTGGCGCGCACCACGTCGGCGTTCTCCAGCCCCGCCCGCTCCGGCCCGAGCAGAAACCCCACCTGTTCGCCGGCGGCGATCATCGCCCGCGCCTCGGTCATCGCCTGCTCGGGCGTCATCACCAGCTTGGTCATCGCCCGCTCCCGCGCGGTGGTGGCGAAGACGTAGGTCAGATCGGCGCAGGCCTCCGCGGTCGTGCCCGCCAGCTTCACCCGGTCGAGCACTCGCCCCGCCCCGCTCGCCATCGCCTCGGCGCGCGGATTGGGCCAGCCGTCGCGCGGCGCGACCAGCCGCATCCGGTCCAGCCCGAAGTTCCACATCGCCCGCGCCGCGGCGCCGATGTTCTCGCCCATCTGCGGCGCCACCAGCACGAACGCCGGTTGCAGCCCGGCCTCCTCCGCCGCCCTTGCGTGATCGGTGCCAGCCACGCCGTCCCTCCCTCGCGGACCCGGCGCGTGATACGCTCCTCGCTCCGAGGGGACAAGGGAGGCAACCGGTGGCCTACGACGAGACCCTGGCCGCAACATTCCGCGCCGCCCTCGACGGACGCGGAAACGTCAGCGAGCGCAAGATGTTCGGCGGCCTCTGCTTCATGCTCGACGGCAACATGATCTGCGGCACCTACCGCGACGGCGGCATGGTCCGCGTCGGCAAGGCGAACGCGGCATCCGCCCTCGCCACCCCGCACACCCGCCCGATGGAGATGACCGGCCGGCCCATGCCCGGGCTCGTGGAGATCGACCGCGAGGCGATCCTCGATCCCGACCTGCGTGGCCGGCTCCTCGGCCTCGCCCTCGACTTCGTCAGCGCGCTGCCCCCGAAATAGCGCCCGCGCCGGCGACCCGCCCTGCGCGGCCTTGTCCTTCGCACCCGCACCGAATATGCCGGCTGGGAGGAGAACAGCGAGGGGCAACCATGGACAAGATCAAGGTCGCAAATCCGGTCGTCGAGATCGACGGCGACGAGATGACCCGGATCATCTGGGACGAGATCAAGAAGAAGCTGATCCTGCCCTATCTCGACATCGACCTGCACTACTACGACCTCGGGGTCGAGGAACGCGACCGGACCGACGACCAGATCACCGTCGACGCGGCGAACGCGATCAAGAAGTACGGCGTCGGCGTGAAGTGCGCCACCATCACCCCGGACGAAGCGCGGGTGAAGGAATTCAATCTCAAGCAGATGTGGCGCTCGCCCAACGGCACCATCCGCAACATCCTCGGCGGGGTGATCTTCCGCCAGCCGATCATCTGCCGCAACGTGCCCCGCCTCGTTCCCGGCTGGACCAGGCCGATCGTCGTCGGCCGTCACGCCTTCGGCGACCAGTACCGCGCCACCGACTTCCTCTTCCCCGGCAAGGGAACGCTGACGCTGAAGTTCGTCGGCGAGAACGGCGACGTGATCGAGCGCGAGGTGTTCAAGTCGCCCGGCGCCGGCGTGACCATGGCGATGTACAACCTCGACGAGTCGATCATCGACTTCGCCCGCGCCTCGATGAACTACGCGCTGGGGCTGAAGTGGCCGCTCTACCTCTCGACCAAGAACACGATCCTCAAGGCCTATGACGGCCGCTTCAAGGATCTCTTCGAGGAGGTCTTCGAGGCCGAGTTCGCCGATGCCTTCAAGAAGGCCGGCATCACCTACGAGCACCGGCTGATCGACGACATGGTCGCCTCGGCGCTGAAGTGGTCGGGCGGCTACGTCTGGGCCTGCAAGAACTACGACGGCGACGTGCAGTCGGACACGGTGGCGCAGGGCTTCGGCTCGCTCGGCCTGATGACGAGCGTGCTGATGACGCCGGACGGCAAGACCGTGGAAGCCGAGGCCGCCCACGGCACCGTGACCCGCCACTACCGCCAGCACCAGAAGGGCGAGCAGACCTCGACCAACTCGATCGCCTCGATCTACGCCTGGACCGGCGGCCTCAAGCACCGCGCCAAGCTGGACGACAACGCCGCGCTCATGCGCTTCGCCGAGACGCTGGAGAAGGTGACGGTGGACACGGTGGAGTTGGGGGACATGACCAAGGACCTCGCCCTCCTCGTCGGGCCGGACCAGAAATGGCTGACCACGATCGGCTACCTCGACAAGGTGGACGCCAACCTGCAGAAGGCGCTGGCCTGACCGCATCCTGGCGAGGAGACGCACATGGCGGAGCAGTTCCTGCTCGAGGTCGCCGGCACGCCCGTCGGCTCGCTGAAGAGCTTCCAGGGCCTCGACGTCGAGGCCGAGGTCGCAAGCCGCGGCACCGGTCCACACAACATGCCGAAGAAGCACGTCGCCGGCGTCCACTGGACGCCGGGCGTAGCCACCTTCGGCGGCGGCATGGGTCAGGGGATGGAGGGCTGGATCGCCGAGGCGCTCGACCGCGCCACGGCCTCCCGCGGCGGCAGCGTCGCGGTCGCCGGCCCGGACGGAGCCCCGGCCTTCTCGGTGGCCTTCGCGGGCGCCCGGCTGACCTCGGTCACCCTGCCCGCGCTCGACGGCGCCTCGAGGGAGGCGGCGAGCATGGCGGTCGAGTTCGTCGCCCGGCAGGTCACCTGGGGCAAGGGCGGCGCCGCCGCCGCACCCGCGGCCAGGCCGAAGCAGTGGCTGCAGTCGAACTTCCGGGTCGAGATCGGCGACCTGCCCTGCAAGCGGGTGGCGCGGGTGGACGCCTGCACCTGGACCTGCGCCCCCGACGGCACCGTGACGGTTCCGGACGTCCGGCTCGTCATCTCCCGCGCCGACCTCGCGCCCTGGGACGAGGCGGCGCGCCGTTGGTTCATCGACGGGGAGCATCGCGACAAGCACGAGATGAGCGGCCGCATCACGCTGCTCGCGCCCGACTTGAAGGACACGCTCGCCACCATCGAGCTCGGCCACGTCGGGCTCCGGCGGTTCTCGCACGACAAGGTCGGCGAGGGCGCCTTCGCCGTGGTGCTCTACGCCGAGACGATCGGGTTCAAGGTCGCGGCATGACCGCGCGCGGCTGACCGGCGTGGACGAGCCCGCGAGCCCCCGGCATTCCGCCTTCGAGGATGCCCAGGGGCTCGTGGCCGGCACCCTCCTGGTGACGCTGGGGCTCGCCTTCCTGCAGCAGCTCGGGCTCATCACCGGCCAGGTGGCCGGGCTGGCACTCCTCGTCTCGCTCTGGACCGGCGTGCCGTTCGGCCCGGTCTTCTTCGCGCTGAACCTGCCCTTCTACTGGCTGGCGGTCAGGCGCATGGGCTGGGCCTTCACGCTGAAGACCATGGCCGCGGTCGCGCTCGTCACCGTCTTCTCGCTGATCCGCCCCGGCCTCCTGACCTTCGAGACCCTCGATCCGCTCACCGGGGCAATCCTCGCCGGGTTGGTGCAGGGCGCCGGCCTCCTCGCCATCTTCCGCCACCGCGCCAGCCTCGGCGGCGTCGGGGTGGTGGCGCTCTACCTCCAGGACAAGACCGGCTTTCGCGCCGGCTGGACCCAGCTCCTCGTCGATCTCGTCGTCTTCGCGCTGGCGCTCCTGACCCTGCCGCTCCGCGCCGTCCTCTACTCCCTCGCCGGGGCGGTGGTGCTCAACCTCGTCATCGCCGTCAACCACCGCCGCGACCGCTACGTCGCCATGTGAGCGCCGGTCCATTTGGCGGTGTTCTCAGCTCTCCAGGTCGCCCTGGTTCTTCTCGCGACGAGGCTCCGGCGACGGCTGCCGGAAGCACGGCCGGGGATGCCGGCGCCGTCCGGGCACCACCCGGGCACGAAGTGATCAGGCGGAGATGGAATTGCTCGGTCCATGCGGAGCTACGGGGCCGGGCGTTCCAGCCTGCCGTTTCCGCAGTCTCCCGCCGCGATTTCCGGTTGTCCAACGTCGCCTGAGGTCGGTCTCCACGGCAAAATCATGTACATGCGTTGTACGCGGATTGTACGTACGTTGTACGTGCTATTTACCGCGGCTTTCAGCGGGTTGCCCCGGACTTTGCCGCCGCGCTCAGAGCCCCTCGACGATCACCAGATCCCGCTCTGCCGCCCCCTTGGCGTGAACCAAAGCCGCCTGGTACTCGGCCGACCGGTAGCACGCCTCCGCCGCCTCTAGCGTCGGGAACTCCACCAGCACGTTGCGCGCGCGGTCGTTGCCCTCGAGCTGGACATAGCGCCCCGAGCGGGCAAGAAACCGCCCGCCATGCCCCTCGATGGCGCCGGTGGCAAGCTGCGCATAGCGGCCATAGGCCTCGGGGTCGGTGACCAGCACGTGGCCAATCCAGTAGGCAGGCATCAGTCGGCTCCTTCCACGATCACAACTTCCCGCTCCGAGCCCCCGACCCTCCGGGAACACCGCGCGCACGTCGGCCCCCCGGCATCCCTCAGGCCTCCAGGAGCGCACGCGCAGCGGCGATGGCCTGCGGCGCGCGCGTGGGATCGCTGCCCCCCGCCTGCGCCATGTCCGGACGGCCGCCGCCGCCCTTGCCGCCCAGCGCCTCCGCGGCGACCCGCACCAGGTCCACCGCCGAGATCCGCCCGGTCAGGTCGTCGGTGACCCCCGCCGCCACGGCCGCCTTGTCGCCGGTGTCGGCCACCAGCAGGATCACCCCGGACCCCAGCCGCGCCTTGTGCTCGTCGATCAACCCGCGCAAATCCTTGCCCGAAACGCCTTTCAGCGTCTGCGCCAGGAAGGGCAGCCCCGCCACCGTCTCCGGCCCCACCGCCTCCGCCGGCCCGCCGGCCAGCGCCAGCCGCCGCCGCAGCTCGGCGATCTCCGCCGCCTGCGCCTTGCGCTCGTCCATGAGCGCCTTCACCCGCTCCGACAGCTCCTCCGGCCGCGCCCGCAGCAGCCCCGCCGCCTCCGCCAGCGCCGTCTGGTCGGTGGCAAGCTGCGCCAGCGCCCCCGCCCCGGTCAGCGCCTCGATCCGCCGCACGCCCGAGGCCGAGGCGCCTTCGGAGACGAGCCTGAACAGCCCGATATCCCCGGTCCGCCCCACGTGCGTGCCGCCGCAGAGCTCCAGCGAATAGGTGTCGCCCCCGGCGCCCAGCCCACTGCCGGCACGCGCGCCCATGGACACCACCCGCACCTCGTCGCCGTACTTCTCCCCGAAGAGCGCCCGCGCCCCGAGACCCTCCGCCGCGTCCGGCGTCATGATCCGCGTCTCGACGGGCTCATTCTGCCGTACGTAGGCGTTCACCTCGGCCTCCACCCCGGCGAGCTCCGCCGGCGTCATCGCCCTGGGATGCGCGAAGTCGAACCGCAGCCGCTCCGGCGCCACCAGGCTTCCCCGCTGCGCCACGTGGTCCCCGAGCGCCCGCCGCAGCGCCTCGTGCAGCAGGTGCGTCGCCGAATGGTTCGCCCGGATGGCGCTCCGCCGGTCATGGTCGACCACCAGCTCCGCCGCCGCGCCGCGCGTAAGCTCGCCCTCCTCCACCTGCCCCTGGTGGACGAAGAGCCCGGCCTTCTTTCGCACGTCGGTGATCCTGACCCGCGCCTTGTCGGTCCTGAGCGTGCCGGTGTCGCCGACCTGCCCGCCCGACTCCGCATAGAAGGGCGTCTGGTTCAGCACCACCTGCACCTCGATGCCGATCGCCGCCTTCTCCACCGGCATACCGCCCACCACCAGCGCCAGCACCTGGCCCTCCGCGGCCTCGGTGTCATAGCCGAGGAACTCGGTCGTCCCGTTCTTCTCGGCCAGGTCGAACCAGATCGCCTCGTCCGCCGCCTCTCCCGAGCCCGCCCAGGCGGCGCGCGCCTTGGCCTTCTGCTCGGCCATGGCCGCGTCGAAGCCGGCGGTATCCACGCCCCGGCCCTTCTCGCGCAGGGCGTCCTGGGTCAGGTCGAGCGGAAAGCCGAAGGTGTCATAGAGCCGGAACGCCGTCGCCCCCGGCAGCGGCGCCTCCGAGGGCAGCCGATCCAGCTCGTCGTCGAGCATCCGCAGCCCCCGCTCCAGCGTCGCCTTGAACCGGGTCTC
Source organism: uncultured Alphaproteobacteria bacterium (assembly GCA_963796805.1). Lineage (GTDB taxonomy): Bacteria > Pseudomonadota > Alphaproteobacteria > Rhodobacterales > Rhodobacteraceae > Amaricoccus. The sequence continues at coordinate 438,470 of CAWCNG010000004.1, forward strand.
CTCGCTGAGCAGCGTCTCCTCGATCAGCGCCTGCGCCCGCGGCAACTCCGGAAAGGCTCGACCCATCTGCGCCACCAGCGCCGGCACCAGCCGGAACATCACCGGATCCTCGGCGCCGAGCAGATGCGCATGCCGCATCGCCCGCCGCATGATCCGCCGCAGCACGTAGCCCCGCCCCTCGTTCGACGGCAACACCCCGTCGGCGATCAGGAACGAAGTCGAGCGCAGATGGTCGGCGATCACCCGGTGATGCACCCGTCCCGGCCCGTCCGGATCGCTGTGGGTCGCCTGCGCCGAGGCCTCGATCAGCGCGCGCAGCAGGTCGGTGTCGTAATTGTCGTGCTTGCCCTGCAGCACGGCGCCGACCCGCTCCAGCCCCATGCCGGTGTCGATCGACGGCCGCGGCAAGGGCGTGCGGCTCCCGTCCTCGAACTGCTCGAACTGCATGAAGACGAGGTTCCAGATCTCGATGAACCGGTCGCCGTCCTCGCCGGGGCTTCCCGGCGGGCCGCCGGGGATGCTTTCCCCGTGGTCATAGAAGATCTCCGAGCAGGGCCCGCACGGCCCGGTCGGCCCCATCATCCAGAAATTGTCCATGGTGGCGATGCGGATGATCCGCTCGTCCGGCAGGCCGGCCACCTTCTTCCACAGCTCCGCAGCCGCGTCGTCGTCGTGATAGACGGTGACCAGCAGCTTGTCCTTCGCCAGCCCGAAGTCCCGCGTCAGCAGCTCCCAGGCCAGCGGGATCGCCCGCTCCTTGAAATAGTCCCCGAACGAAAAGTTCCCCAGCATCTCGAAGAAGGTATGGTGCCGCGCGGTATAACCGACGTTGTCGAGATCGTTGTGCTTGCCCCCGGCGCGCACGCACTTCTGGCTGGTGGTGGCGCGCACATAGTCGCGCTTCTCCAGCCCGGTGAAGACGTTCTTGAACTGCACCATCCCGGCGTTGGTGAACATCAGCGTCGGGTCGTTGCGCGGCACCAGCGGCGATGAAGGCACCACCTGGTGGCCCTCCCTCGCGAAATAGTCGAGGAAGGTGGAGCGAATGTCGTTCAGGCTCGCCATGTTGTCCCGTCCCGCGCGCCGTTCAAGTCGAAGGGTGTTAGCCTTCCCGCTGCCCGCTGTCCACGCCCCGCCGACGCTGCTAGGGTTGCCGGGGAGGTGGGCCGATGACGAGCAACGAAGGGACGGTCGGCGCCAACGCCGACCAGGCCGCCTACTGGAATTCCCCCGCCGGGCTGAAATGGGTGGAGAACGAAGCGCTGCTTGACGAGGAGCTGTCGGGCGTTCTCGAGCGCCTGCTGCAGCTGGCGGCGCCGCGCCCGGGCGAGGCGGCGCTCGACGTGGGTTGTGGCACCGGTGCCTCGACGCTGGCGCTGGCCGCCGCGGTCAGTCCCGGCGGGCGGGTGGTCGGCGCCGACATCTCCGAATTCCACGTCGCGCGGGCGCGCGAACGGGCCGCCGGGATCGGCGGCGTCGAGCTCGTGCTGGCGGACGCGCAGACCCATGCCTTCGGGCCGGCCGGTTTCGATCTGGCGGTCTCGCGTTTCGGGGTGATGTTCTTTGCCGATCCGGTGGCGGCCTTCGCCAATATCCTCGGCGCGATGCGGCCGGGCGGGCGGCTCGTCTTCGCCGCCTGGGCGCCGATGGAGGCGAACCCGTGGTTCACCATACCGAAGGCGGCAGCGGTGGCGCGGCTGGGGCCGCTGCCCCCCGACCCTCCGGGAGCGGCGGGGCCGTTCGGCCTGGCCGATACCACGCGCGGTCTCGACATCATGCGGCGCGCCGATTTCGCCGATGGCCGGGTGCGGACCGAGACGGTGGGCCTTGCGCTCGCCGGTGGCGTGCCGGCGGCGGCGCGGCTCGCCACCAGCCTCGGGCCAGCGGTGCGGCTGCTGCGCGAGAAGAATGGAACCTCCGAGGACGCGGCAGCGATTGCCGAGGCCGTCGCGGAAGGGTTCGCGCCCTATGCCGACGGGTCGGGCATCCGGGTCCCCGCCCTGATCCACTTCTACGAGGCCGAGCGCCCGGCCTGACGGCGACTGCACGAATTGAGATCCGGCCACGAGCCGCGGGCTCCCACGAGAGGAGAAGGAAACGATGAAAGTTCTCTTCGCGGCTGCGGCCTGCGTCATGCTGGCGGCGCCGGTCTTCGCGCAGTTCACCGGTCCATCGGCGCCCCGCGGCCAGGTGGCCACGGTCGCCGAGGCGAATGCATTGCGCGCCGGCACCTACGTCACCGTGACCGGCAACATCCTCTCGCATCAGCGCGAGGCCTACTACACCTTCGGCGACGGCACCGGCGAGATCCGCGTGGAGATCAGCCGCCGCGTGTGGCGGGGCCAGGAAGTCACCCCCTCGACGCCGGTGCAGATCTTCGGCGAGGTCGACCGCGGGCTCCGCGGCCGCTACATCTACGTCGAGACGCTGACGCTCCCTTAGCCCGCGTCCCTCAACGCCGCCGCAGCCCGCCGGGGCAAGTCGCCGTTCACCGCTCGTTAACCGGCGCGTGGAAACCCTTAACCTTGAGACGATTTCGTCTTGCAATGTTCCGGTTTTGTCCTCATGGTCGCTTGGTGAACAAGGCGTGAACGGAAGCCCCGATTGCCGCGATCCGACAACTGTGGAATAAGAGGCCAAACATGACTTCTCCCGTAGTGGATTTCTCCGAAAGACGCGGCATGGACAAGCAGAAGGCGCTCGAATCCGCGCTCGCGCAGATCGAGCGCAGCTTCGGCAAGGGCTCGATCATGAAGCTCGGGTCGACCCCGGCGCTCGATATCGAGGCGATCTCCACCGGGTCGATCGGGCTCGACATCGCCCTCGGGATCGGCGGCCTGCCCAAGGGCCGCATCATCGAGATCTATGGGCCGGAAAGCTCCGGCAAGACCACGCTGGCACTGCACGTCATCGCCGAGGAGCAGCGGACCGGCGGCGTCTGCGCCTTCGTCGACGCCGAGCACGCGCTCGACCCGGCCTACGCCAGGAAGGTCGGCGTCAACATCGACGAGCTCCTGATCTCGCAGCCCGACACCGGCGAGCAGGCGCTGGAGATCACCGAGACGCTGGTCCGCTCCGGGGCCATCTCCGTCATCGTCATCGACTCCGTCGCCGCGCTCACGCCAAAGTCCGAGCTCGAGGGCGAAATGGGCGACGCCCAGGTCGGCGCCCAGGCGCGGCTCATGTCCCAGGCCATGCGCAAGCTCACCTCCGCCATCAGCCGCTCGAACTGCATGGTGATCTTCATCAACCAGATCCGCATGAAGATCGGCGTGATGTTCGGCTCGCCCGAAACCACGTCCGGCGGCAACGCGCTCAAGTTCTACGCCTCCGTGCGCCTCGACATCCGCCGCATCGGCGCGATCAAGGACCGCGACGAGGTCGTGGGCAACACCACGCGTGTAAAGGTGGTGAAGAACAAGGTCGCCCCCCCGTTCAAGCAGGTCGAGTTCGACATCATGTACGGCGAGGGCATCTCGAAGCGCGGCGAGCTGATCGACCTCGGGGTCAAGGCCGGCGTGGTGGAGAAGTCCGGCGCCTGGTACTCGTTCGCCGACCAGCGCATCGGCCAGGGCCGCGAGAACGCCAAGCTCTTCCTCAAGGAAAACCCCGACATCGCGCTGCAGATCGAGGACAAGCTCCGCGCCGCACACGGCCTCGACTTCGCCATATCGGGCGAGGAAAGCGCCGAGGTTCTCGACGACTGACCACCCCTTCGACGGGTCGATTCCGCCAAAACACCCATATGGATTCCATACGGATTCCATATGGATTCCATACGCGAAAGACGAAGCCCTCCCAAAGGCTTGCTGGCATTTCGCCCGATCAGGCCAAAAACTGGTCCTTCACCCGCTCCGTCAGCTCGTTCAGCGTGAACGGCTTTTGCAGGAAAGTCGCCCCCGGCACCCCACCGTCGCCCCCCACAAACGAATCCTCCGCATACCCGGACATGAAGATCACCTTCACCTCCGGCCGCCCCTTCTGCGCCTCACGCACCCACCCCGGCCCGTCCAGACCGGGCATGATCACGTCGGAAAGCATGACGTCCACATGGATTTCGGCGTCCTTGAGGATCTCCAGCGCCTCCTCGCCGGACGACGCCTCCAGGACGGTATAGCCACGCAGGCGCAACGCCCTGGCAGCGAACGACCGCACCGGATCCTCGTCCTCGACCAGGAGGACCAGGCCACGCCCGGTAAGGTCGCGCGGCCGGCGCGGCTCGGCCTCCGCCTCGGCCTCCGGCGGGGTCGGCGCCTCCACCTTGTCGTAGGCAGGCAGGTAGATGGTGAAGATAGCCCCCTGCCCCGCCGGACTTTCGGCGAAAATGAAGCCACCGGTCTGCTTGACGATGCCGTAAGCCGTTGAGAGCCCTAGCCCCGTGCCCTCACCCACCTGCTTGGTGGTGAAGAAAGGCTCGAAGATCTTGTTGAGCTTGCCCTCGGGAATTCCATGGCCCGAGTTCGGCCACCTCGATGACCACGTAGTCGCCCTTGAGAATGACGGCCCGGTCGCGGTGCAGATCGCGCGTCAGCCGCACGTTCCGCGTGGTGACCCGGACCTCGCCGCCGCGCGGCATGGCATCGCGTGCGTTCACCACCAGGTTCATGATCACCTGCTCGATCTGCCGCTCGTCCACCCGAACCGGCGACAGGTCGGGCCCGTGTTCGATGCGCAGCGTCACCTTGTCGGTGAGAAGCCGGTTCAACAGGTGCGTAAGCTCCGAAAGCGTATCCTGCAGGTTAATGACCGTGGGTCTGAGGGTCTGCTTCCGCGAGAATGCGAGAAGCTGGCGCACCAATGCCGCCGCACGGTTTGCGTTCTGACGGATCTGCATGAGATCCCCGTGCTCCACGTCGGCCACGTCATGGCGCATGAGCAGGAGGTCGCAGTGCCCGTTGATGGCTGTGAGCAAGTTGTTGAAATCATGTGCCACGCCCCCGGCCAGCTGCCCCACCGCCTGCATCTTCTGGCTCTGCACAAACTGTGCCTCGAGCGTCTTGAGCTCAGTCGCATCAGAGACGACCGCAAGCAGGGAGGAGACGCCGTCGTCGAGAACCGTGCGGGTGAAGGCTACCTGCAGAAATACCTCCGAACCGTCCCCGGTGAGCCTGGCGATTTCCGAGCGCCCGAGCGCGCGGCCCTTTGCGGTGTCCGCCAGGCGCTCGGCGATCGGCCGACCGAGACCCTCGAGCAGCTCGGCGATGTCCGAACCACGCTGCGCACGCTCGCCGAGGAGCTGCCGCGCAGCCTTGTTGGCATAGGTGAGCCGACCACTCGTCTCGAGCCGCGCCAGGGCAACCGGCAGCTCCTCGAGGAAATGGTCAGGCACTAGGCCCGAAATCTCGGCGCCGTTCATCGGCATGAGCAGCAAGTCAAGCCGGCTGTCACCGCCGGGCACAGCTACCGCACGCACCGCCTGTCCCGTGGCGGCGAGGACGTGTACCCCGTCCGGCCGCAGCGGCCCGTCCGCAAGAATATCGTCGAGATCGGACCACCCTTTCGCGACGGCAGCCGCGGCAGCATTCCGCGCAAGCACGCGCCCCTCGAGGTCGATGCGCAGCCAGGGAAAGCCCGCGTGCGCGAAGCTCGGCGCGGCTGACGGCACCGCCACGTCGTGATCCAGGCGCCATAGCAGAGCGCGAGCGCCCATGCGACTCACCACGATGCGGCCGTCCTGCTCGGTCTCTTCCGTCGCAACGCCGTTGAGCCGCGCCTCGCGGGTCAACCGATAGCGCCCGCCGCTGGAACCAAGGCCCTCGCCCATCCCGGCACGTAGGGCGGCGGCATTCGCGCCGACGACACGGCCGTCGAGATCGCTGATCAGCACCGGCTCGGGGTAGCCGTCGAAGTGACGGATTGCCCCTCCCCCAATACCGTCCGCGGGAAACAAGCCGGCACGTAGCGAGAGCAAGTAGCCGCCGAAGACGAGGAGAGCCGCGGAAAGCGCACCCGGAATGAAGGCGGGAGCGGCCCACAGGTTTGCGAGCGTTGTCGCCAGCAGGACTGCTCCCGCTACTGCGAGCCCAGCTCCCGTCCGGAAATCCCCACCCGCAAGGGCCGCTCCAGCCTCAGCTTTTTCCTGCACCGGTCACGCCCGTCCTCTGGCCTGTGGCCAGTCTAGGCCAAATCAGAGTATTCAACCATAGGTTTTATTACGGGCGAATAAATTCCTCACGAGTTGCAGGCTCACACCGCTCATCCGCGTGGGGGCGCCCGAAAATGGGCGATGAAGAACCCGTCACCGCCGTCGAGCGGGCTAAGGCGGCACGTGCTTTCTGACCGCCAGTCCGGATGCCGCGAGACGAATGCGGCGGCGCGCACCTCGTTCTCGCAGGCGAGGAGCGAGCAGGTGGCATAGACAAGAACGCCGTTCGGCTTCACCCGGGAAGCGGCGGCGTCGAGGATCGAATCCTGCAGGGGCGGAAAGCGGTCAAGCGCCTCGCGCGTGAGCCGCCACTTGCCCTCAGGCTTGCGCCGCCAGGCCCCGGTGCCGGAACAGGGCGCGTCGGCCAGCACGAGGTCGCATACCGGCCCGAGCGCTGCGCATTCCGCATCCGACAGGATCCGCACCGCCGCGCCTGCGCGTCGTGCACGGTCCGGGAGATCAGCCATTCGCCGGGGGTTTGCGTCCCAGGCCATGAGCCGCCCGCGGCCCTCGAGAGCTGAGGCCAGCGCCAGCGTCTTTCCACCGCCGCCCGCGCAGTAGTCAAGCACGGTCATGCCGGGACGCACGCCAGCGGTTTCGGCAACAAGCTGGCTGGAGGCATCCTGCAGCTCCACCATGCCCTGGGTGTAAGCGCGGCTGGCCGAGACCAGGCGCGGGTTCTCCAGAACCCGCAGCGCGTCTCGGGCGAGCGGATGGCGGGCGACCTGCACGCCGTCCCTGGCAAGGACCACCGTGGCGGCGTCGGCATTTGATTTCAGCCGGTTCACCCGCAGATCCACCGGCGCGCGGACGCGCATGGCTGCGAGAACCGGCTCGAAGTCGACGCCGAGCGAACCGACGAGGTCGGACTCGAGGAAGTCGGGAAAGTCGAGGCGTACCGGCGCGGAAGCAGCCGCGAGGTCACGGCCGAGGGCAGCACGCTCCTCCGGCGCGAGCGGCGCCGGGTCGAACCCCTCACCGGTAAAGAGTTGGTCGAGGTCCGTGCCCTCGGCAGCCTCGCGCGCAAGCAGGATGGCCCTGCCGGTGTCACCGCCCCCGAGATAACCGAAGGACCGGCGCCGGCGCAGCCCGTCATAGACGAGATCGCGCACCGCCGCCCGATCCTTGGAGCCCGCGAAGCGACTGGCCCGCGCCCAGCGCGTCAGCTCGCGCTCGGCGGGCTCACCGGCGAGCACCGCATCCAGTATCTCGATTGCAGTGGACAGGCGGGCACCAGGGGTCATCGCCGGTCATGTGCCCGCAATCAGCCGCCGCTGCAAGGCGCGGCCCTCGGGGCGTGCGCCCTTGCGGACGCGGAGCGCCGGCGCGAGACTGCCGGGGCTCGAGCAAGACGGAGGAATTCCATGCGTGCGATCGGCTATCGGCGTTCTCTTCCTGCCGATGATCCGGAGGCGCTGGTAGACATCGAGATGCCCGTCCCGGAGCCGGAGGGACGCGACCTCCTGGTCGGAGTTCGGGCAGTCTCGGTCAATCCGGTAGACGTCAAGGTCCGGCTCCGCGCGGCGGCGGAGCCCAGCGACTGGAAGGTTCTGGGCTACGACGCCGCCGGCGTGGTGATCGCCGCGGGTCCGGAGGCTACCCTCTTCAAGCCAGGCGATGCCGTATACTATGCGGGCTCGATCGCGCGGCAGGGGACGAATGCCGAGTTCCACCTCGTGGACGAGCGGATCGTCGGCCACAAGCCGCACGCGCTGGACTGGGCCGGAGCGGCGGCGCTCCCCCTGACGACCATCACAGCCTGGGAGATGCTCTTCGACCGCCTGGAGATCCGCCGCCCCGTTCCGGGCGCGGCGCCGGTCCTGCTTATCATCGGAGGCGCCGGTGGCGTCGGGTCAATGGCGGTTCAGCTGGCCCGGCGGCTGACCCACCTCACCGTGATCGCTACCGCGTCGCGGCCCGAATCGCGCTCCTGGGTGACCGAGTTGGGGGCGCACCACGTGATCGACCATGGCCAGCCGCTGGCACCTCAGATCGAAGCGCTCGGTGTCGGGGCACCCGGCCTCGTCTTCTCCACCACGCACACCGAGGCCCACATTGCCGCGGTTGCGGCGCTTATCGCGCCACAGGGGCGTTTCGGTTATATCGACGACCTGACCTCGATCGATCCCGCGCCCTTCAAGTCCAAAAGCGTCTCCATCCGCTTCGAATCGATGTTCACCCGCCCGGTCTTCGGCACGGCGGACATGACGGCGCAGCACGATCTTCTTGAAGAGGTGGCGCGCCTGGTCGACCTCGGCGCGATCAAAACGACGCTCGCCGAGCGAATAACACCGATCTCTGCCGCAAACCTGCGCCGGGCGCACCAGCTGATCGAACGCGGCTGGTCGCACGGCAAACTCGTGATCGAGGGCTTCGCGCCCGCTTGAGCCCTGAACGACAAGGCCCCGGACGGCGATCGTACGGGGCCGAGAACCCGCGCCGCGAAGGGCTCAGGCGGCGACGCGGCCGCCGAGCACCTGGTCCACGTGCTGCTGCGCCTTGACTTCCTCAATGCCGTTCACCGCGGCAACCTCGCGGGTCAGCCGCTCCAACGCTGCCTCGTAGAGCTGGCGCTCGGAATAGCTCTGCTCGCGCTGGTCGTCGTTGCGGTGAAGGTCCCGCACGACTTCGGCGATCGAAATGAGATCGCCAGAGTTGATCTTCTGCTCGTACTCCTGCGCGCGGCGAGACCACATGGCGCGCTTCACGCGGGCGCGGCCCTTCAGCGTATCGATCGCCCGCTCCACGATGTCGGCGGAGGAGAGCGCGCGCATGCCCACCGAGCTCGCCTTGGCGATCGGGACGCGCAGAGTCATCTTGTCCTTCTCGAAGGAGATCACGAACATTTCCAAACGCAGGCCGGCGACCTCCTGCTCGTCGATCGAAATGATCCGCCCGACCCCGTGCGCAGGGTAGACCACAAAGTCATTCGGACGAAACTCCATCGGCTTCTTGCTCTTGGTCATGTTGTGCATCATTTCCTTGCTGACAGATACCGGGTTAAGACCCGTCGCCGCACCGCAGCAGCCAAACCCGAACTGCAGCAGCAGTTCGCGTTGGGCCGACGTCGGGGCGAACAGATTTCAGGCCAGTTTAGCTAGGCCACTTGTCCCGGACCATTTGTAGGGAGGTTCCTCTTAGCAGAAAAACCGGCTCGTGGGAAGTCAAACGATGTCGCTGCCCCGTTAACATGGGAAGGCCCGCAAACGTTTCAACCCCACGGAGAACGGCTAAAGCAGGAGCCCACGCAGACCGGGAGCGGCGTTTTGCCGCCCCCTGCTCAACCGCCCTCGCCGGCCGCAACCGAGAAGTACTTCTCCATTTTTCCGGGCTCGCCGTCGCGAGCCTCGGCCTCAGGGAGCGGATCACGCCGAGTTACCAGGACCGGCCACATCTCGGAATATTTCCGGTTGAACTCGACCCAGTGCTCCATGTCGGGCTCCGTGTCGGGCTTGATCGCGTCTACCGGGCACTCCGGCTCGCAGACGCCGCAATCGATGCATTCGTCGGGGTGGATGACGAGCATGTTCTCGCCTTCGTAGAAGCAATCCACAGGACAGACTTCGACGCAGTCGGTATATTTGCAGGCGATGCAGTTCTCGGTCACAACATAGGTCATCGGCCCAGGCCTCGATCTCTCGCTCGGTCCGCAAAGCCTGTCACGCCCCGCAAAGCGGCTATGTATCAGCCTCGGCGTCGGGTTCAAGGGCCAGCTCCGGCAGGCGGACCCCGCCCGCGGCATCGAGGTCGGCATAGAGCGCCTGCGCCTCGGCGGCCGGCCCCCGCCGGGCGCCGAGCGCGAGGACGCGGATCGCCCTGACCCGGCTTCCCTGCGCGAAGCTCAGACCATCGCCGATCCGCACAGGTGTTGCCGGCTTGACCACACGCACCGCGTTCAGGCGCACCACGCCATCGGAGATCAGCCGTGCCGCCAGTGCGCGCGACTTGCAGAAGCGCGCCTGCCAAAGCCACTTGTCGAGGCGAATCGCCTCAGACGCCCCCGCCATCACCCTCCCCGCCTCAGCTCCGCAGCTTGAGCGCCATCAGTGCGGCGAAAGGATTGTCCGGGTCGATCGGCTTTTCTTGGCGGGGCGGGCGCGCCTGAGCAGCCTGCTCGTCGCGCTTCGGGGCGGGTTTGCGGTTGGCGCCGTCCCCCTGTCGCTCACCCTGGCGCGGTTTGCCCTGCCGATTCTCCTCGCCGCGGCGCGGCTTGGGCTTGGCGCGGGCCTCGTCGCGCGGCTTGCGCTCGGGTCGCTCGGGGCGGGCCGGCCTTTCAGGGCGTCGCCGCTGGCCGCGGGCGAAGACGTAGAAGAGTTCCATCTCCTCGGGCCCCACGGGCTCCACCTGCACGGCCTCAGCCGCCGCCTCCGGCGGGACAGCCTCGGAACTGGTCGGATCAAGGGGCGGGAGTTCCTGCGGGTCGGAGAATGGGACGTCGGGCAGGTCCGGCCCCGGCGGCACTTCCTGCGGCTGCGGAACCGGAACATCGGGCTCGTCGGGAACGGGGATCTCAGGCTCGGGCGCATCCGGCTCCGGCTCGCCACCGGCCGCGGCCGCCGCCGCGGCAGGTGACGGCGCGACCTGTGGCTTGCGCTTGGCTCTGCTGCCCTCGGTCGCAACGTACCCCATGCCCTGCAAGAGCTTTGCGAACTGCTCAAGCGAAAGACCGGTGATCGAGAGCATCTCCGGGGCCGCCTCGAAACCGGCGCGGGCGTCGAGGTTGCGTATCATGTCCGCCAGCCGCTCCAGCATGTCGATGCGGATGGCCCGCTCGCCGGCGAGACGATATCCGGCGCGGGGATAGTAGCCCTCGGGCGCGTCCGCGACGGCGGCGACCGTAACGAGGCCCGGGGGCGGCGATTCGGGGAAGACCGCGAGGTTCTCGGACAGGGACCAGAGCACAAGGCGCAGACGGGTCGGCGCCGGCTTCAGCAGGAGCGGGAGAAAGACGGTGTACTGGCCGAAGCGCACGCCGTGCTTGCGCAGGCTGGCGCGGCTCTCCTGATCCAGTCCCTTGATTTCCTCGGCAACCTCGCTGCGTGGGATCACGCCCAACGCCTCGACCAGACGAAACGCGATACCGCGGGCCATGCCGGTCAGTGTCTCGTCCGCCTTCAGCGCCAGGAGCGGCTGGAACAGCAAGGCGATGCGGCGATCGACCCAATGGCCGAGCCGCCGACGGACCTTCTCGGCGATTTCGGGGACGGCGTCCTCATCGACAAACGGCTGAATCTGCGGGCTCAACACGTCGGGGCCGGCCACGAGCTTGCCCACGGCATACTCGCCCCACATCAAGCCTCCCTGCTCGGTGAAATCGATCTCGGTATCGGGGGCGTTGTAGAACTTGTCCGCCCGGAGGCTCAGCGCCGGTGCGAGCGCCGTGACGCCGGCGGCGCGGAGGGTACGGGCCTGGTCGGCATCGGCGGTTGGGTCGAGAAGGAAGCGGAAGCCCTCCAGCCGGCCGATGAACTGGTCCTCCACATGGACCTCGCCGGTCTCCGTCAGTGTGGCCAACAGGCTCTCCCTTTGCTTCAGGCGGCGCATCAGCACCGAGGTGCGCCGGTCCACGAAACGCTGCGTCAGCTGCACGTGCAGCGCATCCGACAGCCGGTCTTCTACCGCACGGGTCTCGTCACGCCAATGGTCCGCGTCGTCTACCCAGTCCTGCCGCTGCGCCACGTAGGTCCAGGTACGGATATAGGCCAGCCGTTTTGACAACGCATCGATGTCGCCATCGGTTCGATCGATACGGGCAATCTGCCTCGCCAGCCAGTCAGTGGGGATCCCGCCACCGCCTTGCAGGAAGCGCAGGATGCGGACGCAGAGGCTGGCATGCTCGGCGAGCGTCACCTTGCGGAAGTCGGGAACCTGGCAGACATCCCAGAGCAGGCGCGTTCCGGCCACGCCCTTCAGGCGCTCGCGCACCTCGGGTATGCCGGCGAGTTCCTTGAGCGTGGCGAGGTCGTCCGCCTCGCGCGCGCGCTGCAGGTCAGGGTGGTCGGCCGGCGCCTCCAGGCTTGCGACCAACGCCTCGGGAGAGGCGAAATCGAGCACGGAGCTGCGCCACTGCAGGCGCGAAAGCGGCCGGAAACGGTGGTTCTCGATCGCCTCGACCACTTCGGGCTCGAGCGGCGACGCCTCGCCGGTGACGCCGAAGGTCCCGTCGGAAGTGTAGCGCCCGGCGCGGCCGGCAATCTGGGCCAGTTCGCTCGCCGTCAGGTGCCGGTGCCGGCGCCCGTCGAACTTGACGACGCCGGAAAAGGCCACGTGGGCGATGTCGAGGTTGAGGCCCATGCCGATCGCGTCGGTCGCCACCAGGTAGTCGACATCCCCGTTCTGATAGAGCGCCACCTGTGCATTGCGGGTGCGCGGCGAGAGCGCGCCCATCACTACCGCAGCGCCGCCCTTCTGCCGTCGGATCAGCTCGGCCATGGCATAGACGTCGTCGACCGAGAAGCCGACGACCGCGCTCCGCGGCGGCATGCGGCTGAGCTTGCGCGGACCGCTGTAGCTGAGGCGCGAGAAGCGCTCGCGCTGGACGAGTTGCGGGCCGGGGACGAGGCTCGCGATGCGCGGGCGCATGGTCTCGGCGCCAAGAAACAGCGTCTCCTGCAGGCCGCGGGCTTTGAGGAGCCGGTCGGTGAAGATGTGGCCGCGGTCGGGGTCGCCGCAGAGCTGGATCTCGTCCACCGCGAGGAAATCGGCGCCGATGTCCACCGGCATCGCCTCGACGGTGCAGACCCACCAGGCCGCGCGGGGCGGCACGATGCGCTCTTCTCCGGTGACGAGCGCCACCACCGAGGGTCCGCGCAGCGCCACGATGCGATCGTAGACTTCGCGCGCGAGCAGGCGCAGCGGCAGCCCGATCACACCGGACCTGTGCGCGAGCATGCGCTCGACGGCGTAATGGGTCTTGCCGGTATTCGTCGGGCCCAGGACGGCCGTGACGCGGGGGGCGTCGTCAAGAGCCATGTGTTCTCTCCGGGTTCGTCGGCTCCTAGAGTTCGACGTCCCCCGTCATCCGCTCGAGCCGCGTGACGGCCTCGTTGACGTTCGGTCGATTCGGGTTGAGGGCCTGCGCCGCGTGAAGCGCCTCCAGCGCCTGTTCGGGATCACCGACGGATTCGAGCATGAACGCCAGGCCGGCCAGCGCCCCGAAGTGCCGCGGGTTCAGGGCCAGCACGTGTTCGACGTCGGCGATGGAAAGTCCATACTCCCCCATCAGGTAGTAGGCGGTGGCGCGTCCGTTCCACCCTTCGGCGAAGTCCGGGGCGTGGTCGATAAGCGCGCTGAAATGTTCGACCGCAGTGGGATAATCCTCCGCCTTGAGGGCTTCGTTGCCGCGGGAAAGCAGCAGGTCCATGGCGGGCGAGCCCGACTCGACCAGATGCGGTTGATCTCTCCCTCGATCTTCTCCCAGTCGTCGCGGCCGGGTTCTTTGAGTTCGGTGAAGAGCTCGTCGAGCTCCGCTGCCTGGTTCGCCGGCTGCGGCGCCGCCGGAATTACCCAGGCCAGCCACAACCCTGCGGCGAGCAGCGCTGACATTTGAAGCTTTGGAAACCCGCCCATGCCCTTTAGATTAGCGATCCGTCACAGGAAATCGAGGGCTCTGAGCCCCTCATTCGGAGAGAAACCATGAGCGAGATCGTCGATGCCGCGGTCCAGGCCCTGAACGCGAAGCTTGGCGGCGCGGGGATCGACGGTTCAGTCAAGATCGTGATCGAGGATGCGGGCGCCGTCCGGATCAGCGAAACCGGGGCCGCGGCCGACGACGGCAGTGACGCCGACTGCACGCTGACCGCCACCGCCGATACCTTTCAGAGCCTGATCGAGGGCGACCTCGACCCCACCGGCGCTTTCATGAGCGGCAAGCTCACGGTGGATGGGGACATGGGCCTCGCTATGCGGCTGGGCAGCCTGCTCGCATGACGCCCACTCTCCCCATTGCAGACGCTCCGTTCTATGCCGATGTCGCGGAGGCCCCGACGGGCGCGGAGGCCTACTGGCTCACCGCCTCGGACGGCGTGCGGCTGCGTGCGGTCGTTTGGCGGGGCGGTGAGCAGGGGACGGCCGTGATCTTCCCGGGCCGCACGGAGTTTGCCGAGAAATACGGCCGGGTGGCCGGCGCGCTGGTGGCCCGCGGCCTCTCGGTACTGGTCATCGACTGGCGCGGTCAGGGCCTGTCGGATCGGCATGCGGCGAACGCGATGCTCGGGCACATCGAGGACTTCCGCACCTACCAGCACGACGTCTCGGCGCTTCTTGATCTGGAGGCGCGGCTCGATCTGCCGGGGCCGCGCTATTTGATCGCGCATTCGATGGGTGGGTGCGTCGGGCTCCGAACGCTGCTGGAGCGGGCAGACTTCTGCGGGGCGATCTTCTCGGCGCCCATGTGGCACCTGCAGATGAAGGCCGCGACGCGCGAACTGACCGCCAAGATGACACGGCTCGCCAACCTCGTGGGGCTCGGGCAGCGGCTGATGCCGGGAACCCGCCCGCTGCCGACGGCGATGGCGATCAGCTTTTCCGGCAATCCCCTGACCTCGGACGCGGATGTCTTCGCCTGGTGCCTTGACCAGATCATCCGCCACCCCGACCTGTCGCTCGGCGGCCCCAGCATGCAGTGGACCTACGCCGCCCTCGAGGAAATGGCGCGGCTCTACGTCGCCCCCCTGCCGCGGCTTCCGATGCTGGTGATGCTGGGCAGCGAGGAGACCGTAGTCTCGGCGAGCATCATTCGCAACCAAGTAGCGAAGATGGCCCAAGGCTCGCTCCTGGAGCTGCCCGGAGCGCGCCACGAGATCTTCATGGAGGGACCGGCAATCCAGGAACAGGTCTGGCAGCGGATCGGTGCCTTCCTGGCGTCCGTCCCGGCCCGGCGCGGCCGCTCGGCCGCCGCCGGGGGCTGAGGAGGAGCGGCCGTGGCCGCACCCGCTGCTTCGTCAGGCTACGTCGCTGAGGACGCGCGCGAGGTCGAATAGCCGACGACGCTGCGCCTCGGGGATCGCATAGTAGGAACGCACCAGTTCGAGCGCCTCCTTGTCGGCGAGCAGATCGCCACGCTCGGGGATCGCGGTCGGAATGGCGGCGTCGCCCGTGTCGCCCTCGAACCCTTCGAAGAAGAAGCTGATCGAGACGTCCAGCGCCTGAGCAATGTCCCAGAGCCGAGATGCGGAGATCCGGTTCATGCCGGTCTCGTATTTCTGGATCTGCTGGAACTTGATACCGACGATGTCGCCGAGCTGCTGCTGCGTCATCCCTACCATCCACCGGCGGTGGCGAACGCGCTTACCTACATGCACATCAACGGGATGCTTCATAATCCGGGCTCCGTTACGGTTGTCGCTGTTGTCATTGAACATTGCCATGCACATACCATGCCAACCGCTCTAACCCAAGGTGCGAAGGGTGCTCCGCGCTCAATCAGCGGTAATCCGCGCCCGTTAGGTAATGATTTACCTACAATCAGAGGGTGACCGGAGTCCGCCTTTCGATTGCGCAATACAACCCTGCCGTGAATTGCAAAGGGTCATTTGCAAATTGCAAAGCGTGGGCCACATGACCGGCGGTCAGGAAGAATTCTGGCGCGACTGGCGCTTGCGCTCGTGCGTATCGAGATGGCGCTTGCGCAGCCGGATGTGGCGCGGCGTCACCTCGACCAGTTCGTCGTCCTCGACATAGGCGATCGCCTGCTCGAGCGTCGGGCGGGCAGGGGTGGTCAACACGACCGCTTCGTCCTTGCCGGACGCACGGACGTTGGTCAGCTTCTTGCCCTTCAGCGGGTTCACTTCCAGATCGTTGTCGCGGCTGTGCTCGCCGAGGATCATCCCCGTGTAGACCTGCTCGCCCGCCCCGATGAAAAACCTGCCGCGGTCTTCCAGGTTGAAGATTGCATAGGGCACGCTCACCCCGTCCTCCATCGACACGAGCACGCCGTTGCGGCGGCCGGGGATCGCGCCCTTGTGCGGAGCCCAGCCGTGGAAGACGCGGTTCAGCACGCCGGTGCCGCGCGTATCGGTGAGGAATTCGCCGTGGTAGCCAATCAGTCCACGCGAAGGGACATGCGCGACAATGCGGGTCTTGCCGCCGGTGCCGGTGCGCATCTCGGCGAGCTCGCCCTTGCGCTGGGAGAGCTTGTCGACCACGACGCCGGCGAATTCCTCATCCACATCGATGGTGATCTCCTCGATCGGCTCGAGCCGCTTGCCGCCTTCCTCGCGAAAGAGGACGCGCGGACGAGAGACCGAGAGCTCGAAACCCTCGCGGCGCATGTTCTCGACCAGCACCCCCATCTGCAGCTCGCCGCGGCCGGCAACCTCGAAGGCATCCCCGGCGGGAGTGTCGCTGACGTGGATCGCGACGTTCGATTCCGCCTCGCGCATCAGCCGCTCGCGGATCACCCTGCTCTGCACCTTGTCGCCGTCGCGGCCGGCCAACGGCGAGTCGTTGATGCCGAACGTCACGCTGATCGTGGGCGGATCAATCGGTTGCGCCGGGAGAGCTGCGCCCACCCCGAGATCGGCAATGGTGTCGGCCACCGTCGCCTTGGCCATGCCCGCAAGGCTGACGATGTCGCCCGCCTCGGCGCTATCCACGGCGGTGCGGGTAAGCCCGCGAAAGGCAAGGACGCGGGAGACGCGGAAACGCTCGATCTCGACGCCCTCGCGTGATAGCGCGTGGACCGTCTGGCCGGTCCTGACGGTGCCGGACTCGATGCGCCCGGTCAGAAGGCGCCCGAGGAAGGGGTCGGCGGCCAGGGTCGTGGCGAGCATGGCAAACGGCGCGCCCGCCCGCGCTGCCTGCGCCGGGGGCGGGACATGGTCGAGGATGAGTTCGTAGAGGGCGTCGAGGATCCTTTCTCGGACCATCGAGCTCGGCGTCGGCCCAGCCGGCCCGGCCGGACGCGTAGAGCACGGGGAAGTCGAGCTGGTGTTCGTCGGCGTCCAGGGTGACGAAGAGATCGAACACCTCGTTCAGCGCCCGGTCGGGCTCGGCGTCGTGCTTGTCCACCTTGTTCAGCACCACGATCGGCCGCAGGCCGAGACGCAGCGCCTTGGCAGTGACGAACTTGGTCTGCGGCATTGGTCCCTCGGCGGCGTCGACGAGCAGGAGGACGCCATCCACCATGCCGAGGATGCGCTCCACCTCGCCGCCGAAATCGGCGTGGCCGGGGGTATCGACGATGTTGATGCGGTGACCGTGCCAGTCGACCGAGGTGGCCTTGGCGAGAATGGTGATGCCGCGCTCGCGCTCGAGGTCGTTGGAATCGAGCGCACGCTCGACGGTGGCCTGGTTCTCGCGGAAGGTGCCGGACTGCTTCAGCAGTGCGTCGACCAGGGTGGTCTTGCCATGGTCGACATGCGCGATGATCGCGATGTTGCGGATATCCATCGGGGGTGTTTCCTTGGAGGTTGCCGCTCCATAGTCGCGCCGGGGCTGAAAGGCAACGAAGAAAGGGGGGCTCAGGCACGCTCCGCACACAGCCGCGAAAACGGATAAGCTGTTGAAATAGCGCCGCGCGCTAGCCCCGGCTACCGGGCAGCCAGGCGCGCAGCGTCACCACCGCGAGACCGAGGACGGCGGAAAGCACGGCGATCGCCCAGAGACCGCTGCCGGCCGCAAGGCCGATGGCCGCCGAAAGCCAGAGAAGCGCGCCGGTGGTGAGGTTCTTGATCCGGCCGCGCGTGAGAACGATCATGCCGGCCGCAAGGAAGGCGACGCCCGACGTCATTGCCTCAACGAGGCGTAGGGGGTCCATGCGGACCGCATCACCGCGGGCGGCGTAGATATCGACAGGGCGATCAGCGCAAACGAGGCCGAGGCGAGGCCGACGAGCATGTTGGTCCGCAGGCCCGCCGAATGCTCGCTCGCCTCCCGTTCGTAGCCGATGAGCGCGCAGAGGATCGTCGCTCCGACCAGCCGCAGCACGATGATCGGCAACGGCAGGGCGATCCCGCCGAGGAGTTCGTTGGCTAGCATCTCGCTGCGGCAACGCTCGCCGGGGTGCGCCGGTTCCGCCTCACGGCGCTTCCTCACGGGGCTTCGACGCGCGCCTTGAGCGCCTTGAGCCCGATCTCGAAGTCGGGACCGACCCAGCGGTCCATGGCCAGCCCCATGTAGCGCCCCACGGGCGACGCGCCCATGTCGGCCTGGAGCCCCCAGGTGACCCGCGTGCCGGCCCCTTCCGGCTTCAGCGCCAGCCAGGAAGTCGTGACCCCCATGCCGCCGAACTCGAGCGCGCTTTCCACGCGCTGGTCGGGCTCGCTCACGATGATCTCCTGGCTACCGTTGCCCACGTGTGAATCGTGGCTCGACCACGTCATCCGGTTGCCAGGCCCGGCCTCGGGACCGGCGAAGCTCGTCTGCATCTCGGGGTCGAGCTGGGCCCAAGGTGACCATTCGACCGTCCTCTGCATGGAATTGAGGTGCGGAAAGACCGCATGCGGCGGAGCATCGATGACGATTTCGCGGGTCACGGTCACCTCCCGCGGCAGAAGGAACGCCACGGCAACGAGGAGCACGCCGAGCGCGATAAGCGCCACCAGAAGCCGGCCCACAAAGCGCATGGCATTCCCCCGTCCGCTCACGCATGGTCCGGTGTCTCACGAAACGCCGGAGTGCGGGAAGGGGCAACGCATGCGCGCGATGCGGATCGAGGAGCTGGGTCGACCCCTGGTCATGGCCGAGATTCCGGCTCCGGTCCCGGCTCCGGGCGAGGTCCTGTTGCGGGTTCATGCCTGCGGCCTCAACTTCGCCGACACGCTGATGGCCGCCGGCCGCTACCAGGAGAAGCCGGCACTACCCTTCGCGCCCGGCCTCGAAGTCTGTGGTACCGTCGCCGCCCGAGGTCCGGAGGTCGCCGCCCCGGCCGTCGGCACCCGCGTCGCCTGCCTCTGCGGCGCTGGGGGCCTCGCCGAGTTCGTCGCCGTGCCGGCCGCGGCCTGTGCACCGGTGCCAGCCGGCATGCGTGACGAGGAGGCGGCGGGCTTCCTGATCGCCTATGGCACCAGCCACGTCGCGCTGGCGGAACTGGCGCGGCTGCGCCCCGGCGAGACGCTGCTGGTCACCGGCGCGGCCGGCGGCGTCGGGCTCACAGCGGTGGAACTCGGGGCGCTCATGGGTGCGCGGGTGCTGGCGGTGGCACGCGGGAGCGAGAAGCGTGCCGCCGTCGTCGCGGCCGGGGCGCATACTACCTTCGACACGGATGAGGACGTTGCCGCCGCGGTCAGGGCGCTGGGCGGCGCCGACGTGGTATACGATACGGTCGGGGGCGCGCTCTTCGAGGCTTGCCTCGCGGCGGCCCGGCCGGGAGCGCGCCTGCTGCCTATCGGCTTCGCCGGCGGCGAAGTGCCGCAGGTGCCGGCCAACCGCATCCTGGTGAAGAACCAGACGGTCATCGGCCTTTACTTCGGGGCCTGGGTAAGGATGCACCCCGCTGCGGCCCGGGGGAGCCTGGAGACGCTGATGGCCTGGCACGGCATAGGGCGGCTTCGGCCGCACGTGGGCCGGGTCTTGCCCCTGGAGGAAGCCAACGCGGGGCTGGCCTTGCTGCGCGATCGCGCCGCCACGGGGAAAGTGGTGATTTGCCTCGCCGGCTGACTATTCCGCCGCCAGGCAGTCGGCCACGCCGTAGGCCTGGCGGACGATGACCGCCAGCCGTTCGGCCAGGGCCGCGCGCGGCCCGGAAGCGATGTACATGTTGATATGGTGGTCGGGCAGCTCCGGCAGGCCGCCGCCATGTCGGATTGGCTCGCACTGCGGCGGCACCCCGCTCTCCATCTGCACGCTGACCGCGAGGTCGGCCGCGACGCTGGCGTCCACCGCGGCGGGCGAGATCGAATCGACCGCGAGCTCCCAGGGGATGCCGGCGCTCTCAAGCAACTCGATCGCCGGTCGCTTGAAGACGCAGTGGCCGCAGGAGGCATAGCGCAGCGGCCGCTGCCGCCAGGCCTGCCCACCCGGAGCACCGGCCCAGACCAAGGGCTCGCGGGAGAGGATCTCTCCGCCGGCACCGACACCCGCCTCTGTGGTCAGGATCAGGTCCATCTCTCCGCGGGCGAGAAACTCCTTCAACCCGCTGGTATAGAGCGAGTGGAGTTGGAGCCTCACCCGCGGATAGGCCGCCGCGAAGCGCTGCAGCACGCCCGGCACGTAGGGGTAGATGATGTCGTGCGGGACGCCGAAATCGAGGGAACCCTCGAACGCGGGGTGGGTGAGCCGGCCCCAGGCCTCGTCGTTCAGCGCCAGGATCCGCCTGGCATAGGCGAGCAGCTGCTCTCCCGCGGCGGTGAGGGCGAGCGACCGGCCGGACCGGTCGAAGAGCTCGAGGTCAAGCTGGGTCTCGAGCCGCTTCAGCTGCATGGAAACCGCCGACTGGGTGAGGTTCAACTGCGTCGCGGCGCGGGTGACGCCGCCGGCGTCGGTGACGGCAGTGAAGGAGCGCAGCGCCGTCAGGTCCAGGTTGCGGATCATATCACCATCCTTGATGCAAGGCCTCACAAATATTCGTTTCAGGGATACTCCGACTTGCTATACATATCAAGCACGGTGATGCAACCACCGAAACCGCCAAGCTTCACTGATGGAGATGATCATGGCCACAATGCATTCGCTCGGCTCCGCCCGCATATTCCGGCCGCGCCCGACGGCGCGCGCCGTGCTCGATTTCCTCGCCAAGGCCGATGCCCGTTACCGGGCGCGCAAGCAGATGCGGGAACTCGACGATCATCTGCTGCGCGACATCGGCATCGCCCGTGCCGACCTCGACGCCGAGATCAGCCGGACGTTCCCGTGGTGAAAGCCGGCTTGGCGAGCTGATAGCGCGCCAGTTCCTCGTAGACGGGACCCGCGCTGCCGAGGTGCGAGCGGTAGAGCCGGAAGTCCTCGACCATGAACCGCGGCGCAGCGTAGACGCCGCGGCTCGCGACCGCCTGCTCCAGCCGGCCGCGGTCGGGAAAGCGCTCGGGCAGGCGCGCCAACGTCACGTGCGGCACGAAGCGCCGCCCGGCGAGCGCCACGCCGGCCCCGCGCGCCGCCGTCTCCACCTTGGCCTGCAGGTGGTGCAGCGCCGGGTTCGGTGCAGCGCCCACATAGACGACCCGCGACCGGGCGCCGCCGAAGAGGTCGAGCCCGGCGAGCGCCAGTTCGAAGCCGGGCGAGCTGATCCGGCGCAACGCCAAATCCACGTCGTCGAGAAGGTGCGCCGGGGTCTCGCCGAGAAAGACCAGCGTCAGGTGCAGGCTCTCCGCCGGCACGAGCCTAGGCACCGGCAGGCCCACCTGCAAGATCGTCAAATCGAAACGCACCGCCTCTGGGAGTGCCAGGGCAGCGAAGGCGCGGATCACCGCTGGCGCGCCCGCTCCACCAGCTCCAGCACCGACGGCCCCATGCCCTCGACGATGGCCTGCACACCCTCGGCATTGGGGTGCAGGCCGTCGGACTGGAAGAGCTTCATGACCTCACGCATGTTCCGCCCCTCGCCCATGCCGCCGAAGAAAGAACTCACGTAGATGGCGTCGTGCTCGCGGGCGAGGTCGCGGAAGGCCGCCTTGAACGCCTTGCGATAGTCCGCGGGGTAGTTGGGCGGCGCCGGCAGACCGGCGAGGAGCACCGGCAGGCCCTTGCTTTCGATCTCGGTCAGGATGCCGTCGAGGTTCTGGCGCATCTGCCCCACGTCGAGGCCGCGCAGCATGTCGTTGGCCCCGAGCTCGACGATCACGCCATCGACGTTCGCGTCCAGCACCCAGCCGATCCGGGCCAGCCCGCCAGCACTGGTCTCGCCCGGCACGCCGCCGTTGATCACCGTGACGTCCGCGGCGCCGTGGGCGTGCAGCCACGCCTGGAGTTGCGGCGCGAAGCCCTCGGCCGGCGGCAGCCCGCTGCCTGCCGTCAGCGAATCGCCGAAGGCGAGGATCCGCAGCTCGGCTTGCGCCGCGCCCGCGAGGCCGAACAGGCAAGCGAGGGCGAGCGCGAGGTTGCGCATCGCGCGCGCTGCCCCATATGCCGGGACGGCACCCCAGCTGGCAGAGGCAAGGTTCATATGGCGTCCCCCGTCATCGCGCTCGAAGATGTGTCGCTCACGCTGCGCGGCAATGCCGGGCCGGTCAATATCCTGCGCGGCATCAGCTTTTCGGTGACCCGCGGCGAGACGCTGGGACTCGTCGGCCCTTCGGGATCAGGCAAGTCGTCGCTCCTCATGCTCATGGGCGGGCTCGAGGCGGCGACATCCGGGCGCGTGGCGGTGCTGGGTCAGGACCTGACGGCCATGGGCGAGGACGGGCTCGCGCGGTTCCGCCGCGGGCACATGGGCGTGGTCTTCCAGTCGTTTCACCTGATCCCCACCATGACCGCCATCGAGAACGTGGCGACGCCGCTGGAGCTCGCAGGCGAAGCGGACGCCTTCGCCCGTGCCGCGGATGAGCTGGAGGCGATGGGCCTCGGCGCACGGCGCGATCACTATCCGGCGCAGCTCTCGGGCGGCGAGCAGCAGCGGGTGGCACTGGCACGCGCGGCGGTGGCGCGGCCGGAGATCCTTCTCGCCGACGAGCCGACCGGCAATCTCGACGGCGCCACGGGGGCGGCGATCATCGAGCTCCTCTTCGGGCTGCGCGACCGGCACGGGGCGACACTGGTGTTGGTCACACACGCGCCGGAGATCGCCGGTCGCTGCGACCGGGTGCTGCGGCTCCGCGACGGCCGGCTCGACGAGGCGATGGCCGAGGCGGCGGAGTGAAGCTTCCCCTCGCCGCCCGCCTCGCGCTGCGCGAGCTCCGCGGCGGCCTCGCCGGCTTTCGCGTCTTTCTAGCCTGCCTCGCGCTCGGGGTCGCGGCCATCGCCGCCGTGGGCTCGGTCCGCGCCGCCATCGACCACGGGCTTGGCCGCGAGGCGGCAGAGCTTCTCGGCGGCGACGCCGAGATCGAGTTCACCTACCGCTTCGCCGACGCCGACGAACGCGCCTGGATGGAAGCCAACGCCACCGCCGTCTCCGAGATCGTCGATTTCCGCTCGCTCCTCGCCGTCCCGGCGGATGGCGAAACCGAGCGTATCCTCGTTCAGGTCAAGGCGGTGGACGAGCACTATCCGCTGATCGGCGACGTGGTGCTGGCCGGCGGCGGCAGCCTCGACGGCGCGCTGAGCCCAGAGGACGGCCTGCCGGGGCTGGTGGCCGAGAGCCTGCTGGTCGACCGCCTCGGCCTCGCACCCGGCGCGCTGGTCCGGCTCGGCAGCCAGGATTTCCGCCTTGCCGGAACCCTGGTCTCGGCGCCCGACGCCCTTTCTGGCGGCGTGACCATCGGTCCGCGCGTCGTCGTCCGGCGCGCGGCGCTGGCCGAGAGCGGCCTCCTCGGGCCGGGTTCGATGTTCGACAGCTCCTACCGCCTGCTCCTGCCGCCGACTGCCGACCTCGGTGCGCTCCAGGCCGAGGCCGTCCGCCGTTTCGGCGACGCCGGCCTGCAGTGGCGCGACCGCGAGAGCGGACCGCCCGGCATCGGCCGCTTCCTCGACCGGCTCGGCGCCTTCCTCATCCTCGTCGGGCTCGCCGGCCTCGCCGTGGGCGGCGTCGGTGTCGCGGCGGCGGTGCGCGCGCACCTCGAGGCCAAGACCGGCACCATCGCCACGCTCAAGACCCTGGGCGCGTCGGGCGGGACGATCTTTGCCATCTATCTGATCGAGATCGGGCTCCTCGCCTTGCTCGGAACGGTCCTCGGCCTCGCCCTCGGCGCCGGCCTGCAACTCCTCTCCGCCCCGCTCCTCGCCGAGCGCCTGCCGGTGCCGGCCGACTTCGGGCTCTACCCGGCGCCACTTGCCGAAGCGGCGCTCTACGGCCTTCTCGTCGCCTTCCTCTTCGCGCTGTGGCCGCTGGCGCGCGCCCGCGACATCCGCGCCGCCGAGCTCTTCCGGGACGTGGCCACCTCCCGTCGCGCCTTGCCGCGCCCGGGCTATCTGCTGGCCATGGCCGGCCTCGCGGCGGTGCTGGTCGCGGCCTCCGCCCTGCTGTCGGGGTCGCCGCGGCTGGCGCTCGCCACAGCCGGCGGGGTCGCAGGCGCGCTGGTGACGCTCCTTCTCGCCGCATGGGCCTTGCGGCGCCTCGCGCGCCGCCTCGGCC
The DNA here is from genome assembly GCA_963796805.1 of uncultured Alphaproteobacteria bacterium. Lineage (GTDB taxonomy): Bacteria > Pseudomonadota > Alphaproteobacteria > Rhodobacterales > Rhodobacteraceae > Amaricoccus. The sequence continues at coordinate 462,718 of CAWCNG010000004.1, forward strand.
GCGGCCCCCTCACCCGCGGCCGGCCGGCGCTGCGCTGGGCGCTCGCCGCTCTCGGCGGACCGTCGGGAGAAACGACCGCGGTGGTACTGGCGCTCGGCCTCGGTCTCAGCGTGCTCGCCGCCACCGGCCAGATCGACGCGAACCTGCGCGGCCTCATCGCCCGCGACCTGCCCGCCCGGGCCCCGGCCTTCTTCTTCGTCGACATCCAGAACGACCAGCTCGACGGCTTCCTGGCACGCGCCCACGCCACCCACGGCGTAACGGACGTCGACACCGCCCCGATGCTACGCGGCCTCGTCACCGGCATCAACGGCCGCCCCGCCGGCGAGGTCGCAGGCCCGCACTGGGCGCTGAACAGCGACCGCGGGGTCACCTATGCGGCCCGCCCGCCCGACGGGACCGTCATCACCGAAGGCGAATGGTGGCCCGAGGACTACACCGGCCCGCCATTGGTCAGCTTCGCCGCCGAGGAAGGCCGCGAACTCGGGCTGAAGCTTGGCGACACCCTGACGCTGAACATCCTCGGCCGCGACATCACCGCCACCATCGCGAGCTTCCGCGAGGTGCGCTTCGAGACCATGGGGATAAACTTCCTCATCCTGCTCGATCCCGCGGCGCTGGCCGACGCCCCGCACACCCACATCGCCACCGTCTACGCCAGCCCCGCTGCCGAGGCGCCGCTGCTCCGCGCCGAGGCGGAGGCTTATCCCAACGTCACCGCCGTGGGCGTGCGCGACGCCATCGGCCGCGCAAGCGAAGCGCTCGACCAGATCGCCGCTGCCACCCGCTGGGCCTCGGCAGCGACGCTCCTCACCGGGCTCGCCGTGCTGATCGGCGCCGCCGCCGCCGGCGAACGGGCGCGGGTGTTCGAGGCGGCAGTGCTGAAGACCCTCGGCGCCAGCCGTGGGCAGATTCTTGCCAGCTTGGCCCTTCGCTCGGCGCTGATCGGCGCAGCGGCGGGTCTCGTGGCGGTGGCGGCGGGGGGTGTCGCCGGCTGGTGGGTCACGACATCGGTGATGGACACGGACTTCCGCTTCGAGCCGGAAACCGCCCTCGCCGTCGTCGCCGGAGGGGCGCTCCTCAGCCTCCTCGCCGGCCTTGCCTTCGCGCTCCGGCCGCTGGCTGCACGGCCCGCCGCCACGCTTCGGGCGCGCGAGTGACGCGGGCGTTACCCAACGGCGGGCCGAGGCGGGTGACAAATGCCGGAACTCTGGTCATAATATCTCCGAGATGGGCGACGCCGACCGGTTGAAAACCGGCCCGGCATTCCCGATATTCGCAACGAACCCCGAGCCTTCGGCTGCGGGGCCAGAGGGTTAACGGAGGGAATCCATGGCCGAATACGGCACTGTTCGCCAGGCTGGCGCCGGCGTCCGCACCGCGCAGATCGACGAAGGTCTGCGCTCGCACATGAACCGGGTCTACGGGACCATGTCGGTAGGCATGCTCATCACCGCGCTTGCGGCATGGGCCGTCGCCGGGCTTGCCGTCTCGACCGAGCCCACGGCCTATCAGATCTCCCCGGATCAGTATCTCACCTCGTTCGGCGCCGCGATCTTCGCCTCGCCGCTCAAGTGGGTGGTCATGCTCGCCCCGCTCGCCTTCGTGTTCGGCCTCAGCGCCGGCATCAACCGCATGTCGGCCGCGACCGCGCAGGTGGCCTTCTACGCCTTCGCCGCGGTGATGGGCGTGTCGATCAGCTCGATCTTCCTGGTCTTCACCACCGCATCGATCGCGCAGGTGTTCCTGATCACCGCGATCGCCTTCGCCGGGCTGAGCCTCTGGGGCTACACCACCAAGAAGGACATCTCCGCCTGGGGGTCGTTCCTGATCATGGGCGTGATCGGCCTCGATCCTGGCGATGCTAGTCAACATCTGGCTCGCTTCGCCCGGTCTCTCGTTCGCCGTGTCGGCGATCGGCGTGCTGATTTTCGCGGGCCTCACCGCCTACGACACGCAGCGGATCAAGAACACCTACCTGCAGCTCCGGGCAGCCGAGGGCGAGGACTTCATCGGCAAGGCGGCCATCCTCGGCGCGCTGTCGCTCTACCTCGACTTCATCAACATGTTCATGATGCTGCTCTCGCTCTTCGGGAACCGAAACTAGCCGACCGAAGCCGGAAGCGGACCAGGGGCCGGCGTTAGCGCCGGCCCCTTTTCTTTTCGTGGGTATGCGCCGCGCGTACCCTCCTGGCATAGCGCCCCGAGCAGCCCCGCCCGCGGTTAGGCCCGCGCAGAGACCACGTGTCCCTGGATCCGGCCCGAGACCGCACCGTCACCGCAGGCCGCCGCGATGGCCGCCGCGGCGCGGTCGGTGATCTCCTCCAGCCGGCCCGGGCCGCGCAACTCGATCTCGGCGCGCAGGGGCGTGCCCTGGCAATAAGCCTTGGCGGCGTCTCGCGCCGAGGCCGCGACGCTGGTCATGGCGATCGTCTCGATCTCCACCCGCCCGAAGCCCGCGGCCAGCAAGTCCGCGCGGACCCGCCCGACGTCGTGGTAGCCGTGCGGGGTGCGGGCCAGGAACCGCGGCGGATCAGCCGGAAAGGCCGCCCCGGCCGCCTCGGTCACCAGCATGGCGAAGGTGTTCGCCTCGATCGCGTCCCAGGTGTTGAAGTAGAACGCGGCCCCGGGCCTGAGCACGCGCCGCGCCTCGCGAAAGCCCGCGACCCGGTCGGGAAAGAACATCACCCCGAACTGGCACGCGACCGCGTCGAAGCTGCCGTCGGCGAAGGGCAGCGCCATGCGCGTCGGCCTGAAGCCAGGTGATCCGCGGGTCAGGCCCCTGCCGCGACGCCGCGCGGTCCAGCATCGGCTGGTTGAGGTCGCTCGCCACGTAGGCCGCCCCGGGCCCGAGCAGCGGCGCGAGCGCCCGGGTCAGCGCCCCGCTGCCGGCGGCGGTCTCCAGCACCGCCTGCGGCGTCGCCGCCGCCACCCGCCGCGCCAGGTCTGCCGCGAAGCCCTCGAAGATCAGCGGCACCATCCAGGTGTCGTAGAACTCGGGGACCGACCCCGCAAAGACCTTGTCCGCCTCGCTCACCGGCGCCTCCGCGGCTTCAGCCGAACCACTTCGGATAGTCGGAGACCAGAAGGTGCAGCGGGTCCTCGTCCTCCTCGATCTCGGCGAAACGCCCGATCGGATCGGCGAAGATATTGTCGGTGAGGTCGTTGTTGACGGTCGAGACCTCGCCGACCAGGACATCGCCGCCTTCGCCCCAGAAGGCGTGCCAGTTGCCGGGCAGCAGCGTCACGCTCTCGCCGGGGTGCAGCCGCAGGATCGCGCCCGCATCCTGCCGCCGCAGCAGGCCGTCGGTCGCCACCTCCACCTCGGTCTCCTGGTCGACGTTGCCCTCGGCGTCGGAGTTGTAGAGCTTGAGCGCCAGCACCCCGCCGCCGCGGTTGATGATGTCCTCGGCCTTCACCACGTGCCGGTGCAGCGGCGAGACCTGGTCCTGCCGGGTGATCATGATCTTCTCGGCATAGCACATGCCGCTGCCGCGCCGCAGGTCCTCCTCCGACCCGTTGCGCACGGTGAACAGGAACAGGCCGAGCTCGTCGTACTTGCCCTGGCCGTAGTCGGTGATGTCCCAGCCCAGCCGCGCGCCGACGTATGCCGCCGATCTGCGAGACCCGGTCGCGCATCTGGCCGGGGGACCAGTAGGCGAAGGGCGGCAGGATGAACCCGAACGAGCGGATGAAGTCGTCCCCCGCACGGATGATGTCGTTGACCTGCGAGCGTTTCATGGCGACCTCCCTACCGCGTTTTTGCCGCCGGCGTTAGCATCGTCGCCGCTGCGGCACCATCCCCGGCAAACCATGCCGATCAGACCGGCCGCGAGGCGCTCAACCCGTGGCGGGCGGACCGAGGCCCCGGCGCGGCGCGGAAAATGCTTGACTGGCCGGGAGGTTCCGCAAAGGATCGCGGACGAACAGCGGGAAAATCGGCTTTGGCCAAGCACGTTCCAGCGGGTACAGCCTGCGCCCGGCGACATGCCGGGCGGGCGGCTTTGCCTAGGGCGGTCGGTCTTCTACGTTCGCTGGGTCGAAGGCATCAGCCGCTTCTTCGGCCACATCGCGATGTATCTCGTCTTCGCCATGATCGGCGTGCTGCTCTATTCCGCCCTCATGCGCACCGGCTTCAACCGCCCGCCGATGTGGTCGGTGGAGATGTCGCAGTTCCTGCTGGCGAGCTACTACCTCCTCGGCGGCGCCTACACCATGCAGACCGACAGCCACGTGCGAATGGACCTGCTCTATGCCCGCTGGTCGCAGCGGGGCCGCGCCTTCGCCGACACCATCACCGCCGTCTGCCTCGTCACCTACCTTGTTGTGATGCTGATCGGCGCATTCTCATCGACCCGCTACGCGATCGAATACGGGCAGACCGCCGCCACCAGCTGGCGGCCGCCGATGGCGCCGATCAAGATCATCATGACCTTCGGTCTCTTGCTCATGCTGCTGCAGACCATTGCCATCTTCTGCCGCGACCTCGCCCGGGTGCGCGGGTGGAGCTCGAATGACCCCGGCGATGATCGCCGTCGTCATGTTCGCGACAATGCTGGTGCTGCTCCTCACCGGGCAGCGGGTCTTCGGCGCCATCGGCTTCGTCGGCTCGGTGGCGGCGCTCCTGCTCTGGGGCAAGGGCGGAGAGGAGCTGCCGTTCAATCAGGCGATCACCCTGATGAACTGGTATCCGCTGCTGACCGTGCCGATCTTCATCTACATCGGCTACGTCTTCGCCGAGAGCGGCATCTCGGACGACCTGTACAGGACCTTCCATGTCTGGTTCGGGCCGGTGCGCGGCGGGCTCGCCATCGGCACCATCGCGCTGATGGTGGTGATCTCGGCGATCAACGGGCTCTCGGTAGCCGGCATGGCGATCGGAGCCACCGTGGCGCTGCCGGAACTGCTCAAGCGCGGCTACGACAAGATCATGGTGACCGGCGTCGTGCAGGGTGGCTCGACGCTCGGCATCCTCGTGCCGCCTTCGGTGGTCCTGGTGCTCTACGCAATGATCGCGCGCCAGCCGGTCGGCCAGCTCTGGCTCGCCGGCGTCTTCCCCGGCCTGCTGATGGCGGCGATGTTCATCGTCTACATCTACGTCCGCTGCCGGCTGCAGCCGCACCTCGGGCCGGCGCTGCCGGAGGAGGAGCGCAACGTGCCGCTCGGGGAAAAGCTGCGCCTGCTGCGTGCCGGCATCACGCCGTTCCTGATCTTCTTCTCGATGACCGGCCTGTTCCTGATGGGCATCACCAACCTCACGGAATCGAGCGCGGTGGGCGCACTGGCAGCCACGGTGGCGGCCTGGTGGCGCGGGCGCCTCGACTGGCCTATGCTGCAATCGACGGTGCGCCAGACCCTCGGCATCAGCGCGATGTTCCTCTGGATCATCATGGCGGCGCTCTGCTTCAGCGCGGTCTTTGACGGGCTCGGCGCCGGGCGGGCGCTGGCACGGCTCTTCATCGAAGGGTGGGACCTTAGCCCGTGGCAGGTGCTCGTCATGATGCAGGTCTCATTCCTGATCATGGGGGTCTTTCTCGACGACACGGCGATGCTGGTGATCGTGGCACCGCTCTACGTGCCGCTGGCGGTGAGCCTGGGGTTCAACCCGGTCTGGTACGGGGTGCTCTACACCATCACCTGCCAGATCGCCTACATCACGCCGCCGTTTGGCTACAACCTGTTCCTGATGCGCGCCATGGCGCCCCCCGAGATCACGCTGCCGGACATCTATCGCTCGATCGTCCCCTTCGTTGGCATCATGATCCTGTGCCTCGCCGTCATCATCGCCTTCCCCGAGATCGCGCTCTGGCTACCCGAGCATGTGAGCCTTCGTTGACCACCAAGAAGAAGACAGGGAGACTGACCATGACCAACCGACGCACATTCCTGAAGAAGGCAGGCCTTGCCGGGGCCGGGGCGGTAGGCGCCTCGACGCTGGCGGCGCCTTACGTCAAGGCGCAGACGCCGATAAAGTGGCGGCTGCAGACCTATGCCGGCTCGCCGCTGGCACCCTACGTCATCCAGCCTTCGATCGACGCCTTCAACAAGGCGGCGAACGGCGAGATGGAAATCGAGCTCTACACCTCCGACCAACTGGTGCCGCAGGGCGAGCTGTTCCGCGCCGTGCAGAACGGCACCCTCGACGCGGCACAGTCCGACGACAACTCCATGGGCTCGCCGGCCGATGTGGCGATCTTCGCCGCCTATTTTCCGTTCGCCACCCGCTTCAGCCTCGACGTGCCGGCGCTCTTCGCCAACTACGGGCTTAAGGAGATCTGGGAGGAGGCCTATGCCGACACCGGCGTCACCTGGCTCGGCGCCGGCGCCTGGGATCCCTGCAACCTCGGCACGACCGTGCCGATCAAGAGCCTCGCCGACCTGCAGGGCAAGCGGGTCTATACCTTCCCCACCGCCGGGCGCTTCCTCAGCCAGTTCGGCGTCGTATCGGTCACCCTGCCCTACGAGGACGTCGAGGTGGCGATGCAGACCGGCGAGCTCGACGGCGTCTGGTGGAGCGGCTCGACCGAGATCCACAGCGTCGGCTGGTCGAACGTGATGAAGTACTACCTGACCAACAACATCAACGGCGGCTGGATCGGCAGCTACTTCGTCAACAGCGAGCGCTGGGCCGAGGTGCCGGAGCACCTCAAGACCCTCTACCTGCTCTCGATGGACAGCTCCAACTACTTCCGCCAGCACTGGTACTGGTGGGGCGAGGCGCACTACCGCACCGGCGGCAAGCTCGAGCTGACCACGATTCCTGCCGAGGAATGGGCGACCGTCGAGGCGGCGGCGCTGAAATTCTGGGACGAAGTCGCCGCCGAGAGCGAGCGCAAGGCCAAGGTGGTGCAGATCCTCAAGGACTATACCGCCATCATGGAAAAGGCAGGCCAGCCCTACCGCGGCTGAGCCGGCGCCGACGGCCCGCGAGTTCTCAGCCCCAGAAGGGCTTCTCGCGGGCCAGGCGGTCCCAGTGCTCGAAGAGCCTGGGGCGGTCGTCGGCCACCTGCACCGCCAGCGTGCCCAGAGTCCAGCCGATGCCGCGCTGTGCCGCGGGGTCGGCCGGAGCCGGCGCGTCCGGCCCTGTCAGCTCCTCGCCAGCCATCACCGCGTCGTTCATGCTGCCGAAGCTGTCCTGCAGATCCTTCAGCGTCCGCAGATAGCCCCGCATCCGCCCGCCTTCGTAGAGCGGCCCCAGCATGTCCACGGTGTAGCGCAGCTTCTTCAATTCCTTGCGCAGCTCATGCAGACCGGCGGAGTCGAGCTCGCGCACCTTGCGCCCGAGCTTCATCGCCTTGCGGTGGCGCTTGCCGAGGATCCCCGGCGCCACCTCGCCGATCCGGGCCGCGAGGCGCGCGGTCTGGGAATAGTCCTGCCCCACCAGCCAGCCGCGGCCCTCGATGAACGCCCCGAGATCGAACAGAAAGCCGGTGGCTTCCGGCGCGACCAGCGCGGCGCGGACACGGGCGCGCACCCGGTCGCGGCGCGCTTCGAGCGCCGCGTCGAGCGCGCCGCGCGCCGGCGCGTCCAGCCCGAGGCGGGCGGCGCCCGCCACCACCTCGCTCATCAGCACGTCCGCATCGCGCAGCTCGCCCGCGACCTGCCCGAGCTGCTTGGCGGCCTCGGAGATCGGCGCCATGGCCGCCTCGCCGAGACTCGGCCCGAAAACCGAGAGTGCCGTGCGCAGCCGGCGCAGGCCGACCCGCAGCTGATGCGGCCCCTCGACGACGGCGCTGTCGGCCACCACGACCATGTTGGCGGCGATCTGGCCGAGGCAGTCGCGCAGGACGTCGCGCGCCACGGTCTCCACCGTCGCGTCCTCCTCGAACTGCGGCGTGCCGGCGCTGCGCGGCCCCCGCGGCGCATCGGCCTCGCCGGTCCGTGCCAGGCGATACCCGCGCGCGGCCTTGTTCGTCGGCGCAAAGCGCACCGGACCGGTCGGGAAGAGCAGCCGCGCCAGGGCGAAAAGCACGCCGACCTCGCCGGATACCAGCTCGAACTCGGCCTCCAGGATGGGCGCCCGCGCCTCGCCGGCGCGAATCTCTCCCTCGTCGAGGGCGACCTCAACCTCACCCCCGCCCGGTGGCTCGAGGCGCTCGACGATCCGGCGCACCCGCGTCTCGAAGACCGGCGCCAGCGGCGCGTCGCCCGCCGCCGCGCGCACCGCGCCGATCGCCCCGTCGGGATCGGGACCGCTCAGGATCAGCCGCCCGCCGGGCGCGGGGAACTCGCGCTCAAGGTGCGAGAACAGCCCGTTGGCCGCGCCCTGCCCGTCGCGCCGCTTGATCGTCTCCACCCAGCGGCGCCCGACCCGCCGCAGTCGCAGCGAGACCCCCGCCGCGGCCAGCGCCTGCCCGGGCGTGTCGTAATATACCGAAACCAGCGTCTCGATCCTGCGCTCGGCACGCCGCCGCTCCGCCAGCGCCGGATGCCGCTTCAGCCGCGCGAGGGCGGCCGCATCGAGCCAGATCTTGAGTTCCGTCTCCGTCATCACACGCTGCCGCAAAGCCTTTGGTTTTCCATCGGTTTCATGCTATGATCACATGACGGCAGGCACTTTGCGGGCTCATGGTTGAACGCACGATTTCCTCTTTCGATCTCTGGGCCACGCAGCCGCTGCTCCATCCCTTTTTTTCATCGCCGCCGCAACACATTGCTGCTTGGTGGCGGAACCTATCCCGATCAGGAACGGTTAAGATCTGCCGTCTATTGTCGCAAGGTGGAAGTACCCGCTTGAGGTAACCATGGTCGAGCGCGCCGCTTGGAGCACGCAAAAACCCGCCCGCAAGGCCAGACGGCGATGAACGCCGCCACGCTCGGCATCGCCGCCGACTTCGTCAAGGGCGGGATCGAGAAGGCGGGCATTCCGCTGAGCACCACGCTCGAAGCCTACCTCACCTTCACCTTCGCCCGCTTCATCGGCGCCCAGATCGCCGTCGACCTCCTGACCGTGCGCGTCACCCAGGCCATGGATGCCGGCGCCCCGCGCGACGTGATCCGCGCGCTGGCCGACGAATGCCTGATCGCCTGCGCCTTCTTCGAGCGCCGGCTGCGGCGGAACGGCAGCGTCCGCCACTACGTCGGTCTCGGGCAGGCGAGCTATGACGCCGCCGATCTGACCGAACAGGCCTACGGCTTCGTCCACATGCGCGACGTGATGGCGAGCGCCTCCGCCGAAGCCCCCGAAGATGGCGCGGTGCTGATCGACCGTGCCCGCAGTGGAAGCCAGACCGCGAGGAACGAGCTCGCCGAGCAGAACGTGGTCGTCGGTCCGTGGGGCGGCCGTCAGTCCGGCCTCCTCTGGCGCTGAACCGGGGTCAGAACGGAGGGTCGGACTGGTCGCCGGAATGGGCGTTCTCGTCGCGGGCGCGGGTCCGGTCCAGCTTGCCGAACTCGTTCATCACGTTGACCAGCACGCCTGCCGTCCAGCTGAAGGTGAAAAGCCCGGACATGGCGATGATCGGTCCGATCAGCCGCCACTGGGCAGGAAGCGTGACGTCGCCGGTGCCGAGCGTGGTGTAGTTCTCCAGCACGAAGTAGTAGCTGTTGCGCATCTCGGGGATCATGCCCGTGGCGCTGATCGGGATAGCCCAGAGCAGGGTCTCGATGAAATGGACCACGCACAGCGCGCCGATGGTTCCCGCCAGCAGCAGGTTCACCCGCCACCGCGGCGTGGCCGAGGTCACGAGCACCCATCGCTGGCTGAAATGACGGCTGATGGAGCGGATGCCGGCGCCATGCACGAAGACGATCACGATAAGTCCGACCGTGCCGACGAGCACTTCCACGAGCGGGTCCGAAGCCGCCATCCTGACGGCGAGAGCATAGTGCACTGGCTTCCTCTGCCTGGCGCCGGAAGGTGCCCGGCTTTCGCAATCGGCGGGAAACCTCGTTCCCCCCGGGAGGCTTGTCAATCTGCCGCCATGCCGCGGCACCGCCCTGAGGCGGAGCGCCGCTCACGTCGCCGACCAGATGGGCGCGTGTGACTGAAAAAGAAACAGGCCGCACGACGTGCGGCCCGTTCCCTCGTGACCCCAGTGCGGGATCAGGCGTTGATAACGTCCTTGAGCTGCTTGGCGATGGTGACCTTGGCGACGCGATCGGCAGGCTTCTTCATCTGCTCGCCGGTCGAGGGATTGCGCACGATACGCTCGGGGCGGGCGCGGCAGGCGAACTTGCCGAGGCCGGGCAGTGTGACGGCGCCGCCATGGGCGACCTCCTTGGTCACCACCTCGGTCAGAGCCTCCAGCGCACGGTTGGCGCTCGCCTTGTCGAGAGCGGCGCCTTCGGCGATTGCGGCGACCAGTTGCGTCTTCGTCATCGGCTTTTGTGTCATTAAGCGTTTCCTGTCGTCCGGATCGATGCTGCCGGCGGGGTATCGCCCGGCAGGCGGCACTAAACCCTCTCGACGACAGAAACTCAATTGCAGATTGCGCCCGAACCCCAAGTTTTATTGGGGTTCGCGCAATCACAGCGAGAGTGTTGCAGAAAGGTTTCGCCGCAAACTAGATCGCCCTCACAGGAAGGCGGTCTCGTCGAAGCTGCGCAGCTTGCGCGAGTGGAGCTTCTCCAGCGGCATGTCCCGCAGGGCTTCCATGGCACGAATGCCGATGCGCAGGTGCTGTGCCACCTGCCGCTTGTAGAAATCGGTCGCCATCCCCGGCAGCTTCAGCTCGCCATGCAGCGGCTTGTCGCTGACACACAGAAGCGTCCCGTAGGGCACGCGGAAGCGGAAGCCGTTCGCCGCGATCGTTGCGCTCTCCATGTCGAGCGCGATCGCCCGCGCCTGGCTGAGGCGCGCCACCGGCCCGCGCTGGTCGACCAGCTCCCAGTTGCGGTTGTCGATGGTGGCGACGGTGCCGGTGCGCATGATCTTCTTCAGCTCGTAGCCGGCGAGCCCGGTCACCTCGGCCACCGCGTTCTCCAGCGCCTGCTGCACCTCGGCCAGCGGCGGGATCGGCACCCAGACCGGCAGGTCGTCGTCGAGCACGTGGTCCTCGCGCATGTAGGCATGCGCCAGCACGTAGTCTCCCAGCGACTGCGAATTTCTCAAGCCCGCACAATGCCCCACCATCAGCCAGACGTGCGGCCGCAGCACCGCGATATGGTCGGTGATCGTCTTGGCGTTCGACGGCCCCACCCCGATGTTGACCATGGAGATGCCCGAGCTTCGCGGCCGGATCAGGTGGAAGGCCGGCATCTGCGGCAGCCGCCCCGTCGCCTCGCCCGTCCGCCCCTCGCGGGTCGTCACCAAGTTGCCCGGACCCACGAAGGCCTCGTAGCCCGATGCCGGGTCGGCAAGCGCGCGGGTCGCGTACTCCACAAACTCGTCCATGTAGAACTGGTAGTTGGTGAAGAGCACGTGGTTCTGGAAATGCGATGCACTCGTCGCCGTGTAGTGCGCCAGCCGCGCCAGCGAATAGTCGACGCGCTGGGCGGTGAACGGCGCCAGCGGGCGCGCCCCGGAGGGCGCGAGCCGGACGTTGCCGTTGACGATATGGTCGTCCGTGGTGTTGAGGTCCGGCACGTCGAAGAGATCGCGCAGCGGCCGGTGCAGCGTGTCCTCGATCGACCCCTCCACGTGCGCATCCTCGCCCATGGCGAAGTGCAGCGGGATCGGCGTGTCCGAAGTGCCCACGCGCACCGGCATACCGTGGTTCTGGATCAAGAGCCCGAGCTGCTGGATCAGGTAGCCCTCGAAAAGATCGGGCCGCGTCACCGTCGTCTCGTAGAGGCCAGGCTCCGTGACGTGCCCGAACGACAGGCGCGAATCGACCTTGGCGAAGCTCGAGGTGGTCACGCTCACCTGCGGATAGAAGGCGCGGTAGCGGCCCTCCGGGCGCCGGCCGGCCATCACCTCGCCGAAATGCCGGCGCAGGAACCCCGTCGCTTCCGCATAGCGTGCCTGCAGCGCCGCCACCGCCGCCTCGGCCTCGCTGAAGACCTCGTAGGGAGCCTGCGGCGGCGAGATCAGCGGCAGTTCCGCCAAGGGGTTGCGGTGGTCCATCGAGGTCACGCCGGCAGCAGGAGGTCGGTGCGCTCGAACCGGTCGACGTCGATCAGGCCGAGATCGGATATGCGCAGGGACGGGATCACCACGAGCGCCAGCAGCGAGTGCTGCATGTAGGCGTTGTTCAGCCGGCAGCCGCAGGCAGCCATCGCCGCCACCATCTCCTCTGCCGCCCCGGCCACCTCCTCGGCCGGCGCATCCGACATCAGCCCGGCAATGGGCAGCCGCACCAGCGCCAGCTCCCGGCCCTCGCGCCAGACCGTCACCCCGCCTCCGACCTCGCCCAGCCGGTTCGCGGCCAGCGCCATGTCCGCCTTCGACGTCCCGACCACGATCATATGGTGACTGTCGTGCGCCACCGTCGAGGCGACGGCGCAAGGCACGTCGTAGCCGAAGCCCGAGACGAAGCCGTTGACCACCCCGCCGGTGCCGCGGTGCCGCTCGACCAGCGCGATCTGACAGACGTCCGCGGTCGCATCCATGGCCACCAGCCCGCCGTCCACCGCGAGATCGGCCTCGAGCGCCCGCGTCGGCGCCTGGTTCTCCACCACGCCGATCACCCGTGCCCGAACCCGGTTGGCCCCGGCGGGTGCTGCGATGTCAAAATCCGCCGCCGCCAGCTCCCGCCCCATCTTCACCGTCTGCCGCGCCGCCTCCGGCCAGGTGAAGTCCGGCAGCGCCGCCAGGCACCGCCCGCCCTCGGCCACGACCTCGCCCCGCGCGATCACCGTCTCGATCGGCAGCGTCCGCAGGTCCGAGGTCAGGATGCAGTCCGCGCGCCGCCCCGGCGCGATCGAGCCCAGTTCGCGCTCCATGCCGAAATGCGTCGCGGTGTTGATCGTCGCCATCTGCAGCGCCACCAGCGGATCCAGCCCGCAGTCGATGGCGTGCCGCACCACCCGGTCCATGTGACCCTCGCCCACCAGCGTCCCCGAATGGCAGTCGTCGGTGCAGAGGATGAAGTTGCGCGGATCGAGCCCCTTCTCGGTCACCGCGGTGATCTGCGCCTTCACGTCGTACCAGGCCGACCCGAGGCGCAGCATCGCCCGCATCCCCTGGCGCACCCGCGCGATCGCGTCCGCCTCGCGGGTTCCCTCGTGGTCGTCCGCGGGCCCCCCGGCGGCATAGGCCGGAAAGTCGGTGAGATCCGGGCTGGCATAGTGCCCGCCCACGGTCTTGCCCGCGGCTTGCGTCGCGGCGATCTCGCCGAGCATCTTCGCGTCCGCCGCGATCACGCCAGGGTAGTTCATCATCTCGCCCAGGCCGACGATCCCCGGCCAGCCCATCGCCTCGGCCACGTCCTCGGGGCCGATCTCCGCCCCCGGCGTCTCCAGCCCCGGCGCCGACGGCGCGCAGGACGGCATCTCGGTGAAGACGTTGATCGGCTGCACCATCGCCTCGTCGTGCATCAGCCGCACGCCCGCCAGGCCCAGCACGTTCGCCACCTCGTGCGGGTCGGTGAACATGCTGGTCGTGCCGTGCGGCATCACTGCCCGCACGAACTGGCTGACCGTGAGCATCCCCGATTCCACGTGCATGTGCCCGTCGCACAGCCCCGGGATCAGGTACCGCCCGCCGGCATCGATCACCCGCGTATCCGCCCCGATCATCGCGCTGGCGTCCTGCCCGCACGAGGCGAAGCGGCCCGACTTGATCGCGATGTCGGAACCAGCGATCACCTCGCGCGAATGCACGTTGACCCAGGCGCAGTTGCGGATCACGAGGTCGGCCGGCGCCCGCCGCGCCGCAACGGCGATCAGCCCCGCCGCCACCTCGCTCCACGCGGCAAACGTGTCGGTGCGTGTCATGGCGGCACCATTCATCGCCACCCCCGCCGCATCAAGCGATATTTCCGACGTCAGACCGTCACATCCCGCGGCCCTGGCGGCCGAAGACCTCCGCGAGCAGGGCCTCGAGCGACCCGGCGTCCGCCGCATCGAAGGCACCCGGCGTGTCGCTGTCGACGTCGAGCACCCCGATCAGTTCGCCGCCCGCTACAAAAACCGGCACCACGATCTCCGACCGCGTGCTGGCCGCGCAGGCGATATGACCGGCGAACGCCTCGACGTCCTCGACCACCTGCGTCCGCCGCTCCCGCGCGGCGGCGCCGCAGACCCCGCGGGCGAAGGGGATCACCAGGCAGCCGTGGCCGCCCTGATAAGGCCCGATCTTGAGCAGCTCGGGACCGACGACCCGGTAGAAGCCGACCCAGTCGAACCCGTCGAACGTGTGGTAGAGCTCGCAGGCGACCGTCGCCATCAGCGCCACTGCATCGTCCTCGCCCTCGCAGAGCGCGCGGATGCGGCCCGCCACCTCGCCATAGTCACGCCCCATATCGCGCGCTCCCCTGCCCGAAGATCGCGCTGCTAGCGCGCCGCGCCGCAGGGCGCAAGCGGATCAGAGCGCCGCGTCGCCGGTCTCGCCCGTGCGCACCCGCAGCGCGCTCTCGACGTCGAGCACGAAGATCTTGCCGTCGCCGATCTTGCCGGTCCGCGCCGAATGCGAGATCGCATCCAGAACGGCCGGAACCGCCAAATCCGAAACCACCAGCTCGACGCGCACCTTCGGCACGTAGTTCACCACATACTCGGCCCCGCGATAGATCTCGGTATGACCGGCCTGCCGGCCATATCCCCTGACTTCGGAAACCATCAGGCCCTGCACACCGGCTGCGGTCAGCGCCTCGCGCACCTCCTCGAGCTTGAACGGCTTGATCACCGCGATGATGAGCTTCATCGGCGTCTTCCTCTCTGCTGTGCAGATTTCGCCCCGTTCGGGGACCGGAGGGCGCGGCCATCAGGGCCGCGCCCGTCGCGGGCGCCACACGCGGGCGCCCGCTGGCTCGCGTCAGTAGGCGTAGGCGCGCTCGCCGTGCTCCGCCAGGTCCAGGCCCTCGCGCTCGATCTCGGGCGCCACCCGCAGGCCGACGATCAGGTCGACGAGCTTGTAGAGGATGAAGGACAGCACGCCGCACCAGACGATGGTGACGCAGACCGCCTTGACCTGGGTGATGACCTGCGCGCCCATGGTCACGCCGTCCGGATAGCCGACGCCGCCGAACGCCGTGGAGGCGAGAAAGCCGGTGCCGATCGCCCCGACGATGCCGCCGATGCCATGGACGCCGAAGACGTCCAGGCTGTCGTCATAGCCGAAGTGCTCCTTCACCACCTGCACGAAGAAGTAGCAGATGGCCGAAGCGATGACGCCGAGGACGATGGCGCCTACCGGCCCGACGAAGCCTGCCGCCGGCGTGACCGCCACCAGACCCGCGACCATCCCCGAGGCCGCGCCCAGCATCGACGCCTTGCCGCGGAAGATGGCCTCCAGCGCCGACCAGGAGAGCACCGCCCCCGCCGTCGCCACGAAGGTGTTCATCATCGCGAGCGCAGCACCGCCGCCGGCCGAAAGCGCCGAACCGGCGTTGAAGCCGAACCAGCCGACCCACAGGATCGCGGCCCCGACCATGGTCAGCGTCATCGAGTGCGGCGCCATGATCTCCTTCTTGTAGCCGATGCGCGGCCCGATCAGCATCGCGCCCACCAGCGCCGCGATACCGGCGTTGATGTGGACCACGGTGCCGCCGGCGAAGTCGTAGGCGCCCCACAGGAAGTAGAGACCGCTCGGATCCCACGCCATGTGCGCGATCGGGAAGTAGACCAGCGTGACCCAGAGGATCACGAACAGCACGACCGCCGAGAACTTCATCCGCTCGGCGAAGCCGCCGACGATCAGCGCCGGCGTGATGCAGGCGAAGGTCATCTGGAAGGCCACGAAGACCAGTTCCGGAATCGTCCCGACTCCGAGTCCGGCGTGATTCCTGCCAGGAAGGCCTTGCTTAGCCCGCCCCAGTAGGCGCTCTCCGAGCCGCCGAACGACATCGAGTAGCCGTAGAGCACGTAGATGACCATGACGAGCGACGCGATGACCGTGCACTGCATCAGCACGGAAAGCATGTTCTTCGTGCGCACCAGCCCGCCATAGAAGAGGGCCAGCCCCGGCACGATCATGAAGAGCACGAGGAGCGACGAGGTCAGCATCCAGGCGGTGTCGCCGCTATCGAGGTTCGAGACGACCTCGGCCACGACCTCGGCGGCCTGGTCCGGGGCAGCGTCCATTGCCTCCTGGGCGAACGCCTGACCGGACGCGACGGCCCCGGCCGCAGCGGCCAATGCAAGCCAGTGCAGCTTGTTGAACAGTCTCATGGAGTGATTTCCTTGCATTGTGTTTCGAGGGCCGGTCACAGGGCTTCTTCGCCGGACTCGCCCGTGCGAACCCGCAGGGCCTGCTCGACGTTGAGGACGAAGACCTTGCCGTCGCCGATCTTGCCGGTCTTGGCGGTGGCGGCGAGCGTCTCGACCACCTGCGGAGCCGCCGCATCGGTGACCACCAGCTCGAGCTTCACTTTCGGTACGAAGTTCACCACGTACTCGGCGCCACGATAGATCTCGGTGTGGCCCGACTGTCGCCCGTAGCCCTTCACCTCCGACACCATCAAGCCCTGGACGCCGAGGGCGGTCAGCGCCTCGCGGACCTCCTCCAGCTTGAACGGCTTGATCACGGCGATGATCAATTTCATGAAGTTCCTCGTCGTTGCTTTCCGTGACGCGAGCCGCGCCTAGTATGGTCATGCAGGTTTCGTGCCAATCGATGAGGCATACCCCAAACATCTGATATATCAACGTAATCTACGCGGCGACCGCTCGGCGGTCTCGCGTAATGCCCAATTTGTGGGCATCAGTTACCAAATCCTTACCGGCTGCCTCTCCACTAGGCAGTCAGCAACTCCCGCAACGGCGGTTTCACCACGGCTATGGGGTCTGGCGATCTGCCGGGGATCCGCGTAAACTCCGGGGAAACGAGAGCAGAACGAACAGGGCATGGCCCAGACAGGCAAACGACGCAGGAAGGCCCGGCCGGGCCTGATCAGGCGGATGATCCGTGGCGCGGTCGGCGGGACGCTGCGGCTGTTCTGGTGGATCGGGCTTCGGGCGGCGATCGTCGGCGCAGCGGTGCTCGCCATCGCCACCGCCTACTACGCCAGCCAGATCCCCGACATCGATGCGCTGCTCGACCCGCGCGAGGGCGGCTCGGTGACGCTGGTCGACACCGCCGGCGAAACCTTCGCCTGGCGCGGCCAGCAGCTCGGCCTGACCACCGCCGAGCGGGTCTCGCCGCACCTGGTCAACGCCGTCATCGCCACCGAGGATCGCCGCTTCTACTGGCACTTCGGCGTCGACCTGCAGGGCACGCTGCGGGCGCTCGTGGTCAACCTCAAGGCCGGCCAGACCGTGCAGGGCGGGTCCTCGATCACCCAGCAGGTGGCCAAGCTGGTGTGGTTCGACAACACCCGCACGCTCGAGCGCAAGATCAAGGAAATCCCGGCGGCGCTGGCGCTGGAGTGGAAGTTCTCCAAGAACGAGATCCTGTCGATTTATCTCAACCGGGCCTACCTCGGCAGTCGGCGCCACTGGCTTCGAGGCCGCCGCGGAGCGGTACTTCGGCAAGTCGGCGGCCGAGGTGAACCCGGCCGAGGCGGCGATGCTGGCCGGCCTCCTGCGCGCGCCCTCGCGCTTCGCGCCGACCAGCGATCTCGCCCGCGCCCAGGAGCGCGCGACGATCATCGTCGGGCTGATGGAGGACCAGGGCTATCTCACCCACGCCCAGGCCGAGGAGGCGCGGCGCCACCCGGCCGTCCTGTCGGCGGCGGCGGCGGCGCGCGCCGGCGGGTCGTTCGCCGACTGGGTGATGTCCTCCGGCCCCGAATTCCTCACCCGCAGGACCACCGAGGACGTGCAGGTCCTGACCACCTTCGATCCCCGGGTGCAGCGCGCCGCCGAGGCGGCGATGTCGGCGGTCTTCGAGGAAAAGCTGAAGGCGGGGTCCGACGTGCAGGCGGCGGTGGTGGTGATGTCGCCGGACGGGGCGGTGCGGGCGATGATCGGCGGCCGCGACCTCGGCGCCGGCGAGGGCCAGTTCAACCGCGCCACCCAGGCGCGGCGGCAGACCGGATCGCTGTTCAAGCCCTTCGTCTTCGCCGCGGCGCTGCAGGCCGGCGCCAGCCCTTACGACCCGGTGCTCGACGCGCCGCTCTCGCTCTACATCCCCGGCTCCGGCGAGTGGTCGCCGGAGAACTACTCGCGCACCTATCGCGGACAGATCAACCTGACCGAGGCGCTGGCCCAGTCGGTCAACACCGCCACCGTGCGCGTCTCCGAGGCGACGGGGCGCGAGCGGGTGCGCGCGGTCGCCCAGGACTTCGGCATGAGCGGCCCGATCGCCGACGGCCCGGCGCTGGCGCTCGGCGTGTCCGAGGCGACGCTCCTGGAGATGACCGGCGCCTACGCCGGCTTCCTGGCCCAGGGGGTGCGGATCACCCCCTACGGGCTGACCGAGCTGCGGCGCAAGTCCGACGGCGCGCCGCTGATGAAGGGCGGCCCCGGCCCGCGGGTGCGGGTGATCGACGAGAAGGCGGCGGGCGAGCTGGTCTGGATGATGTCCCAGGTCATCGACCACGGCACCGGCGCCCGCGCCGGCCTGCCCGACGGCCGCCCGGCCGCCGGCAAGACCGGCACCACCCAGGCCGCGCGCGACGCCTGGTTCGTGGGCTTCACCGCCGACTATGTCATCGGCGTCTGGATGGGCTACGACAACAACACGCCGCTCACCGGCACCACCGGCGGCGGCCTGCCCGCCGAGATCTGGCGCGAGACCATGGCCCGCGTCGAGGACGGCCTGCCGGTCCGCCCGCTGCCCGAGCGCGTCCCGACCGCCCGCGTCGCCGCCAACCCTGGACTTCCCCGCCCGGTGGAAAGCGTCCAGACCGCGGTCCGCACCGTGGTGCAGAACGTCCTGCAGGGCCTCTTCGGCCGGAACTGACCCTTTCCCCACCCTCGATTTCGGGCCGCCGCCCGGACCATGCCGTTGCCTTGGCGTGGCCTCGCATCGACAGTGTCACCAGCCCTGGGCAGTCGAGCGCCGACGGCCGATGCTATCATCCGCCAGAAGCCGGAAGCGCATCGGCCGGGCACTCCGGTATCGTGACGGCTACATGCTTCCGGCCACCGCGTCGCAGGACACGTTCGGATTCATGTCCGCGAACATACCCGACGGATTCTTTTTCCAGGCCCAGACATGCAACTCGTAGAAGGCACCGAGTCCATAGCGGTTGGGGGCCCCATTGAAAGCGAACAGGTGACCCTGAAGCTCGGCCGGACCCTTGCTCGTAATGTACTCGACCGCGATGAGCTTCAGCTTGCCGTCGGCCGACGGCTCGTACATCACCGCCTCGGGATGCGCGAGATCGATCGCGTCGTCCTTCAGGTACGTCTCGTTGACGTAGTGGATACCCATGGCGCCGCCGTCCACGCCGGATACACAGGGGATCGGCGCGTAGCCCTCGGACGTGGCGACAGCCACGTCGGCGAAGCGGTCGTTGGCCTGCCGCACGTTGGCGGCCAGGGGGTTTCCAGCGATCTGCGCCGCCGAGACGGCACTGGCGGCACAGAAACCGAGCAGCACGAGGCCGCCCGTCCAGCGAGACATGCTCATGACATTCTCCATTGAGGGTGATTGCTTCGAGAGCGATGGTCATGGCTGGCGCGGCGTTGAGCGCGTCGCACCAGCCCGGGTGTCAGCCCTTGCGCAGATAGGGGATGGTTCCCGCGAGATCGGTGTCGTCGATGAGCTGGAAGCGGCTCTCGCTGCCACCCTGTCGAGCGGAGACGAAAGGGGCGTAGTCCGGATCGGAGACGAAGGCCTCGGCCGCCTCCTCCGAGGGAAACTCCATCACCGCGATCAGCGTGGTGTCGAGGGGGTGGCCCTCGAGGGTTTTCACGTTGCCGCTGCGCGACAGGTATTTCCCGCCGTGCTTGGCCACCAGGTCGTGGACCGACGCCGCGTAGCCCGGCACCCATCCGTCATTGGTCACTTTGATGTCTGCAATCAGATAGGCACTCATGTCGCTTCTCCATCTGTCGGGCCCCGCGGGCGCCGGATTGCCGAGGAGATGGGTGTACCGGAGGGCCCGCCCGCCGCTCCAGTCACGCGTCTGTATCAGGTGGTACAGGTTCTGTACTATTCGCCTGCCGACCGAAGGACTATTGTGGCGACCATTCATTCGGAGCGCCCCGATGGCACAAGGCGGCTACAAACAGTTCTGCCCTCTCGCGATGGCTGCGGAGGTTCTTTGCACGCGCTGGACGATGGTCCTGATGCGCGAGCTGATGGCGGGATCGACCCGTTTCAACGATCTTCGGCGCGGCGTCCCGAAGATGTCTCCGACACTTTTATCGCAACGTCTCAAGGAGTTGGAACAGTCCGGGATAGTTCAGCGCCGCGCGTTGCAATCCGAGAAGGGCGTCTTCGAATATCATCTGACCGAGGCGGGACGCGATATCGGGCCGGTGGTAGAGGCGATGGGCATCTGGGGTCAGAAGTGGGTCGAGTCGGAGTTATCTCTCAAGAACCTCGATCCGTCCCTGCTGATGTGGGACATGCGCCGGAACCTGAACCCGGAGCCACTTCCCAAAACCAGAACGGTCATCCAGTTTCTGTACTCGGATCTCCCCTCGACCAAAAGCCACTGGTGGCTCGTCATCGAACCCGCGGGCGAGGTCGATCTCTGCTGGTCCGACCCCGGTTTCGACGTCGATCTCTATGTCACGACCGATCTTCGGACCATGACGGCGATCTGGATGGGCCTGACGACGGTCGACCGCGAGCGCCGGAAGATCGAGTTCTCAGGCGCCCGTTCCATCGCGTCATCCATGCAGGTCTGGCTGGGCCTCAGCCCGTTTGCGGTCATTGAAAAGCGGGCTTCATAGGGATTTCGGCCCACGACCCGCATGATCGCCAATTCCGCTCCGCGGCCGACAGAAGCCGCTGACCTTTCCCCGAGCGGCAACGCGGAGCCCGCAAGAGGCTCAGGCGCTGCTGATGCGGCATTAGGTCGAGAGTTGCCGCGACGCACCCACCGCGCGAGAACCGTCGGCCGCTGTCGTCAACGAGAGACAGCCGGGCCTGATTGCGGACCCGGCTGCCGTGGCCTAGCAGGAAAATCGGTCAGTTGCCGCTGGGCAAGCCGATGGTAAAGCCCTCCTGCACCAGCGCGTCCCGGACGTACTTGAAACGCTGATACCCGCTCAGGGTGATCGGGCCGTTGTAGCCTTCGCCCTGCATCTTGCGTGGCGGGTGATCCACATAGGTCTTCATCAGCTCCGCAATCGCCGTGTTGAAGGTGACCAGTGTCCAGGTGTGCTCGGTGTAGCTGTTCATGAACACGTCGTAGCGCTCCTGCGGATCCTGCAGGAGGTCGAACATCTGCGGCACCATGGCAGCGTACTTCTCGGGGCCCTTCCAGCCGAGGTTGCTGTCCACGGCGAGCCCGCCGGTCTGCGCGCCATCGTCACCGCGCAGGTTGAAAACCGCCTTGTAGTGGCCGACCCGCGCCGCGCCCGGCGTGAGCTCGTTCTCGGTGAAGTAGAACCACGACTTGCGCTCGGACTCCCCGCTCCCGGTCCAGACCGGCGTCATGTCGTAGCTGTCGAAGACGATCGGCTCGCCCTCGCGGTCCTCGGTCGGCAGGTCGATTCCCGCGACGGAGGCGAAGGTCGCCATCAGGTCGAGCCCGCCGAGGATCGCCGCGCTCTTGCTGTCGGGCTCGACATGGCCCGGCCAGCGCACGATCGCCGGAACACGGTTGCCGCCTTCGCGGACGGTGCCCTTGGTGCCGCGGAACGGCGTGTAGCCGGCGTCGGGATAGACGTCCTGCCAGGCGCCGTTGTCCGTGGTCCAGAAGACGATGGTGTTGTCGGTCAGCCCGAGTTCGTCGACCTTGGCCAGGATGTTCCCGACGCGGGCGTCCAGTTCGACCATGGAATCGGCATACTTGGTCTTGGAGATGGAGCTTCCCACGAATTCCGGGGCCGGCATGCTCGGCTGGTGCAGCTTCATGAAGTTGACGTTGATGAAGAAGGGCGCGTCGCTCGCGGCGGCCTCCTCGAGGAAGTCGATCGCGTCCTGCTCGACATAGCTGTCGAAGAAGGGAATGCCGACGACGCCCTCGTCCGGCGTGTTGACGTACTGGCCGTTGATCTTGAAGTCCTCGGTCACCTCCCCGCCGGCCTTGCCCGACAGCGAGCCCTTGGTAACCTCCTCGAACATCGCCCGCAGCTCCGGGTCCATGTCCGGGAACCAGGTCGGATCGGCGTAGGTGTAGGCGTTGAGGTGATAGAGCCCGACATGGCGCATGTCGTCGTAGCCCTGGGCGTTGGGCAGCGCGTAGTCGTCCTCGCCGAGGTGCCACTTGCCGGAGAAGTAGGTGTTGTACCCGGCGGTCTTCAGCACCGAGGCCAGCGTCCACTCGGCCGCGGGCAGGCCGCCACCCTGGCCCTGGAACGCCACCGTGGTCATGCCGCTGCGGTTGGGGATGCGTCCGGTCTGCATCGCCACGCGCCCCGCCGTGCAGCTCGGCTGCGCGTAGAAGTGGGTGAACATCATCCCGTCGTCGGCCAACTGGTCGAAGTTCGGCGTCGGCATGCCCCGCGCTTCGCCGCCCAGATAGGCGCCGATGTCGCCGTAGCCGGTATCGTCGGTGACGATCAGCAGGAAATTCGGCTTCGCGGCGGGAGGTTGGTCCTGTGCAACGGCAGGGTTTGTCAGCCCCCAAGCCATGACGGCCACCGCCGCGCTCCCAAAAGTTGGTCTCATAGGCCCTCTCCAAGCTGCGTCTGTGTAAAAGTACCGACGGATTGCACCGGAGCGCAACGCCAGGTCCCGAGAAGCGGCCATTCCGGCGCTCGGCCATGTCCCAAGGAACGGAATGCGTCAGGGCACGCTGCCCCGTTTCCCCCAACCTGCCGTCCCCAACACCCATACAATCACCCATATGGATTCCATACGCTTTCCATACGGATTCCACCCCGGCTTTTCGCAGCCTTTTCAGCCGCATATGTCCCATCCGCGCCTAACCCGCATTTTCCCCGCCCTTGGCGCCCCCTCCCGCTCGTCCTACACCTGATCCATGCGCCCGACCGATCTCCTCGTCCCCCGCCCCGAGGGCCTCTACTGCCCGCCCGGTAACTTCCACATCGACCCCACCCGCCCCGTCGCCCGCGCCCTGATCACCCACGCCCACTCCGACCACGCCACCGCCGGCCACACCGCCGTCCTCGCCACCCGCGAGACCCTCGAGATCATGGCGATCCGCATGGGCGAAGGCGTCGCCGCCAGCACCCAGGCGGTCGGCTACGGCGAACCGATCCACCTCGACGGCATCACCGTCACCTTCCACCCCGCCGGCCACGTCCTCGGCTCCGCCCAGATCGAGGTCGCCGCGCCAACCCTCCGCATCGTCGCCGCCGGCGACTACAAGCGCACCCCCGACGCCACCTGCGCCCCGTTCCAGCCCGTCCCCTGCGATGTCTTCATCACCGAAGCCACCTTCGCGCTGCCGGTCTTCCGCCACCCGCCGCCGCAGCACGAGATCGCCAAACTGTTGCATTCCCTCGCCCAATTCCCCGAGCGCACCCACCTCGTCGGCGTCTACGCCCTCGGCAAGGCCCAGCGCCTGATCTCCCTCCTCCGCGCCGCCGGCTACGACGCCCCCGTCTTCCTCCACGGCGCGCTACGCCGGCTCTGCGACTACTACGCCACCCGCGGCATCGCCCTCGGCGAACTCGCCGACGCCACCCTCGAACGCGGCCGGTCCCGCGACTTCGCCGGCCAGATCGTCCTCGGCCCCCCCTCCGCTTTCGAGGGCCCCTGGATCCGCCGCTTCGCCGACCCGCTGATCGCCTTCGCCTCCGGCTGGATGCAGGTCCGCGCCCGCGCCCGCCAGCGCGGCGTCGAGCTCCCCCTCGTCATCTCCGACCACGCCGACTGGCCCGAGCTCACCGCCACCATCACCGAGCTCGACCCGGCCGAGACCTGGGTCACCCACGGCCGCGAGGAGGCCCTGGTCCGCTGGTGCGCGCTCGCAGAACCGCCCCGCCCGCCCCCTCCACCTGGTCGGCTACGAGGACGAGGCGGACGACTGATGCGGCACCCGCACACAACAAGGGCAGCGGCCGGCCCGCGGGGGGGCCGTGAAGCGGCCGCCGTCGTGCCGAAGGCACGCCTCCGGCGTGACGGGGGGCGGGTCGGCCGCTGCCCGGGGCAAGCCCCGGGCGGGACGCATCCGCGATGGCCGGCCACTGATGCGCCGCTTCGCCACCCTCCTCGAACGCCTCGCCTTCACCCCCGCCCGCAACGGCAAGCTCCGCCTCATCACCGACTACCTGCGCGAGACCCCCGACCCCGACCGCGGCTGGGGCCTCGCCGCCATCACCCGCGACCTCACCCTCGACGCCGTGAAACCCGCCATGCTGCGCGCCATCACCGCCGAGCGCGTCGACGCCGAGCTCTTCGCCCTCTCCTACGACTTCGTCGGCGACCTCGCCGAGACCATCGCGCTGATCTGGCCCGCACCCGCCGGACCCGCTTCCGACCAGCCGCTCACGCAAGTCATCGCCACGCCTCCGCACCGCCTCCCGCCGCGAGGCGCCGCAGGTGGTCGAGCACCTGCTCGACCGCCTCGACCCCTCCGGCCGCTTCGCGCTCCTCAAGCTCGTCACCGGCGGCCTCCGCGTCGGCGTCTCCGCCCGCCTCGCCAAGCAGGCGCTCGGCCGACTTCGGCGCCCGCGACGTCACCGAGATCGAGGAGCTCTGGCACGGCCTCACCCCGCCCTACGTCCCCCTCTTCGCCTGGCTGACCGGCGCCGGCCCGCCGCCCGCGCCCGCCACCACCCCCTTCCGCCCGGTCATGCTCTCGCACGCCCTGGAAGAAACCGACCTCGCCCGCCTCGACCCCGCCGACTTCGCCGCCGAGTGGAAATGGGACGGCATCCGCGTCCAGGCCACCGCCGACGCCCACGGCCGCCGCCTCTTCTCCCGCACCGGCGACGACATCGGCCAGGCCTTCCCCGACCTCCTCGACGCCCTCGACTTCGACGCCGCCCTCGACGGCGAGCTCCTCGTCCGCCGCGAGGACGGCGCCATCGCCAGCTTCTCCGACCTTCAGCAGCGCCTCAACCGCAAGACCGTCACCCACGCCCAGCTCCGCCGCTACCCCGCGCACCTGCGCGCCTACGACCTCCTCCAGCACGGCCCCCGCGACCTCCGCCCCCTCCCCTTCGCCGAGCGCCGCGCCGCCCTCGAAGCCCTCGCCGCCACCCTCGACCCCGCCCGCCTCGACCTCTCCCCCCTCCTCTCCTTCGCCACCTGGGACGACCTCGCCCGCCTGCGCGCCGCCCCGCCCGACCCGATCATCGAGGGCGTCATGCTCAAGCGCCTCGACTCCCCTTACGTCCCCGGCCGCCCCAAGGGCCCCTGGTGGAAATGGAAGCGCGACCCCCACACCATCGACGCCGTGCTGATGTACGCCCAGCGCGGCCACGGCAAGCGCTCGGGCTTCTACTCCGACTACACCTTCGGCGTCTGGACCGACGACGGCACCCTCACCCCCGTCGGCAAGGCCTACTTCGGCTTCACCGACGAGGAGCTCGCCGAGATCGACCGCTGGGTCCGCGCCAACACCACCGACCGCTTCGGCCCCGTCCGCGCCGTCCGCGCCGAGCCCACCCACGGCCTCGTCCTCGAGGTCGCCTTCGAGGGCCTCGCCCGCTCCACCCGCCACCGCTCCGGCCTCGCCATGCGCTTCCCCCGCATCTCCCGCCTCCGCTGGGACAAGCCCCCGTCGGAGGCCGACACGCTGGAGACGCTGGCGGCGCTGCTGCCGGCGTGAAGCGCAACCTGCTCAACCCAACTGTGGAGCGACCGCTTACGGCCCCAATGCAGCCGCCGATCCGATCGGCGCGCAACCTCGCCGCCCGCACCCCGCGGATTTGGCCGTCGACAAATTCGCGCGCGCCTGCCCGCCCGTGGGCAGGCGCGAAGAGCGCCAGCCCGGGCACGCGCGCGCGAATTGCGAGCGCCGGGCGAGCGGGGAAGCCCTTCGCCTCCGCGCTCGCGCGCTCCGCCGAACGGCCCGGCCGAAGCAGTGCTTCGGCTTGTCGGGCCGCGGACTCGCGGGCCGAGGCCCGCTTCGTCGGACGACCGCTCCTGGCGCAAAGAGGACCCTATACTCCGACCGGCCGGGAACTCCCGCGCTTGGCCGAAGCTTCTGCCCTCCGTCGACCGAGCCTAACCGAAGGTATAGACCGCCAGCAGCGACGAGACCCCGGCGACCGGCCCGAGCTTCGGCAGCCGCGCCGCCGCCGCGGCGTTCCCGCGCCGGATCGCCGCATAGCTCAGGTGGATCGCCACCGCCGCCGCGGTCAGCGACAGCACGAAGACGAACTTCGCCCAGAACAGCCCCGGCAGCCCGCCCGGACCGCCCCACCGGCTCCAGACCAGCACCAGCCCGCTCAGCCACATCAGCGCCAGCCCGGCCGCCGAGACGTTCGCCAGCATCGGCCGAGCCCGCGCAGCGGCCCCGCCGCCTCCGCCGGCAGCGCCAGCGCCCGCCGCATGACCAGCGCGCTCCCGAACCCCCCGGTGGCGCCGAGCATCAGCCCGACGAAATGCAGGAACAGCACGAACTGGCTCATCGTCACCCCCCACGGCGCGGTCGTTGCCGCCCGGCCCAACGACTACTCCCGCCGCCGCGGTGCTGACAAGCGGCGCCTGGAGACGCCCGAGAGCGATCGGCGCGCCCCTCCTCCGTGCGTCACTTGCGGTTCTTCTTCTCCCCCTGCGCCATGTCCGCGATGAAGTCCCACTTCTCCCACAGCGCCAATCGACTCGCGTACTCCTGCCGGATCATCGGCAGCCCGCGGTCCCCGAAGAAGACCCGGAGCGGCGGCTTCTCCGCGTCGACCAGCGCCAGCATCGCCGCCCCGCTCGCTGCCGGATCGCCGCGCACGACGTTCGCCCGCCGCTCCACCATCCGCGCCCGCGCCCCGTCGTAGGCGGGGATCTCCCGCGACCGCCTGGCCGAGGGCCCGGCCCAGTCGGTGGCGAACTCCGCCGGCTCGACCAGCGTCACGTGGATGCCGAACTCGGCCACCTCCAGCGCCAGCGCCTGACTGAACCCCTCCAGTGCCCATTTCGACGCGTGGTACATCCCGACGTTGGGAAAGGCGTTGACCCCGCCGATCGACGAGACCTGCACGATGTGCCCGGACTTCTGCGCGCGCATGACCGGCAGCGCCGCCTGTGTCACCCACAGCGCGCCGAAGACATTGCTCTCCATCTGGGCGCGGGCTTCTTCCTCGCTGATCTCCTCGATGGCGCCGAACTGGCCGTAGCCGGCATTGTTGATCACCACGTCCAGCCGCCCGAACCGCGCCACCGCCTCCGCGACCGCCGCGTCCACCGCCGCCTTGTCGGTCACGTCCAGCCGCAGCGCCGCCACCCGGTCGCCATGCGCCGCCACCAGCTCCGCCAGCGACCCGGGATCGCGCGCCGTCGCCGCCACCCGGTCGCCCCGCGCCAGCGCCGCCTGCGCCCAGACCCTGCCGAACCCCTTCGACGACCCCGTGATGAACCAGACCTTGCCTGCCATGATCGCTCCTCCTGTCGCCGGGGGAGATAGCCCGCTCCGGGCCGACGGCCATGCGGCAAGGCCGGGTGGCCGGCGCCGTTAACACTTCGCCGCACCCCGCAGACCAGGTACCTATGTTGTACCTGCGATGTACCTGCGTTGTACCTGTCGCTTTTCGCCGTTAACCCCTGACGCAACGGCCCGGCGGCCGCCCCTCGCCGGGCGCGCAATTTCCGCTTGTCCCGCCCGCCCGCATGCTGTTCCGTCACCCCCGATCACGAGGGGAGAGGCCCATGCGCGTCGCAAGTATCGGGGAATGCATGGTCGAGCTGACCCTGCCGCGCGCCGACGGCGAGGGCAGCCGCGTCGGCTTCGCCGGAGACACCCTGAACACCGCTATCTACTTGAAAAGACAGGCTCCCGAGCTCCAGGTTTCCTACGTCACCGCCCTCGGCACCGACCCCCTCTCCGCCCGGATGATCGCCTTCTTCGAGACCGAGGGCCTCCACACCGGCCTGATCGAACGCCGCGCCGACCGGGTGCCCGGCCTCTATGCCATCAGCCTCGACGGGAACGGCGAGCGCAGTTTCACCTACTGGCGCGACAGCTCCGCCGCCCGCACCCTCTTCCTGCCGCCCGCCGAGATAAATCCGAGCGACCTCAAGGACTTCGACCTCGTCTACCTCTCGGCCATCACCCTCGCCATCCTCGCCCCCGAAGCCCGCGCGAGCCTCGCCGCCTTCCTCGAAACCTACCGCCGCCGCGGCGGCCGGGTGGCCTTCAACTCCAACTACCGCCCGCGCCTCTGGCCCGACGCCGCGACCGCCCGCCGCGAGATCGCCGGCTTCTGGGCGATCACCGACATTGGCCTGCCCTCGCTCGATGACGAGATGGCGCTCTTCGGCGACCCCGGCGAGGCGGCGGTACTCGCCCGGCTTGCCGCTCTCGGCGTCCAGCGCGGGGCGCTGAAGCGGGGCGAGGTCGGGCCGGTTCCGATCGGCGGCGGCCGCCTGCCCGCCTTCCCTCCCGCCGAGAAGGTCGTCGACACCACCGCCGCCGGCGACAGCTTCAACGGCGCCTATCTCGCGGCGCTGATGCGGCGCGAGAGCGAAGCCGCCTGCCTCAGCGCCGGCCACGCCATGGCCGCCGAAGTGATCGGCCACCCCGGCGCGATCATCCCGCGCTGAACGGCCTCACGCGCCCACCGCCACCATCGCCTTGGCGAGCTTTTCCAGGCCGTTTGCCGGCAGCCCAGCGATGTTGATCCGGCTGTCCCCGACCATGTAGACCCCGTGCTCATCGCGCAGCGCCGCCACCTGCGCCGGCGAAAGCCCGAGCCGCGAGAACATGCCGCGGTGGCCGGCGACGAAGTCGAACCGGTCCGAGTTCGTCTCCCGGCGCAGGGCATCGGCGAGACCCTTGCGGAGCTCCAGCATGCCGAGGCGCATCTCCTCAAGCTCGGCCATCCAGTCGGCCTTGAGCTCGGGATCGCCGAGTATCAGCGAGACCACCTTCGCGCCATGGTCGGGCGGAAAGGAGTAGTTCAGCCGGTTCAGCGAACCAAGGTTGGATAAGGCGATCTCGGCCACCTGCGGGGTCTCGGACAGCACGAAGGCGGCGCCGACCCGATCGCGGTAGACCCCGAAGTTCTTCGAGCAACTCGCCGCCAGCAGCATCTCCGGCACGGCCGCGGCCATGTGTCGCAGGCCCGCCACATCGGCGTCGAGGCCGTCGCCGAAGCCCTGGTAGGCGAGGTCGATCATCGGCACCGCCCCGCGCCCGCTCACGAACTCAGTCAGCTCCCGCCACTGGTCGAGCGTGAGGTTGGCCCCTGTGGGGTTGTGACAGCAGCCGTGCAGCAGCAGGACGTCGCCCGGCTTCAAGTCTACGAGGTCGCCCATCATCCCGGCGAAGTCGACCCCGAGGGTGGCGGCGTCGAAATAGCGGTAGCTGCGGGTCGGCATGCCGAGATAGCCGAGGATCGCCGGGTGGTTGGGCCAGGTGGGGTCGGAGATCCAGACCGTCGCCGCCGGACTGGCCCGGCGGATCAGCTCGAAGAGCTGTCGGATCGCACCGGTACCTCCAGGGGTCTGGGCACCCGTGAGCCGCTCTCGCGGCACGGAGTCGCCGAGCGCCAGCTCGCCCATCGCCCGCACGAAGTCGAGATCCCCGAGAATGCCGACATAGGCCTTGCTGTCCTGCTCCTTCAGCAGCCGCGCCTCCGCCGCCTTGACCGAGCGCATGACCGGGGTGCGCCCCTCGGCGTCCTTGAAGACGCCGACGCCGAGGTCGAGCTTCTCCGTCCGGGGATCGGCGCGGAAGAGGTTGAGGATCTCGATAATCTTGTCGGGGGGCGTCGGCTTCAGCGTCTCGAGCATCGGGAAAACTCCTTGCCTGGTCAGGCGTCGATGTCAGGCGTCGATCATGTTTCGGTCGCGGCTCAGCACCCGCCGCCGGGTCTCGCGCCGCACCGGGACGAAACCGGCCTTCTGGTAGAGCGGCAGGGCGCGCGGATGATCGAGCGAGTTGGTGTTGACCGTCACCCGCTGGGTCCCCGGCCGATCCCAGGCCATGTGCAGCGCCGTGTGCAGCAGGAAAGTCCCGAGGCCGCGCCCGATCGCCTCGGGCACCAGCCCGAGATAGGCGAGATCGCAAGCCTCCGGCGGCCGGCAGTCGAGGACGAAGAAGCCGTGCGGCCAGCCGTCACGGATCAGGGTATAGAGGGTCACCGCCGGGTCGTGCAGGAATGCGGCCAGATCCTCGGCGGGACGGTCATGCTGGTCGGTCCACTCATAGGCGCCGCCGACGGCGTCGTAGAGGTCGAGGAAGTACCAGACCGGCGGACGCTCGGCGCCGATCAGCGCCGAGGCTGGCCCCGTGGGCATATGCGGTCGAGGAAAGCCCGGACGGGCGTCCATCTCGAGATAGGTCACCACATAGTCGACCCGTTCGCCGGCGTGATGCTTCATCCGGTTTCGACCTTCAGGTCGCAGTAGGCACCCCACTCCGCCCATGACCCGTCGTAGAGGGAATGCGAACGACCGCCGATACGCTCAAGGGCGAGGCTGAGGACGGCCGCTGAGATACCAGAGCCGCAGCTGGTGACGACCGGCCCCATCACGTCGACCCCGGCGGCCTCAAAGGCGGCGCGCAGGGCGGCCTCATCCTTCATGGTGCCGTCGGGATTGAGCAGTTCGCCATACGGCAGGTTCTTCGAGCCGGGAATGTGGCCGGAACGCAGGCCCGGACGCGGCTCCGGGACCTCGCCGCGGAACCGCTCGCGCGAGCGCGCATCGACGATCTGAGCGTCGCCGAGCTTTGCGCTGGCGGCAACCTGCGTGACGTCCCGCACCAGGCTGGCGTCGCGGCGGGCGGTGAAGTGGCGGTCGCGCAGGATGGGGACGCCGTCCTCCACCGGCCGGCCCTCGGCGCGCCACTTCGGCAGACCCCCGTCGAGGACCGCAACGTCGGTCTTGCCGAAAAGCCGGAAGGTCCACCAGACCCGGGGCGCGCTGAAGATGCCGCTCGAGTTGTAGACGACAACGCGATGCCCGTCGCCGATGCCCATGGCGCGCATGCGGGCGACGAACTTCTCCACCGGCGGGGCCATGTGGGGGAGGCTCGACTGGGTGTCGGCGATCTCGTCGATGTCGAAGAAGCGGGCGCCGGGGATGTGGGCAGCCTCGAACTCAGCGCGGGCGTCGCGGTTCGCGGCGGGCATGTGCCAGCTGGCGTCGAGGATCCGCAGGTCCGGCGCGTTGAGGTGCGCGGCCAGCCAGTCCGTGGAGACCAGAAGCTGCGGATCGCTGGAATTCATCGGCCGTCCCGCGGGTTGGGGGTGAGCCTCCCCCGCATAGCGGCGAACCCCAGTGGGGGCAAGCGTGCGCCGGCTCGCGCGCGCTGCGGAGATCGGAGCGCCGGGTGCGAAATTGGTCGCATTTAGCACGCGAAGCTGCCGGTAACTCAATGATATTGCTTTGATTAATCTTCGTAGGTATTCGAGGGAGGCGTTTGACGCGCCATCACTGTGGCGCAGCGGGAGCCCGAGGCGGCCCGGCTACGCGCCGCCTCCAATCCTTGCGCGCCGAGATTTGCGCGAGACCGGACCGGATCAGCGGGGTCCGAGGCCGCCCGGACCGCAGCGCGCAGTCGGAGCGCGGTTGATCGGGGGGCGGCTCACCTCAGGATCAGCTCTGGACCCATGAAGGTGGTCGGCAGCCATGTTGAGATGATCGGGATGTAGGTCACGATGATCAGGAAGAGGAACAGGATGCCGAGCCAGGGCAGCGAGGCGCGGACCACGTCCATGAGCGGCATTCGGGCGACGCTGGAGGTCACGAAGAGGTTGAGGCCCACGGGCGGGGTTATCATGCCGATCTCCATGTTCACCACCATGATGATGCCGAGGTGGATCGGGTCGATGCCGAGCTCGATGGCGATGGGGAAGACCAGCGGGGCGACGATGACCACAAGGCCAGACGGCTCCATGAACTGGCCGCCGATCAAGAGTATCACGTTGACGATGATCAGGAACATCACCGGGCCAAAGCCGGCGCTGAGAAGCGCCCGGGTGATCGCCTGGGGGATCTGCTCGTCGGTCAGGACGTGCTTGAGGATAAGCGCGTTGGCGATGATGAACATCAGCATCACCGTTACCTTGCCGGATTCGAAGAGCGCCTTCTTGGTGTCGGGGTGGACCCAGACCGTGAGGAGCGCCCAGGGGCGGCGGAGGAGCGACAGGTTGCCGCCCTCGCGGTGCAGCGGACCCATGTCGCGGTAGACGAAGTTGGCGATCAGAAAGGAATACACGGCGGCGACGGCGGCGGCTTCGGTGGGCGTGAAGATGCCGCCGTAGATGCCGCCGAGGATGATGACGATGAGAAAGAGGCCCCAGCCGGCGTCGCGCGCGGAGGTCAGGATCTCACCCCAGCCCGCCCAGTCCTGCCGGGGCAGGTCCTTCCAGCGCGCGGCGATGTAGATGCCGACCATCAGCATGAAGCCGGCCAGAAGCCCCGGGATCACGCCGGCGAGAAAGAGTCGGCCGACCGAGACGTCGACGGCGGCGGCGTAGACGACCATGACGATCGAGGGGGGGATGAGGATGCCGAGGGTGCCGGCGTTGCAGATGACGCCGGCGGCGAAGTCCTTGGTGTAGCCGACCTGCGTCATGCCGGCGATGCAGATCGAGCCGATCGCCACCACCGTCGCCGGCGAGGAGCCGGAGAGGGCGGCGAACAGCATGCAGGCGAAGACCGCGGCGATAGCGAGGCCGCCGCGGAAGTGGCCGACCACGGAGATGGCGAAGCGGATGATGCGCTGGGCGACGCCGCCGGTCGACATGAAGGTCGAGGCGAGGATGAAGAACGGGATCGCGAGGAGCGTGTAGTGACCGGCCAGAGCGTCGAAAAGCTGCTGCGCCACCGCGCCGAGCGAGGTGGAGGAGAAGAGCAGCATGAAGATGATCGAGGAGAGGCCGAGGCTGACGGCTATCGGCACGCCGATCAGCATGAAGCCGATCACCATCACGAAGAGGAAGACGATGTCCATGCGCTCAGTCTCCCTGGGCCCGCGCCGCATCAGCGGCGACGAGGTCCTCGGCCTCATGGCTGGCGATCATCAGGTCGGTCTTGCCGGTCCAGATGTTCCAGGCGGCCTGGATGAAGCGGAAGAGCAGGAGCGCCATGCCAAGCGGCAGGGCGAAATAGGGGATGAAGCGCGGCAGCTTCTCATAGGGCTCGTTCTCGTTGAGGAGCGGCTCGATGAAGCGCAGCCAGCCGGGCATGCGGATGTCGTTGACCTCGTACCAGACCTGCTCGCCGATGAACGGCGACCAGTACTGCCAGGCGCCGTAGAGGAGCAGGCCCGCGTAGACGATGCAGCAGGCAGCGGCGACGAGCGTCACCCAGCGGCGCGGCCCGGGCGGCAGCAGGCGGACCACCGCGTCGACGCCGAGTTGGCCCGAGACCTTGACGAGGTAGGAGGCGCCTAGCAGCACCAGCCAGGCGAACAGGAAAACCGTGGCTTCGAGCGCCCAGAGGATGTTGGAGTTGAAGACGTAGCGGGCGACGACATTGGCGAAGGTGATGAGGGTCATCAGCCCGAGGATGACCGCGATGAGCGTCTCCTCGATCTCGTTGACCACCCGGCCCAAGGCCGTGCGCAGCTGGACGGACATTGGCGGCTCCTTGCCCGGGCGGATTACCGGACCGCCGGTTCGGCGGTCCGGCCTGCGGCCAGGTCACGAGCCCTGGTTGTAGGTGACTGCCTTGTCGATCACGTCCTGGCCGATGTCGCCGGAGAACTGCTCCCAGACCGGCTTCATCGCCTCGACCCAGAGGGCGCGCTGCTCTGGCGTGAGCTGGCGAACCTCGGAGCCCTGCTCGATGATCGCCTGCTTGCTCTCCTCCTCGATCTCGGTGACTGCGGCGTTCCGCTCGACGGTCACCTCGTCCATGATCTTCTTGAGGTCGGCGCGGACGTCCTCGGGCAGGCCGTCCCACCACTTGGTCGAGACCACCACCATGTAGTCGAGCACGCCGTGGTTAGTCTCGGTGACGCCGTCCTGCACCTCGAAGTACTTCTGGCCGTAGGTGTTGGACCAGGTGTTCTCCTGGCCGTCGACCACGCCGGTCTGCAGCGCGCCGTAGACCTCGGAGAAAGCCATCTTCTGCGGGTTGGCCCCGATGGCGACGAACTGGGCCTCCAGAACGTCCGACGGCTGGATGCGGAACTTCAGGCCCTTGGCATCCTCGGGCACCAGCAGTGGCTTGTTGGCCGAGAGCTGCTTCATGCCGGAGTGCCAGTAGGCGAGGCCAAGGAGGCCCTTGCGCTTCATGGAAGCCAGAAGCTCCTGGCCGTCGGGCGAGTTCTGGTAGCGGTCGACCGCGTCGATATCGACGAAGACGAAGGGCAGGTCGTAGAGCCGGAGCTTCTTGGTAAAGGTCTCGAACTTGGAGAGCGAGGGCGCCGCCATCTGCACGTCGCCCGCGAGCATGGCCTCCAGGACCTTGTCGTCGTCGTAGAGGGTCGAGTTGGGGTAGACCTCGACGCAAGCCCGACCCGCCATCTCCTCATTGACCCGGTCGGCGAAGAGCTGGGCGGCGATGCCCTTGGGGTGTTTGTCGGCGTTGGTGACGTGGGCGAACTTGATCAGCTCGCCGTCGCAGGCGGCAAGGAGCGGCGATGCCGTCAGGGCGGCGGCGCTGGCTGCTAGAACCAGCAGGTGGCGCAGATTCATGGAGACCTCCCAGAGCTATTTTCATCCGTGCGCATCGAGGGCGACGGCTGGCTGAGATCAAATATGAAGATCGGCCGCCATGCAACAGGCGCAAAGAACTCCGGGCCGCGCGCTGATCAGGCCGCGGTGCGGAGGATCTCGAGAAACGCCGGGCCGAAGCGCTCTACCTTCTGCGTGCCCATGCCGGTAATGCGTTCGAGGGAGTCGAGGCTGTCCGGACGGAGTTCGGCGATTTTCGATAGCGTGTAGGCGGTGCAGTAAAGCGGTTTGCCGAGGCCGTCGGCACCACGGGCCAGGGCGACCTGGGCGGCATGAAGGCGGTCGAAGAGGTCGCCGCCAGGCTGACCGGCTAGGCGCAGACGGGCGGGGTGGACAGACGGCGGCGTGTTGCCGGTCAACACCTCGAGGAAGTCGGCGCCGAAACGCTCGAGCTTGACCGCGCCTACGCCACTGATGCCCGTGAGGTCGTCCCGGGTCTGCGGCCGACGGGAGGCCATCTCGATCAGCGTGCGGTCGGGGAAGATAACGTAGGCGGGCACGCCTGCGGCGTCGGCTAGCGCCCGGCGCCTCGCCTTCAGCGCCGCGAGCAGGCCTTCGTCCTCCTCGGCGACTTGGGCGAGCGCCTGCCGGTCGGGTCGGGCCGCGACGTGGCGGATGGTGTCGGCGCGGAGCGTGAGGGGCTGCTCGCCGCGCAGGATCGGACGAGCAGCATCAGTGAGTCGGAAGGCCCCGTGGCGTTCCGGGTCGGGACGGATCAGGTCGAAGCCCATGAGCTGGCGGAAGATGGTCTGCCACTCGCCCTTCGAGCGCGCGGCGCCGACGCCGAAGGTCCGCAGGCGGTCATGGCCCCGCGCCACGACCTTGTCGCTGTGCTCGCCGCGCAGGATGGCGACCAGATGCTCGCCGCCGAAGCTCTCGCCGGTGCGCAGGATCGCGGAGAAGGCCATGCGCGCCGCTTCGGTCGCGTCGAAGGTGTCGGGACGGTCGCGGCAGAGGTCGCAGTTGCAGCAGGGTTCTGCCAGCGTCTCCCCGAAGTAAGCGAGCAGCGTCTGACGGCGGCAGACCTGCGCCTCGGCGAGGCCGAGGAGCGCGTTCAGCCGCTTGTGGTCGGCCTGCTTGCGCTCCATGGGCGAGGGGCTCTCGTCGATCTGGGTGCGGCGAAGGCGAATGTCGTCCGCGCCGTAGAGCGTCAGCGTGTCCGCCGGCGCCCCATCGCGGCCTGCGCGTCCGATCTCCTGGTAGTATCCCTCGATCGACTTCGGCAGGTCGGCGTGCGCGACGTAGCGGATGTCCGGCTTGTCCACACCCATGCCGAAGGCGATGGTGGCGCAGACGATAAGGCCGTCCTCACGCTGGAAGCGGGTCTCGGCCAGCCGCCGGTCGTCGGCGGCGAGGCCGGCGTGATAGGCGAGCGCGGTGTGCCCCGTCTCGCCAAGCGCGGCCGCCAGTGCCTCGGTCTTGGCACGGCTGGAGCAGTAGACGATGCCGGAGAGGCCGCGGCGGGCCGCCGCGTAGGCCAGGATCTGCCGGCGCGGGTTGTCCTTGGGCGTGAAGGCGAGGTCGAGGTTGGGGCGGTCGAAACCGCGCAGGAAAGTCGCGGGCTGGCTGCCCTCGAACAGGCGGGTGACGATCTCGGCGCGGGTCTCGGCGTCAGCGGTGGCGGTCAGCGCGACGGTCTGGATGCCGCCGAGCGCGCGGCGGAGCTCGCCGATGCGGAGATAATCGGGGCGGAAATCGTGGCCCCACTGGCTGACGCAGTGCGCCTCGTCGACGGCGAGCAGCGCCGGGCGGACACGTTTCAACAGCGCGCCGGCAGCCGCGAGACGCTCCGGCGCCATGTAGAGAAGTTTGAGGGTGCCGGCGTCGAGCGCCGCGAATGTCTCCTCCATCTCGCCGGTGTCGGACTGCGAGGTGAGCGCGGCGGCGGCCACCCCCGCGGCGCGCAGCGCGCGAACCTGGTCGCGCATCAGCGCGATGAGCGGCGAGACGACCAAGGTGACTCCAGGACGGGTGAGGGCCGGAAGCTGGTAGCAGAGCGACTTGCCCCCGCCGGTGGGCATGATGGCGAGGACGTCGCGCCCAGCCTCGACCGCCGCGACGATCTCTTCCTGGCCGGGCCGGAAGTCAGCGAAACCCCAGACCCGACCGAGCAGGCGCCCAGCTTCGCTGTGGCCGTCGGTCATGGGTCGAGGGCGGCGGGGAGGGGAACCGTCGAGCGGTAGATCGAGATCATAGTCTCCCCATAGCGGCGCTGGTCGAGGCGGGTCAAGCCAGGCGGCGGTGCATGGTTGCCGCCCTCTTCCCAGACCAGGAGGCCGCCGGGTGCGACCCAGCCGCCAGCGAGCGCGGAGGCGGTTGCCTTCTCGCCGAGGCCGCGCCCGTAGGGGGGGTCGAGGAAGACGAGATCGAAGGGGGCCTCGGGGTTGCGGCCGAGGCGGGTGGCGTCGCGGGAGATGACGCGCGCCGTATCCTCGGCGCCCATCCTTGCGAGGTTGCGGCGGAGAAGGGCGAGCGCCGTCTGCCCCTGGTCCACGAAGGTGGCTGTCCGCGCGCCGCGCGAAAGCGACTCGAGGCCGAGCGCGCCGGTTCCGGCGAAGAGGTCGAGAACGCGGCGGTCCAGGGGGGGCTGCGGGTCGCCGTAGTCACCGTGGGCGAGGAGGTTGAACAGGCTCTCGCGCACCCGGTCGGACGTGGGGCGGAGATGCGCCGCAGGATCGCCGCCCCCGAGGTCGGCCAGCGTCAATCCGCGGTGGGCGCCGCCGACGATCCGCATCAGGCCAGCGCCTTGAGGTCGCTCGCCGGATCTGCCACCGCATCCGGCTCGGGCGAAACGCCGGCCTCGATCCAGCGCTTGGCGGTCATGTAGGCGCGCGGGTCGTTCATGGCGTCGACGGCGACCAGCCGGTCTGCCTTCCAGTACCAGACCGACTGACTTCCGGGCCGCGGTCCCGGGCGCACAAGGGTGCGGTCCCAGCCGGCGTTGAGGCCGGCGATCTGCAGCTTCACGTCGTACTGGTCGGACCAGAACCAGGGGCGGGGATGATAGCTCGAGGGGTCGCCGAGCATGGCCGCAGCCACCGCTTCGGCGTGGTCGATGGCGTGCGGCACGCTTTCGAGGCGCAGCCGCCTGCCCTCCCAGGGGAAGCTCGCGGCGTCGCCGGCGGCGAAGATCGATGGATCCGACGTGCGCCCCCAGGCGTCGGTCCGGATGCCGTTCTCGACCTCCAGGCCCGCCGCGGCGGCAAGGTGGATCTCGGGGTCGACGCCGATGCCGACGAGCACGAGGTCGGTGGCGAGGTGGTTGCCGTCGGCAAGCTCGGCGCCGGTGACCCTGTCCGCTGCGCCGGCCAGGCGGAGGAGTGCCGTCCCCTCGTGGATCTCGACCCCGTGGCGGCGGTGGAGTTCGCGGAAATAGTCGGCGGTGGCGGGCGCCGCGACGCGCGCAAGGATGCGCGGCGCTGCCTCGATCAGCGTCACCGCGAGGCCCTTCTCGCGCAGCACCGCCGCGGCCTCCAGCCCGATATAGCCCCCGCCTACGATCAGCGCGCTAGCACGGCTCTCAAGCGCCGCGCCCAGCGCGTCGGCATCGGCGAGCGCGCGCATGAGCAGCACGCCCTCGAGATCGCCGCCCTTCTCCGGCGGCAGCCGGCGCGGGACGCTGCCGGTGGTAAGCGCGAGCAGATCCCAGGCAAGGCTTCGGCCGTCGGCGAGGATGACCGAGCGGCCGGCGCGGTCGATGGCGGTGGCGGCGGTACCGGTCACGAGTTCGATCCCTGCGGCCTCGAAGAAGCTCGCGGGGCGGAGGAACAGGCGTTCCCTGGTCAACTCGCCCTTGAGATACCCCTTGGAGAGCGGCGGGCGCTGGTAAGGCAGGACCGGTTCGGCACCGATGAGGGTCAGAGGCCCGGCATGGCCGAGGGCACGGAGCTTCGCCACCAGCGCAGCGCCGGCCTGGCCTGCGCCCACCACGACGATCCGCGCCGCCTTCGAATTCATTCCCCGCCTTTCACCGTTGGCTTCCATGCCGGCCCCTCTATATGTCGGCGATTGGTTCCTGCAACCGGGATGAGGGGTAGATGCATGACCATTGCGACCGGCGACCGCCTGCCCGATGCGACTTTTCTGCAGAAAACCGCCGAGGGGATCGGACCGGTATCGAGCGACGAGCTGTTCGCCGGCCGCAAGGTGGTACTGATCGGGCTCCCGGGGGCTTTCACCGGGACGTGCTCGACACACCACGTGCCGAGCTTCATCCGGGTGGCCGACCGGCTCCGTGCCAAGGGCGTGGACGAGATCATCTGCGTGGCGGTCAACGATCCGCACGTGATGCTGGCATGGAGCGAGGCGTCGGGTGCCGGGGCGGCTGGCATCCGGATGCTGGCGGACGCGAGCGGCGCCTTCGCGCGGGCGCTGGAGCTTACCTTCGACAATCCGGCAGCCGGGCTCTTCGGCCGCTCGAAGCGGTATGCGCTGATGGCCGAGGACGGAGTCGTGCGGATCCTGAATATCGAAACCAGCCGCACCGACTGCGAGATCAGCGGCGGGGAGACGATGCTGGCGGCAGTCTTAGGCAGGCCGGGTTAACGAGGTGTGACCCGATATGGGCGGGCGTCGACGTCTCCTGCGGAAAACCGGGCGATTCCAAGAGTTAACGGCGCTTTTGCGCGTATGGATTCCATATGGAATCCATATGGAATCCATATGGGTAGTAAAAGACTCAGGATTGAAGTGTTAACGCCGGAGGCGGCTTATCAGGCAAAATTGCGTGAGGAGCCGTAACAACATGACATGTTGCGTGATGTCACGCGATCACGATTGAAACAAACGATAGCAAAGCGTGAGGCGGGGACAGCCGGCCGATTACCGGGATCCAGGTCCCCGTCGATAGCTGGCGTTCGAGCTGAGCGACGGTCGAGGTCGACGGACGCGGTGGAAATGCCATCGCGCAGCACGGCCGAGGTCTCGAACAGCCCTTCGACCGAAGCGGGCCTCGGCCCGCTAGTCCGCGGCCCGAAAAGCCGAAGAACTGCTTCGGCCGGGCCGTTCGCAGGAGCGAGTGAGCGCGGAGGCGAAGGGGCTTTCCACTCGCCCGACGCTCGCAATTCGCGCGCGCGTGCCCGGGCTGGCGCTCTTCGCGTTTGCCCCAGGGCAGGCAGGCGCGCGAGTTTGTCGACGGCCAAATCCGCGGGGTGCGAGCGGCGATGTCGCGCGCCGATCGGATCGGCGGCCGCTTCGGGGGCCGTGAGGGAGATGCGACCAGTTCACGCCCCGGCGCGCAGGAGGGCGAGGATGGAGTCGGCGGCGATGCGCTCGGGTTCGGCGATGCCGCCGTGGCCGCCCCAGAGCGGGTGCAGGCGGACGGCGCCCATGAGGAGGGCGGCGATGGCGAAGAGGCGCGGCTCGAGGGGGGCGCGCGGGATCGCGCCCTCGGCGATGCCCCAATCGATCAGTCCGGCGACGAGGCCGAGGGTGCGGGCGTCGATCTCGGCCAGGGCGGCCCGGCTCTCCGGCGTGACACGGGCGAGGAAGGTG
This sequence comes from uncultured Alphaproteobacteria bacterium, assembly GCA_963796805.1. GTDB lineage: Bacteria > Pseudomonadota > Alphaproteobacteria > Rhodobacterales > Rhodobacteraceae > Amaricoccus. The sequence goes on from CAWCNG010000004.1 coordinate 503,017, forward strand.
GCGCACTGCACGTGCTGGCAGAGCCGCGCGTGCACCCGGTCGGTGGTGAGCCGCCGCCAACAGACGGCGACGACGTCGCGCAGCACCGCCTCGAAGGGACGCTCGGCGTCGAGGTTCTCCAGCGCCGCGTAGGTGCCCGCGTTCCAGTCGGCGACGAGGCGCGCGAGAAGGTCGTCCTTGGAGGCGAAGTGGCGGTAGACGGTGCCCTTGGCGTATTCGGCGCGGTGGGCGATGTCCTCGACGGTGACCGATTCCCAGTCGTCCCGGTCCATGAGCGTGGCCGCGGCGTCGAGGAGCACCTGCTCGCGCTGCTCGAGCTCACGGTTCTTGCGGGCGCTGGTGCTGATCGCGTGATCTCCTCGTGACCTTCGGTCACGCGAGAGTGCGGCGGGATTGGTTAACCAGTCGTGAACGGACCACCGGTCGCGCATCCGGTCATTCGGCGGTCGGGGCGGCGTGGTGGAGCTTGCACAGGCACTCGACCGGCTCGGAGTGATCGCGCTGGACCTCCGCCCCGCCGGCGAGCTTGTCGAGGCGGCGGGCAAGCTCGAGGTCGAGCCTGGTGAGGCCGTCGCAAGCGTGGGTGGTGAGGGTGACGTCGACCACGTTGTAGCTGTTCGACCAGTCAGGGTGGTGGTTCATCTTCTCGGCGGCGAGTGCCGCGCGCGACATGAAGCCCCAGGCTTCGGAGAAGCTGCGGAACTTCCAGATCTTGCGGATGGCGTCGCGGTCGGGCAGCGCGCCCCAGCCGGCGGCGCCGAGCGGGGGCAGCGCGTCCTCGCGCTCGGCCTGGGTCAGACGCTCGGTCATGCCTCCTCCTTGCCCGCGGGCTCCTTCGGCGGCATCGCCGCATCGTCGATCTCCTGGGCACGGACCGCGGCGGGGCGCCGGCTGATCCGTTCCCAGTATTCCTGGAAGGCCGGGCGCGGCTCGATCGAGCCGAAACGAAGGCCCCAGCCGATCTGCGAGCCGACGTAGATATCGGCGGCGGTGAAACGGTCGCCGGCGAAGTAGCCCGGCTCCAGCGCCCGCTCCATGGCGTCGAACATGGTGGCGAGCGTGCCGTAGCCCACCATGCCGCGGCGCTCCTTCGGGACCTCGACGCCGAGCGACTTGTTGACGATCGCCGCTTCGAGCGGACCTGCCGCGAAGAACATCCAGCGGTAGTACGCGCCGCGGCGGCCGGGCTGCGGGGCGAGTTCCGCGTCCGGGAAGGTGTCGGCAAGGTAGGCGCAGATCGCCGCGCACTCGGTGACGACAGTATCGCCGTGCACGATGGTCGGCACCTTGCCCATGGGATTGAGCGCGCGGTACTCGGGAGCCTTCATCGGAGCGCCGAAGTCGACGAAGACCGTGCGGTAGGGGTGGCCCACTTCTTCCAGCATCCATCGCGCGATCCGGCCGCGGGACATGGGGTTGGTGTAGAAGGTCAGCTCATCGGGCATCGGCGTTTCCAGTCGGGACGGCGCTTGCGCATGGCGGGGAAACTAGGGCCAGGGCCCCGCATTGGCAATTCGGCCTGGCGTCAAGTAGGCCGATGGCCTTCTGGACTGGCGCCGCACCGCTACTCGGCGTCGCATTCCTCCGGCGGCCTCCGCCGGAAGGGGCCATAAGCGGTTAGAACCTCGATCTCCTCGTCCACAGCGCGGGTCTCGGCCTCGAGGTATTGCGCGACGGCGCGGGCGAAGCCCGGGTCGGCGATCCAGTGCAGCGAGTGGATGGCGGCGGGCAAATACCCTCGGGCCAGCTTGTGCTCGCCCTGGGCGCCCGCCTCGACGCGGGAGAGCCCCTGGGCGATCGCCCAGTCGATCGCCTGGTAGTAGCAGAGCTCGAAGTGCAGGCAAGGGTGGTCCTCGACGCAACCCCAGTAGCGGCCGTAGAGGGCATCACGTCCAATGAAGTTCAGCGCCCCCGCCACCCAGCGCCCGCGCCGCCGGGCGAGGACGAGGAGCGTGTCGTCGCGCAAGCTCTCCTGCGCCCGGTCGAAGAAGGCGCGGGTGAGGTAGGGGTGCCCCCACTTGCGGCTGCCGGTGTCCTGATAGAACCGCCAGAAGGCGTCCCAGTGCGCGGGCTCGATGGCATCGCCGGTCAGCGCCAGGATGTCGCCGCCGAACGCCCGGGCGCGCTCGCGTTCCTTGCGGATCGTCTTGCGCTTGCGCGAGGAGAGATCGGCGAGAAAGCCCTCGAAGTCGGCATAGCCGCGGTTGTGCCAGTGGAACTGCTGTGTGGTGCGGGCGAGGAGGCCTGCGGCCTCCCCCCAGTCGCGCTCCGCCTCGCTGCAGAAGGTGACGTGCAGGCTCGAGACCTTCGCCTGCCGCGAGAGGGCAAGGGCGCCTTGCAGCAGCGCGGCGCGGCCTTCGGACTCGTGGCCGGGGCGGGTGAGGAAGCGGCGGCCGGTGGCCGGGGTGAAGGGGACCGCGGACTGGAGCTTGGGATAGTAGCGGCCGCCGGCGCGCTCCCAGGCGTGCGCCCAGTTGTGGTCGAAGATGTATTCGCCCTGGCTGTGGCCCTTGGCGTAGAGCGGCATCACCGCGATGGGCGCGCCGCTAGCGCGCGCCACCAGGTGGCGCGGCGACCAGCCGGTGCCGGGTCCGACCGAACCGGAGACCTCGAGCGCCGAGAGGAAGCGGTGCGTGGTGAAAGGGTCGACCGGTCGCGCGCCCTGCGTTTCGCCACCGTCGCCGGCGCAGGCGTCCCACTCGGCGGCGTCGATCTCGTCGAGACCGCCCAGAACCGTGACCTCGATGCGCTCGCTTCCGTCCATCCGCGCTCCTTGGGTTATTGGCAGACATGGCGAGGAAAGCCGCCGCGTCAATGCGTGCTTCGTCGCAGGAGCGGCATGAACCCGGCCAGGAGTTGCGCGGCGAGGCCCGGCCAGGAGGCCGGATCGGCAAAACCGAGGAGCCACGCCATCGGGCTGGTATCTGCAAGGAGGCAGGCCAGTTCTGCCTCGCCGGCGAAGAGCAGCAGGAGCGTCGTGGCGCACATGGCAAGCCGGGGCGGCGTGAGGGCGGCGACGGCGAAGCACGCCAGAAGCCAGCCGGTCGCCCTCCAGGCGATGGCGAGCATCACGGGGAGCTCGAGCGCGACGGCCCAGCCGGTTCCAACGTGCGGGGCGGCGACGAGGACGCGGAGGGTGCCGAGGACCGTGCCGGCCGCGAGAAGGACGAGGGCATAGGCGGCGCCGGCGGCGAGCGCCCGGCTCATGCGGGAAGGGGCGGCCGGTAGCCTTCGAAGGTGATGTTGTCGGCGATGGCGCGGGCGGCCGCTTCCTCGGCGGGGCTGCGGACCGTCCAGGTGAGTATGGGCAGGCCTTCGGCCTTTAGTCGCGCTACGGCGGGGTTGGCGAGGTCGTGGCGGTCGTGGGAGACGAAGGCGGCGCCGGTCCGCTCGGCGTCGGAAAGGGCGGCGAGTTCGGCGCGGCGGTAGTCGGGCAGCGACCAGTCGGCGCCGTCGAAGGCGCAGGTGGTGAGGCCGCGCGGGCGCCGGGGCGCGGCCGCAGCCATGGCGGCGACGGAGTGCGGGTTGAACGACATGAGCGCTACCGGGCCTTCGTAGCGGTCGAGCAGCTCGGCGACGCGTGTCTCGAGCGGTCCGACACCAGGGCCGAGGGCGCCGTCCTGGTCCTTGATCTCGATGAGGAGAGGCGCACGGCCCCGCACGAGTGCAAGGATTTCGGCGAGGGTGGGGACGGTCTCGCCGGACCCGCGGAGCGGGATCGCGGCGAGGTGGGCCGCGGTGTAGTCGCGGATGAGCCCGGGACGGCCGGTCAGGCGCGGCATCTCGTCGTCATGGAAGACCATCGCCTCGCCGTCGGCCGCGCGCTGCACGTCCATCTCGATGCCGTAACCGGCGGCGATGGCGGCCGCGAAGGCGGCGCGGCTGTTCTCGACGATGCCGGCCGCCCTGTCGTGCAGGCCGCGGTGGGCGAGAGGGGCGGCGAGGAAGGCCGCCGGCAGCTCAGGCGATCTCGAAGACACCTTCCACCTCGACCGCGACACCGAGTGGGAGCGCGGCCACGCCTACTGCCGAGCGGGCGTGCCGGCCCGCCTCGCCGAAGACGGCGATCATCACCTCGGAGCAGCCGTTCACCACCTTGGGCTGGTCGGTGAAGTCGGGCGTGGAGTTGACGAAGCCCGTGAGCTTGACCACGCGCTTCACCCGGTCGAGGTCGCCGTTACAAGCGTTGCGGAGCTGGGCGATCAGCTGGTGCGCGCAGGTGGCGGCGGCGGCGGCACCCTGCTCGATTGGTACGCCGGCACCGAGCTTTCCGGTAATCAGCCCGCTGCCGTCGCGGCTGACCTGGCCCGAGACATAGACGATGCTGCCCGAGATGACATGGGGCACATAGGCCGCCACCGGCACCGGAGCCTCCGGGAGCGTGATGCCGAGTTCGGCGAGACGGGCATCGATCTTCGAGGGCATTGCGGCCTCCATGGCTGTCGCGGACGGGTGCGACACTAGAGGCTTTCATCGGTGGCCGCGAGGGGCTTGAACGCGGGGGCGGCTGCCCGGATGATGGCGGAAGCGGAGGATGTCGCATGCAAGCCGAGATCACCGGGTTCTTTCACGAGCCGACCAATACCGTCTCCTACGTTGTGGCCGATCCCGAAACGTCCGCCTGTGCGGTCGTCGACAGCGTGCTCGACTACGATCAGGACGCTGCCCGCACCGGAACCGCGCACGCGGACCGGATCATTGCCCTCGTCCGCGAGCGGGGGTTGCGGCTCGAGTGGATCCTGGAGACGCACGTGCATGCCGACCACCTGTCGGCGGCGCCCTACATGCGCGACGTCCTCGACGGGCGCATCGCGATCGGGGCGCGGATCACCACTGTCCAGCACACTTTCGCCGAAATATACAACGCCGAGAGGGGCTTCGCCCGCGACGGGTCGCAGTTCGACCATTTGTTCGAGGATGGCGAGCGATTTGCGATCGGCGGGCTGGAGGGAGAGTATCTCGCCACGCCAGGGCACACGCCGGCCTGCGGGTCGTACAAGGTCGGCGACAACATCTTCGTCGGCGACACGCTGTTCATGCCGGACTACGGCACGGCGCGCTGCGATTTCCCCGGCGGGGATGCGCGGATGATGTACCGCTCGATCCGGCGGATCCTGTCCTACCAGCCGCAGACGGTGCTGTGGATGTGCCATGACTATGGGGCCCCGGGGCGCGAGGAGCATGTCTGGCGGACCACCGTGGGCGCCGAACGGGAGCAGAATCCGCAGGTCCGCGACGGGATCGGCGAGGACGAGTTCGTGGCACTGCGGGAGGCGCGGGACGCCACACTCGGCGCGCCGAAGCTGCTGATCCCTTCGATTCAGGTCAACATGCGGGCTGGCAACCTTCCGCCGCCGGAGGAGAACGGCACCACCTACCTGAAGGTGCCGGTCAACGTCATCGGGCGGCCGCGGGGGCGGTAATTCGCCATCGAAAGAGGCGGGCAGGATTCTGCGATCGGGATCAGACCGTTGCGAGAATCGGTGCGTATGGAATCCATATGGAAAGCGTATGGAATCCATATGGCACCTATTTTTGTCAGGTATTCCGGCGATTCGGGTGCGGAGCGACGCTTTCCGTTCCTCTGAGGCTACCGTCAGCGGCGAATGGCCGCCTTGGTGACGGCGTCCCGAAGGAGGGTTGAGCACGGCGAAGGTCCGCAAACCTCCCTTAGCTACCAGGCCAAGCACCTCAGCTCCTGTCGCAAAGCTGCCGGCAACCTGACCGTCGACAGTGGAGGAGAAAGTCTATTATAAAACAATGCTCTGCCCACGCGCGGAACAGCAGTGCCGGAGGCCCGTGTCCTGGGGGCGGAATGCGTCAGGCCCGTGGGCGGACGGCCCTATTCTCCGCGCTGCGGATGGCGTCCCGGCGCGAAGCCCGATATGCAGTCGGCGCAGGAGGTCGATGCTGTGCGCGCGCTCGGAATCTTGTTGGCGTTGGTGGCGGCCCTGGCCGGCTGCGCCGCCTCGCCCGATCCCGACAGCCTGAGCTTCGATCCGCTGGAGGAGCAGAACCGCGCGGCGCACGAGATGAACAAGAAGTCGGACGCCGAGTTCTACGGCCCGCTCGCCCGCGGCTACGGCGAGGCGGTGCCGCCGGAGGTGCGGCACACGATCTCCAACCTGCGCGACAACTGGCGGTTGCCCGGCCAGGTGATCCAATACGGCCTGCAGGGGCGCGGCACCGATGCGGCCAAGTCGACGACCCGCTTTGCCGTCAACACGCTGCTCGGGCTCGGCGGGCTGCTCGACATCGCCACCGAGATGGGCCTGCCTTACGACGAGACCAATTTCGACGAGACCTTCTACACCTGGGGCATTCCCGAGGGCGGCTATCTGGAGCTGCCGGTCGTGGGCCCGGGCACGCAGCGCGACTGGACGGGCTACGTGCTGGACCAGATGCTCGACCCGACCTGGTACGTCCTGCCGGTGGCTGCGACCAACGGGCTGCTCGTGCTCGGGGGTCTCGACGTCGTGAACGACCGATACGAACTCGACCCGGTACTGGATTCGCTTCTCTATCAGTCCGCCGACAGCTACAGCGCCCAGCGCATCGCCTATCTGCAGAACATGCGGGCGCGGCTCGGCGGCGGCACCGACATCGACCAGCTGGAGGATATCTATGCCGATCAATGATGCGCTGACCCGCCGGGCCGTCCTCCTCGGGCTGGCGGCAGTGGCCGCCGTCGCCGCGGTGGGCGGGCCTGCCTGGGCCACCTCGACCCGCGAGGCCGAGGCCTTGGTGACCCGGCTCTCGGGCGAGCTGACCCAGCTCGTGGCCTCCGGGCGCAGCGAGGCGCAGATCTACGCCGGCTTCGAGAGCCTGCTGCAGCGCTACGCCGACATGCCGGCGGTGGCCGCGAGCGTGCTCGGCCCGCCCTGGCGCGGCGCGAGCAACGCCCAGAAGCAGGGGTTCGTCGCCGCCTTCACGCACTACCTCTCCCGGCGCTACGGCAAGCAGTTCCGCGAGTACCGCAACGCCCGCATCGCGGTCATCGGCGCGCGCGACGGCGGCAAGGCCGGGGTGTTGGTCAGCACCAAGGTGGTGCGCCCCGGCCAGGAAGACATCGCGGTGGACTGGCAAATCAGCGACCGCGGTGGCAGCGCCAGGGTGGTGAATCTCGTGATTGAGGGTGTCTCGATGCTGTCGGGCGAGCGGGCACAGGTCGGCGCCATGCTCGACGCCCAGCGCGGCAGCATCGACGGTTTGATCGCCCAGCTCAATGCGACCGCCTGACCGGGGCGTGCGCGCGTCGCGCCGCCTTTTCGAGCAACGCGGGGCGTCTCTCGATGCCGTTCTTTGCAGCCGCTTGGCGGCGAGGACACGACGACATGATCCTCACGGTAGCCGAAGGGTATCAAGCTGATGCATCCTACCGAAAAGATTGTCCGGCAGTTCCGTGAATCCTGGGACCTGCGCGACCCGGGCCGAGGCGCTGCCATAATCGCGGAGGTTTGCGACTTCGAGGATGTCGCGCGGGGTGAGAAGCTTCCGGGAAAGGAGGCCTACAAGGCCGACTACCATCGCTGGAGGGAGGCCTTCCCGAACGGGCTCTGCAAGGTCGAGAATGTCATTGTCAGCCAATGCGGCGAATGGGCCACGGTGGAGTTCCGGAATACGGGAACCCACACGGGAACGCTTCGCTCGAGCCTGGGCGACTTCGCGCCTACCGGCAAACGGGCGGAGGTGCGCTATTGTTCGGTGATGCGCGTCAGGGACGGCCTGGTCGTCGAGGGCCGCGACTATTATGACAGCGCCACCATCGTGCGGCAGTTGGGGCTCGCCGGATGAGCTGGCGAGAGTGGCCTGCCGGGATCACGACTCCCCCGGTTCAGCGGCCGACCTCGCGCCCGTGAGCAAGGCGTCCTAGCCGGACGCTTCGGCGTCGGCTTGCGACGCTCCCGCGAGCCAGGCCAGCGCCAGCTCGGTCTTGGCGGAACCGTCGAGGCCCCGCGCCTCCAGCATTTCCCAGGTCGGGTAGTCCAGCGCCACGCCAAGGGTCGTGGCGGCCTTCGGCCCGAGCCCGGCCGCGAGCTCCCGGACCACCGCCGCGAACTCGGCGGCGATCTCGCGCATCGGGGCCGCGAGTGCCGGCACCGATGCGCCTTCCCGGCTCGAGACTGCGAGCATCCTACGGTTGCGCGCGTAGTAGGCGTTGAAGGCGGCCAGCGCCGCGGCGCGCCGCGCCGCGGGATGCTCCGTTTCCGCCCAGTTTCGCGGGAAGGGATGCGCTGCACGCCAGTGGTCGGTGCAGGCGCGGAAGAGGGCGTCGTCGTCGGGCAGGTGGCGGTAGACGGTGAGCCGCTGCACCCCGGCGCGCTCGGCGATGGCGCTGATCGTGGTGGCGCGGGGCCCGAGATCCTCGTGCAGCGCCACCGCCGCCTCGACGATGCGGCGGCGGGTCTCGTCCTGCGACCGGGCGCGGTCCTTCAATGTGTAGCGGCGTTTCGTGGTCATTCGGTGAACATATGCGATCATTGAAACGTTGACAAGGGCCGGGCGAGTCGGGTATCAGCATTTTCCAGTGAACAGTATCGTTCATTCGAAATGCAACCCGGAGGACCTGAGAGATGCCCCTCAATGCCCCTGTCATGTTCGCGCCACAGCCGGTCGTCGGCGGCTGGACGGTGCTGCCCGCCATGGCGCCGGTCCCCGGCGTCGGTGCCCTGACGATCAACAGCTTCGTCTGGAACGGGCCGGAGCCCGTGCTTCTCGACACCGGCGCCGCCTTTCTCGGCGGCGACTGGCTGGCGACGCTGGAGGCTGCGATCGACCCCGCCGAGCTGCGCTGGATTCTGGCTGAGCCACATGGACGCCGACCACGTCGGCAACCTCGCCGCGGTGCTCGAGCGGGCGCCGGACGCGCGGGTCGTCACCAACGGGCTGGGTTTCGCCAAGATGCAGCTGCTCGGGCTGCCGCATGATCGGGCGGAGATCCTCGAGCCGGGCCGGGACTTCATCGCCGGGGGACGCACCTTCGTGCCGATCCGCCCGCCCTACTACGACGCGCCGGAGACCACCGGGCTCTACGATCCGGTGGACCGGGTGCTCTTTGCCGCGGATTCGTTCGGGGCGGTGCTGGAGGGCCCGGCCGAGGAGGCGGCGGCGATCCCCGAGGCCGAGCTGCGCGACGGGCTGCTGACCTGGGCCGCGATCGACGCGCCGTGGCTTACTCGGATCGACCAGGACAAGCTGGGGCGGACGCTCTCGGCCATCGAGCGGCTGGACCCGGCGGTGGTGCTGTCGGGGCACCTGCCGGTGGCCAGGGGCGAGGTGCGCCGGCTGACGGGCATCCTCGCCTCGGCCTACGGGCGCGGTGCCGAGCCGATCCCGGACGGCCTGTCGATCGAGCGCCTGCTTGAGCTTCCCACAGCCGCGTGAGAGGAGGACGTGCCATGGTGATGCTGGCGGATATCCCGAACGCGGCCGAGGACCGCTGCGCGCGCTGCCCGAACCGGCTGACCTGCCGGGTCGCGGCGCTGGCGGCCTCCTTTGAGCGCGAGGCGGCGACGCCGCCTCAGCGCCGCTTCAGCGCGTTGTCGGCGGGCAGGAACACCGCCAGCAGCCCGAGCAGCGGCAGGAACGCGCAGACGTGGTAGACGAAGATGATGCCCTTGTGGTCGGCGAGGATGCCGAGCGCCGCGGCGCCGACCCCGGCGATGCCGAAGGCGAAGCCGAAGAAGAGGCCGGAGATCAGGCCGATGCGCCCGGGCACCAGCTGCTGGGCATAGACGAGGATCGCCGAGAAGGCCGAGGCGATCACCACGCCGATGATGACGCTGAGGATCGCCGTCCAGAAGAGGTTGGCGTGCGGCAGCGCCAGGGTGAAGGGCAGGACGCCCAGGATCGAGAACCAGATCACCGCCTTGCGGCCGATCCGGTCGCCGATCGGACCGCCGGCGAAGGTGCCGGCGGCGACCGCGGCGAGGAAGACGAAAAGCAGGAGCTGAGCGTCGCGCACGCTGACGCCGAAGCGTTCGATCAGGAAGAAGGTATAGTAGCTCGTGAGGCTGGCGAGGTAGATGTACTTGGTGAAGACCAGGAGCGCCAGGACCGTGATGATCGCGACGACCTTGCCCCGCGGCAGAACCGAGACCGGGGCCGGGGTGGCGGCGGCGGTCGCGCGCGCCTCGCGGTAGCGGGCGAGCGCCCAGCTGCCCACGTTCCAGAGCACGATCATGCCGAGCAGCGCCAGCGCCGAGAACCAAGCGATGGCGTGCTGGCCGAAGGGCAGCACGACGTAGGCGGCGAGGAGCGGACCGAGCGCGCTGCCGGTGTTGCCGCCCACCTGGAAAAAGGACTGGGCGAAGCCGTAGCGGCCGCCCGAGGCGGTGCGCGCCACCCGCGAGCTGTCCGGGTGGAAGATCGACGAGCCGATGCCGATCGCCATGGCCGCGGCGATCAGCGCCCAGTAGTGCTGGGCGAAGGCGAGGATCAGCAGGCCGATCAGGCTGGCGCCCATGCCGGCGGTGGAGAGGCGGAACATCGGCCGCTTGTCGGTATAGAGGCCGACCGCGGGTTGCAGCAGCGAGGCGGTGACCTGGAAGGCGAAGTGCAGGAAGCCGATCTGGGTAAAGGTCAACGCGTAGTTGGCCTGCAGCACCGGATAGATCGCTGGCAGCAGCGACTGGATGGTGTCGTTCAGCATGTGGCAGAGGCTGAGCGCGGCTAGGATTGAGAACGCGGTGCGCGTTTCGGCGGAGCGATCCGGCGCGATTGTCGTTGTGGCCATGGGAACTCTCCTGCGGCCAGCCTTTTGCACGCCGGCGCGCCTGCTGCAAGGGGCGGAAGACCTGGGGAACCCCGGTGGCGTTCGCGCGTTGGCGGAGGGCGATCCCTACAAAACCTGCCCTTCAAAAAACCCGCGGGAGATCCTATGCGCGTCACCATTCGCTGCCACCTCGACTATGCCGCCGGCGACAACTGCCCGGTGCTCCTGCAGATCGAGGCAGCCGACCTCCCGGACCAGCATGTCACGCGGCAGACGCTCGACATCCGAGACGCACGCGACTTCGTGCGCGTCGCGGCCGACGAGGGCGTCGGCGAGCGGAGTCTCTTCCTCGTGAGCGGCCAGCTGCGTTGCCGCTATAATGCCACGGTCGAGATCGATCGGGTTCTGTCGGACATCCGCGGCCTGGTGCAGGTTCCGCTGCCGGCCCTGCCGGGCGAGGCAGTGAAGTTCCTGATGCCCTCGCGCTACTGCCAGTCGGATTCTGTTCCAGCCCTTTGTCGAGCGCCAGTGGGGCAAGCTTGCCGGCGGCGCGAAGATCGCGGCAATGCGCGACTGGATCGAGGCGAGCTTCGACTATGTCCGAGGTTCGAGCGACGAGCGCACGACGGCGATGGATACGTTTGTCCAACGTCAGGGCATCTGCCGCGACTATGCCCACGTGATGGTCAGTCTGGCGCGGGCTGCCGGCATGCCGGCGCGAATGGTGAGCGTCTATGCGCCCGACGTGGCCCCGCCGGATTTCCACGCAGTGGCCGAGGTCTACGTGGGCGGCGAGTGGCGGCTGATCGACGCGACAGGCATGGCCCAACCCGACACGATGGTCCGCATCGGCGTAGGCCGCGACGCCGCCGACATCGCCTTTCTCATCTTCTATGGCGAGAGCGAACTCAAGAAACAGAGCGTAATGGTGGGCCGCGCCTGACAAGGCAGTGTCGCGGGCTTTCCCGGCGCAGCGCTGGCATCGATCGATGAGCGAGCCAGTGATGGGTCCCGACAACGCGCTCTCGACGGGGGCCAGGGTTGGTCCGTCTGGCTCACCAGGCGCGGGATCAGGCCGAAGGCCGAGGGCTGCGCTTCTCGCGCGAGCGACCGGTCACGAGGACGATGCCGCCCCAGCGTGGACGTAGCCGACGCCGCGCACCGTCTTGATGAGCTGGGGGTGCTCGGGGTCGGCCTCGAGCTTGCGGCGGAGGCGGGTAACGCGGTGGTCGATGGAGCGATCGTTGCTCTCGTCGTCGCGCGGGGGGGCGAGGCGGAGGAGATCGTCGCGGGAGAGGACGCGGCCGGGATTGGTGGCGAAGGCGGCGACCAAGTCGACCTCCATCGGGCTGAGGTCGACTGCATGCCCCGAAGCGTCACGGAGGCAGAAGGCGCGGAGATCGAGGCTAGTAGGGGCCGAAGCCCGGTCCGGCGGCGGCGGCGCCGGCAGCGGGGCGGCGGCGGAGGACGGCGGCGATGCGGGCGGCGAGCTCGGAGAGCTCGACCGGCTTGGCGAGGTAGTCGTCGGCACCGATCTCGAGGCCGACCACCCGGTCGACCAGATCGCCGGCGCCGGTCAGGATGACGATGCCGGGGTCGTAGCGGGCGCGGAGCACGCGGGCGAGGTCGAGGCCCGACTGGCCGGGCAGGCCGATGTCGATGACGAAGAGGTCGGGGATTTCGCCGCCCGCGAGAAGCGCCTCGAGCGCGGGCGCGTGTTCGGCGGCGGCCACGTGGTGGCCGGCAACGCCGAGATAGTCCACGAGCATCTCGCAAACTTCCCTGTCGTCATCGACGACGGCAATGCGCGCCATTGGCGTGTCTCCGTGCGATTGCGACAATTGAAACAAAACCGCCCGCCCTTGGCAACTGTCTGAAACAGCGGCTCCCAAGGGTGTGTCAAAGCTGCGGCCCTTGACCGGAAAGGAAGGTCGTCCGCAAATGCCGCAGGCCCCGGGCGGCTGTACCCGGCGCGGGCGACGGGAAGGGCGGCGGCAGATGCCAGAGGAAAGCGCGGCGGCGAGACTGGGGCTGACGATCCGGCTCTCGGCGAGCATCGTGGCGGCGTTGTCGGCCGCCGGCGCAGCCTTAACCTGGATGCACTACGGGCTGGCGGCGGCGGCCCCCTTCCTGTTGATTCTCGTCGTCACCGCCGTGGCCGGATGGAATGCGGCGGCGATGGCCGGGCGCGCCTTCCGCAACCTGCGCACCGCCGAGGGGCGGCTGCAGGCGGCGGCGGAGGCGCTGCCCGACGGCCTCGTGGTCTTCGACCGCAACGACCGCATCGTCTTCTACAACAGCCGCTATCCAGAAATGATGACCGAGGCGCTACGCGCCGGTCTTGAGATCGGCAAGCGCTTCGAGGACTGGATGCGCGAGGGGATCGCGCGCGGGCCGGTCTATCACCCGGACATGGGCGACGACTTTCTCGAGCAGCGGTTGGCCCGGCGCGCGGGGCCGCGCAGCGAGCATGCCATGCGCATCGCCGACGGGCGCTGGATGCGCGTGCGCGACAACCGCATGGAGGACGGGAGCCGGGTTCTGCTCATCACCGACATCACCGAGGAGCGGCGGCGGGCCGCCGAGCTCAAGCTGCTGGCGCTGGCGGTGGAGCAGGCGGGCGACCCGGTGGAGATCACCGGCGCAGACCATGGTTTCACCTACGTTAACCATGCCTTCGAGACGACGACCGGCTACAACGCTGCCGAGGCGCTTGGCCGCGAGCCGCAGGACATTCTTTCCAGCGGCGTTCAGCCGCCGGAATTCTTCGCGGCGATGCGCCGGGAGCTCGAGGCGGGGCGCCGCTGGAAGGGCACGATCGTCAACCGCCACCGCGACGGACACCTAATCGAGCAGGAGACGACGGTCGCGCCGCTACGCGACGAGCGTGGGCGGCTCACGCATTTCGTCGCGGTCAAGCGCGACGTGACCGAGGCGCGAGAACAGGAGCGGGCACTGGCCGCCAGCGAGGCGCGCTACCGTGCCGTCGTAGACGCACAGACCGAATTCATCGTGCGGGTTGGCCCGGACGGCTTGTGGACGTTCATGAACGACGCAGCGGAGCGCTACATCGGCTCGACGCTGGAGGAGATGCGCGCCAAAGGGATCCGCGATGCCCATCTGGTCCTTCCCGAGGATCGCCCACTCTATGAAGATCATCTCGCTCGCATCACCCCGGAGAACCCCACAAGCATCGTGGAGTGGCGAAGCCAGCACCCCGACGGCAGCCTGCACTGGGAGCACTGGACCGACACGGGCATCTTCGATGCCGAGGGAGGGCTCGTGGAGATCCAGTGCATCGGGCGCGAGATAACCGACCGGAAGATGGCGGAGGCCGCACGCGAAGAGGCAGAGCGGTTGCGGGTGGCCGTACTCGAGGCGGCGCTCGACTGCTACATGGCCACCGACGATCGCGGGCGCATCATCGAGTTCAACGCCGCCGCAGAGCGGACCTTCGGCTATGCGCGCTCTGAGGCGATCGGGCAACCTATGACCGAGTTGGTAGTGCCACCGCACGCGCGCGAACTCGCCACCGCCCGGAGCGTCGCCGGCGAGCTCGAGACCTGGGCGTCGGACATGCTTGACAAGCGCGTCGAGGTCGACGCGCTGCGCGCCGACGGGACTGTCTTTCCCATCGAGCTCGTCGTAGTGAAGGGCGAGCGCAGCGGCGGCACGATCTTTCTCGCCTACATGCGCGATCTCACCGAGCGGCGGGCGGCCGAGCGGGCACTGTCCGAGCGCGAGGAGCAGTTCCGCACCATTGCCGAAAGCGTACCGATCGGGCTCGTGATCAGCGACCTCGAGAAGGGCCGACCGCTTTACATCAACCCGCAGTCACGTCGAAATCTGGAGGTCGCGGCGGACGAGGAGCCCGAACTCGTTGATGCACGTCTGGGAGCGGCCGGAGCAGCGCAGCGCCCTCGTTGGCGAAGTGTTGGACAAGGGGGAGGCGCGCGCCGCCGAGGTGGACCTCAGGATGCCGAGCGGGCGGCGGATGAAGGCGCTCATCTCCGCCGCGCGCATCCACTATGCCGGCCGCGAGGCGATGCTCGCCGCGACCATCGACATCACCGAGCTCCGCGAGACCGAGGCAGCGCTGCAGGAGAGCCAGAACCGCTTCCGCGCCTTCATGGACTTCGCGCCGCTGGCCGCGCACCTGCGCGACGCCGAGGGGCGGTATCTGATGTTCAACCGGCGCATGGAGGAGCTTATCGGGGTGCCGGCGTCTGAGGCGCTGGGGCGGCTTCCGGGCGAGATCCGCTCGCCGGACGTGGTGGGCAACAGCGACCGGCACCACCAGCTGGTGGTGGAGACCGGCAGGCTGCACGCCAGCGAGCAGTATCTCACCTACCACCCCGACGATCCGCGCTGGACCATGGCGATCCGCTTCCCGGTCTTCGACGCGGCGGGCAAGGTGGAGGCGGTGGGCACCTTCGCGGTGGACATCACCGAGCGCAAGGAGGCGGAGGCGGCGCTGCAGGCCTCGGAGGCGCGGCTGAACGCGATCAACGCGGCCAACCCGGTGCCGATGAACATCGCCCGGGTCTCGGACCGCAAGCTCCTCTTCGTCAACGAGCCCTATCTCCGGCTCTTCGGTTTGGAGAATGTCGACCTCGAGAGCTTTGACCGCACCTCGCTCTATCCGGATCCGGCAGAGCGCGACTGGTACTACGCGGAGCTGGAAGAGGGTCGCGAGGTCAGCGATCACGAGACGACGCTTCAGCGCGTCGACGGAATGCCGGTGCCGGTTTCGCTCACCTCGCGGCAAATCGTCTTCCAAGGGGAGCCGGCCATCGTGACCGCATGGGCCGATCTCACCGCGCTGCGGGCGGCGCAGGACGAGGTGGCGCGGTCGCGCGAGGCGCTGCACCAGAGCGAGAAGCTGACGGCGCTCGGTGCGCTCCTCGCAGGGGTGGCGCACGAGCTCAACAACCCGCTGTCGGTGGTGGTGGGCTATTCCTCGATGCTGCGCGAGATCGGCTGCGAGCCCGCCATGGCGGCGCGGGCGGAGAAGATCCATGCCGCGGCGGAGCGATGTGCACGGATCGTGCGCACCTTCCTCTCCATGGCACGCGCGCGCCCGCCGCAGCGCGAGCCGGTGGGGCTGAACGATGTGGTGATGGGGGCGCTGGATCTCGCCGGCTACGGGCTCCGCAGCGCCGACGTGGAGGTGGACCTCGGCCTGCCCGCCGACCTGCCGCCGGTGCATGGCGACGCCGACCAGCTGCATCAGGTGGTGGTGAACCTGGTGGTGAACGCGCAGCAGGCACTGATCGCGCGGCCGGCGCCGCGCCGCCTCTCGGTGCGGGGATGGACCGAAGGGAAGGAGGCCGTGCTCGAGGTCGCCGACAACGGACCGGGCATGGACCCCGACATCGCCAGCCGCGCCTTCGAGCCCTTCTTCACCACTAAGCCGCAGGGCGTGGGCACCGGGGTCGGGCTCTCGGTCTGCCACGGCATCATTGCCGCGCACGGCGGCAGGATCGAACTCGACACCGCCCCCGGCGCCGGGGCGCGGTTCCGGCTCCACTTGCCGCTGTCCGAGGCGGTCGGGCCGAAGCTGATCGAGGTGCCGGTTCCCGCCGTTGGCGGAGGCCGGGTGCTGGTCGTGGACGACGAGCCGGAGATTGCAGCGCTGCTCAAGGAGCGGCTGGGCCGCGACGGGCTGACGGTTGCCACCGCCTCGAGCGGGCGGCGGGCGCTGGCCGCGCTCGAGGCGGGTGGCGTCGACGCGGTGGTGAGCGACCTGCGCATGCCCGACATGGACGGGGCGGCGCTGGCGCAGGAGATCGGGCGGCGCTGGCCGGACCTCGCCGATCGCATCGTGCTGATCACCGGCGACGCCCTGGGTCCCGACCGCGGGCGCCTCTGCGCACGCGGGCTGCCGGTCTTCGAGAAGCCGCTGGATCTGGCCGCGCTCGCCGCCGAGCTGCACCGGCGGATTGCCGGGGTGACGGTGCAATGACGCGGGGCGCGCAGATCCTCGTGGTCGACGACGAGCCGGACCTGCGGGCGCTCCTGGCCGACTATCTCGGGATGCAGGGATACGAGGTGCGGGCCGCGGCGGACGCGGGCGAGCTCGATGCGCGCCTTGCCGAGGCGCCGGCGGACGTCATCGTGCTCGACATCAACATGCCGGGCGAGAACGGCCTGGCCGCGCTCGCGCGGCTGCGGGCCGGTGGCAGCCGGGCCGGCGTGATCCTGCTCACCGCCGCGGGCACGCTGGGCGACCGGCTGGCCGGCCTCGGCGACGGGGCCGACGACTATGTGGTCAAGCCCTTCGAGCCGCGCGAGCTTTTGGCCCGGATCCGCGCCGTGCTGCGCCGGCTGGAGGCAGACGGCGCGACCGTGCCTGCACCGCCGCCACCGCGGCCTGCGCTCAAGATGGGGCGCTGCACCTTCGACACCGCGGCGCGCTGCCTGCGCGACCCGGAGGGCGGAGAGATCGCGCTGACGGCGATGGAGTACGATCTGCTGGAGGTCTTCTCGCGCCATCCGCGCCAAGTGCTGACCCGGTCGCGGCTGGCCGAGCTGGCGCACGGGCGGCCGCTGGCGCCGGGGGACCGGTCGATCGACATCCGCATCACCCGGCTGCGCGCCAAGATCGGCGAGGACGCCCGCACGCCGCGGACGCTCCGGACGGTGCATGGCGAGGGGTACGTGTTCGACCCGGACGCGTGACGCGCGACGCCGGGATTTACCGACGCCGCAAGGGTTAACGGCGATTTGTTAGATGCACAATTCATGCACAACGCGTATGAATGCCGTGTCCACCGCGCCGGAAGGTTAGCAGACCACGGTTCTAGTCGCCTTCGTAACTGGCGCCACCGGAACCACCACCCGAACCGCCGCCACCGCTACCGGCACCGCCGTTCGGCTTGCCATCGCTGCCGGTTGACGTCGAGACCGTCACGCCATTGCCGAGCGTCGTATGCGATGTCGTATCCTTGAGTGTTCCGCTGCCCTTGGAACTCTGGACGCTCAGGCTGGGACCGCCACCCGTAGTCGTTGTGCTCTGCGCCAGCGACTGGTTGGCGAAGGCCATGGTGAAGAGAACGATCGAAAGAATACGCTTCATACTCGAATACTCCGTTGGTTCCGACAGCTCGGTTCGGAACACGAAGGATATCGGAGCTCAGCTGTCTCTCGATGTGAAGCAGTTCACACTGGCCGGTATTCGCCATATGTCGACTCCCGAGAGCCGCCGGACGCTTACGAAGGCTAGTGCCGGACGGAGGATCAGGTGACCTCCGGCCAGGCCGTCGCCTCGGCGCGGTCGGGGTGCGAGATGAGGGTGTAGAACATGGGCACCACGAAGAGGGTGAAGCAGGTGCCCACGATCAGCCCGGAGAAGATGACGAGGCCCATGGCGTAACGGGCTGCCGCGCCGGCGCCTTCGGCGGTGATCAGCGGCACCACGGCGAGCGCCATGGCGGCGGTGGTCATCAGGATCGGACGCAGGCGGATTCTTGGCGGCGGCGACGATGGCGTCGCGGCGGCTGAGGCCGCGCTCCTCGCGCTGCTGGTTGGCGAATTCCACCAAAAGGATGCCGTGCTTGGTGATGAGGCCGATCAGGGTGATCAGGCCGACCTGGCTGTAGATGTTGAGCGTGCCGAGCCCGACGTTGAGCGGCAGGATCGCCCCGAAGATCGAGAGCGGCACCGCCATCAGGATAATGAGCGGGTCGCGGAAGCTCTCGAACTGGGCGGCGAGCACCAGGTAGATCACGAGGAGGGCAAGCCCGAAGGCGATGGCGATGGTATTGCCCTGCGCCACCTCGAGGCGCGACTGGTCGGCGTAGTCGATGAAGAAGCCCTCGGGCAGCGTCTCCTGCAGGATGCGCTGGATCTCGGCCAGCCCGTCGCCGGTCGAGACGCCGGGCAGCGGCAGCGCCGAGATGGTGGCGGAGTTAAGCTGGTTGAACTGCTCGATCGCTGCCGCGGCGCTGTTCGTCTCGATGCTGACTACCGCGCTCAGCGGAACCATCTCGCCGCTGGCGGCGCGGACGAAGAAGTGGCCGAGCGCCTCGGGGTTGTCGCGGAACTCGGGCGGCACCTGGGTGATGATGTCGTAGCTGTTGGAATCGCGGTCGAACTGGCCGACCGAGCCGCCGCCGACCAGGAGGCCCATGGTGCTGCCGACGTCGCTGACCGGGACATTGAGGCTGGCGGCGCGGTCGCGGTCGACGGTCATCGTCACCTGCGGTGCATCGAAGGCGAGCGAGTTCTGCACCACGATGAAGCGACCGGTCGCCTGCGCCTTCTGCCGGACCTCGTCGGCAACCTCGTAGACCCGCTGCGCCGAGTGGATCGACTGGATGACCACGGTGATCGGCAAGCCGCCACCCGCCCCCGGCAGCGTGGGCGGCGAAAACACGAACCCCTCGACGCCGGCGACCTTGCCGAGCAGCCCCTGCAGTTCCTGCTGGATCTCGGCCTGCGACCGATCGCGCTGGGCCCACTCGTTGAGCACCCAGATGTAGAAGCCGGAGTTGCGCTGGCGCCCGAAGCCGACGATCGAGAACTCGGTGTGCACTTCGGGGATTTCGGAAGTGAGCTGCTGGATCTGCTCGGTGTAGAGGTGCGTGTAGTCGAGCGTGGCGTAGCGCGGGCCGTTAAGGATGGCGAAGAGCGCGCCCTGGTCCTCTTCCGGCGCCAGCTCGGTGGTGGTCTTGGTGAACATGAAGCCGGTGGCGCCGAGCAGCGCCACCACCATGAGGATCGTGATCGGGCGGTAGTCGAGCGAGCTCGACACCCGCCGCTCGTACCAGTTGGCCACCCGGTCGAAGGTGCGGTCGACGATCCGCTGGAAGCGGCTGCCCTCGCCCGACTTCAAGAGCCGCGCCGCCATGGTCGGGGTGATCGTCAGCGCGACGACGCCCGAGATGATGACGGCGCCCGCCAGCGCGAAGGCGAACTCGCGGAAGAGCGCGCCGGTCAGCCCGCCGGTGAAGCCGAGCGGCGCAAGCACGGCGGCCAGCGTCAGCGTCATGGCGACCACCGGGCCGGTGATCTCCTTCATGCCGAGGATCGAGGCATCGAGGGGCGTCAGGCCCTCCTCGATATGGCGGTGGATGTTCTCCACCACGACGATGGCGTCGTCCACCACGAGGCCGATCGCCAGCACCATGGCGAGGAGCGAGAGCAGGTTCAGCGAGTAGCCGAGCGCCAGCAGCACCGAGCAGACGCCGATCAGCGAGAGCGGGATCGTGACGACCGGCATCAGCACCGAGCGGAAGGAGCCGAGGAAGAGAAGGATCACCACCACCACGATCGCCACCGCCTCGGCGATGGTCTTGAACACCTCCTCGATCGAGGCGCTGATCGTCTCGGTCGAGTCGTAGACGAGCTCGATCGTCATCCCCTCGGGCAGGCTCTCGTTGATCGCCGGCAGCTCGGCGACAACCGCGGCGGCGGTGCTGAGCGGGTTTGCCGCCGGGGTCGGGAAGACGCCGATGAAGGTGCCGGGCTGGCCGTTGAAGGTGACGATCTCCTCCGGCTCCTCGGCGGCGAGCTCGACCTTCGCCACGTCGCGAAGGCGCACGACCTCGTCGCCGGAGCCGATCAGCGGCAGCGCCCCGAAGGCCTCCGGCGTCTGCAGCGTCGTCTGCATCTGGATGTTGTAGGCGACGAACTCGTTCTCGGTGCGCCCCGGCGCTGCGAGGAAGTTGGAGCTGCGGATGGCGTTGAACACATCGGAGGCGGTGGCGCCGCGCGCTGCGAGCTGCAAGGGATCGATCCACACCCGCATGGCGTAGTTGGCCGCGCCGATGATCTGAATCTCGGCGACGCCCTGGATCGTCGACATCCGTGGCCGGATGACCCGCTCCAGGTACTCGGTCATCTGCTCCTGGGTCATGTTCGGGTTCAGCGCCGCGAGGTACATGAGCGCGAAGTCGAAGCCGGTTCCCTTGACGATGGTCGGATCCTCGGCCTCGTCGGGGAGCTGGCCGCGCACGCTCTGCACCTTGGAGAGCACCTCGGTCAGCGCCACGTCGGGGTTCGAGCCGAGCTTCATGTGGACGCTCACCACGCTGGCTGAGGGCGTGCTCTGCGAGGTGACGTAGTCGACGTTCTCGGTCGTCGCGACCGCCGCGGCGATCGGCGAGGTGATGAAGCCCTGGATCAGGTCGGGCTGCGCGCCGGGGTAGATGGTGGTGATCGTCACCACCGTCTCCTCCACCTCCGGGTACTGCCGCACCGGCAGGTTGAAGATGCCCTGGAACCCGAGCAGCAGGATGAAGGCGGCGAGAACGGTCGAGAGGACCGGCCGCCGGATGAAAAGCTCGGAGATGCTCACCGGCCGGCCCCTATTCCGCCGCGGCCTGGGTGGGCGTCGCCGGGTTGACCGCGTTGTCGATCGCCACCGCAGCGCCGCTGGTCAGCCGGTTCTGCCCTGCGGTCACCACGACGTCGCCGGCCTGCAGCCCCTTGGCGATCTCCACCAGGCCGAGCGAGCGGCGGCCGGCATCCACGAAGACCTGCTCCACCGTTTGCTTGGCCGCGTCGCCTTCGCCCTCCGTGTGCACCACGAAGACCGAGTCGCCGTAGAGCGTGGAGCTGAGCACGGTCTGCGGCAGCGCCACCACGTCCGGCTCCTCCGGCAGCGAGACCCGCACCCTGAGGAACTGGCCCGGGTTGATGCGGTGGTTGGGATCCTTGACCTCGACCCGCACGGTGACCAGCCGGCTGTTGGGGTCGATCCTGGGCTCGATGGCCGAGATGTGGCCGGCGAGCTCGGTGTTGCCCACCTCGGTGGAGACGGTCACCGGCATGTCGATGGCGACCAGGCGGATGTCCTGTTCGGGAATCGAGAAGTCGACGCGCATGCTGTCGAGATCCTGCAGCGTGGCATAGACCGTGCCGGGATTGACGAACTGGCCGACGTCGACCTGCGGAATGCCGATGGTGCCGCCGAAGGGCGCCTCGAGGCTCTTCTGGTTCATCACCGCGGTCAGTTTGGTCACCTGGCTGGCGGCGGAGGAGGCGCCGGCCTGGGCGACGTCGAGGTCGTTGATCGCGGTGACCCCGCGCTGGCGCAGCTCCTGCGCACGTTCGAGCTGGGTCTCGGCCAGATCGAGCTCGGCCTGGGCGGCGGCGAGATCGGCGCGCTCGACGGCGTCGTCGAGCTGCGCCAGGTGCTGGCCCGCCTCGATCTCGTCGTTGGCCTCGAAGAGGATGTCCTGGATAATCCCGCTGGTCTCCACGGCCAACTCGACGCCATGCGCCGCGCGGGCGGTGCCGATCGCTTCGAGGCCGGGCTTCCAGGTGATGGGCTCGACCGTCGTAGTCGAGACGGTGACCGGCGGGCGCTGCATGTTGGCGAAGAAACCGGCGATCATCGTGTCGCGAAAGATGTTGAAGCCGACGATTCCGCCGACGACCACGCCAAGGAGGACGACGGCCAGGATTAGTCGCCAGATCATCGGTTCCGCCCCCCAACAACACAACAAAAACCGCCGTGCCGCCGAGCGTACCCGGCAACCTTCGCATGAACGCCATCAAATTGCGCACTGCACCGTAAAGTCAATCCCCGCACCCGCGCCCCGCACCCGCGCGATGCGCCGATAGGGCAGGAAGGAGCCTAACCCGGGCTCCGTAAGCGGGCCTCGGACGCCTTCACCGAATTCTTAAGGCGGGCCATCTCAAGTGAGGCCGGCTCCGGGGAGGAGCCGGATACAAGATCGCACCTCGGGATATCCAGATGGACGGAAGCTTCGCGGACCAGGACGTCACGACCCTCGCGCCGACAAGGCCGGAAATGGTGCCCGACGCGCAGGAGCGGGTCCGGTTCGACCCGCGCCACGCCGTCTCGAGCGACCGCGCCGAGCACCTCAAGGACAAGCCGGCGATGGCCAACTGGCTGCGCCACGCTCGGAAAGCGAGCGGCAGGGCTCCTATGGAGCTGGCCGCCGAGTTCCTGCGGCTGAACCGCGGCCCGGGCAAGCTGACCCTTCGCGAGTATGTGGAGTACGGCGTCTTCGATCGGACCCGCTGTAGTCCCGACGCGCAGGCACGGTTCATCACCAACACGCTGCACTGGCCGATCACCCGCGCCTGCTGCGACATGACATGGCAGGCCACCACCGAGGACAAGTGGCTCTGCGCGCACATCCTTTCCCGATCAGGGATCAGGATGCCGGAGACCCTGGCCGTGATCGACACCTCCGGCCGATCCTACCCCGACACGCGGGGCATCTCGACCGCGGGCGAGTTGCGAGCATTCGCGACCTCTGGCGTTCTGCCCTTCTTTGGCAAGGAAAACCGAGGCATCTGCAGCTACGGCGCCTTCCTCGTCGAGGATGCGGACGACGCGGGGCTCCAGCTGCGAGGCCAGGGCTGGATCGACTACGAGGCGTTTCTCGCCGCTTTCGTCGGCCGTACGCCCTACCTCATGCAGCGGCTGGAGCGGAACCACCCATTCCTGGACCGCTACACCGATAGTCTGGCGACGGTCAGGGTCTGCATTCTCGTCACCGAGCATGGTATCGGCGTGCCGTTCGCGGTGCTGAAGCTGCCGGCGCAGCACAATGTCGCCGACAGCTTCTGGCGGCCCGGCAACCTCGCCTGCGGTCTAGATGTCGGCAGTGGCCGGATCGTCACCGCGCGGTCCCGGCACCGGTTCGGGACCACCGATCACGACACCCACCCGGAGACCGGCGCGCCGCTGGTGGGCGAGTTCGTCCCGATGTGGAACGCGGTGCTCGAACTCGCCAACACCTGCGCGCCGATTTTCGCGCCGGTGCGCTACCAGTCCATGGACATCGCGATCACCCCGGACGGCCCGGTTCTGATCGAGATCAACACCGGCGGCGGGTTCGACCTGCCCCAGCTTGCCACCGGCCAGGGATTCCTCACCGACGAGGTGCAGGAGTTCTTCCGGGCTTGCGGCTACCGGAAGCTCTGATCGTGCGCGTGTGCGTCGGGTTTACGCCGCGGGAGAGGAGGATCTGAGCGATGCACCAGCAACCCGGTGGCGTCCGGCCTGACCTGTCCGCGGCCGTCGCCCCGCCTGCCGGCATCCCGGCGAGCGTCTACGACGCCGAGCCTATCCCGGAGGCAGCCCGAGCCGAGATCGACATGCTGCTGGCCAGCGGAGATCTCTTCCGCTACCGCGCGGCGCAGTCGCCGGTAGCGCGGCTTGAGGAGGAATTCGCCGCCTTCATGGGCGTGCCGTTTGCGCTGGCAGTAAGCTCCTGCTCCTCGGCGCTGTTCCTGGCGCTCAGGGCGCTCGACCTCTCTCCGGGCGGCCGGGTGCTGATCCCCGCCTTCACCTTCGCCGCCGTACCTTCGGCGGTGGTTCATGCCGGCGGCGCACCCGTTCTGGTCGACGTAGGCCGCAACTTCCGCATCGACCTCGACGACTTCACGGCGAAGCTGGCGAAGGGCGCCGAGGCTGTCCTGATCAGCCACATGCGCGGCCACACCTCGGACATGGACGCGATCATAGCGCTCGCCGCGGCACGCGGCGTCCCGGTGATCGAGGACGCGGCGCACTCGCTCGGCACCCTCTGGTCCGGGCGCAAGATCGGCACTCTCGGCCGGATCGGCTGCTTCTCGTTCCAGTCGTTCAAGCTGATGAACGCCGGCGAGGGCGGAATGCTCGTCACCCAGGACCACGACATCATCGCCCGCGCAATCATCATGTCCGGCGCCTACGAGCACAACTGGCGCAAGCATGCCGCCGGGCAGGAGCGCTGCGGCTTCTGGCAGAACCGGCTGCCGCTCTACAATATGCGCATGAACAACCTCTCGGCGGCGGTGCTGCGCCCGCAGATCGCCGAGGTGCCGCGCCGGGCCTGCGACGGTCGCGCCAACCACGACTATGTCGCCGGGCTCCTCAACGCCTCACCCTGGCTCGACGTGCCGCCGCCGCTCGACCGCGAGTTGCGCGCGCCCGATTCGATCCAGTTCAGCCTCATCGGCTTCGACGGCGACGACGAGGCACGGGCGTTCCAGCGGTCGGCGCAGGCGCGCGGCGTGGAGGTGCAGGTCTTCGGCCTATCGGCCGACAACGCGCGCGCCTTCTGGAACTGGGGCTTTCTTCCGCCGCAGAGCGGCCTCGAGCGTACCCGCGCCATGCTCATGCGCGCCTGCGACGTGCGCCTGCCCGCGCGCCTGAACCGGGACGAGCTCGACTTCCTCGCCACGGCACTGGTCGCCGCTGCGGCGGAGGTGAAGGAGGACCGCTGAGGGCGCCCGCTGGCGGTCGGTTAGTTGCTGGTGAGCCCGGAAGGATTCGAACCTTCGGCCAATTGATTAAGAGTCAACTGCTCTACCACTGAGCTACGGGCCCGATCTCCAGCAATTTCAGCGCCTTGGTGAGCCCGACAGGGATCGAACCTGTGACCCACTGATTAAAAGTCAGTTGCTCTACCGCTGAGCTACGGGCCCAAGGCTGCGGGACACCTATGCGCCAGAGACTTGACGGTCAAGCCGGTTTGGGCCCCTGGCGCATCCATATGGCCGCGCCAGCAGCCTTCGCCTATATAGCGGCGCATGGATGGCGAATCTCACCAGGATCGTCAAGCCCGGCCGCTCAGGTTCCTGAAGATGCACGGGCTCGGCAACGACTTCGTCGTGATCGACGTCCGCGCGGGCGGCGATCCGGTGACACCTGCGCTGGCGCGGGCGCTCGGCGACCGCAACCGCGGCGTGGGCTTCGACCAGCTCGCAGTGGTGCGGCCCGCCGTGGACGTGGCGGCCGAGGTGGACTTCTGGAATTCCGACGGGACGCCGGCGGATGCCTGCGGAAACGCCGCCCGCTGCGTGGCGCGGATGCTGATGGACGAAAGCGGCGCGGCGGCGCTGGATCTCCGGACTGGGCGCGGGGTGCTGCGCGCCGAGGACGCCGGCGGCGGGCTGACGCGGGTGAACATGGGACCGCCGCAACTCGATTGGCGCGAGGTGCCGCTGGCGCGTGAGATGGATTTCGACGCGCTGCCGCTCGAGGGCAATCCCGGCGCGGTGGGCATGGGCAATCCGCATTGCGTCTTCATCGTACCGGATGCCGAGGCGATCGACCTCGCCGCCATCGGCCCGCGGATCGAGCGCGATCCGCTCTTCCCCGAGCGCAGCAACGTCGAGTTCGTGCAGGTGATCGACCGCGAGACGCTCCGGATGCGGGTCTGGGAGCGCGGCGGCATGATCACGCTGGCCTGCGGCTCGGGTGCCTGCGCGGCGACGGTGGTAACGGCGCGCCGTGGGCTGACGGACCGCCGCGTCACCGTGCGGCTGGACGGCGGCGAACTCGGGATAGACTGGCGCGAGGACGGGGTCTGGATGACCGGGCCAACCACGCTCGTCTTCGAGGGGCGGCTGTCGGTGGATTTCCTCGGGGCGTTGGCGTGAGCGCCCCCGTGTTCGAGACCTTCGGCTGCCGGCTCAACGCCTACGAGACCGAGGCGATGAAGGGGCTGGCCGAGGCGGCGGGCCTGGGCGATGTGGTGGTGGTCAACAGCTGCGCCGTCACCGGAGAGGCGGTGCGTCAGGCACGCCAGCGCATCCGCCGCCTCCGCAAGGCCAACCCCGAGGCGCGGGTGATCGTCACCGGTTGCGCCGCCCAGACCGAGCCCGAGACGTTCGCCGCCATGCCGGAGGTGGACCTGGTACTCGGCAACGCCGAAAAGCTGCGTCCGGCGGCCTGGGCGCGGCTG
>CAWCNG010000005.1:0-126667 GCA_963796805.1 uncultured Alphaproteobacteria bacterium
ACACCCAGCGCGGAAGATCGTCGGTTGCCTGGCTTCAGCCGTCGACGACGAGGCCCTGAGCGGGCCGAGCACCCGGCCGGAGCGGCTCGAGACGTGCGGCAGGCGGACGAGCCGGTGCGTGAGCGGCCGGCCCGCGGCGCGGCGTTCGAGCTGATCCTTGCTGATCGGCTTCCAGAGCTCGTCGACCGCCTGGATCGGGTCGTCCGGGATCGCCTCGTCCGGAGCTCGAGATGCTCGGCCCAGAGGCGGAGGCGCGTTCGCCGCGCGAGCTCGGGGTCGTGGCTGACGACGTTCATCTCGGTGTCGTTGAAGAGCGAGTGCTCGTTGAGGTTGGCGGAGCCGAGCGTGAGCCAGGGGTCGTCGACGATCGCGACCTTCGCGTGGACGTAGATCGGGTCGGCGCGCGCGCCCGAGCGCGCGTAGAGCGTGCAGGCGAGGAGCCGGCCCGCGTCGTCGTCGGCCTCGATCAGCTGACCGAGCATGCCGCGCGTGTCGTCGTTGCCGCTGTTCGGCTTCGCCGGCAGCAGCAGCACGAGCCGGAAGTCCGGGTTGCGGCGGATCGGCGAGCTTCTCGAGGAGCACGGCCTCGATCTCCGGCGACCACAGGAACTGGTTCTCGAGGTAGATGAACCGCTCGGCAGCGCAGCGCCCGCAGGTACGACTCGAGGATGCGGAAGTCGCCGCGTCGGCATCGCGGCGTAGATGCGCTCGGGCACGGTGCGCACGATCTGAAGCTCGACGTCGCCGGCCGGCCGTCGGCGGACGGCCGGCGGCAAGCGCTCGCCGGTGACCTCGTGCCAGCGCATGCGGAAGTGCTCGGCAACGTCGGCGACGGCCGGCCCCTCGATGCGCGCGCAGACGTCGTGCCAGCCGACCGCCGCGCGCGCCGGATGGTCGTTCGTGTCGAAGCGGTCGCCGGCCTCGGAGGTCAGGTCGATGCCGCCGACGAAGGCGACGCGGTCGTCGATGACGATCGTCTTCTCGTGGTGACAGTGCATCGGCCGCTCGTGCGCGTCGAGCGCGCACTGGATCTTCGTGCTCGTCGATGAGCCGTCGCGCATCGTCCGGACGTCGCCTGCGCGAGGGCCGAAAGAGCGGCAGCGGCGCTCCCGCCCACACCAGCACGCGAACGTCGACACGCTCGGCGAGCTCGGCGAGGAGATTGCGGAGCACGAGCGGCTCGCCGTCCGCTCGAGCGCGAAGTCCGGCGAGAAGAACCAGCCGGTCAGGTGAACGTGGGAGTGCGCGGCGCGCAGCGCCGCGGCGATCGCGGGCAGCGCCTGCGCGCCGTCGATCAGGATCTCGACGCGTTGCCCGGGCGTGGCGGAAGCCTCCCTCGGCCCAGCCGCCGGCCGGTGGCTCGAGCGCCTCGTCCGGCCGATCCGCCCGAGGCGCCGCCGGTGGTGGCGGCTGATCTGGCCGCTGACCTGCTCTCCGAACCAGCACTCGAGGGGGAAGACCGCCTGCTGGATCGGGTGCAGCAGGGCGTCGAGCCGCTCAAATCCGCCGGTAGCGCGCGTCGCTCAGCGAGTAGAGCGCGAACGCGATCAGACCAGCCGCGACGATCCCGAGCAGAAACGAACCATAGGAGTGGTGTGCGAGCTTCGCCAGCGCACCGTCGAGCCCGACCGCCGTTTCGGGTTGTAGTCGATCGCGGCCTTGATCAGGAAGATGCCGATCAGGCCGAAGACGACCATCCGTGCGAGATGCCCGACGGTGCCGATCCAGCCGATCCACTTCCGGACGCCGGGAGACATCTCCTCGGTCTTCGAGTCGTCGAGGAACTTCTGCGTGACTCCCCCGTAGCCCTGGTCGAGAGCGACCCCGATCAGCACCGCCCCGGGCGATGCCGACGATCCATGTTCCGGCGGGCCAGCCGAAAACGCCTGCCGCCGGGCTCTTGGGGATGGGGCTGCTGACGAGCCCGAGCCGAGCAGGATCTCGACGGCGAGCACGCACATCCCGCCGTAGGCGAGCCCGCTCGCCAGGGCTGCGAGCCGATCGAAGCCGGAGTCCGAGCCCTCGGGGCCGTGGCCGAGTGCGCGCGGAACAACCGCCAAAGCGCATAGCCGCCAAGCCGATCGCGAGCAGCGTCAGCAGCAACTTGCCGAACGGCTGGTGGGCGAGCGTGTTCAGCGCGCCGTGCTGATTCGTCAGCTTGCCGCCGGGCCCGAGAGCCAGCTTGAACGCCAGGATCCCGATGATGGGAAATCGCCGCACGGGCCACGAAGCCTGCCCGGGAGAGCCACTCGAACGCCGGCGTGTTGACGAAGTCTTGCCCGGCACCCTTGGCATGCCGGGACTCACGTGCCGGACGGATCTCACTCATGGAGTTCCTCTCTGGTTGATGGGACGCAGACGCTGATTGCCCCGGGCTCGACCTTGACCGTGAACGACTCCACCTTCGTCCGGTCACCACCGTCGAGCTCGTAGACGACCTTCCGGGAGAGCTTGACCTTGACGTCGCACGCCTTCGTCGTCTGCGCGAACGGCGATTGGGCGACGGAGCCGGCAACTGCGCGCGTGATCATTCGGGACCAGTCGAGTACGCCGTCGGCGGTCACCACTCCGACGTCCAGCTTTCCGTCGTCAGCCCTCGCGTCCTCGAACGCCTCGATGCCTCCGAAGAGCTTGCCGACGTTCCCGAGCAGGATGCAGGTTGCCTTGCCCTTGAACCACTCCGCTCCATCGATCTCGATTCTCGCGCGGAACGGCTTGAGGCGGAGGTTTTTGGCGCGGGTCCAGACATAGGCGGCGCGACCGAAGCACCCCTGAGCCCACAATCGCCGGCGTCGCGGATCATCGCTGCGTCGAAGTCCGCGCCGGCCATGACCGCGAAGCGCTCGCCATTGAAGCTGCCGACATCGATCTCCCGACAGTCACCGCGGAGCCCGATCGCCACAGCCTGTTCGATGTCTTTCGGAATGCCGAGATTCGAGGCGAAGAGGTTCGCGGTGCCGGCAGGAACGATCGCGAGCCGGACACTCAACCCGGCGAGGATGTCGATGCGGCGACGGGCAGGACCGTGGCGGTGACGGATGCGGGCACGCGCTGTCTGGTGGTGCAACGCGCGCCGCTGGACCGGGCCTGCGCCGATGAGCCCAACCCGGTCGCGGGCGTGGGCGCCTGCGGATTCGAAGTGACGGAAACCCCCGCCAACTGGACCGCCCCCGATTTCGACGACAGCCCTTGGCCGGCCGCCACCGAGCATTCCGCCCGCGAGGTCGGCCCGAAAGGTGGCTATGATTTCATCACCTGGGATCCGGCCGCCCAGCTGATCTGGAGCGAAGACCTGGTGCAGGACAATACGCTTTTGTGCCGCATGAAGATTGGCGAATAGTTTCACCAAAGCAGACATTGAGCAATTGATCGTGCCCGGTACCTTTGTCCCGCATCTCGGTCATCGACATGGCGACGCCAGATGACCGCTTCTGGGCGCAAAGCCGACTCGGCCAGACAAGAGCGGTCGAAGCCTTCACCGCCCCCCGGAAGCACCGTCTCGTTTTGCGTGCGCGCACCTCAAAGCCTGAGCTCGTCCTCACCCAGCGGCGCCAGCATGGCGGCCACGTCCTCGGGCCGCAGGCTGTCGGTGGTGTCGCGCCAGATCGGCGTACGGTCCTTGTCGATCACCGCGGCGCGGATGCCTTCGAGCAGGTCGCTGTCCGCCTGCGAGCGGAAGGTGTAGCGGTATTCCCGCGCGAGCGCCTTTTCGATGCCGGGGTCGCGGCGGGCGGCGCGCACCAGTTCCAGCGTGCAGGCCATGGAGAGGGGGGACTGGCGGGCGAGGATCTTGGCGACGCCGTGGCCCCAGTCGCTGGTCTCGAGCCGCGCGGCGATGGCGGCGAGATCGGCCGCGGCGAAGGCATCTTCGATGGCCTCGCGGTGCGCGGCGAGCGGCGCCTCCGGGGCGGTGTGCGTCGGGATCGCCGGCAGGCCGGTCTCGGCGAGGGCGGCCACCAGGGCGGGCCAGTCGGCCTGCGGCACGAAGACGTCGGCGAAGCCGGCGAGGATCGCCTCGCCCGCGCCCATGCGGTGGCCGGTGAGACCGAGATACTCGCCGAGCCGGCCGGGGGCGGCGGCGAGAAGGTGGGTGCCGCCGACGTCGGGGATGAGGCCGATGTTGCACTCGGGCATGGCTACCTGCACCGAGTTCGGCGACGACGCGGTGACTGACGTGGCCGGCGAGGCCGACACCGCCGCCCATGACGAAGCCGTGCATCAGCGCCACCACCGGCTTGGGGTAGCGGGCGATGCGGGCGTTGAGGCGGTACTCGTCGGCCCAGAAGCGGCGGGCGGGGGCGAAGTCGCCGGCGCGACCGCGGCGGTAGACCTCGGCGATGTCGCCGCCGGCGCAGAAGGCGCGCTCGCCTTCGCCGTCGAGGATGACCAGCGAGACGGCGGTGTCGTCGGCCCAGGCGTCGAGGGCCGCCTCGATCGTCAGCGCCATGGGGTAGGAGAGCGCGTTCAGCGCCTGCGGGCGGGTGAGGGTGATACGGCCGGCGCGGCCTTGCGTGCGGACGGCGACGTCGGTCATGGCTGCTCCAGGTGTGGGACCGCGAACCGGTCGGGCGACGCCCGGAGCGAGTGAGCCCGGAGGGCGAGGGGGTGCGGCCGGAACCGCTGCCGGCCGATGCGCACCAGCCGGCGTATCCGGCGGAACCGCTTGCGGGACGCCTCCGTCCTGCCGGATCTGACCGTCGGCAAATCCGTTCGCGGCCGCGCCCGCGGGGGGCGGACGCGCTTCTCGCGTCCGCCGGGGCGGCCGCAACCGGATGCAGCCGTCCGGGCGAGCCGCACGCCCCATTCGCCTCCGCGCGTCCCGCGCTCCGGCGAACGGCCCGGCCGAGGCAGTGCCTCGGCTTGTCGGGCCGGGCCTCGCGAGTCCGCTTCGACCAGCCGGCGAGGCCATCCGGCGGCGGACCTTGCTCATGCTTGTTCCACCAGCAGCGCGCGGGCGACGATGACGCGCATGATCTCGTTGGTGCCTTCGAGGATTTGGTGGACGCGCAGGTCCCGGACGATCTTCTCGATGCCGTAGTCGGTGAGGTAGCCGTAGCCGCCGAGGAGCTGCAGAGCGTCGTTGGCGACCTTGAAGGCGGTGTCGGTGACGAGGCGCTTGGCCATGGCGCAGGCCTTGCTGGCGTCGGGGGCCTTCTGGTCGAGCTTCCAGGCGGCCTGGTAGAGGAAGATGCGCGCGGCCTGCAACTCGGTCTCCATGTCCGCGAGGCGGAACCGCAGCGCCTGGAAGTCGTTCAGCCGGCGCCCGAAGGCGTGGCGCTCGGCGGTGTAGGCGAGCGCCTTGTCGAGGGCGGCCTGGGCGCCGCCGAGGGCGGCGGCGGCGATGTTGAGCCGGCCGCCGTCGAGGCCGGCCATGGCGTAGCGGAAGCCGTCGCCCTCGGTGCCGAGCAGGTTCTCCGCCGGGATGGCGCAGGCGTCGAGCTGGACCTGCGCCGTGGGCTGCGCGCGCCAGCCCATCTTGCGCTCCTGGGCGCCGAAGGAGAGGCTGGGGGCGCCGTTCTCGACGAGGAAGGCCGAGATGCCCTTCGGTCCGTCGCCACCTGTGCGGGCCATGACCATATAGAGATCGGCGAAGCCGCCGCCGGAGATGAAGGCCTTGGTGCCGTCGAGGGTCCAGCCTTCGTGGGTTCGGGTGGCGCGGGTGCGGAGTGCGGCGGCGTCGGAGCCGGATCCGGGCTCGGTCAGGCAGTAGGCGCAGTAGTGCTCCAGCGTGACGGCCTTGGGCAGGTAGCGGTCGCGGGTGGCCTCGGTGCCCCAGGTGGCGATCATCCATGCGCACATATTGTGGATCGAGATGAAGGCGGAGACGGCGGGGCATGCCTCGGCCAGCGCCTCGAATACCAGCGCGGCGTCGAGGCGGGTCAGGCCGGCGCCGCCCATCTCCTCGGGCACGTACATGGCGGCGAAGCCAAGGGCGCCCGCTTCGGCGAGCACGTCGCGGGGGATGTTGCCCGCGGCCTCCCAGGCGAGCGCGTTCGGGGCGATGCGCTCGCGGCCGAAGTCGCGGGCCATGTCGCGGATCGCCGCCTGCTCGTCGGAGAGCGCGAAGTCCAATGGTCAGGCCCCCGCGGCGCAGTGGGCGAACGCGGCCCGGGCTTCGGCCACCAGCCGGTCCACCAGCGCCGACGCCGGGAGGGGGCGCGACAGGCCGGCGGCCTGGCCGTAGAGGAGGAACTGGAAGTCCCGGGACGCCATGGCGTCTTCGGCTTCGCCAAGGGGGGCGCTAAGGCGGTACATGAGCGGGAAAACGGGCAGCGGACCGGGGTCCTGCGCCATGGCGTCGATGTACCGGGTGCGCCGGGCGCGCGCCGGACGGCCGGAATGGGCGAGTGTGAGGCAGGTGTCGGCGTCCGTCGCCTCGGCCAAGGCCCGGCGATGCAGAGGGCCAGCCGCGGATTCGGGGCAGGCGGCGAACGCGGAACCCATCTGGACCCCGTCGGCGCCGAGCGCGAAGGCGGCGGCGATGCCGCGGCCGTCGGCGATGCCGCCCGCCGCGATCACCGGCACCGAGACCGCATCGACCACCTGCGGCACGAGCGCGACGAGGCCGATGCCGACGTCCGCGGGCTCGGCGGCGAAGGAGCCGCGGTGGCCGCCGGCCTCCCAGCCCTGGGCGATGATCGCGTCGACGCCGGCGGCTTCGAGCGCGCGCGCCTCGGCGACATTGGTCGCGGTCGAGAGGATGCGGCAGCCGGCGCTCTTCAGCCGGGCCAGCGCATCGCCCGGCGGGACGCCGAAGTGGAAGCTGACGACCGCGGGCGGATCGGCGAGCAGCGCATCGAGGATCGCCGGGCCGAAGGGCGCGGGCAGCGGGTCGAGGGGCGCGGATGGGGTGTCGAGGCCGAATTCGGCGAAGAATGGCGCGAGGGCGCGGGCGGTGCGTTGAATGGCCTCCGGATCGGGCTGCGCCGCGCCGCAGGCGAAGAAGTTGAGGTTGAAGCCGCCGTTGGTCTGCTTGCGTAGTTCCGCCACGTCGGCGGCGAGCCCCGCCGGGTCGAGGCCGCTGCAGCCGAG
The DNA here is from genome assembly GCA_963796805.1 of uncultured Alphaproteobacteria bacterium. Taxonomy (GTDB): domain Bacteria; phylum Pseudomonadota; class Alphaproteobacteria; order Rhodobacterales; family Rhodobacteraceae; genus Amaricoccus. Next base: position 7,033 of record CAWCNG010000005.1, read on the forward strand.
CGAGCCGAGGGCGCCCGCGTTGCAGACGGCGGCAGCGAGCCCCGGGGTCGAGGTGCCTTTCATCGGCGCCTGGACGATGGGGACCTCGATGCCGAGCAGGTCGGTGAGCCTGCTGGATGGCCACATGGTCTGCTCCTCCGCGGGCCGTTCACTCCATGGTCGGGATGGAGAAGGCGGCGCCCTCCTTGATGCCGGAGGGCCAGCGGGCGGTGACGGTCTTGGTGCGGGTGTAGAAGCGGAAGGCGTCGGGGCCGTGCTGGTTGAGGTCGCCGAAGCCGGATTTCTTCCAGCCGCCGAAGGTGTGGTAGGCGAGCGGCACCGGGATGGGGACGTTGACGCCGACCATGCCGACGTTGATGCGCGACGCGAAGTCGCGGGCGGTGTCGCCGTCGCGGGTGAAGATCGCGGTGCCGTTGCCGTAGGGGTTGGACATGGTCAGGTCGATGGCGTCGTCGTAGGACTTCGCCCGGACGGTGCAGAGGACGGGGCCGAAGATCTCCTGCTTGTAGATGTCCATGTCGGGGGTGACGCGGTCGAAGAGGCAGGCGCCGACGAAGAAGCCGTCCTCGTAGCCCTGCATGCGGAAGCCGCGGCCGTCGACGACGAGGTCGGCGCCCTGCTCGACGCCGCTGCCGACGAGGCCGAGGATGCGGTTCTGGGCGGCGCGGGTGACGACGGGGCCGAAGTCCACGTCGTTGCCGGCGGTGTAGGGGCCGATCTTGAGCGACTCGACCTTGGGAATCAGCTTTTGGATCAGCGCGTCGGCGGCGGCCTCGCCGACCGGGACGGCGACCGAGATCGCCATGCAGCGTTCGCCGGCGGCGCCGTAGCCTGCGCCGATGAGGGCGTCCGCGGCCTGGTCCATGTCGGCGTCGGGCATGATGATCATGTGGTTCTTGGCGCCGCCGAAGCACTGGACGCGCTTTCCGTTCGAGCAGCCGCGGCCGTAGATGTATTCGGCGATCGGAGTGGAGCCGACGAAGCCGATGGCCATGATGTCGGGGTGGTCGAGGATGGCGTCGACCACCTCCTTGTCGCCGTTGACCACCTGCAGGACGCCGTCGGGGAGGCCCGCCTCCTGCATGAGCTCGGCCAGCATCAGCGGCACCGAGGGGTCGCGCTCGGAGGGCTTGAGGATGAAGGCGTTGCCGCAGGCGAGGGCGGGGCACATCTTCCACATCGGAATCATCGCCGGGAAGTTGAAGGGGGTGATGCCGGCGACGACGCCGAGCGGCTGGCGCATGGAGAACATGTCGATGCCGGGGCCGGCGCCGTCGGTGTATTCGCCCTTAAGCAGGTGCGGGGCGCCGATGCAGAACTCCGCCACCTCCAGGCCGCGGATCACGTCGCCATTGGCGTCCGGCAGGGTCTTGCCGTGCTCGCGGGACAGCGCTTCGGCGAGCTTGTCCATGTCGCGGTTGAGGAATTCGACGAATTTCATCATCACGCGGGCGCGGCGCTGCGGGTTGGTTGCGCCCCATTTCGGCTGAGCTGCCTTCGCGCCCGCCACGGCGGCGCCAAGCTCGGCGGCGGAAGCGAGCGGGACGCGCGCCTGCACCTCGCCGGTCGCCGGGTTGAAGACGTCGGCGAAGCGGCCGGAACCACCGGGCACGCGCTTGCCGTCGATGAAGTGGTTGAGCTCGATCATCGTTTCCCCCCGAGTTGCGTGCCAGCCAGGCTCCGGGACCATAGCCCCGGGTCCTCCCGGCCAACAGACTGAATGAACGCGGCCCAAACTGCAACTTCGCATGCCGGCGCGAAGCTGCTACGAGATCAGTATGCAAAAAGGCACGATGAAATGGGATGACCTGCGGGTGTTCCTGGCGGTGGCGCGGCAGGGCAAGCTGCAGACGGCGGGGCGGACGCTCGCGCTCGACCCGACCACGGCCGGCCGCCGGATCGCCGCGCTGGAGCATGCGCTCGGCACCCGGCTCTTCGACCGGTCACTGGAGGGGTATGCCCTGACCGAGGCCGGGCGCGGCCTCGTGGAGCACGCGCAGGCGATGGAGACGCAGGCGCGTGCGGCGACCGAGGAGCTGGGCGGCCAGCCCGACCGGCTGTCCGGGACGGTGCGCATCGGGGCGCCGGACGGGGCGGCGAACTACCTGCTCGCCGATGCCTGCGATGCGCTCTCGCGCGACAACCCGGATTTGCAGGTGCAGGTGGTGGCGCTGCCGCGGATGTTCTCGCTCTCCAAGCGCGAGGCCGACCTCGCCATCACCGTCTCGCCGCCCACGGCGGGGCGGCTGACCGTGCGCGAGATTGCCAGCTACCAGCTCGGGCTTTACGCTCGGGCGGACGTGGTGGACGCAATCGGGCCGATCACCACCCTGAGCGACCTCCGCGGGGTGCGCGGCATCGGCTACATCTCGGACATGATCTTTGACCGCGAGCTCGACTACTACGCGCTTCTCGGGCGCGAGACCGAGCCGGTGCTGACCTCCAACAGCCTGATCATGCAGCTCGGCTGGTGCCTGCGCGGCGCGGGCATCTGCATGCTCCCCGACTTCGTCGCCCGTCCGCATCCCGAGCTGCGGCTGATCCTGCCCGAGGACGTGCGGCTGACCCGTGCCTTCTACCTGGTGCGCCACCAGGACGACGCCCGGGTCGCCCGGATCAACCGGATGGCGGAGGTGGTCGTGGACTGGATGCGGGCGGCACTTGTTCCACGCTAGGCGCGGCTGAAGCTTGACAGGTATGTCCGCGAAGGGAAGACTTCCCGGTGAACCCGCATCGAGGAGGGGCTGATGATCGTCCGCAATATCGTCGACTCCAAGGCGACCGCTCACATCATAACGATGAAGCCGACGGAGTTGGTGCGCAGCGCCACCGAGACCCTGGCGAAGCATCGGATCGGCGCGGTCATCATCAGCCGGGATGGCGCAATCGTCGACGGCATCCTGTCCGAGCGCGACGTCGTGCGGGCGCTCGGCACCCGCGGAACCGAGATACTCGATCTGCAGATCCAGGACCTTATGACGTCGGTGGTGATCGGCTGCCACCCGGAGGACACCGCGCTGTCGGTGCTGGAGAAGATGACGGACGGTCGCTTCCGCCACATGCCGGTGATCGAGAGCAACCGGATGATCGGCGTCATTTCGATCGGTGACGTGGTCAAGGCGCGCATTACCGAGGTCCAGGCGGAGAATACCGCCCTGACCGACATGATCTCCAACAGCTGGTAGCACGCCGGGTCCGATCCGGGCCTTGACCGGGGGGGCTCAATATTGTTGCCTCGCCATGAACGGCTGCGGGGGCGTGGATGCGCATCGGGCTCTATCCTGGCACCTTCGACCCGATCACCCTCGGGCATCTCGACATCATCCGCCGTGCCTGCAGCCTGGTCGACCGGCTGGTGATCGGCATCGCCATCAACCGCGACAAGGCGCCGATGTTCGACCTCGAGTCGCGCGTGGCCATGGTCGAGGCGGAATGCGCCCCCATCAGCCGGGCCAACAACACCGAGATCGTGGCGCACCCGTTCGACAACTTGCTCATCCATTGCGCCGAGGATGTGGGGGCCAGCGTTATCATCCGAGGACTGCGCGCGGTTTCGGATTTCGAGTACGAGTTCCAGATGGTGGGCATGAACCGGGCGATGAATGACGAGATCGAGACGGTCTTTCTGATGGCCGATGCCCACCACCAGGCGATCGCGTCGCGGCTGGTGAAGGAGATCGCGCGGCTGGGGGGCGACATCTCGGTTTTCGTGCCGCCGATGGTGGCGCGCGCGCTTGCGCAAAAGTTCGCCACCGCCCGGGTTTGAGGCTTTCCCCCGGGAGACCGAGCGCCTAGGGTCCCGCGCGAAATCTTGCGGGAGGGAGGCCCATGGCCGAGATCAGCGATCCGGAAAACACGCTTCTGATCGAGCTGAAGGATGGGGGAGTTGTGGTCGTGGAGATGCTCCCCGACGTCGCTCCGAAGCACGTGGAGCGGATCAAGGCGCTGGCGCGGGCCGGCGCCTACGACAATGTCGCCTTTCACCGGGTGATCGACGGCTTCATGGCGCAGACCGGCGACGTGGAGCATGGCGACATGGAGGACGGCTTCAACCTGCGCCGGGCCGGGACCGGGGGTTCAGATCAGCCCGACTTGCCGGCGGAGTTCTCGAAGCTGCCGTTCGACCGGGGCGTCCTCGGGATGGCGCGCTCGCAGAACCCCAACTCGGGTAACTCGCAGTTCTTCTTCATGTTCGACGAGGGTCATTTCCTGAACGGTCAGTACACGGTCTGGGGCCGGGTGAGTTCGGGCATGGAGCACGTGGACGCGATCACCCGCGGCGAGCCGCCGTCGACGCCCGACCGGATGGTGTCGGTACGCGTGGCAGGTGACGCATGATCCGGCGGTGTTTTCTGGCGCTTGTCGTTGCCGCGGGGCTGGCCACGAGCGTCATGGCGCAGGGGGATGCGGGTGTCCTGGTCATCGAGGTCGACGGGTCGGTCAAGGGCACGATCGAGATCGCACTCAATCCCGAGGCGCCGCAGCATGCCGAGCGGCTGAAGGCGCTGGCGCGGGCAGGGGCATTTGACGGCGTGGTCTTCCACCGGGTGATCGACGGCTTCATGGCGCAGACCGGCGACGTGGAGTTCGGCACCAAGGCCGCCTTCGCGCAGGGCCGTGCCGGGACCGGCGGCTCGACCATGCCGGACGTGCCGGCGGAGTTCTCCGACCTGCCGTTCAAGCGCGGCACGGTCGGCATGGCGCGCGCGCAGGATCCGAACTCGGCCAACAGCCAGTTCTTCATCATGTTCGACGACGGCGACTTCCTGAACGGGCAGTACACCGTGGTGGGGCAGGTGATCTTGGGCATGGACGTGGTGGACGCGATCCGGCGCGGCGAGGGGTCGAACGGCGAAGTCTCCGACCCCGACTGGATGGCCAAGGTCACGGTGCGGGAGTGATCGGCTCGGGCGAGGTCTGAGGCGCAAAGCGAAGGGTCGCCCGCAGGCCCGGGGCGTTTTCGCCGAGCAGGACCTCGGCACCGTGCATCCGCGCCACGGCGGCGACCAGCGCCAGGCCGAGCCCCGCGCCGGGGCTGCCGCGGCTGGGGTCGAGGCGCACGAAGCGGCCTAGCGCGAGCGTCCGGTCGGCCTCGGGCACGCCGGGGCCGCGGTCGGCGACGATCAGCGCCGGCCGGTCGGCCCCTCGGGTGGCGCTGATGGTGATGGCCGACCCGGCGGGGGCGTATTTCAGCGCATTGTCCACGAGGTTTGAGAGCGCCAGCGCGAGGAGTTGGTCGTGGCCGCGCACCACGAGGCCGGGTGCGGCGTCGCAGGCGAGGGTGAGCTTTCGCTCCTCGGCGGCCGCCTCATAGAGATCGGCCACGTCGGCGGCGAGGCGGCCGAGGTCCACGTCGGTGAACTGCTCGGCGCCTATTCCGGCTTCGATGCGCGAGATGTCGAGAAGGGCGGTGGCGGTGGAGAGCACGCCCTCGGCCTCGCGCAGCGCCTGGTCGATGCGGGTCCGGCGGGCGTCTTCGGGCGCCGTCTCGTCGCCGGCGGCCTCGAGGTGGCGCACCAGGCGGCCGAGGGGGCTGCGCAGGTCGTGCGCCAGGCTGTCGGTGACGGTGCGGAGGTCGCGCACCAGGGTCTCGATGCGGTCGAGCATGGCATTCAGAGTTCCGGCGAGCTTGTCGAACTCGTCGCCGGTGCCACGCAGCGCCACCCGGCGGTCGAGGGCGCCGGCCATGATCCCGCGGGCTGCGCCGTCGATCTCGGCGATCCTCCCGCTGACCAGCCGCGACAGCAGCCAGCCGGTGGCGAGCGCCAGTGCCGTGGTCGCCACGAGCGCCCAGAGCAGCGCGCGCCAAAGCGTGCGGTCGAAGGCGGCACGGGCGGCGACGTCGCGGCCGACGAGGAGGCGCTGGCCGTTGGGCAGGCTGACCGCCAGCGCCGAGATCTCGGTCGGGCGCGCGCGGTCGGTGCGGTAGAGGTCGAGCGTGCTCCAGCCGCCGCCGGGGGCGACCGTGGGCGGCCAGCCGGCGAGGTTGCCGGCGATCCGCCGGCCGTCGGCATCGACCAGGAGATAGATGGCGTCGCGGTCGGTGGGGTTCGCCAGCCGCTGGGCGATGCCGGCGGCGAGCGCGGGAGTGCCGCCGCGGGCGAAGTCATCGGCAAGGCCGCGCAGCTCGGCCTCCACCACCGCCTGCTGCTCGGTGTCGATCACGCCACCGATCCGCCAGTAGAGCGAGCCGAGCACCAGCGCGGTGGAGACCGCGACCAGCACGAGGTGCGCCGCGATCAACCGCATGGTGCCGTTGCGAAACACGCGCGGCGCCTCAGGCGCCGGTGGCGAGCTTGTAGCCCGAGCCGCGCACGGTATGGATGAGCGGTGGCTCGCCCTCGGCGTCGATCTTGCGGCGCAGCCGGCTTATATGGACGTCGATCACGTTGGTGCCGGGGTCGAAGCGGTAGTCCCAGACCCCTTCGAGCAGCATGGTGCGGGTAACGACGCGGCCCTGGCGGCGCATGAGATACTCGAGCATCTGGAACTCGCGCGGCAGGAGCTCGACGCTCCGCCCGCCGCGGCGGGCGGACCGGGCGATGAGGTCGAGCTCGAGGTCGCCGCAGGCGAGGCTGGTCTCCTCGGCGCGGGTCTCGGCCGGGCGGCGCATGATCGCCTCCAGCCGCGCCGAGAGTTCGGCGTAGGAGAAGGGCTTGACCACGTAGTCGTCGGCGCCGCCGCGAAGGCCCCGAACGCGCTCGTCGATGGCACTCATGGCGGTCAGCATGATCGCTGGGGTCTGCACCCCCGCGGCGCGGACGGACTTCAGGAGCGACAGGCCGTCGAGATCGGGCAGCATCCGGTCGAGCACGAGCGCGTCGAAGCCGCCGGAAAGCGCGTGCATCAGGCCCTCGCGGCCGGAGGCGGTGGCCTCCACGGTGTACCCGGTCTCGCGCAGGGCCTTGGCGAGGTAGCCCTGGGTGTCGTCGTCGTCCTCGACGACCAGGATCCGCCGCGACATGGCCCCGCCTCCTCCATGGGGAAGGCCGGCGCGAGGGGAAGCGCCGGCCTTCGGGTCGGCCCGTCCTTCGCAGGAGAACGGGCCGGGTGGTGCCCCAACCCCCTTCCCGGGGGTCGGGACGAGGGGTTGCTTACGCCAGCTTGACGCCGACGAATATCTTCGCGCCGTGCCGTTCGATCTGCATCAGAACCGCATCGGCTTTGACGGCGTGCAGGGCCTTGTCCACGTCGCCGGGCGTCTTCACATGGGTGTCGCCGACCTGCAGGATCACGTCGCCGACCTCGAGCCCGGCATCCGCCGCGATGCCCTTGCCGTCGAGCGAGGTGATTACGACACCGCTCACGTCTTCGTCCAGCCCGAGCTGTTCGCGTGCCGTGGGCGTGATCGGCGCGAGGGTGGCGCCAAGACGGTCCGAGGATGCACCCTCGTGCTCGGTGCCGGTCTCGGCCGAGGCGACCTGGGTTTCGTCGAACTTGCCGAGCTTGAAGGCGACGGTCTCGTCCTCGCCCTGGCGGAGAACCTCGATCTTGACCTTCGCGTCCGGCGTCACCGCGGCGACGAGCTTGGGTAGCTCGCGGCTCGAACTCGACCCGCTTGCCGTTGAAACTCAGGATGACGTCGCCGATCTCGAGGTTACCCTCGGCGGGGCTGTCGGTCACCACGTCGGCGACCAGCGCGCCGTGCGGGTCGTCGAGGCCGATGGCGGTGGCGATCTCCGGCGTCACCGTCTGGATCTGCACGCCGAGCCAGCCGCGCTCGACCGTGCCGCCGTCCTTAAGCTGCGCCACCACCGTCTTGACGGTGTTCGAGGGAATCGCGAAGCCGACGCCCACCGAGCCGCCGTTGGGCGAGTAGATGGCCGAGTTCACCCCGATCACCTCGCCCTCGAGATTGAGCAATGGGCCGCCGGAGTTGCCGTGGTTGATGGCGGCGTCGGTCTGGATGAAGTCGACATAGGGACCGGCGTCGATGTCGCGAGCCATGGCCGAGACGATGCCGCGGGTGACGGTGCCGCCGAGGCCGAAGGGGTTGCCGACAGCGATCACGTCCTCGCCGACGCGCACGCTGTCGCTGTCGCCGAGCCCGAGCTCCGGCAGATTATCGGCATCGATCTTGAGCAGCGCGAGGTCGGTCTGCTTGTCTGTCCCGACCACTTCGGCATCGAACTCGCGGTCATCGGCGAAGCGCACCTTCACCGACTCGGCGTGCTCGACCACGTGATTGTTGGTCACGATGTAGCCGTCCGCGTCCATGACGAAGCCCGAGCCGAGCGCCACGCCATTGTGGCGGTCTTCCGGTCCGCCCTGGTTGGGTGTCGGCATGCCGCCTTCGGGCAGGCCGAAGCGGCGGAAGAACTCGTCGAAGGGAGAGCCTTGTCCGAAGGGCGAGCCCTCGCCGCCGACCATCTCTGTCTGGTCGTCCTCCCGGGTGGCGAGGACCGTCACCACGGCCGGGCTGGTCCGCTCGACCAAGTCGGCGATGATGATCGGCGCCTCGGCCACGGCCTTCGGCGCCGCAGTCTCGGCCGCACTTTCGGCTCCGGCCAGCGGCGCCCACGCCATCCAGGCGCCGGCCGTGGCCGCCAGCGCGGTGGTGCTGAGCAACGTCGCAATGCGCGTCATGAATAGAAACCCTCTCGTCTGCTCGTCACGCTCTCGGCGGAGCGTCAGCGACCAGGATCGGACATGCACCTGAAGGGGTATTCGCCGGCGGATTAAAGATCGTTCACGTTGGCCTTTGTTGGCCTCAACGGGCGCGGGCGCCGCTCGGGGGCGAGGCCCGCCAGGATCGCGGGCGCGCAGAGGACCGCGAAGCTCTCGCGCGGATCGAGCGCGTCGGGACCGAAGCCATCGGCGAGCTTGAGCAGGGCGCTGGCGAGCGCGTTGTCCGGCTGGCCGGCGCGCCGGGAGGTCGGGGGGTCGAGCCACGCCAGGTGGCGCGCCAGCGCCTCGGGGTCGGCGAGAAGACCCGGCAGCCCTTCGGGCACCGCGGCCGCCGCGCGCAGTGCCGCGGCTTCGCGATCGGCGGCGGCGGCGAGGGGAGGGGGCACGCGCTCCTCCGGGGTGACGAGCAGGCCCATGCGCGCCAACCAGAGTCCGGCCGCGGCGCTTCCCATGAAGGCCGAGAGGGGCACGGCAAGGACCAGGCCGAGGAGGGCCGGGCTCATCCAAGCGAGAAGGCGCCAGGAGATCGCCCCGGCGGCGACAGCTAGCAATAGCCCCGCGATCACGTGGCGGCGGTGGAAGCGCCAGAGCAGCGGCCAGGGCACCCGGTCCGCGTCGCGCGCCTGCGCCGACCAGCCGCTGTCGCGGCCGGTCAGGATCTGCACGATCGCGCTCGACTGGACGAACATCATGATCGGTGCGACCAGGGCGCTGAGCAGGATCTCGACGATCAGCCCGAGGACGGTCCCGAGGCGCATGCCGCCTGCCACCCGCTCGCGCAGGAAGGCGGCGGTTCCGAAGAGCTTCGGCGCATAGAGCACCAGCATGCAGATGCCGAAGAGCGCCATGGCGCGCTCGGGGTCCATTCGCGGCCAGTCGGGAAAGAGCGACCAGCGGTCGAGGAAGTAGTCGGGCGGCACCAGGTAGGCATGCAGGGCCAGCGACATGCCGGAGAGGAGGAACAGGAGCCAGAGCGGCGAGGCGAGATAGGACATCACCCCCATGACCAGATGCAGCCGGCTCAACGGATGCAGGCCCGCGGTGCCGAGGAGGCGGGCATGCTGCAAGTTGCCCTGGCACCAGCGGCGGTCGCGCCCGGCAAGCTCGATGAGGTTTGGCGGCGCATGCTCGTAGCTGCCGGCGAGGTCGTCCGCCATGCGCACCGCGTAGCCGCCGCGGCGCACGAAGGCGGCCTCGACGAAGTCGTGGCTGAGGATCAGTCCGCCGAAGGGCGGCTTGCCGGGAAGTTCCGGCAGGCCACCGCAGGCTGCGAAGGCTTGCGTCCGGATGATGGCATTGTGGCCCCAGTAGTTGCCGGCATTGCCGAACCAGCCGCGCAGGCCGCGCGTCAGCACCGGGCCATAGATGCGGCTGGCGAACTGCTGCACGCGAGCGAGAGGGGTCGCGCCGCCAATGAGGCGCGGCGACGTCTGCAGGATACCGAGGGATTCATCTGCCTCCATGCGCCGCGCAAGCTCGATGATGCAGTCGGCCTCCATTAGGCTGTCGGCGTCTAGCACCAGCATGAAGGGATAGGCGCTGCCCCAACGCTCGACCCAATCGGCGATGTTGCCGGCCTTGCGGCGCAGGTTGCGCCCGCGGTGGCGGTAGAAGATGCGGCCGCCGATCTCGGGGTCGCTTCGCGCGGCGGCGACCAGCGCCTGCTCGTCGAGCCACACGTTCGCATTGGTGGTGTCGCTGAGCAGGAAGAGGTCGAACGCCTGGAGCGCCCCCCGTGCGTGCAGGTCACGCATCATCGCGCAGGCAGCGCCGAAGACGGGGGCGGGGTCCTCGTTGTAGGTGGGCATCAGCAGCGCCGTGCGGCGGCGCGGAATGCCGTCGCCGGCGGGTTTGCGGCGTCCGTGGCCAAGGAAGAATCCCATGAGTGGCGAGACGGCCCCGAAGGCGACCCAGGCGATATTGATCGCGAACAGCCCGAGCATGACCTGTTCCACGCTGGTCAGCTCGCCGACCGACAGCACCAGCCACATCTGGTGCACGAGATAGACGGTCAGCAGGAGCGCGGTCAGAAACAGCCCCACCCGAGCGAGGCGCACCGGCGCCTCGCCTTGCAGCCGCCAGCGGCGCTCGCTGTCGTAGGTCCGAAGCGACTGCTCCGGCATTTCCAGCGGCGCCTCCGGCGGCAGTGGCGAGGCTGCGGCCGGATGGTGCCGGGCGAGCGTCAGCTGCTCCATCGGTAGACCCAAGTTTCCGCGATTCGCCGCTCGCCGGAGCGAAGCTCCAGGCGCATCTCGGCCGAATCGGCGCCTTCGGGATCGAGATCGATGGTGAGGCGCAGCCCGTTGATCTCGGGGTTCTCCGAGATCTCGGCGTCGTGCAGGCTGCCGGGGCTGGCCTGCGCCACGAGCTGGACCGCCGAGGCGCGGTACGGGTTCGGTGCGGCGCCGGCGAAGTCGACCACGAAACGGCGGCGGCCGTCGCGGCCGGCGCCCGAGAGGGTCCGCTCGACCCGAAGCAGTCCACTCAGATCGGGCGCATCCCAACCCCAGCTCAGGCGGTAGGTGAGGGAAATCTCGTCGCCCGCCACGACATCGCCGTCCGGCCGCCAATAGGCGACGATATTGTCGTGAACCTCATCGTTGGAGGGGATCTCCACCAGCACCACATGCCCCTTGCCCCAGTCGCCGATGGGCTCCACCCAGGCGCTCGGGCGGCGGTGGTAGGCGGCGTTGAGATCCTCGTAGTCGGCAAAGTCGCGCGCACGCTGGATAAGACCGAAGCCGCGCGGCCCCGAATCGGCGAAGGCGCTGATCTGCAGTAGCCGTGGCGCGTGCAGCGGCCGCCACAGCCGCTCGTCCGAGCCGTTCCACATGGCGAGCCCGTCGGAGTCATGCACCCCGAGGCGGAAGTCGTCGTGCTCGACCCGGTCCTTCGCGTCGAAGACGAACATGGAGGTGAGCGGCGCGAGGCCCAGATGCGCGATGTTCTCGCGGGCGAAGATGGTGGCCTCCACGTCGATCTGCGTCGGGTCGCCGGGGCGGATGGTGAAGCGGTAGGCGCCCGCGGCGCTGGGGCCGTCGAGGAGCGAGTGAACCACCATGCGGCCTTCGCCGGGCGTCTCCAGCCAGTGCGCGCGGAAGAAGGGGAACTCTTCGCCCTCCGCCTCGCCAGTGCCAATGGCGAGCGCGCGGGCGCTGAGGCCGAAAGCCTGCCCCTTGGAGATCGCCTTGAAATAGCTCGCACCCGCATAGATCGCGAAGGTCTGCAGCATGTCGGGCTGGTTGAGCGCCGTCAGGGCGCGGAAGCCGGCGAACTCGAGGGCTGTGCCCGGCTCGGGAGGCGGCACATTGCCGAGGTTGAAGAGTGCCGGGTCGTAGGCGACCTCGCGCTCTCGGCCGCCATCAACGACGAAGATCTCGACCGGGACGCTGTATATGAACCCCGGATGCAGTAATTCCACCGCGAATCCGGTGGGCGGATCCACGAAAAGACGCCGATCCTCGCGGAAGCCGATCCTGGCGTAGTCCCCGGCCGAGAGGTCGGCAATCGCGGCCGGCGGCGCCTCGGGCCAGGCGAAGGGTTGCGCGGCCAGCGCCCGCGCACGCTCGAGCACCACTGACCGGCTGAAGGGCGGGGCATCCTGCGCAGCGCCCGCACCCGGCCGGATGACGAGCGGGAGCGCCGCTGCAGCCGCGAGGAAGTCGCGGCGGCGCATCATCGATCACACCCGGTTCGGAGGGGAAATCCCCGCACCACCTTGGAACGACCCCGCACGACTACCGATTCTTCCACTGCACCCCCGCGACCTCTCCACTGCAATAACAGTATAAGGCCGCGTTGCCTGCAAGGGAGCGTTGTGCGCTGCACTCGCGGCGGCGCCGGACGCGCCGTTTCCAGCCGAGTGCGCGCGCCGCGAGGGTCGCACCAATTCGGCGGCGCGGCGGGAATTGCCGACCGGGAGATCGGGTGTGCATGCCAAGGCAAACCCCAAGGCGCGGTCGGGGTTCCGCCTAAATGTCCGCCTTCGGCACGGCCGGGCCGCTGCATGGCTGCGTGCCTCGGGGCTTGCGCAGACTTGAGGGCCGCTTCACGTGGGGCGCGCGCTTCAATCGTCGCGGAAGGCCCGGGTGAAATAGTCCTCCATGGGTTTGACGAAGTAGCTGAGCGCGCTGCGGTCGCCGGTGCGGATGAAGGATTCCACCGGCATGCCGGGGAGCAATGTCACGTGAGCGAGCTTTGCTGCCTCGTTGTCGTCGAACCTGATGTCGGCCTTGTAGTAGTGCTGGCCGGTTCGCTCGTCGGTATAGGCATCGGCCGACACGTCGGTCACGTGGCCGACGATCTCCGGCGTGGTGCGCCGGTCGAAGGCGGAGAAGCGCAGGAACGCTTCCTGGCCCAAATGCACCTGGTCGATATGGATGGTATCGATGCGGGTGCGCACGATGAGCGGCGTGTCCTTCGGCACGATGTACATTACTGGCTCCGCAGCACGGATCACTGCCCGCAAGGTGTCGGCAGTGCTGCCGTAGACGGTCCCGGATACCGGTGCGCGCAGGGTGAGCCGAGCCATGCGGTCGATGAGCTGCCGTCGGCGCTCGCGGGTTTCGATCTCCTGGAACTCGAGTTCGCGCAGCTCGGCGATGGCGTCCTCGCGCACCTTGGACGCGAGCCGCACCCGCTGGATCTCGATCTCGGCGATCTTTCCACGGTTCTCGGCAATGTTCGCCTCGACCTGGCCCTCGACGCCGTTGAGCCGCGCCAGCTCTCGCTGCGGGGTCAGCACGCGGGTCACTTCGGTGAGCCCCTGGTCCAGAAGCTTCTTCTGTCCTTCGATCTCCCGGCTCAGCAGGTCAATCTGCGAGCGCGTGGCCGCCTGAAGCGCTTCCAGCCCCACGTTCTGGTTGCCGATCTGGGTCTGCTGCTCCTGAAGCTGCGACTCTTCCTCGGTCTGGCTCTTGCGGCGGGCGGAGAACTGCTGCTCCTGCGCCTTCATCATCGTCGGGATCTCCGGCAAGGCGGCCGTCCGCGACGTCAGCTCCCGGTCGAAGGCGATTGCCTCGAGACCGTCTCGCTCGGCCTGAAGCCGGCTCTTGCGCGCCAGCATCTCGAACCACTGGCCCTCGACCGTCCCGAGCTCCGGGCGCAGATCCTCGCCGTCGAGCTCGATCAGCACGTCCCCGGCCTCGACCTGGTCGCCATCGCGGGCATGGATCTCGCTGATGACGCCTCCGGTGGGGTGCTGCACCACCTGTCGGTTGCCCTGAACCTCGAGCGCTCCCGCCCCGACCACGGCTCCGGAAATCCGGCTGACCGCCGCCCAGGCGCCGATGCCGAAGACCAGCAGGAACAGCGTCAGGTAGCCAAGGAAGACCAGCGGCCGCAGCCGCCAGCGGTCGTGCCTCGTGCTGCTCATCCCTGCGCCTCCTGGCCGCCGACGCGGCCGGCGATCTGGGCATAGTTGCGCACGTTCGCCTTCAGCACCTCGTCACGGGGGCCGAACGCCTTGGCCGAGCCGCCTTCCATGATGAGGATGGTGTCGCACTCGGCAATCCCGCCGGGCCGGTGGGCCATGATAACCACCGCCTTGCCCTCGGACTTTGCCTGGCGAATGGCGAGGTTCAACGCATCCTGACCGGAGGAATCGAGGTTCGAGTTCGGTTCGTCGAGAACCATCAGGACCGGGTCGCCGTAGAAGGCGCGCGCCAGCCCGATCCGCTGCTTCTGCCCGCCGGAGAGCCGCGATCCGCCGGCCGAGACGCGGGTGTCGTAGCCTTGCGGCAGGTCGAGAATCATCTCGTGCGCCCCCGCCTTCTTGGCGGCGGCCACCACCTTCTTCGGGTTGGGTTCTTCGCTCATGCGGGCGATGTTCTCTGCAACGGTACCGTCGAAGAGCACGACGTCCTGCGGAAGATAGCCGATATAGCCGCCGAGCACGTCGGGATCGTATTGCGAGAGCGCTGCACCATCGAGCCGGACGGCGCCGGCGGCCGGTGGCCAGATACCAGTCAGCGCGCGGGCAAGGGTTGACTTGCCGGCAGCTGACGGACCGATCACCCCGAGCGCCTGGCCGGGTCGAAGCTCGAAATTTAGCAGTCTGAGACTCGCCTTTTGCTGTTCGGGCGGCATCACCGTCAGCTGGCTCACATCGAGGATTGCGGCCGGGCGAGGCAGGGCGGTGGGGATGGCTCGCTCCGGCGTGGAAGCAAGCAACTCAGTGAGATTTTTCCAACCCAAACGTGCCCGCTGCAGGAGCGGCCATCCGCCGATCGCCTGCTCCACCGGCGCGAGCGCTCGGCCGAGCAGGATCGAACCGGCGATCATCGCTCCTGCGCTCATTTCTCCGCGAAGTACGACGTAGGCGCCGAGCCCGAGCATGGCCGACTGCAGGAAGTAACGAAACGTCTTGGTAGCGGTCGAAAACTGTCCGACGCGATCGCCCGAGGCGAGCTGGGCGTCGAGTGCAGCCCCGCGCATCCGCTGCCACCGGTCGTGAACCGCACCCTGCATGCCGAGCGCCTGCACCATCTCGCTCTGCTGGCGGACCGTCTCGGCGAAGCTGTCGCCGTGCATGGTTGCCGTCATGGCCTCGTTTTCGTGCCGCTTGGTGAGGATCTGGTTGAGGATCGTGACGAGGACGAGCACGATCATGCCGGCGAGCGCGAGGTGCCCGAGCAGCGGGTGGAAACTGTAGATCGCGATCAGGAATACCGGCGCCCATGGCATATCGAACAGGGCGAAGAGCACCGGAGAGCCGGCCATCTTCTGCACCGCCTCGAGATCCTTCAGTCCCGAGGACGGCTTCGAGCGCTCGCTGGCCAGTACCGCCCGGTGCAGGCTGGCGCGGAAAACGCGCGAGTTCGAGCCTTGACTGCAGCGTGGCCCCGATCCGTGCTCCCACCCGGCTGCGGACGTAGTCGAGCAGGCCCATGATGGTGAAGAGCACGCCCATGAGGACGGTGAGCGCCAGCAATGTCTCCTGAGACCGGCTGGAGATCACCCGGTCGTAGATCTGGAGCATGTAGAGCGGAGCAGTGAGCATCAGGACGTTCACGACGGCACTGAAGACAGCGACCGTCCAGAACAGTCCCGACATGCCTGCGAACCCGGCACCGGGCCCGGTTGGTTTTCTCACGCTGTCCCTCCGTGGAGCTTGCGCCGTTGCTTTCCGGACCTGTAGCAGGAACGGAATCATTCTCGGAACCCCGATTGGGATCGATTTAACACCCCGCTTGGTCTAGATCGTGGCAGCGTCTCCGCTAAACGTTTCAATAGTCGCACAAATTCAGCCCCTCGGCAACATCTCGCCGGTGAGGCGGTGGTTATTGTCGAGCTGTTGATCGCCGGCTCAGGCCGTCTCGGCCAGACGTATCACCGGCTGCATTTCTTCGAAGACCTCGCGCGGCAGGTGGCAGAGAACCCTGTGGCCGGAGGCGAGCTCGACGAAAGTGGGGAGCACCGTATCGCAGAGATCGCCGGTGACCTGATGCTTGCGCGGGCAGCGCGTCTGGAAGGGGCAGCCGGGCGGTGGATTGACTGCCGAGGGAATGTCGCCTTCGAGCACGATATGCTCCTTCACCACGCTGGTGTCGGCGATCGGCACCGCCGACAGGAGCGCCTCGGTGTAGGGGTGATAGGGGGGCTCGAAGACCTGATCGCAGGAGCCGATCTCGACCACGTGGCCCAGGTACATCACCATCACCCGGTCGGCGAGGTACCGCACGATGCCGAGGTCGTGGCTGATGAACAGCATGGTGGTGCGCTTGTCGCGCTGGATGTCGGTCAGGAGCTCGGTGACTGCCGCCTGTACCGAGACGTCGAGGGCGGAGACCGGCTCGTCGGCCACCACCACCTGCGGCGCTCCGGCGAAGGCGCGGGCGATGCCGATGCGCTGCTTCTGGCCGCCGGAGAGCTGGCGCGGCATGCGGCGGGCGAAGGCGCGCGGCAGCTTCACGAGGTCCAGGAGCTCGAACATCCGGGCCTCGCGTTCGGTGTTCGATTTGCCGATGCGGAATTTTTCCAGCACGCGGATGATTTGGCCGCCGATGCTGTGGCTCGGGTTGAGGGTGTCAAAGGGGTTCTGGAAGACCATCTGAATCGACGATACCGTGCGGGTGCTGCGCCGTTCGATGGCGCGGTGGCCGATCTCTTCATTGCCGAGGCTGATCGTTCCCTCCGTTGCGGTCTCGAGCCCGAGTAGGACCTTGGCGAGCGTGGACTTGCCGCAGCCCAACTCGCCGACGATCGCCAGCGTCTCGGCCTCGCGCGCCACGAAGCTGACCGACTCGTTCGCCTTGACCACGCGGGTGTCGCCGCCGAAGAGGGCGCTGGCCCCGACCTCGTAGTATTTTTTCAGGTTGTCCACCGACAACACGACGTCGCCGATCGGCGCCGGACCGGCGCCCTCCCTGGCCGGGGGCGGCGCGGCCCAGTCGATCTCGTTCCAGCGTATGCAGCGGGTCGCGTGGGTGGGCGTTACCGGTTCCATGGGGATTTCCGCCGCGTCACATTGACCCGCGGCGAAGTAGCTGCAACGCGGCCCGAAGTTGCAGCCGGGTGGGCGCTCGTGCGGAAGGGGGAAGTTCCCCGGAATCGCCATCAGGGGCCGGCGCACCTTGTCGGCGCCGGGGAGCGGAATCGAGCGGAACAGCCCTTGGGTGTAGGGGTGGCGCATCTCGTCGAAGACTTCCTCGATCGGCCCGGTCTCCACCGCCTCGCCCGAGTACATCACGCAGATCCGGTCGCAGGTCTCCAGCACCAAGCCGAGGTTGTGGCTGATGAACAGCATCGAGGTGCCGAACTCGCGGCCGAGACCCTTGACCAGGTCGACGATCCCGGCCTCCACCGTCACGTCGAGCGCGGTGGTCGGCTCGTCAAGGATGAGCAGCGACGGTTTCGACATCAGCGCCATGGCGATCACGATGCGTTGCTGCTGCCCTCCCGAGAGTTGGTGCGGGTAGCTGCCGAGGATGCGCTTGGGGTCGGGAAGCCGCACTGCGTCCACCACGCGCAGCGCCTGGGCGTAGGCGTCCGCTGAGCTGGCGCCTTCGTGGATCATCGGCACTTCCATGAGTTGCCGGGCGACCTTCATGGCCGGGTTCAGGCTCGCCATCGGCTCCTGGTAGATCATGGCGATTTCCGAGCCGCGGAGCTGGCGCAGCTCCGCCTCGCCCATGGTGGTGAGCTCGCGTCCCTTGAAGCGGATCGAGCCCTCGGTGATCCGGCCGGTCTTGCCGAGGTCGCGCATGACCGCCAGCGCCACCGTCGACTTGCCGCAACCGGATTCGCCCACGAGGCCGAGCGCCTGTCCGGCCTCCACACGGGCCGAGAAGTTCATCACCGCGGGGATCTCTGCGGCACGGGTGAAGAAGGAGATCGACAGGTTCTCGATGGCGAGCAGGGGCTCGCCGATGGGGGTTGCGGCGGTGTTAGCTTCGGTCGACATTGCCTTCAACTCCCATCGCGTACGCGAAGTCACGCGTGCGGCTCAGTCTCGCAGCGACTGCTCCCGCAGCGCATCCGCGAGAAGGTTCAGCCCCAGGACCAGGCTCATGATCGCCAGCGCCGGCGGCAGGGCAGGGTGGACGTAGATGCGCAGGAGCTTGCGCCCCTCGTTGATGGTCGAGCCCCAGTCCGGGCTTTCGGGACTTACCCCGAGCCCGAAGAATCCAAGCGTTCCCAGAAGGATCGTGGTGTAGCCGATGCGGAGGCAGGCATCGACGATCAACGGCCCGCGCGCGTTGGGCAGGACTTCCCACATCATGATGTACCACGGTCGCTCGCCGCGGGTCTGCGCCGCCGCCACATAGTCGCGCGTCTTGATGTCGAGGGTGAGCCCGCGGACGATGCGGAAGACCGTGGGCGAGGTGATGAACACCACCGCCAGGAAGATGTTGAGCGTGTTGGGCGCCATGGTCAGCAGGCCCGTCGGGTCCCAGAACCCAGTGAGCCCGAGATAGGCGAAGCCCCCGATCAGGATGACTGGCAGCAGGTAGAACCAGAGGACCTCGGGTCGGTCGCGGAAGCGGCTGAACAGGAAGACCGAGACGAAGATCACCGGGAAGATGAAGAAGACCGCCGCCATCGTACCCGGAATGGCGGTCTGCCGTATCTCCGGCGTGACGAGCAGGTAGAAGAGGAGGATGACCGGAAAGGCCAATACCAGGTTGGCCAGGAAGCTCAGCACCGTGTCGAACCAGCCACCCACGTACCCGGCGGGCAGCCCAAGCGTTATTCCGATCATGTAGGCGAAGAGTGTCGCCATCGGCGCGATCGCCATCACCGTCCGGCTGCCATAGACCATGCGGCTGAATACGTCGCGCCCGAGCGAGTCGCCGCCGAACAGGAAGGCCAGCCCGCTTTCCGGGTCGATGGCGCCGGGCGGCTGGTTCTTCAGCGCCCGGATCTGGACGTAGGGATCGAAGAGCGCCACCCAGTCCGCCATGATCGCGTTGAGCAGCCAGAAGAGGACGAGGCCGAAACCGATCATGCCGATCGGGCTGTCGTAGATCCGTCCGTAGGTTCCGAGCCGCCCGCGCCAGACGAAGCTGGCGCCCATGATCACCGCCATGGCGATCCAGACCGGCCCGAACCTGCCGAGCGTCTGGACAATGATGCTGGCGGGCGAAAGGAACTCCATCAACCCGCCACCCGGATGCGCGGGTTGAGATAGACATAGCCGATGTCGGAGATGAGCTGCGTCACCAGCACGATGACCACGGCCACGATCGAGCAGGCGAGGAGCAGGTTGATGTCGTTGTTGGCCGCACCCTCGATCAGCAGCCAGCCGAAGCCGCGGTAGTTGAACAGCGTCTCAACGATCACCACGCCGGTGAGCAGCCAGGGAAACTGCAGCATGATCACCGTGAAGGGGGCGATCAGTGCGTTCCGGAGCGCGTGCCTGAGCACGATCATTCGGAAGCTCACCCCCTTGAGCCGCGCGGTGCGGATGTACTGCTGGGTCATCACCTCGGCCATCGAGGCCCGCGTCATCCGTGCGATATAACCCATCCCGTAGATGGCGATGGTCAGGACCGGCAGCGCGAAGGTGTAGAGCGTCGGGCCGTCCTCGGCGGCCTTGGTGGCCGAGCCGGAAAACCATTGAAGACCAAACATCTGGCTGGCGAAGATAACGGTCAGCACGACGCCGGAGACGTACTCCGGGGTTGAGGTGGTGGCGATGGCGACGGTGGAGAGTGCGCGATCCTGGAAGGTGCCCTCGCGCATCCCGGCGAGGATGCCAAGCAGAAGCGCCGAGGGGATCATCACCACCATGACCCAGAACATCAGGATCGCGGTCAGTCCGAGCCGCGGCCAGAGTACGTCGGCCACCGGGGCGTCGAACCGCGACGAATGCCCGAAATCGCCCCTGGCCACGCCGCCCAGCCACTCGCCGTACCGCAGCATCAGCGGGCGGTTGAAGCCGTTCTGGTCCAGCCAGACTTCGACCTGCTGCTCGCTGATGCGGCTGCCGGTCTGCTCCTTGGCCAGCTTGACCAGATTTGGCTTGAGATTGACCAGCGAGAAGACGACCAGCGTCAGGCAGAGCGCGGTCAGGATCATCACGCCGAGGCGCTTCAGCAGGAAGACGAGCATCCTGGCCTCCGGGGTTCAGCCGTCCCGGCCAGGCGGTCGGGACGGGTCGTGAAGCAGGGGCTCATGCCGCGAGCCAGGTGTCCTCCAGGTGGATCTCGAAGGTCGGGTGCATGACGAGACCGTTCACGTCCTCGGTCATGTGGCGGAAGGTTGAGCGCCAGTAGGCCTGAATGATGATCCCCAAATCCTGGATGATCTTCTCCATCTTCTCCATGACCACCCGTCGCTTGTCGGCGTCGGCGATGGCGTAGGACTCGGTCAGCAGGGTATCGAATTCCTCATTCGAGAACGCAGTCTCGTTCCAAGGCTCTCCGCTGCGGTAGCCGAGGGAATAAACCTGCACGCCGAGGGGCCGCATATTCCACTCCGTGGCCGAGAAGGGATAGGTGGTCCAGTTGTTCCAGAAGGTATTGCCCGGCAGGATCGTCCGTTTGACCTTCAGTCCAGCGTCGCGCATCTGCGCCGCCACCGCGTCGCAGGAATTGCTATTGAAGTCGTCGTCGCGCGAGATGAGCTCGAGCTCTGTGTCCATATGCCCGGCCTCGGTCATCATCGCCTTCGCCTTCTCCGGATCACGGGAGATCGGGGGCAGGGGGGCGTACTCGGGGTGCATCGGCCCGACATGATGGTTCTCGGCGACGCGGCCGAGCCCCTGGTAGCCCAGATCGAGCACTGTGGCGTTGTCAACGGCGAGCTGCACGGCGTTGCGCACCGCCTGCACGTCGAAGGGCGGCTGCGAGACGTTCATGCGCATGCAGAGGGTATTGGCGGTCACCGCCTCGGACTTGCTCAGGCCGAGTGCGTCGTAGATCTCAACGTAACTCGGCGCGGTCTCGTAGCTGGTGTGGATCTCGCCAGCTTCGAACGCGGCGACTTCGGCGGAGGGATCGTCGCCATAGTCTACCAACTCGATGCCGTCGAGAAAGACCGGTCCCATGTTGTCAACGGCATCGCCCCACCAGGCACCATTGGTCCGGCGCTGATAGACCGCTTTCACCCCCACGTCGACCGAGACGAGTTCCCAAGGTCCGGTGCCGATGGGATTTGCGGTAATATCACCGCCGGCTTCCTCGAACCCGCGATGCACGATCAGCGCCGGATAGTCGGCGAAATTGGGGACGATGGTGATGTCGGGACTGGAGAGGTGCAGCTTGACGGTGTAGTCGTCGACTTTCTCGATGGCACCGTCGCGAGCGCCGAAGATCTCGCGTGTTTGTTCTTCCTTGACCACGGTGCCGTCATCCTTGGTGACGTCGCCCATGAACTTCTCTTCGCCCTTCTTATCGAGCAGGGGCAGCATGCGACCCGCCATGGTATTGTTGGCGACGTGGGCCTCGCACCAGCGGCTGATGTTGAAGACCACGTCGTCGGCGTTGAAGGCGTCGCCGTTGTTCCAGGTTGCGCCCTGACGGAGGTGGAGGGTGTACTCGGTGGCGTCGTCGTTCACCTCCCAGCTCTCGATGAGCCACGGCTCGAAGGTGAAATCTGCGGTGTAGCGAACCAGCGGTTCGCAGAAGAAGCGGGCCTGATTGGCCTTTTGCGACCAGTCGAAGATGCGCGGGTCATCCATGCGCATCACTGCCTGGGAGATGCGGATGACGCCGCCGGGCTTGCCTTCCTGGGCGCGGGCGCGTGTCGGCATGGTGAGGCCGATGAGGCCGTAGGCTGCGGGGCCGGTCACGCCGAGTGCTGTCGCCATCGCCAGAAACTCCCGGCGGGCGAGCTTGCCCTCAAGGGTCTCGCGCGCCAGATCGGCAACGCGCGGATGCATGGGCTTGCCGTTGATGGTCTCTTGACTCATGGTTTTCTCCCTGCGGTCGCTTGTCCGGACCTCTGCCGCGTATTGCAGAGCTATTTCCCCGCGAGGTCAACCGCCATCTCCCGGCACACCGGATCCGGGTTGAAACCGGGAAGGGCATGCGGGAGGATTTCTTGCTTTCCTGCAGTATGCTTAGCTGTTGGATGGCGGATAATGAAGATTATGTTATATATATTGTGGACCACCGACGCAATCCGATCCTGATCGCCGGGCCGACCGCCAGCGGCAAATCCGCACTGGCGCTGGCCCTCGCCGCGCGTGACGATGGTGTCGTCATCAATGCCGACGCCTCGCAGGTGTATTTGTGCTGGCGCATCCTGACGGCCCGGCCCGACGATGCGGATCTCGCCCGTGCACCGCACCGTCTCTATGGCCATGTCGCCTGTGCTGCGACTTATTCGGTCGGGCACTGGCTGCGCGACGCCACGGCGGCGATAGCGGATGCCGATCGCTCTGGCCGGCGCGTGATCATCGTTGGCGGCACCGGCCTCTATTTTAGCGCCCTGACGTCCGGCCTAGCCCAGATCCCGATGATCCCGAAGGACATTCGAGTGCGCTCCCAGGCGATGCTCGACGCCGGCGATCTCGATGCGATGGTGGCGGAGCTCGACCCGGCTACCGCTCGCGGGATCGACGTTCGCAATCCCATGCGGGTGCAGCGGGCTTGGGAAGTTTTGAACGCCACCGGTCGCGGGCTTTCGATCTGGCAAGCCAATAGCGCGCCGCCGGTCGTACCGGCAGACTCGGCGATCTGCATCGTGCTCGAGGTCGAGAAAGATATCGTTAACATAAATATAGAGCGGCGCTTTCACGCGATGCTCGACAACGGTGCCGTTGATGAAGTGCGCGCCTTCACAGACTGGTCGAGTCCTGCGGCGCAAGCCATTGGAGCGGCTGAGATACAGGCGTATCTCGCAGGTACGGCCAGTTTGGCGGAGGCGACCCACGCGGCGATCACCGCCACGCGGCAGTTCGCCAAGCGTCAGCGCACCTGGTTCCGCAACAGGATGAAGGGCTGGCGAAGGGTGGATTCGGCGACTGCGCTCGATTCGACCTCAAGACTCTGAAATTGTGCCGATTTCGGCGTATGGAATCCGTATGGAAAGCGTATGGAATCCATATGGGTGATTTCAGCGTAGCGCCTCGTACTGGCTGCGCTCGCGGTCGGTCCAGCGCACGTCGAGGTCGTAGCCGTCGTCCTTGGGACGTTCCGCCTTGACCAGCTTGTGATCGAAAAGCCAGGCGCGCTGCCGGCCCTGCGCGAAGCCGAGGCTGATCGTCGCGTCCTGCATCGGTTCGGCCAGCTCGTCGGCGACCAGATCGAGCAGTTCCGGCACCCCGTCGCCGGTCAGAGCAGAGATCGACACCACCCGCGGGGTTCGTCCCGCGACCTGCTGCAGCGCGTCTTCGCGACCCGGCGGCAAGGCGTCGATCTTGTTCCAGACCTCGAGCATCCGCGCCTGCTCGTCCTGTCCGATCCCCATCTCGCCGAGGATCGCCCGCACGTTCTCGGCCTGGATCTCGCTCTCGGCATGCGCCACGTCGCGCACGTGCAGGATCAGGTCCGCCTCGAGCACCTCCTCGAGCGTCGCCCGGAACGCCGCCACCAGCTGCGTCGGCAGATCGGAGATGAAGCCGACCGTGTCCGACAGGATGGCTTTCCGCCCTCCCGGCAGGTCGATCGCGCGCATGGTCGGATCGAGCGTCGCGAAGAGCATGTCCTTGGCCAGCACCCCCGAGCCGGTGAGCCGGTTGAAGAGCGTGGACTTGCCGGCGTTGGTGTAGCCGACCAGCGCCACAACCGGATACGGCACGCGCTGCCGCGCCTTGCGATGCTGGCCGCGGGTCCTGACCACCTTGCCGAGTGCCTGCTTGATCCGCTGGATCCGCTCGTCCAGCGCCCGGCGGTCGGCCTCGATCTGGGTCTCGCCGGGACCACCGAGAAAGCCGAAGCCGCCGCGCTGCCGCTCGAGGTGGGTCCAGGAGCGGACCAGCCGCGACTTCTGGTAGGAAAGGTGCGCAAGCTCGACCTGCAACACGCCCTCACGGGTCTGCGCGCGGTCGCCGAAGATCTCAAGGATTAGCCCGGTGCGGTCCAGCACCTTGACCTTCCACGTCTTTTCGAGATTGCGCTGCTGAACCGGCGACAGCGGCCCGTCGATGATCACGAGCCCGGCCTCATGCTCGGCTATGGTTGCGGCCAGCTCCTCGATCTTGCCCTTGCCGAACAGCATCCCGGCGCGTGCCCGCGCCAGCGGCACCACCTGTGCTGCCGCAACGTCGAGATCCAGCGCGAGCGCTAGGCTCACCGCCTCGTCCAGCGCATCCTTCGGATCGCGCGCCTCGCCTTTCGACCGGACCGGATGCAGGACGAGCGTCCGCATCCTCGAACTGGGCTCAGTGATCTTCGGGTGCCTCATAAAGCGTGATCGGCTGCGACGGCATCACCGTCGAGATCGCATGCTTGTAGACGAGCTGCGACTGGCCATCGCGGCGGAGCAGCACGCAGAAATTGTCGAACCAGGTGATGACACCCTGCAGCTTCACACCGTTCATCAGGAAGATCGTCACAGGCACCTTGGCCTTGCGCACGTTGTTCAGGAACGCGTCCTGCAGGTTCTGTTTGTCGGCAGCCATGATTTTCAGCCTTAAGTTGTATGAGACCGCCAACTCGGCGGCCTTTGTTGTTCTTGCGGTGAGTATGAGGTCGGATTCGCGCCATTTCCAGTCCGCGGCCCTCTCCCGCGGATGATTTTCGCAACTGTTGCACTGCAGCACAGGCGCCGGCTACTTTTGCCAGTAGGTCGGGTTGAAGAGCGCCACGATCACCAGCACTTCCAGACGTCCCACAATCATCGCGGCGCAGAGGATCGCGCGGGCTACGCCGGAAAGATCGGCGTAGCTGAGCCCGTCGTCCAGCGTATCGATGACGGGTCCCGAGGTGGTCAGCGCCGCCACCGAGAGCGTGAGGCTGCGCTCGAAGCTCAGCCCGGTGGCCGCCAGCGCCAGCATGACGAAGGCGAGCGCTATCAGCGTGAGCATCAGGAAGATGAAGGCGACGCGCGCGCCGTTGCGGCTGATCAGGGCATCCCCCTGCCCTCGCCTGCCGATGCTGCTCGGATGGACGAGCTTGTCCATCTCGCGCAGCCCCTGGCGATAGAGCGCATATAGCCGCAGGAGCTTGATCCCGCCGGCGGTGGTGGCGATGCCGCCGCCCATCACCGCGACGCCGAGCAGGATCGTGCTCGGATTAGGCAGGTCGGACCATAGCTGGGTGGCCCGCCAGTCGTGGCTTTCGAACCCGGTGGTGGTGAGGAAGGAAAGGACGGTGAAGATGCTGCCCCAGAGCGCCTGCAGAGCCGCCATCAGGTTGTCCTGCCGGTCGATCTCGGCGGCGCCGATGAAGCTGCGCAGGAAGAGGATGGTCGTCACCCCCAGAACGGTGATCAGCATGAGCTGGATCTGCGGATCGGAGAGCCGCGGACCGCGGCGGCGCCGGCTGTAGAGGCTGAAGCCGCGATGCGAGACCGCCGGCAGAAGGAAGATCGCGATGGCGATCTCGCCGAGACGTCCCGACTGGGATCCGGCAATGCCTCCGACCGGAGAGATCGCACTGGTGGAGAGCGTCGCCATGGCGTGGCAGACAGCGACGAAGGGGCGGTCGCCGGCGAGGACGAGGGCCAGGGCCAGTGCTGCGGTCAGACCCGCATAGAGCGGCGTGATCTGCCGGAGCGAGCGAAGGATGCGGCGGTTCGCCTCCTCCACGGTGCTGCCCCGGCTTGCCTCGCGCCCCGAGGCGCTGAGGCCGATCTCGAAGCCGCCGAGATTGAGCGGCGCCAGGATCGCGAAGGCGGTGACGAGCACCATCAGTCCGCCCATCCAGCCCACGATGGCCCGCCAGAGGTGCAGCGGTTCGGCGAGGAGCTGCGGTCGCTGAAAGAGCGTGGCGCCCGTGGTGGTGAGGCAGGAAAGCATCTCAAAATAGCCGCCCCCCACGCCCAGCCCCGGCACCAACTCGACCAGCGGACCCGCCAGGACGAGCGGCAGGAGGACGTAGGTGGCCAGCAGCGTCAGCAGGTAGTACCGCGCCGCCTGCCGCGGCTGGCGGTTCATGGTGGCGAGGCCGAGGATGATAGCGAACAGGGCGATGAAGATGGCGTTGTGGGCAAAGCCGCGCGCGACCGGCCAGTTCTCCAGCCGCGCGGCGTGCAGCGCCGGCAGGAGCATCAGCCCGGAGGACATCAAGAGCAGCACGACGAAGGCGGGGAACTGGCGGATGAGGCCCATGGATCAGAAGAAGTCGATGCCGACCTGGAACAGACGCTCGACCTCGGCGACCGAGTCGCGCAAGGCGAAGATCGTCAGCAGGTCGCCCTCGGCTAGGCGGGTGTCGCCACGCGGCACGACGATCTTGTCGCCTTTCTGGATCAGCCCGATCAGCGCCCCGTCGGGAAGCTCCGCGTCGCGGACCGTCTTGCCCGCCATGGCAGAGGTGCCGAGCACCTGCGCCTCGATGACCTCCGCCTCGCCGTCGGCGATGGAATAGACCGCGCGGATGCGGCCGTGGCGGACATAGCGGAGGATCGAGGAGACCGTGGTGGAGCGCGGGTCGACGTAGGCGTCGATCCCCATGGGCGCGATGAGCCCGATCAGCGAGGGATCGTTGACCAGTGCCACCACGAGCTTCGCGCCCTCGGTCTTGGCCCGCACGCAGGCGAGGATGTTGGTCTTGTCGTCGTCGGTCAGCGCCAACACCGCGTCCATGCTGGTGATGTTGGCCTCTTCGAGCAGGTCGACGTCGAGGCCGTCGCCATTGAGCACCACCGTCCGCTTTAGCGCGTCGGCGGCGATCTCCGCCCGCGCGCGGCTCTTCTCGATGAGCTTGAGCCGGTTCCGCCGCCCGTCCGCCTCTAGGGTCTGGGCGACGTGCAGTCCGATGTTGCCGGCGCCGATGATGAGGAGCCGCTCGACCTTCTGGTGCTGCTTGCCGAAGACCTCCATTACCCGAGGCAGGTCCTCGGTGGCGGTGACGAGATAGATCTGGTCGCTGCCGTAGAGCTGGTCGTTGGGTTCCGGCACGAACAGGCGTTCGCCGCGGCGCACGCCCACCACGACCACCCGCAGCGTCGAGAAGAGCTCCGAGAGCTGGCGCAGCGGCGTGTCGAGGACGGCGCAGGCCGAGTCGAGGGTAATGCCGAGGAGATGCGCCTTGCCGTCGAAGAAGCTCTCGATGTCGAAGGCCGCCGGCGCAGCCAGCCGCTGCATCACCGCGTCCGCCACGGCGTACTCCGGCGAGATCACCACGTCGATCGGCATGTGGTCGCGGCGGTAGAGATCCGAGTAGATCGCGTTGAGGTAGGAGGGCGCGCGCAGGCGGGCGATCTTGCGGGGGACCGAGAAGATCGAGTTCGCCACCTGGCAGACCACCATGTTCACCTCGTCGGACTGGGTGGCGGCGACGATCATGTCGGCGTCGCGCGCGCCGGCGCGTTCGAGGATGTCGGGGTGCGAGGCGAAGCCGACGACGCCGCTCACGTCGTAGGCATCTGTGAGCCGCCGCACCAGGGCGGCGTCCTTGTCAACGACGGTGACCTGGTTGGCCCCCTCCTCGCGCGACAGGTGCCGGGCGATCTGGCCGCCCACCTGCCCTGCCCCGCAGATGATGATCTTCATCGCGCGCTCCGGGGAACCCTGCGGGATCGCGTCGTCGACACCGATTGCGGCGAGGTGACCGCGACGCGCTTGCTCATTCTATCTCGGGGGCATCCATGACATCAGGCATGCGCCTCCGCCTCCTCGGTTCGGTCGCTGCGGCCTGCCGAGATCACGTTCAACGACTTGAGCTTGCGATGCAAGGCGGAGCGCTCCATTCCGACGAAGTTCGCGGTGCGCGAGATGTTGCCGCCGAAGCGGTTGATCTGGGCGATCAGGTACTCGCGCTCGAACATCTCCCGCGCCTCGCGCAGGGCCAGCCCGGCGAAGGCGGCGCCCAGCGTGCCGCTGGCGGCCTGGCCGTTCGCGGGAGTTCGAGCACGAGTTCCTCCGGCTCGATCGGTCCGTGGTCGGGTCCGAGGATCAGGGCGCGCTCCAGCGTGTTCTTGAGCTGGCGCACGTTGCCTGGCCAGCGCATGGTCTGCAGCTGCGCCTCCGCCTCCGCGGCCAGCGCGCGCTGCGGCAAGCCCTGCGTGCCGTTTAGCTCGTCGAGGAAACGCTTCGCGAGATCGGGATGTCCTCGCGGCGCGCCTCGAGGCCGGGCACGCTGACCGGAACCACGTTGAGCCGGTGATAAAGCTCGGTGCGGAAGCGCCCGGCCTGGACTTCGCGGGCGAGATCGCGGGTCGTCGCGGAGATGACCCGGACGTCGACCCGCACCGTGGTGCTGCCGCCGACCCGCTGGAATGCCTGATCGACCAGCACACGCAGGATCTTCGACTGGGTGCCCGCCGGCATGTCGGCGACCTCGTCGAAGAACAGAATTCCGGTGTGGGCCCGGTCGAAGAGGCCGGGTTCCACGCCGCGATCGGCGCTCTCGCGTCCGAACAGCACTTCTTCCATCTGCTCGGCGCCGATCGAGGCCGAGTTGACGGTGACGAACGGCCCCTTGGCGCGATCGGAGTTCCGGTGGAGATATCGGGCGGCAACTTCCTTCCCCGCGCCGGCCGGCCCGGCCAGCATCACCCGGCTGTTGGTGCGCGCTACCTTGTCGAGTTGCTGCTTCATGTGGCGGAAGACCGGGCTCGAGCCGACCATGGCATGGTTGGCGGTCTCGCGCCCTTTCAGGGCTGCGTTCTCCCGCCTGAGCCGCGAGGTCTCGAGCGCGCGACCGATCACCACCATCAACTGATCGATGTTGAACGGCTTTTCGATGAAGTCGTAGGCCCCCTGCTTGATCGCCGCGACAGCGATCTCGATGTTGCCGTGCCCGGAGATGATGACCACCGGAACGGCCGGATTGTCGCGGCGCACCCGTTTCAGGATGTCGATTCCGTCGAGGCGGCTGTCCTTGAGCCAGATGTCGAGGATGATGGAATCCGGCGGTGCCCGGTCGATCTCGCCGAGCGCCGTGTCGCTGTCCCCGGCCATCCGAACGCCGTGTCCCTCGTCGACTAGGATGTCCCCGATCAACGCACGGATATCGGGCTCGTCGTCCACCACGAGAATGTCGGTCATCACATGCTCTCTCTCAACTTTTCGGTGATCTTGCTCTTTTCGTCGCCGTGCCAGTTCTGCCCCGGCAGCGCCTGCGGCAGCACGATCCGCGCCCAGGCGCCGTGGCGGTCGTTCCCTTCAAAGATCGGCGCCGGGATCAGTTCCAGCGTGCCGCCGTGCTCCTCGACGATCTTCTTCACGATCGGAAGGCCGAGGCCGGTCCCCTTCGCGCGGTGGGTGACGTAGGGCTCGAAGAGCCGCGACGGCTGGTCGGGCAACCCGTTCCCGTTGTCCTGGATGTCGATCGACAGCTGGCTGGCGTCGGCGACCAGCGCGACGTGGATCTCGCCCGGCGGCGATTCCGGCTCCTTTTCCAGCCGCTCGTCGATTGCCTCCGCGGCGTTCTTCAGGAGATTGGTGAAAGCCTGGTTGATCATGGTCCCGTCGAGGTGGGCCAGGACTGAAAGCTCAGGCAGCGTCGTCGCAAAGCGGATGTCGGGCCGAGCGGATTCCTGCAGCACCACCGCGTCGGCAACGAGCTTGCCCAGGTCCAGCGCCTTGCGTTCCGGGGCGGGCATCCGGGCGAACTTGGAGAATTCGTCGACGATCCGGCGCAGGTCGTTGGTCTGGCGCACGATCACGTCGGCGTATTGCTCGAGGGCGCCGCGCTCTTCGCCGACCAGCGGACCGAACTTGCGGCGGAGCCGCTCGGCCGAAAGCTGGATTGGCGTCAGCGGGTTTTTCACCTCGTGGGCGATGCGTCGAGCCACGTCGCCCCAGGCGGCCATGCGCTGCGCCACTACGAGGTCGGTCACGTCATCGAAGGAGACGACGTAGCCCTCGATCCCATTGTCGTCGGCACTGCGCGCTGCGACGCGAACGAGAAGGTCGCGCTCCCGGCCCTTGCGGCGCAGGCGCACCTCTCCCTGGGCGACGCCAGCCTTTCGCGTATCGAGGCGGTGCAGCGTCTCGGCGAATTCGGGGACCGCCTCGATCAGCGGCTGCCCGGCCGCCGCCTCCGGATCGAGGTCCATCAGCGTCGCGGCCGCGGTATTCATCATCTCGATGCGGCCCTCTCCATCCAGGCCCACCACACCGGCGGTGACGCCCGACAGCACCGAGTCGAAGAGGCGTCGCCGCCGCTCGGTCTCCGCGTTGGCCGCGACGAGCGCATCGCGCTGCCCCTTCACCTGGCGCGTCATCTCGTTGAAGGTGCGTCCCAGGAGGGCGATTTCGTCGTCGCCCTGCTCTTCGCGGACCCGGACATCGAGATCGCCCTGCCCTACCCGTTCCGCCGCGCCGGCCAGCCGCCCGACCGGCCGCGCCAGCCGATCGGCGAACCAGAGCCCCATCCAGATGGCGGCGATGATCACCACCAGCGCGAAGCCGAGGTAGACCAGCGCGAATTCGAAGAGGAGACGCCCGCGGTCGTCCTCCAGCTGCTGGTAGAGCCTGACGGTCTCCTGGGTTTCGTCGAGCAGGCTCAATATCTTGCCATCGACGTCTCGACTGACGTAGAGGAAGTGGTCGGCAAAGGAGGGGAGCTGAAGAAGCGCCCAGAACTCATTGTTTTCCCAGTCCTGGATGACCACGACTTCGCCGCTCCGCGCCCGGGCGATGTCCTCCGGTGACGGAGGCGTGTACCAGAAGAGGTAGCTGCGTTCGCCACGCGCACGCAGCTGGCCGTCGCCGTCGATGACATAGGCCTTCTTCAGCGCCCGCTGCATCTGCAGCTGTCCCGCGTCAGCAGATCGCGGAGCTGGCCGCCGGAGAGCAGCGGGTTGCGCGCCTTCTGCTCGTTGAGGAAGTCGCCGAGTTCACGCGCATCGGTCTGCAGCGTGACACGGTGCTCTTCTTCGTAGGCTTCCGCGGCAGCCATGGAGTTCGACACCACGTTGTGAACGCGGTCGGAGAACCAGCCCTCCAACCCGAAGTTCAGCGTGATGGTGGCGAAGACGGCGACGAGGATGGTCGGGATAAGGGCGATGGCGGTGAAGAAGCGCACGAGGCGCATGTGCAGCTTGGACCCGGCCGAACGTTTCTTGCGCGCCGCGATCATCTCGGCGACCCGCCGGGCCACGAAGGCGGCCACGACCAGCGCGTAGACGAAGTCGACGAGCAGGACCGGCCGCAGCATGCTGCCTCGGCCCAACCATTGCATCTCGGAAAGGGCGGCGAAGGTGGCAAATGCCAGAATGGGGCCGAGCGCCACCATCGTCCAGAGGGCTGCCTGCCCGAGACTGTGGCGGCTGTGCCATCGCGCCAGGCGGAGCCCGGCGTGGGTCAGTTCGTGGGTGCGCATTCTACGTGTGACGCTTTCCGGCTCGACTGTTGCCGTCTTACATCATTCTTTTGCCACGTGTAACCCGAATGTCGAGGTCCTTTATCTTTTTGCGCAGCGTGTTCCGATTTATGCCGAGCAGCTCGGCCGTGCGCACCTGGTTGCCGCGCGTGGCCGCCAGCGACAGCGCGATCAGCGGCAGCTCCATCTCCTTGAGAATGCGCTCGTAGAGGCCGTCGGGCGGCAGGCTGTCGCCGTGCAGGTCGAAGTAGCGGCGCAGGTGCGCCTCGATGGCGTGCGACAGGCGCTGCGGCTGCGTGCCCTGCGGGCTGGCGGCCGAACTCGGCCGCGCGGAGATCTCCTGGGCCACCACGGTGCCCGAAATCACGTCATCGGGGCACAGGACGCAGAGCCGGCGCATGAGATTCTCGAGCTCGCGCACGTTGCCGGTCCAGTCCTGCTTCTTCAGGATGTCCACGGCTTCCTTGGAGATGGTCTTTCGCGGCAGCCCCTCGCTCTCGGCCTTGCGCAGGAAGGCCCGCGCCAGATCCGGGACGTCGTCGAGCCGCTCGCGCAGCGGGGGCAGGCGGATGGGGACGACGTTGAGGCGGTAGAAGAGATCCTCGCGGAAGCGTCCCTCGTTGATGAGGCCGCGCAGATCCTGGTGGGTCGCCGCGACGATGCGCACGTCCGCCGACTGCACCTCGCGCCCGCCGACCCGAGTGAACTCCCCTTCCTGCAGAACGCGCAGGAGCCGGGTCTGCGCATCGAGCGGCATGTCGCCCACCTCGTCGAGGAAAAGCGTGCCGCTGCGCGCCTGCTCGAACTTGCCGGCCATCGCCCGGTCGGCACCGGTGAAGGCGCCTTTCTCGTGGCCGAAGAGCTCGCTCTCGATAAGGTCGCGCGGGATCGCCGCCATGTTGATCGCCACGAACGGCCCGGCCTTCCTGAGGCCGTAGTTGTGCAGCGCGCGGGCGACCAGTTCTTTGCCGGTCCCGCTCTCGCCGGTGATCATCACGCCGAGATCGGTGTTCATCAGCCGCGCCAGGATCCGGTAGACCTCCTGCATCGCCGGCGAGCGGCCGATGAGCGGCAGGTTGTCCTCGCGTCCGCCGGCGGGCTCGTCCTCGGCCGTCGGCGGACGCCGCGAGCGGTGGTTGAGCGCCTTGGCGACCTGACCCAGCACCTCCTTCAGATCGAAAGGCTTGGGCAGATACTCGTAGGCGCCCACCTCCGCCGCTCGGATGGCCGTCATCACCGTGTTCTGCGCGCTCATCACGATGACCGGCAGGTCGGGCCGGCGCTTCTTGATCGCGGGCAGCAGGTCCAGCGCATCGCCGTCCGGCATCATCACGTCGGTGACGACGACATCGCCCTCGCCTTCCTCGATCCAGCGCCACAGCGTCGAGGCTGTCCCGGTGGCGCGGACCCGGCAGCCCGCACGGGTGAGCGCCTGCGCGAGAAC
Organism: uncultured Alphaproteobacteria bacterium; assembly: GCA_963796805.1. Classification (GTDB taxonomy): domain Bacteria; phylum Pseudomonadota; class Alphaproteobacteria; order Rhodobacterales; family Rhodobacteraceae; genus Amaricoccus. The sequence goes on from CAWCNG010000005.1 coordinate 39,928, forward strand.
GGTCCGGATGGTGCGGTCGTCGTCTGCGACCAGGATCGTCCCTTCCATGGGGTCAGTCCTCCGCTTCCGCGTCTTCGATCTCGCCGCGCCACACCGGCAGCCGCACCCGGAACCGCGTCCGCCCCGGCCGGCTGTCGCATTCGACGACGCCGCCGTGGTCGGCCACGAACTTCGACACCAGCGACAGCCCGAGGCCGGTGCCGTTGACCTTCGAACTCACGAAGGGATCGAACACGTCGCGGATGAGGTTCTCCGGGATGCCCGGACCGTTGTCGGTGATGGTGACGAGGAGCGGCAGGCCCTCGCTGGTCTGTCCCGGACGCGCCATCTTCACCCCCGGCCGGTAGGCCGTGGCGATCGCGATCGACCCGCCGACGCGGGGGACCGCCTCGGCGGCGTTCTTGAGCAGGTTCTGGAACACCTGAAGCAACTGGTCGGGGTCGCCGGCGGTGGGCGGCAGCGAGGGATCGAACTCCTCGGTGAACCGTGCGTGCGAGGCGAAGCCGGCCTGGGCGGCGCGGCGGGCCCGGTCGAGGACGTCATGGATGTTGAGCGGCTTGCGCTGCGCGGGGCGCAAGTCGCCGAACTGCTCCACGCGGTCGACCAGCTTGCCGATCCGCGCCGCTTCGGCCTGGATGAGGCCGGTCAGCTCGCGGTCGGCGTCGCCGAGCGTCATTTCCAGGAGCTGCGCCGCGCCCGAGATGCCGGCCAGCGGGTTGCGGATCTCGTGCGCCAGCATTGCCGCCATGCCGGTTACCGAGCGCGCTGCCGAGCGGTGGCCAAGGCTGCGGTCCATCTTCTCGGCCATGCCCTGCGGGTGCATCAGGATGAGGACCTCGGTACCACCGTCCTGCAGCGGCGCCGCATGGACGTTCTGGAGTTGCGGCGGCTGCTCCGCCCAACCGACCATGACGTTGTACTGCGCCACGGAGACGCCGTTGCGCCGCGCCTGCTTGACTACGTCGAGCACCGCGCTGCCACCGCCAACGAACCGGGTCAGCGGCCGGCCGGCCATCTGCCGCTGCGACGTGCCACCGAAGCTCTCGGTCGCCGGATTGGCCGTCACGATGGTATCCGTTTCGTCCACCACAAGCGCCGGGTAGGGAATGGCGCTCCACAGGGCCTCGAAACCGTTTCCGTTCATGCGGCGACGCCTTCGGCCGGCCGGCCGGACGTCTCCAGCGCCTGACGCAGAAGCGCCAGCACCTGCCCCGGATCGCTCAGCGCCATGATCCGGGCGCGAAGTGCCGCCATCCCCGCGAGCCGGTCGAGATACCAGCCGAGGTGCTTGCGCGCGACGCGCACGCCGAGGTCGCGCCCGTGAAGCGTCAGTATCGCTTCGTACTGTGCGCAGATCAGCTCGGAGAGCGCGTGCCCCACGGGGGCATCCGGTGGGCGGCGACCGGCGAGGGCCGCGGCGATCTGGCCGAGCAGCCAAGGCCGCCCGCGCGCCCCGCGACCGACCATGACGCCGTCGGCGCCCGACAGCGCCAGCGCCCGCCGCGCGTCGTCCGGACTGGCGATATCGCCGTTGGCGATCACCGGGATTGCCACCGCCTCCTTCACCTTGCGGATCGCCGCCCAGTCCGCTGCGCCGTCGTAGAACTGGCAGCGGGTGCGGCCATGTACCGCGATCATTTGCACGCCGGCGCTTTCGGCACGCGCGGCGATGTCCCGGGCGTTCTGCTGGCCTGAATCCCACCCGAGCCGCACCTTCAGGGTCACCGGCACGCCGACGGCCGCCACGACCGCATCGATCAGCCGAAGCGCATGGTCGGGGTCGCGCATGAGCGCCGATCCCGAAAGCCCGTTCGTCACCTTTTTTGCCGGGCAGCCAAAGTTGATGTCGATGACCCTGGCACCCTGATCGGCGCAGTAGCGCGCCGCCTCGCCCATCCAGTGCGCCTCGCGGCCCGCGAGCTGCACGGCCGTTCGATCGGCGCCGAACCCGAGTTCGGCGCGCGCCCGGGCCGATGGCCGCGCGCGCATGACCTCCTCGCTCGCCACCATCTCCGAAACGACGCGTCCCGCGCCCTGTTGGAGAGCCACGGTCCGGAAGGGGACATCGGTAATTCCAGCCATCGGTGCCAGAAAAACGGGCGGCCCGCTGCCGCTGCACCCCAAACCGACAGACATGTGCGTAAACCGTAAGCAGTTTCGCCTCTGTCTACCGTAACGCAGCATAGGTGGCAAGGCGCCGTTGGCTGCGACCGGTAAAATGAGCGCCCAACGCACCAAATTGCGCCGCACCCAAGGCGCCCCTGCACGGCTCTGAGTGCCGACGCGGCATTGTAGCAGCTTGTGGTTGCGCCTAATACCATTCGGCAGCGTCGGGAACGGGGTTTTGATGCGGACGGCAGGCTTGATCGTCGCGGCCGGTCGCGGCCAGCGACTCGGCAGCGAGATGCCGAAACAGTATCTGCCGCTCGGCCGGACCTCGGTGCTGCGCCACACGCTCGCGGGCCTCCTCTCCCACGCCGGCGTCGATGTTCTGCAGATCGTGATCCACCCCGACGATGGCCCGCTTTGTGCGGCGGCCTTGGAAGGCCTAGGCGATCCGCGGCTTCTGCCGGCCGTCGCCGGCGGCGCGAACCGCTGCGATTCAGTCCTCTGCGGCCTCGAGGCGCTGGTGCCGCATCGGCCCGACCAGGTGCTGATCCACGATGCGGCGCGTCCCTTCGCAAGTGCTGCGCTCGTCTCGGCGGTCCTCGATGCGCTCGGCACCCACGCGGCGGCGCTGCCGGCCGTCCCTGTCGTCGACGCGCTCTGGCACGGTGCCGACGGGCTTGCCCGCGCGCCGGCGCCCCGCGACGGGCTGTGGCGGGCGCAGACCCCGCAGGGCTTCCGTTTCGCGGAAATCCTGGCCGCTCATCGCGCGCGCTCCAGCGACGCGCTCGACGACGCGGCCGTTGCGCTGGCGGCAGGGCTGGACGTCGCCCTGGTCGAAGGCGACGAGGAGAACTTCAAGATCACCACCGCCGCCGATCTCGACCGCGCGCGCGGTCGCTTGGGAGATGCCATGGACATCCGCACTGGGAACGGCTTCGACGTTCACGCTTTCGGACCCGGAGACGGCGTCACGCTCTGCGGGGTGGCCATTCCTTTCGAACGCGGCCTCGTCGGTCATTCCGACGCCGACGTGGGCATGCACGCCTTGACCGACGCCATCTTCGGAGCGCTCGCCGAGGGCGACATCGGCCAATGGTTTCCGCCTTCCGACCCGGCTTGGAAGGGTGCGGCCTCGGAGACCTTCCTGCGCAAGGCCGTCGAGCGCGCTACGAGCCGCGGCTTCGCCGTGAGCCATCTCGACTGCACGCTGATCTGCGAGGCACCAAAGATCGGCCCGCACGCAGCAGCCATGCGCCGGTCTCTCGGCCAGATCATCGGCCTCGGCGAGGACCGTGTCAGCGTGAAAGCCACCACCTCGGAACGCCTCGGCTTCACCGGCCGCGGCGAGGGCATCGCAGCACTCGCCACCGCCACTCTGGTGCGGCGATGACGCGCCTCATCGCGACGTTCGGCTATGTCGGCCTCCTGCCCGGCCCTGCGGGAACCTGGGGCTCGCTGGCGGCGCTGCCTACCGGTTACCTGCTGCACCTTTTGGGCGGTCCGCTGCTTCTCGGCGCCGAAATCGTCGTCGCCTACGGCCTGGGCATATGGGCGACCCGGATCGAGACGTTCGAGCAGGACGACCTCGACCCGTCGCATATCGTCATCGACGAGGTGGTCGGGCAGTGGATCGCGCTCCTGCCGCTTTCCGCCGGGCTCTGGCTGGCAGGCGCCCCGGCGCAGCTCTTTCCCTGGCCGGGCTGGGTTTTCGGCTTTCTCCTCTTTCGGCTTTTCGACATCTGGAAGCCGGGGCCGGTCGGCTGGGCCGACCGCCGCAAGGGGCCGACGGGGGTGATGCTCGACGACGTCATCGCCGGTGTACTGGCGGCCCTGGTGGTCATCCTCCTCGCCGGCATCGCGCACGGGTGGCCGATGTGATCGCCGAGGCCCGCGCCCGCGCGCTGATCGAGGCGGCCCGCGCCCGCGGGCTGCGACTCGCCACCGCCGAGAGCTGTACGGGCGGCCTGGTCAGCGCGGCGATCACCGATATCGCCGGGTCTTCCGACGTCTTCGACCGCGGCTTTGTCTGCTATTCCTATCCGGCCAAAGTGGCGATGCTCGGGGTGCCGCAGATGTTGCTGACCGAGCATGGCGCCGTGTCGGAGCCGGTGGCGCGTGCGATGGCGGAGGAGGCGCTGGCCGCGTCCGAGGCGGACGTGGCGGTGGCCATCACCGGAGTCGCCGGGCCGGGGTCGTCGGAGGCAAAGCCCGAGGGGCTGGTCTGGTTCGCCACCGCCACCGCCGAGGAAACCCGCGCAGAGCGGCGCGATTTCGGCCCGCTCGGGCGGGACCGGGTGCGGGCGATGAGCGTGGAGGTGGCGCTGGATCTTGCGCTTCAGGCGCTGCTGCGGCTGCCGTAGAGCGCCTCGGCGCGCTTCTCGAAGGCACGCACGATGCGCAGCATCGCCTCGTGGAAGATGAGTCCGATCAGCTTCTGCAGGATGGCGGAGCGGAACTCGAAATCGACGAAGAAGTCGACCTCGCACTCGTGTGGCCCGCGCGGCTCGAAACGCCAACGGTTCTGCAGGTAGCGGAACGGACCGTCGAGATAGGTCACGTCGATGCGGCGCTCGGTGGGGCGCAGCGTCACGCGGCTGCCGAAACGCTCGCGGTAGACCTTGAAGGAGATGACGAGGTCCGCCTCGATCACCTCCCCTTCCCCGTCCGGCAGCGGCTTGCGCTCGCGGACGCGGGCGGCGGAACACCAGGGCAGGAATTCCGGGTAGCGGCCGATGTCCGCGATCAGGCCGTACATCTGGTCGGCGCTGTAGGGCATGACGCGGGCTTCGGCGTGGGTGGGCATGCTGGCTCGGGTGGGCGTTGCGGATTGTCGGGTGCCGACATTGCCAATAGGATCGTGGCCGGCACAAGGCCTGAGGGGCGCTCCCGCAGATGAGCACGGCGGACTATGTGATCGACGAGATGATCTCGGCCAAGGCCATCGCGGCGCGGGTCGAGGGGCTGGCGCGGGAGATCTCGGGCTTCTATGCCGGCACCGACAAGCTGGTGGTGGTGGGGCTTTTGCGCGGGTCGTTCGTCTTCATCGCCGATCTGGTGCGCGAGCTCGACCTGCCGGTGGAGGTCGACTTCCTGGAGGCGTCCTCCTATGGCAACGCGACGGTTTCCAGCCGGGAAGTGCGCATCCTAAAGGACTTGCGCGGCGAGATTGCCGGGCGTGACGTGCTGGTGGTCGAGGATATCGTCGACACCGGGCGGACGCTGAAGCATGTGCTGGCGATCCTGAAGACCCGCAAGCCGAAGCGGCTCGAAGTCTGCGCGCTGCTCGACAAGCCGTCGCGGCGGGAGGCGGACGTCAAGGCAAAATGGGTGGGTTTCGAGATCCCCGACGAGTTCGTGGTCGGCTACGGGATCGACTATGCGCAGCGGAATCGGAACCTGCCGTTTATCGGGAAGGTGCGATTTCTCGGGTGATTTTGGCGGGTGTGGATTTGTGCTTTTGCAAGAGCTGGTTGGCGGAATTGGCTTATATGGAATTCATATGGAAAGCGTATGGAATCCATATGGCACCTAATTTAGTCAGGAATTATCGCTCTGCCGGGCGCCAAGGCCGGGCGCCGGAAGGAGCCAGCAGGTAGAAGCCGTCGGCGGCGACGCGCTGCCAGTCGCCCGCGGTGCCTTCCGGCCAGAGGATGCGCGCCTCCGCCTCGGTGTCGGTACCGAGGCCGACATGCCACCAGCCGGCCTGGCCGCCGGCATGGCCGCCGCCCACGGTCAGCTCGCGGCGCTGGGTAATGCCGGCGCAGCGCACCTCGATCCAGCCGCCGACGGCGTCGTGGTTGGGACCGTCGCGGGCAGGGCGGAGCTGCAGCCAGTGGCCGAGGCCTTCGCCGGTGTTCTGCCAGAGCTGGGCGCCCTCGCGGCGGTTGACGGCGACGAGATCGAGCGCGCCGTCGAGGTTGAAATCGGCCAGCGCCGCGCCGCGGGAGGTGCGGGTGCTGGCGACGCCGGCGATGTCGCCGACTTCGCGGAAGCTTCCGTCCACCTGCTGCAGGAGCAGGTTGTTGGGATCGGCCTGGGCGAAGTCGGGCATGGCGTCGACGTTGCCCTTGGCGACGAAGAGGTCGGCGCGACCGTCGTTGTTCACGTCCTCGAACTGGGCGTGCCAGGCGGTGCTGGGACGGATTTCGCCGCCGATGTAGGGGCGATGCGCGGTCACCCCGCGGGCAAAGGCCACGTCGCCGTAGCTGGGGGCGGTGGCACCCGCGGCCAGCGTCTGCAGCTTGTTGTCGGCCATGCTGGTGAGGAAATACTCGGGATATCCGTCGCCATCGAGGTCGTTGCTGGCGATGCCCATCCCCCAGATGCGCACGTACTTCCAGCCCTCGGCCTCGGTGTAGAGCGCCGGCGGCTGGCCGGGATCGATGCGCCAGAGCTGCTCCTGACCGCCCTTGTAGTATTCGCGGTCGTTGGAGACGCGCAGGGCGGGCGTCCCGGAGCGGTTCCAGTCGGTGAAGAGCATGGAAAGGGAGCAGAAGCTGGGTTTGAGCGGCAGGGGGGGCGCGAAGCCCCTGCCCTCCCCGGCCGGCCGGTAGAGCCGGTTGTCGGTGCAGGATCCCCAGGGGAAGGCCTGCTCTCGGCGGTCGATGTAGGTGCCGAGCGCGATCGTCGGCCAGGTCGCGCCCCGCTCCCATGTCGCGGCCATCGCCGTGGTCCAGGCGTCGCCGCCTTCGAAGCCCCAGGCCTCGTTGGCGCGTTCGAAGCGGCAATCGCCGAGGCCGCGCATGGCGACGCTCTCGCCGACCCGGAGCAGCAAGAGGTCCATCTCGCCGTCTGAGTCGACATCGAGCGGATAGGCGCCGGTCACGGCGTCGAGTTCGAGGCCGCTGTCGGCGGGCGCGAACCGGAGCGGGCCGCCCCTCTCGCTGGTGTTGCGGTAGAAGTGCGCCGGCGATGCGCCGCCGGCCAGCAGCATGTCGGGAAAGCCGTCGGCGTTGCAGTCGAAGGTCGCGGCGCCGCCGCCGACCATGTACTCCCACTCGCCGGCGTAGATGCTGTCGATGCCGGCCTCCGCCGTCACCTCGACGAAGCGGGGGACGACCGTCTCCTGCGACGAGGCGGTGGCACCGGCGGCAGCAAGGGAGAGCGCGAGGCAGAGGGTCGCACGCACGGTTACTTCCTCGTCCTGAGCGCGACTGCATAGGCGCCAACGCAGCGTCCCTGGGCGAGGCCGCGCTCGATGGCGGAGCGGAAATGGATGCCGCCGTAGAGCCGCGAGATGCCGGCCTCCTCGGCGGCGGCGCGGAAGCTCGTGTAGCTGCGCGGCGGCAGGCCGTCGTCGTCGTGGGTAACGTCGGTGAAGGCGAAGTCCTCGCCGAAGGCGGCGGTCAGCACCTCGGCCGCGGCCGCGGACTGGGTACTGTGGCCGCTGGGATATTCCGGGAAGGGCGGCGTGATCAGCAGCGGCTGCCAGGCCGGGTCGATCACCCGGTGGATGTAGGTGACCGGCCGCACCAGGTCGTATTCGAATTTGCTGTGCCAGCAGGCGACGAAGCCGTCGGCCAGCCCGATGCCGAGCCGCACCATGAGATCCACCCGGGTCTCCAGATCGGCCCCCTGTTCATTCAGCACCTGCCGGGCGATCGACATCCAGTGGCCGGGCGGCGTTGGCGAGAGCATGGGATCGTCGGACCAGAAGCGGGCGATCGCCCGCTGTTCCTCGGTCAGGCCACCCGTCACGTCGTATACCTCGCGCGCCTCGGAATAGAAGGGCGAGGCCGGGTCCTCTCCGTAGGCGGGCGGCGGGGGCAGGCCGCAGGTGGTGCCGTCGGGCATGGCAAAGGTGCGGTTGCCGCCCCAGGCCGGCAGGAGCGGCGTCTGCTGCTGGGCGATGAGGCTGGTAGGCACCCAGTGATCCGGCCCCTCTGTCAGGGCGTACTTGTCGGGGAAGCCCATATTCACGACCACGGCTCCGCCGTCGCCGCGCGACCAGCCGAGGACCTGCGCGGCGATCTCCTCGCCATAGGCGGCGCTGCGCGTGGCGACATCGTCGGCGACCCCGGCGCCGGCGCGCGCGCTGAGCCGCGCCTCGATGGCGCCGATCGCTCGCTGGCCGGTCGGGCCGGTGTTGGCGAAGAGATCGGCGACGCCGGCGGCAAGTGCGGCCTGCAGTGCCACGGCATCGGCGTAGGGCGAACCGTCCACGCGCGTTGGCGGCGGCGCGAGGCCGTCGAGCTGACCTGCCAGCGTGCCGAGGTCGTCCGAGCCACTGGCCACGGTCTCGAAGGCGATGACGCCGAGATAGGCGAAGGCGCGGCTCGCTACCGGCGGCGAATAGGTCGGGGTGTGGCGGACGAGCTCGAGAACCAGCCGGTACCAGGTGTCGAGGACCTCGTCGGCGGCCGCCGTGTCGGCGCGCACGCTGCCCGGCGCCAGGCACACGGCCAGCAACGCCACCGCCAGCATTCGCCGCGCCAGGTGCATCCGAACTCCCCGACCTGCGGCTATTGCCTGCCGCTGGCGAGAGATAAGCACCGTGGGACGATGACGGGCAAGCGAAACCGCCGCTACCGGGAAGCCGGAGGCGGCGGAAGGGTTAACGGTCAGCCGGTCAGCCGCGGGCGTTGCCTACGAGCTTCCAGAGGCCGGGCACCACCAGCGCGGCCAGCGCGAGCTTCAGCGCGTCACCGATCAGGAACGGGGTGAGGCCCCAGGCGAGGGTCTGGTCCCAGACCGAGGCGTAATTCGCCGGGTCGAACATGCCGTTGGCGATCAGGTAGCCGAGCCAGAGCAGACCGGGGATGTAGATGAGCACGTTGCCGGCGAGAAGTGCCGCCGCCATGCCGCCGACGCTGCGGTCCCAGCCGCGGCGGGCGGCAAAGCCGAGGGCCAAGGTAGCGAGGAGATAGCCGACGAGATAACCGCCGGTCGGGCCGGCCATGTAGGCCAGGCCGTTGTTCTCGGCGGTCGAGCTCTGGAAGACGTCGAAGCCGAGGGCGCCGATCAGGAGCCAGCCGGCCATGGTCGCGAGCCCGAGGCGCGGCCCGTAGGCGGCAGCGATGGTCAGGACGGCAAAGGTGCCGAGGCTGATCATCACCGGCGACGGCCACACCGGCACCTTGATCTGGGCGGCGACGGTGAGTGCGGCGATGCCGAGAAGGACGAGCACCGCCCGCCGTATCCAGAGGCCGGCGCCGTCGGCGGGCCAGATGGCTTCGGTCAGGACAAGTCGCGATGTGGTGTCGGCCATGGCGGAGCGGGTTCCTCATGCTCGGGGTTCTTCAATTTCATGCCGGAATTCCTCTGCCCTGTCCAGCCGCGCGGGGCTGGTCCTGCCCGAGCGGGCGGAAGCGGCTGAGGATGCCGTAGTCCTTGCGCGGACCGGTGACGCGCCACTCGGCCTGCCAGCGCGGCCAGGCGCGGAAGTCGTAGCGGACGCGGTAGCTGTCGGGCGGGCAGTCGTGGGTGGCGGCGGGGGCCGGATCCTCGCCGTCGAAACGGTGGAAGAAGCGCCCGTCGTCGAACCAGACGTCGATGCTGCCGCTGCCGCCGTCTCGCCAGAGGTAGCGGCGGGTGGCGGGCATGGGCGGGCTGTCGGGGAAGGCGAGCGTGCCCTCCTCGACGTAGGCGAGGCCCTGGGCGGTGGGGGTGAAGCGGGCCTCGCCGGTGAGGGTGCCGGTGCGGGCGGCGCGCACGTCCTCGATGATCCGCTCGATGTGCCAGGCGCCGGAGAAGGAGAGGAGCCGCATGAAGCCTCGCTTGTGCCGCACGGGCCCGGAGACTATCAGACGGCGCGACCCGCGTCAGTGCGAAAGGCCCCTGCGATGATCCCGCGCTATTCCCGCCCCGAGATGGTCGCGATCTGGTCGCCGGAGACGAAGTTCCGCATCTGGTTCGAGATCGAGGCGCATGCGGCGGACGCGCAGGCGGAGCTGGGGGTGATCCCGAAGTCGGCGGCGGCGGCGATCTGGGAGGCCAGAGACGTGGAGTTCGATGTCGCCCGGATCGACGAGATCGAGGCGGTGACCAAGCACGACGTGATCGCGTTTCTCACGCATCTCGCGGAGCATGTGGGCGAGGAGGCGCGGTTCGTCCACCAGGGGATGACCTCCTCGGACGTGCTCGACACCTGCCTCAACGTGCAGCTGGTGCGGGCAGCGGACGTCCTGCTGGCCGACCTCGATGCGCTGCTGGCGGTGCTGAAGCGCCGCGCGTTCGAGCACAAGGACACGGTGACGATCGGGCGGAGCCACGGGATCCATGCCGAGCCCACCACCTTCGGGCTGAAGCTGGCGCAGGCCCACGCGGAGTTCGCGCGCGGCCGGGCGCGGCTGGAGGCGGCGCGGGCGGAGGTGGCGACCTGTGCGATCTCGGGGGCGGTGGGGACGTTCGCCAACATCGACCCGGCGGTGGAGGCGCATGTGGCGCGGGCGATGGGGCTGGCGCCGGAGCCGGTGTCCACGCAGGTGATCCCGCGCGACCGGCACGCGATGTTCTTTGCGACGCTGGGGGTGATCGCGGGCTCGGTCGAGCGGCTGGCGGTGGAGATCCGGCATCTGCAGCGCACCGAGGTGCTGGAGGTGGAGGAGTATTTCTCGCCCGGCCAGAAGGGGTCGAGCGCCATGCCGCACAAGCGCAACCCGGTGCTGACGGAGAACCTGACCGGGCTGGCGCGGCTGGTGCGCATGGCGGTGGTGCCGGCGATGGAGGACGTGGCGCTCTGGCACGAGCGCGACATCTCGCACTCTTCGGTGGAACGGGCAATCGCGCCGGACACCACGGTGACGCTCGACTTCGCCCTCGCCCGGCTGACTGGCGTGGTCGACAAGCTGCTGGTGTATCCGGAGAACATGCTGCGGAACATGAACCGGTTCCGCGGGCTGATCCATTCGCAGCGGGTGCTGCTGGCGCTGACCCAGAAGGGGGTGAGCCGCGAGGCGGCCTATGCCATCGTCCAGCGCAACGCGATGAAGGTCTGGGAGGCGGGGGCCGACTTCATGGCGGAGCTGAAGGCCGACCCTGAGGTTCGGGCGGTGCTCAGCGAGGCCGAGATCGAGGACAAGTTCGACCTCGGCTACCATACCAAGCACGTAGACACGATCTTCCGGCGGGTGTTCGGGGAGGCGTGATCGGCGGCACACTTGGCATGCAAAACCTACGCACGGTCGGTGCACACGGTTGCCATACGCAGGGGCGCCGGAGTGGCATCGAGCCGACGGGAGTTGCCGACCGGCCCGGTGTGATGGCCGACACGCTCACAGGCCGCTCGGCGCCGCGCCTCGACTAGCTTCTTGTCAAGCCGATCCGAGGAATGTTTAATTTCCGCTGCGGGCGGAGAAGCAACTCGGAGGACCAGTTTGCCGAGCACCATGGCTGGCAAGGCATTGGATTCCCTGGCTTCCCGTCTCGACGGCAAGTTCCGGCCGTTTTCGATCGAGATGCCGGATGGGCAGGTTCGCGTCGTCGGGGACGGCGAGCCGGTGCTTCGCGCGGCCATCCGCAACGAACGCGGGATCAAGGCGGTGCAGAGCCTCGACGAGGCCAACGTGGCCGAAGCCCACATGCGCGGCGACATCGACTTCGAGGGCGACCTGATGGAGCTTTTCGCGCTGCGCAGCGCGCTCGACGACCGGCACTTTGGCGTCAGCGCCTGGCGGTTCGTCCAGCCGCTCCTGTTCGGTCAGGTCTACACCAACCGGCAGGCCATCAAGTCGCACTACGATGCCGACCAGCGGCTGTTCCTGAGCTTTCTCGACGAAACTCACCCTGCCTACAGCCAGGGCGTCTATTCGAGCGACGACGAGCCCCTGGCGACGGCGCTGGAGCGAAAATTCCGCTATGCGGTAGAAAGCTGCGAGCTAGGGCCAGGCAAGCGCGTGCTCGAGATCGGCCCAGGCTGGGGCGCCTTCGCCAATTTCGCCCTTGAGGCGGACACTGACTTCACCGGGATCACGATCTCCACGGAATCGCAGACGTATCTGACCAACAAGCTCTCTTCCCGCGCCGAGCGCTTCCGCATCCACCTCTCCGACTTCCTGCGCTACGAGCCCAAGGAAAAGTTCGATGCCATCGTCATCATGGGTGTCATCGAGCACCTGCCCGACTACGCGCGTGTGCTGCGCAAGTTCGACTACCTGCTGAAGCCGGGCGGGCTCGTGTTCCTCGACGGAAGTGCGGCCCGCAAGAAGTATGAGCTATCGACCTTCATGGTGCGTCACATCTATCCCGGCAATCATTCGTTCCTCGTGCTCGACGACTTCCTGAACAAGCTCGCGAAAGTACCGCTCGAGCTGGTCGAGCTGTTCAGTGATCGCTGGAGCTATTTTCTCACCTTCCGCCAGTGGGCACAAAACCTGGAGCAGTCGAGCGATTTCCTGCGCGGCGAGTTCGGCGAGTTCGAGTACCGCAAGTTCCGGCTTTACCTCTGGGGTGCGGCCTACGAATTCCTGTCCCGCAACCTCGATTGCTATCGCATGGTTCTCTACAAGACCAAAACGACAGCCTGAGGGTCTTTCGCGAAAATGCCGGTAGCGAGCGATCCGTTGACGCGGGCGCGGTCCCTGGCATTTGCGCCGGAACATTTGCGCCGGAAATCGACACGCGGGCGCGGGTGCTGATCCTGGGTAGCCTGCCGGGGACGATGTCGCTGGCGCGCGCAGAGTACTACGGCAATCCGAGGAACGCCTTCTGGCGGCTGGTCGGCGAGGCGACCGGGAGCAACCTGGCCGCCCTGCCCTACCCCGAACGGCTGGCCGGGCTGCGGCGGGCGCGGATCGGTCTCTCGGACGTGATCGCCTCGGCCGTGCGGCCGGGTAGCCTCGATGCGGCAATCCGCGAGGCGGAGGCTGCCGATCTCGCGGCGCTGGTGGAAAAGCTCCCGGATCTGCGGGCTGTGGCCTTCAACGAAGCCACGGCGGCGCGGATTGGCCGGCGGCGGCTCACGGATCGGGAGTTCGCCGATCGGCCGGGCCTCGACCTCGTCGATCTGCCCTCGTCGATCTGCCCTCGTCCAGCCCGGCCTATGCCGCGATGCCCTTCGCGGCAAAGCTCGACCGATTTTCGGTGCTGGCGGCCTACCTCTGATGGGCTCAGTTGTCGCCCGCGAGCTGTGCCTTCGCCTGGGCCAGGAACTCGTTCATCTTCGAGCGGATCGTCTGTTCGTCGGCGCGGTAGTCGAGGTCGGTGGCGAGCTTGCGGTAGACGTCCTCGGTGCCGACCTCGGCGAAGTCGGCCTTCAGCACCTCCATGGCGTAGGCGTCGGCCTCCGCCCCGGTCTTGCCGAGGAGCGACGCTGCCCAGAGCCCGAGCAGCTTGTTCGAGCGCGCATGCGCCTTGAACTGCATTTCCTCGTCGTGGGCGAACTTGTTCTCGAAGGCCTTTTCGCGGTCGTTGAAGGTGGTCATGAAGTCCTCCTGGCGGGCCGGTCCCGGCTGAGATAGCGGTTCGACAGGCGTCCTACAAGCGCCCCGCCGAGAAGCTTGCTCCTTTTCCGGCAGGAGTATAGAGAGCGACTAACCGGGAAGGACGGGCATGCCGCCCGGTCCTCCCTTGCGCATTCCGGAGACAGGCATGGCCCGACGCAGGCTGGTTTACGAGGGCAAGGCGAAGATTCTCTACGAGGGGCCGGAGCCCGACACGCTTATCCAATACTTCAAGGACGACGCAACGGCGTTCAACGCTCAGAAGAAGGCGACGGTCGAGGGCAAGGGCGTGCTGAACAACCGCCTCTCCGAGCATTTCATGACCGGCCTCAACACGGTGGGCGTGCCGACACACTTCATCCGCCGGCTGAACATGCGCGAGCAGCTGATCCGGCTGGTGGAGATGATCCCCCTCGAGGTGGTGGTGCGCAACTTCGCCGCCGGCTCGCTTTCGAAGCGGCTGGGGATCCCCGAGGGTCAGCAGCTGCCGCGGCCGATCATCGAGTTCTACTACAAGGACGATGCGCTCGGCGATCCGCTGGTCAGCGAGGAGCATATCGTCGCGTTCAACTGGGCGACCCAACAGGACATCGACGACATGATCGCGCTGGCGCTCCGGGTGAACGACTTTCTTTCGGGGATGTTCCTCGGGGTCGGCATCCGGCTGGTCGACTTCAAGATAGAGGTCGGGCGGGTCTACGACGGCGATTTCCAGCGTCTGATCGTGGCCGACGAGATCTCGCCAAACTCGTGCCGGCTCTGGGACATCGAGACCGGGCGCAAGCTCGACAAGGACGTTTTCCGCCAGGATCTCGGCAGCCTCTCGGATGCCTACACCGAGGTTGCCAAGCGGCTCGGGGTGATGCCGCGGACCAACGGGCGCACGCATGTCGGGCCGAAGCTGGTGAACTGATGAAAGCGCGCGTGGAGGTGACGCTCAAGTCCGGCGTCCTCGACCCGCAGGGCGAGGCGGTCCGCCACGCGCTTGGCGCGCTGGGCTTCGAGGGCGTGGGCGAGGTCCGGATCGGCAAGGTGATCGAGGTTGACCTCGCCGCCACCGATGCGGCAGCGGCACGGGCGAAGGTGGAGGCCATGTGCCAGAAGCTCCTGGCCAACACGGTGATCGAGAATTACGCGGTGGAGATCGCATGAGCGCCCGCGCCGGCGTGGTGGTCTTTCCCGGCTCGAACTGCGACCGGGACATCGCCGTCGCCCTGGCCGAGTTCGGTGCCGAGGTGCAAATGGTCTGGCACAAGGAGACCGCGCTGCCCGCGGGCCTCGACCTCGTGGCCATCCCCGGCGGCTTCTCCTTCGGCGACTACCTGCGCTGCGGCGCTATTGCGGCGCGCTCGCCGGTGATGCAGGCGGTGGTGGAGTTCGCCCGGGCCGGTGGCCATGTCATCGGCGTTTGCAACGGATTTCAGGTGCTGATCGAGACCGGGCTGCTGCCGGGCGCGCTGATGCGCAACGCCGGGATCCGCTTCATCTGCGCTACGGCGCCGCTGACGGTGTGCACCCCCACCAGCGCGTTCACCGCCGGTTACCGCCGCGGCGAGACGATCCGCCTGCCGATCGCGCACCACGACGGCAACTACTTCGCAGACGCGGAGACGCTCGACCGCCTTGAGGGGGAGGACCGGGTCGCCTTCCGCTACGCCGGGACGCCCAATGGCTCGGCACGCGGGATAGCCGGTATCCTTTCTGAAAATCGGCGCGTGCTCGGCCTCATGCCGCACCCCGAGCGGGCGGTCGATCCGCTGCACGGCGGCACCGACGGTGCGCGGCTCTTCTCCGGGTTCGGCGCAGCACTCGCGGCCGGCGCCCTGCAGAGCGCTTGAGCGCTCTGCGGCGCGGTGTCATAAGGTCGCCGTGATGAGCACTGGAGCTGACACGCCGCGCCCGAACGCGCCTCCGGGCCAATTCTGGATGCGCGCAGGGCTGCTATCGTCGATCATCGGCATGCTGCTGGTGATCTGGGCGAGCCATGTTTACCTCACCCGCGCCTTCGGCGAGGACCAGACAGCCGACGCGACGGTGCGCGCCACGCTGTACGCGGGCTCGATCCAGAGCACGGTGCAGCGCCACTCGGTGGTGCCACTGCTCTTGTCGCGCGACCCTATCCTGATCCTGGCGCTGCGCTCGGGCCAGTACCAGGGCGCCGAGGAGCGGCTGGCGAGCTTCAAGGAGGAGATCGGCGCCGGCTCGATCTTCCTGCTCGACGCCGACGGGCGGATCGTGGCGGCGAGCGACGAGCGCCCGCGCGCCGACTACGACGGCGACAAGGCCTACTTCACCGCGGCGAGGGCCGACAACGGCACGGTCTTCTCGATCATCGAGAACGAGGACGGCGCCTTCAGCTTCCACTATGCCCGCCGGATCATGCAGGACGACGTGATGCTCGGGGTGGTCGTGGTCACCGTGCCGCTCGGGGCGCACGAGGAGGGCTGGCGGCGGGCGCGGGTCAAGGTGGTGGTGACCGACAGCGATGATCAGGTGCTGCTCGCCTCCGAACCGAACTGGCGGAAGAAGACACTTTCCAACATCCTCGCCCCTGGCGCTGACCCATCGCGGGTCAGCCGTGTGATCCAGGACGTGCGCGAGAGCATCGGGGCGCCTGCCTATGTCTACATCGCCGGGACGCCACATCTGCGGATCGAGGTGCCGGTCGGCTTCCGCAACTGGCGGCTAACCTATTTCGCAACGCTGGAGGACGTGCGCGCGCGGGTGAACGCGATCCTCTCGCTCATCATCATGGTGCTGGCTCTGCTGCTGGCGCTCGCCTTCTACCTGCTCTCGCGGCGCACCCGCGCCGAGAGCCGTCGCATCCAGCGCGAGTCCGAGGAGTTGCGCGTGCTGAACCGGCGTCTGTCGGCGGAGATCGGCGCCCGAAAGCGGGTGGAGAAGGATCTGAAGGAGGCCGAGCAGAGCCTTGAGCAGGCGTCGAAACTCGCCGCGCTCGGGCAGATGTCGGCGGCGGTCAGCCATGAGCTCAACCAGCCGCTGGCGGCGATGAAGACCTATCTCGCCGGCGCCCGGCTCCTGCTCACCCGGCGGCGGCCGGAGGAGGCGCTCTCCTCGTTCCAGCGCATCGACGACCTGATCGACCGCATGGGCGGCATCACCCGCCAGCTCAAGTCCTACGCTCGCAAGGGCGACGTGGACATCGAGCCGGTGGATCTGCGCGACAGCGTCCGCTCGGCGCTCTCGATGATGGCGCCGCAGCTCGGCAAGATGTCGGTCAAGATCGTGACCACCCTGCCCTCGGAACCGGCGGTGGTGCAGGCCGATCCGCTGCGCATCGAGCAGATCATCGTCAATCTCTTGCGCAACGCGCTCGACGCAGTGCGTGGGCGCGACGACCGCGGGATCAAGATCCTGCTCGTGCAGGGCGACTGGATCCTGCTGTCCATCGAGGACAACGGCCCCGGGCTGAAAGAACCGGACAAGCTGTTCGAGCCCTTCTATACGACCAAGAAACCCGGCGAGGGCCTCGGCCTCGGCCTCGCCATCTCCGCCGGCTTCGCGGCCGAGCTCGGCGGGCGCCTGGTCGCCCGCAACGCCCCCGACGGTGGCGCCGTCTTCGAGCTGGTGCTGCCGCGCGCCCGGGGTCAATCACAGGCTGCAGAGTGAGACGATGAACGTAAAATCCAAGGTCGCCATCATCGACGACGAGGTCGATATGCGCGAGAGCGTGGCGCAGTGGCTGCAACTCTCCGGCTTCGAGCCGATTTCCTTCGAAGCGGCGGAACCGGCGCTCAAGGTCATCGGACCGGAGTTCCCTGGCGTGGTGATCAGTGACATCCGCATGCCCGGTATGGACGGCATGGCGCTGCTCCGACGGCTGCAGTCCATCGACCCCGGCCTGCCGGTGATCCTGATGACCGGCCACGGCGACGTGCCCATGGCGGTCGAGGCGATGCGCATTGGCGCCTTCGACTTCGTGGAGAAGCCGTTCGAGCCCGACCGGCTGGCCGACCTCTGCCAGCGCGGCGGCGAGGCGCGTGCGCGGACGCTGGAGACCCGCGCGCTCCGGCGCGAGCTGGCCGACGGCAGCGTGATGATCCGCCGCCTCATGGGTGCCAGCCCGGCGGTGGAGAAGCTGCGCGAGACCATCCTCGACGTGGCGCAGGCCGACGGCCACGTGCTGGTGCTGGGCGAGACCGGCACCGGCAAGAGCCTGATCGCCATGGCGCTGCACGCCTGCGGTCCCCGCGCCGCCAAGCCGCTCATCACCATGAACTGCGCTTCGGTGGCGCCGGATCTGGTCGAGCCCATGCTGTTCGGTGGCCCAGAGTGGCCCGAAAAGCCGTTGATCGACCAGGCCGAGGGCGGCACCCTCTGCCTCGAGGACATCGAGACGCTCACCCCCTCGGCGCAGGCGCGGCTGCTCGACGCGATCAACGCCAACGACCCCGCCGGTGGCGCGGCGCGGCACAACATCCGCATCGTCGCGGTCTCGAGCCGGCTCGGCGCCGTCGCCCCGCCGGCCGATGTGCTGCGCAACGACCTCTACTTCCGTCTCGCAGGTCTCGTCGTCGAGGCGCCGCCGCTGCGCGCCCGCGGCGAGGACATCCTGGCGCTCTTCTCGCACTTCACCATCCAGTTCGCCGAGGAGTATGGCTGCGACGCGCCCACGCTCGGCGCCGGCGACGCGGCGAACCTGGTGCAGGCGCCCTGGCCCGGCAACATCCGCCAGCTCATAAACCTCGCCGAGCGGGCGGTGCTGCAGGCTCGCCGCGGCGATCACAACATCTCGGCGCTCCTTATCGACGACGGCTTCCAGGCACCGGCCTTCCCGCTCGACGCCGAGAAGCCGCTGAAAGAGCACGTGGACGCCTTCGAGAAGATGCTGATCGACCATGCGCTCCGCCGCAACCAGGGCAGCGTCAGCGCAGTGATGACCGAGCTCGCCCTGCCCCGCCGCACGCTGAACGAGAAGATGGCGAAGTACGGGTTGAGCCGGCAGGATTATCTCTAGTCCGGAGTCCGGCGCGGAACAACGGGTCCGTGCATGCGTGCGTATCCTTTAGATTTAAATGTATCAATTGACTGGCGCCAGCTCCGGCTAAACGAGTCTCAGCGGCCTTGTCGAAGCGATCCGAGCGCCGTGGCGAGATCGCCGTACCCGGTCAGCCGCCGTTCATAGGCGAGGCCGAGCCGGTCGGCGCAGCGGGCGGCCTCGGCGTCCAGGGCGGGGTCGTCTGTCTGGGCGAGGTAGACGAGCGACCGGTAGTTGCCAAAGAGCATGTCGCGCAGCTCGGGGTGCCGGTCGAGGCCCATGGGTCGCCAGACGAAGGCATCGAACTGCCGCACCAGGAAATCGGTGAGGTAGAATGCGGTCATCTCGGCGTCGCCTAGCGCCGCGAACGCATCGTTGCCGTCGAAGAAGCTGTAGCAGTGGGGACCGGCGATCATCTCCACCCCGAGCGCGGCGCAGCGCGCGGCGAGAAGGCCGCCGGTCCCGCAGTCGGCATAGGCCACGAAGATCCGATCGTAGCGCTCTCGCGCGGCTGCCACCGCCGCCTCCACAGCCGCCGGGATGCGGTCGGGCCAGAGGTGCAGCTTTGCCGGCAGGCACTGCAGGTCCATGTGGGTCCAGCCGTTCAGGGCCTTCAGCGCGAGGATCTCACGGGCGAGCGCGCCGCAGGCCAGGATGAGGACCGAACCCGGCGCACCGGCGGGCGGTGCGAGGCCCTGATCGCGGAGGTAGCTGTCATCGAGCGTCATCGGACTCTAGCAGATAGCGGCCACAGCGGCCCCCGCAATGCCCGGTTGCGGGCGTGTTCGGCGCCGCCAACATGCCGCCCGGGGCCACCGCCGAGGCCCCGGTTCTGAGCCCGCAGGCGGCGTGGGATGTCGCAGCCTGGATTTAGCGTCAACACCGTCCGCCGGCGCCCGCGGGCGTGCACGGCCAGCGCTGAGCGATCCGTCACGCGCGGGCGAGCTGGTTGTGCTTGCGGGCGATGAAGGCCTTGGCCGTCTCCACCGCCACCGCTGCGTCGCGGCAGTAGGCGTCGGCGCCAATGGCCTTGGAGAACTCCTCGTTCAGCGGCGCGCCGCCAACCATGACGATGTAATGGTCGCGCAGGCCCCGGTCCTTCAGGGTGTCGATGACCACCTTCATGTAGGGCATGGTGGTGGTGAGGAGCGCCGACATGCCGAGGATGTCGGCGTCCTCCTTTTCCAGCGCCTCCAGATACTTCTCCACCGGGTTGTTGATCCCGAGATCGACGACCTCGAAGCCGGCGCCCTCCATCATCATCGATACGAGGTTCTTGCCGATGTCGTGGATGTCGCCCTTGACGGTGCCGATCACCATCTTGCCGAGGCGGGGCGCGCCGGTCTCGATCAGGAGCGGCTTCAGGATCGCCATGCCGGCCTTCATCGAGTTGGCCGCCAACAGCACCTCCGGCACGAACAGGATGCCATCACGAAAGTCGATGCCGACGATGCGCATCCCCTCGACAAGCGCCTTGGTCAGGACGTCATAAGGGGTCCAGTTGCGCCCGAGGAGGATGTTCACGCCCTCGACCACCTCGTCGCGCATGCCGTCGTAGAGGTCGTCGTGCATCTGCAGCACCAGATCCTCGTCGCTGAGTTCGCTCAGGATGATCTCGTCGTCTTCGTCGGCCATCGGGCTACTCCAGCGGTCTCGCGGGCTCAGTCTAGCTCGCCATAGCCTAAACGGCAAAGGAGCCGCGACGGGAAACGACTTGCCGTGGCGGTCCGCCGACAGAGCGGCACGAGGGCGCGTTGCTGTGGCGCGTGTTCGCTGTTCGTTCTAGTCTCGCCGGCATGATCGGAGACGAATCGGACGTGGTGGCGGCGGGGGCGCGGCGCGGGCGGGGGGCGGCGAGCAACCGCGTCGGGCGCTTCGAGCCCTGCGGCCGGGTGGCGGTGGACGACGGGTGGGATCTGGAGGAGGAGGCTCGGCTGCTGCGCACCGAGGTGGCGGTGGAGCGGCCGCGCAGCGTCATTACCCGCAATACCTCACCGGACGTGGGCTTCGATCGGTCGATCAACCCCTACCGGGGCTGCGAGCATGGCTGCGTCTACTGCTTCGCGCGGCCGACGCATGCCTATCTCGGGCTCTCGCCGGGGCTCGACTTCGAAACGCGGCTGGTGGCGCGGCCGGAGGCGCCGAAGGTGCTGGCGGCGGAGCTGGCGCGGCGCGCCTACCGGCCGGCGCCGATCGCGATCGGGACGAATACCGATCCCTACCAGCCGATCGAGAAGCGGTTCGGGGTCATGCGGGGAATCCTGGAGGTTCTCAGGGACTTCCGGCATCCGGTGACGGTGGTGACCAAGGGGGCGCTGGTCGAGCGGGATGCGGACATCCTGGGCGAGATGGGGCGGCTGGGGCTGGCGCGGGCGGGAATTTCGGTGACGACGCTGGACCGGGAACTGGCGCGGAAGATGGAGCCGCGGGCGGCGGCGCCGGAGCGGCGGCTGCGGATGATCCGGGCGCTGGCGGAGGCCGGCTGCGCGGTCCGGGTGATGATGGCGCCGGTGATCCCGGGGCTCAACGATCATGAGATCGAGCGGGTGCTGGAGGCGGCGCGCGATGCGGGGGCGGTGGGGGCCGGGTACGTGGCGCTGCGGCTGCCGCGGGAGGTGAGCGGGCTGTTCCGGGAGTGGCTGGAGGAGGCCTTTCCCGACGCGGGCGGCGAAGGTGATGAACCAGGTGCGGGAGCTGCACGGCGGGCGGGACTATGATCCTGCCTGGGGCAAGCGGATGCGGGGCGAGGGGGTGCGGGCGGAGCTGATCGCGCGGCGGTTCAAGGCGGCGCGGGCGCGGCTGGGGCTCGATGTGGAGCTGCCGCCGCTCAGGTGTGATCTTTTCCGCGTGCCGCACGCGGGGCCGGAGCAGCTGGCGCTGTTCTAGGGGGTTGCCGGGCCTGGAGCAGCCGTCGTGGCGGGCCGTGGCCGGTCTTTGCGCCGATTCGAAGGATCGGTGGCCAAGACTGTGAAAAGAGGCGAAAACTATCAGGTACAATCCACGTACAACACACGTACAACGCATGTACATGATTTGGCGGATTCCGGGCTTCTCCCCGGGGTGGGCGTCATCTGCGACGGGCCTCGCCACGGGTGGCGAGAAGCGCCATAAGGCTGGCGACCGCGAGGAAGGCGGTGCCGATCAGCGGCAGGTCGGCCACCGGCATCCCGCCGGCCAGCGCCTGCGCGCCGATGGCGGCGCCGGCGGCGATGCCGATGTTGAAGACCGCCGAGATGAGTGAGGAGGCGAGCTCGGGTGCCGCGGCGGCGCCGACGAGGATGCGATTCTGCACCCCGATGATCGCCAGGCTCCCGATGGTCCAGACCAGCCCGATCGCGAGGACGCCGCTCGGCCACCACCAGGGTGTTGCGAGCCAGGTGACGAGGAAGCAGACCACCATCAGCGGAAAGGTCACCGTGATGCTGCCGACCGGATAGCGGTCAGCGTAGCGGCCGCCGGCGACGATGCCGAGCCCGCCGAAGACGCCGAAGGCGAGGAGGACGAGCGGCAGGATGTCCTCGCCCACGTCGCCGGTGTCGAGGAAGTAGGGAGCGATGAAGGTCGAGAGGCTCCAGAAGGCGATCATGTGCAGGACGACGATGCCGTAGGAGCTGAGCACGCGGCGGTTGCCGAGCGCGCGCACCTGCTCGCGGAGGCTCGATTCGGCCTGCGCGCTGCGCGGCGGGTTGGGGGCGAAGATGGCGATGGCGATGAAGGCGGCCAGAGCGATCAGCCCGACCATGACGAAGGCGGAGCGCCAGCCGAAGGCGTTGCCGACGGCGGTGCCGAGCGGGACGCCGACGATGTTGGCGACGTTGATTCCGCCGACGATGATCGCGAGCGCCATGCCCCGCCGGTCCCGCGGAACGATGGAGGTGCCGAGAAGGATGGCGAGGCCGAAATAGCAGCCGTGCGCCGCCGCGGCAACGGCGCGGCCCACCATGAGGACGGCGAAGCTGGGCGCCAGTGCAGCGATCACGTGCCCGAAGAGAAAGAGCGCCACCACCGCGAGGATCGCCGGCTTGCGCGGGAAGCGTGCCGCCACCAGCGCCAGCAGCGGACCGCCGATCACGACGCTGATGGCATAGCCGGAGACCAGCAGGCCCGCCTCGGGGATGGTGGTGCCGAGATCGGCGGCGATGGCCGGCAGGAGGCCGGTGACCACGAATTCGGTCGTGCCGATGGCAAAGCTGCCGAGAAGCAGCGAAATGAGCGTGGCGTACATTCGGGGGTATCTGGGGTGTCAGCCGGTCTCGGCCATGGCGCGGCGGAATGCGGCCAGCGTCTCGGAGCTCACGTGGTGCTCGATGCCCTCGGCGTCGATGCGCGCCGTCTCGGGGCTGACCCCGAGCGAGCGCAGGAAGGCCTCGACCGTCTGGTGGCGCATGCGGCTCTCGGCGGCGACCCGCCGGCCCTCGTCGGTCAGGAAGACGCCGCGGTAGGGCTTGCGGGTGACGAGGCCGTCGGCGGCGAGGCGTGCCAGCATCTTGGCGACCGTGGGCTGCGCCACCCCGAGTCGGGCGGCGATGTCGACCTGGCGCGCCTCGTTGCCGTCCTCGATCAGCGCGGCGATCAGTTCGAGATAGTCCTCGACCAGCGCCCCGCGAAGGGCGGCGCGGGTCTGCCGGAAACCCAGCGAATGCACCTCAGGCTCGGGGAGGTGTTCCTCGATCGGTGCGCTGCGGCGGCCTCGGGGCAAGCGGTGATCCTCCCAGCGGCCACGCCCCGGCCGGCGTGGCCGGGTGAACATAGCACAAGCTCTACATTATCACAGCCCTTGCATCCGCATATTCTTCAAAGCGCAGGCAATGCAATATAGCCTCTTGCATAATTATCAGATCGAAGCCACATTGCAAGCATCCGCTGTAGCCCCGTCCTTCTCTCCGCATTCTGCGAGTCCCCATGTCCGATGTTCCGATAGTCCCCCAGCAGCGGTTCGGCTTCCTCGACCCTACCGCCGAGGAGCGTCCGAGCCTGCCCGAGGTGCACGCCTCGGTCGCCGTGCCGCAGACCGGGCGCTGGTTCATGAAGCTCTTCGCCTTCATGGGCCCGGGCTACATGGTCTCGGTCGGCTACATGGACCCCGGCAACTGGGCCACCGACATCGCCGGCGGGGCGCAGTTCGGCTATGCGCTGCTCTTCGTCATCATGCTGTCGAACCTGATGGCGATCCTGCTGCAGGCGCTGTCGGCACGGCTCGGGATCGTCACCGGGCGCGATCTGGCGCAGGCCTGCCGCGCCTACTATTCACGGCCGGTGAGCTACGTGCTGTGGTTCGCCTGCGAGCTGGCGATCATTGCCTGCGACCTGGCCGAGGTGATCGGCACCGCCATCGCGCTCAACCTGCTGTTCGGCATCCCGCTGGTCTGGGGCGCGGTCATCACGGCGTTCGACGCCTTCCTGGTGCTTTACCTGATGAACCGCGGATTCCGGGCGCTCGAGGCGTTCATCGTGGCGCTTCTGCTCATCATCTTCGTCTGCTTCGCGATCCAGATCGCCGCTGCCTCGCCGCCACTGGCGGCGGTGATGGGCGGGTTGGTGCCGTCGCGCGAGATCGTGACCAACCCGGCGATGCTCTACATCGCCATGGGCATCATCGGCGCCACGGTGATGCCGCACAATCTCTACCTGCATTCCTCGATCGTGCAGACCCGCGCCTATCCACGCACCGACGCGGGCAAGCGCGAGGCGATCAAGTGGGCGACGACCGACTCGACGATCGCGCTGATGCTGGCGCTGTTCGTCAACGCCTCGATCCTGATCGTGGCGGCGGTGGCCTTTCACGGCACCGGCTACGAGGACGTGGCGGAGATCGAGCGCGCCTACGAGCTGCTCTCGCCGCTGCTCGGCCTCGGTATCGCCTCGATCCTCTTCGCCGTGGCGCTGCTTGCCTCGGGGCTGAACTCGACGGTGACGGCGACGCTGGCCGGGCAGATCGTGATGGAGGGCTTCCTGCGGCTGCGGTTGCCGCACTGGGCGCGGCGGCTTCTGACCCGCGGCCTGGCGATCGTCCCGGTGGTGGTCGTCACCGGGCTCTACGGCGAGCGGGGGACGACCGATCTGCTCATCCTGTCGCAGGTGGTCCTGTCGATGCAGCTGCCCTTCGCGGTGATCCCTCTGGTGCAGTTCGTCACCGACCGGCGGATGATGGGCAGCTTCGCGATTTCGCGCGGGGTGTCGCTTCTCGCCTGGGCCGTTGCCGCACTGATCGTGGTGCTGAACCTCAAGCTGCTCTGGGATATCTTCGCCGGCTGGACCTGATCTCAGCCGCGCCGGCGGCGGCGCTCGCGGCCGGCGGGCTCGCTGCCGCCGGTGCCGTCCGAGGCGGAGGAAAAGCCGCCGAGGCGGGCAGCGATGGTGTCGAGACCGGGCGCCGGGCCGCGCGGGGTCGCCTCGAGCGCCGCGCGCATGGCGACGAGATGCGCCGGCGTGGTGCCGCAGCAGCCGCCGATGATCCTGGCGCCGCAGTCGCGGGCGAGCACGGCGTAGTCGGCCATCAGCTCCGGGGTGCCATCGTAGTGGATGTGGCCGTCGTGGAACTTGGGGATGCCGGCGTTGCCCTTGGCGATCACCGGCAGGCTGGGATGGGCGGCGGCGAAGCCGAGGACGGTGCGCAGGAGGTCGGAGGCCCCTACCCCGCAGTTGGCGCCGAAGGCGAGCGGCGGATACGGCAGGCCCTGGGCCAGCGTCACCATGTCGGCCGAGGTCAGGCCCATCATGGTGCGGCCGGCGGTGTCGAAGCTCATGGTGCCGCACCAGGGCGCGCCGGTGCGGCTGATGCCGAGGGCGGCGGCCTGGAATTCCTCGCGGCGCCGAGATGGTCTCGACCCAGAGGAGATCGGCGCCGCCGGCGAGCAGCCCGCGCGCCTGTTCCTCGAACATGTCGGCGGCGTCCTCGACGGTGAGCGAGCCGAGCGGCGCCATGATTTCGCCGGTGGGACCCATGGAGCCGGCGACGATCACCGGGCGGCCGGCGGCGTCGGCGGCCTCGCGGGCGATCTCGGCGGCGATGCGGTTGAGCTCGAAGGCGCGGTCGGCGGCGTCGTGCAGCCGCAGCCGGCTGGCGTTGCCGCCGAAGCTGTTGGTGAGGAAGATGTCGCTGCCGGCGCCGATGGCGCCGTCGTAGAGGGCGCGCACCCTGCCGGGCTCGGTCTCGTTCCACAGCTCGGGCGCCTCGCCGGCCTCGAGCCCCATGTTGAAGAGCGTGGTGCCGGTGGCGCCGTCGGCCATGAGCCAGTCGCGGCCGGCGAGCAGGGTGGCGAGGGAGGCGGGCATCAGGCGCGCTCCAGGGCGGTCTGGGCGATGGCGCGGATGCGGCCGACCATGGCGCGCAGGCCGTTCGAGCGCTGCGAGGAGAGGTGCTGGTCGAGGCCGAGGCGGGCGAGCTCGGCCGGGGCGTCCACCGCCAGCACCGCCTCCGGGTGCAGGTCCGAATAGAGCGCATGCAGGACGGCGATCAGGCCGCGCACGATCATCGCGTCCGAAATCGCCCTCGAAGTCGAAGCGCGCGGCGGTGCCCTCGCCGGTGATGCGTGGCTGGATCCAGACCTGGCTGGCGCAGCCGTCGACCTTGGTGGCGGCGACCTTAAGCGCCTCGTCCATGGCCGGCATGGCGCGGCCGAGGTCGATGACGTAGCGGTAGCGGTCCTCCCACTCGTCGAGGAAGGCGAAGTCGGCGGCGATGTCCTCGAAGCGCTGGGTGGCCATGGGTTCCGGTCCGCTGCTTGTCCTCACGATTTAGGCGCTCCGCCGGCAATGGTCCAGTGGCCGCCCATGGACCGGCCGGCGGCGCGTTTTGCCCTTCCCAAGTCCGGCACGAGCGACTATCCGAAAGGCATGACCGGCGGCGATATCCATGCGTAAGGGCTTGTTGTTGATGGCGACCGCGAGCCTGGCCGCCGCCTGCTCGATGGAGATGCCCGATTTCGTCGGCCGCGGGGGCGCCAGCGACGGCTACTACAGCCTGCGCGCCGCGCCGCCGCCCGAGCCGCGGCAGGTGGCGCTGCGGCAGGCAACGGCCGAGCCTGCACTGCACGGGGTCATCCTGCGCGTCACCGGCGAGGCGCCGACACAGGGCTTCTACTCGGCGCGGCTGAGCCCGCTCGGCGGCGGGGCGCCGGACGCCGCCGGCATCCTGAGCTTCGAGCTGGTCGCCACGCCACCCGCGGAGGCGCAGGCGGTGGGGCCGCCGCGCACGCGCATCCTGACGGCGGGGGTCTTCATGCCGACCAAGTCGCTGAAGAACCTGCGCGGCTTCCGTGTCGCCGGCGGCGGCACGGTGCAGACCGTGACGCTGCGCTAGGGACGTGACGCTCCGCGCCTTCGCCATTCGCCGCGGCAGCGGCGCCGGGGAGCCGGCGGACCGGGTCGTGCTCGACTACCGCGACCGCTTCCTGCGGCGAAAGCGTCTTGTCACGGTCGGCGGGGTGGCGCTGTTCGTCGATCTTCCGGAGACGGTGTCGATCGAGGACGGCGACGCCTTCGAGCTTGCCGGCGGCGGCTTCATCGCCGTCGAGGCGGCGTCCGAGCCGCTCGCCGAGGTCACCGCCGAGCCGCTGGCGCTGGCGCGGCTGGCCTGGCACATCGGCAACCGCCATACCCCGGCCGAGATCGCGCCGGGGCGCATCCTCGTCCAGCGCGACCATGTGATCGAGGACATGCTGGCCCGTCTTGGCGCGACGGTGCGGCCGGTCATGGCGCCCTTTCGCCCTGAGGGCGGCGCCTACGGGCACGGACGCACCCATGGCCATCACCACGGCGGCGCCGACGACGATCCCGACGCGCCGATCCTTCACCCGCGCGGCTGAGGCGGTGCCGCCCGGCGAGTTCGCGGCGATGCAGACCCTCTCGGCCTGGTTCTCGCCAGGCTATCCGGTCGGCGCCTACAGCTACTCGCACGGACTGGAGTGGGCGGTGGAGGCGGGCTGGGTACGCGACCGCGGCGAGCTGACGGCCTGGATCGCCGATCTGGTTGCCTACGGCGCCGGCCGCACCGATGCGCTCCTGCTCGCGGCCGCGTGGCGGAGCGAGGATCCGGAGCCGGTGGCCGAGCTGGCCGAGGCGCTGGCCCCCTCCTCGGAGCGGCATCTCGAGACCATGGCCCAGGGCGCGGCGTTCGCACGCACAACCAGCGCCGCCTATGGCGTCGCCGTTCCGCCGGCGCCCTATCCGGTGGCGGTCGGCCATGCCGCACGGCTTCTCGACATTCCGCTGCTGCCGACCGCTATTCTCTGGCTGCAGGCCTTCGCCGCCACTGTCGTCTCGGCCGGCGTACGCCTGGTGCCGCTCGGCCAGACCGACGGACAGCGCATCACCGCCGACCTCCTGCCGCTTGCCGCCGAAATCGCCACTCAAGCCACCGCAGCCGAGGCGCCTCTGGAGGAGCTCGGCGGGCTGGCCGCTGCGGCCGACCTCGCCTCGATGCTGCACGAGACCCAGTACACGCGCCTCTACCGATCTTAACCTCGTTGCGGTCAGGTCATGGCGGGCATGCGCGCACAAGCCTTGCCTGTCAGTCACCTGGCCCCCATTCTTCACCCTTGGGAGGAAATCGGCCGCCAACACACGGAGATTTCCAATGACTGTACAGACAACCTTCGAGCCCGCCCGCCGCACGATCTTCGCCCGGATCGGGGAAAATGTGGCCGCACTCTACCGCGTCGTCGTCGACGCGAGCGCCATGGCGCAGTGCGCGCGCGAGGCGGAGCGGCTCCTCGCTCTCTCGGACGAGGAGCTCGAGCGGCGCGGCCTTACCCGCGACCGGGTAATCCCGCACGCCTTCGCGCGGTACATGCACCTCTGATCCGGCTTCCGACTGCCCGTCGGCACCGGCAATTCCATCTTGCGGCCCGGCTGGTAAGCTACGCCGAATTCGGCAGCCGGAGAATGAGAATGACGATCGCCCGCTCCCCGCACGGCCCGCTGCGCATCGGCATCGGCGGGCCGGTGGGCGCCGGCAAGACGGCGCTGATGGACCAGCTCTGCAAGCGCATGCGCGAGCGGTGGTCGATCGCGGCGATCACCAACGACATCTATACGCGCGAGGACGCGGAGTTTCTCATGCGCAGCCAGGCGCTGCCGCTGGACCGCATCATCGGCGTGGAGACCGGCGGCTGCCCGCACACCGCCATTCGCGAGGACGCTTCGATCAACCTCGCCGCGATCGACGAGATGGTGAAGCGGTTCCCCGACCTCGACATCGTGCTGATCGAGTCGGGCGGCGACAACCTCTCGGCCACCTTCTCGCCCGAGCTCGCCGACCTCACGCTCTATGTCATCGACGTCTGCGCCGGCGACAAGATCCCGCGCAAGGGCGGTCCGGGCGTCACCCGCTCGGATCTGCTGATCATCAACAAGATCGACCTCGCTGGCTACGTCGGCGCCTCGCTCGACATCATGGACCGGGATTCGCGCCGGATGCGCGGCGAACGGCCGTTCCAGTTCGCCTCGATCCGCGACGGCGTCGGCGTGCCGGAGATCGTCGGCTTCATCGAGACGGCCGGCGGTCTCGTGGCCGCCTGAGGCCACGCCTCAAGGAACCGTGTTCACATCGGGGTAACGTGCGGCGGCCGCACCGCGAAGGGAACAGTGCCCTAAGCAGGAGGCCTGCAATGTTGTCGCGGCTCGTGGTTTGCGTCGGATTCGCCGTCGCCCTGTCGTCCATCGCCGCGGCTGCGGCGGACCGGCCCGTCGTCGTCGAGCTCTTCACCTCGCAGGGATGCTCGTCGTGCCCGCCGGCGAACGCCTATCTCAACGAACTCTCGCAGGAGCGGCCGGACCTGTTGCCGCTGGCGTTCCACGTCACCTACTGGGATCGCCTGGGCTGGAAGGATCCCTTCTCGCTCCGCGAGGCGACTGCGCGCCAGGCCCGCTACGGGCGGCGGTTCGGTGACGGCTCCTATACCCCCGAGATCGTCGTCGACGGGGCCGTGGGCCTCGTCGGCTCGCATCGCACCGCCGTCGGGAACGCCATCGAGACGGCCAAGCGTGAGAGCCGGACGGCGGCGAACGTCAGCGTCAGGACGGTCCCCGAGGGCATCTCGATCGATATCGGGCCGGGGACCGGCAGCGGCACGGTGCTGCTGGTCGGGTTCGACCACGGGCACGTCACGGCGATCGGACGCGGGGAGAACGGTGGCCGGACCCTGGAAGAGGCGAACGTCGTTCGCTCCGTCCGCCCGGTCGGCCGCTGGACGGGCAAGCCGGTGACGATCGACGCGCCCTTCCCTGAAGGACAGGACGTCGCCGTGCTGCTCGAGTTTGCGGACGGTCTGATCGTCGGGGCGTCGCGGCTTTCGTCCGGCGCCACCGACTGAGCATGGGAATGCCGCGTCAGGTCGGCTCCTTGGGCCCGACCACCGCGAACCAGGCGCCCTGCGGGTCCTGGGCCACGGCGATGAAGGCACCGCCGGGGACCTCCATGGGGCCGTGCGCCACCTTGCCGCCGGCCGCGGTGATCCTCGCCATGGCGGCCTCGACGCCGTTGGTGCCGAAGTAGGGAAGCCAGGCGGGGACCGGCGAATTGCCGAGGCCCATCATGCCGCCGATGTCCGTCCCGTCGTGGGAGAAGACCTGGTAGGTGCCCATGGCGCCCATGTCGACGGCCTGCGACTTCTGCCAGCCGAAGAGGTCGGCGTAGAAGCGGAAGGCCGCCTCCGGGTCGCTCGACATCAGCTCGTTCCAGTTGCCGTGACTGGCCTTCTGCTGGTTGAAGGCACCGCCCGCGCCCTCCTGCCCCGGCATCGGCGCGGGCTGCAGGATGCCGAAGCCCGCCCCCTGCGGGTCACCGACCACGGCGAAGCGCCCGGTGCCGGGGATGTCCGCCGGCGCGCGGTGGACGCGCCCGCCGGCGGCCTCGATGGCGGCCGCCGCCTTGTCGGCGTCGTCGACGGCGAAGTAGATCATCCAGAACGGCGGCATCGCCGGCGCGTCCGCGGGCATGTTCATCAGCCCGGCCACCATGTCGCCGTCCGAACTCGCGAGATGGTAGGTGAACCCTTCCATTCCGGCGTCCTGGACCGTCCAGCCCAGGACCTCGCCGTAGAAAGCCTCGGCCGCGCCGAGGCTGCCCTCGCTGGTCGCCAGTTCGTACCAGCAGGGGTGTCCGTGCACCTTCGCCATGGTTTCCTCCTAACCCTCCTTTGAACCCTCTTGCCCCGACGCTACCGGCGCGTCAGCGTCAGCAGCCCGCCATCATACCACGCCAGTTCCAACCGATCGTGCGCCAGCGGGCGCAATGACGCGTCCGGCCCCCACGGTGCGCCGCCACACGTCACATCCAGCGAACCGGGGGTCGCGCTCGATTGCACGAATGCGGGCCGCGCGCAGTCGCCGAACGTGCCCGCACCGCTACTCCGCCCCTTCGCCCAGGTGATCGCCCCCGACGACACCGTCAATGTGGCGCCCATGTAGGCCGGATCGTCGTCGAGCAGTGCGCTGACCATGAGGTCAGGGTCGCTCCGCACCGCCGTTACGGTCCAGATGCCTTGCGCGGAGACCGCCTGCTGGGCAGCAACGGGAAAGGCGACGAGCCCCGCCGTGACAACCAGTGCTGCGATGGATCTGGACATTGTTCTTTCCTTCCCCTTGTCTGGCTTCAGCCGCGCATCCTTGCCCCGCTGGGGTCGAAGGGCGGATCGAGGGCGATCCGCGCCGGGCGACGCACCCCGAGGATCTCGACCTCGAAGAGCCCCGTCTCGTTCCGCTCGCTGAGCGCCGCCGGAAGATACCCCTGCGCCAGCGACTGGCGCACGAAATGGCCATAGCCGCCGGAGGTCACCCATCCCACAACCCGCCAGTCGCCGTCCCGCCGCGCGTCGCCCTGGGGGACCTCGCGGCCCGCGCCGTCGAACCGCGGCGCCCCGTAGCCGTGCGACGGCCCGACGGCGCCATGGTCGCGGTCGACCTTCGCCCAGATCGGCTCGTCGCCCATCACGTCGGCGTCCTCGGCCTCGATGGCGAGGCTGACACGCCG
Source organism: uncultured Alphaproteobacteria bacterium (assembly GCA_963796805.1). GTDB lineage: Bacteria > Pseudomonadota > Alphaproteobacteria > Rhodobacterales > Rhodobacteraceae > Amaricoccus. The sequence goes on from CAWCNG010000005.1 coordinate 71,387, forward strand.
GAGGCGCGGGCCTGCCTCGGCCTCGCGCGCTGCGGCGTCGCGGCCGATGAACGGCTTGCCCAGGCGCACGAAACGCTCCATCGCCCCCTCGGCCGCGCCGTAGATCGGGCGAAGCTCGGCGAACCAGGTGGGGAAGTTCTTCTCCAGCCGCATGGAGAGGAGCGCGCGCATGCCGAAGTCGACGATGCCCTCGGGCTCGCCCGCCGCCTTCATGCCGCGGTAGAGGGTGCGCAGGTAGCAGGGCTCCACCCAGATCTCGTAGCCGAGATCGCCGGTGTAACTCAGCCGATTGACCGTCGCCGGCACGCCCGCGACCTCCATCTGGCGGTGGTCCATGAAGCGGAGGGCGGCGTTGGAGACGTCGTGGTCGGTGAGGGCCGCCAGCACCTCGCGCGAGCGCGGGCCGGCCAGCATGAGGCCCATCAGCTTCATGCCCAGCCGTTCCACCCGTACCGAGCCGTCCGCCGGCAGGTGCTGCTCGAACCAGCGCGTGTGGTAGATCTGTGCCGCCGACGAGCCCCAGACGGTGAACCGGCCCGCCTCGGCGCGGGCAACGGTGAAGTCGCCGATGAGCCTGCCCGCCTCGTTCAGCATCGGCGAGAGGGTGATCCGTCCGGTCCGGGGCAGCGCACCGGCGAGGATGTGGTCGAGCCAGGCCTCCGCGCCCGGCCCGGTGACCGCGTACTTGGCGAAGTTGGCGATCTCGGTGACGCCGACGCGCTCGCGCACCGCGCGGACCTCGGCGCCGACATGGGCGAAGTCGTTGGAGCGGTGGAAGGAGAGCTCGTCGCGCGCGGGCGTGCCTTCGGGCGCGAACCAGAGCGGCACCTCGAGGCCCCAGGTGACGCCCATCACCGCGTTCCGCTCGGTGGTCATGATGTCGTAGATCGGCGTGGTCTGCTGTGGGCGTGCGGCGGTCAGCTCCTCGTTGGGGAAGCGGATGGAGAAGCGGCGGGCGTAGTTTTCGCGCACCTTGGCGTTGGTGTAGCGCAAGGTCGCCCACTCGCCGAAACGCGCCACGTCCATGCCGAAGACGTCGTGGCCGGGGTCGCCGGCGGTCATCCAGTTGGCGAGCACGAGGCCGACGCCGCCGCCCTGGCTGAAGCCGGCCATCACCCCGCAGGCGACCCAGAAGTTGGTCAGCCCCTGCACGGGTCCGACCAGCGGGTTGCCGTCGGGGGCGAAGGTGAAGGGGCCGTTGATCACCTGCTTGATCCCGGCGTTCTCCAGTGCCGGGAAGTGGCGGAAGCCCACCTCCAGCGAGGGCGAGATGCGGTCGAGGTCGGGCTGCAGGAGCTCGTGGCCGAACTCCCAGGGCGTGGTTTTGGGCGACCAGGGGCGGCAGTCCTTCTCGTAGGTGCCGAGCAGCGCGCCGCCGCGCTCCTGGCGGGTGTAGATCTCGCCGGGGAGGTCGAGGACGCCGACCATCTCGCGCCCGGTCCGGGCGTTGAACTCGGCGATCTCGGGCATCGGCTCGGTCAGGAGGTACATGTGCTCCATGGCGAGGACCGGCAGCTCCAGCCCGACCATGCGCCCGACCTCGCGCGCCCAGAGGCCGCCGGCGTTGACCACGTGCTCGGCCTCGACGGTGCCGTGCTCGGTGACGACGTTCCAGGCGCCGCCCGGCTCCTGGGTCAGCCCGACCACGCGGTTGCGCAGCACGATGGTGGCACCGAGCGTCTGCGCCGCCCTGGCGTAGGCGTGGGTGGTGCCGGCGGGATCGAGATGCCCCTCGACCGGATCCCAGAGCGCGCCGACGAAGTGCGACGGATCGAGCAGCGGGTACATCGCCGCCGCCTCGGAGGGGGTGATGATCTCGGTATCCATGCCGAGGCAGCGGCCCTTGGCGTGGGCGAGGCGGAGAAAGTCCATGCGCACCGGATCGCCCGCCAGCATCACTCCGCCGGTCAGGTGCAGGCTGCAGGACTGGCCGGACAGTTCCTCCAGCTCCTTGTAGAGCGAGACGGTGTAGGCCTGCAGCCTGGCGACGTTGGGGTCGCCGTTCAGGGTGTGGAAGCCGCCGGCCGCGTGCCAGCTCGAGCCGCTGGTCAGCTCGGAGCGCTCGATCAGCATGACGTCGGTCCAGCCGGCCTTGGCCAGGTGAAAGAGGACCGAGCAGCCGACGACGCCACCGCCGATGACCACCACCCGTGCGTGCTGCCTCACGGCGCTTCTCCGACGACCGCTTCGAGAAGGCCGGAGGCGGGATCGCCCAGGCCTTCGATCACGTTGAAATGGTGCCGCCCCGGCTCGACGGTCAGGCGCATGTCGGCCCCGAGCCCGGTCCAGACGTTGGCGAGAAGCTCCGACTGGCGGAGGAATTCGGGCCGCTCGTCGCCGCCGACCCAGACATGCACCGGCGCCGCGCTCCGTATATCGAGGAGCGCGGGGCTCTCCGCGCGGGCCTCGGCGAGGTCGAGCCGGAGTGTCCCGTTGAGCTCGAGGCGCAAGAAGGGGCGGAGGTCGAAGAGCCCGCTGATCGGCACCACCCGCTCCAGCCGCGCCAGCACCGCCTCCGGCAACGCGCTGCCGGCGCAGATCTGGCGGGCGACAAGGTGCCCTCCGGCCGAGTGGCCGACCAGCCGGACCGGCCCCGACACTTCCGCGGCTGCCGCGGCGGTCGCGGCGCTGACCATCGCCGTGATCTCCGCGATCCGGACCTCCGGCGCCAGCACGTAGCCCGGCAACGCGACCGCCCAGCCGCGCGCCAGCGCACCTGCGGCGAGGTGCGACCAGTCTCCGCGGTCGAAGGCGCGCCAGTAGCCGCCGTGGACGTACACGACGAGCCCCGCCGGGCGCCCGTCGGGCAGGAAGAGGTCGAATTTCTGCCGCGGATGGGCTCCGTAGGCGATGCCCTCACGCATCCGCGCCGCCATGCCGGCGCGAAACGCGGCCGCCGCCTGCGTCCAGCGCGGCGGGTAGTCGCCGCCGCCGGGGATGTGCGGAGCGTTGGCATAGGCGTCGTCCCAGTCGGCGATCGGGCCGGCGTGCATCAGAACGCCTTGAAGGTCAGCGTCGTCAGGCTGCGGTCCACGTGCGGGATGTCGTGGAGCTTCTCGTTGATGAAGTGGCCGACGTCGGTGCCCTCGGGGATGTAGACCTTCATCATCAGGTCGTACTCGCCCGAAGTGGAATAGAGCTCCGAGGCGAACTCCAGATCGTAGATGGCGTCGGCCACCTCGTAGGTCCGCCCGGGCCGGCAGCGCAGCTGGATGAAGACGCAGATCATGTGGCCCCTCCCGTTGGCGCTCACACTGCCGGGGGGCCCAAAAGGATGCAAGCGCCGGATCGGTCGCTCCGCGCTCACGAGTGGTCGCCGACAACCGTACCTTGTGACCGCGCGCACGCAAACCTAGTGTTGCCCGGCTCCGGCCCGGATCGGTCCGAGGCACGTGTCCTGCACCACGCCATCCACGGAGATGCCCATGAGACCCCTCACCGCCCTTCTCGCGACCGCGCTTCTCGGTGTCTCTCCGGCGCTGGCGGCCGATCCGGAAAGCTGCGGCACCATCCGGCTCTCCGATCCGGGATGGACCGACATCACCTCGACGAACGCCATCGCCAGCACGCTGCTCGGCGCGCTGGGCTACGAGCCCGACGTCAAGACGCTGTCGGTGCCGATCGGCTACCAGGCGATGAAGGACGGGCAGATCGACGTCTTCCTCGGCAACTGGATGCCGGCGCAGCAGCACTTCCGCGACGACCTCGACGCCGCGTCGGCGGCCGAAGTGCTGAAGCGGAACCTGGAGGGCGCCAAGTTCACCCTGGCGGTGCCGAAAGCCGCCGCTGACGAGCTCGGCGTCGCCGACTTCAAGGACCTCGCCGCCCACGGCGACGCCTTCGACGAGAAGATCTACGGCATCGAGACCGGCGCGCCGGCCAACCAGAACCTGCAGAAGATGATCGACGCCGGGGACTTCGGGCTCGCCGACTGGACGCTGGTCGAATCGGGCGAGCAGGCGATGCTGGCGCAGGTCACCCGCGAGGAGAAGTCCGGCGGCGCCATCGTCTTCCTGGCGTGGGCGCCGCACCCGATGAATACGGCGCACGACCTCGTCTACCTCTCCGGCGGCGACGCCTATTTCGGCCCGAACTACGGTGGGGCGGAGGTGTATACCCTGGCGCGCACCGGCTGGGCCGCGGAATGCCCGAACGCGGCGAAGTTCTTCGCAAACCTGGTCTTCGATGTGGATCTGGAGAACCAGATGATGGGCAAGATCCTCGACGACGGCGAGAGCGCGGACGACGCCGCTGAGGGCTGGATCAAGGAAAACCCCGGCCGGCTCGAAGCCTGGCTTGATGGTGTCACCACCCTGCCGGGTGAGCCGGGCCTGCCGGCGGTGAAGGCGGCGCTCGGGCTCTAGCACCTCGCGAGCCTAGCAAGCGGATGACTCGCCCCAACATCCTGATCCTGATGGTCGACCAGCTCGCCGGGACCTTCTTTCCCGACGGGCCGGCGCCGTTCCTGCACGCGCCCAACCTGCGCGCGCTCGCCGCCCGCTCGGTGCGCTTCGCCTGCGCCTACACCGCGAGCCCGCTCTGCGCCCCGGCGCGGGCCTCGTTCATGGCCGGCCTGCTGCCGAGCCGGACGGGGGTCTACGACAACGCCGCCGAGTTCGGCTCGGACATCCCCACCTTCGCCCACCACCTGCGCCGCGCCGGCTACAGCACCTGCCTTTCGGGCAAGATGCATTTTGTCGGCCCCGACCAGCTGCACGGCTTCGAGGAGCGGCTGACCACCGACATCTACCCCGCCGACTTCGGCTGGACCCCGGACTATAGCCGCCCCGGCGAGCGGATCGACTGGTGGTACCACAACCTCGGCTCGGTGACCGGGGCGGGTGTCGCCGAGATCACCAACCAGCTCGAGTACGACGACGAGGTCGCCTATCACGCCACGGCGAGGCTGCACGACCTCTCACGCCGTCAGGACGCGCGGCCCTGGTGCCTGACGGTGAGCTTCACCCACCCGCACGATCCCTACGTCGCGCGGCCGCGGTTCTGGGATCTCTACGACGGCTGCCCGGCGCTCGATCCCGAGGTCGGGCCGATCCCGTTCGAGGAGCAGGACCCGCACGGACGGCGCCTGATGCGCGCCTCGGACTTCGCCGCCTTCGCGATCACGCCGGAGGACGTGCGCCGGTCCCGCCGCGCCTACTTCGCCAACATCAGCTACATCGACGAGAAGATCGGCGAGATCCTCGGCGTGCTGGAGCGCGGGGGCATGGCCGGGGAGACCGTCGTCGTCTTCGCCTCCGACCACGGCGACATGCTCGGCGAGCGCGGCCTCTGGTTCAAGATGAGCTTCCGCGACGGATCGGCGCGGGTGCCGCTGATGATCGCGGCCCCTGGCCTGCCTCCCGGCTACCACACCGCACCGGTCTCCACGCTGGACGTGCTGCCGACGCTGGCCGAGCTTGCCGGCGTCTCGCCGGGCGATCTCGTCACCGACGGCGAAAGCCTCGTGCCGGTCGTCACCGGCCGCGCCGTCCGCGGGCCGGTGCCGATGGAGTATGCCGCCGAAGGCTCGGTCGCGCCCATGGTCGCGCTGCGCGACGGGCGCTGGAAGCTCACCCTGTGCGAAGCCGACCCGCCGCAGCTTGCGGATCTCTGCCGCCGATCCGCACGAGGAGGTAAACCTGGCAGCGGATCCTGCGCACGTCGCCACGGTGGAGAGCCTGACTGGCGCCATGCGCGCCCGCTGGGACCTTGCTGGCTTCGACCGCGCGGTGCGCGAGAGCCAGGCGCGGCGGCACGTCGTCTATGCGGCGCTGCGCAACGGCGCCTATTTCCCGTGGGACTACCAGCCGCTGCAGCGCGCTTCGGAGCGCTACATGCGCAACCACATGGACCTGAACGAGTTTGAGGCGGCCCAGCGCTACCCGCGCGCGGAGTAGCGACCCCTGGCCTCATAGCTTCGGCGCCGGCTTCGCGCTAGCCTCGCGCTCCTTCCCCACCCGAAGAGGCCCCGATGAGCAAGTCCTATCCCGAGATCACCGCCCGCATCGCCGGCCAGATGAAGGTGCTGCGCCGGGATATTCCCGACACCATGCAGGGCTTCCAGGCGCTGGCGAAGGCCGCGACGAAGGCCGGCGTGCTCAACTCCAAGACCAAGGAGCTGATCGCGCTGGCGATCGGGATCGCCACCCGCTGCGACGGCTGCATCGGCTTCCACATGGACGCCCTGGTCAAGCTCGGGGCGAGCCGCGAGGAGGTGCTGGAGACGCTGGGGATGGCGGTCTACATGGGCGGCGGACCATCGGTGATGTACGCCGCCGACGCCATGCTCGCCTTCGAGCAGTTCCGCGAGCTGCGCGCCGTGCCGGCCTGAGGCGGCTTCAACCGGCCAGGATCACCAGCACGATCCCGCCCGCCACCAGCGCGATGGCGAGCGTCTCGCGCCCGCTCGGCCGCTCGCCGAAGGCGTAGCGCGCGGTGAGCCAGCTGAAGATCAGCTCCACCTGCCCCACCGCCTTCACCTCGGCGACGGTGGCGAGGGTGAAGGCGGTGAACCAGCCGAGCGAGGCCAGCATCCCGGCGGCGCCGACGGGTGCAGCGATGCGCCACTCCCGGACCACCGCGCCGATGCCGCCGTCACCCCGGCGCCACAGCCACAGGGTCAGGATGCAGCGACTGCAGCAGCGTGACGTAGGCGAGCGTCACCGCCGGCCGGACCATCAGGCCGCCGACGTCGGGCAGCGACAGCGAGGCGGCGCGGTAACCGATCCCGGCCATCGCGAAGGCCGCTCCACAGGCGAGCCCGATCGCCGCCGCCCGGTTCAGCACGCCGCGGCCGAAGCCGCGCGTCCCCGCGAGCAGCACGAGGCCGACCAGGCTCACGAGAATGCCGGCCAGCGCCAGGAGCCCGATCTGGTCGCCGAGCAGCAGCAGCCCGAACAGCGCCGACTGTACCGTCTCGGTCTTGGCGAAGGTATTCCCCACGGCGAAGTTGCGCAGGCTAAAAAGGTGCAGGAGCAGCAGCGTTGCCGCGATCTGTGCCACCGCCCCCACCAGCCCCCAGACCGCGAAGGCCGCCCCGAGCGGCGGGAGGCCCGTCCCGCCACGTAGCACCAGCGCCGCCGCCAGAAGCAGCGCCCAGGGCGCGGCGAAGAGGAAGCGAGCGTAGGTGGCGCCCATGACCCCCACCCGCGGCGTGAGCGCCTTCTGCAGCGCCGTCCGCAGGTTCTGCATGAACGCAGAGACCAGCGAGATGAGGACCCAGAGCGGCACCGGCTCAGAGCCTGTCCCGGAGCGCGTACCAGCTCATCGCCAGCACCAGCAGCGGCCAGCGCAGCGCCGCACCGCCGGGAAAGGCGGGCTGCGGCAGCCCGGCGAAGAGATCGAAGCGCCCGGCCGTCCCCTGCACCGCCTCGGCCATCAGCTTGCCCGCCAGCGTCGCCAGCGCCACGCCGTGGCCGGAATAGCCGCCGGCGGAAAAGACGCCCGGCGCCAGGCGCTGGAAGGCGGGCATCCGGTCGACGGTGATCGCCAGCGTGCCGCCCCAGGCGAAATCGACCGCCACGTCGGCGAGCTGCGGGAAGACCGCGAGCATCCGCGGCCCCACCACGCCGGCGATGTCGCGCGGAAAGCGGTAGCCGTAGCTCTCGCCGCCGCCGAAGAGCAGCCGGTGGTCGGCGGAAAGGCGGTAGTAGTTCACCACGAAGCGTGAGTTCCGCCACCGCCTCGTCGTGCCGGATCAGCTCGCGCGCCCGCGCCGCGCCGAGCGGTGCCGTGGCGACGACGAAATTGTTGATCGGCATCACCCGCGCCGCCACCTCCGGCACCAGCCCGCCGAGATAGCCGTTGCCCGCGACGATCAGGAAGCGCGCCCGCACCCGGCCCTGCGCCGTGCGGACCTCGGGTCGGGCGCCCGGCTCCATCGCCACGGCCCGGCTCGCTTCAAAGAGGCTCACCCCGGCCGCGGCCGCGGCGCGGGCGAGGCCGAGCGCATAGTTCAGCGGGTGCAGATGCTCCGCCCCGCGGTCGAGCACCCCGCCGTGATAGGCGCGCGTCCCCAGCCGCGCCGTGATGCCGGCGCGGTCGAGCGGCTCGGCCTCGGCGTAACCGTAGTCACGGGCGAGCTTCTCGGCCTCGGCGTGGAACCCGGCCACCTCTCCCGCGCGGCAGGCGGCGTGGATCACGCCGGGCTTCAGGTTGCAGGCGATCCCATGGCGCGCGACGAGGCTGCGCACCAGGGCCTTGGCCTCCTCGGCCATGTCCCAGAGTGCGCGCGCCCGCTCCATGCCGAAGCGCGCCTCAAGCCAGTCCTGGTCGCGCCGCTGGCCCGAACCCACCTGCCCGCCGTTCCGCCCCGAGGCCCCCCAGCCGACGCGCTGCGCCTCGAGCAGCACCACGTCGAGACCGGCCTCCGCCAGATGCAACGCCGCCGAGAGCCCGGTGTAGCCGCCGCCGACCACGCAGACATCGGCCTCCTCCGTCCCCTCAAGCGCCGGAAAGGGCGCGAGCTGCGCCGCCGTCGCGGCATACCAGCTCGCCGGGTAGACCCCGTCGTGGTCGTTGGCGGTCAGCAGGTCAAGCCGCGGCATCAGGCAACGGGCCCAAGGCGTTCATACAGGTTTGCTAACCTGGAGAGCAGTCGTTTTCCGCCAACAGGCGGAAAACAAAAAAAGAAAACCTGCGCGCACCTGCGCGCGCATTGTGGCCGCAACTGCGGCCCGCGGCGGGACGCCGCGCTCAGACGTTGAGCAGGAGATGGTCGCGCTCCCAGGGCGAGATCACCCGCAGGAAGGTCTCCACCTCGTCGCGCTTGATCGCCTTGTAGAGGTTGCAGAACGGCTCCCCGAGCACCTTGGTGATCTCCGGGCACTCCTCGAAGAGGTCGAGCGCCGCCAGCAGGTCCCGCGGGATCGCCCGCGGCCGGTGATACGCCTCGCCCGCCACCGGATCGCGTGGCTTGAGCTTAGCCTTCATCCCGAGGTAGCCGCAGGCCAGCGACGCCGCCAGCGCCAGGTAGGGGTTGCAGTCCATGCCGACCACCCGGTTCTCGATCCGCCGCGCGTGCGGCTCGGCGATCGGCACGCGCAGGCCGGTGGTGCGGTTGTCCGGCCCCCATTCGAGGTTTATCGGCGCCGAGCCGTTCGGCACGAAGCGGCGGTAGCTGTTCACGTAGGGCGCCAGCATGCAGATCACCGTCGGGATGTGCTTCTGCTGGCCGGCGAGGAAGCTGTAGAAGGCCTTGGTCGGGGCGCCCTTGGCGTCGGTGAAGATGTTCTCGCCGGTCCTGGCATCCACCACCGACTGGTGGATGTGCATCGCACTGCCCGGCTCCTCCTGCATCGGCTTGGCCATGAAGGTGGCGAAGCAGTTGTTGCGCAGCGCCGCCTCGCGGATGGTGCGCTTGAAGAAGAAGACCTGGTCGGCCAGCTGCACCGGGTCGCCGTGCAGGAGGTTGATCTCCACCTGCCCGGCGCCGCCTTCCTGGATGATGGTGTCGATCTCGAAGCCCTGCGCCTCGGCGAACTCGTAGATGTCGTCGATCACCTTGCCGTACTCGTCGACGGCGGACATCGAGTAGGCCTGCCGGCTGACCATCTGCCGCCCGGTCCGCCCAACCGGCGGCTCGATCGGCTCGTTCGGGTTGAGGTTCGGCTTGATCAGGTAGAATTCCATCTCCGGCGCCACCACCGGGCGCCACCCCTCCTTCTCGTAGAGCTTCACCACCCGCCGCAGCACGTTGCGCGGCGCCACGTCGATCGGCCGTCCGGAGAGGTCCTCGACGTTGTGGATGACCTGAAGCGTCACGTCCTCGGCCCAGGGGCTGGCGGTGGAGGCCGCATATTCCGGTTTCAGCACCATGTCGGACTCGGTCCACTGGTTGGCGATATCCATGTCCACGTAGTCGCCAGCGATGGTCTGGTGGAAGATCGAGGTCGGCAGGAACATCCGGTCCTCGCGCACGAACTTGGCGAAGGGCATCGCCTTGCCGCGCGAGACGCCGGCGATGTCGGCGACCACGCACTCCACCTCCTCGATGCGCCGCCCGCCGATCCACTCGCGGAAGGCTTCCGGCAGACGGTCGACGAATTGAGCGGGCGACGTCGGCGACATGTTCGCGGTCTCCTAGAGGCGGCCCACCGGGACCGGGACGGCTCCGGCGCGCTCGGGCCAGGACGCAGAGCCAGTCGTGCGCCAGATGCGCTGCGGCCAGCGCGGTGATCTCGGCATGGTCGAAGGGCGGCGACACCTCGACGATGTCCATGCCGACGAGATCGAGGGCGCCGAGCCCGCGCACCAGTTCCAGCGCCTGCCAGCTGGCGAGGCCCCCCGGCACCGGCGTGCCCGTTCCCGGCGCGAAGGCGGGGTCGAGGCCGTCGATGTCGAAGGAGAGATAGACCGGCGCATCCCCTGCCCGCGCGCGGATCACCTCCAGCGCCGCCGCAATGCCGTTGCGGTGCAGCCAGGGCGCGGTCAGCACCTCGAGCCCTTCGGTCGTCTCGTGGAAGGTGCGGATCCCCACCTGCGTCGAGCGGTCCGGATCGACCAGCCCCTCGCGGATCGCCCGGCCCATCATCGTGCCGTGGTCGATCCGGCCGGGATCGTCCGGCCAGAGATCGCCGTGCGCGTCCACCTGGATCAGCGCCAGCGGCCCGTACTTCGCGGCATGCGCGCGCAGCAGCGGCCAGGCGATGAAGTGGTCGCCGCCGAGCGACAGCAGCTTTGCGCCCGAGGCAATCACCTCTCCCGCCGCCGTCTCGATAGCCGGAGCCACCGTGTCGGGGTGATGCGGGTCGAGCATGGCGTCACCGCGGTCCACCACGGAGAGCGCCGTCATCACGTCGAAGCCGAAGGGAAAGGCCTTGATCTCGGCGAGCTGCACCGAGGCCGCACGGATCGCCCGCGGGCCGAGCCGGCATCCGGGCCGGTAGGTCACCGAGGCGTCGTAGGGAAAGCCCATGACCGCCACGTCCACGCCGGCGAGATCGCGCGTGTAGCGCCGGCGCAGGAACGAGAGCGCCCCGCCGTAGGTCATCTCCGCCCAGTGCTCGCGCGTGCCCGCGGCGCGGAAGGCCTGGTCGCCGCTATCCACGCCGCTCACCCATTGCGGGCGCTCCGCCTGAGCTGCCAGGAAGCGATGAAGACGCCGAGCGCCACGATGGCGATGATGATGGTCGCCAGCGCGTTGATGTCGGGGCTGACCCCGAGCCGCACCTTGGAGAAGATCACCATGGGCAGCGTCGAGGCGCCAGGCCCGGTGACGAAGCTCGCCACCACCAGATCGTCGAGCGACAGGGTGAAGGCCAGCAGCCAGCCGGCGATCAGCGCAGGTGCTATCACCGGGATCGTCACGTCGAAGAAGACGCGGACCGGCTTGGCGCCGAGGTCCATCGCCGCCTCCTCCAGGCTCTCGTCCATGTCGGCGAGCCGCGACTGCACCACCACCGCGACATAGGCCATGCAGAAGGTGACGTGCGCGATGATGATCGTCGTCATCCCGCGTCCCGCCGGCCAGCCGATCAGCTGCTCCATGGAGACGAAAAGCAGCAGGAGCGAGAGGCCGGTGATCACGTCGGGCATCACCAGCGGCGCGGTCGACATACCCGTGAGCAGCGCCCGGCTGCGGAAGCGGCCGAAGCGGGTGAGCACGTAGGCTGCAAGGGTGCCGAGCACGACAGAGAGCGTCGCCGTCACCACGGCCACCTTCAGGCTGATCCAGGCGGCGCCGAGGATTTGCGGGTCCTCGAGCAGGGCACGGTACCACTTCGTCGAGAAGCCGCCCCAGACGGTTACCAGCTTGCTCTCGTTGAAGCTGAAGATGATCAGCGACAGGATCGGCGCGTAGAGGAAGATGAAGCCCAGGATGCAGATGACGAGGAGCAGCGTCGAGGCGCGCGGCATCAGCTCTCCTCCGTCTTCGCCTGGGCGTTGCGCAGGAGCATGATCGGGATCACCAGGATCACCAGCATGGCGATGGCCACGGCGCTCGCCACCGGCCAGTCGCGGTTGGAGAAGAACTCGTTCCAGAGCACGCGGCCGATCATCAGCGTGTCGGGTCCGCCGAGGAGCTCGGGGATGACGAACTCGCCGATCGCCGGCACGAAGACCAGCATGAACCCGGCGATCACGCCGGGCATGGAGAGCGGCAGCGTCACGTGGAAGAAGGTCGAGAGCGGCCGCCCACCGAGATCGGCCGAGGCCTCGAGCAGGCTCTCGTCGAGCTTCACCAGGTTGGCGTAGAGCGGCAGGATCATGAACGGCAGATAGGTATAGACGATGCCCACGTAGACGGCGAAGTTCGTCTGCAGCATCACCAGCGGCTGGTCGATGATGCCGGCCCAGAGCAGGAAGTTGTTGATGACGCCGTTCGAGCGCAGGAAGCCCTGCCAGGCGTAGACCCTGAGCAGGAACGAGGTCCAGAATGGCAGCACCACCAGCGTGAGCAGGATGGCGCGGCGGCCTTCGGGGCTGCGCGCGATGTAGTAGGCGATGGGATAGCCGACGAAGAGCGTGATCACCGCCGAGATGAAGGCGATCTTCAGCGACGAGAGATAGGCGTTCAGGTAAAGCGGATCCTGAAACAGGAAGGCGAAATTGTTGAAGTCGAGCGTGACCACCGCGGTAAGGTCGCTCCAGTCCAGCAGCGGCGTGTAGGGCGGCATGGCGATCGCCGCCTCGCTCAGGCTGATCTTCGCCACCACGAGGAACGGGATCAGGAAGAAGATCAGCAGCCAGAAGAGCGGCACCGCGATCACCAGGCCGCGTCCGTCCAGCCCCAGCCAGCGCAGCACGGCGGCGGTCCAGCGCAGCGGCGGCACCCGCTCGATGATCCCGCTCATTGCGTCAGAACCACGCCCGCGGTGTCGTCCCAGGTCACCCAGACGGCCTCGTCCCACGAGATCGCATCCTCGTCGAACCGCGACAGGTTGACCCGGCGTCGCCTGCAGCATCTTGCCCGTCTCCAGCCGCAGCCGGTAGATCGACAGGTTGCCGAGGTAGGCCACCTCGTCCACCACCGCCTTGTGGACGTTGTGCAGATGGTCGGGGCGCTCGCGGCGTCACGCGCAGCTTTTCCGGACGGACGGCGAGCCAGAGCTGCTGGTTCAGCACGCAGGAGACGCCGTGCCCCACGTAGATCTCGCCACCGACCTCCGGGCTGGTGATCGAGATGTAGTCGGATTCGTCCTCCGAGACGCGGCCAGCGAACATGTTCACCGTGCCGACGAAGTCGGCCACGAAGCGGTTGCTCGGATGCTCGTAGATTTCGTGCGGCTCCCCGATCTGCACGATGATGCCCGCGTTCATCACCCCGATGCGCGTGGAGAGCGTCATCGCCTCCTCCTGGTCGTGCGTGACCACGATGAAGGTGACCCCCAGCGTCTCCTGGATCTTCACCAGCTCGAACTGGGTTTCCTCGCGCAGCTTCTTGTCGAGCGCCCCCAGCGGCTCGTCGAGCAGCAGGAGCTTCGGCCGCTTGACCAGGCTGCGCGCCAGCGCCACCCGCTGCCGCTGCCCGCCCGAGAGCTGGTGCGGCCTGCGCTTGGCGAGTTCGCCCAACTTCACCAGCCGCAGGATGTCGGCGACCCGGTCGCGGATCTCCTCGGCCTTCATCCCGTCGCGGTGGAGGCCATAGGCCACGTTCTTCTCCACGCTCATGTGCGGGAAGAGCGCGTAGGACTGGAACATCATGTTGGTCGGCCGCTCGTAGGGCGGCAGTCCGGTCATGTCCTGGCCGTCGATCTCGATCCGGCCGCTCGTCGGGGTCTCGAAACCTGCGAGCATGCGCAGCAGGGTCGACTTGCCGCAGCCGGACCCGCCGAGAAGGCAGAAGAGCTCGCCTTTCCAGATGTCGAGCGAGACATCGTCCACGGCGTAGAAGTCGCCGAACTTCTTGGTGACTTTCTCGATGCGGACGAAAGGCCGCTCGCTACCGCTTGCCCATGGCTTGGCCGAAGCGGCGGGCAGTGTCTCGCTCATGAAGGCTCCGCTCGTGACCCAAGCGCGAGCTTAGGATTTGCCCGCGGCCGCTGTCCAGAGCCTCGTTGCGCTGCAGCGTCAGCCGAGGAAGGCGCGGGCGGACCCGCGGTGCGCCGGTGCCGCCGGACGGAAGCGCAGCAGCGCGTCGTGCAGCGCCAGAACGTCGATGGGCTTGGAGAGATAGCCGTCCATCCCGGCATCGAGGCAGGTCTGCCGGTCCCCAGCCATGGCATTGGCGGTCAGCGCGACGATGGCCACCTGGCCCGGCGCGCCGGGCAGCGCGCGGATCCGCCGGGTCGCCTCCAATCCGTCGACCTCGGGCATCTGCACGTCCATCAGCACGACATCGTAGCCCCCCTCCGCCGCGGCGGAGGCGGCCTCGGCGCCATTGTTCACCATGACCACCTCGTGCCCCGCCGCCCCGAGATAGGCGCTGATCAGATACTGGTTGGTGGCGTGGTCCTCGGCCAGCAGCACGCGCATGGGCGGCAGCGCCTGCAACGGGACGTCCCCGTCCGCCGCATCCTCGTCCGGGAGGCCCGGCGCCGGCCGGGTGCGGATCGAGAAGCAGAAGGTGCTGCCCATTCCCGTCACGCTGCGCAGGCTGATGGTGCCTCCCATGAGCTCGACCAGCTGCTTGCAGATCGCGAGCCCGAGACCGGTGCCGCCGGCGCGCCGCGTCAGCGAATTGTCCGCCTGCACGAAGTCCTGGAAGATCTCCTGCAGGTGCGCCTCGCCGATGCCGATGCCGGTGTCCTCGACCTCGACGGCGAGGCTGCCCTCGGCCCCCTCGGGCAGGTAGTGCACGCGCACTTTGACCTCGCCCGTATCGGTGAACTTGGTTGCGTTGCTGAGCAGGTTGGTCAGCACCTGCCGCAGCCGCATGGGATCGGTGAAGATGCGGTCGGGAACGCCGGAGTCCACCTCCACTTCGAGGCTGAGGCCTTTCTGCTTTGCCGGCGCCGCCATCAGCTCCATCACCTCGTCGAGCAAGCGGCGGACGTCGATGTTCTCGTCGGCGATGCGGATCTGCTTCGCCTCCAGCTTGGAGAAGTCGAGGATGTCGTTCAGGATCTGCAGCAGGCTCTGCGCCGAGGTCAGCGCGATCTTGGCCCTCTCCCACTGCTTCTCGGGCAGCGGATCGTCCAGCATCAGCCGCAGCAGGCCGAGCACACCGCTCATCGGGGTGCGGATCTCGTGGCTCATGGCGGCCAGGAATCGCGACTTCGCCAGTGTCGCCGCCTCGGCCTCCAGACGGCGCAGGTTCAGCTCCTCCTGCCGCTCCACGTCGGCGGACGTGTCCCAGACCAGGCCGACGAGGCGCCGCGTCCCGTCCGCGCCCTGGTAGCGCGCTGCCATATCGCGAACGTGCCGGACCTTCCCGTCCGGCAAGAGGACGCGGTAGTCGAAGACGAACCGGCCGTTGCCCTTGACCGCGGTGTCCGCCTCCGCCACCGCGCGGTCGCGGTCCTCCGGGTGCAGCGCCCCTGCCCAGTCCGTCTCGCTGAACGGCCCGTCCCGGCCGGCGAAGCCGAAGAGTTCCTTGGTCCGTTCGTCCCAGAGCAGCTCGTCGGTTTCGAGGTCCACGTCCCAGACGCCGATCTCCGAGGCCGCCAGCGCGAACTCGAACCGCCACGACAGCCGCGACAGTTCCGCCTCGCGGTCGCGGATCGCGGCAAGCTGGGCCTGTCGGAAGCCAACGATCTGTGCCGCGCCCAGGATGGGCGCGAGGATCAGCAGGCCGGCCAGCGCAAAGACGGCGCGCGTCCCCCACGGCGCTGGCGGTGCCTGCCAGCCGCCCGCAGGCACCGCGGCAACACGCCAGGCGCCGTTGGGAAGGCTCACGTCCGCCGTGACCGGATCCTGTTCCAGGATCGCCGGGTCGCCGAAAAAGACATTGCCGGTGCCGGCCGGCGTCTCACCCCCGATGAGGACCACGTCGAGGCCGAGGTCCGGATTGCTCAGCCCGCTGCTCAGGTAGAGCGCCTCCGCCTCGATGACGGCGGTGGCGATCCCCCAGAAGTGGCGCGTGCTGCCCTCGTCAAGAAAGACCGGCACCATCGCGATGAAGCCCTGGCCGCCCTGCGCCAGTTCCAGCGGTCCGGCGAAACCGGTCGCCCCGAGATCCCGGTTGCTCCCAGGCGTCAGCCGTGCCAGCGCCTCGCGGTAGTCGAGGCCGAGCATCGCGGT
The DNA here is from genome assembly GCA_963796805.1 of uncultured Alphaproteobacteria bacterium. Lineage (GTDB taxonomy): Bacteria > Pseudomonadota > Alphaproteobacteria > Rhodobacterales > Rhodobacteraceae > Amaricoccus. The sequence continues at coordinate 87,509 of CAWCNG010000005.1, forward strand.
GTTCGGCTCGAGCGGGTAGACCATTCGGACCAGAAGGTCCGGCGCCGCGGCGATGGCGAGCACACCAGGCAGCTCGCTGATCAGCTCCTCGCCCAGCCGGCTGAACTCGGCCGGGCCGATATCGGGGCGGAACCGCACCACGCCGGCCAGCGCCCGGGCGATCTGGACGTCGGCATCGACGGCGCCCTGCAGCTCCGAGCGCAGCACGCCGAGACGGTCCTGCACGTCCGCCCGCGCGCCCTGCCGGGCCGATTCTCGACCGTAACGTTCGTAAATTGCCCCGAGCACCACGACCGTGAGCAAGGCCAGGCCGGCCGCAATAAAGGTAAGCCGCATCACCGAGCGCCGTGCCACTTCGACCTTGCCCATGCTCGGCGCCTTCAACTCCGCAGCCCAGGCTGCCCTTGAGGTATTGCTGCTCCCTAATCAACCTAGAATAGCACAACAAGGTCAATCCGTCGCGCTTTACGTGTCAGCCGATCAATTTTTCAGCCTGTGCCTACTGTCCGGTACGAACCGTGGTCCAAAGACGCGTCAGGGCCCGATCGTCCCGCGGGTCGTGAACCGGCTGCGGGAAAAGCCGTTCCATAACGTCCGGCGTGGGGTAAATTGAGGGATCGGCCAGAATTTCGGGGTCCACGAACGCCGCCGCCTTGGCGTTGGCGTTCGGGTAGAACACCGCGTTCGTCACGTCCGCGATGACCTCCGGGCGCATCAGGTAGTTGATGAAGGCATGCGCCCCGTCCGGGTTCGGGGCGTCTGACGGAATGGCCAGCATGTCGAACCACAGCATGGCGCCCTGCTTCGGGACCGAATAGGCGATCTCGATGCCCTCCGCGGCCTCCTCGGCAGCGATGAAGATATCGCCCGAGAACCCGACCGAGACGCAGACTTCGCCGTTGGCCAGGTCGGTATTGTACTGGGCGGCGTTGAAGTAGCGCACGTAGGGCCTGACCGACGCGAAGAGCGCCGCCACCTTCTGCAGATCCGCCGTGTCCGTGCTGTCCGGCGGCAATCCGAGGTAGGCGAGTGCCAGCGGCACCATCTCCGAAGCAGTGTCGAGCATGGTGATGCCGCAGTCGGCGAGCTTGGCGGCATATTCGGGATCGAAGACCAGCGCCCAGCTATCGGTTGGCGCATCGTCCCCCAGGCGCTCCGCGACCTTGGCGACGTTGTAGCCGATGCCGTTGGTGCCCCAAAGATAGACGACGCCGTGGGCGTTGCCCGGGTCGTCGGCCTCGGCATCGGCCATCAGATCGGGGTCGAGATTCTCCCAGTTCGGCAGCTTCTCGCGGTCGAGTGTGCGGTAGACCTCCGCCGGTATCTGCCGGCGCAGGAAGGTCGAGGTCGGCACCACGATATCGTAGCCCGAGTTTCCGGCGAGCAGCTTTGCTTCCAGAACCTCATTGGAATCATAGACATCATAGACGACCTTGATGCCGGTTTCCGCCTCGAATTCCGCGATCGTGTCGGGGCCGATATAGTCAGACCAGTTGTAGACGTGGATCTCGTCGGCGAGGAGCGGCCCGGCCGCCACGGCCAGCCCTGCCGCCGCCAGCGCGGTCTTGATCATCGGACACCCCCTTTTTGCGCGAAGCGGCGGCCCGCGCAGGACCGCCGCTCCGCCTTCGCGAAAGCTACTGGCCGGTCCGCACTTTCGTCCAGAGGCGGGTGATCGTCCGATCGACCTTCGGGCCGTAGGTCACCGCCGGGAAGAGCCTGCCCATCACGTCGGGCGTAGGAAAGATCGAAGGGTCCTCCTTCACCGCCTCGTCAACCAGCGGCATCGACGCCGTATTGGCGTTGGCATAGGAGACGTAGTTGGTGATGTCCGCGGTGATCTGCGGATCCATGATGAAGTTTATCCAGGCGTGCGCCGCCTCGGGGTTCGGCGCATCGGCCGGGATCGCCATCATGTCGAACCAGAGCTGCGTGCCCTCCGTCGGCAGGCTGTAGGCGATCTCGATGCCGTTGCCGACCTCCTCGGCCCGTGCCGCGGCGATGTAGACGTCGCCGGAAAAGCCTACCGAGACGCAGACCTCGCCGTTGGCGAGGTCCGAGATGTACTGCGACGAGTTGAAGTAGCGCACGTACGGCCGGACCTGCATCAGCATGTCCGCCGCCTTCTCCAGGTCGGCGGTATCGGTGCTCGTCGGGTCCAGCCCGAGATAGGCCAGCGCCATCTGCAGCATGTCGGTGGAACTGTCGAGGAAGGTGATCCCGCAATCGGCGAGCTTCGAGGCGTATTGCGGGTCGAAGACGAGGCTCCAGCTGTCCACGGGCGCATCGGTGCCGAGCCGCTCCTCGACCTTGGCCTGGTTGTAGCCAATGCCGATGGTGCCCCACATGTAGATTACAGAGTGCTCGTTGCCCGGATCATAGGCCTGCGCCTTCTCCATCAGCGCCGGATCCATGTTCGCAAGGTTCGGCAGCTTCGAGGTGTCGAGCGGCATGTAGACCCCGGCGGCGATCTGCCGCTGCAGATAGCTCGAGGTCGGGACCACGATGTCGTAGCCCGAGTTGCCGGCCAGGAGCTTCGCCTCCAGCACCTCGTTCGAAGTCGTAGACGTCGTAGACGACCTTGATCCCGGTCGCCGCCTCGAACTTCGCCACCGTGTCCTCGGCGATATAGTCCGACCAGTTGTAGACGTGCAGCACTTTGTCCTGCGCCAACGCCGGCAGTGCCACGAGGGCCGCAAGCACGCTTGCTAGAAGACTCTTCTCCATCCGATGGAGCTCCTTTCGAGATTCGTTACACGCCGAGGCGGTCACGCAAGCCATACCACCATGATCCGAGGACGGAATAGGGAACGGCGAAGCGGCGGCCGCCCGGGAAGGGGATCCAGCGTAAAAACGCGAAAACGTCAAAACGCGAGCAGTCGCCATGTACCGCCTCGGCCAGGATCCGGCCAAAAAGGTGGCTGCCCACCACCCCGTGTCCGCTGTAGCCCTGTGCGAAGTAGGTGCTCGTTCCCAGCCGCCCCATCTGCGGCACCCGGCTGAACGAGATGGCGCAATTCCCCGACCAGGCGTGGTCGATCCGCACCCCGCGCAGCTCGGGAAAGACCCGCTCCATGTTCGGGGTGAGCTTGGCCTTGATGTCGGCCGGGTCGGTCCCGCCGTAGACCGTGCCGCCCCCCCAGAGCAGCCGCCCGTCCGCCGACAGCCGGTAATAGTCGAGCACGTAGCGCACGTCCTCGACGCAGACGTCGGTGGGCAGGAGTGCGCGCCCCCGGTCGCCAAGCGGCTCTGTCGCCATGATCTGCGTCGAGAAGGGCATTACCCGGTTCTCGAGCTCCGGCACCACGTGGCCGAGATATGCGTTCCCGGCCAGGATCAGCACCTCGGGCCGCACCGTCCCCCGCGCCGTGCGCACCACCGGCCGGCCCGCGATGTCGTCCACCGCCAGCACCGGGCTCTGCTCGTGGATGACGCCGCCGAGGCCCTCCAGCGCCGCCGCCTGCCCGAGAGCCAGGTTCAGCGGGTGCAGGTGGCCGCCGGATCGGTCCAGCATTCCGCCGGCATAGACCTCGGTCGTCACGTGCCGGCGCACCCCGGCACGGTCGAGCATCTCGAAGTTGTCGATCCCGTAGCTCCGCCAGAGTGCCTGCTTTGCATCGAGCTCCTTCATCTGCCCGGCCGTGAAGGCGGTGAAGAGCTGCCCCTCCTTGAGGTCGCAGTCGATCCCGTAGCGCGCCACCCCCTCACGAATGATCCGCCCGCCCTCCTGGACGACCGTGGCCACGAAATCCGCGGTGGACCGCCCGTAGCGCCGCTCGATAGTCTCGAGGCTCGCGTTCAGGCCATTGACGATCTGCCCGCCGTTCCGCCCGGAGGCGCCCCACCCGACCCGGGAGCCTTCCAGAACCACCACCTTGTGTCCGCGCTCCGCCAGCTCCAGCCCTGCCGACAGGCCCGTGAACCCAGCGCCCACGATGCAGACCTCCGCATCGCGTTCTCCTACGAGGGCAGGCCGCTCCGGCGCGGAATGTCGCGATGCCGCGTAATAGCTCAGGGGATAGTCTGCCACCCGTCACCACCCCTTGTTAACAAGAGTTCTCGTTTTTGATTGATACTTCGACCAACGCCATGCCTTCACGCAGCACCGATCGCCGGGATCGCGCGCCCGAACGACGCACGTGTCTACACCGTCTCCAGGTAGGTCTCGTGCTCGAACGGGCTGATCTGTGCGAAAAGACCTGCAGCTCCTGCCGCTTCATGCCCAGGAAGGCGTCGCGCAGCACCGGCGCGAAGATCCTGCCCACCGCCTGGTTCTGCTCGAAGCTGTCGATCGCTTCCTTCCAGTCGATCGGCAGTGAATCGTCGGCGCTCACCATCGGCGACGGCGGCTCGATGCGGTTCTCCATCCCCTCCAGCGCCGCCCCGAGGATCGCCGCCAGCACCAGGTACGGGTTGGCGTCCGCCCCGGCCACCCGATGCTCGACCCGCCGCGCCGCGTTCGACCCGCCCGGGATGCGCACCGCCGCCGCCCGCGTCTCGTAGCCCCAGCAGACCTGGCTCGCAACGTGCGCATTCGGCGTCAACCGGCGGTAGGAGTTGCGGTGCGGCGCGAAGATCAGGCTCGAGGCACGCATCAGCGCCAGCACTCCGCCGACTGCGTGCCGCATGGTCTCCGAGCCTTCCGCCGTGCCGTTGTCGAAGACGTTGCGCCCCTCCCTGTCCAGCAGGCTGAAATGCACGTGGAAGCCGTTGCCCGCGCGGTCGAGGAAGGGCTTGGCCATGAAGCTCGCCGCCAGCTCGTATTTGCGCGCGATCCCCTTGACGAAGCGCTTGAAGTAGAGCGCGTCGTCCGCCGCCTTCAGCGGATCGGGCTCGTGCAGGAGGTTGATCTCGAACTGCCCGCCGCCGTTCTCCGAGATGGCGCTGTCCACCGGCACGCCATGCGCGTCGCAGGCGGCGTAGACGTCCGTGAAGAAGGCCTCGAAATGGTCGAGATCGTCGATGCTGAGCGCCCCGTCCCCGTCGAGGAACTTGTGCGTCACCGGCGAGCGCGGCGGGGTCGGCACCTCGCCCGTGGTGTCCACCAGGTAGAATTCGAGCTCGGTCGCCACCACCGGGGTCAGCCCCAGCGCCTCATAGCGGGCGCAGACCGCCGCCAGCGCCCGCCGCGGGTCGCCCGAGATACGGCGAGCCGTCCTCGTTCAGCATCCAGAGCGGCAGGAGGGCAGTCGGCGAGCCCAGCCAGTTCACCGGCAGGAACCCCCGCCCGGTCGGCTCGCAGCGCCCGTCGATGTCGCCCTGCTGGAAGACGAGCGGATTGCCCTTCACGTCCTCGCCCCAGATGTCGAGGCAGGTGATCGAGTAGGGCATCCGCATCGACCCCTCCAGCACCTTCGGCACCTGCAGCACCGGCACCCGCTTGCCGCGCAGGATGCCGTTCAGATCGCAGACCGCGGCCCGAAGGCTGGTGATGTCAGGACGGCCCTCAAGCCATCCCAGGGCGTCATGGGAGTTCACGTTTTTCTCCGGTGTTATCTCCCGCTGCTAGCATTTCCCGGCAACACCGCCAAGCCTCGGAGGCTGGCCTGACTTCGGCTAAGCCGTCCCTCCGCGGTTCCAGCCCCGGCCGCGCTCGCCGAACATCTGGTAGCCGTTCGCGGTGACTGCCAGCGTGTCCTCGAGCTTGATGTAGCCCCGGCGCGGATGCAGCATCGTGGTCTCGACCGACAGTACCATCCCCGCCTCCAACGGACGGTCGGCATCCACAGGGTCGTACATCCGGTTCCGCATCAGGAAAGGGGCCTCGTGGCTGATCAGACCCATGCCATGCACAAAGAACTCCGAGAAGGCCCCGCTCGGCCCCGCCGCCATTACCTCGAGCGCACGAGCTCCGACTTCGCCGCCAGGCGCGCCGGCGCGAACGCGGGAGAAGGCCGCCTGCTGCACCGCCTCGACCTCGGCCAGCAGCTCCTCCAGCTCCGCATCCGGCTCGCCAAGTACCCCCATCCGCGCCAGGTCGCCGATATAGCCGTCGAGGTTGCCGCCCGAATCGATCGACAGCACCTCGCCCGCCGCCCAGGCCTGATCGGAGGGCGCCCGGTTGTGGCTCGCGCCCAGCGTCAGCAGGCAATAGTCGAAATGCAGTCCCCGCCCGACTTCCTCGCGCCGCAGCCGCTCGATGATCTCGGCCTTGGTCGTACCCTCCCGCGCCCAGGCGATCGTCGCCAGCATCGCATCGGTGATACGCTCCGAGCCTTCCCGCAGCTTGGTCAGCTCCGCCGGCGTCTTGACCGCACGCAGCCGCTCCAGGACGCCGGTGGCGTCGACGAACCGCGCGCCGTCCAGCCGCGCCGCCAGCAGTGCCTGCGCATCGGCGGGCAGGAACCCCGGCTCGATGCCGATATGGGCACCCGCCGCTCCGATTTGGGCCAGATGTTCCGCGGCCAGCGCCGCAGCGTCGGTCGTGCTCGAGGCCCTGCCGTAGAAGGCCGGGGTCCAGAACGGCCGGACCTCGTTGTCGAAAGCCTCCATGCCGTGGCCGACATAGGCCGCCCGCTCGGGTCGCGCCCTTGGCGTAGATCACCACCGGCAGGTATCGGCTGTGCCCGATGGCGTCCATGGCCGAGAAGAAGAGAAAGCTGTAGCCGCCCATGAGGTAGCGGTTGTTGTGCCGCGACGTCGCGAGCAGGACATCGATCCCCGCCTCCTCCATCAGCCGATCGAGCCGGTTCGTGTCGAACGGCGCCTCGGTACGATCCAGGGTCTCGAGTTTTTCGCTCATGGCCGGCCTCCCCTCCGTCACGCCGGACACGCCCGGACTCGCCGAGGGTGCCGCAACGTGCCGCAGCGGTCCAGAGGATACGGGCGGTGACGCCGGCAAAGGACCGCCCTACCATCCCCCGATCATGACCCGCCTGATCCTGATCCCCCTTTTCGCGCTGCTCTGCCTCGCCGGTTGTGCGCGGGCACCGGTGCCCGCCGTGCTCCCCTCCGAGGTGTTGCCGCTCCACACTTGGCCCGCCGAGGGCCAGCCGCGCGCCGTCATCCTCGCCCTGCACGGCTTCGGCGACGCCGGCGATCTCACCTTCGAGTACGCCGCCCGCGCCTGGTCGGCGCGCGGCATCACGGTCTATGCCCCCGACCAGCGCGGCTTCGGCGCCAACGCCAGCCGCCACGACTGGCCCGGCGTCGACGCGCTGGTCGGTGACGCCGTGGCGCTCAGCCACGAGATCCGCGCCCGCCATCCCGGCCTGCCGCTGGTGGTGGTCGGCCACTCCATGGGCGGCGGCATCGCGCTGGCCGCCGCGGCCGAAGGCCTCGATGCCGACGCCCTCGTCCTGGCCGGCCCGGCGATCGCCGGCGGCGACGCGCTCAGCCCGCTCTACCGCCTCACCGCTCGCGCCGCTGCCACCGCGGTGCCGGAGAAACGCTGGACCGGCAAGGGCCTGATCGCCATCCGCCCCACCGACAACCCCGATGCGCTGGCTCGCGTCATGGCCGACCCTCGCCACTTCGGCGACCCCACCAGCCGCGAGCTCTATGGCCTCGTCCAGATCATGGACCGCGCCGCCGCCGCGGCTCCCACAGTGATGACACCCACCCTCACCCTGATGGGCGCCAAGGACGAGGTCCTGCGCCCGGCCCAGGTCCACCTGATCGAACAGCGCATCCCCGGCCGGGTCGGCTTCATCGTCTATCCCGACGGCTGGCACTGGCTCTTCCGCGACCTGCAGGCGCCGCGCGTCTGGCAGGACGTCGGCGACTTCGTCCTGTCGGCGGCGCCCGGCTGACCCTTGCCTCCCCGGCCCGCTGCTGCAAGCATCGCGGCCCATGGCCCCCTTCGACCCCGCCCCCAAGGTCTCGGACGAGATCCGCAAGACCACCTGCTACATGTGCGCCTGCCGCTGCGGCATCGACGTGCACATGGAAGCCGGGCGGGTAAAGCACATCGAGGGCAACCGGGATCACCCGGTCAACCGCGGCGTCCTCTGTGCCAAGGGCGCGGCCGGCATCATGCAGCACCTCTCGCCGGCCCGCCTGCGCGCGCCGCTCCGCCGCACCGGTCCCCGCGGCGCTGGGCAGTTCAAGGAGATCACCTGGGACGAGGCCCTCGGCATCGCCACCAACTGGTTGGCACCTATCCGCGAGAAGCACCCGGAAAAGCTCGCCTTCTTCACCGGTCGCGACCAGTCGCAGTCGTTCACCGGCTGGTGGGCGCAGCAGTACGGCACCCCCAACTACGCCGCCCACGGCGGCTTCTGCTCGGTCAACATGGCCGCCGCCGGCATCTACACCCTCGGCGCCGCCTTCTGGGAATTCGGCTCGCCCGACTGGGACCGCACCAGGCTCCTCCTCCTCTTCGGCGTCGCCGAGGACCACGACAGCAACCCGATCAAGATCGGCCTCGGCAAGCTCAAGGCCCGCGGCGCCCGCGTCATCTCGATCAATCCCGTCCGCACCGGCTACTCGGCGGTCGCCGACCAGTGGCTCGGTATCACCCCCGGCAGCGACGGCCTGCTGATCCTCAGCCTCATCCACGTCCTGATGACCGCCGGCAAGATCGACCTGCCCTACCTCCTCGCGTGGACCAACGTCGCCCAGCTCGTCGACCAGGACCCGCAGTCGCCCAGCTTCGGCAGCTTCCTGCGCGATGACGAAGGCCGCGAACTCGTCTGGGACCCGACCCGCCACCGGGCGGTCCCCCACGACACCCAGGACGTGAAACCCGCCCTCATCGGCACCTTCAACGTCGGCCCCACCTATGCCCGGCCGGTCTTCCAGCTCATGGCCGACGCTTACCTCGATCCCGCCCTCGCCCCCGAGGCCATAGCCCCCGCCTGCGGTCTCGACCCGGGCGACATCCGCCGCCTCGCCGCCCTCCTCGCCCGGACCGCCTTCGACGAGGAGATCACCCTCGACCGCCCCTGGACCGACTTCCGCGGCCACCGCCACGAGAAGATGGTCGGCCGCCCGGTCTCCTTTCACGCCATGCGCGGCATCGCCGCCCACGCCAACGGCTTCCAGACCTGCCGCGCGCTCCACCTCCTGCAGATCCTGCTCGGCTCGGTGGAGACCCCCGGCGGCTTCCGCTTCAAGCCCCCCTACCCAAAGCCCGTCGCTGCCCAGCCCCGCCCGCACCACAAGGTCACCCCCGGCAAGCCCCTCGACGGCCCGCACCTGGGCTACCCCCGCGGCCCGGAAGACCTCGCCATCGACGCCGAAGGCCGCCCCAAGCGCATCGACAAGGCCTTCTCCTGGGAAGCCCCGCTCGCCGCCCACGGCATGATGCACATGGTCATCGCCAACGCCGTCGCCGGCGACCCCTACCCGATCGACGTGCTCTTTCTCTACATGGCCAACATGGCCTGGAACTCGGCGATGAACACCGCCGGGACGATGGAAATGCTCACCGCCACCGATGCTTTCGGCGAATACCTGATCCCGAAGATCATCGTCGCCGACAGCTATTCGTCCGAGATGACCGCCTACGCCGACCTAATCCTCCCCGACACCACCTACCTCGAGCGCCACGACTGCCTCAGCCTGCTCGATCGCCCGATCTCCGAGCCCGACGCCGCCGCCGACGCCATCCGCTGGCCGGTGGTCGCGCCCGACCGCGACGTGCGCCCCTTCCAGTCGGTGCTGCTCGATCTTGGCGCCCGCCTCGGCCTCCCCGGCATGGTTGAGCCCGACGGCAGTCCCACCTACGCCGACTATGCCGACTACATGACCCGCCACCAGCGCCGCCCCGGTATAGGCCCGCTGGCCGGCTGGCGCGGCGACGGCACCGCCATGGGCCGCGGCGCCCCCAACCCGGACCAGATCGACCGCTACATCGAGAACGGCGGCTTCTGGACCGCCCACGTCCCGGAAGAGGCCGCGTACTTCAAGCCCTGGAACGCCGCCTATCAGGACTGGGCCGTGGCCACAGGCCTGATCGACGGCCCGCAACCCTTCCTCTTCCAGATCTATTCCGAACCCCTTGCCCGCTTCCAGGCCGCCGCCCTCGGCCAGGGCGACCGCCAGCCCCCCGACGCATTACGCGACACCCTCGCCCGCGCCATGGCACCGCTCCCGGTCTGGTATCCCCCGCCCGCCGACGCCAGCCTGGACCCGGAGGCCTATCCGCTCCACGCCATCACCCAGCGCCCCGCCGCCATGTACCACTCGTGGGGCTCGCAGAACGCCTGGCTGCGCCAAATCCACGGCGAGAACCCGCTCTACGTCCCCGGCCCCGTCTGGGACGCTCTCGGCTTCGAGCCCGGCGACTGGGCCGACGTCGTCTCGCCGCACGCCCGCATCACCGTCCCGGTCGCGCGCATGGACGCGCAGAACGCCGCCACGGTCTGGACGTGGAACGCCATCGGCAAGCGGCCCGGCGCCTGGGCGCTCGACCCCGCGTCGCCCGAGGCCACCCGCGGCTTCCTGCTCAACCACCTGATCCCCGAGCGCCTGCCCGCGGACGCCCGCGGCCACGCCGCCTCCAACTCCGATCCGGTGACCGGCCAGGCCGCCTGGTACGACCTTCGCGTCCGCCTCGAGCGCGTCCCCGCCCGCACCCGCGCCGCGCCGGAGTTCCCGCCCCAGGCAGCTCTACAGCGTAGCGGCACCCGCGGCTGATCGCGGGCTCCGAATTTTACGCCCGTACAGGCGCTTCGGCGGAAGATCGCTTATGCGGAAACAACCGGGATGCGAGCGGCACGTGCGTCGTGCTACCCACGGAAAGTGGAGGAAGCACGAATGTCAGTTGACCCGCCCGCGTCGTTCCAGGTTCGGGACAATCAATGGGAGGGCACTGCGCAGACCAGGGTCGGCGGCGAGAGCGTTCAGGAACGCCACCACGTTTCCGGCTGCACCTTCGAAACGAAAGGCGCAGTCGCGGAAACTGCACCCCACCAGGCTGACCAACCCAAGACCTGAGTAGACGAGGTCGCAGGCGATGAAATCGCATCGTTCGTAGCAATTCTCGTCCAGCGAAATCTTCTGGTTTCGGAACGTCTCTTCACGGTGCGTGGTCATTCCGCAGCCCCCTCGAGCCGATTTTCCGGCGATAGGGCTTTGCCATGCCCCGCCCGCCCCGCTAGGAACGGACGATCACACGAACCCGGTCCCCACCCCGACCGGAATGCGAAGCGCAACCGGTCGTAAGTTCGGCTCAGTCGCTTTTGTGATCGAAGGTTGAGACGCTGTCAATTCATGGCGAAAAAGTTCCCCCTCCCCACTATTCCTTGTGCGCGCACAGTCGCCCGGCGTGCGCACATGATCGCCCGACGACCGGTCACCCAGCCACCGCCTGGAACCCGCTCGCGCTTACCGCGTTTTTTTCCCACAGCGCCGGTGAGCTACCGGCCACCGAGAAAACGAAGGAGCAAATCATGATCAGGTCCCTTCTTGCCAGCGCCGCCCTCGGCGCCTTCCTCGCCACCGGCGCACTTGCCCAGGATCAGGCGCCGGCCAGCGATCCCGCCGCCGAGCCGATGGCTCCGGCCGCGCCCCTGGACGGCGCCGCTCCCGCCACCGCGCCGGCACTGACCGGCGACTGGGTGGTGGACGAGCAGTTCCACCCCGTCGACGTAGCCTCGTTGACCGCCGAGGACATCATCGACGCCAACATCCGCAGCACCAGCGGAGAGGTGGTGGCTTCGGTCGACGATCTCGTCTTCGGCCCCGACGGCAAGGCCGAGAGCGTCGCGGCGGCGTTCGGCGGCTTCCTAGGCTTCGGAACGAACACCGTGCTCCTTACCCTGGACGAGGTGGAGTTCATGCAGGACGACAGCGGCACGGTGGCGCTCCGCACCTCCGTCACCCCCGAGTCGCTCGACGGTCGGCCCGCCTACGAAGGCTGACGCTCCCGGCACCGGATCGATGACCGCACCGCCGCGCCCACCGGGCGCGGCGGTCTCCTAGCACCGTGCGGCGACAGCCGCCAAGCGCGGCGCTTCCTCGTCGATGGCGAGAATCGTCCCCGAGCGCCTCGTTGTAGCAAGATCGAGACCCGGAAAGGTAAGGCCCGCGACATCGCCGATGCCGTCGGTGTTGCGGGGCTGTCCCCGCTCATCAAGGGCACCGGGCACCCGGATGCAGGTGAAATCGCCCCGAAAACCGCTGCACCAGACTACCGTGGCGAGCCCGCTCGCAGCGGTATCGAGTTCCCGGATGGGCGGATCGGGTAGGCGGGGATCGACGGTCTCGGCCGGGATCCGGCTCGGCCGCGGGCGCATCGATCCGCTTGTCCGCGATATAGGCGTCGATCCGCGCCTTGCTGGCAGCGGCAGCTTCGTCAGCGAAGCGAACATGCTCCGCGGCATCGTCGCCGAAGCGGACGCGGCCGTCCTCCATGCCGTTGAAGTGACCGAGCAGGACGACACCCTCGGCGCTCAGGGACTGCAGGCTGATCGTGTGCAGGGCTCCCAGCAGCGCACGCCCGGGGACGGTGCCTGACGGCCGGAGGAAGTCCTCGCGCGGGACATCGAACAGCCGGCTGGAGACCAGCCAGTTCCCGATGTCGTCGCCCCGGTAGGTGCGCGGCAGGCGACCGACCCGGCACGTGGCCAGGAAGACGCGCCGACCCGAGCGCACCAGCTCCTCGGCGATTTGACCGCCCGACTGTCCGTTCCCCACCACCAGTACAGGCGCCGAGGCAGGTTGATGCTTCCGCTCGCAACCACGACGTTTCTCGCTCGGAGCGCGCCCTGCGGCGTGGTCAGATGAAAGCCATCGGGTGCGCGCTTCAACTCCGTGACTGCGACCCCGGTCACCACCGGCAGCGCATTGCGAGCTGCATAGCCCTCCAGCATCGCCACGAAGGCGTCGCGCGGCATCACCCCGTTCGGCTGCCAACCGTCATAGCGGTCATCGGGCATCACGGTCTGGACGTTGGAGGTGTTCATGCGGAACAAGTCCCAGCGTTGCGTTCGCCAGGTTTCGCCGATGCGTCCCCGCTCCAGCACCTTATGGCGAACGCCGCGACGCGCCAACGAATAACTGACCCCGAGCCCGGCCCAGCCCGCCCCCACCACGACAGCGTCGAACCCGAAGTCAGATCCCACGGCTCGGCCCCACCCCCTCCTGCCTTGCGCCCACGGCAAACTCCGGCGCTTAATATGCGGCGACGCGGCAGCGCCAGCCGCCCTACCCGAGGAACCATTCGTGATCGCGATTCCGGCCGACGATGCTACCACATTCCGTGCCGCGACGGATCGGGCGCACCCCGAAATCACCCATATGGATTCCATACGGATTCCATACGGATTCCATACGCGATTTTCCGCGTGTTTTCCGGCCTCTGCATGACGTCCCTGCCAAAATCTACCGAACGCTCCCTCGGCCTCGTCATCGACCTCGACACCTGCGTCGGCTGCCACGCCTGCGTGATCGCCTGCAAGGAGTGGAACACCACCAGCGGCAGCCTCGCCCCCCTCTCCGACCACGACCCCTACGGCCCGGATCCCGAGGGCGCATTCCTCAATCATGTCCATAACTTCGAGGCCGTGCCCGACACCGGCCCTGCCCGCGTCGTTCACTTCCCCAAGTCCTGCCTGCACTGCGCTGACGCCCCGTGCGTCACCGTCTGCCCCACCGGCGCGAGCTACAAGCGCGAGGCCGACGGCGTCGTGCTGGTCAACGAGGACGACTGCATCGGCTGCGGCCTCTGCGCCTGGGCCTGCCCCTACGGCGCCCGCGAGATGGACCCCTCCCAGGGCGTCATGAAGAAGTGTACCCTATGCGTAGATCGCATTGATAATCCACATATTCCCGAGATCGATCGCACCCCAGCCTGTGTCCGTACCTGCCCCACCGGCGCCCGCCACTTCGGCGATCTCGCCGACCCCGCCAGCCCCGTCTCCCGCCTCGTCGCCGACCGTGGCGGCTTCGACCTGATGCCCGAGCAGGCCACTCGCCCGACCAACAAGTACCTGCCCCCGCGCGACCGCGACGTCGACGTCCTCGCGCCCCTCCTCGACCCAATCCCCGCGGCGGAGGGCGGCTTTCTCGGCTGGCTCGACCGGACCCTCGCCCGCCTCTGACGCATGCACCCAGCCCCGTCGATCATCGCCTTCACTACCCTCTCGGGGTTCGGCTTCGGTCTGATGGCGTGGCTGGGCCTTGGCGCTGAACCCACTGGAATTCTTCGCGTCTTCCTGCTCTCCGCCCTGGCAGTGGCGCTTGCTGGCTCAGGCCTTCTCGCCAGCCTCCTCCACCTTGGCCAGCCACGCCGGTTCCTCAAGGCCTTCAGCCAATGGCGCAGCTCGTGGCTCAGCCGCGAGGCCATTCTCGCCATGGCCACCTTTACCGCCTTCGCCCTCTTCGCCGCCCTCTGGGTCCTTGTCGGCATCCGCACCCGCTGGCTCGGCCTCCCTGCCGCCGTGCTCGCGCTGTCCACCGTCCTCGCGACCGCGATGATCTATGCCCAGCTCCGCAGCGTCCCCCGATGGCACATGCCCTTCACGCCGCTGGTCTTCCTCCTCGCCGCCCTCGCCGGTGGTGCCCTCCTGTCCGGTGCTGTCCAGCCGGCCCGCTGGCTCCTCGCGGCCCTTGGCCTCGCCCAGCTTGCCGCCTGGGCCGTCGGGGACCGCCGCCTGCTCCGCTCCGGGACCACACTCGCCACCGCCACCGGACTCGGCGCCCTCGGCGGACTGCGCCTGCTCGCTCCGCCGCACACCGGCGGCAACTACCTCCTGCGAGAGATGGTCTATGTGGTCGGGCGCCGCCACGCGCTCAGGCTGCGTGTCGCGGGCCTTCTCATGGCGGTCGTGCTGCCGCTGGCGCTCGTCGTGGCGCCGTCGCCGCTGACCGTGGCCGCGGCGGCGCTCGTCCACTTGCCGGGGATTCTGGTCCTGCGCTGGCTCTTCTTTGCGGAGGCGGAACACGTGGTTGGACTCTACTACGGAAGGCGCTAAGACGCCGGAACCCTTGCCGGAGGCCTTCCCCCGCCCCCTATGCCGAAAGTCGCCAAATCCAAGCGGAGCCGTGCCGCCGCGTTCTCCCCCGGCCAGCCTCCCCGGCTGCAGGTGGCCGCGCTCTGCTGGCGGCGCTCGGCGAAGGGATTGCGGGTTCTACTCATCACCAGCCGCGACACCGGCCGCTGGGTGATCCCCAAGGGCTGGACCATGCGCAACCGTACCGAGGCCGAAGCGGCGGCCCGGGAGGCCTTCGAGGAGGCCGGCCTGCGCGGCAGCGTCGCTACCCGAAGCCTTGGCGTCTACACCTACCTCAAGAGCCTGGGCGCCGGGCGCAAGATATCCTGCGTCGTGAGGGTCTTCCCGCTGGAGGCGCGCGAGATGCTGCAGGTCTTTCCCGAGACCGGGCAGCGCCGGGCGAAGTGGTTCGAACCCAAGAAAGCGGCGCGGCGGGTTGCCGAGCACGACCTGGCCGTCATGATCCGCGACTTCGATCCCGACCGGCTGCCCGAGGCCGCTGAAGCCCGTACCTAGTCGAAGAAGGGCGTGACCTCGGCCACGATCACCGCGTTCTCGGCGCCCGCCCGCTCCATCAGCGCAAGCTCCTCGGGCGGGATCTCTTCGCCCTCCGCCTCGCGGTCGGCGAGCGTGCCGTAGCCGGTGACGTCGAGCGGCGCCATCTCGGCCACCTTCAGGACCGCGACCGTTTCGCGCACTGCTTCCTCTTCGTCCACGCCCGCGGCGTAGCAAAGCAGCGCGGCGCCGGTCGCGCCCTTTGGCAGGCCGTCACCCGGCTTGCGGCCGACCTCGACCAGGAGGGTGTAGACCTCGGCCACGGGGTCAGTCCCGGAGAAGTTCGTTGATCCCGGTCTTCGAGCGGGTCCGCGCGTCTACCCGCTTCACGATGACGGCGCAGTAGAGACTCGGGCCGGGTGTGCCGTCCGGGAAAGGCTTGCCGGGCAGCGAGCCGGCCACCACCACCGAATATGGTGGCATCTCGCCGTAGAAGATCTCGCCCGTTGCGCGGTCGACGATCTTGGTCGACTGGCCGAGGAAGACGCCCATGCCGAGAACCGAGCCCTCGCGGACGATCACCCCTTCGACCACCTCGCTCCGGGCGCCGATGAAGCAGTTGTCCTCGATGATGGTGGGACCAGCCTGAAGCGGCTCCAGCACCCCGCCGATGCCGACACCGCCGGAGAGGTGCACACCCTTGCCGATCTGGGCACAGGAGCCGACCGTGGCCCAGGTGTCCACCATTGTCCCCTCGCCAACATAGGCGCCGAGGTTGACGAACGACGGCATCAGCACCACGCCCGGCGCGATGTAGGCCGAACGGCGCACCACGGCGGTCGGCACGGCACGAAATCCCGCCGCCCGCCAGTCGTGGTCGGTCCAGCCGCGGAACTTGGAATCGACCTTGTCCCACCAGCCGCCGCCCTGCGGACCGCCCGATTGCGGCGCCATGTCCTGCAGGCGGAACCCGAGCAGCACCGCCTTCTTCGCCCACTGGTTCACCCTCCAGACGCCGTCGGGCTGCCGCTCGGCGGCACGAACGGCGCCCTTGTCGAGCGCCTCCAGCGTCGTCTCGATCGCCGCCCGCGCCGCACCACCGGTCTGCGGTGAAATCGCGTCGCGCTCGTCCCAAGCCGCCTCCACGGCACGCTCGAGCTTGTCGTGGTCGAAGCTGGACATGCGATCTGGCCTTTCCGGTTCGCTCTGGCAGGGGCAGGCCGCAAGCTATAAGTCGGCACGACAGCGGTGGCAATCAGGCGGGAGCCGCACGACCATGACCATTCCGAGCGAACCGCAGCGCCGCTTTCCGGATGCCCGGGAGGACCTCGAGAGCTCCGACCGGGTGCCCGGCACGCCGCAGACACAGAACCCGAGCTACCGGCTCGCGTTCAGCGACGCGGATTTCCTGACCCGCGACGAACTGCGGCCCGTGCGCCTTCAACTCGAGCTGCTAAAGACCGAAATGGCCCTGGCCGAACGCGGGATCGTCTCGACCGTGGTCATGTTCGGCAGCGCCCGCATCCCCGATCCGGAAAGCAGCACCGCTGGCGGCGCTGAAGGACTTGCGCGCCTGGGCGTCTACTATCAGGAGGCGCGCGAGTTCGCCCGCCTCTGCACGCTGAACGCGCTGGCGACTGGCAACCGCGAGGGCGTGGTCTGCACCGGCGGAGGACCCGGGATCATGGAGGCGGGGAGCCGCGGCGCCGCCGAGGCGGGCGGCATCTCGATCAGCCTCAACATCGTGCTGCCGCACGAGCAGTCCCCGAACCTCTACGGCACCCCCGACCTGAGTTTCAACTTCCACTATTTCGCCATTCGCAAGATGCATTTCCTGATGCGCGCCCGCGCCATCGCGGTCTTCCCCGGCGGCTTCGGCACCCTCGACGAGCTCTTCGAGGTGCTGACCCTGGTGCAGACCGGCCGCATGCGCCGCCTGCCCATCCTGCTCTTCGGCGGCGACTTCTGGCGCCGCGTCATCGACTGGGACGCGCTGGTCGAAGCCGGCACGGTCGCGACCCGCGACCTCGACCTCGTGACCCACGTCGAAAGCGCAGCGGAAGCCTGGGAACGGATCGTAAAGCTGACGTCTGCACCTCAGCCGCGGAACACATCGCTCTGAACGACGCCTGCGACGCGACTACTTCACCGCCCCGGCCGACAGGCCGCCCTGCCAGAACCGCTGGATCAGCAGGAACGCGATGATCACCGGGATGATCGAGACCAGCGCGCCCGCGGCCACCACCGTGAAGAGGATCGTGCCGCCGCTGCCCGCCGTCGCCGCCGCGAACCATTGCGCGAGCCCGACCGTCACCGGAAAATGCTCCGACGAGTTCAGCACCACGAGCGGCAGGAAGTAATTGTTCCAGCTTGCCACAAAGGCCAGCACAAGCACCGTTGTGAAGGCCGGCATGACCAGGCGGAAGACCAGGAAGATGAAGATATAGATCTCCCCCGCGCCGTCCATCCGCCCCGCGTCGATGATCTCGTTCGACACGCCGTTGTCGAAATAGGCCCGCATCAGGAACACGCCGATCGGAAAGACCAGCGACGGCAGGATCACGGCATAGGGGGTGTCCAGCAGCCCGATCTTGCCGAGCATCAGGAACAGCGGAATGACCAGCGCGGTCTGCGGGATCATCACCGCGCCGAGCACCAACGCGTAGACGAACCGCTTGCCGACAAAATCGTACTTGGAAAAGGCATAGCCCGCGAGCGTCGCAACCAGAGCGGAGCCCAGGGCCGAGAACGTGGCGTAGTAGAAGCTGTTCCACAACCAGCGCCCGAACACCCCGTCGCTCTTGGTGAAGAGGTCGTGCAGGTTCTGGCCCAGATGGAAGTCTTCGGAGAACCAGAGCCCGAACGTGGTGAAGAGATCGGGGTTGGTCTTCGTCGCGGCGGTGATCAGGTAAAGGATCGGAATGAACGTATAGACGAAATAAAGCAGCAGGATCAGCGTCAGCAACCAGCGCGAGCGCCGGTAGCTGGCCGAGTCCCGGGTCCTCCCGACGATTGTCACGAGCGGCTTCGCCGGCTGGTCAGAAGCATGAAGACATAGGCGAGCACCGCCGTGACGCCGCCAAGCAGGAAGGAGATCGCCGCCGAGTAGTTGTATTGCTGGCCGGTAAAGGCGAGCGTGTAGGCGTAAAAGTTGGGCGTGAAAGAACTGTTGATAACGTTCCGCGCCAAATTCCACATAAGATAGGGCTCGGCGAAAAGTTGCAGCGTACCAATTATCGAGAAAATGATGGTCACGAAGATTGTCGGAACGATCAGCGGTAGCTTGATATAGTAGGCGTGCTTAAGCGCGCTGGCGCCGTCCATTATCGCCGCCTCCTCGAGTTCGCTCGGGATCGCTTGCAGCGCGGCATAGTAGATGATCATGTTGTAGCCCATGAACTCCCAGACCGCGATGTTGGCCAGCGACGGGATGATCATGGTCCGGCTCAGGAAGTCCGGCGCGGGCCAGTTCAAAAGTGTCGCGAGCTGGGCGAAGGGCCCATAGGCCGGCCCGTAGAGAAAGCCCCACATCAGCGTCGCGATCACCGCCGGCACCGCGTAGGGAATGAAGAAGCTGATCCGGAAGAAGCTCTTGGCGTAGACCGTGCCGCTGTCGAGGATCAGCGCAAAGCAGAGCGCCAGGATCAGCATCACCGGGATCTGCATCGCGCCGAACTTCAGCAGCGTCACCACCCCGCCCCAGAACTTCGGATCGACGAAGGCCTTGGTGAAATTGTCGGCGCCGACGAAGCGCGTGCCGCCGACCAAAGTGGTCTTGTAGAGGCTGAGGACGAATGCGTTCCCGAGGGGAACGATGATGAAGGCGATGAAGAGCAGCAGGAACGGCAGCAGGAAGACGTAGGGCGCCGCGCGCTTGCTGACGCGGAAAGACGCTCGCGATCCGGACGCGGCCACCATGCTCCCCCTCGATCCTCCGGTCCTGGGATGAGACTGAAGCGGAAAGCGCCCCGCGGGCGCTTTCCGCCGGGCGTCAGCTGACGGTGTAGCCTTGGTCGGTCGCGTACTCGACGATGGCGTCCTGCACGCGGTCGAAGGCGTCAGCGAGCGTGCCGTTGCCACCGATCGAGGCCGAAAGCTCGTCTTGGATGTGGGTGTTCACGTAGTCCTGGAATGGAGCGAACTCGAAGGACGGGTCGACGTGCGACGAGGCTTCGGCGAAGATCTGGTTAACCGCCTGCCCGCCGTAGAAGTCGTACCTGCGGTCCAGCACGGTCGGGTCGGCCAGAAGCTCCTTGAGCACAGGGAAGAAGAAGATCTCGCTGTTGAAGTAGCGCGCGACCTCCGGATCGGCGCCCATGAACATGGCAAAGAGCGCCGCCTCCTTCAGGTGCGGCGTGCCCTTCATCGCGGCCACCGTCGAGCCGCCCCAGTTCGAGTCGACGTACTCGCCTGCCTTCCACTGCGGGATCTTCGCCGCGCGCCACTTGCCGACGCTCTCCTTCATCGACGAGGCCATCAGCGCCGGTCCCCAGGCCGCTGTGATCCACGAGGCGTAGGTGCCGTTGTCGAGCCCGGCGAACCACTCGCTGGTCCAGACCGGCGCCACGTCGACCGCCTTGGCGTCGATCAGCTTCTGCCAGTAATTGGCCCAGTCCTTGGCGATCTGGTCGTTGATCGCGATGGTGATTTCCGTGCCCTCGAGGTGGAACGGCCGCCAGCCCTTCTGCCAGAGCACCGCCGCGACCCAGCCGGCATCGCCGGCGGCGAAGTCGGTCATGAACGTCCCAGGCTTGTCCTTGGAGATCTTGAGCGCCGCCTCGGCGTAGGCGTCCCAGGTCTCCGGTACCTCCAGGCCACTCGCGCTGAAGATGTCCTCCCGATAGAGCAGACCCATCGGGCCGGAATCCCACGGGATACCGAAGACCTGGTCGCCGTCGGAGGCCGACTGCCAAGTCCAGTCGACGAAGGCATCCTTCACGTCGTTGGCACCGGCCGTGCCAAGGTCCTCGAGCGCCTGCAGCGCCCGGAAGCTCGCGATCGAGTTGAACTCAATCTGCGCGACATCTGGCAGTCCGGTGCCCGCCTTCAGCGCGTCGCGGAGCTTTACGTAATGCGGCGCGCCTTGCCCGACGTTCTCGTACTTGACCTTGATGTTGGGGTACTTTTCCATGAACTTCTGGGACATCTCGAGTGACCCGGGCGCCCAGGCCCAGAAGGTCAACTCGACCGCGTCCTGCGCCAACACGCCTGAAGCGCCCGGCAATGCCGCGGCGGCCAAACCGGCGCCGGCAACCTTCAGAAACGCGCGGCGATCGAATCCCGGCATCGCCGACAAAATCTTGTGGTTCATTGCGTCCTCCCTGGGGCACTTTCTTGATCGTCGCCCGCCGGTTTGCCGCGCGGGGCCGCACCTTGTTCTTGCTGCAACGCTAGAGGCGGTGCCGCTGTCTGTCAATTTCGCCGAAGACCAACCGCGGGTGGATCGGGTTCCGTGGCTGCAGTCCCGATTAACTGATTGGCAACAATCATGCACATGCGTTGTGCATGCGTTGTGCATGCCCCGTGCATGCGCTTTTCGCGACGCTTCTCTCAGCCTTCCCGCAGCCGCTCCTCGACCCGCGCCTTGACGTCAGCCACCGCCTCCTCCGCGATAAGCCCCAGCCGCGCCGCATCCTCCGCGATCGCCAGGCTGTCCGAAGCCAGCACCAGATGCGCCCCCGCGGCACTCAATGCCGCCGCCATCGCGCCCACTTCCGCAGCGCGCTCCGGCCCGCGCGCCGCTACATCTCGTATGTAGACGGCCTTCACGCGCCCTTTGTAGCGCTCCGCTATGCGCCGATAGACCTCCGGATCGTGCTGTCCGCTGTCACCGATCAGCACGAACGGCATGTCGGCGTAGAGGCGCATCATCGCCTCGATCAGAAGGCGCTTGTGGTCCGCCGCCCGGCGCGGCAGCGGCGACTTCCAGCGGACGCCCCATTCGCGCAAGAAGAGGATCGGGCCCACCGGGATGTCGTGGCGCTGGAAGAACGCCTCCAGGATCTCGTAGATGCCCCAGGGCGCGCGCGAGACGTAGAGCATGGGGTTGCCTTCGCAGCCGCTCGCGCCGGCATGCAGCGCCCGGTAGAGATGCGCGACGCCGGGAAAGGCGGTGCGGCTCTCGGCATCCTCGACGAAGAGCCGCCAGAGCATGGCGGCCTTGTTGGCGACGCCGGTGTGCATCACCGTGTCGTCGATGTCGGAGACCACCACGGTGCGGGCGGTGGCAGGCGGAATGTAGACTTCGGCGAAGGATGAAACGACTTCAGGCGCCTGCATGGCGAGATCCAGGCGATGCCAGACCCGATCGGAGGGGACCGGCGCGCCGGGGGCCATCTCGACGCGGAAATAGCCGTCGTGGTCGGTCTCCACGATTTGCTCGCTGCCATAGAAGCGGGCGCGGATCCGCGCGCCGCGCACCGGCCGCCGCCGGATCCGGCGCAGGATCGCCCGGACCTCGGCCTCCGCCTCGGATTCGTCGGTGCGCTGCCAGAAGGCGCGGCCGATCGCGAAGATCCGCGTGGCCGAGCCGTAGCCGCGGTAGGGCTGCAGCACCACGCCGCGCCGCCCGCTCGCCCGGCGCACCGGCCGCGCGAGGAGGTGCAGGACACCGCGGAAAGCGCTTCGCTTGCTCAACCGCGATCAGGCCGCGACGGCCGCCGCCAACACGCCGTGGATCGCCGCCACCACTGCCGCGCCCTCGCCGATGGCGGCACCGACACGCTTGACCGACCCCGCCCGCACGTCGCCGATGGCGAAGACGCCGGGCAGGCTGGCTTCGAGCGGAGGCTTGCCCGGCAGCGCGCCCGGCACCGCCGAACCGGTCAGGACAAAGCCGGAGCGGTCGAGTTTGAGCCTGCACGGCTTGACCCAGCTCGTCTCAGGTTCGGCGCCGACGAAGAGAAAGAGGTTGCGGATGGGGACTGTCTCGCCGACACCGGTCTGGCGGCAGACCCAGGTGACATTCTCGAGGTGGAGGTCGGGATCGCCGCCGAGGGCCGTGATCTCGGTGTCGGTCCAGACCTCGATGTTCGGGATCGAGGAGATCCGCTCCACCAGGTAGTGGGACATGTTCTTGCCGAGGTCGCTGCCGCGGATCAGGATGTTGACCTTCCTGGCGTTGGCCGAGAGGAAGACGGCCGCCTGTCCCGCCGAGTTGCCGCCGCCGACGAGCGCCACCTCGGAGCCGGCGCAGAGGCGCGCCTCGATCGGCGAGGCCCAGTACCAGACGCCGCGTCCCTCGAAGCGGGAAATGTTGGCGAGGTCAGGGCGTCGGTAGCGCGCACCGCTGGCGATCACCACCGCGCGCGCCGTCACCGCCCCGCCGTCGGCCAGCTCCAGGCGGTAGGGGCCGCTGTCGCCGAGGCAGACGAGCTCGCGCACCGCCGCCGGGAAGATGATCTCGGCGCCGAACTTCTCGGCCTGGACGAAGGCGCGCCCGGTCAGCGCCTGGCCGGTGATGCCGGTAGGAAAGCCGAGGTAGTTCTCGATCCGGGCGCTGGCGCCGGCCTGCCCGCCGTAGCCCTCGGCATCGAGGACCGCGACCGACAGTCCCTCGGATGCGGCATAGACGGCGACCGAGAGCCCGGCGGGACCGGCGCCGACTACGGCCACGTCGAAGAGCTCGCGCCCCGGGGCGCGGCCGGTGAGGCCGAGCGACAGGCCGAGCTCCCCGATCGTTGGATTGAGCAGTGTGTCGCCGAGCGGGGTGATGACCACGGGCAGCAGCGTCCCGCCGGCGGGGCAGTGGCTGAGCAGGCCCGCGGCGGCGGCGTCGGAGGCGGGATCGGCGATCTTGTGCGGCAGGCCGCTGCGGCGGAGGAAGTTGGCGAGCCGCAGCACGTCGGCATTGTCGGGATCACCAACGATCAGAGGGCCCGCCTGCCCGGCCTGGATGATCTGCACCCGCCGCAGGATCAGCGCCCGGGTGATCCGCTCGCCGAGCATGGCCTCGGCGACGAGGAGCGCCCGGAGGGAGGCCGGCGGGATGAGGATGGCGGCGACCTCGCCTTCGGCGGCGCCGTCCACCAGGGCGGGGCGCCCGGAGAGCGTGCCGACCTCAGCGAGGAACTGTCCCGGCCCCTGCTCGACCAGCGGCTGGCGGCGCCCGAAACCGTCGCGCTGGGTGACGGCCACGAGGCCGGACAGGATGATGAACATGCCCTGCGCCGGCTCGCCGGCCACGAACAGCGCCTCGCCGTCCTGGTAGTGGCGCTCTCTGCCGAAACGCCGCAGCCGGTCGATCTCGTCCGTCGTCAGGGTGGGAAAGGTTTCGTCGTGGCGTGGATAGAGCACGAGGCGATCGGGGGTCTCGGGCGCGGCGCCAGGCGGGGCGTCGGACATCGGCTAAGCCTCCGGTCGGAGCGGTCGAGGTGAACATAGGGCCTCGGCCCGCCCGCGGCAACGACGCGGCGACCTCGGCACGCCGGTTGTCACCGCCCGCGGCCTCGCATAGCGTCGCGGCAAAGCCATGGGAGGACAGAATGGCCGAGATGCCGTTGGGATTCGACACCTTGCAGATCCACGCCGGCGCCAAGCCGGATCCGGCGACGGGCGCGCGGCAGACGCCCATCTACCAGAACACGGCATACGTCTTTCGCGACGTCGAGCATGCCGCCAAGCTCTTCAACCTGCAGGAGCTCGGCTTCATCTACTCGCGGCTCACCAATCCCACGGTGATGACGCTGGCCGAGCGGCTGACGGCCCTCGAGGGCGGCGTGGGCGGGGTGTGCACCTCGTCCGGGCACGCGGCGCAGATCATGGCGCTCTTTCCGCTGATGATGCCCGGCGACAACATCATCGCCTCGACACGGCTCTACGGCGGCACGGTCACCCAGTTCTCGCACACCATCCGCCGCTTCGGCTGGTCGGCCGAGTTCGCCGATACTGAGGATCTCGTGGCGCTGGAGGACCTGATCGACGACGGGACGCGCGCGATCTTCTGCGAGTCGATCGCCAATCCAGGCGGCTACGTGACCGACATCCCGGCGCTTTCCGAGGTGGCCAAACGCGCGGGCATCCCGCTCATCGTCGACAACACGTCGGCAACTCCGTTCCTCTGCCGCCCCTTCGAGATGGGCGCCGACCTGATCGTCCACTCGACCACCAAGTACCTGACCGGCAATGCCACAGTCGTCGGCGGTGCGCTCATTGACTCGGGCAGGTTCGACTGGTCGGCCAGCGGCAAGTTCCCGAGCCTCACCGAGCCGGAGCCCGCCTACCACGGGCTGAAGTTCCACGAGACCTTCGGCAACATGGCCTATACCTTCCACTCGATCGCCATCGGCCTGCGCGACCTCGGCATGACCATGGCGCCGCAGAATGCGTTCCTGACCCTTCTGGGCACCGAGACCCTGTCGCTGCGGATGAAGAAGCACGTGGAGAACGCGGTTGCGGTAGCCACCTGGCTCGAGAAGGATCCGCGTGTGGAGTATGTGACCTACGCGGGCCTGCCTTCGTCCCCGTGGAACGACCGGGCGCAGCGGCTCTATCCGAACGGGGCCGGTGCGCTATTCACCTTCGCTCTTAAGGCCGGCTATGAAGCCTGCGTGAAGCTTGTGAATTCGGTCGAGCTTTTCAGCCACGTAGCGAACCTGGGGGATGCGCGGTCGCTGATCATCCACTCCGCCTCGACCACGCACCGCCAGCTCACGCCGGAGCAGCAGGAGGCGGCGGGGGCGATCCCCAACGTGGTGCGGCTCTCAATCGGTATCGAGGACCCGGCGGACCTGATCCGCGACCTCGACCAGGCGCTGGCCAAGGCGACCGGGTGATACCGGAAGTCAGCCAGCGCGTGATCTGCCGTCCTCGGAAGCCATGCACAACGCATACACAAGGCATGCACAACGTATGCACAAATGCAGCACAACCCATGCACAACGTATGCACAAGGAATCGGTGACAGCGGCCATTGGGGAGGGCTTACCGTGCGTGGGCGAGTTCTATTACCCGCTTCCACTCCACGGCGCTCCGCTCGCCGAGGCGACGACAAAACCCCCTTGCTTGGAGGAGGTGGTCGTGGACCTGCAGCCGTGAACAGAACCCCGTGCGCTGGGATCTGGCCTATCGCATGACGGCGAGGTGGCGCAGGTAGCGCCACTCGAGCCGGCGGAAGACGAGGATGATGACGAAGGTCAGCACCATGTAGAGGGCTGCCGCGGTCAGGAAGCCCTCGTAGGCGAGGTAGAACTTCGCGTTCAGCGTCCGTCCCGCCCCGAGGATATCCTGGAGCGTGATCACGCTGGCCACCGCCGAGCCGTGCAGCATGAAGACCGCCTCGTTGCCGAACTGGGGCAGCGCGCGACGAAGTGCGGAGGGGAGGAGCACCAGGCCGTCGACCTGGCGCGGCGAGAGGCCGAGGGCGCGGGCGGCCTCGATCTCGCCCTTGGGTGTCGTCTCCACCGCGCCGCGGACGATCTCGGTCATGTAGGCGCCGGAGTTCAGCGAGAAGGCGATGGCGGCGCACCACCAGGGCTCGCGCAGGAAGGTCCAGGCCCAGCTCTCGCGCACCCATTCGAACTGCGACAGGCCGTAGTAGATCAGGAAGGTCTGCACCAGCAGCGGCGTGCCGCGGAAGAGATAGACGTAGCCGTTGATGAAGCGGCGAGACGCCAGGGGACCCGCCGCGCCCGGGCCAGACCGGCCGGGAGCGCGATGGAGAAGCCGACGGCGAGTGCCACGGCAGTGAGCTGGAGCGTCATCCAGATGCCCTCGGCGAACAGCGTCCAGTTGGCCAGGATCAGTTCAACGCGCATCGGCGCGTCCAGCGGGCGTGGTGCCGCTCCAGGCGACCGAAGATCGCCGTGGAGCCCCAGGTGATGAAGAGATAGACCGCGAGCACGGCGGTGAAGAAGATGAAGGGCTGGTGCGCGCTCTTGCCGGCGTCGTTGGCGATCCCAACCACGTCCGCAGCCCGATCACCGAGACGAGCGCGGTGGACTTGACCAGAACCTGCCAGACGTTGGCGTAGCCCGGAAGCGCAAAGCGCAGGAGCTGCGGCACCGCCACCGCCCGGAGGATGGCGGCGCTGCGCAGCCCGAGCGCTCGGCCGGCGTCGAGCTGGCCCTTCGGGATTGTGAGAAAAGCGCCCCGGAAGGTCTCGGTCAGGTAGGCGCCGTAGATGAAGCCGAGCGCTGAGACCCCTGCCACGAAGGGCGAGAGGTCGATTGTGCCGAGACCCAGCCCGGAAAGGGCGAGGTTCACCAGCCGCTGCCCGCCGAAATAGATCAGGAGCAGCATCACGAGATCCGGCACGCCGCGCACCACGCGTAGTGTAGACCACCACCAGCCAGCGCCCGAGCCGCCCGGCAGCGCCGAGCCGCCCGGCGGCGCCGAGGGCGCCGAGCAGCGTGGCGAGCGCAAGCGAACAGACCGCGAGCGTGATCGTCACCAACGCACCACTGGCCAGGATCGGCGAGTATTGGACGAGGCTTTCCATGCGCGCCCGGCGCCGCTGACCCGCGGCGCCTGCTCTTCGCGTCAGCCGCCGTAGATGTCGCATGCCGAAGTACTGCTCCGAGATCGCCTGGTAGCTGCCGTCGGCGCGGATCGCGGCGATCGCCTCGGAGAAGCGGTCACGCAACCCGGTGTCGTCCTTGCGCACACCGACCGCCACGCCGGAACCATGGATTGCCGGGTCGAAGTGGTTCTCGGCGCCGAAAAAGGCGTAGCCGTCCCCGGCCGGGGTCTTGAGGAACCCCTCGTCCAGCGACACGGCGTCGGCCATCAGCGCATCGACCCGTCCGGCCGCGAGGTCGAGGTTCGCCTCGTCCTGGCTGCCATAGAGGCGAAGCTCGGTGTCGGGGTAGTGCGCTTCCATGTAGTTCTGGTGGATCGTGCCGCGCTGCACGCCGACGACCTTGCCGGCCATGCCCTCGGGGGTGTCGGCGAGGCCGGCGTCGGCCTTGGCGACGAAGCGGTTGGGCAACTGGTAGTACTTGGCGCTGAAGTCGATGACCTGCTTGCGCTCGTCGGTGGCCGACATGGAAGCGACGATGGCGTCGCACTTCTTTTCCAGCAGAGCCGGGATGATGCCGTCCCAGTCGACCTTCACCAGCTCGCAGGTCTCGCCCACCTGCTTGCAGAGAGCCTGGGCGACATCGACGTCGAATCCGACGACCGATCCGTCCGGCGCCACTTCCGAGAAGGGCGGATAGGCGCCCTCGACGCAGATGTTGAGGGCGAGGGCAGGACCGGCGGCCGACAGGCCGAGCACGGCGAGGATCGCGGCAAGATTGCGCTGCATGTGGTTTTCCCTGACGTTCTTTTGGACGCAGGCCAGCTTGCGCCTGCCGGGGGCGCCGTCAAGGCCTGGGGCGGAGAAAGCTTCAGCCGCCGTAGATGTCGAAATCGAAATACCTGGCGTCAATCGCCTGGTAAGTGCCGTCGGCGCGGATGGCGGCGATGGCGGTGGAGAGCCTGTCCCGCAGCTCCGTGTCGGACTTGCGTACGCCGATGGCGGCGCCGCTACCCTGGATGCCGGGGTCGAAGTGGTCGCTCCCGAAGAAGGCGAAACCGCTGCCGGCGGGCGTCTCGAGGAAGCCGGCGTCGAGCTGCACCACCTCGCCGAGCACCGCGTCGAGGCGTCCGAGCGTCAGGTCGAGCAGCACATGCTCCTGGTTGCCGTAGACCCTAAGAGACGTGGCCGGGTAGTGGGCGGACATGAAGGCCTGATTGACCGTGCCGCGCTGCACACCGACGACCTTGCCCGCCATTGCCTCCTGCGCGTCACTGAGATCGCTTTGCTCGGGGCCAACGAAGCGGACCGGCGTGCGGTAGTAGGGGTCGGTAAAATCGATCGAGAGACGCCGCTCGGGCGTATCGGACATCGAGGCGATGATGGCGTCGCAGCTGCCGGCGATCAGCGCGGGAATCATCCGCGTCCAGTTCACCCGCACGAAGGTGCAGGTTTCGTTGATCTCGGCGCACAGCGCGTTGGCGATGTCGATGTCAAAGCCGGCAATCGTGCCGTCGTCCTGAACCTGGGAGAACGGGGGATAGGCTCCCTCGACACAGACCCCCAACGCAGAGGCCGGCGCGGCGCTCATGGCGGCGATCAGGACAAAGGCAGCCCTCGGGATGCGCTGCATCGGTTCCCCCCAACCCATAGCCGGATCACTCTAGACGCCGGGGGCGGCAAATCAAGCGGTGGTTGAGTTTGGCGCGTGGCCGGGATCGCGGAGGCGCCGGGGTCGGCGGTGACCGCGTGAGGAAAGGGTGCTCAGCGATTTTAGATCGCTGGTAAACGCGGTGTGGAACCTGTTTCGACAGGGTCCCTGCCGGGGCTACATCATCAGGAAATAGGCGAAGAGCGCCCCGGCGATCGGCATAAGCAGCGGCACGGAGCGCGCGTAGAGGATTTCGTCGTCCGCGGCCAGCGAGTTCATGTCGAGATCGCAGAGCCGCTGACGCCGCCGCACCATTCCCTCGAACACGCGGGAGAGCAGCGGCCCCGAGGTGGTCAGGATCGCCAAGGTCGCGAGATGGACGTGCAGATTGTTGTGGAATAGGCAGTACATCATCATGCCCGCCACCGGGGCGACCATGAGGAACGTGCCGCCGAAGAGTAGCGCGTGTATCTCCGGACGCAGCGTCATCACTCGCCTCCCAGTCCTAGTTTCATGCGGTGCAGTTCGCGCGCGGCGCGGCGGCGTTGCCGGGCGGCGGGCACACATTCGCGTGAGGGGGCGTGTGAGGGGGCCGGCGGCCGCGCGATTGTGCCCGAGCCGGCGAAAAGCTAGGGTCCGCCGCGCAATGCGAGGCGCTTGTCGTGGCTGAGTTAATCTTCTGGGCGGTCGCGGCGGTGGCAGTGACCGGATGTCTCGGCGTGGTCTTCGCGCCGCTGCTGCGCGGCGGATCCCGGTCGGAGCGCCGGGCAAGCTATGACATGCAGGTGCATCGCGACCAGTTGCGCGAGGTGGACGCCGATATTGCACGCGGGCTGCTGAGCGAGCCGGAGGCCGTGGCGACCCGGCTCGAGATCTCGCGGCGCCTGCTCGCCGCCGCGGCGGAGGAGGCGGCCGAGGCGGCAGCCAGCCCGGCGCCGGAGCAGGTCACCCGGCTGGCGGCGCCGGCGATGATCGTGGCGGTGCTGCTCGCGGCCGGCGGCCTCTACGCGCTTCTCGGCGCCCCCGGCCTGCCGGATCAGCCGCTGGCCGTCCGCCAGGCCCGCGAGGCCGAGGTGCGCGCCAACCGGCCGGGCCAGGCTGAAGCGGAGGCGATGGCCGCGCGTGCCGGCGGGGTCCCGCAGCCGACGGTGCCGCCGCCCGGGGATGCGGCACTGCTGGACAGGCTCGCGGCGGCGTTGGCCGGCCGCCCGGACGATCTGGAGGGCCACCGGCTCCTGGCGCACAGCCTGGCGGGGCTCGGCCGCTGGGCGGAGGCGCGAGCGGCACAGGAGCGCGTCGTCGAGATCCTGGGCGAGCGGGCCAGCGCTTCCGATCTGGTGGACCTGGCCGAGATGGGCATCATCGCCGCCGGCGGCTACGTCTCACCGGAGTCGGAGGCGGCGCTGTCGCGGGCGCTGGCGCTCGATCCGGGGGATCCGGCGGGGCGATATTATTCCGCACTAGCGCTGATGCAGGGCGGGCGGCCGGACATGGCCTTTCGCATCTGGTCGGCGCTGGTGGCAGCCGGGCCGCCCGACGCGCCGTGGATCGCCCCGGCGCGCGAGGGCATGGCCGAGGCGGCTCGGCTGGCCGGGATGCCGCCACCGTCGGCAGGCGCCGGTCCAAGCGCCGACGATGTCACCGCCGCCGAGGCGATGCCGCCCGCGGAGCAGCAGGCGATGATCGCAGGCATGGTGGACGGGCTGGCCGAACGTTTGACCGCGCAGGGCGGGCCGCCCGAGGACTGGGCGCAACTCATCCGCTCGCTCGGCGTACTGGGGCGGCGGGACGAGGCGGCGGCCAGCCTCATCGAGGCGCGGCAGGCGCATGCCGGCAACGCCGCTGGGCTCGCCGCGATCGAGGCGGGGGCGCGCGACGCCGGGCTCGCGCCGTGAGCGGGGCGATCCTGGCCGAGCCTGCGGATTTCGCCGCGGCGCTGCCGCCGCGGCGGGCGGTCATGGGGCTCGACCTCGGGACGCGGACCATCGGGGTGGCGGTCTCGGACACCTCGCGCCGCATCGCCTCGCCGCTCGAGACGATCCGGCGCACCAAGTTCGGCGTGGACGCGGCGGCCCTGTTGCAGCTGGCGGAAGCGCGGCGGATCGGCGGGCTGGTGCTGGGGCTGCCGCGGAACATGGACGGCAGCGATGGGCCGCGGGCGCAGGCGACGCGAGCCTTCGCGAGGAACCTCGCCGGGTTGACTGAGCTGCCGATCACCTTCTGGGACGAGCGGCTGTCGACGGTGGCGGCGGAGCGCGCGCTGCTGGAGGCCGACACCTCGCGGCGGCGGCGGGCGGAGGTGATCGACCACGTGGCGGCGGGCTATATCCTGCAGGGGTTGCTCGACCGGCTGGCGCATATGGAGCGGCACCCGTGAACGACGAGGTCTGGCGGCGGGAGACGGTGGAGAGCCCGTGCATCAAGCTCTGCGTGGTGAATCCCGCGGCGCGGATCTGTATCGGCTGCTACCGCTCGATCGAGGAGATCGCCGCCTGGGGGGCGATGACGCCAGCGGCGCGGCGCGCGGTGATGGCGGAGCTGCCGGGTCGGGCGGATCTGGTGAAGCCGGTGCGGCGCGGCGGGCGGGCCGGGCGGCGCGGCGAAGAGTAGCTTCAGCCGGCCAGCGCCTTGCGCAACATGTTGAGCGCCATGAGCATGATGAAGGCGGCGAAGGCGAGCTTCAGCGGCTTGGGATCCATGGCGTGGGCGAGGCGGACGCCCCAGGTGGTCGTGATCATGGTGACGCCGATCACTACCAGGAAGGCGGGGATATTGACGAGGCCGACGGTGTAGGGCGGCAGGTCCGGCGACCCCCAGCCCTGCAGCAGGAACCCGATCACCGAGGGGATGGCGATCATCAACCCGAAGCCCGAGGCGGTGCCGACGGCGCGGTGGATGGGCACGCCGAAGAGGCGCATGAGCGGCACGCCGAAGCTGCCGCCGCCGATGCCCATGAGCACCGAGAGAAAGCCTATGACTGGCGCCGTGATCGCCCGGCCGATGCCGGTGGGCATGTGGTCGCCGAGCCGCCAGCTGTCGCGACCGAAGGCGAGATAGAGGCCGACCAGGGTGCCGAGGACGCCGAAGATCAGCATGAGTACTGTGGTCTTCATCCCGCCGGCGGCGATGACGCCGGCGACGGCGCCGATGGCGATGCCGGGGCCCCAGCCGCGCAGGATGTCCAGGTCGACGGCGCCCTTCTTGGCATGGCCGCGGACGGAACGCTGCGAGGTGAAGACGATGGTGGCGAGCGAGGTGGCGAGGCAGACCTGCATGATCTGCGGGCCGTCGTAGCCGAGGACGAGGAAGGTGTGCAGGAAGGCCGGCACCAGCACGATGCCGCCGCCGACGCCGAGGAGGCCGGCGATCACCCCGGCGATGGCGCCGATCAGGACGAGGAGCGCCACGAGCGGGAGGAGCTGCGCGAGATCGGGCAAGGGCATGAGGGCGCGGCTCCGGGTGGGCGGACCCCCTGCCCTAACCCGCCCGCCGGACGGGATCAACGGGTTGCGTCCGGGGCGCGATCTCGGCGAGGGCCTGCAGCACCAGTTCGGGGCCGGCGCCGGGACGATGCGCGTTCTCGGAGATCCGCCGGCGCCAGGCGCGGGCGCCGGGACGGCCCTGGAAGGCGCCGAGCACGTGCCGGGTGATGGCGTTGAGCGGCGTGCCGCGGCTGCGCTCGGCCTCGATATAGGGGAGCATCGCCGCGACCGCCTGCTCTGCGGTCACATCGGCGGTGTCGGCCCCGAAGATCAGGCGGTCGGCAGCGCCGAGGAGCCCGGGGGCGTGATAGGCTGCGCGACCGATCATCACGCCGTCGAGGCCGCGGGCGAGGAAGGCCGCCGCCTCGTCGAGGCTGGCGATGCCGCCGTTGATCGCGATGGAAAGCGTGGGGAAGCGGATCTTCATCCGCACGACCAGGTCGTGGTCGAGGGGGGGATCTCGCGGTTCTCCTTCGGGCTCAGGCCCTGCAGCCAGGCCTTCCGGGCGTGGATCGCGAAGCGGCGCACACCGGCAGCGGCCACGGTCTCGATGAAAGCCGGCAGGACGACTTCGGGGTCCTGGTCGTCCACCCCGATGCGGCATTTCACCGTCACCGGGATCGGGCCGGCGGCGTCGATCATCGCGGCGGCGCAGGCGGCGACGAGGTCAGGGGTCCGCATCAGCGCGGCGCCGAAGCATCCGGACTGCACCCGGTCCGAAGGGCAGCCGACGTTGAGGTTGATCTCGTCGAATCCCATTTCGCGGCCAACCTCCGCCGCCGCCGCCAGAGCGTCCGGCACCGACCCGCCGAGTTGCAGCGCCAGAGGTTGCTCCTCGGGGTGAAAGGCGAGGAGCCGCGCCCGGTCGCCGTGCAGCACCGCGCCGGTGGTGACCATCTCGGTATAGAGCAGCGTACGCCGGGTGAAGCGGCGGTGGTAGAAGCGGCAGTGCCGGTCGGTCCAGTCCATCATCGGTGCCACGGAGAGGCGATAATTTACGTTTTCAAGCATTTAGTGTCTTTCCGAGCCCTCTGTGATAGCCTAAAATCACATCAGATAGCGTGGTCATCACATCAGGATTACATCAGTGCCGTCGTATCAGAAACTTGGGTCGCAGTGGTATGCGCAGGTATGTAAGCGCGGAGTGCGCCGGTCGCAAAATTTCGCGACCAAAGCGGCGGCCCAGGCTTGAGCGACCAAGCTTGAAGCCTTTAAGACGATGTGTTGGGCCGGGCGGAAGAAGTATGCAGGACTTCTGTTAACGGAGACGCGCCAGCGCTCGAGTGTCCGGCCGCGGGGGACTTTTTCGAGTTACCTCGACGATTTCGTCTCTGGGATCACCACTTTCGCGTCCTCGACGCTCTGGTCGAGGAGATAACTGGTCTCTCGCCTACCGCAAGGCGCGTGAGATCCCGCCGACCGCGCGCTGCGGGGTCTTGTACCCACCGGCATCCCCAGATATTGGTACGTGCCTGACGGAGAGATGCCGGAGCGGTCGAACGGGGCGGTCTCGAAAACCGTTGTGGGGGTGACCCCACCCAGGGTTCGAATCCCTGTCTCTCCGCCATAAATTCCAGTAAATCCATAACGATAACGGGTGATGCCAATCACCCCGACTTTCGCGCCTACCCGCTCGATAGGGACGGGGTCGGCACAAATGTGCCGTGTCTTGCATGCCTACTGTGCCGTTCCGGCCGAGCAACTGTGCCGTTCCGTTCACCCTTCCCCCCAGTATCCGGGTCACTTCGACCTGGAATCTTCCGCCTTTGGATCGACGAGGAGGAAGACCCAAGAGGCACAAGCGTTTCAGTGACGAGCAGGTCATCGGCGTGCTGAAGGAGCACGAGGCTCCGGCCAAGGTGGACGACATCTACCGGCGGCCGGAGACGGCAATCGCGCATTGTGACACGAGGGCGGCTTACGGACCTTCGCCGTAGGCGCCTTCCTCCCCGCCACGGCAACTGAAGCAGTCATTTGCCTGCTGCGAGGGCCTGCCGGGATCTCATCAGTCCGTCAGGGTCGGAATGTCGGAATAGGAGTTCGCCGCAATTGCTTGGCGCGATGGCGGCTTCGTCAGGCGCGAACGCGCTGTCGGAGTCGCGCATATAGCTGGACTTGAGGCTGGTGCTGGAGTTCGACCACTACCGCAAAGCGCTGATCGACGACCTGCTCCTCCGCCCAGCCGGCGGCGCAGCGGACGACCAAGTAGTATTCCTCACCGTAGCTCCCCGTGTCCTGCACGAATGTCTGCGTCGCGGTCTGGAGCGTCTGGCCGTCGCGGTTGTTCGGGCCAGGCTTCAGATTGCATCTGAATCTGGGTGCAATCTCCGGCGGGTCCCCCTCCTCGGCGGTGCGGGCGCGGAAGTGCGCGAAGACTTCCCCGGCAGGGCAGCCGCGCAAGAGGCGGAAACTCATCTTCGTCCCGATGTACTCCGCCCGCGTCCGCCGGACCGGCGGATCGAAGGCCAGCGAGACCCGGATGGTCCGCCTGCCGTTGCTTTGAAACTCCTGAGCGACGGGCACTCGGTAGACCGCGAAATGGTTGAGGGCCAGCCGATCCTCTGCATAGAGCACCACACGGTGATCGTCCGAATAAGCGGCGCGAAGCACATCGACCATGCCGTTGCCGCGAATGCGCAACTTCTCGGCGTCGTCCATGCCTCTGAGCCGCGCTTCGCATTCATCCGGCACCGCCGCGGCCCCAACAAGCAGCGCCCGGATGAGATTGGCGGAGGCTGTGGGGAAGAGGCGCAGCATCTCGGCCGACTTGTTGGCGAGGAGTGGTGCTGCATACGAGGTCCCCGTCCCGCTTGTGATGAGCTGCCGCAGGTACTCGTGGTTCAGGGTAATAACTCCCGCCTCCGGAAGGCTCGGAGCGCAGCGCAAGCTCGCCGAAGGTGCGTCGAACACCATCGTTCCCCCGACGTCCACGAAGTCAGGCTTCTGGATTCCTCCTGCACCGGCCCGATCGCGAGAAGGGTGACGGCTCGAGTGCGCCGGTAATCGGCCGGACATGGGCGTCATGCTCATGCGTTGCTCCGAGTCCCGTGCCGTTGGTCAGAGAACCTACTGTCACGATATTTGCGGCGCCCGCCGGCTCACAAAGGCGGTTGGCTGGCTCCAGCAGGTACCCCGGATAGTGCGTGATACCCTGTTCAAGTGCCGGACCGCCTCGCGGAGAGAATCTGTTGCCGGAGGAGACGAAGATCAGCACGTCGAGCTCACGCGCGAGTTCGTCGAGTGTCGCCGCCCAAGGCCCGACCCGACCCGGCTCGTTGCGCGCCCGAAGATCGCCGAGCGAAATTACAAAGATGCGGCAGCCGTGATCCTGCCGCAGGCGCGTGATTGCCTCGCGCATTTGAGTTGGAAGGGTCCGGCGTTCAAAGAAGCGGCCGTTGTCGTCAACGACCTTCGCCGAGACGAGACGGGCGACCGGCTGGATCAGCCCTTCGCCGAGCCGGTCTCTCAGATCGCCGTACAGTGCGGCACCGCCCACGCGCGTGCCGTGACCCCAAACGTCGGCGGTGCCGAGTTCGGCCGGGAAGGCCAGCCGCGCCTCCACCGCACCTTCGAGGAAAGGGTGATCATTGAGGCCACTATCCAGCATACCGATCACCGGCGCGTCTTCCGCGGGGGGCAGTATCACCGGCGCGTTATCCAGTTCCATATGAACGAGGTCGGCCGCACGAATGTCAGGCTTAGGCGGCAGATCGACGGATGCCACCTCAGGCACAGAGAGCAAGGGCCGAAGCATCTGTCCCCTTGCCCGAACGCGCATCAAAGTGATCGACGGGCCAATATAGACATCGAACACCTCACCGTTCTGTCCGGTAACGAACTCCTCAATCTGACTGGCTTTCCGCTCCCGGGCCAAGCGGGTGCCGAAATCCCAGAGTTCAACATCGACCGTATAAACTTCGTCGTTCTGCAGGTCTGTGGCTTCATTGAAGCCGGCCTCTCTGAGCCGGATGCCGAGCCGATCGCGGGGCATGAGCGTGCCGACACTCCCGATCCTCGCGACGAAGCCCTCGTATCGCCGGCCCTGCTGGCCGTCCGGGATCGGACCGTCATAAGCCTCGAGGCGCTGAAGGAAGGCGGTGAGGTCACCTTGCGACGAAAAGAGGACGACGTTGCGGTCATCGTCAGTAGAAAGGAGTGTCAGCCCCAGCGCCTGCCAGTCAGGCTCAAGAAGCACACCCTCCATATGAACCCGCAAGATCAGCGACGGATCGACAAACAGCGGCGGCCGGTTCTCCACCTGCACCTGAACTGGTCTGCCCCCTGAAAAGTGGTCCTCCCTGAAGTAGGCTTTTGAGCCTTTGGAGGATGCCAGGAATGCCGCAGAAGAAGCACAAGCCGGAAGAGATCGTCGCGAAGCTGAGGCAGGTTGACGTGCTGTTGTCGCAGGGACGGCCGGTCGCAGAGGCCATCCGCTCGATCAGCGTGACGGCGTTCACGTACTACCGCTGGCGCAAGGAGTTCGGCGGGCTGAAGTCAGACCAGGTGAAGCGCCTGAAGGAGCTCGAGAAGGAGAACGAGCGTCTGCGCAAGGCGGTCTCCGATCTGACGCTCGAGAAGCTGATCCTGTGCGAGGCCGCCTCGGGAAACTTCTGAGCCCCGGCCGCCGCCGCCGCTGCATCGATCACGTCATGAGGAAGTTCGACGTGTCCGAGAGGCTGGCGTGCCGCGTGCTGGGGCAGCATCGCTCGACGCAAAGAAAGGCGCCGAAAGGGCGCGCCGATGATGCGGCGCTCACCGCCGACATCGTCGCGCTGGCGACCGAATATGGCCGCTATGGCTACCGCCGGATCACGGCACTGCTGCGGGCGGCCGGCTGGGCGGTGAACGTCAAGCGGGTCGAGCGCATCTGGCGTCTGGAGGGGCTCAAGGTGCCGAACAAGCAGCCGAAGAAAGGGCGGCTCTGGCTGAATGACGGCTCTTGCGTGCGGCTTCGACCCGAGCGCCCCAACCATGTCTGGTCCTACGACTTTGTCGAGGACCGCACCCACAACGGCAGGAAGTTCCGCATGCTCAACGTCATCGACGAGTTCACCCGTGAGTGCCTGGCGATCCGGGTCGACCGGAAGCTGACGTCGACGGATGTCATCGACATCCTGTCGGACCTCTTCATCTTGCGCGGCGTGCCCGGTCATGTTCGTTCCGACAACGTCCTATGTTGGGAACTGAACGCGGCTTGAGGCATCAGGTCATTGGGCGTCCGAGGGCTCGGACACCTGGTGAAAGGGTCGCCCAGGCGGGCTCCGCCGTCAAGAAATGGTCTCTCCCATAGCGAACACAGGGTACGCGCCGATGCGGCCCTCACCGTCCTTAAGACGAAATCCGAAATCCCAAGCGGAAAGCCCGAACATTATCTGCGAGGTCGGTTCACGCCTCCACGGCTCGATCGAGAGGGGTCCTTCCGCCTGGGCTCGCCCCCTCGAAGAAGGGGCGATAGGGTTCGCCGTGCTTGATCACGGCGTGTACGGTGCGCGCCATCTTGGCGGCGATGGCGGTGTAGGCCTTGCGCCGCAGGTGCGGGTTGTGCCGGTCCCGCGCGATGTAGCGCTCGAACTTGTCGCGGAAGCTGTTGGTCGGCTTCAGCACGGCCGTCTGCCCCGCCATCCAGAGCGTCCGGCGCAGGCGGGCGTTGCCGTACTTCGAGATCTTGCTCTGGCCGCGGAACATGCCGGACTGGACCGTGGCGAGGTCCATGCCGCAGAACTTCAGGAACTGGCGGTGATGGGCGA
This sequence comes from uncultured Alphaproteobacteria bacterium, assembly GCA_963796805.1. Taxonomy (GTDB): domain Bacteria; phylum Pseudomonadota; class Alphaproteobacteria; order Rhodobacterales; family Rhodobacteraceae; genus Amaricoccus. The sequence goes on from CAWCNG010000005.1 coordinate 125,218, forward strand.
ACCGGCGCACGTCGCCGGCCTCGGCGAGGATGGTCATCGCGTTGATCGACCCGATGCCGGGGATCGAGGTCAGCAGCCGGTAGTCGGTCAGTCCGGAGAGCAGCTCGACCGACCGCGCCTCGATCGCGTTGCGCTGGCGGGTCAGGCTGCGGCCCTCTGCAAGGACCATCCGGAACATGGCGATGGCGTCGGAGTCGGGATCGACGGGCAGTCCGACGGAGCTCTTCGCGGTCTCGTAAATGTCTGACAGCAGTTCGGTTTTGGAGACGCGCCGCCCGACCACTGTCCATGCCGCGGCGATGAACGCCTCCTTGTCCATGGCGGCGATGAAGTGCGGCGAGGGAAAGGCCTCGAGGAAAGCCAAGAACCAATCCGACCGCGAGCTGCGGTGGAACCTGTCCGCCTCCGGAAAGTAGAGCGGCAGGTAGTGGGTGAGGATCCGGTGCCAGAGCTCGGTCTTGGCGCGCGATACGATCTCGTGGGTCTTCGAGAGCTCCTGGATGTCGTTCACGCCGGCGAGCAGCGGATCATGAAAGAACTGGACGGCGCCGATCTGAAGCATGTGTAGGATCACCTGCGCGTCCTTCGGATCGTTCTTGTCCCAGCTGTTGTGCAGCGCCTCCCGCGTCCGGGCCAGTCCGACCGACGAGACGAGCTTGAGCTCGAACCCCGCACAGGAAAGATGGTGCGCCAGCGCGCGATGATAGTTGCCGGTCGCCTCGAACCCGATCCGGACCGGCAGGCCGTATTCGCGGAGAACCATCACCAGGCGGTCGAAGTCCGCCTTGGCGTTCGTCAGCGTCATCCTGCGGCGGCGCTGCTTGCCGGGGACGGCGATCAGCACCTCGTGTCGGTGCTTGGAAATGTCGATGCCTACCAAAACGCGTGCGCCGGGGGCATCCTCGATCTCGGTCATAGCCGGTCTCCTCTGTGGTGTGGTTCGCAAAAACCACAATGGAGACCTGAAGCCGGTTATGGCCGCCTGCTGCGCTACCTCGGAGGCTCCGCAGGCGGCCATAACCTCTCGGCCGCGATCAATTCCCAACGTGCTACGGTCCCGAGTTCATCGCCCGGGCCGTACGAGAATGGATTGCAGCGGTGGGAGCCAGGACCGCGTTCATCGAACCTGGCAGCCCCTGGGAGAACGGCTACTGCGAGAGCTTCAACTCAAAGCTCCGCGACGAGCTGCTGAACGGGGAGCTGTTCTACAGCCTCGCCGAGGCGCGTATCGTCATCGAAGAGCTGGCGACAGCACTACAATACACAACGCCCCCACTCGAGCCTCGGCTACAAGCCACCGGCGCCCTGCGCACTGATGTGGCCGGCTACGCCACCCGAACCCGCTTCACCGGCGACGCCAGCCCTCGCAGTCCGCCCGACAATGCATTAGATTTGACCCGGACTACCAAACGGGGGCAGGCCAGTGCCGGGGGCGGGCATGTACCTTCAT